>CALOFM010000024.1:0-18174 GCA_942492625.1 uncultured Gammaproteobacteria bacterium | reverse complement strand
TGGCCAGCGTTCGATTGTATTGCTGATCACCGCCTGATCTCCATCGACGCCGGGCCGCATGCAACCGGGCCCCGCGTCCGCCTGCTTGGGCCTCGGCCAGTGCATCGGGAGCGTGCGAGCGCCGCGCGACCCCATGTCGACTGTTTCACCCCAACCAACGGCAACGCGAGAAGATGTAAAAAAGCACGATGCGCATCCCTCTGGTCGAAGACGACCCTATGATCGGCGAGGCGGTCTGTGTTGCCCTCAAGGACGCTGCCCACGCCGTGGATTGGGTTCGGAATGGTCTCTCCGCGTCTACCGCACTCGGGCATGGCGAGCACGAGGCGGTGCTGCTCGATCTGGGCCTGCCCGAATGCGACGGGTTGGAGGTGCTGCGGCGGCTGCGGAGCACGGGCAATGGGATCCCGGTCATCGTCATCACCGCCCGCGACGGCGTGGACGACCGCATCACGGGGCTGGACGTCGGCGCGGACGACTATCTGGTCAAGCCCTTCGACGTCCAGGAGCTGCTTGCGCGGCTACGCGCGGTCGCCCGCCGCCAGGACGGACAGGCCGCGCCGGTGCTCACCAACGGTAGGGTCAGCCTCGATCCGGCGACCCGCGAGGCCCGTCACGGGGATGCCGTCACGGTATTGAGCGCGCGCGAGTTCGCGTTGCTGCATGCGCTGCTACTGCGCCCAGGTCGGATCTGCTCGCGCGCCGAGCTGGAATCGCACCTCTGCGGCTGGAACGAGGAGGTGGAGAGCAACGCCGTCGATTTCATCATCCACGGTGTGCGCAAGAAGCTCGGCGCCGAGGTCATCAAGAACGTGCGCGGCGCGGGCTGGACGGTGGAGAAACCCCGATGAGACGCTCGCTGCAGTGGCGCCTATCGCTGATTTTGGGCTCGGCCATCCTGCTCGCCGCGCTGGTCGCCGCCGCGATCTCGTTCCTGGTTGCTTACCATGAAGCGACCGAGTTCCAGGACGACATGCTGCGGCAGATCGCCTCGTTGGCGGCGCGCGACAGCGGCGGGGCACCCCGGATCGGAGCGCCGGACCAGCTCCTTGGCGAGGAGGTTCTAGACAATGCCGAGGCGTACATCCACGTCATTCGCCTCCCCGAGGACATCCGCCCCGATTGGCTGGCGGAGGATCTACAGGCAGGTTTCCACACCCTGACGCCATTGTTGCTGCTGCCCCTGCTGATGGTTTTTATGATCCTGCGCATCGTCCGGCGCGAGCTGGCCCCGGTCAAGTCGCTCGCCGCGCATCTGGACGCTCAGCCAGCGGATCGCCCGCGCGCGCTGAGCGACACCGACGTGCCAAGCGAGATCCGGCCCTTCGTGCTGGCGATCAATCGTCTGCTCGAACGGGTGGGGATTCTGATGGAGCAGCAGCGGCGCTTCGTCGCCGATGCCGCGCACGAACTCAGGAGCCCGCTGACCGCCCTGTCGGTGCAGGCGCAGAATCTGCGCGAAGCGACGACATTGGAGGTCATGCGCGAGCGCATCGAGCCGCTTCAGGCCGGGATCGAGCGCGCGCACGAGCTCACCGAGCAGCTCTTGACCCTGGCCCGTTTCCAGGCGGTCGCTGAGCTGACCACCGACGTTGATGTTGCCGAACTGGCGCGCGAGCTGATCGCGGACTACCTGCCGCTCGCCGAGGCGAAAGGCATCGATCTGGGGCTCGATGAGATCACTCCGGTTCGGATTAGGGCCGCGCGCGACAGCTTGCGCCTGGTACTCAGGAACGGGCTGGACAACGCCCTAAAATATACCCCTCCGGGTGGCGAGGTCACGCTGCGCCTCGCCTCGGACACCGATGGCGCCGTCATCGACATCCTCGACAACGGTCCCGGCATCCCCGCCGCCGAGCGCGAACGGGTATTCGACGCCTTCTATCGTCCACTGGGGACCAGCGGCGAGGGCAGCGGGCTCGGACTGCCCATCGCCAGAGAAGCCGCCGCCAGTCTAGGCGGGAGTTTGAGCCTGCTCGATCGGGCGCAGGGGCCTGGGCTGCGGTTCCGTTATTGCCAGGGGGACAAGTGATGACGAGGATACCGGGATGCTGACCACACCTGGGCGGCGCCCCTCATGCCAGCTCGTGAGCAATAGATAGGAAATCTAATCCACCCTGCGAGTCTATGTAGGACAAAAACGTGCGGGTAACGGGGGCGGGACGGTCGGGTAATACTCAAAGAAGGGGCTGACGGATCTCGCTAGCGGCGCCCGGCAAAGCTTTTGAGCCAGATTCCGGGACGGAGAGGGCATGCGGGCAACGGCGCTGCGGCACCCTCTTTCGCAGGAGACCACGGTAACCAGGCGATGCGGTGATTTAATTCGACGTTCGGCTCGGGTTGGCCGTGGAGGCCCCAGTCGGGCATGGGCTCGGTAGCATCCTCCCGGCGGGTGGTCAGAGAACGAGTTTGATCGGCCGCGGCGGCATCAGTGCTGAAGTCGACGACGCTCGCAAGGTCCGCTATGGGTTCAATTGCCGCCGTTACTCTTCGCATAGCCAGCGACAGGTCTGGGTCGATTTCTGACGTAGCAGAAGCCGATAGCCAAGCTCGCCATCCCAACCCTGGTCACTTAGTGGTTAGTCGCTTCGCAATGCGACCCCGCCAGTACGAGGATCGCTTCTCGGCCCCAGTCGTCGGTCTTCTGGGAACATCGCAGCAACTCCTGCGCCTGCTCGCTCGGTTCCTTGTCCTGCAGGCACAGCAAGTAGATCGCCGACACCATACCGAGCGCCTTGGCAAGATCATCCACGACGACCAGGACGTAAACCTGGCGATCGTCCGTACGGGCTATGCTTGGTGATATCGCAGGTACGCGAGCGAGCAATCACAAATGGACCGGGTACTGTACGAGGACGCCAATAAGAAGGCGCGATCCCAGGGAGCCGGTCGGTGGCGGGATCGTGACCCAGTACCGCCTTGGGAGTGGCGGAGACGATGAAGTACACCATCCTAGTATTCCTGATCATTCTGTCCGCTTGCGCAACCGACCGTCCCCAGGAAGACAACCGCGAGGAATCATCCGGTCCCACGGTCTTCGGTCAGCTCTCGGTATCGGTGGATCGAGCAACCGTTGAATGAGGACGGCTCGGATAGTCAGTGTCCCGGAGAACGCAACCAGCTATCGGAATCCCGGCCCGAGCAGTTCTCGATCCGCCTTTTCTGCGAAGCCTGCGATCACCGGGCGGACCTGGATCGGAAAACGGTGCCGGAGGGCATGACGATCCAGGAACTTCGCCGGCATCACAGATGCAGCGCCTGTGGCAGTCGGGAGTGCTCGCTGCGGATCATCTATTCGGGGGCAGGCGGGTTCCAACATGGCTGACAGCGGAGCAAAAAGAAACGCCCCGACATTTCTGCCGAGGCGTTAACCACCACCAAGAGGAGGAGTGCAGCATATCCAACGTCACCGTCCCTAGTATGACTGCGCCAACCACGCGCTTTCCCTTGCTGCGAGGTCAGATTACCTTGACGCGCTGCGTCGGTTTGTGATCCGCGACACACCTTCCCAGTGACTCACCCACCAGGTTCCGTCAACGTGACGGGAGTCTCACGTCCCGGCCTATTCAACAGTCGCCTGACCCGCACAGGCCGGAAGTTGCCTAGATTTTCGAGAGTCCAGAACGTCTCGCCAGTGTCCAGAAGCTTCATGCCGAAGCATCGCATCCGGCCCTGATCACCTTAGAGGTCTATAATCGGTGTTCGCCCTGGAACGGCCTTCATATAAATAAACTGTCTCAAATCGACCCACTTCGGACGTACGCCTCTACACGAGACGCTGTTTGGTTTTCGCAACACCCACCTCTACGGATCGGCTTATTGCAACCGGCGTTTACGATCCCCTGCTGAAGTGACCCAGAAGCAGCCGATCCCCTTGATTCCGTAGTGGGTTAGTGTCGGCAAAGACTAGACACGCGACGCGCTGTCGAACAGCTAACCGCTACGACCAAAGGACATTCCTGAAACGAAGAAGTAACTCGGATGTTCTATCTGTTAGGATAACCAGAGACTCAACGCATTGCGACCGTTTATCGTAACCTATTGCCGAAAGCCGAACCTCCCGGTGACATTCCGAATGTTGGAGGTCATTCGCAAGCGATATTCAATCCTCCAGAAATTTCCGATTTCAGATTCTTGCAAACGCAGGTATTAAGTAGATTGAAAAAAGAAAAAATGCGATTGGTATTCTACGTTCTTACGGTCTTTCTCGTCGTGATTTTTGCAGAGATCGCATCCTTTCTGGCCGTGGAATTTCTAAAGACGAAAAATGCTTTCTACGTTCCGTCACCATCTAAATCCTTCCACGATTACGTCTCAAAAAGAGATGACGTTCTCGGTTGGCCGTCACCAGATGAATACGGGAAAGGCAAATTTGATTTGAGCGGAAGCAGGGTCGTGCCCGCATTCCCCGATGAAAACGAGAATGAGAGTTGCATATCGCTTTATGGGGATTCGTTCACCTGGAGCGACGAAGTTGCCCATGAATATGCTTGGGGGAATATCTTATCTCAGCTACTTGGCTGTCGGGTTGCGAACTATGGAGTTATTGCCTATGGTTCGGACCAAGCTTACCTTCGCTTTTTGCAGAACACAGATGATAACTCCCCCATTGTTTTTCTGAACCATTTTTCAGAGAATGTGCTGAGAAATGCAAATCAGTTTAGGGACTTACTACACCCTGAAGGAGGGCTTGGCTTCAAGCCGCGTTTTACTCTCAATCCGCAAGGGTCACTTGAGCTAATTCCATTGCCGAAATTTAGCTCAGATAAATACAGCGATGTTGTTTCTCGGCCCCACAAATACCTTAAGGATGACTATTTTATTCCAGGAGGGTCATCAGGTATTACGTATGCTTCTTTTCCATACACGCTCTCGATTTTTAGAAGTTTAAATAATTTCCGTATAAGGGCGGAGCTGCTCGGCGAGCCATACTACACGGAGTTTTACTCGGAAGATCATCCTTCTCGATCCCTCGCAATAACGTCAGAAATCCTGCGTTCTTTTCACGACAACGCCATAAAGAGAGGTAGAACTCCAATTCTTACAGTAATCCCATCAGGTCTTGACTTGGTCTATTATTTGGAGAAGCGCACCTGGCCGTACGAAAACTTGGTAATGGAAATGTCGAAGCGCAACATCGACATATTCAACTTTGGCCCCGGTATTTTACAGCAATTAAATAATAGAGACCCATGCTCGCTATTTAACAATTGCTCTTCTCATTTTAATGAGAAAGGCTATCAACTTCTGGCGGAACTTGCGTACGAGTTATTATCGGAGCGGCAGTTGTTAGTTGAAATTCAGGCAGATACTGGCAAGGCACACCAAGAAGAACTTGGGCCGAGCGAGGTAGGAGTGTCGTTTTAGCCAACTTCGCCGCTAGCGGGGACAGTGATTAGGTTGTGGTTATTAAAATCTTGCAGCCAGTTCCTCAGAGGGAATGGCGCGAGCGTGTTTCCCTAAGAAGCAAGAACTCCAACAGAAATTCATCCTGGCGCGGCCGTTTTCTCACGCGCATTGTTCAGATCAGAACAATGTATATATAAACGGTGCAACAGCCGAGCCTTGGGTTAACACAATCAATGCACCGAGGAGCAGCATGACGATAATAATTGGGGCGAGCCAGAATTTCTTGCGCTCGCGCATGAAATCCCACAGATCTTTCAGAAGTTCGGTCATCAAAAAGGTCTCTGCATGTTCTGGCGTTGAGGTGAACGGCTAGTAATACGATAGCTTTCCGATTGTTCGTCAAAGCGGCGGCTCATTGGATCCCGTCCAGCAAGTTTCATCACCAACGCCATAGGGAATATTACAAGGAAGAAGACGATTCCAAGAATGACTGGAGTAGTAATGCGGTTTAATAGTAATCCGAAGCGCATCCAAAAGTGGTAAACCAGGTTTAGGCTTTGGGGTGCAGCAAGTGCCCAGACCCAGAGAACACCTGCAACTACCCAAGGCCAGCGCGGAGTTTCAAGGTCGAGTAACGGAGGAAGAATAACGCCGAAAACCGCAGCGACGATGCCGCCAGTCAGGATGCCGAATTTTCGAAGTCCTTTGCGGTCGAGTTCGGGTATAAGATGTGTACTTGCGCTCATCAGTCTAATTCAAACTCTTGCTTCCAAGCGTCGTCTTTCTCCCATTTCGGTTGGTCGGTCTTCGCCAACAAGAAATTTTCCAGCACCAGATAGTCCATCTCAGTGCGCATGAAGCAGCGATAAGCGTCCTGCGGGGTACACACGATAGGCTCTCCCCGGACGTTGAACGACGTGTTGACCAGAGCTGGGCAGCCCGTGAGCCTCTCGAAGTGATGCAGCAGATCATAGTAGCGCGGATTCGTGTCGCGGTGGACTGTCTGGATTCGCGCAGAGTAATCGACATGTGTGATCGCTGGTAGCGTAGACCGCGGTACACGTAGTTTCTCGATGCCAAAGAGCTTCTTCTGCTCGTCGGTCATAGGGATTTGGATCTGTTTTTTTACTGGAGCAACCAGCAGCATGTATGGACTCGCTTGATTCATCTCGAAGATGTCGGCGACTCGCTCGCCGAGAACGGATGGGGCAAACGGCCGGAACGACTCTCGGTACTTGATTTTAAGATTCATCACCGACTGCATGGATTGATTCCTCGGATCTCCGATGATGGAACGTCCGCCGAGCGCCCTCGGTCCGAATTCCATGCGCCCTTGAAGCCAACCTACCACTTGCCCTTTCTCCAAGATCTCGGCCAGCCGTGGCATCAACACCTCATCATCCAAATACGAATAGCACGCGCCTACGGAATCCAGATAGCCCTGAATGTCCGATTCCGAGAATCGCGGCCCTAGATAGGCCCCTTTCATGCGATCAGCGCCGGTGATCTCGCGTTCGTGACCGAGGTATTCGTGCCATGTTGAAAGCGCTGCACCAACCGCACCGCCCGCATCACCCGCCGCCGGTTGAATCCAGACTTCCTTGAATGGCCCTTCGCGCAGGATGCGGCCGTTTGCAACACAATTCAGGGCGACGCCTCCTGCAAGGCACAGATGCTCACAGCCAAGCTCTCCGTGGACGGTTCGTGCGAGGCGAAGGACTACCTTCTCGGTTACGGCTTGGATCGAGGCGGCTATGTCCATCTCACGCTGGGTCAAGGGCGACTCTGGTTTACGCGGCGGCCCGCCGAACAGGGCATTGAAGCGCCGATTGGTCATGGTCAGCCCGTTTGCATAATTGAAGAAGCGCATGTCCATTCGGAAAGTGCCGTCATCCTTGAGGGACAGTAGCTTTTCCAGAATCAGTTCCACGTACTTCGGCTGACCATAGGGCGCAAGCCCCATTAGCTTGTACTCCCCGGAATTGACTTTGAATCCCGTGAAGTAAGTGAAAGCCGAGTAGAGCAACCCAAGCGAATGGGGGAAATCAATTTCCCATTGTGGTGTAATGGAATTCCCCTCACCTAGCCATACGCTAGTCGTCGCCCACTCACCCACGCCGTCTATGCATAGGACGGCGGCGCGTTTGAAGGGACTCGGGAAGAAAGCAGAAGCGGCGTGCGCTTGATGGTGCTCGGTGAATAGCAAGGGTGGGAGCGATCCTTTGTCGAGATGACCGAGGGCGGACAGCTCAGTTCTGATCAGATCCTTAAGAAACAACTTTTCCTTGAGCCATACCGGCATGGACGCCACAAAAGAACGGAAGCCGTCGGGGGCATACGCCAGATAGGTTTCCAAGAGTCTTTCGAACTTGACGAGTGGTTTGTCGTAGAAGACAACGCACTCAAGATCGGCCAGCAAAACCCCTGCTTCTTTGAGGCAGTAGGCTATTGCTTCCAGGGGAAAACCGGCGTCATGCTTCTTTCTAGTAAAGCGTTCCTCCTGGGCTGCGGCCACGATTTGGCCGTCAGACACTAAAGCCGCCGCGCTGTCATGATAGAAGGCCGATATTCCTAAGATGTGCGTATCCAAGTATCTGAGCGTTCGTGGCTGTAAACGGAATTGGCGCGCATAGAGTAACAAAAACGCCACGCGACTTTCAGATCACGGAGCGGGCAAACAGAACACAGTAAGCTGTATCCAGATGCCTCTGACCCGCTCGCAGGCTTTTGTCGTCGATGGTCAGGCGCCCGTCGTCAGGGTAGCCGATGAGCCGCGCCCACTGGCTGTGCAAATAGGCGAGCGCCTTGCCGGTGAGAGTGGAGGGCGGGACCTCGGGCAAGGATTTCGCAAGCCACGCGTGCAGCTGCGCGATCCTGGGGGCCAGGAAGATACCGAGCTTGATCATCCAACCGGCCAGGGTGGCACGGGGAATGTCCACGCCGGCGCGCTGCAGGATCTTTTCCTGGCGGGCCAGCGGCGAAGCATCCTGGTACTTCGCCGCTGCGATGTGGGCCAGCAGTCCGGGGGAGGCGTTGTCCTCGGGGATCGAGTGGGCCAGGACCGGGGCGCTCCGGATTGTCTCCTCGTAGGCCTTGCAGGCGTAGTTAGATCGTCTTCTTTTTGCCCTATTGCATGCTCTTCTTCGCGGGGCTCGGCTTCTTGGTCTATAGCATTCTAGGCACAGCCGGTCCGGATTTCTTGACGGGAGCGGCAGCGGATAACGCATAGAAGATCTTGAGCGATTCCAGGACGCCACCAAGATAGGCCTCGGTACCGTCGGACCAAGTGTGCGTATTCTGCTGAATGGTCTTCACGAAATCTTCCCACTCGGCATGCCCCCACACACCCTTTTGCCGCTTGATAAAGGCAACGCTTTCGTTGAAAACCGTGCTCATCGCCTGCTCGATTTCTTCGGTTGAGGAGACGGCCGCGTGATACTCCTTCATTGCCTCCAGCAGATCGCCGAGCTTCGACTGTATGTCTTCGGAAATCTCCACGCCTTCCTGCTCGACACGCAAGAGGAAATCCATCCAAGCCTTATGATCCCACATCCCTTTTTGTGAAGTGACGAAGTCGGATGCCAGTTTTGTCAGCTCTTCGAACGGGGCTGTTCTCGCGGTTGCCATGGAAGCCTCCTTTGGTGAAATGTCAGATTGCAGCAACTTCGTCTCAACGAGACTGATGATGCTAACTCGCGTCAACGGATTACCGGTTACCTGGCCCATCCAGCGTGGCCTTTCATGAAAAATCGCGCAGACTTTTTTCGACGAATAGTTGAAATGTGATCCAGGTCACGGCGCTTTTTGTCATGGACTGTGAGCATCGACATCCGAAGCACGGGGCGTATGCTGTCGATAACGACGATGTCACTTTACCGTTACATGGTAGTGCGTTCTATCGTCTTCGTGAACGCATCCAGAAACTGGTGTTCGCGGCGTGCGCAGGCCAAATTCTAGATAGCATCGACGCAGTCACGATCGTTATCGTTCCTGGTTCCTCGATCAAAGCCTTATGTTGAAGCTTGCCTCGCTGGAAGTCATGGACCGTAACCAGTCATTTCTCCGCGTCTGCTAGGTCACCCTGAGTAGACATAGGCATCCCCTGCTGCAAAGCTTTAAACAATTGGCGTGACATACTGTTTTTGTTGAATTATAGTTCACCTAGCTAGATTCCGGGAGGGGTGAGACGATGCCGCATCTCAGAGTTTACGAAGAGGCCGAAAGGGCAATCCGGGAATATAAGTGGATTGAGAGTGAAAAGGCGGGCCGGGACCTCGGTGTCGACGCCGAGCGAGACTGGGTAGAGAGCTACTGGCGCACCTTTTGCCGCAGTCTGCTTGTTCAGCATTTGCGTGGCGAGGCCTTTTGTGAGGAGTTTGGGGCGGAGTGTTTCGGGGTTTTTTCTGAGCGGTTCGGCGAACTGAAGGGGTTACTCAGCGTTGTGCTGGAGCGGATTCAGAAAGGTGCAGAGAATCTCGACCTTCTCCGTTGGGGGTGTCAGGAACGCATGCCGCAAAATCAGCTGCTACAGGTTCTCACAGCGGCAAACATCAACGGACACCGGCTTCTTCCGCCACTCAAGTAAGTGCGCTTGGCATTGGGATCGAGACGCCTTCTTGAGGGTTTCCGGTTACCGAGATCAGCTTTCCAAGGACAGACGCGGCGCAAGCTCCGAAAAGATCTGTGCCCTCTCGCTGTCTTCGAGCTGCCGCGCAAGGATTTCGGCGTCCAGAACCCGGAATATTCCGTTGCGTACGCGGACGTACGTCGTGCCTGTTTCCTGGTCGATGAAGTTGACCGCGGGAATCTTCCTGACACATTGCGCAAGAAAACCCATGTTGTTTTTCACGGAGGTTGCGGGACCGGTGGGGTAGACATCCCGAGGCGTTTTGGCCCTGATGTTGATCTTCTGATAGCGCTCGATGTCGACGAAGACGGAGCAGTCGATGATGTTTATTTCATCCCGAGTACCGAAGGCGACTGATTTCGGGTAGGTCCCTTTGGGTACGCTGTTGTCCAGAAACTCGTACTTGAACAAGGGCCGGTCGTTGGCAAGCCACTTGAAAAGAATTTTAGGCATGCCGACATAGGCCTCGACGCTGTGGTCGAGAAAATCCTCGACGGCCTTGTAGCGGCCCGTCTGCCGGCCACGCTCCCAGCCCCTCTCCACCGTCGCATGGGGTGGCGTCACGACAAAGTACATGTACATGCTGTCCACATGTCTCACGTAGGTGCCGTGCAGCACCTTTGAGATCCGTTCGGTGGAGAAGCTGTCGAAACGGAAACGGTCCACCAAAATGTGGGGTATCGCCTTCTGCAGCTTGGCCTTGTCGCGGATGTAGTGATCCAGCTTGCCGTCGATAACGAGCACTTCCTGACCTGTCAGGCGCCCCGCGTATTTGTATGCTTTCCCCAGGGCTTCGTAGTCGAGCAGCAGTCTGCGCCATATATCCGGGCTAATGGTCGTGTATCCTTCTGCAACCATCCCCTGGTCTGTCATCATCTGGCTCAATATGGGACGTAGGGAACTTTTTCCCGCCGCCGAGGCCCCTTTGAGGCTGATCAGTAAAGGATTGCGTGCGTTCTCGACGGTTGCATAGCCCTCCTTGTCGACGGCCTCCGCGATCCAGGGAGTTATTGCCCTGCCGATCAAGTCGCTGCCATGGCAATTACAGACATGATTGCAGACGAGATTCGTGAGGAAGCCAGGGTCCGGGCCGAGGTAGCCTCGATTTCCGGCGATGGTTGCGAGAACGTGGTAAAGGCTTTTGTAAATCGCGTTGCTCAGCGGATCCTCGGCAGCCAGCCCCTTTTCCTTGAAAACGGCAATGACCCGGCGCTCCCGCTCTTGCGTGGTTTCCCCTTGGTGGGGCGGCGCTTTCTTTTTGCGACGGGCAAAGAAAAAAAAGCCCTTGCGTGCCGGTTCCGGTGCTTTGGTGCAGAACAGCGTCTCGACCAGCTCCCGCTGGATCCGACCGTGCAGGCTGTCCCGTAGGCCGTCGTAGATGTTATTGATCTCTCCCATCCTTGGCTGTATGCAGCCCGACAAGATGCGTTTGCAGATCCGGCGGAAGCTTCTGCCCAGCTCGGATTCGTCCTCTCCTTCTTGCACGAGGATATCGGCGGTGACCCGGACGATCAGCTCGTGTAGTGCTAGGCGTTGCGGTCTGAAGACCACCAGATCCTGCGTATTCAGGCCTGTTTGTTTCGAGATCTCGTCTATGTCTTCGATCCGTGTGGTCACGTTCTCCGGACGATAGACGGTCTCCAGCTTTCGATAGGCTGGCGGAATGTCGGACTCCAGGCCGGGATTCCACGCGGAGCAGTCATCGGTCATGGCACAATCTTACAGTGGTCCGGGGAGTAGATTCATGAGTAAGCACAGAGAAAGGCCGCCGCTTCGGATCAGGCCACGGCCTTCTCGTAGTTTGGCTGCGTTTGTGGCACTCGCGTATGGCGCAACCTTGTCCCTGGTCTTCGTGATACCGCTCGGCTGGTATTGGCGCGCTCTGCTTGCGGCCGTTGTCCTGAGTGGCTTGTCGTATGCGTTTCTCGCTCAAGTCTTGTACGTGATACCTCAGGCGGTGCGGGAGGCGGCTTGGGATTCTGACGGCACTTGGGCCCTGACACTCGTGTCAGGGAAACGGATTGAGGCTCGGCTATTGCCGTCCACCTACGTAACCGAGAGGCTCCTGGTGCTCAACTTCCGCTGCGGAAGCTGGCAGCATCGTTCCCTGGTGCTGTTGCCCGACGCCCTCGAGGGCGAATTGCTGCGGCGTTTGCGTGTTCGTCTTCGGCTCTTCGGTGTTCAATCCGATGCGGGCACTGATGCCCTCGCGTGACTTGGTACACTAAGAGGCGGCTCCATCCAAGATCGCGGGTACCCGCAGGGCGGCAACCCCTTGTCGCCGTCATGTCTTGAGATTGCCTCCATTACCAGAGCGCTTGAAACACGGGAAGGGCAGAATATGCGAGTTTTAGTCACCGGCGGTGCGGGCTACATCGGTAGCCACACCTGTGTCGAACTCCTCAATGCCGGTTACGACGTGGTCGTCGTCGATAACCTGGCCAACAGCAAGATGGAATCCCTGCATCGGGTGGCCGAGATCGCCAGGCACGAGCCTGGGTTCGTGCGGGCTGACCTGCGTGACCGGGGAGCTGTCGAGGCCTTGTTCCGGGACCGGGAATTCGACGCCGTCATCCACTTCGCGGGGCTCAAGGCGGTGGGCGAATCCGCCCAAATCCCGCTGGAGTACTACGAGAACAACATCGGCGGGACCCTCAGTCTCTGCTCTGTCATGGCCGAAGCCGGGGTCAAAAACCTCGTCTTCAGCTCATCGGCCACGGTCTACGGTGACCCGGCCTCGGTCCCGATCTGTGAGGGTTTTCCGACCTCGGCAACCAATCCCTACGGACGCTCAAAGCTCTTCATCGAGGAGATACTTCGTGACCTGCATGTCTCCGACGGTGCCTGGAATGTCGCTCTGCTACGCTACTTCAATCCGGTCGGTGCCCACGAGAGCGGACGCATCGGCGAGGACCCGAACGGCATACCCAACAACCTGATGCCTTACATCGCGCAGGTTGCGGTAGGTAAGCTCCCTCGCTTGCGGGTGTTCGGAGACGACTATGAAACCCCGGATGGAACCGGTGTCAGGGACTACATCCACGTGGTGGACTTGGCCAAAGGTCACCTAAAGGCCCTAAAGAAGCTGACCGCGGGGCCGGGGGTCGTCACCTACAATTTGGGAACTGGTCGCGGCTACAGCGTGCTGGAGATGGTGCATGCGTTCGAGCGGGCCAGCGGGCGGCCCGTACCTTACGATATCGTCGCGCGCCGTCCCGGTGACATCGCAACCTGTTATGCGGACCCGACGCTGGCGAAGCGAGAGCTGGGTTGGGCTGCAGATCTCGCAGTCGAAGAGATGGTGAGGGATGCCTGGACTTGGCAGTCGCAGAATCCAGATGGGTACGATTGATCGGCGATGCTTCGTCTTCTTCACAGAATCCGCTAGTCTTGAGATCACCCTTACGCGGATCTGGGTCCGTACTCACGCTTGTCAGCGGCCTCGAACGACAGGTCCAACCCCGGTGAGAGCGTAATGCAGAACAGTCAAAAGGTCTCGATGCTCGCAATAGCTGCGGGACTTGCCATCGGTGCAGCCGCCGCGGAGGCGGGCAAGCAAGCTCGGCCAGAACACCAAACGCTGCAGACGGCCTATGCGGAGCATCCGGTCCCAAAGCAGGTGCGCCTGATCGTCTCCGGCCACATGCACCGGTTCCAGGCCATCGGATTTCCTGCCTCAGACGGCGAGCAGCGTCCCGTTCAGCTCGTGGTGGGCAACGGGGGCGTCTCATTGGCACACAATCATCCCGAGGACCCGTTCTCCTTTCCCATCGACGGCATGACGGGCTCCGGCTTCGGGCTGAGCGAGTTTGGCTACATGCAGATCGAGCTTGGCGACGCAGGGGCTTGGAAGGGGAGGTTGCTCGGTGACAACGGCGCGACCTTGGCCAAGTGCGATTCGTCCCTGAAATATGAGACGGGGGTATGCGAGCTGGCGTCTAAGTGAGTGGTGGGGGGTCGCTGAAATCCACCTTGTCGTAGATCTCGCGCAGCTGAAGGCGGCATTCGACTTCGCGCCTATCCCGTCACTTGCCTCACCAGGTTGCCAACCTGCTGCACCCGCGTGGCGGGGTCGCTCAGGTCCCGGAAGAAGCGCAGCTTGTCCCCCCCGTCGAGCTTGAAGTCCTTGGGCCGGGTCTGGATGAGCTTGATCATATGGCTCGGGTCGATCCGGGGCTCGGCCTCGAACAGGATGCGCCCACCCGCGGGGCCGGCCTCGATCTTCTTGATGCCGAAGGGCTGCACCCGGAGCTTGAGCGCCGTTACCTCGAACAGGTTCTTGGCCGGCTCCGGCAACAGGCCGAAGCGGTCGATCATCTCCACCTGCAGCTCCCTGAGCTCGTCGCGCCCGGCGGCGCTGGCGATGCGCTTGTACATGACCAGGCGGGTGTGCACGTCCGGCAGGTAGTCGCTCGGGAGCAGGGCGGGGACCGCCAGGTCGATCTCGGCACCGTGGTCCAGGGGCCGGTCCAGCTCCGGGGTGCGTCCTGCCTTCAGGGCGTCCACCGCCCGCTCAAGCAGGTCCATGTACAGCGAAAAGCCGATCTCCTGGATCTGGCCGCTCTGCTCGTCACCGAGCAACTCGCCCGCCCCGCGGATCTCCAGGTCGTGGGTCGACAGGGTGAAACCTGCCCCGAGATCCTCCAGCGACTCGATCGCCTCCAGGCGTTTCTTCGCATCCGGGGTCATGGAGCCCGGCGGTGGGGTGATCAGATAGGCATAGGCCCGGTGGTGGGAGCGCCCGACTCGCCCGCGCAGCTGATGGAGCTGGGCCAGGCCCAGCTTGTCGGCCCGGTTGATGACGATGGTGTTGGCGCTGGGAACGTCGATGCCGCTCTCGATGATGGTGGTGCACACCAGCAGGTTGAAGCGGCGGTGGTAGAAGTCCCGCATCACCCGTTCCAGATCCCGCTCGCGCATGTGCCCGTGGGCCACCTGGACCCTCGCCTCTGGCAGCATGTCTTCGAGCTTCCGGGCCATGTTCTCGATGGTCTCCACCTGGTTGTGGAGGAAATAGACCTGGCCACCGCGCTTGAGCTCGCGCAGGCAGGCCTCCTGGATCTGGGCGTCGCTCCACTGGCTGGTGAAGGTCTTGATGGGGTGCCGTGCCACCGGCGGCGTGGCGATGATGGACAGGTCCCGCAGGCCCGACATGGCCATGTTCAGGGTGCGGGGGATGGGGGTGGCGGTGAGGGTCAATATGTCCACCTCGCTGCGCAGGGCCTTGAGCTGCTCCTTGTGGCGCACGCCGAAGCGGTGCTCCTCGTCGATGATTGCCAGGCCCAGATTCTTGAACTTGATGCTCGCCTGCAGCAGCTTGTGAGTGCCGACCACCATATCGACGGTGCCGTCCGCCAAGCCCTTGAGGATCTGCTTCTGCTCCTTGGCGGTGCGGAAGCGCGACAGGCTCTCGACCTTGATCGGCCAGTCGGCGAAGCGGTCGCAGAAGTTGTCGTAGTGCTGCTGGGCGAGCAGGGTGGTGGGCACCAGCACCGCCACCTGCTTGCCGCCCTGCACCGCGGTGAAGGCGGCGCGCATGGCCACCTCGGTCTTGCCGAAGCCCACGTCGCCGCACACCACCCGGTCCATGGGCTTGGGATCGGCCATGTCCTTGATCACCGCGTCTATGGCCCGCTGCTGGTCCGGGGTCTCCTCGAACTCGAAGGCCGAGGCGAAGGCGGCGTATTCCTCCCCGTCGGCGGGGAAGGCGAAGCCCTGGCGGGCGGCCCGCCGGGCGTAAATGTCCAGCAGCTCGGCGGCCACGTCCCGCACCTTCTCCGCGGCCCGGCGCTTGAGCTTCTCCCACTGCTCGCCGCCCAGGCGGTGCAGGGGGGCGGTCTCCTCGGAGGCGCCCGGTGTAGCGGGAGATCAGGTGCAGGGAGGAGACGGGGACATAGAGCTTGTCACCCCTTGGCGTACTCCAGGGTCAGGAACTCGGTGGTCATGCCGCCGACTTCCAGGGTCTGCAGCCCCAGGTAGCGGCCGACGCCGTGGTTCTCGTGCACCACGGGCGCGCCCACGTGCAGCTCCGTGAGGTTGCGCACCACGGCCTCGCCGTCACGCTCGGCGGTGCGGCGCCGGCGCTCCTGGCGTACCCGCTCGCCGTAGAGCTGGGTCTCGGTGACAAGGGCGATGTCTTCCCGCTCCAGGAACAGCCCCTGCTCCAGGGGGGCGACCGTCAGGGCCAGGGCGCTGTCCGAGTCGATGAAGTCGCGCCAGCCCGCCAGCGGGCGCGGCTTGATGTCGAAGCCGCGCAGGTTCTCCAGCAGCATCTCGCGCCGTCCGGTGCTCTCGGCGATGAAGAGCACCCGCCGCCCGGGCTCGCTGAGGAAGTCCTGCAGGGCCCCGGCGGGGCGTGTCGCCCTTGCCTGGATCGCGAGCGCAGGCAGGGTACGGGTGGCGAAATTGGCGATCCTGCCGAAGCCCTTGCGGCGTTTGGACAGCTCGGCGGACTGCTGAAGGACTCCGGTCATGCGGTTGAGCCGGGAGGCCAGCTCGTCCGCGGCCAGGTAGAGTCTGGACGGGGGCAGGAGGGGCCGCTCAATGTCGTGCCGGCGCTGCTCGTAACGGGTGGCCACGTCGGCGAGGAAGCGCTCCGCCGCCTCCCTGCTTTGCGCCGCCTCGATGGCGATGGCTCTCTCGGGCAGATAATCGAACAGGGTCGCGGTTTGCTCGAAGAACAAGGGCAGGTAGTACTCCAGCCCCCCGGGCACCAAGCCCGACGAGACCTCGCGGTAAATCAGGCTCTGCTTGGGGTCGCCTTCGAAGGTGCTGCGGTAGCGCTGGCGAAACGCGGTGACGGCCTCCTCCCCCAGGGGCAGCTCCCGCGCCGGCAGCAGGCGGATCTGCTCGACCTTGTCCCGGGAACGCTGGCTGTCCGGATCGAAGGTACGAATGCTCTCGACCTCATCATCGAACAGGTCGATACGGAAGGGCAGGTTGCCGCCGCTGGGGAACAGGTCCAGCAGGGAGCCGCGCACGGCGTACTCTCCGTGGGCGATGACCTGGGAGACGCACTGGTAGCCGGCCCGCTCCAGGCGGCGGCGCATGGTGTCCAGGTCCAGCCGGTCACCGACCCGCAGGACCAGCGAGTGGCTGTCCACGTAATACGGCGGCGGCAATCGCTGCAGCAAGGTACCGGCCGGCACCACCAGGACGCCGCGTTCCAGTGACGGCAGCCGGTGCATGGTCGAAAGGCGCTCGGAGACCAGCTCCGGCAGGGGGGAGAAGACGTCGTAGGGCAAGGTCTCCCAATCCGGGAAGCCCAGCACCGGCCGATCCGAGCCGGCGAGGAAGAACCCGAGCTCCGACTGTAGCCGCGCGGCCGCCTGCACATCTTCGACCACTGCGAGCACCAAGCCGGGCGCGGATAACGCTGCCTCGGCGATGGCCAGGGCCTGGCCGGAGCCGTAAAGGCGCCCCCAGAGCAGGCGTTCGCCCGGCTTGGTGGGCAGTGGAGGATCCAGGGGTGAGTCGAGCTTTGAAGCGTCGACGACGTCTGCGGCTACGGAGGGCATGCTTGCGTGGTAATTCGGGCTGAAATTGCGATCGGATTCTCGCACAGGGCGGGTCTACCAAGGCATCCATTTTCCCATACGGCCCATGGAGGTTCCCATGCTGTGTGTCATGGAGTTCATGTCTGCCGTCATAATGCCCATCATCCCGAGGGTACTTTGCCTGCCGGTGAGGTTGACGGTGAGACGGTCTATAGCTTGCTCCACCGATTTGGACGACGCGCTTGGCTCCTGCTGGGCTAGCGCGAAGCCGAATGGCTGAGATACTGTTGCCAGCGTCAACACCAGGACCAAGGCCAAGCTCATGGCCCCCCAGCGGATCGTGCGCTCGAGACGGGCGGTGCGGCGCTCGCTGCGTGAAAGGGCGTTTCCCAACTCTGCGACCATGGCTTGAAGCCCGTCGATTCGATTCTCGTCTTTCATGCTCAAGTCCCTCACCGTTCGCTTAGGAAGAGTCAACTCAAGAACACAAGACGGTACCGCAGTCTAAACCTTATGTGAACTGTGGAAATGGCCGCTTCTAATAGGCGGTCATCGACCCTGGCGGGCAGACCCACCAAGCGATGATGGTGAAGGAGTACGCCGGTGTAGGCTCAAAGTGCCTTTGCCCCCGGCCGGTGGCCTTTCCGGTTTGGGCGTGGCGCGGCTAACGAAGCCGGTTTTGCGCGTTCCCGTTCGGCCAGC
>CALOFM010000023.1:0-16391 GCA_942492625.1 uncultured Gammaproteobacteria bacterium | reverse complement strand
CGTCCAAAATCTAGCTTGTCCGGGATATCCAGTTTGTCTTGGCAAGAAGTATCGCGGTAACCTTTTAGACCTTGCACGGATAAAAGTAGCCACCGTCCCCTTCCACATCTCTTAGGGCCACATGTTTCATCAGCCTTTCACACCACGATTGGAGGGAAATCGCTGGCCTGTCTTCCTGGATAGCTTCACCGCCCAGCAGGTCGCAATGCTGGTGCTGCTTGAGGCTTCGCAGTGGCTGTCCGCTGAGCGCCTCGTGGAGCATCAGTTCTCACAGCTTGCGCCATTGGTAACACAGGCCGTGACCAACACGCGGTTCTATCGGGACCGCTTCTCTTCGGCCGGCATCAGACCCGGCAGGCCATTCACGCCCGCACAGTGGCGCCGGGTTCCTGTTCTGAGGCGAGAAGACCTGCAGTCGAGCTTCGAGGAGATCCGCGCAGGTGCCCTCCGAAGGGGCACGGCGAACCGCAGGGCAAACAAACGTCAGGCTCGACAGGCGAGCCCGTGCGCGTCCTCACCACAGCTCTGACGCGGATCATCTGGTTCGCACTGACCCTGCGTGCGCAACTTTGGAATCGACGCGAGTTCCAAGGTAAGTTCTGCGTCATCCGACCCGGATCGGGGTCCGTCAATCCCAAGCCGGTGCGTTCGCCGAACTGGGGTATACCACATGCGATGCTTTTCTCGACCGGACCCAGCCTGTCCATGGACTGTCGTGTGGACACCTGGGAGATCCTGAATTGGCTGCAGCGAGAGAACCCGGACTACGTGCTGAGTTACCCCTCGGTCATCGAAGCCTTGGCACGCATATCCCTCGACCGGGGCATCAGGTTGCCGGCACTGAAGGACGTGACCACCATCTCCGAGGTGCTCAGCCCGGAGGTCCGCGCCCTCGTGCTGGAAGCGTGGGGTGTCCGGTTGATCGAGAGGTATAGCTGCGAAGAGGCCGGATATATCGCCCTTCAGTGCCCCGATCACGAGCACCTGCACGTTCAATCCGAATCGGTTCTGGTGGAGGTGGTCGACGACGGCGGCGAGCCTTGCAAGCCGGGGGAAACCGGGCGTTTGCTGATTACTTCCCTTAACAACTTCGCGACACCTCTGATTCGTTATCAGCTCAACGACTTCGCCGAAGTCGGCGAGCCATGCCCTTGCGGCCGCGGGCTGCCTGTGCTGACGAAGATCACCGGCCGCCGCCGCAATCTCATCACCCTGCCCGACGGCCGGCGCTACTGGCCGACGCTACACGCCGCCGCCTGGTCCGGCTTGGCGCCGATCCGACAGATTCAGCTGCACCAGGATCGGGTGGACCACTTCACTGCCACCTTGGTCATGGACGGTGAGCTGGATGCCGGACAGCGTGACGAGCTGGTGAAGGTTCTGCGCAAGCAACTGGGGTATGACTTCGATTTCAGCTTCCAATACCAGAGCAAGAAGATCCAATTCAAAAACGGCAAGTTTGAGAGCATCACCACCGCGATCACATCAGATTAGCCGGTTGGCGCCGAATCTCCTGAGCAGCTTGGCTGCCAGACTCATGGGACCGAGCCTCGAGCCGGAACTGGGGCCAGAAATGGGCAACGTTGCAAATCTCGACATCAACTCCGCCCAAGTTTGTGAAGTCACCGCGTGTCCGCTTGCTTTTTTCGATGAAGGCTCGGGTCCGAGCCTCGTGCCTCGTCAGCTTGAGCAGCCGAACAAGGTGCAACTGATACTCATGACCGGATTGTTGCTGCAGACCTATGAACCAACGCAGGAGCTCGGCTACCACAGCGTCGGATTCCGTTCGGTCGCGATAATCAGTCAGACCCGATAGCTCGACCATGTCTAGAAATCGACGCTGAGACTCTGCGAGATCGGTCGGCCCGCCCTCTTCGTCGCCCTCCCCCAATCCAGCCAACAACAAGTTCAGAAGAAACTCTGGGTCATTACGGTAACTGAGGTGACAGCGGGCCTGGACTAACTCACCGCACTCCAGCTTGCGTGCCATGTCGTCGATATCGACAGTCCCCAGGGGGTAGTCGAAATGGGTCGGGTACCACGTGCTCAATGTGTATCGGACCGGTGACAGGGCCTGCGCCGGTAGAAGCTCGGGCGCAGCCGCATGTTCGCTCGCTAGCACCGGTATGCCGCACCAGCTCGCCTCGGCGAGCACCCTCCCGGGGGTCTCCAGGTTGGAGGTGCTGGGAAACAGGAAGACGTCGAACCGTCCATACATCGCCCAGACGTCGGCATGGTCACGCGCCGGATGGTATTCGAACAGATCGGTCTGCCGGGTCTCCGCACGAACCCTCGCATGCACTTTACCGGGTTCGCATGACGGCGAGTGCACATCGCCACATGCGATCAGCCGATAGCGACCCGGCTGCTCGCGGTTGAGCATGATCAACAGGTCGACCAGTTGCGGGAAGTTCTTGTCTTCGGACAACCGCCCAACATAGCCTAAGGTAACGGTCTTGCGTCGACGATTGGCTTTTTCCGCACAGTGCCTCTGGATAGCCCTCACCGTGAACAGGGATTCGAACACCAAGATAGGATGCTCCCGCAGGTGCGGAAAGATGCGCCGCGAAATCGCCCGTGCGTAACGCGAAGGGACGATCAGCGCATCTCCGGGACGCAGGTAGTGCTGGCACAAAGCCTCTTGCAGGAGATAGCTGCTCCAGAACGCGGTTCTGAAATCACGCAGTATCCTGAAACTCAGGCCGAGTTGCTCGCGCAAATAATAGTAATAGTGCGCATGCGGACCAACATTGCTCAGAACACAATCGGTGCGCGTAAGGACATCACGGGCATACCGTCTATCGCAGCACAGCCGATAGAAGTCGTGAAATTCCACCTTCAGGTCTGAGTGGTTCAGGGCCCTCATCATTGCATCGACTTCGCCATGGGATACGTTAACGCCGTCGCGCTGCGGCAACGACGGATCGCTCTGATAGGCGTGAAGGGTTACGCGCAGCACCATGCGCAAGCGCCCGCCTCTTCCAGTTCACGACGGCCGATGAGCGGACGACCGTCGAAATGCACCGGTGTGTCCAAGCCAAGAAGGGCCAGGATGGTGGCCGGGACATCCTCCGGCCGCCCCGGATCCATGCGGTCGCCGGGCCGCACGCCCGGCCCGCTCAGATAGACCAGGTTTTCCACCGGGCGACCGTGAGATTGGTGGCTGCCGCTGCGAAAATAGGGCACAGGCCCGATCCGCCCAACGATCGGAGAGTCCACCATGTCCGGTGGCTCCTGCTCCTGCCAGACGACGATCAGATCAGCCGGGGGTTTCTTCGCATCCCGGTCGAACGGATCGTCGCGAACCCGCAGGACGTCGCGCACCATCGGCTGGCCGGAACGGGCATTGACGAGGGTCGAGAGGTCCCGAATCAACTGCTCGCAGATGCCGTCAAACTCCGACGGCGCCACCATTCCCGCGACCTCGCGTCCCGCCACGTTGATCCGAATGTAGCCGTCCGCCACACTGGGCAGCGCGAACGCGCGCATCTGGGGCCAACGCCGAGCGTACCAGTTGGCCGGACACCAGCTCAAGGGGTCCAATCTGGCTTCCTGCTGCGCTGGAGATTCCAGCTCTGCCTCTCCCGATGAGGTACGCAACCGCCACACCTCGTCTTTCCAGTGCCCAGCATAATCAAACCGCAGCGGTGACGGTGCGTTGCCTGTCTCCCCTGCCGCCAAGGCCGCCCGGCCAAAACACCAACGGAACAGAAACTCCGGCAAGAAGAGGCTGCGCGCGTTCTCCAGGCAGTCCACAACCATGTTGTCAATTGGAAGAACAAGACATAGGCATCGTCGCCGATTGCCTGCGCGAGCTGACCGAAGGAGCGATCCACGGCCTGGTAAACGGCCATAAGCGCATCCGTTTTATCTGTGCGTCTCACTTCGGCAAGCGGGTGCTCCTGGCTCAAGTGCCAGAGCGTGTGACCCGCAGTATGGGTTTCCGAGAACAGCGCAATAAAAAGATCCCAAGCCTCGCGCCGTGAGAGATCCTGACAGATCTGGCCCCTGCGCTCGGCGGAAAGTATCAGCGCATCTCGAAACCGGCCAAGATCATCAGCGTCATAGGCGGTGGGAACCTTGTACGAAACGCCTTTCCTTGCGTTGAGGCGATTCTTTACCGGGTGCGCGCCAATGGTCTTGGGGTCTGGGCCGTAGCGTTCTACCAGCTCGCGCAGCAGGCCCGGAGGCTGGGACTCCGGAAAGCTTTCGTTCAGGTCCGTGGCCCAGCCGACGACCTGGATGCCGTTCACTCGGGGCTTAGGGGTCCTGACAGATCAAACGCGGCCACCTTGCGGCTATCTCCCAAGGCATAAAAAATGGACGCCGTATCCCAGTTGTAGAGAGACGCTTCGCTGAATCCGTAGGTCGCTGGGTTCCACTGGGCCAGCCAATGATCCCACTTGTCCTGCTTCATCCCCGTCAGCATCGGAATCCAGCAGTGCTCATTGCTGTACTGCTTGGCATGGGTCACGATCCACCTGGCACTGCGCTGGGCAAAGGCGCTCAAATTGGGCAATAAACCTTGTTTCTGCCATTCCAGGAGCAGGTCGTGGTTGGCCGCATCGAGCCCGAAGGCGAATACCTGAGGTCTGCGTGACGTCCCCGCCGTTGCTTGATTACTATTCATCGGAGTGGTCCAGAGCAAAGAATGTCTTTTCATGAGACCGGCACCGCAGAACGTTCAGCGGGCGGGAATGGAAACGAGATAATCTCAGACAACCCTCGGGTCCTCGCAACGGCCATTTGAAAAGCCTTCCAGGCGAGAAAGGTCGTCCTGGGGGAGGGGCGGTCGCAACAGTGAAGCGACATTTGCTTCGAGATGCTCAAGGTTGCCGGTTCCGAATAGCACGCTATGAATGCCTGGCTCGTGCCGACAATAGCGGTAGGCGGCATCGGTCAGGCTGACAGCACCCCCTGCATGGACGAGAAACTGCATGCGCTGCCAGTCCGACCGGGACAGCCTGGACACGGCGGCCATCGAGAAGACCCCGATGCTGCGCGCCGCAGCCGCTGGCATCAGCCGCTTCCTTGCCGTGTTGTTGATCAAACTGAAGCCCACCATGATTACGTCCCAAACATTGTCGACAACGGCCCGCTCCAACATCCGGTGGGACAGATCCGCGCCGATGTGCTCACTGACTCCGACGCAGCGGACCTTACCAGCATCCCAGAGCTTCGACAGCTCGGGCGCCTACGTTTCGACCGCGTAGGCATAGTCTCGCGGCCTGACGCCATGAAGGTGATAGATGTCGAGATAATCGGTCCGGAGCCGTCTCAAACTCGCCTCCAGGCCGGCGCGTAGCCTTTGCGGCGTAATCAGCTTATCCCCTTCCCATAACAGCTTCTTAGACGACAACACCAGGGAGCACCGAGGAACGGCCTGGATCGCCTTGCCGACAATGGTCTCGGTACCGTAGTACTCGGAGGTATCGATCAGGTTGACGCCCAGCTCCAGCGCCCGGCGCACGAGATGAAGCGATTCCTGTTCGCAACTGCCTTTGCCTTGCCCGAAACGGCTCTGGCCACCTCCTCCCAGGCCCATGACGCTGACCCTTATCTTGCTGCGGCCGAGTTCAGTGAACTGCATGCGTTTCTCGCATTGGACATCTCGGATCCGGAAAGGGACTCCACCACGGATTATCTTAAATCCGACAGGGGATACGCACCACCATCGCGGCCCTGCCTAATTACATTTAAAGGGGTCATGTGGAGGCATTTACCCCGCTTCAACGAAGGCCCGAGTACCTTCGTGCTCACCGAGTGAGCTAAGTCAACCGCGACAATCGAGACGGCGCTCACAAAGAAACACGACAGTCGTGTAAGGGATATCCAGAATGGCGCCCTGGGCATCGATGGCCGCGGCGATGCCGCTATAGAGTTTCCTCTTACGGCCATCCGGCAAGAGACGGTGGTCGGCATACGAATCGATCAATTCCAGATATTCCTTACTGGTGTATTGACGTAACCAGCAGTAGCTGCGCAAGGCCGAAACAGAAAAAAGACCGTTGGCTTCTATGCTTTCCCGTCGCTGCCGCGTCGACCGCTCCAGACAATCCGCGTTCATGCAGAACCAGGGCTCCGCCCGAAAATGACTTCGGTAGAGTTGTTCGAATGTTTCCTGGAGTGGTGATGACAGCGGTCGCTTCAGGTTCCAGAACGCCGCGATCCTTCCATTCTCACGCAACAATGCGTGCATTTTCTTGAAGCCTGCGGGACTGTCCACCCAGTGAAAGGATTGAGCAGCATAGATCAGATCAAACTCCTTATCTGCAAGATCAGTGTCTTCGAAAGCCTGTTCCAGGATGTTGACGTAGGGAAACGCGGCGAGATTCTCTCGCGCAATCGCCGCCAACGCTGGACTGGGCTCAAGTGCAGTAATACCCATACCCTTGTGGGCGAAAAGCCGAGTGGCCTGCCCCGTTCCGGGTCCGATTTCGAGGATCCGGCTCTTCTCGGTTAGCCCGCAACAGCGCTCGATGTCATCGATCACCGCCGATGGATAGCCGGGCCGCACCCTGTCGTAGTGCGAGGCGAAGGAGTCGAAGGAGCGCCGTCGCCGCTCGGTCTCTTCGGGAGACGCCATGCGGGAGATTCCTCAACGAATATTGGCGACGGGCGAGCGGTCGCTCGTGCCCATGGCAGTCAAAAGCAGGTGCTGCAAACCCTCCTGGTCATCCCAGCCGTCCGGGCGCCACCCCTTGTCCAAGACGGCAAGGGTCGCACTGTCGGGTTCTATATCGAAAATAAGGTGCACCCGGTCTTCGCGCGGATGGGCGTTGATCACGCCGTGCTCAACTCGGTTGTTGATTACCCACAGCTCTCCTTCGCAGAACGTGAAGAAGCGCGGCTTGATGTAAAAGCCGACTCTGGAATTCGTCCGGACAGGAATATGCAGGCGCAACGTGCTGGTGAAGTAGTCCTCCATGCCTTCACCGCCGTCGACATGCATGTGCACCATGCTGCCGGGAGGCATGCGCGCCACCAGGCACTTTCGCGGCTTGCCCGGCAACTCCTCGTAAATGATCCGACGCAGGTAGGGCAGTCTCGAAAGCACCGGCCGATCCTCGTCCGGTTTGAACTGGATCGGTGGGTAGCCCTTTAGGAAGATCGCAGCCGCCTCTCTCTGCTCCTCCGATCGATACTCTCCCCAAAGATCCTCGGGAATCGATGCGATTTCCTCCCGCATTCTTTCGACGTCGAAACTTCCGGGCAACCGCAGGCAACTCCCGATGAGCTTGTCTTTGTCTAATGTCATCATACGCGCACGTCCTTTGATCCCACAGCAGGGTTATGGATTATATCCCCAGCTCGCGGCGCAAGGCTTCTACCGAAGGGCGCCGTGCGCGCAGTTCACGTGCGAGCGCCTCGACCTGATCGATGCTGTTGCCGAGGTACCCTGTCGGGTCCAGCGCGGCTTCCAGCTCTCGCTCTTCGAGCAATCCCTGAAACCGTTCATCGTCGAGAAATACCTCATGAAGGGTACGATGTTCTCGACGGGCAGTGTTGCATGCGTCGAAGCAAACGCGATGGGCGGTGTGCTTCCGACCAGTCTTGCGAAAGAGCTCGAGCATCAGGGCCTCGCTCATGGCCAGCCCATCCTCCAAGAGCAGGTTTCTGGTCATAGCGGCCTCGTCCACTTTGAGTCCCTCGATGATGTTGAGGGTCGTCCTCAGTGCCGCGGCCACGAGAAGAAAACTCTCCGGAATACAGGCAAACGCCAAGGTCATCCAGGTCGAGTCACGCTCATGCTGCATCTGGTGCGAAGACAGGACCGACGCGTTCCCGCGCAGGAGTCCGGCCAAGGCGGCGAGGGTCTCGGCATCCGATGGATTGCGCTTGTGCGGCATGGTGCTGCTGCCGTGATCCCGACCGGCATTCCAGGGCACGGACAGCTCTCCCACCTCGGTACGTTGTAGATCCCGAATCTCCAAACCGACCTTGCCGAGGGTGGTACCGACAAGCGCCAAGACATCGAGCAGCTCGAAGAAGCGATCCGTTCGCTGATGATAGTCCACCGGCGGCTCCCGCAGACCAAGCAGCTCAGCCACCAGCTGCCGAAACCGGCGGGCACCGTCCTGCCCGAGCAGACGCACAAAGCTGGCGTTGGTACCAACCGCACCGCTCACGCTTGAAAAAAGCAACCTTTGTGCGCATTGAAGTAGCCGATCTGAGTGATCAGCAATTTCGCTAGCCCACACGGCAACTTTTAGGCCGAAGGTCGTGGGCCCGGCATGTTGCGCGTGGGTACGCCCCATCATCACCGTCTGCCTGTGCCGCAGCGCCAGATCGATAAGGCGCCCTTGAAGATGAGCTAGATCACCCACGACCAGACTGAGGGATTCGCGGGCCTGCAGCGTCAAGCCGGTGTCCAGGATGTCCTGGGTGGTGGCGCCGAGGTGAAAGTATTCTCCGGCGGGGCCGCATCCACGTGCGAACGCATCGATGAACGAGACCATCAAGTGCTTCAGCTCGGCTTGGGCGGCAGCGATCTCCTCCGGCGATGGCCCGCCCGCTTGGCAACGGGTGATGATGACTCGGGCTGCATCCTCTGGGATGGTACCCAGCCGCTCGTGGGCCGATACCAATGCCGCCTCCACGTCCAGCCACCTTCGCACCAGGTTGCTCTCGTCCCAGACAGCACGCATCGCCTCGGTGCCATAAGTATCCCTCAGTAAGAGAGTGGAGTGTTTCATGGACCTATCTCGGTAAATCTGTAACGACGATTAGCTTGCGTCCAGGTATGACATCATTGGGTTGGGATAGGGGGTGTAGCGGTCGCTAGTTTCACCGGCCAGGCGCATGCGCAGGGTTGCCTTTATGTCCCAGTCCGTGGTCAGCACGGCCTCTCTCTCAGCATGCCACCGAGTCGAATCCACCTGCTCGCGAACTGCGTCGAAAACCGCCACCGACACATCCGCAAGATCGCGCCAGAAGCACAGGTCGCCGCAACCATACCAGTTACCTAGGGTCGCGGCGATCTCACCCAGATGGTAGTGATAAACCGGTGTGAGGAGCTTTCTTCGCACGGCCATCCAGTCTTCTCTAACCGTCAAGCGATCTGGGTGCAGCTTCAGACGATAACCGCAGGCATCCAGAGAGGGTCGATGAATACGAACGCCGCCGAAGTCCCGGGCCACAAAACGAATTATCTGACCATCGTCGCTAAGCACTGCGAACATATTCTGGTGATGCGCCTCCAAGGCGAGGCCGTATATCAGGTAGAGCCTCAGCAGTCCTGTGAGCAGCCTTTCCGCGTAGCTGCGGAAAAAGGTTCTCCCTGCGGCCAACGAGTCATCTCCAATCGTTTGAAGAATGTCGGCCAGAAAAGGCATCTCGGACCCCGGCACTGAAACAGAAAACGCCGTACAAGGCACCAACCATTCACTTGCGCCGGCTTGATGCATTGGATTCTGGCGCACAATTGCGGCGATATTGTTTTCGAGCTCCTTTTCCGCGGGGCGCACCGCGACAAAGTGCATGCCATAGATCTCGGGCGCCACTGCGAGATGGCCGCCGATTTCGGGATCGTTCAACGAAATCTCCCGCAAGAGCACACCGATTCGCGGTCCCATTTCGCAGGAACGAGGGGAGATGGTACGAGGGACGGTGGTTAAGCGGAGACCAACCGCTAGTTTGATATGGGGCAGGCAAGGGCTTCCGAGGGGCGCCAGCGTGCGGAAAGAGGAAGTGGGTCGTGCATTCAACCGGACATCCGGGGGGACGAAGACGTCACGGCGAGCTGACGTCGACCCAAGTCGAGAAAGAATATATCGGACCTGCAGCGGATGCGCCGGAATAGGGGAGAAATCCTCGGCACTCAAGCGCGCGTCCTGAAGCGCCAAGGACCATCGCTCTACCCAGGAGGGGAAATGACGCACCATGTAATCGGCGTAGGCATCCTGTCCTGCGGCCTTCTCAACGCGCAGGGCCTCTCGCCGAACAGCGATTAGTGCCAAGGGTACACGCGCAGAAAACTCAGGCGACAAGGCCACGACCTCATCAAGGGTAAGCGTTCCCTTGGATTTCTTCATCACATGATAGGGGTGCCCCACCGCACTCCATTGCTCAAGGAAGAGCTCGGGGTTGCCGCCGCACCCTCCGGCGGTTACCCACGCCCAGAAAGACCAGCCACGGCGCCGCAATGCCCCGCCGATACGGATATCCCGGTTTCCCCTATAGCAGCGGCAAGCAGCATCGTTTCGGATACTTTCTGATATCTCATCGCCGAGACGTTTGATAGCCTCGCTTGAGGCCATGTTCGCTTCCGCGAGGACGAACAGCAAATCGAGAGGGTGTTGCACGCTGCGCCGCTTTCCCATGGGAGACAGGACCACCAATCCATCGAAACCCTGGAAAAGCCCGAGATTCTCACGGTACCCGGCGACTTCGAGTGTCCAGCTAGAGTTACCCAGGTGATATAGACGCGGTCCACTGCAAACAACCTGTGGCGCTGCCGTTTGAGTCTGATGATGTATCAAACCTTCGGCGACCAATGCGCCGAACAATTGACGGAGCGATGCTATAATCGCTTGATCTACATGCTCATTGGAGCCATCTCCCATGGAGGGCGACGCCCCAAGCCGGATAACGGCGGAGACAAACCGAGACACACTCGCCAGCCCGCCATCGTTGTTGTTGGAGTTTGTCACTGAGATACCCGATTGCTTGTCTTCCGATGTCCAGAATACGGCATTAAAACTGCGGACTTCCGCCGAGTCGACTTAGTAGTCCCTGCTCGAACGCGAGAAAACCGATCGCCTACCCCTAGATGGCAGAGACAAACTCAAGCAGACAAACGAGAGCGGTGTGGTCTTCCACTTTCAGAGCATGACCGACGATTCTCGGCCTTACCGGCTGCCCCGAGGAACCATCCGCTGTTGGAAAAGGTTTGCTGTGCGGGTCAAATCGGCGAGGCGGCGTTCCTAAGTGGTCGCTCGCGCACCACGTCGAAGGGAAGCTTGAATGAATGGCTAGATCCCAACTGCACGTTCGCGCCGTGCCAGCATGTCAACCGACCTGGAATAAGAACGTCTGGGTTAGCCTTGCCTCCTCGGTCATGTGTCCAAAACCGTGCTCTGCCCTGTGCAGTACGTTCTCGCGAAACAATACAAGCCGGTTAAAACGATTCTCGACCATCAAGGCAAGTTTCAATTGGGACATAGCCGCACCGCGGTAAAACACGGCGCCATGCCCAGCCACACATGATTTCCGCTCGATATCCATCCAGATGGAAGTTCCGGTCGACGCCGGCGCTTCCGGTGTGAGATATACCAACCCACTCCAGCCCCGTTCGGTTACATCTCCTTGCTTGAAGTGGTGATGAACCGAGCCGAGGTCACCCCGCCAGTGAGCGTTCTGCGAGTGAAAGGCGCCGTTCCACCAATCGCCCCCCTCCAGCCAGCTCTCCTCGTCAATCGGAGCGCCAACGATGTCTGAGAGCCGCTGGCGCAACTCGGGCGGCGCATACCGAAAACCCGGGAATGGATGGCGAACTTCCTTCCCCTGATGACGAAGTAGGGCGGACGAAAACCAAGCCGGTGGACCTTCGTAGAGCGCCGCAGTCGTTTCCCCGACCTGTTCTGGTAACGGCGGCAAGTATTGGACGAACTTCTGCTGGCGTGCCAAAGCGCGTATCCGCATCGGCTCTTCGTAAAAGCCGTCCACGACGATGACGAAGGGCCCCCGCTCCGCCGGCCGAGCAGGGTCGTTGAACAAGCTGATGTTTCGGTTCAACGCCTCGGGCGAATCGAAAAGGGGGGTGATGTTCGGATTCATGGGCTTACGACGACTTACACAAACCAGATTCTGGATGCCTGGCCGGATCGATGGCAGTCCAGCCTAAACCATTGGTGTTATTATCCCTATTATCTCTGCACAATCATATTGAGGAAGCACACGTGAAGGTAGCGGTTTCGTGCGCCTACCTCGCAAGCATGCGCACACGAACGCTCCAGGGGCCTATCTCAGCATCGATACGGGGGACCATGTTACCGATGTTTTTTCCGGCGCCCTCCGCCGACTTCTGCCCGGCGTACATATAGCCATCGGATTCCAGAAAGGAACATTGAAAGCCGATGAGCTATCGCTCCGGAAAGCTCAACAACGCGCCGTCGAAGCTTTGCTGCAAGACGTCGGCTTGTCGGGGAGAACTCGATCGCGAAGACGATATTATGAACATGGCCGCCGCGGTTGCCGCGGACTTCGACTTCTTCGTGTGCCGCGATCCGGCGGAACTCAGGGAATTCGCGCCCGGCGGTTGTCAACAGCTTTGAGCAACGCACTCGAACGGTCAGGCGTTGCTACGGACCGAATTGCGGTCATCCCGAGCTTGAAGGACGCAGTCGATTTTGCTCTCAGAGCGTGCGAAGAGGACGATGTATTAGCCGTTGTGAGCGGCAAGAAGTTCGAGGATACGTGGCGTCAGCTGGAAGAGCACCGCCAAAACCTCAAGTCTGAGAATATTGAGTGACGTTCTCCGTCGCTTGCGAAAGTCGATGACGAGGCATTCAGGTCCGCAAGGTTGTGGATTCGCAATTACAACTGTCGTTTCACAGGGTTCTTTTTGAGCGGCGCGGCGTTGAAAGAAGGCTCATCAAGCGGCAAGGAGCATGCAATGTTCGACACCTATGATCACATCTTCGCAGAACGAGCGGATTCCTACCAATATGCAATGGTCACCTGGCCCTTTGCGCGGCGCCGAGAATTCGAGGCGGTGATTGAGCGCCTGCCAAAGCGTGCGCACGCGGTGCTGTGCGACATACCCGCCGGAGGCGGTTACCTTTATGGATATCTACCACCCGATGATCTTCGTTACATTGCGGTGGAGCCGACTGAGTATTTCGTTTCCCAGTGCCCGGTAGGCAAGAGGGCCGAGCGCCGAAAAGCGCCCATGGAAAGCCTTCCACTTCATCGAGAAAGTGTCGACTTCATCGTCAGCTTAGCGGGTTTGCACCATGCCCCCGACAAATTGGCGATCTTCAAGGAAATGCGGCGGATCATTAGAACCGCTGGTCAACTTGTCATTGCCGACGTCGAGGCCGGGACCGGTGCCGACAACTTTCTGAACCAGTTTGTAAACACCCATAACTCGATTGGTCATGTAGGGGTCTTTTTTGGGCCGGAAACTGCCCAAGAGCTGCGGCTGGCGGGCCTCGAGATCGAGCGGGATGAGTTAGTCACGGTTCCATGGTCTTTCGATACGGCAAACGACATGGGAAGTTTCTGCAAGTCGTTGTTTGGCATCGACAGGGCGACGGTGAAGGAAGTGATTCGGGGAATCGACGAATTCGTCGGCCGAAGTGACGGGGCTGGGTTGGTGAATATGGCCTGGCAGTTGCGGTATATCGTCTGTCGCCCGGCACAAACAGCGATCCCACACTAAGGGTGTCCCTGAGTTCTCGAGCCAAGCGATGTGGAAAATGGGGGCCGCTTACGCGGCCCTGCGCTTGTTGGGCTGCCTCATGGTCACGGATCTACCTATGAATGGCAACGGGGACCTGTTGCCCGCCAAGCGCTCCTGTGCAGCACGCTAAGCCTGCTGGATACCGGCGATGAGCCAGTCCCCTACGCTGGAGTCCCAGGGGTGCTGGACATGCCAGATCTCGTTGACCTGATTGGCGGCTGCGCTCTCCTCCTCGCGAATCAGACCGGAGAAGCGGATGCTGGCCACGGCCAGGTCGCCGTCCCGCTGCAGGCCGAGAAGCTCGGCGTCGAGGGTGACCACTTCCGTATACTGGTGCGCCGGACCAAGGCGCTCCCGCTCGAGCTTCAGCTCGGAAAAGAGCTGCGGGGCGGTGTATTCGCGAATGTCCCGGAAGTCGGACTGGTCCCAGGCCGCCTGAAGGCGTATGAAGTGTGCCTTTGCACCCTCGATAAAGCCGGGACCGTCGAACCAGACCGGGGCCTCGTCTCCGGCACCATCAGCAGCAGAGGCCGCAGTGGCTGAAGCTGGTAGCATCCTGCCCTCGTCCGCACGAAAACCAGCGGTTACCGGGCCACCATGAGCGCCTGCGCCCGCCGGCTGGGAGCCTCGACGCATGGCGCGAAACAGCATCACGCCTCCCACGATCAGCGCGACGATCAGGAGCATATCCATGATCTGGAGGCCCTCGAAGGCATCGCCGAAGAACAGCGAAGCGAGCAGCCCGCCAGCGGCCAGACCTGCGAGGGGTCCCAGCCAACGGCTTGCCCCGCCGGCGGCACCCGGTCGTGTAGCGGCGCCAGGCTGCTGAGCCTGGCGGGGCGGAGCGGCAGTGCGTGGCGCACTGTATTGCTTGCCGAGGCTCATGCCGCCTCCGAAGCGCTTGGCCTCGGCCTCGGGAACCGCGATCAGGGTGGCCGCCAGCAGGGCGAAAGCCATGGCGACCAGAGTCTTGGTGATCATTGAAACCTCAAACTTGAAATGGGATTGCGCATTCCAGCGCAAGTATCTATTACCGTAAACACACCGAAAACGGAAGAGCCCTCAGAGACATCGGCTCAGAGATGCATTTGGAAATGCCCATCGTGTCATCTATTCCCCGACGGCTTCCACCGAACTCCCACTCATGGAGCCTGTTCTCTGCGTCTCTGCGGTTGAACGCATGAGATCCAGATCGGGGAAGAGAGCTCATCAGCGAACGTCCGCCGCACCCAGGCCGCGAGGATCGCTGGCCGCCTGAATCTGACCAGTGCCCAGCTTCCAGTAGACCACCTGCATGTTGCCGAAGCCGTCGGCGATTTCCCGTAACCGATGACCCTTGCGTTCCAAAGACAACTGCTCGGCGGTGTCGAAGGCCCCCGGCTCGTGCTGAATCTCGTCAGGGAGATATTGGTGGTGAAAACGCGGTTGCACAACCCATTCCGCAGGATCTTTCTCCGCGTCCAGGGCCAGGATCGCCCGCAACACCATGGTGATGATGCGGCTGCCCCCCGGAGTACCGAGGATGGCCACACCGCGGTCGGACTCCACGAAGGTCGGCGTCATGCTGGAGAGCATGCGCTTGCCGGGCGCGATGGCGTTGGCCTCCCCGCCCACCAGGCCGTAGGCGTTTGGCATCCCCGGCTGTGCGGAGAAGTCGTCCATCTCGTCATTGAGCAGCACCCCGGTGCCCGGCGGTACGAAGCCCGACCCAAAGGGATAGTTGACGCTGAGAGTGGCCGCAACCCGGTTGCCCTCGCGGTCTAGGATGGAGAAGTGGGTGGTGTCAGTCCCGGTCGGGTGAACCGCCTCCGGTACGCTCGGGGTTGCAACGTCCGGGCGGATGTCTCGCACCAGTCCGGCGGCGTAGAAGGGGTGGATAAGGCGCTCGATGGGCACCGGCACGAAATCCGGATCGCCTAGCCACAGGGCCCGATCCCGGTAAGCCCGGCGCATCGCCTCCACCAGCAGGTGGTCGCGGTCGGCAGCCGACAGGTCAGCGAGGTCGTAGCCCGCCAGCATGTTCAGCATCTGGACCAGGAGGACGCCGCCGGAAGAAGGCGGCGCAGCGCTTATCACCCGCCAGCCGCGGTAGTTGCCGACCACCGGCGCGCGCTCCAAGACCCGGTAGGAGGCCAGGTCATCCAGGGTCCAGATGCCTCCCGCCGCGTGCACGCCAGAAACCAGCGCCTCCGCAGTCGGTCCGGCATAGAAGCCGTCCCTGCCCCCGCGAGCCAGACGCTCCAGGGTACCGGCCAGGTCCGGCTGGCGGATCAGAGCACCCTCCGGCGGTACATCGCCGTGGTGCAGGAACTGCTCGGCGGCTGCGGGCGAGGCGCGCAGCACTGCGAGTCGCCATTGGGCAAACGAACGGTATTGTTCATCTACGGGGAAGCCGTCGCGGGCGAGGCGAATGGCTGGCTCCAGCGAGCGGGCCAGGGGCAGCCGGCCGTAACGCCGGGCCAGGTGGTCAAGTGCGGCTGGCTCTCCGGGGATACCGGCGGCCAAAGGCCCGTTCAAAGAAAACTCGGGTACAAAATGGCCTTCCGCATCCAGGTACATGTCGCGACTCGCGGCGAGCGGCGCCCGCTCGCGTCCGTCGAGCATCACCTGGAAACCGTCTTCCGCCCGATGCAGTAACCAGAAGCCCCCGCCCCCGAGACCTGACGAGTAGGGCTCAACCACCGCGAGAACTGCGCTGACCGCCACCGCCGCGTCGAAAGCATTTCCGCCGGCATCCAGGATCTCGAATCCAGCCGCGGTGGCGTGCGGGCTCGCGCTGGCGATTGCGGCACCCGGCGGGCGCTCGGCAGCGGAGGAGACCGCCCCGAAGAGCAGCGGGATGACGAGAAGGACAGAAAAAAGGCTCCGCGTGGGAGCCATTTCGCTTATGTGGATGGATTGCACTCAGGCCTCTTCGCCGGTGATCCGCTGGTACTTTTCTGTGAGCTGATCTTCCGTCTCCTCGTGGTCCGGATCCTTCAGGATG
>CALOFM010000022.1:0-171317 GCA_942492625.1 uncultured Gammaproteobacteria bacterium | reverse complement strand
CGCACCGATCTCGCAGTCCTTCAGCAGGCAGTTGGGTCCGATCGACACGCCGTCTCCGAGCCGCACAACGCCAACTATAACTACATTTACGTCGATGCTGACATCCATTCCTGCGTAGATCTGTCCGCGAACGTCGAAACGATCCGGGTCGGCGATGGTTACGCCCTCCAGCATCAGCCTCTGTGCCCGTTGACGCTGGTAATAGCGCTCCAAGGCCGCAAGCTGAACGCGGTCGTTCACACCGGAGACTTCCTCCAGGGTGTCTGGCTGGCTGGTCGCTATCTGGACGCCGTCAGCGGCGGCGATTTCGATGACATCGGTTAGGTAATACTCACCCTGGGCATTGTCATTGCCAATTCGCGACAGCCAAGCGTCAAGGCTTGTCCGGTCAGCAACCATAAAGCCGGTGTTGACCTCTTCGATCTCTAGCTCCGCCTCTGTGGCGTCCTTCTGCTCCACGCTGCGCAGTACCCGACCGTCACCGTCGCGGACAATCCGGCCGTATCCGGTGGGATCACTGAGCATCGCGGTAAGCACGCCGAGGTCCGTATCGGACGCTTCATCGATCAAGCGCCGAAGCGTGCCCGGCTCCGTGAGCGGAACATCCCCGTAGAGTATCAGCACCCGATCCATATCATGCATCTGCGGCATCGCCTGCATGACAGCGTGTCCTGTCCCATGTTGCTCGGCCTGCTCCGCCCAACTGCACTCGTACTCGGCTAGGGCCTGTCTTACCCGCTCTCCGGCATGGCCGTAAACGACACAAACCCTGGCTGCCCCGATGGCGTGGGCGGTATCCAGCACATGGGCCAGAAGCGGCGCGCCGGCAAGTCGGTGCAAGACCTTTGGCAAACGTGAATGCATGCGGGTACCCTGACCCGCGGCTAGGACGATGACGCCGAGCTTCATGGTAGAGTCGCTTTCGGTTGGGAAATACGGATTCGCTCCTTTACGAACAGCCGAAGTTCAGGCGGGTCCTTGGTCAATGAAGACTAGAGGGCGCCGCGTGGGACAAGCCGTCTTGGGTAAGCTCCTGCTCCGTGGGGTCGCGAACTTCCTTGATCTGCACCTTCACGCGTAGGTCCTTGCCGGCAAGGGGGTGGTTACCGTCCACGGTAAGCTGATCGTTCTCGATCTTGGTAACGTAGAAGGTCTTGATATCGCCGGATTCATTCTGCATTTGCACCTCCGCTCCGACGTGCCGAAACTGCGGTGGAACATTGTCGATCGCATCGGTAAAGGTAAGATCGGGATCGTGGGGACCGAAACCCTGGTCCGGTTTGACCTTCAGTTCCACCTTGTCGCCGGCGCGCTTTCCCGCCACCGCTTTGTCCATACCCCCGATAAGCTCGTTCTGGCCACCATGGATGTAGGTCACGGGCAAATCCGACTGCTCCAGCACCTGGCCGGATTCGTCGGAGATGGAGTAGGTAAGAGAGACGAGCTTTCCGTTCGTTATAGCCTTGTCAGACATAGCATTGGGGAGCGAGGGCGGGCTTGACTAATGCTGCAAATTTACGCAGAACGCGTACTGCAATGCAAATAGATAAAACAAGCAGGGCCCTTGCATTCGTGCAAGGGCCCTGCTGAATTCCGTAGCGGTTTCGTACCGGGGTTAATCAGCCGCGTTTTATCTTGCGCAGCTTCTCGATTGCGCGCAGTTGGGCGACTGCCTCGGCGAGCTCTGCTTGCGCCTTGGCGTACTCGAACTCTGCCGTCTTACCGGCCAAAGCGTCCTCGGCCCGGCGCTTGGCCTCTACTGCAGCCGCTTCGTCGAGGTCGTGGGCACGGATGGCCGTATCCGCCAGAACCGTGACCACTTGGGGTTGGACCTCAAGCATCCCTCCGGAGACATAGAAGTGCTCCATCTTCCCGTCCTCGGACTCCACTCGGACGTCGCCGGGCTTGAGGCGGGTGATCATCGCGGTGTGACGAGGCGCTATGCCGACCTCTCCCATCTCCGCCGGAGCATAAACCATCGTGGCAAGCCCCGAGTGGATCGCCCCCTCGGCGCTAACGATGTCGACATGAACTGTCATTGCCATGGGATTATTCCCTCAGGGATCACATGTTCTCCGCTTTGGCCACGGCCTCGTCGATGCCGCCAACCATATAGAACGCCTGCTCCGGAAGGTGATCGTACTCGCCTGCGGCGATGGCCTTGAAGGCCGCGATCGTATCCTTGAGCGAGACGTATTTTCCGGGTGAGCCGGTGAACACCTCGGCGACGAAGAAGGGCTGGGAAAGGAAGCGCTGTATCTTTCGCGCCCGGGATACGACCAGCTTGTCGTCGTCCGACAGCTCGTCCATGCCCAGAATCGCGATTATGTCCTTGAGCTCCTTGTAGCGCTGCAGGGTCCCTTGCACCTCGCGAGCCGTATCGTAATGCTCCTGGCCCACCACGTTGGGGTCCAAGATGCGGCTGGTAGAGTCCAGCGGATCCACTGCCGGGTAGATACCAAGCTCCGCGATTTGACGGGACAACACCAAAGTGGCGTCCAAGTGCGCGAAGGTCGTGGCGGGAGAGGGGTCCGTCAGGTCGTCCGCGGGCACGTACACCGCCTGGAAGGAGGTGATGGAGCCGGTGCGCGTGGAGGTGATGCGCTCCTGCAGCACGCCCATCTCGGCGGCGAGCGTCGGCTGATAGCCCACGGCGGACGGCATGCGACCGAGCAGTGCCGAGACCTCGGTTCCCGCCAAAGTGTAACGATAGATGTTGTCGATGAACATCAGCACGTCCCGGCCCTCGTCGCGAAAGAACTCGGCCATGGTCAAACCGGTCAGCGCGACACGGGCGCGGTTACCCGGGGGCTCGTTCATCTGACCATAGACCAGCGCGACCTTGTCGAGTACGTTCGACTCCGTCATCTCGTGATAGAAGTCGTTGCCCTCACGGGTGCGCTCACCGACCCCGGCGAACACCGAATAACCCGAGTGCTCCACGGCGATGTTACGGATCAGCTCCATCAGAGTAACCGTTTTGCCCACTCCGGCACCGCCGAACAGCCCGACCTTGCCACCCTTGACGATAGGCATGATCAGGTCGATGACCTTGATGCCGGTCTCCAAGATATCGGTGGTGGCCGCCTGGTCCTCGAACTTCGGCGCGACCCGGTGAATGGGCCAGCGTTCCTCGGAAGCTACCGGGCCCTTCTCGTCGACGGGCTCTCCGAGGACGTCCATGATACGACCGAGCGTGGCCGTGCCGACGGGCACGCTGATGGGCGCCCCCGTACCCTTCGCCTCCAGGCCACGCCGCAACCCATCGGTCGAGCCCATCGCAATGGTGCGAACTATTCCGTCGCCTAGCTGCTGCTCTACCTCCAGCGTAAGACCAACCTCGTCGATCCTGAGAGCGTCGTAGACTTTCGGCATCTCTCCGCGGGGAAACTGCACGTCCACCACGGCACCGATGATTTGCACCACGTTACCGGTACTCATATGTCTTTCCTCTTATCGCCTTCCGGCGTCTCGATGCGTGTATCAGGCGATTGTGACAACCGCTTCAAAATCAGATCAAACCGCGGCGGCACCGCCGACGATCTCTGAAATTTCCTGCGTGATCGCCGCCTGGCGGGCTTTGTTGTAGACCATCTGAAGCTCGTCGATCAGATTTCCGGCGTTGTCTGATGCGGACTTCATGGCAACCATGCGGGCAGACTGCTCACAGGCGCCGTTCTCCACTACCGCCTGGTAGACCAGCGACTCGAGGTAGCGGATGAGCAGCCCGTCGAGCACATTCTTGGCGTCCGGCTCGTAGATGTAGTCCCAGCGGTGGCCCATGGTCTCGATATTTTCTGCATGGATCGGCACCAGCTGCATCATGGTCGGATCCTGGGTCATGGTGTTCACGAACACGTTGGAGGCAACATAGATGGCGTCGATCGTGCCGTCCTCGTACGCGTCGAGCATCACCTTGACTGTCCCGATCAGGTCTTCTATGTGAGGATTGTCGCCGAGGTGGGTGGACTGCGCCATCACGTTTCCGCCGAAGCGCCTGAAGAATCCGAGCGACTTGGTGCCGATGGTACAGAACGCGGACTCGATGCCGGCCTTCTGCTGCTCCTTGATCTCAGAAACCAGTTTGCGGAACAGGTTGCTGTTGAGGCCGCCGCATAATCCGCGGTCGGAGGAGACCACTATATAGCCTACGCGCTTGCGCTCACGCTCTGTCGCCAGGAAGCTGTGCTTGTATTCCGGATTCGCGTGATGTAGGTGGGCGATCACCTGTACCATCTTTTCCGCGTAGGGCCGCGTCGCAGACATGCGCTCCTGGGCCCGACGCATCTTGGATGCCGCCACCATCTCCATAGCCTTGGTAATCTTCTGCGTGCTCTTGATGCTGGCTATCTTCGTACGTATCTCTTTGGCGCCGGCCATGTGCTTAAGCTCCCAGCTTCCAGCAACCAGCCGCCGACGCCGGATTCGGCGCGGTAGGCCTGTCGCTGAGAATGGATCTATTCAATTTGAGTGACCGATAGCCTTCAGCGCGCACGGGTTGATTGCTGGCGGCTGGCGGCTGGCGGCTGGTTACCAAGTGTTGTTCGCCTTGAAGTCTTTGATCGCGGCGTGCAGGGCATTGGCGATCCCTTCATTGTAGTCGCCACTCTCGTCGATCTTGCCAACGAGTTCCGACTGGCTGCCCCTCATGTACGACTGGAGAGCATGCTCGAAGTCGACAACCTTGTTGACTTCAACGTCGTCGAGATAACCTTCGTTGGCGGCGAATAGTGAGACAGCCATCTGGCCGACGCTCATGGGCGCGTACTGGGTCTGCTTCATGAGCTCGGTTACGCGCTCTCCGCGCTGCAACTGCCTGCGCGTCGCTTCGTCCAGGTCGGAGGCGAACTGGGAGAACGCCGCCAGCTCGCGGTATTGGGCCAGCGCCAAGCGCACGCCGCCGCCGAGCTTCTTGATGACCTTGGTCTGGGCAGCACCGCCAACGCGGGATACCGATAGACCGGCGTTGATCGCGGGCCGGATACCGGCGTTGAACAGGTCGGTCTCCAGGAAGATCTGACCGTCCGTGATGGAGATGACATTGGTCGGCACGAAGGCGGACACGTCGCCGGCTTGGGTCTCGATGATAGGCAGCGCAGTCAGCGAGCCGGTTCGGCCCTGGACCTTTCCGCCGGTCAGTTTCTCGACATGCTCCGCGTTGATCCGTGCGGCGCGCTCAAGCAGGCGCGAGTGCAGGTAAAAGACGTCACCCGGATAGGCCTCGCGGCCGGGCGGACGGCGAAGAAGCAGCGAGACCTGACGATAGGCCCAGGCCTGCTTGGTCAAGTCATCGTAGATGATCAGCGCGTCCTCACCCTTATCCCGGAAGTACTCGCCCATGGTGCAGCCGGAATAAGGCGCGATGTACTGCATGGCCGCGGATTCGGCCGCGGGAGCGGCGACGATGATGGTATGCTCCATGGCGCCATGCTCTTCGAGTTTGCGCTGGATGCCGGCGATAGACGAATTTTTCTGGCCGACCGCGACGTAAATGCACTTAACGCCGGTGCCTTTCTGATTGATGATGGTGTCGATCGCGACCGCGGTCTTACCCGTCTGGCGGTCGCCGATGATCAGCTCGCGTTGTCCGCGGCCGACGGGAACCATGGAGTCGATGGCCTTGAGACCGGTCTGCACGGGTTGGTCGACCGACTTACGGCTAATGACACCGGGTGCGACCTTCTCGATCGGGGAAGAGCCTTGCGCATTGATCGGGCCCTTACCGTCGATGGGATTTCCCAGCGAGTCGACGACGCGCCCGAGCAGGGCCTCGCCCACCGGCACCTCCAACACGCGTCCGGTGCAGCGCACCCAGTCGCCCTCGGTCAGATGGGTGTACTCACCGAGCACCACTGCACCGACGGAGTCGCGCTCCAAGTTCAGAGCCAGCCCGTAGGTGTTTCCTGGAAACTCCAGCATCTCGTAGTACTGGGCGTCCGAGAGTCCGTGAATGCGAACGATGCCGTCGGTCAGGCTTACGATCGTGCCTTCCGTGCGGGCCTCGGTTGTCAGCTCGAATTGCTCGATCTTTTGTTTGATCAGATCGCTGATTTCGGATGGATTCAGTTGCATGGCGGTTTTCCGTTCAAAATTGCAATTCGGTGGCCAGCTTGTGCAGCTTGCCGCGCACGGACCCGTCAATGACCAGGTCCCCGGCACGAATCTCGACACCTCCGATCAGGGAGGGGTCCGTTTCGACTGTCATCTCCACTTCGGCCCCGAGGCGCTTCTTGAGCACGCCCGCGAGCTGCTGTTGCTGGGTCTCCGAAAGGCCGAAGGCGCTCAGCACCAGTACCTGACGTACACCCTGGTGCTGGGTCTTGAGGTCTTCGAAAAGAGCGGCGATCTCCGGGAGGGTGGCCAGCCTGTTGTTTCTAGCAAGCAGGCTGACCAGATTCTTCCCTTCCGGCGAAAGCCCGTTTCCGGCGATCCCGAGGATTGCCTCGCATAGACGCTCGCGAGGGACGTTGGGATTGCCGATCTGCTCGGCCATCAGCGCGTCGGCCGCGATATTGGACAGGGTGGCCAAGGCGCCGCTCCAGGCATCGACCTGTCCGGCTTCCCGGGCGCGTGCAAAGACCGCTTCGGCATAGGGCCGCGCGATGGTTGTGATGTCTCCGGCCATAGATGCGCCTTAGATCTGTTTCGCAAAAGAATCGACGATGGTTGTGTGGGCGGCTGGATCTATCTCCTTCTCGAGGATCTTCTCCGCCGCCGAAACCGCCAGAACCGCGACCTTCTCCCGCAGTTCCTCGCGAGTGCGGTTGATCTCCTGGTTAATTTCCGCCTGCGCTGCGTGAACCAGGCGCGAGCCCTCTTCGCGGGCATCCTGCTTTGCCTCGTCGACGATCTCGGTTGCGCGCCGGTTGGCCTGGTTAACGATCTCGGCGGCGTGGGACTTGGCCTCCTTCATGACCTCCATGGCGCGCTGCTGGCCGAGCTCTTGCTCGTGATGGCCGCGCTCGGCCGCGGCCAGGCCCTCGGCGATCTTGGTCTTGCGCTCCGCGAGGGCGTTGACGATCGGCGGCCATACAAACTTCATGCAGAACCAGACGAACACCGAAAAGGTGATCATCTGCAAAAATAGAGTCAAATTGATATTCATCCCGATAACCGTTTTCAGGCGAGAGGATAAGGTAACGGTCAGCGTAAGGGCTTTACGCCGCTTTCGTGAACATCAAGAACAGGCCCATGGCAATCGCGATGACCGGCAGTGCGTCGGTAAGACCCATGACAATGAAGAACTGGGTGCGAAGCATGGGTATCAGCTCAGGCTGGCGGGCTGCACCCTCCAGGAAACGGCCGCCGAGGACACCGATACCGACGGCAGCGCCGAGGGCGCCCAAACCCAGCATAAGACCGGCCGCGATGTAGACGATGGCGATTGCTTCAGTCATTTCTCTCTCCGACAGTTAGGTGAATCAGAACAGGTGCGAGCTAGTGGTGCTCCTGGTGAGCCATGTCCAGATAGACAATAGTCAACACCATGAAGATGAAGGCTTGCAGTGTGACGATCAGAATGTGGAAGATGGCCCAGGCAAGGTGAACCACCCCGCCCGAGAGGCTCAAGATGACGCTCGGTCCGTACATGAGCGCGATGAGTATGAAAATCATCTCCCCAGCGTACATGTTTCCGAAAAGACGCAGAGATAGGGATAGCGGCTTTGACAGGAGGTTGATGCCCTCCAGCATCAGATTGGCCGGCAGACCCCACTTCCCGAACGGCTGCAGGGTCAGCTCGCCCAGAAAACCTCCAACACCTTTTATCTTGAAGCTGTAATAAACGACCAGGAAGAATACGGTAAGAGACATGCCGAAGGTAGCATTCGGATCTGTCGTGGGCACGACCCTCAGGAAATGGATACCGATGAGATTGGCCAGCCAGGGAATTAGATCGACGGGGATCAAGTCCATCAGATTCATCAGAAAGATCCAGACGAAAATCGTCAGCGCGAGCGGAGCGACCAGCGGATTCTTGCCACTGAATGAGCCACGAACATTCTCCTCCACAAAATCGACGATCCATTCCACGAAGTTTTGCGCCGCGCCCGGCTCGTCGACGGAGACATTGTCCGCCACCTTCTTGAAGAACCAGAGAAAGAGAACGCCGAGCAGGATCGAGAAGAACATGGTGTCGACATGAACCGCCCAGAAGCCCATTCCGGCAGCTTCTTCGGCGTTGTGCGCGAATCCAAGGCCATGCTCGGGATGGTTCCCGAAGGTGAGGTTGGTCAGGTGGTGCTGTATATACGCTTGCGGTGTGAGCATTTCAGAAGAAGCCATAGATCATCTCTCACGTGTCTTGCGAGCGTCCCAGCCCGACGCGAAAACCGCAGGCAGCACCTGCACGGCGAAGTAGGCGATAAGCAAGGCTGGCAGGTTCAAGCCTTCGATTGTCGCGAAGGCGACCGCGAACAAAGCCAGGATCACGAATAGCTTGACGATCTCCGCTGCGTAAAACAGCGCAACCAGCGATCCGGACTCCTGTGCTCGGTATTTTCGGAAGACCCCGAGGGCGAAGACTGAATTCGCCAGCACGCAAACGCCAGCCCCTATCAGAACCGACAACGCAATGGATTTTCCAAAGGGCACAACGGCGGCCGTCAGCACGAGAGTCATGCCAAGCTGTACGATCAGGATTCTCTTCGCCTGCAGCACACCCGGCTGTTGCATCTATTCTTCGTTATGCGGGGACAAATCCCCTTCTTATCGGCCGGGGAGTATATGTGTTGCCGATCCCAGCGTCAAACCTCGATCAGCCCTGAGAAATTGCTTAAAACAAGCGTAATGATGCACCGCACCATCGGCCAATGCAACCGAAAATTCATCGTATGTCGGTTAGGATCCCGTCTAGCTCGTCAAGACGGTTACGGGCCACGACGAGCTCGCCCGGCCCGCGATTTCTCGTTGTATCCGGTTCCGAGATCCGAGACCCGCAGCGATCCGACGCATTCGCGGAGGTCGTCCCCAGGCGCCGCACATCAGGGTCCGGGTCCGGGGTCTGTTTGCGTGAAACGGTAACCTGCATCTCCTGCTCTGCGGTCTGCGGTCTGCGGTCTGCGCACCAGACTTTCGGTCGCGCGACCCGAGCGATTCGATGTCGTTGAAATACTGCGTCGACGAGCGTTATTTTGTGATTGCATCAACCCGCGGGCTCAAGGCGGTTGGAGCAGACTCTGCTCAACCGTTGCAGCACACCGTTACGTGGCGCCTTTCTCGTAGCAATTCGATCACCAAAATATTAACCTCTATCATCAGCGACCACTCCGGGGGCATCAGGCAGAACGACCTGTGAAAACAAATGGCTGAGCGATACACAGATTTATCTTCGTATCTGAGACGAAAATCGAGGGAGTACCGAGCATCGGACTCGCGGGACGAAAACGAGGCAGAACACATGATCCTCGCTATGACGGTTGCACTAGGCGTATCGATCTCTTTGGTCACGGCCTTCGCGACCGTTTTTTTTGTCGTAGCATCAAGGCACTAGTGTAATCGGGAAACCCCCGGCCTTGCCGCGAAGGCGGTAGCCGCCTTATGGTCCCGCGAGTCCGCAAGGGAAACTCTACCGCGTAACGCACCAAGCAAACGATGGTCGAGGATCCTGATATGCGTGCTCAAGAGCCCGGGCGACCCCAAAGTTGTAGCCGGCTGCTCGAGTCGACCGTAGCCGAAGCACCATATTTCTCTACGGCTTCAACGCAGCAATTCGTTCATCGAAGCACCAGTCTGTTCGGCAATGGCCGCTTTGGTGGAATCAAGCAGATCAACCCTTGCAACTGAGCGGATTCCGGAGATACCCATGCTTGAAGATTTCGAGAGAAAGATCGCACGCGAGCTTGACACTGCGTTACCCGAAGAAGAACAGCGCGGCGTTTTGGCCGATGCGAGCTGGACCAGCCGCATCAAGCAAAGAGTTTGCGACCTGGGACATCGAAACGGTTTCGGAGTACGAACCGAAGACTGCAGCGACGCGGACTCCGGTGAATGGCTGTTCGATTTGGTGTGGGTGGAGAAAGAAACAAATACGGAGCGCTTTACCCGCTTGCCGCTCGTCATGCAAGTTACGTGGAGCCGACATCTGAAAGAGATCGTCATTCATTTCGAAAAACTCCTTGTGGCAAAATCGGGCCACAAGGTAATTGTGTTCCAACGCTCTTCGCCAGATGAGGTTCACAACGTGATGACGGTCCTGGTGGACCGGATTAGAAGCTTTCAGCCACTATCGTCAGATGAGCGCTATCTCCTTGCCGGGTATTCCTTTGAGCAACAGGTATTCGTTTACGAGCCTATCCAATTGGACGTCTACAGCCACTTGATAGAAATGTCTCGGATGTTCATCCCACCGTGGCTTAAAGGTTAAAGGGAACCTGAAAAACGATTTTTCTTGCGGTAGTTGGCGCGCGGCAACAGCGGCCAATGCTACACGAAGCTCACTTGATATGGGCGAGAATTCCGTCAAGCTCGTCCAGGCTGTTGTAGGCGATGACCAGTTTCCCCGTACCCCGGTTGCCGTGCTGGATCTGAACCCGCGCACCGAGCCGCTCGCCCAGGTCGTCCTGAAAGCGCCGGATGTTCGGGTCCGGCGCCGACTTGCGGTTTGCAGCGGCGGGCTGGTCCTGGCCTTCGGCCTCTGTCTGCAAACGCCGAACGAGCCTTTCGGTTTCGCGCACGGACAGTCCGCGCGCCACCACGATACCGGCGGTCTCACTCTGCTGCGGACCGCGCAATCCCAGGAGCGCCCGCGCGTGTCCCATCTCCAGGCGACCCTCCTGGAGATATTGCTTGACGTCGTCGTTCAGCTCCAGCAAGCGCAGCAGGTTGGTTACAGTGGTACGGGATTTGCCGACGGCCTCGGCCACCTGCTGATGGGTCAGGCCGAACTCGGTCAACAGCCGCTGAAGTGCACCCGCCTCTTCCAGGGGATTGAGGTCGTCACGCTGTATGTTCTCGATCAGCGCGATGGCGATTGCGGCCTGCTCGTCCACCTCGCGCACCACAACGGGAATCTCGGAGAGGCCCGCCTGCTGGGAGGCGCGCCAACGCCGCTCTCCGGCGACGATTTCGTAGCGCTCTTCGCCGATGGGACGCACCACGATGGGCTGTATCACCCCCTGTGCCGCGATGGAGTCCGCGAGCTCGCGCAGGCTGTCGGGATCGAATGCGCGCCGCGGCTGATAGCGTCCACGTTCGATCAGGTCGATGGGGATGGCGGAAACAGAACAGCCCGCGGCAACCGCTTCGGCTCCGGTTGACCCGACGCCCTCGGGGTCCGCGCCGCCTTCGACGTCGCGCACGCCGCCGAGCAACGCATCCAGCCCGCGGCCCAGCCCTTTTTTCTTGGAAGACATGGCTTGGTTCTAGCCTCCGATCTCCGTGTTGACAGAAACTGCCTTAAGCCGCCGCCGCGGCTGCCCGTCGCTTCTCCTGCCGGCGCAGGACCTCGCTGGCCAGAGCCAGGTAGGATATGGCGCCGCGGGAGGACTTATCGTAGAGCATCACCGGCTGACCATGGCTGGGCGCCTCCGCGAGCCGGACGTTGCGCGGGATGATGGTGCGGTAGACCTGTTCGTTGAAATGCGTGACCAACTGGGTCGAGACTTGATTGGCCAAATTGTTGCGCGGGTCGTGCATGGTTCGCAGGATGCCCTCGATCCCCAGAGTGCTGTTGCGGCTCGAACGGATTTGACTGATGGTTTCGAGCAGGGCCGACAAACCTTCCAAGGCGTAGTATTCGCACTGGATGGGGATGAGCACGCCCTGGGCCGCCACCAGCGCATTGACCGTCAGCATATTGAGGGACGGCGGACAATCAATGATGACCAGCTCGTAGTCGTCCGCCACGGTGGCCAGCACGTGCGCCAAACGCCGCTCGCGCTGGGGCGAGGTCATGAGCCCGACCTCGGCGGCGGTCAGGTCGCTGTTGGACGGCAGCAGATCAAATCCGGGCGCGGGCTCCGTAACCCGCTGCAAACAATCCTCGAAGGGCTGGTTACTCAGCATGAGGTCGCAGGTGGAATACGTAAGCTCGTGCTTGTCTACACCGCAGCCCATGGTCGCATTGCCTTGCGGGTCCATGTCCACCAGGAGCACCCGGCGCTTCATCGAGGCGAGGGACGCCGCGAGATTCACGGCAGTGGTGGTCTTGCCCACTCCGCCTTTTTGGTTTGCGATGGCGATTGTTCGGACCATGGTTCCTCAATCGTAGCGGGCGTCGATCAGGTGCCGCTCTGAATCGAGCAAGGGCACCCTGAGACGGTGAATCTTAAGGACAACAGGGCTTGGCTCGAGCCGGCGGAGCTCATCGAAACCCGGCCGCAGTCCTTTCATCGCGAGTAAGCGACCCGGGTGCGCGAGCAAGCGTCCCGTCGCAGCCAACAGATCGGGTACCGATGTGACCGCCCGGCTGATTATGGTAGCGAATTTTCTTTCCGGTAGATACGACTCCATCCTGGAATGGATCAGGGTGACGTTCGAGAGACCCAGCTCCATCGCCGCCTGGCGCACGAACCGGATCTTTTTGCTGTTGCTGTCGAGCAGGTGGAAGGCCAGCCCCGGCGCCGCTATTGCCAGCGGTAGACCCGGCAGACCAGGCCCCGTGCCCACGTCCAATACGGTATTTCCGAATAGGTGAGGGCAGGCGGACAGGCTGTCGAGCAGGTGCTTCGAGACCATTTCCAGCGGGTCGCGTACCGCGGTCAGGTTGTAGGCCTTGTTCCAGCGGTGAAGCAGCCGCAGAAGCTCGACCAATCGATCCAGTTGACCGGCGTCGACCTCAATGCCCATTTGCTCGACTCCGGTCTCCAGCGTGGCGCGAGCGCGCTGCATCTACCCTCCCACCGTCATCCGGACTGCCGCTTGAGATGTATGAGCAGCAAGGAAACCGCGGCCGGAGTAACACCGGGGATGCGGGCTGCCTGGCCGACAGTGGAAGGCCGAACGCGAATGAGCTTCTCGCGTACTTCCGCCGACAACCCCCGGACGCGGTCGTAGTCGAGCTCAATTGGAAGACATAGGGTCTCCCGGGCGCGCTGGCGGTCGATCTCCTCTTGTTGGCGGCCGATATATCCGGCGTATTTACTCTGGATCTCGAGCTGCTCCGCCACCTTCGGATCCGTCGCGCCCGGGCCCAGTCCGGGCAGGCGCATGAGCGCCTCGTAGCCCACCTTGGGCCTGGACAACAGGTCCAGCGCCCTGGACTCGCGCCGCAGCTTGTCGCCGAGGACTTCCCGGAGCAGGTCCGGCTCGACGCCATCTCGCGGATGCACCCAGATGTCCCGCAGCCTTTGGCGCTCCCGCTCGATGGCCTCGCGCTTGTGCTCGAACAGGCGCCATTGCTCCTCGCCCACCAAGCCGAGGCGGCGGCCGGTCTTGGTCAGGCGCAGGTCGGCGTTGTCCTCGCGCAGAAGCAAGCGGTACTCGGCACGGCTGGTGAACATGCGGTAGGGCTCGCTGGTACCGCGGGTAACGAGATCATCCACCAGCACCCCCAGGTACGCCTCATCCCGACGCGGACACCAGGGCTCCTTTCCCTGCACCTTCAAGGCCGCGTTGAGCCCGGCGAGCAGCCCCTGGGCCGCCGCCTCCTCGTAGCCGGTAGTGCCGTTGATCTGGCCGGCGAAAAAGAGCCCTTCGATGAATCGGGTCTCCAAGGATGCCATCAGGTCCCTGGGATCGACGAAGTCGTACTCAATGGCGTAACCGGGACGGGTGATTCGCGCCTGCTCGAAGCCGCGCATGGATCGAACCAGGTCCTGCTGCACATCGAAGGGCAGGCTGGTGGAGATGCCGTTGGGATAGACCTCGTTGGTCTGCAATCCCTCGGGCTCGACGAATATCTGGTGCGAGCCCTTGTCGGCGAAACGTACGATCTTATCTTCGATGGACGGGCAGTAGCGCGGGCCGACCCCCTCGATCAGTCCGGTGAACATGGGCGAGCGAGACAGGCCCTCGCGGATGATCTGGTGGGTGTGCCCGTTCGTGTGGGCGATGTGGCAGCTCAATTGACGCGGGTGATCCTCTGCCCGGCCGAAAAAGGAGAACACCGGCACCGGGTCGTCGCCCGGCTGCTCTTGGAGCACCGAGTAGTCGATGGAGCGCCCGTCGATGCGGGGCGGGGTCCCGGTCTTGAGCCGCTCGACCCGGAATGGGAGCTCGCGCAGACGGCGGGCGAGGGCGTTCGAGGGTGGATCACCGGCACGACCGCCCTCATAATTTGAGAGGCCGATGTGAATACGACCGCCGAGGAAGGTGCCGACGGTCATGACCAGGGCGCGGGCACGAAACCGAAGCCCCATCTGTGTGACGACACCGGTGGCACGCCCGTCCTCCAGCAGGAGGTCGTCCACCGCCTGCTGGAACAGGTCCAGATGTGGCTGGACCTCCACCGCCTTTCGCACCGCGGCTTTGTAGAGCAGGCGGTCGGCTTGGGCCCGGGTGGCGCGCACCGCCGGCCCCTTGCTGGCGTTGAGGATTCGAAACTGGATACCACCGGCGTCGGTCGCGCGGGCCATTAGCCCACCGAGGGCATCGATCTCCTTGACCAGGTGGCCCTTGCCGATGCCGCCGATGGCCGGATTGCAGCTCATCTGGCCGATGGTCTCGATGTTGTGGGTGAGCAACAAAGTGCGCACCCCCAGGCGCGCGGCGGCCAGGGCCGCCTCGGTACCGGCGTGTCCGCCGCCGATAACAATGACATCGTACGAGTCTGCTGCGAACATGTCCCGTCAATCAAAGTTTGGCAAAGCATTATGTTAACCCATTCGACTGAGCTGCAAGACCCTGTCGGCACGGGATTTTCGTCTCCGTGCAAGGCTGCGGACGGCGCGCGATGAAGACGATGTCGAGCCATCCGGTTGCGCAATCCGCTGCCAAGCTGGACGCGGTCCTCGAGCAGGCGCAGCAAGTGATCCTGGGCAAGGAGAGGGAGCTGCGTTTGGCCTTGACCTGTCTACTCGCCCGCGGCCACCTACTGATCGAAGACCTGCCCGGCGTCGGTAAGACGACCTTGGCCCACCTGCTGGCGCGGCTCGTGGGAGTGGAATTCTCGCGCATCCAGTTCACTAGTGACCTACTGCCGGCGGACGTGCTCGGTGTCTCTATCTTTGAGCGGCGCAACGAGGAGTTTAGATTCCTGCCCGGCCCGATATTCGCCCATGTGGTGCTGGCCGATGAGATCAACCGTGCAACCCCGAAGGCGCAAAGCGCTCTGCTGGAAGCGATGGAAGAGAGGCAGGTCACGGTGGAGGGACAAACCCGTTCCCTGCCTGATCCGTTTTTCGTCATCGCCACCCAGAATCCGACCTTTCAGATTGGCACCTTCCCATTGCCCGAGTCCCAGCTCGACCGCTTTCTCATGCGCATCCGCCTCGGCTACCCGTCGCCGAGCGAGGAAAAGACTTTGCTGGCCGGGGAGGACAGACGTGGGATCCTCGAGCGTCTCGAGCCGGCCCTCTCCGCGGCCCGGCTGCTGGACCTTCAACGACAGGTGGAGGGAGTTCACGTTGCCCGGTCGATCGTCGATTACTGTCACGAGATGCTGGTGTTTACTCGCCGCTCCGCCCGTTTTCTGCACGGCTTGTCCCCCCGAGCGGGACTCGGGCTCCTGCGCAGCGCCAGGGCTTGGGCGCTGCTCAACGGGCGCGAGTTTGTGATTCCCGAGGATGTGCAGGCGGTTCTACCGGCCTGTGCCCCGCATCGACTCGTCAGCGGGGAGGATAACGGACCGGCCGGGCACACGGAGATCGCCGAGTACATCTTGGATGGGGTGCCGGTGCCTTGATTGGAGAGCGCCGTGGCGGGAGCACATTTGGGAACGAGCTCGCTCGTATACGCCAAGACGCAAAGGCATGAAAGGGAAACGGCCTCCAACCACGGCCATAGGCTTCGGCCGGGCGGAAACGGACCGGCTCAGTCGCTGGTTGAGCACGCTCGCCCGCCGCTCTCCCACCGATTCCGGAGGTGTCGCGCGGATTGGCCGTCGCCACATTTACATCTTGCCAACCGGGGCTGGCTTTCTGCTTGGTGGCGTCCTGCTTCTTATGCTTCTAGGCTCCCTGAACTACCAAAACAACCTGGCGCTCCTGTTCACCTTTTCGACGGGCTCGATCGCCATCGTCGCCATGCATCACACCTGGTTCAACCTCCTGGACCTGAAGGTCGCCGTGGCAAACGCTCCGCCGGTCTTCGCCGGCCAGGACGCGGTTTTCAAAGTATCCGTCGCGAACGACCGCACCCGCACAAGGGGCGACCTGATGGTGCGAATCGGAGATCGAGCAGCGGAACCGTTCCATTTGAAAGGAGCCGATTCGGGGTCGGTCAACCTAGTGGTACCGACCGCCGAGCGGGGACGCTTGGTCCCCCAAGCCCTGCGGGTCGAGACCCGGTATCCGCTGGGCCTGTTCCGGGCCTGGTGCTATCCGCAACCGAACGCCCGCGTAACTGTCTATCCTCGCCCAGCGGGCAGGAGCCCGACCCCGCATCTCCTGGCTGTCCATGGCCGCAGTCATCAGGGCGATTTGGGTGTGGGCGCCGACGACTTCGTGGGTCCGAGGGACTACCGCGCAGGCGATTCACCGCGGCGCCTGGATTGGAAAGCGCTGGCACGCGAGCGGGGGCTCATAGTCAAGCAGTTCGGGGGCGACAGAGCCGCCCAAGTCTGGATCGACTGGGATCAGCTATCGGCGGCCGACACGGAGACGCGGCTCAGCCTGCTTTGCCGCCAAGTGATAGCCGCCGCCGAGAACGGCCTGAGCTACGGCTTGCGCCTTCCCGGGGCCACCCTCCCCATGGGCCAGGGCGAGATCCATAAGCATCGCTGCCTCGAGTCCCTTGCACTCTTCGGACATGACTAAAGAGATACCCGCCGCCGAGCGCCCGCTTCCCGGCCAGGTCATAGTAATGACCCTATTGGTCGGCTCAGCCTGGTTGCCCCTGGTTCCGCATGTGGACCCACAGATCAGCCTATACCTGGGTTTCCTACTCGCGCTCCGAATTGCGTCTCTGCACTGGCCTGTTCTCAGCCCCGGTCGCTGGCTCCTGCTCCCCTTGACGCTGGCCGGCATGGCGAACGTCATCAGCGCTTATGAAACCTTCGTCGGACAGAAAGGCGGCACCGCCTTGCTCGGGACCATGTTGGCGCTCAAGGTCCTGGAGACGCGCCGGCTTCGTGACTTGCGGGTAGGGGCCATCCTGTTCGGCTTCCTGCTGGTAACCCAGTTCCTGTTCGATCAATCTCCGCTGCGTGTGCTGTACCTGGCCCTGTTGCTCGTACTCGACGTCGCACTGCTGGCGGATTTATCCGCCCGCTTGGGCACGGGCCGACAAGCGCTGTTCTCCGCCCTGCGCATTGCCTCACGTCTGTCCTTGCAGGCACTGCCACTGGCATTGGTGCTGTTCGTCCTATTTCCCCGACTCAGCGCCCCCTTGTGGAACCTGGGCCCGATCGAGGGGAAGGGCCGGTCCGGCGTTAGCGATTGGATGGAACCCGGCTCCGTCAGCGAGTTGGTGATCGACGGCCAACCGGCCTTTCGAGTGAGGTTCGACGGCCCTGTTCCCCCGGAGACGCGCCGCTACTGGCGCGGCCCCGTGATCTGGCACACGGACGGCCGCCGCTGGACCGGCTGGCCAGCCGATGCGCCAAGGGGGAGGCTACAAGACCTCGTCGCGGCCGAGGAGAAGGTCTCCTACCAGATAGACCTCGAGCCGGGCAGCAAGCGCTGGTTGTTCGCGCTCGACATGCCGGTCGACATCCCCGCGGACGCCCGGGTCCTTGCCGACTTCCAGGTGTTGTCGGCCGAACCGGATGAGGAGAACCGAAGCTACAGGATGACTTCGGCCCTGAGCTACAACACCGGGGAACTGGTCCTGGAGCAAGAGCTTGCAGGCACCCAGCTTCCGGAAAACCTATCCCCCCGAACACGCGCCCTCGTCGCCCAATGGGTAGAAGCTTCCGGCGGACCTGACGAGATAGTGGCGCTGGCGTTGCGTTTCTTCCGCGAGCAACCCTTCCACTACACCCTTTCGCCGCCGAAGCTGGGACCCAACCCGGTGGACGAGTTCCTGTTCGAGACCCGCCGCGGATTCTGCGAGCACTATGCCAGCAGCTTTGCACTGCTGATGCGGATTGCGGGTATCCCCGCCCGCATCGTGCTCGGCTATCTCGGCGGCGAGTACAACGCACTTGGCCGCTACCACATTGTGCGTCAATCCGACGCCCATGCCTGGGTGGAGGTCTGGCTTGAAGGCAAGGGCTGGATCCGAGTCGATCCTACCGCAGCCGTGGCACCGGGCCGGGTAGAGCGCAGCGACCTGCTGGCCGGACTCGCATCAGGTGCGCCCGTGCGTTTTCGCTTGGACGACGTGGACTCCTTGCGGCGCTGGGCCCACAACTTGCGTCTACTCGGGGATGCCGTCGCGATGGGTTGGCGGGATTGGGTGGTGGGCCTGTCCAGCGAGCGTCAGCAGAGGATGCTCGAGATGTTGGGTTTGGGCTATCTGCGCGATTACGGTTTGGTGATTGCGCTCATCGTCTCCGCCGGCGTCATGTTGAGCCTCCTGCTCGCGGGTATGACCAGGACCGCAGCCCCGAGGGACCCGCTGCAGAGAATCTACGCCGCCTTCTGCAAACGGCTTTCCCGAATCGGCTTGGCGCGTGGACAAAGCGAGGGACCGCTGGAATTTTCACGGCGGGTGATCTCAAACCGCCCCGATCTGCGTGGCCCGGTGGAGTCCTTCATAGACCTCTATCTGCCACAACGGTATGGGGGCATGAGTGGACTGGAGGATCGGCGGAAATTGGTGCAAAGCCTTCGCCGTTTTCGGCCGCGGCGGTACGAGAAGGCTTAGGCTCGACGCCGATGCTGGCTTTGAACGACGCTAGCGATTTGTCCGATCTGGGGACACCTCCCCAGCCTCGATGTTGTTGTGCTGTAACAAACGCCGGAGCGGGCGAACGCCGGTCACTAGAAGGGTGGCGACCGAGATGAATCGAGATCCAGTCTTGTACAATGCCCCTGACAACCTACAGCCCCTCCTATTTTCCGATACAAAAGCTGGAAAATATCTTTCCCAACATGTCATCCGAGGTGAATTCACCGGTGATCTCCCCAAGGGCCTGCTGTGCGTAACGCAGGTCCTCCGCCACCAGCTCAGCGGCGGCGGTCCGTTCCAGCACCTCGGCCGCAGAGTCCAGATGGGCGAGCGTCCGCTCCAGGGCATCGAGATGCCGCCGCCGCGCAATGAATTCACCCTCGCCGGCGCCGCGGAAACCACAGGCGTCCTTGAGGTGCTCCCGAAGAAGGTCCATGCCGGCACCGGTTCGGGCCGAAATCGCAATCTCGGTCTCGGTGGCTGCCTCTGTAGAGCTTGCACGGATACCGGTCGAGTCGATCTTGTTCCGTACGAAAGTAACCGGAACCCGGGGAGGAAGGGTACCCGGATCAAAACCGTCGCGACCCGGATCGGTTTGCGCATCGAATACCCAGAGGACACGATCCGCCTGCTCTATCTGGTCGCGGGCCCGTCGCACGCCCTCCTGCTCGATGGGGTCTTTCGTATGGCGCAGCCCGGCGGTATCGATAATGTGCAGGGGCATGCCGTCGATCTGTATCTCCTGGCGCAGCAGGTCCCGCGTGGTACCCGGGATATCGGTGACAATCGCCACATCGGTCCCTGCCAGCGCGTTGAGCAGGCTCGACTTGCCGGCATTCGGCGGTCCGGCGATGACCAGATTGAGACCTTCCCGGACCAGACGGCCCTGATGGGCACTCGCCATCAAGTCTCGTGTAGCGCGGTTAAGGCGCTGAAGATCCGTACCCAACTCGGAATCGGCAAGTAAATCTATCTCCTCGTCCGGAAAGTCTATGGCTGCCTCTACGAAGGCACGAACGCGAACCAATTCTTCCAGCAGTCCGTCGACGCGCCGGGAGAGGTCACCTTGCAGGGTGCGTCCGGCCAAGCGCGCCGCCGTCTCGGTCGTGCTCTCGATAAGATCGGCAACTGCCTCGGCCTGTACCAGGTCGAGCTTACCGTTGAGATAGGCACGCTCGCTGAACTCCCCGGGCTTGGCGGCGCGTGCGCCAAGCTGCAGGGTGCGGAGCAGTAGGAGATCCAGAACCACCGGGCCGCCGTGACCTTGCAGCTCCAGCACGTCTTCGCCGGTGAAGGATTTTGGAGCGGGGAAGAATAGAGCGATACCCTGATCTATGGCTATACCGTCCGCGTCGCGAAAACCCGCCAGAGTCGCCAGACGTGGCTCGGGCAAACAGCCAACCAGGGTCTCGGCGATTTTCGGTACCAGGGGTCCGGATACGCGAACGATTCCGATACCGCCGAAGCCCGGAGGCGTGGCTACAGCGGCAATGGTCTCCCGCACCGGCATGGCCGATATCGAGCCTCGGTGCAGGGACTCAGGTCTTGGCCTTGGCAGCCGCCTTCTCAATGTTCCGCGTTATGTGCCACTGCTGGGCGATGGACAGGAGGTTGTTCACGACCCAGTAAAGCACCAGTCCCGATGGGAAGAAGGCGAAAAACACGGTGAACACGAACGGCAGGCTCATCATCACCTTGGCCTGAATTGGATCCGGTGGTGCCGGGTTTAGCTTCTGCTGGACGAACATGGATACGCCCATGATCAGAGGCAGCACGAAGTAGGGATCAGGCTCAGACAAGTTATTGAGCCATAGCGCAAAAGGTGCATGTCGCAACTCGACGCTCTCGAGCAGAACCCAGTAAAGCGCGATAAATACCGGAATTTGAACCACGATCGGCAGGCAGCCCCCTAGGGGATTGATCTTTTCCTTCTTATAGAGGTCCATCATGGCCTGGTTGAGCCGCTGCTTGTCATCCCCGTATCTATCCTTCAGGGCCTGCATCCGCGGCGTCATCTTGCGCATGTTCGCCATGGACTTGTAGCTGGTCTCAGACAGCTTGTAGAAGGCGGCCTTGATCAGGATGGTAAGGATGATGATGGCCCAACCCCAATTGCCGACGACCCCGTGAATCTTGCTCAGCAACCAGAAAATGGGCTGGGCCAGGACGGTCAGCCAGCCATAGTCGACCGAGAGCTCCAGCCCGGGCGCAACCGATGCCAGAGTGTCTTGCAGCTTGGGTCCGACGAAGAGTCGGTTCTCGAAGCTGTGCGAAGCTCCCGCAGCCAGCGTCACCGGCGCCGAGTACGTGCCGATGATGTAACGGGAGCCATCGAGTACGCTGGTATAGAAGGTCTGGATGGTTTCGCTCGACGGGATCCAGGCCGACATGAAGTAGTGTTGGATCATCGCGATCCAGCCGCCTGTAATCTCCCGCTGCAGCTTGCCGTCGCGCATGTCGTCGAAGGACTCCTTCGTGTACTTGTCCTCCGGGCTGTAGTAAACGCCACCCGTATAGGTGTAGATAAACTGGGACTTCTTCGGGTCGGAAAGCTCCGTCCTCTGGAGCTGCTCGTAGGAACGCACGGCGAGTGGCGCCCCCGTGCTATTGGTCACCTCCTGGGTGAGATGGACAACATAGCTGCCGCGATCGAACCGGTAGCTTTTCTTGACTTGAACCCCGGTTGCGTGGGTCCAAACCAACTCTACGACCAGCTCGTTCTGCTGGGATCCTAGCGTGAAGCTCTCCTGCTCGCCAGAGAAGGTCGCCTCGTGAGTCGGGAGCTGGTCTTTGTCTCCGCCGAGAAGCCCTGACTGCGCAATGAATAAGTTGGGCACAGTCGGCTTAAGCAGGCGGAACTTATTGTCTGGATCCTCCGGGCTAACGGAGTAATCCTTCAACCAAGCACTCATTATGGTTCCGCCGCGGGGCGATATTTCGAGCTTCAGCAGGTCGGTCTCGACGGTAATGACACCGCCCGAAGCCTGCTGATCCGCCTCGACCGGTGTGGCATCCGGCGACGGTACCGGTGCCGGTGAATCCGGAGCTGCAGTAACCGCGGGAACTTCCGCTTCTGACTGCGCAGTCTTCTCCGGCGTAGCGGCTTGCTCCACCGAGGCTGCCGGAACGGTGCCTATTGGACCATAGTCCTGTACCCAGGCCTGGTAAATAAGGAGCAAGACGACGGCTAGGGAAAAGAACAGCAGCAGACGCAGGTTATCCATGGGATGTTTCGTCCGATGTTCCCGGGACGGGGTCATATCCGCCGGGATGCCAGGGGTGACAACGTAAGAGGCGTCTGAGGGCAAGCCAAGATCCCTGTCCGGGACCGTGGGTCGCGATCGCATGTACGGCGTAGTGTGAGCAGCTCGGATAGAACCGGCAGTGATTTCCGAGAAAGGGGCTTAGCAGGTATTGGTAGCCGCGGACCAAGCCAATCAACAACTTTCTCATAGCTGATCCCGAATGCATTCCCAGTGTTTGGATAGCGAGGATGAAAGCTCGTCGTTCGAGGAGGTCAGCGCGCCGCGTCGAGACAACACCACGATATCCAACCCGTGCAGCCCGAAACGACAATGCCGAAAGTTTTCGCGAATGACACGCTTGAGACGGTTGCGGTCAACCGCACGTCGCACGTTTTTCTTCGAGATTGCGAGCCCCAAACGCGCCGGTTGGCGATTATTGCGTCTGGCAAGGACCGTAAAGCAAGTATCGGACGACTTGGTCGCGAGCGAAAAAACGCTTCGGAAATCCCCCGCTTTCGTTAGACGCGCGAGCCTTGGAAAACGGGCGCCTGTACGAACACCCTGCGATACATTTTGATCAGCTCGCCAACCGCGCACGGCCCTTCGCGCGACGCGCCTTGAGCACCTTGCGTCCATTGCGAGTAGCCATACGAGCGCGGAAACCGTGGGTTCGCGCGCGCTTGAGGCGACTCGGTTGAAAGGTTCTTTTCATAGCTAGATCCCCGAAAACCCAAAGCGTAACCACCGCTTAAAGGTCGAAAAACAAAGACAGCGGATTATATTTTTTGCGGTCGGGAAGGTCAACGAAAACTAGCAACTGTTGGAATTTTTCCCTTGTGGATAACTAACAGAAAGCGATATAGACTCAACTGACTAAAAGGCAGCGCGCGTCTGTGCGCGGCTCCCTCGTTCTCTCCGACAAAAGAGTGATCGGGAGGGCGACGCCAAAAAATGATGTAAAACATAAGGGGGTGGAGCATCCGTGGCCGTCTGGGACCAATGCATATCTTTTCTCAAGGGTGACCTTACCACCGCTGAGTACAACACCTGGATCCTTCCGCTCCAAGCGGCAGAGGAAAACAGCAGAATTCGGCTATATGCGCCGAATCGTTTCGTCAAAGAGTGGGTTCGACAGCATTACGAGCAGCGCATCGTGGACATGTGTGAACACCTAAGCGATGGGCGGATCGGCTCGGTCGCGTTCGAGATCGGCTCCTCCTCTAGGCGAAGCGACCGTAATTCGCCCCCTGGCAACAAAGCTACAAGTTCGGCAGTTCCCCCGGCTATGGACCAAGCCGAAGTATTGGCGAGGCGATCGGCCTGTAACCTCAGCGAGGAGTTTACGTTCGACACCTTCGTTGAGGGAAAGTCGAACCAAATCGCGAGGGCAGCATCCATTCAGATTGGGAAGAATCCCGGGGTCGCATACAACCCTTTGTTTTTGTATGGGGGCGTCGGACTGGGGAAGACGCACCTAATGCACGCGGTCGGAAACATGGTGTTGGCAACCAACCCCTCGGCGCGAGTCGTTTACCTTCATTCTGAACGTTTCGTCGCCGAGATGGTCAAGGCGCTCCAACACAATGGCATCGACGAATTCAAGAAACGTTATCGTTCCGTAAACGCCCTTCTAATCGACGACGTTCAGTTTTTCGCCGGGAAGGAACGTTCGCAAGAGGAATTTTTTCACACCTTCAATGCGTTATTTGAATCCAGGCAGCAAATCGTGCTCTCGAGTGATCGTTTTCCAAAAGAAGTCAGCGGCCTTGAAGAAAGGCTTAGATCCCGATTCGGCTGGGGACTTACCGTCGCCATTGAGCCCCCGGATCTGGAGACACGTGTCGCTATCCTTCACAGCAAGGCGACACATCTCGGGATAAACCTTCCGGAGGACGTCGCGTTTTTTGTCGCAAAGCGCATCCGTTCGAATATCCGAGATCTTGAAGGCGCTTTGCGCCGCTTGGCAGCAAATTCGGAGTTTACCGGCAAACCAGTCAACCTCGAGTTTGCAAAGGATGCACTGCGAGACATGCTTGCGGCCCAGGACAAACAGGTCACAATCGATAATATTCAAAAAACTGTTGCCGAATATTTCAAGATTCGAACGACGGACCTGCTTTCGAGCAAACGCAGCCGATCAATCGCGCGCCCGCGCCAAGTTGCGATGGCGCTTGCCAAAGAACTCACCAAACATAGCTTACCGGAGATTGGTAACGCTTTCGGCGGAAGAGACCACACCACAGTTTTATATGCGACACGTAAAATCAAGGGGTTGCGTGAAACCGATGCAAGTATAGAGGAAGACTACAACAACCTGTTGAGAACTCTGACGTCTTGATGTGGATAACCTCTGGAGCTGTTCTGCTAAAGCTCAGAGCGAGAATTATCCACAGCTAATCTACAGATTAGCTTGTTAGTTCTGGTATCAAGAAACTACGATAACTATCTAATATATATATATAAAGTTAGGTTACTCCATTTATCCACATGCCTAACAATAAACATAAATCTTTAAAAGAGATTCAATAATGTATATCCGTACGAATAGAGAAGCCTTGATGCCGGTACTCTCCAAGGTCGGGGGGGTTGTGGAAAGAAGGCAAACATTACCGATACTCGGAAATTTTCTCTTATCCGCGGGCGAAGGGGCGATTCACTTTACCGGTACCGATCTTGAAGTCGAGATTCAAGCGACAACTCCGGCGATCGTTGAGCGTCCGGGGGACGTCACGCTTCCAGCGCGAAAGCTTGTCGACATTTGTCGAGCGCTTCCCGATGGCGTGGAGATATCCTTAAAGGTTGAAAAGGAGAGGGCATTGCTGATCGCCGGAAGGAGCCGCTTTACGTTGAGTACCTTACCTCCAAATGACTTCCCCACGATGGACGGTGGTGCTGGCGCTGAGAGCATAGATCTTCAATCGAAGACGCTCAAGCTGTTGCTGGAAAAAACGGCCTTCGCGATGGCGATGCAAGATGTTCGCTACTACTTGAACGGCTTGCTCGTTGAAGTTAAGCCAGATCGGATTGTTACAGTTGCAACTGATGGACACCGTCTCGCAAAAGTGGAAGAGGAGTTGCAGTCGGGGATAGAGAACGAAATCCAAATTATTCTTCCAAGAAAAACTGTTTTGGAACTGAACAGGCTACTCGGTTCAGATACCGGAATGGTTCGCATTGACATATCGGAGAAGGTTTTTCGTGCGGTTCTCGACGATACGGTCTTAACTTCGAAGTTGGTTGATGGTCGCTACCCAGATTACGACAGAGTGATTCCACGGATGTGCGAACGCATAGCGTATGCAGACAAGGAAGCTCTACGGCAAGCGCTTCTTAGGACATCGATTCTCTCCAACGAGAAATACCGAGGGGTAAAACTGAATCTCGAACAAGGTCAGCTAAGGCTTCAGACACACAATCCAGAACAAGAGGAAGCGGAAGAAGAGATCGAGCTCGAGTATGCCCAAGAGCCAACGGTTATTGGGTTCAACGTAGGGTACCTGATGGATGTGCTCAGTGTTCTCGATGAAGAAGAGGTCGAGCTTGGATTTACTGATTCGAACAGTAGTGCTTTGGTGAGAAATAGGGGGAGAAATAACGAAACTTTCGTAGTAATGCCTATGAGGCTTTGAATATGCTTACACTTGGTTGAGAATGCTTTCTTTGTTGGTTTGGCGGGCGGAGAACTGGGTGCATATAGTCGCGCTGAATGTCAAAAATTTCAGAATAATTGGAGACCTGAATATAGAGCCCGCTACAGGCGTCAACTGGATCGTCGGTGGGAATGGCGCCGGAAAGACGAGCTTGTTGGAATCGATTTTTCTGTTAGCGCGAGGACGCAGTTTTAGGAGCGCAAGGCACGGTGCGATGGTGAAAGAGGGCACGAAACAACTTTGTGTTAAGGCGCATGTACTGGGAGAAGGAAAAAGAGGGACTCTAGAGATATCCGCAGGATCCGGAAAAAAGAGGCTGCTTGATAACGGAAGCCGTGTTTTGAGAATTCGTGATTTGTTTGAGAAGCTTCATGTCCGCCTAATTGCAGAGAATTCTCAGACGTTGCTGGAAAATGGGCCCGCAGTCAGACGGCTGTTTCTCGATTGGAACTTGTTTCACGTGGAACCGAGATATTTCGATATTTTGTCTTCGTTCCGGCGAATACTTTCACAAAGGAACGCCTGGCTTCGGAAAGGGGCGATAGGTCCATGCGTTTGGGATGAGGAGTTTGTTGAGTTGGCAGAGCAAGTTACGAGGATGCGGCAGGAATTCGCTGAAGCGCTGTCGGAGGAGCTTGCAACTCTGAATAATATCTGTTCAGGCCTACCGGTAATTCGTACGCACCTTGAGAAAGGGTGGCCGGCTAACGCTGCCTTAGCCGACGCTTTAAAGGCTTCTTTGAAGGGCGATATATATCGTGGATATACGAAAGTTGGACCGTCCAGGGCTGACTTGAGCATAAGTGCAAATGGGTTTGCGAGGACCGGCTCTCGCGGGGAGATGAAACTAGTAGTCTGTATCCTGCAGTATGCCGCAGAGCAGCTATGTTCCCAAGATATGAAGGAATCCTGCATTTGGCTTTTTGACGACCTCTCGGCCGAGTTAGACAAGGGATCAGTTCGCAGCCTAATGGAAGTTTATCGGGAGACTCGGCAACAAATATTTGCGACCGGTCGTCGAATGGATAAGGCGATCCTTGATTTTTTCGGATCGGAAACGACCGGAGTGTTCCACGTGGAACGTGGCGTTACGACTGCCTAGCTCTTGAAACTGTCGACCTATTAGCCGCCTGATCTCGGATGGTACCTCAGCAATTCGGGTATAATGGATCGTCGACAACTTAGGCGTCTGTCGGAATCCAGTCATCGCTCGAATCCCATAGCGTTGGTTAAGTACCTACGCGCACGTCCGTGCCCTTGCAGAATAACAGCGGCTTAGTCGCTCAGGCTTGACTCCAGGAGAAAATCCGCTTTCGTCGCGCCGACGAGCGCGTCGATTCGACCAGACTTTCAAAGTTAGGCGCTTGGCTTTACTGGCGCTAGCGAAAACCGTACAGGTTGCTTTATGACTTACGATTCATCGAATATTAAGGTGCTTCGCGGCCTCGACGCCGTTCGCAAACGTCCTGGAATGTATATTGGAGATACCGACGACGGTACTGGTCTCCACCATATGGTGTTTGAGGCCGTCGACAACTCAGTCGACGAAGCGCTCGCTGGTTATTGCAGCGAAATCACCGTAACACTGCACTCCGATAGCTCGGTTTCTGTGACTGACGACGGACGCGGCATTCCAGTCGACATGCACCCAGAGGAAAACCGATCAGCCGCAGAAGTAATCATGACGGTACTTCATGCCGGTGGAAAATTCGATGCGGATTCTTACAAGGTATCCGGTGGCCTGCACGGAGTAGGAGTATCAGTGGTAAATGCGTTGTCCGAGCACCTCACGCTGCGTATTCAACGCGGCGGTAAAGGATACATCCAAGAGTACAAGCTCGGTGAGCCCCTCTATCCGCTCAAGGAGGTTGGAGATAGCTCGGAGACGGGCACCAGTATCCGATTTCTACCATCTCCAGAGATATTCACCGACCTGGAGTTCCACTACGATATCCTCGCCAAGCGCCTACGTGAGCTTTCTTTTTTGAACTCGGGAGTAAAAATTTCGCTAAAAGAGGAGGGGACGGGCAGAGAAGATCTATTCGAGTATCGGGGCGGCATACAGGCATTTGTCGAACACCTGAACCGTAATAAGGTCGCAATCCATCCGACGGTATTTACCTTCCTTGCAGAGCGGCAAGGGATTGTTGTGGAAGTCGCTCTGCAATGGAACGAGTCCTTTCAAGAAAAGATTTTTTGTTACACCAACAACATACCGCAACGTGACGGAGGTACACATTTAGCGGGCTTTCGAGCAGGATTAACGAGGACCCTAAATCAGTACATAGAAAGAGAAGAGCTTGCCAAGAAATATAAGATAAAGACGGTCGGTGACGATGCTAGAGAGGGACTGACATCGGTTGTCTCCGTTAAGGTGCCCGATCCGAAATTTTCTTCCCAGACAAAGGAAAAGCTGGTTTCCTCAGAGGTAAAGGCCGTCGTTGAAGGGCTGTTAGTCGATCATTTAAACGAGTTTCTTGAAGAACAACCTGCCGAAGCAAAGATAATCTCCAACAAGATGCTGGAGGCCGCAAGAGCGAGAGAGGCGGCAAGGAAGGCGCGAGAAATGACGAGACGAAAGGGCGTTTTGGATGTGGCAGGTTTGCCGGGAAAGTTGGCAGATTGTCAAGAGAAAGACCCGGCGAAATCCGAGTTGTACCTAGTGGAGGGGGACTCTGCCGGCGGATCGGCAAAACAAGGGAGAGATCGCGCATTTCAAGCGATTCTACCGCTGAAAGGCAAGATACTTAACGTGGAAAAGGCGCGTTTCGACAAGATGCTGTCTTCAGCTGAAGTGGGTACTTTGATAACTGCTTTGGGCTGTGGAATTGGCCGGGAAGAGTACAATCCCGACAAGCTGCGCTACCACCGCATCATAATCATGACGGATGCCGACGTCGATGGCGCTCATATCCGCACGTTACTGCTCACTTTTTTTTACCGCCAAATGCCGGAGCTCGTGGAGAGAGGTCATATCTTTATCGCGCAACCGCCCCTGTACAAAGTTAAGAAAGGAAAACAGGAGGTTTACTTGCTGGACGACGCCGAGCTCAACACCGCGCTGCTGCAAACCGCGTTAGATGGCGCCCATTTCCACGTTGCATCTGAGGCTCCTCCTTTGGCTGATACCGCGTTAGAAGGGCTCGCGCGGGACTATCAGATTTACAAGAGCATAGTTACCCGGCTGTCAAACCGATATGACCAAGCCCTACTTGGCGCGTTGCTATCGATTCCCCGGCTAGATGAGGAACGGATGGCCGACCAGGATCGGGTTACCCATTGGATTTCAGAGCTGAATGAAAAGTTGAATTCTGGGTGCGGACCCGGCGAGCGATATACCGTCGTACCTACTAGCCTGGGGGAAGTTGGTCACCCTGGATTTGTGGTTACGCGGCTTAGGCATGGAATTCCGGAAACGACATACCTCACGGCCGACTTCTTTCACGGAGCGGACTACGCACGAATCGCCGAAATTGGGGAGAAACTTGAAGGATTGGTGGAAGAAGGTGCTTTCGTTCAACGTGGTGAGAAAAAGCACGAGATCGACTCCTTTGGAGAGGGGCTTGATTGGTTGATGGAAGATGCAAGGCGCGGGTATCACATTCAGCGGTACAAGGGACTCGGTGAGATGAATCCTGATCAGCTATGGGAGACCACGATGAACGTAGAAACAAGGCGTCTGTTGAGGGTAACCATCGAGGATGCGATTGCTTCGGATCAGATCTTTACGACCTTGATGGGAGACCAAGTAGAGCCACGGAGGGAGTTCATCGAACGCTTCGCGCTCGACGCGCAGAATATCGACGTCTAAACGGTCTTCGGCGACTCGACCCACAAGTCTAGAAAAGAATGGGATACAGCGGAGTTAAGACCGCTCTTGCGGGAGACTGGCGACGGTATCTTCAATCCATTGCTCTACACGTTGGTTGATCTCTGAAGAGCTGAGGCCGACGGTTTCGATTGCCTTTCCGATAACGACGTCTATTTGACCTGGGTACTTCTTGATGCTTCTACGTCGCCAGAAGACCCCGGCGTTGTGCGCAATCGGCAAAACTGGATACCCACTCTTATGCGCTAGCATGGCGCCTCCCTGACCATAGCGCTTGCGCTCTCCCGGTGCGACGCGCGTACCTTCGGGGAAGATGACGATCCATCGGCCTTTTTCCAACCAATATTTGCCTTCGACCAGTAACTGGCGAACCGCCCGACGCCCGGAGCGTCGGTCAATCGCTATGGGGCGGAATTGCACCAGGGCCCATCCAAAGAACGGTACGCGCAGTAACTCGCGTTTTAGTGCCCAGGTATGCTCTGGAGGTAACAGGCCGCGCAAAGCTATTGTCTCCCAGGCCGACTGGTGCTTGCACAGGACAATGCAGTTCTCTTGCGGTATATTCTCCCAACCTTGGATGCGGTAGCCAAGCCCGCAAATCTTCTCCAAAGCCCAAAGATTAATGCGGCCCCATTGTTGGCCTGCCGCAGCGATGAAGCTGTATGGTGCGACCCAGCCAAAGATGCTGATCGGCAGCGCGTAAAGTACAACGGTGACCGACATAAAGCCGAGGTAAAGGAGAGACCGCAGGGTTGTCATGACCGGACTTAATCCGAAAGAATGGCTTCCGCAGCGGCGGCGAGATCGGCGCAAATCCGGATGTCACGAACGTCCGTGGGGTACTTTTCTATGGTTCCGCGCCCCTTTCCGGTGAGAACCAACATCGGAGATGCACTTACAGCGGACGCCGCCCGTACATCCCCGATCGAGTCCCCGATCAGTGGGACGCCAGTTAAGTCAACGCGCAGCCTGCGGGCAATATCCTCCAGTAAACCCGGTAGCGGCTTTCGACAGGCACAGCGGGCATCCGGCGTGTGGGGGCAAAAGAAAATGGCTTCAATCTGCGCACCGAGAACAGACAATTCGCGCCGCATTTTCCGATGCATAGCGTTGAGGTCATCAATGCTGAAATAGCCTCGCCCCAACCCGGATTGATTCGTAGCGACGACGATGCGGTAGCCAGCATGATTGAGCCGCGAAATTGCCTCTAGGCTTCCTGGAATCGGGATCCATTCGTCTACGGATTTAATGTAGGCATCCGAGTCCTCATTGATGACGCCGTCTCTATCGAGAACGATGAGGTTGTTGCCGGCTGCGGTTCTGTTCATCTTCAGGACATCGTCTAGAAAGGCTGCTTAGATCACTCGGTATCCCGAAACTCGGACACCCGGATTCTACCGTCGATGATGCGCGATTCCCTTTTATCCAATTTCACCATTTTGTCCCAGAATGCGGCCTTGAGGTCGAGGTCTCGGGCGAGCGCTGTGCCGATGAGAAGGATGAAAAGGTCGGCGAGCTCCTCACTTAGCTGATCTTTAGATCGTCCTTTGGTGACGCAAGCGGAAATTTCACCAAGCTCCTCCGACATCAAGGCGATTCGATATGTCATCTCCTCGCCGCCGGTTTCGCGGAAGCGGTGCTTCTTGTGGAAGTCCTGCACTGCTTGGAGCATGGCGTCGTAGGAATCTCTGGCCTTCATCATATCTTTGCTACTTCAACAGGGAGATGTCAGCGACCTGGAGAAACAGCGCTTCCGTGGATCGAAGCAATGCCAGCCGATTGAGTCGAAGATGCGGCTCTTCAGCCATGACCATTACCTGTTCAAAGAACGCGTCCACGTCTGCACGAACCTCTGATAGCGCCGTGAGCACTCCCTGGTAATTTTGACTAGCGACCAAAGGCGCGATCTTGGCTTTCATCTCTGGAATGCGTCCTGCAAGTCGACGTTCAGCACCCTCTTCGAGCACGGAAGCGTCGACCGCGCCAGGGGGGGTGGTCGCTTCGCTTTTGCGCAGGATGTTGCGGATACGCTTGTTTGCTGCCGTCAAGGCTTCGGCTTCCGGCAGCAAACGGAAGCTCTCGACTGCGAGAATTCGGCGGTGGATGTCATAGGGAACCGTTGGGTTCACAGCAAGGACGGATTCGACGACATCTGCACCTATGTCCTGATCTTGATAATAGGCCTCCAGGCGTTCCATGCTGTACTCAAAAACCTCCCCCGCCGCAGCTTTGGCGTCCACTTTTCCGCTAAGCTCTCGGGCCGCGAAGCCCAAGATCTCCTCGAGGTCCAACGCCACAGGCGTCTCGATGAGTATCCGCAGCAGCCCAATGGTCGCCCGCCGCAAGGCGTATGGGTCCTTGACGCCCGATGGCCGCTGCCCGATTGCAAAGATGCCTACCAGGGTGTCCAGCTTGTCGGATAGGGAAAGCACCAACCCGCAATCAGATTGCGGCAATTCGTCTCCAGCGTGGCGAGGAAAATACTGTTCCTCCATGGCGGATACGACGCAAGGATCCTCTCCGGACTTTTCCGCGTAGTAGCGACCCATGGTGCCTTGGAGGCTGGGAAACTCGAAGATCATCTGGCTCAGCAGGTCGCACTTCGCCAGCGTGGCCGCCCTTGCCGCTAGATCTTCATCAAAACCCAAGAGTTGCGCGATCTTCCGGGCGATATTACGGACGCGGGCAGATTTTTCGGCCAAGGTGCCAAGCTTCTCTTGAAACACGACCTTTTCCAGTTTTTGCGCGAAGGACTCAAGTGGTTGTTGCAAATCCTGCTGCCAGAAAAAGGCCGCATCCGCAAACCGTGGCCGGATGACGCGCTCGTTGCCGGCGCGCACTTGGTCGGGATCTCGGCTTTGAATATTGCTGATCGTAATAAAGCTTGGAAAAAGTGCACCAGAGGGTGAAACGATCGGAAAGTACTTCTGATGCTTCTGCATGGTCTCGATCAAGACCTCTGACGGTACCTCCAGAAATCCTTTATCAAAGGCACCTGCAATCGCGGTCGGCCACTCGCAAAGTGCGGTTACCTCGTCGAGTAAATCGTCTTCCAGAATTGGTTGTCCACCGGCTTCTGTCGCCAGCGTCTGCACTTGGCTACGAATCATTTCTCTACGGACAGCGAAGCTCGGCTCCACCATGCCCTGCGTGCGCAGTACGTCGGCATATTCCGATGCGGACTTGATCTTGATGGGCTGCGGGCAATGAAAGCGGTGCCCGCGCGTGAAAACGTCCGCGTCAATGCCGAACAAACTTCCTCTTATCGGCTCATCGCCGAACAGGAAGGTTACCCAATGAACGGGGCGGACGAACTCGGCATCTCGGTCACCCCATCGCATACGCTTGGGAATGGGAAGTGTGCCCAGGGCATTCGCGGCCATATCTGCGACGAGATCAAGGGTAGACTGCCCTTTTTTAATCTGACGGAACACCAACCAAGTGCCTTTCGGAGTTTCTTCCTGTTGAAGATCCTGCACTGCGACGCCGCAGGAACGGGCAAATCCGGCAGCCGCCTTTGTGGGCTCACCTTCGGCATCGAATGCTGCCTTCAGCGCCGGGCCTTTACGAACGGCTTCCTGATCCGGCTGGCGCGACGAAAGACCGCGCACCAGCAACGCCAAGCGTCGGGGTGTTGCAAAGGACTCGATATTTGAAAACTCCAGCCGATGCTGTTTGATTTGCTTGCGGAAGCCCTCCAGAAAGGCCTCCGACAGGCGACTCAATGCCTTGGGTGGGAGCTCCTCAGTGCCGATTTCCACCAGGAGGTCACGAACCTCGTCCATTTTCTTGGCTCCCGTTACTGTTGCTGCATCATCGGGAAGTCGAGGGCCTCCCGTCGTTCGTAATAGGTCTGGGCTACCGCCCGTGCCAGCGCCCGAACACGCAATATGAAGCGTTGCCGTTCCGTTACAGATATAGCGCTACGCGCGTCCAGTAGGTTGAAGGTGTGAGATGCCTTGAGTACATGCTCATAGGCCGGAAGCGGCAATCCCTGCTCAATCAGGGATTGGCTTTGTTGCTCGCAGGTATCGAAAAGTCGGAACAGGGACGCGATGTCGGCATGCTCGAAATTGTACGCGGACTGCTCCACCTCGTTTTGATGGTAGACATCCCCGTAGGTCACGGCACGGCCATTGCTGTGGGTCCAGATCAGATCGAATACGCTCTCCACGCCTTGCAGATACATGGCGATTCGCTCGAGCCCGTAGGTGATTTCTCCCGTCACGGGGCGACAGTCGAGTCCGCCGACCTGTTGAAAATAAGTGAACTGGGTCACCTCCATTCCGTTGAGCCAAACCTCCCAACCCAGTCCCCAAGCGCCCAAGGTCGGCGATTCCCAATTATCCTCCACGAAGCGGATATCGTGGACCAGCGGATCTATACCCAGGTTGCGGAGCGAATCCAGGTAAAGCTCCTGAATGTCCAAGGGGGAAGGTTTGAGGACGACCTGATACTGATAATAGTGTTGCAATCGATTGGGATTCTCACCATATCTTCCATCTGTAGGCCGGCGCGAAGGTTGCACGTAAGCGCTGCTCCAAGGCTCCGGGCCGATGGAGCGCAGAAAAGTTGCCGGATGAAAGGTTCCGGCCCCGACCTCCATATCGTACGGTTGCATGACGACGCAGCCGCGTTCAGCCCAAAATCGCTCAAGGGCGAAGATGAGACCCTGAAATGTGCTGATGTCTTCAGTTTGCGCGGCCAACGCCAGCCCCCTGTTAAGTTACTGCGAGTCAAAGTTTCGAAGTATATCCGGTTGAAACCTATATCGCCCGTATCGCTTATAATCAAAGAAGTTCTGGTTGCCTGCGCTCTCGGTCCGAGGGGCAGACCGTAGTTTTACTTTCCTGCATCTCTCACCATGCTGAAACAGCGAAAAGCGGTCGCCCTGGTTTCGGGTGGCCTTGACTCCACGCTCGCCGTGCGCGTCATTCAAGATCAAGGCATCCATGTTGAAGGGCTGAACTTCTTTACCGGATTTTGCGTAGAGGGGCACACGCACGCGATCCGCAAGAAGGACAAGGCAAAGCCGAAGCGCAACAACGCACTCTGGGTTGCCGAGCGCCTGGGGATCAAGCTCCACCTTGTCGATGTGGTCGAGGATTACCGCGACATCGTGCTCAATCCCAAGTACGGCTATGGCGCGAATCTCAATCCCTGCCTCGATTGCAAGATCTTCATGGTGCAAAGGGCTTACCAGTGGATGTGGGAGCAGGGGTTCGATTTCGTCCTGAGCGGAGAGGTTATGGGTCAGCGCCCCATGTCTCAGCGAAAGGACACTATGGCGGTGGTGCAGCGCGACTCCGGGGCGGAGGATCTGCTGGTGCGCCCCCTCTGTGCAAAGCGCCTGCCGCCGACGCTCCCCGAACGCGACGGCTGGGTGGACCGGGAGAGATTGCTTGATTTTACGGGGCGCAGCCGCAAGCCCCAGATGGCCCTCGCCGAGCGATACGGCTTCGATGACTATGCGCAACCGGCGGGGGGATGCTGCTTTCTTACCGACCCCCAATACTCCGTCAAGCTTACGGACCTGTGGAGCACCCGAGGCGACCGAGTCTATGAGCTGGACGACATCCTGCTCTTGAAGGTGGGTCGACACCTCCGGCCGAGGCCCAATTTCAAGGTAATCATCGCCCGCGAGGAGGGGGAGGGGCGCTTCCTGCAGGGTTACCGCAAGCAGTTCATCAGCATCAGGACCGTCAGCCACAGTGGACCGGAGGCGCTGATCGACGGAACGCCGACGGCTGCCGATGTGGATCTGGCCGCCAGGCTGGTGGCCCGTTACGGCAAGGGACGAGCTTCCAAATCGGTGCGAATAGAGGTCAGGGAGGCCGACGGCGCTACGCGGGAATTCGACGCGCGTCCGTTGGGTCCGACGGAAATCCCCGAGAATTGGATGTTGTGAGCACCGTGCGTTTGGATTGCCGTCGCCTCCTGTGTCCGCTTCCCGTGATAAGGGTCCAGGACCGGGTCGCAGAGCTTGAGCCCGGTATCCTCGTGGAGGTGGCATGCACGGACCCGGGTGCCCTGCAAGACATACCCGCCTGGTGCCGCATAAACGGCCACGAAGTGCTCGAGATGCGCAGCGCAAACGGTGAGCATCTGGTGGTACTGCGCGTGTGCGCAGCAACGGAGTAATCGAGATTGGCTCGCCAACTGCTGCAAGAACGTGCCAACGCCGTTTCCCGCACCGCCGTCGTCGGGGGTGTAGCCAACCTGATCCTATCGCTGATCAAAGTAGTAGCGGGCATGCTTTGGCACTCACAAGCCCTGGTCGCCGACGGCGTTCACTCCTTCTCCGACCTGCTCTCAGACATCCTGGTTTGGTTTGCCGGGCGTCACGCCACACAGGCCCCGGATCAGGAGCATCCGTACGGACACGGGCGCTACGAAACCCTGGCAACCCTCGTCTTGGGAGTCTTCCTCCTGCTGGTCGCCATGGGTATCGGTTGGGACGCGGCCGATCGCTTGTTCTCGCCCGCCGAGCTCCTGCGGCCGGAGCCGCTTGCGATGGCGGCGGCCTTTGCATCCATTCTGGTCAAGGAGTGGCTCTACTGGTGGACACTCGCTTACGCCCGGCGTGTGCGCTCGGACATGTTGCGCGCCAACGCTTGGCACCACAGATCCGACGCCATCTCCTCGGTTGTGGTGCTGATTGGCATCGGCGGTACCCTGGCGGGTCTGCCGTACCTGGATTCCGTTGCCGCGTTCATCGTCGCTGTCATGATTGCAGGGATCGCGCGGGAGATCGGCTGGGGAGCCATCCAAGAGTTGGTCGATACGGGATTGGAGGCCGAGCGCCTGGCTGAGATCAACGACACGATCCGGGCCGTGGGCGGAGTGCGTAACATCCATATGCTGCGTACGAGAAAGCACGGGGGCCAAGCGTCGGCGGATGTGCATGTGCTGGTCGATCCCAGGGTGAGCGTTTCGGAGGGTCACATGATTGCCCTGTTGGTAGAAAACCGGCTCAAAAAGCAGATCGACGAAATCACCGACGTTACGGTTCACATCGACCCGGAGGACGACGAACCCGCCCCGTCTTGTGCAGGACTGCCCCTGCGCGCAGATGCCCTGGCTCGGCTGGGCCGTCTCTGGGAAACGGTACCGGAGGCCCGGGGGCGCCAGCGTACCATCCTTCATTACCTCAATGGCCTCATCGACGTGGAGGTGTTCTTTCCTCTCGACGCCTGCGCCGGAAACCGCTCCGAAGCCCAGCAGGTCAGGGAGCGGCTGCAATCGACGCTGGACGTAGATCCGGTCTTCAACCAGGTGTTCGTCTACTTTGGTTGACATGCACCAACTCAGTGCGACAGCGCCTTGGGTGCACTGAAATGAAGCGCTTCACGTCTCTGCTTGAACGGTTGAGCAGTAGCACGGCCCTGTTTTGGTGCCCGCAGCGGGTCCCGGCTGGCTTTGTGAAGGCTTTGCAGTTCGCGCACCTACAATCTAGAGTCCTGATTACCGGACATGTTTGGGCATGTCGCGGACTCGGCGCCGGATCGCAGGGGACCGGACCTGCTCTACGCCTTCACATGGCATGATATATGCTAAATTCACTCGGGTGTCCGCACCGTCACCAAGGTCAAGACCAAATATTTTCTATCGCGAGCCGCTCATTCGGCCGCTGCGTAAACGGCAACATTCGGAGACAAACACATGCCAGCTAACGTCATGAAGATGATCAAAGAACAGGAAGTGAAGTTCATCGATCTTCGCTTTACCGACACCCGGGGGAAGGAGCAGCATGTATCCATGCCCGCAAGCGCGGTCGACGACGATTTTTTCACGGAAGGTAAGATGTTCGACGGCTCGTCGATTGCCGGTTGGAAAGGCATCCAGGAATCGGACATGGTGCTGATGCCGGAGGCGAGCACCGCGGTCATGGACCCCTTCTCCGACGAGAACCAGCTGATCATCCGTTGCGACATCCTCGAGCCCGCCACCATGCAGGGTTACGAGCGCGATCCGCGCTCCCTGGCAAAGCGCGCTGAGGCCTACCTCAAGTCCACGGGTATCGCCGACACGGCCTACTTCGGCCCGGAGCCCGAGTTTTTCGTGCTGGACGACGTTCGTTGGGGCGCCGATATCAGCGGCTGCTTCTACAAGGTCGATTCCGAGGAAGCGGAGTGGAACTCGGAGCGTGTTTACGAAGACGGCAACATCGGTCACCGTCCCACGCTCAAGGGCGGTTACTTTCCGGTCCCGCCAGTGGACTCCCTCAACGACCTTCGCGCCGCCATGTGCCTGGCCATGGAAGAGATGGGCGTCCCCGTCGAGGTGCACCATCACGAGGTGGCTACCGCAGGTCAATGTGAGATCGGCACCAAGTTCACCACCCTGGTCGAGCGCGGTGATTGGAACCAGATCATGAAGTATACGATCTGGAACGTAGCTCACGCTTACGGAAAGACCGCCACCTTCATGCCCAAGCCTCTTGTCGGTGACAACGGAAACGGCATGCACGTGCACCAGTCTCTGGGTAAAGACGGCGAAAATATCTTTTCCGGTGACAAGTACGGCGGCCTGTCCGAGATTGCACTCTATTACATCGGGGGCATCATCAAGCATGCCAAGTCCCTGAACGCCTTCACCAACGCGTCGACCAACTCGTACAAGCGCCTGGTGCCGGGCTTCGAGGCGCCTGTGATGCTGGCTTACTCGGCCCGTAACCGGTCCGCCTCCATCCGTATCCCCCATGTGGCCAACCCGAAAGGACGCCGTATCGAGGTGCGCTTCCCGGACGCCACGGGCAACCCCTACTTGTCCTTCGCCGCCATGATGATGGCGGGTCTGGACGGCATCCAGAACAAGATCCACCCGGGCGACCCCATGGACAAGGACCTGTACGACCTCCCGCCGGAGGAAGAAAAGGCCATACCCCAGGTCTGCTATTCGCTCGACCAAGCCCTGAATGCGCTGGATGCCGATCGCGAGTACCTCACCGCGGGCGGCGTCTTCACCGACGATCTCATCGACGGTTATATCGATTTGAAGATGACCGAGGTGACAACCCTGCGCATGACGACTCACCCGCTCGAGTTCGACATGTACTACAGTCTATGATCGCACGCCGCACGCGCGCACGAGAGGAAACGCCCCGTAAGGGGCGTTTTTCGTTGAGGTACAGCAAGACCTGGATTATCCTCTGCCCATGCACGTCATCTCCGTCGCCGCTGCGCTTCTCCTTCTCCTACCGACGCTTGCAGATGCAGGCGTTTATAAATGGATTGGAACGGATGGCCAGATCCATTACTCCGACCGGCCGGTCTCGGGCGCCGAGCGCGTGGGCATTGAGGTCGATCGGGTCCCTCAGCCTTCTGAGACTCGGGCACCGGGTCAGGAACAATCGGCCGAGCTCGGTCCATACGATGCGTTCGAGATCCTCCGCCCGGAGCAGAACCAGACGTTTCGCAAAGCCGAGGGGGAGGTCGAGCTCAGTCTTCTGACCGATCCCTCCGTTTCCTCCGGCTACCGACTGGAGATTCTGCTGAACGGAAACCCGCTGCCGGGAGTAGCAAGCGGCGGTCAGATCCTGCTTCAGGGTTTGCCCTTCGGCAGCCATCGTGTCCAAGCACGCATTCGTGACGACTTTGACGAAATCGTCGCTGCTACCCCCGTGGTTGATTTCCATCTCCGAAAGCCCTTGCCGGAAACCCCGTAAGACGTCACCGCACAATTCATTGCGCAACTCGGCAAGGCCGGCTGGCCGAGCGGCCGGAACTGCACTATATTGGTGCGATATTACAATCCTCACTGCCCTCCGAAATTTCTACTGAGGCGGTCCACCACCGGCGACTTAAGCCCTGACCCTTGGCTTCGCGGACGCCCAGGCTTCTTGCATCGGTTGGTTCGATAATTGCTAACTACACCGGAGGGCTTCCGGCGGCGGAAGATCGCCGCTCGGCGATCCAGTGTCTGGTTCCAGGCATGTCCCACACAGGATCGGGCGGTTCGACCGTCCGTATAACCCACTTTGGAACGAAGACAGGTCTTGTACCTCGGTTAACGCGAATGACAACGGACAATCCGAGGAACGGCGTCCTCGAGAAGACGATTCTGGACAACCTGAACACCGCGGTGCTGTTGTTCGACAGCGAGCTGTGCCTCAAGTACATCAATCCCGCGGGGGAGATGCTCTTCGCGGTCAGCTCACGTCACGTGCTCGGGCAGCGGGCGGGCGCCCTGATACCTTGGTCGAAAGAGCCGGTCGAGCAGCGGCTGCGGGATGCATTGACCACGCGACATCCGTTTACGGAGCGCGAGATGAATATCCCGTTGGCGGATGAGCGTTCCATCAAGGTGAATTGCACCGTGTTGCCGCTGCACTATTTCGATGCGCCTCCCGAGGCTCTGGTGGAGCTGCGGCAGGTGGATCGCCAGTTGCGGATCACCCGCGAAGAGCAGCTGATCTCGCAGCACCAGGCGACCCAGGAGCTGATTCGGGGTCTCGCCCACGAGATCAAGAACCCCCTTGGCGGCTTGCGCGGGGCGGCCCAGCTCTTGGAGCAGGAGCTTCCGGACAAGTCGTTGCGCGAGTACACCCGGATCATCATCGACGAGGCGGACCGGTTGCAGAAGCTGATGGATCGGATGCTCGGGCCAAACCGGATGCCCAAGGAGCAGCTCATAAACATCCACCAGGTCCTGGAGCATGTCCGCAATCTTCTCCAGGCGGAACGTCCCGCCGGACCCTTGATCGACCGCGACTACGACCCGAGCATTCCTGATCTTCGGGCAGACCCGGACCGTCTGATCCAGGCCATGCTCAACCTGGCGAGGAATGCCGTTGCCGCATCCGGACCCGAAGGGCAGGTTACGCTGCGAACGCGGATCCTGCGCCAGTTCACTATGGGTAACAAACGTCACCGGCTGGTTCTGCGCGTGGAGGTCGTCGATAACGGTGAAGGCATATCTCCGGATCTGCAGGACCGCATTTTCTTCCCCATGGTTTCCGCTCGGCCGGGGGGGAGCGGTCTTGGGCTTCCAATCGCTCAGGAGTTGATCAATCAACACGGTGGTCTGATCGAGTGCGAGAGCGAGCCCGGAAAAACGCAGTTTTTTGTTTATCTTCCGTTGGAGCCGTCCAATGAGTAAGACGCCAAAGGTTTGGGTCATCGACGACGACAGGTCCATCCGCTGGGTCTTGGAGCGGGCGTTGAGCAAGGCCGATATGGACGTGACCAGCTTCTCCAACGGTGTGGGAATCATGGAGGCACTCCAACGTGAGAAGCCCGACGTCATCATCTCCGACGTACGGATGCCCGGCATCGACGGCCTGGATCTGCTGCGCCAGGTGACCTCGAATTACCCGGGTCTTCCCGTCATCATCATGACCGCCCACTCTGACTTGGACAGCGCCGTGTCGGCATTCGACGGCGGGGCCTTCGAGTATCTGCCCAAGCCCTTCGACCTGGACGAGGCGGTGGACCAGGTGCGTCGCGCCTGCCGGAGGAATTCCGATGGCGAGGATGCCGATGAGCAGCCCCTGGAGCGGGCCCCGGACATCATCGGCGAGGCGCCGGCGATGCAAGAGGTGTTCCGCGCCATCGGCCGCCTGGCACGTTCCAACATTACGGTCCTGATCAACGGGGAATCCGGTACCGGCAAGGAGCTGGTGGCTCGGGCGCTGCACCGGCACAGTCCGCGCTCGGAACAGCCCTTTATCGCGCTGAATATGGCAGCGATCCCCCGCGATCTCCTGGAATCTGAGCTTTTCGGCCACGAACGCGGCGCCTTCACCGGTGCCCAAACCAAACGTGAAGGCCGTTTCGAGCAGGCGGACAAAGGGACCCTGTTTCTGGACGAGATCGGCGACATGCCGGCGGAGCTGCAGACCCGCCTTCTGCGCGTGCTTGCTGACGGGGAGTTCTACCGCGTCGGTGGCGTTGCCGCGGTCAAAGTCGACGTGCGCATCATCGCTGCCACCCATCAGAACCTGGAGGAGCACGTACATCACGGGCGCTTCCGCGAGGACCTGTTCCACCGTCTCAACGTCATACGCATCCATCTGCCCGCATTGCGGGAAAGGCGCGAGGACATCCCGCTGTTGATGCGCCATTTTCTCTCCCTGGCTGCCTCCGAGCTGGATTGCGAGCCCAAGCTCTTACTGCCGGCGGCGGCTGAAAAGCTCAAGTACTTCGACTGGCGCGGAAACGTGCGCCAGCTTGAGAACACCGCACGATGGCTGACGGTGATGGCCTCCAGCAAGGAGATACACGTAGAGGACCTTCCCCCGGAGCTGGTGGACCTCAGCGAGGACAGCGAGATCGACGACCAATGGCAGGCGTCCCTGCGCATGTGGGTCCGCAACGGCCTCCAGCAGGGGCAGACTGGCCTACTGGACCGGGCGCTTCCGGCGTTCGAGCAGATTCTCATTGAAACCGCGCTGCAGCATACCGGCGGCCGGCGTCAAGAGGCGGCCCGTCTGCTCGGCTGGGGCAGGAACACCCTGACCCGCAAGATAAAGGAGTTGCGGCTCGATCTGGGCAGCTCGGTAACCGGGGACAAGGACACCGGGTTGACGGCGGAACCCTGAGACCGCGGCCCGAGATTGGAATGTAGCAGCGATATCCCCAATTCTCTGTCTTACCCTTTGTCTGTAACAGCGAGCACCAATGGACAGCAGCAGCATCGAGCTTCCGGGCTCGGAGATCGAGGACATCCGTCTTCAAGAGGGGTGTCTGCGCATCCGATTCTCCCGCGCATTCATCGTCAAGACCATGACCGGATCACAGGAGAGCACGCGCTGGTGGCAGGCGGGCGATCTTGTCATGGAAGGCGCGCTGAGCGAGAGGGAGGTGCCCAAGGGACCCCTGGTTTGCGACGGCGGCGACCTCGACGAGAACGTCTTCACGTACCGGGACATGGTACCGATTCCCTTGGACACCCGCGGGCGTACCCGCTGTGACCTGCGTTTCCGCGGCACGTACGAGCGGTTGGTTGTCAACGGGGAGACCCTGCGGCTAGAGATGGTAGACGTGCCCAAGTACATCGAGCACATAGGCCCCGGGGAGTAGGTTCGGTGAGGTGTAGGAACAGGTCCCCTGCCCAGGTGACGGTCGCCTCCGACATCTCTTGCTCGGGCGTGAATCGAGGTGCCAAAGACAACGGGATATCGATCCGATCGCGGTCCCCGGCGATACTAAGGTCTGAGAAACCAACCCTTGAATTCGGTATTTGTCGTGCCGACGAATCGATGCCCTGAAATCACAAACCAACTAGACGTGCTATGAAGATACCGAAGCCGTGGCCACCGGCGCTCATCCTTCTGACGGCGCTTCTGGTGGCCTGCGGTGAAGAAGCCGGCACCGACAGGCGGATTCCGGCGGGTTCCGAGTCTTCCGAGGCTGCACCGACCACTGTGCCGGGCCGCGCAATCCCGAGCGAGTTGACCGCGGAGGACCTCGCCGCCGAGTCGGATACGGCGAGTGTCGAATCGCTGCCGGAGTCCACGCCGATCCAAGCATCCTCAGAAAAGATTGCGGCCGAATCGATGGCCGCGATTCTTTCCGACTTGACGAAGCGGCAGTCCCCAACCCAAGAGCCGATCGTTGGAGACACCGGGGATGCCGATGCCGTCACCGAGCTGGATTGGGAGGCACTCATCCCCCCCGAGTGGCAGCCGGAGAAGATCATGGAGGAGTACAACGCGGACGAGCTCGAAGACGATGATCCGCGCGCGCAGGAACTTCTGGAAAAGCTCCGGGCGCTATGGAAGAAAGCGCCGGTCGTTACCGACCTGGACGGCAAGCGGGTCAAGCTCCCAGGCTTTATCGTGCCGTTGGACACGGATGCAACGAGGGTCGGCGAGTTCCTGCTGGTGCCTTATTACGGCGCCTGCATTCACGTGCCGCCCCCTCCGGCGAACCAGACCGTCCACGTGGTGACGGCAGAAGGTCTGGAGTACGGCGGGGGACTCTTCGATGCGGTGTGGGTGAGCGGCACCCTAAAGGTCGAGTCGTCCTCGAGCGAGCTCGCCGATGCCGGATATCGGATCGACGCGACCAGGGTAGAGCCCTACGAGTAGCCTTAGAAACAGCGGACGAATATTTCCTACTTCATCTCCGACGCCAGCCGGTGCGCCTGGCGGGTGGTCTCGGGCAGGCGGTAGCGGGTACTGCATGCCAGAACGTATTCCAACGCGGTCTCCAGACAGATCCGGTGTCCAATCGAGACATAGAGGGGTTGCACGCTGGCGCGGCTCCGAAGCACCGCCCCGATGATCTCCCCGCCCTGCCGGAGCCAGGTCCGAGCGCCCTTGTTCTCTCCCAAGGCCTCATGCTCGCCGATCAGCCGTGACTTGGCCACGCCGATGCTCGGCAGCCCGGTGAGCAGTCCCAGGTGACAAGCCAGACCGAACCTGCGCGGATGGGCGTAGCCTTGCCCGTCGCAGAGCAGCAAATCCGGCTTTGTTTGCAGGTCTTCGAACGCATCGAGAATCGCCGGGATCTCGCGGAAGGACAGAAGCCCCGGTATATAAGGAAAGCTCGTAGGCCGCTTTACCAGCGCCCGATCCACCGGCTCGAGTCCCGGAAACCGAAGCACGACCACAGCGGCCCTGGTTATCGAGCCGCGCTCCTCGAACCCGACGTCGACGCCGGCGACGGTCTCGATAGACCCGAAATCATCCTGCGTGATGAGGCGCTCGCGCAGCCTTTCTTGGATGGCGCGCGCCTGCGCCGGCGTCACGTCCCAGGGATGGCTGATAGTCGGAGGTCTTGCGCTGATCATTTGGCTAAAGGAATTGCGCGATCTTGAGACGGTATCCTTGCGCATGTGAAGCTCGCCAACCGGGTGATCCAGATTCCGGATACGGGTCTCAACCTGGACCTCGGCAATATCCGGCTGCAGGCCCTTCCCTCGCACTTTTTACACGCCGAAGGCAATTTTTGCTTCTATGACCCGCGCAGCAACATACTGTTTTCCGGAGACATCGGCGCCAATCTTCCCCCTGGCGACCTGGACGAGCCGATAAGGAGGCTCAACGACATATTGCCCTACATGGAGGGCTTCCACCGCCGCTTCATGAACTCGAACCGGGTGTGCCGGTTCTGGGTCAATATGGTCCGGACCCTGGAGGTCGAGTCCATCGTCCCGCAGCACGGACGGGCCCTCGTGGGCAAACAGGTGGTGGCCGAGTTCCTCGATTGGCTCGAGCGCCTGGAGTGCGGCGTCGACTTGATCACGCAGGACGCGTACCGGGTTCCCGGCAGCCACGCTTGATACCAGCTTCGAGTGCAGATAAGAAAAGGCCCGTGCCTAGGCGCGGGCCTTTTTTCGCGGGCCTCGTCGAGCGAGGCACATATGCTGGATCAGTTGCGCCCAATCAGTTGCGGGAAGAACCGACGATCTCGTGGGCGATATCCACGACCCGGTTCGCCATATCCATGTATTCCTGGCGATAGTTGGCGAGGAGGCCGTCCTGCGGCGCCCAGTAGTCCTTTCCAGTTACGCCGTTCTCGTGCTCGTACTCGATGAACTGCTTTTGCATCTCGAGCATCTTGTCGATCAACTGTTGCTTCTCTTGCTTCAAAGCCGCGATGTCGCTCATGGCTCTCTCCCAACTGCGTCTTGTATTGAAATCTTTCCGGCAGATTTAGAACATGCCGAACAGTTAATATACCATGGAAAAACGGGGCTTGGTCAACAAGTGTGGCGTCCTATTTCGCGCCACGCGCGTTCAACAACCGCAAGCGGGGACCTCCTGCCCATGCAGCCGCAGGCTGCCGCTGAGCTGTCCCACGCTGGCGAGACCGTGCCGGTCCAGGTACTCGCAGATTCCCCGATTGATGGTCGGAAGTATCAGCGGATCGTAGAAAAGGGCCGTGCCTATGCCCACCGCGCTGGCACCCGCGATCAGGAACTCGAGCGCATCCTCGGCGCTGGTGATCCCACCCTGGCCGATGATGGGCACCCCGTGGTCGCGGCATACCTGATAGACCTGCTGCACCTTCAGAAGCGCGACGGGCTTAATGGCGGGTCCGGACAGGCCCCCCTGGTTGTTGCCGATGATCGGCATGCGGCTCTCGATGTCGACGGCCATGCCCATCAGGGTGTTGATGACAGCGAAGGCGTCCGAGCCCGCCTCCAGGCACGCCTTGGCGTTCGTGGCGATGTCGGTCTGATTGGGTGAGAGCTTGGTGATCAGGGGCTTGCGTGTGGCGGTGCGGCAGGCCGCGACGACTTGCGCGGACATCTTCGGGTCGTTACCGAAGGCCACGCCGCCCTCCTTGACGTTCGGGCAGGAGATATTGATCTCGATGGCGTCGATGGGCGAGTCGTCGAACCGGCGGGTGACCTCCCGATACTCCTCGACCGTGGAGCCCGATACATTGGCGATGAACCGCGTCTCGGATAAGTCCAGGGTGGGGAGGATCTCGCTCACGACCCGATCGACACCCGGGTTCTGCAGGCCGATGGCGTTCAACATGCCATCGGGGGTCTCGTAGATCCGGTGCGGGTGATTTCCGAGCCGGGGCTCCGAGGTGGTTCCTTTGAGGCATACCGCCCCCGCATCTCGATTCGAGAAGCCCTTGACGCGCGTATACTCCTCGCCGAAGCCGACACATCCGGAGAGCAGCACCAGGGGTGTGTCGAAGCGCAGCCCACAGAAATCGATCGCCAGCCTGGGGTCGTTGTCTGTACTCATGGAAATACTTCGTGCCCTTCCTGCCCATCGTGATTCAACCGCAGAATCCCGAAATAGACCTATGTTCGACGTGGTCCTCTACCAGCCGGAGATCCCGCCCAATACGGGAAACATCATGCGTCTGTGCGCAAACTCCGGCGCCCGCCTGCACTTGGTCGAGCCCCTCGGATTCGCGCTCGAGGACCGGCAGCTGCGCCGCGCCGGACTGGATTACCGCGAATGGGCCGACGTGCGGACTCACGCATCCCTGGACTCCTATCTCGGTTCCAAGCCGGAAGGCAGATTATATGCTTGCAGCACCCGCGGCAGCGCCCTTTATACGCGAACGTCCTTCCAGTTTGGAGATGCGTTTCTGTTCGGACCTGAGACCCGCGGACTACCACAAGCGGTGCTGGAAGGCTTGCCCGAGGACGATCGCCTGTTCATTCCGATGCGGCCGGAGAACCGCAGCCTGAACCTGTCGAATGCGGTGGCGATTATTCTTTACGAGGCTTGGCGTCAGAACGGGTTTGCCGGGGCGGTGAGAAGGAATCCTTAAGAAATTGAATCGACAAGCTCTGTGCACGGAAACCCTGTTTCTGCTCGCAGCTATCCTTGGAATATTTCCATTGCGGCGGCACGTTGACGAGATGCCTCTAAACCTTGGGCTCGGCGCAGTGAGAATTCTTACTCAATAAAATTCCGCCTTACTGCTGCGCATCAGCAGGCTTTGGGTGGCTTGCTCCGGAGTGATGCCCTCGTACAGCACGCAGTAGACCTGATCGGCAATGGGCATCTCGACTCGACGACGCCGGGCGATGGCGTTGACGGAAGCGGCGGTAATCACGCCCTCCACCTCTTGTCCAATTTCCTTTTTGGCGGCGTCCACGCTCAGGCCCCGCGCCAGGGCCAGGCCCATACGGCGATTGCGTGATTGGTCGTCGGTGCAAGTAAGCACCAGATCCCCGAGTCCGGCCAGCCCCATGAAGGTCTCCTGCTTGCCGCCCAGGGCTGTACCGAGCCTGATCAGCTCTGCCAGGCCGCGGGTAATCAGGGCGGCTCGGGTGTTTGCCCCGAAACCGAGTCCGTCTGCGATACCGGTTGCGATTGCCAGGACGTTTTTGGCGGCGCCGCCCACCTGAACGCCGATCACGTCCTCGCTGGTGTAGGCGCGGAACCGCTCGCTGTGCAGATAGCCGGCCACACGTTGCGCGTGCGCCGTGCTTTCAGAGGCGACCGTGACGGCGGTCGGTAGGCCCCGGGCGACCTCGTTGGCGAAGCTTGGACCCGAGACGACGGCGAGGTCGCGTGCACCTAGAATTTCCGCCGCGACTTGGTGCAGGAGCCGTCCGCTCGCGGGCTCGAAGCCCTTGGTGGCCCAGGCGACGCCGAGCCCCCGTGGAAGTGGGTTCGGAAGCCGCCTCAGTACCCCTGCGAAGGCGTGGCTGGGAACGACGATGAGAAGCTCGCTCACCCCCTCCACGGCTGCAACCAGGTCCGTCATGGGCTGGAGTGTCGGCGGAAGCGGGTGCCCGGGCAGAAAACGCCGATTATCCCGATCGTTAATCAGGTCCTCTACATGCTCGGGCCAATGATCCCAGAGCCGAACCCGATGGCCATTGCGGCACAGGAGCAAGGCGAGTGCGGTGCCCCACGAGCCCGCCCCCAAGACGGCGAGCTCACAGGTGCGGGCGTTGCTCAATGTGGGGCTGATCCGGATTCGCCCTTTGCCTGCTCGGCCATCTGCTGCTGATGCTGCGCGAACAGGGCGTCGAAGTTGACCGGCTGCAGCACGAGCTGCGGGAAGCTGCCCTTGGTGACCAAGTCGGAAACGACCTCACGGGCATACGGGAACAGCAGGTTCGGGCAGTAGGCGCCGAGCAGGGGGCCGAGCTCGGCCTCGGGAAATCCCTGGACGCCGAACAGGCCGGCCTGATGAACCTCAACGATCAGGGCGGTCTTGTCTTCGATCTTGATGGTTACAGTGACCGATAGGACGACCTCGTAGGCCTCGTCGCCGTGTTTATTCACCTGGGTGTTCAGGTTGAGATCATGCTTCGGCTGCCACTCCTGGCGAAAGATGTCGGGGGCGTTGGGGGATTCAAAGGAAAGGTCCTTCGTGTAGATGCGATGCACCATGAACTGTCGTTCGGTTTGTTGTTCGTTCTCTGGCATGTGAGATTGATCCGTTTGCGAGTTATTAGTTACTTGGGGTTTGCTGTTTCGCCACCCGGGAGTCAGTGCTTCTTCTTAGACAAAGGCAGATTGGCGTTCTGCCAGGCCAGGATTCCGCCGCGAAGGTTGTGGACATCGGCGAAGCCCTCCTTGCGAAGCTGCTGGCAAGCCATGGAGGACTGAGAGCCGGAGCGGCAGGTGACCAGTATCGGCTTCTCTTTGTGCTTCTGCAGGGTGCCCACCTGCTTCTTGAAGCCGTTCATCGGGATGTTGACGGCGTTGATGATGTGTCCTTTCGCAAAGTCGGCCGCCGGCCGAACGTCCACCACCAGCGCGTCCTTGTGATTGATCAGGTCCGTTGCGCCGGTCGGGTCCACCGAGCCTTTTCCGGCGACGAGAAAATTGTGAACCAACAGGGCTATGATTGCCGCCAGAGCGGCAAAAAGCATCCAGTGATTGCCGGCGAACTCGATCAGTTGCTGTGGCTGCATGGTGGACGTGACGAAGCTGATGTTTGGGCTGGACGAGCGCGCCGGCGGGGCCGCCTGGGGCGGATCCGGTCAATCGGGAGGCGGAAGTATAAGGCCAGAGGGGATGGCAGTCATCTTTCGCCGTGGGCGCATTCGGGGCAAACGCTGGCCTGGGATGCCGTCAGTGACCGTGGTGGCAGAAGACCTCGCGCATCATTCCGATCAGCTGCAGGGTGCGGGAATCGCTGACGCGGTAGTAAACGCGGTTTGCATCCTTGCGCGAGGCCAGGATCCCCTTGTCGCGCAAAATGGCCAGGTGCTGGGATATGTTGCTTTGCGATGTGCCCACGTAGTCGACGATCTCCTGCACGCTCACCTCTTGACCTCCCAGGGTGCAGAGGATCTTCAGGCGCAGGGGGTGCGACATCGCCTTCAGTGACCGCGACGCGCGCTCGATGTCGTCGTCATCGGCGAACAAATCAACGAGCGAGCCGTCCTCGTCCGGTGCATTGAGAATCGGGTTCGAGGGGCGGCTGAGGTCACCTACCATGTGATTAAGCTCTCGGAATTATCAACTTTTAACAATACAATAATAAGCTTTTTTTGCCGGGATGCGAATATTTGTCTTGCTGGGCCTTATCTCCGAGGTTTCCTTGCTGCGTGCAACAGATTTGATATTTCGGATGCGCGCCATAGACAATAGGATTTCGTTCGCTATCCAAAGGAGTTGCTTACATGCGCCCGTTACGCTGGAAGAGCCGGTATCGGATCGGCGATGCCGAAATCGACCGACGAAACCGAGCATTCGTCGATTGCCTCAACATCTTGATCAATGCCGCCGGGAAGAGCGAGCACTGCCAGGAGATGGAGGATTTGATCCGCCGGTTCAGCGCGCAGGTCGAGCAACAGTTGGAAGACCACGCGACCGGCGGCGACCTCCGCGCCGAATTCGGTCGCCGTCTGATGGTTTCCCTCCCGCTTAGCGCGTACGGGAGCACCGCTTGCCGTCAGTGCGGCTTGTGCGACCTGGCCGAGCGAAAGATTGCCGAGCACCTTCAAGCCCCCGCTGAGTGCCTATTCAAATCGTCCTGAGCGCTCCATCACCTTCTTGTCCCCCGATCTTGGATTCGCGCTAAGCTAAACAGCGAGTGGAAGAGATGTAGTTTTTTCCTTCAAAGAACTGAAGCCTAAATCACCGATCGAGCAGCCATGGTCAGCAACAGCGAGGAGACGGCAGCCAAATCACCAACGGACTCCAGTGGTTCTCCGGAAAGAGAAGCTCTGGCTGGACTCGAAAAAGTTCTCGCGCACTTCGCGGCGTCCTTCGAAGCGAGCGCGCAGCGCTGGGAACGCATGGTTTATCCTGCGATTCTAGTTTTCGGTGCCTTGGGGGTATCGGGCTTCTGGTTGATCTACAGCCTGACGTCGGACGTGCGATCGATGAGCTCCCACATCGCAAGCCTCGATTCATCGAGTAAGTGTCGTGCAGGGGGACATGGGAGATATCTCTGCAAGACTGGATACCTTGCCGCACCTGCTGACACGAATTTCGGAAATGAACGAGTCGGTGAAGGCCTTGACGATCAACACGGGCTTCATGAGTCGGGACATGGGCGTGATGAACCAGAATATCGGGCGTCCCATGTCCTTTATGAATTGATTCTCCCCCTGGTAGCAAGAGCAAAGTCGATATCTTACGCTTTGCCAGCTGGTCCCGACAGACCGGCAGGCGTCTGTGGACAGACGCCATGGCAGCTGTGTGAGCCTGTATCCCCGGACGGAATCGACCAACGGGATTCGAGACGAGGTTATTCATTGTCATGAGCATCGCAATAGGTCTTCATATCCTCACCGCTATCATCTGGGTCGGCGGTATGTTCTTTGCGTATATGGTGCTGCGGCCGGTTGCTGCCAATCAGCTGGAGCCGCCAGCACGCCTCACTCTCTGGGCGTCCTGCTTTGACAGGTTTTTCGTCTGGGTATGGTTGGCGGTTGTGCTGCTGCCGCTCAGTGGTTACTGGATATTGCTCGCGGTCCTTGGAGGCATGGCCAATGTGGGTATCCACGTTCATTTGATGCAGGGCACCGCCTGGGTCATGATCGCCCTTTTTGTCTATCTCTATTTCGTACCCTACCGGCGCCTTAAGGACGCCGTATCAGCGGGTGACTGGCCAAAAGGTGGGCAGGCGTTGAACATCATTCGCCGTATCGTGGGTACGAATCTACTTTTGGGATTGCTGACCGCCGTCATCGGCTCGGCCGGCCGTTACGTCTGAGCCCTGTGGCCGGGTGCGCCGGTCCCATGTTCGGGCTCCCGCTGACTGCGGTTGCCAACACATGGAAAATGCACCTTCTGGTGGAAAAAGGAGTGGCCGCGCCGGTATGAAGGCGTTCAAGTCTTTATAAGTTCTGTTTGTGGTTTATCGCCCAGACAGCTGCTTCGACGCGCGATTTCAACCCGAGCTTCTTCAGCAGGTGCTTAACGTGCACCTTGACGGTGGTCTCGGCGATTTGAAGCTTGCGGGCAATCACCTTGTTGCTCTCACCGTTGCTGATATGGATCAGGATTTCGCGTTCCCGCACCGTGAGCCCCATCAATTCCCCATCGTCCGCGCCGACGTCCCCGTCACGAAGAGCAAGCGCCAAGCGCTCGGCGATATTGGGGGACACAACGAGATGGCCTTGCGTCAACTCATGGAGTCTGTCCAGGAGGTTTTCGGGGTCTGTATCCTTTAACAAATATCCGTCGGCACCACCCCGTAGCGCCGCGACAATGTCCTCGTGGGCATCGGACACCGTAAGAACGACCACCTTTGGCGTGGGCTCCATCTGTTTCAGGGCCTTGAGGACTTCGAGCCCCTTCATTCCGGGCATGTACAGATCCAAAAGGACGAGGTCCGGCTGAGTCTCCCGAACTATCGCCAAACCCTGCTCGCCGTTATCCGCTTCCCCGATGATCTCGATTTCCGGGCTGAAAGCGGCAAGCTGGTGCAGTCCTTTGCGCAGCAGTGGATGGTCATCGATGATAACCACGCGTTGAATCTCTGTATCCAACGACTCCCCCAGGCGTTCGGCAATCTTGGGGGACAGGATTGGCCCATCGTCTTCCATCTCGCAAAGCCGGTGCAAAAGCTCCTCTGGATCCATGTCCTTCAATAGATAGCCGTCTGCACCGTCACGCAAGGCGGCGACGGCGTCCTCTTGTGCATCGGATACCGTGAGCATGATAACTTTGGGTGAGGGGTCCAGCTGTTTCAGGGCTTTCAGGACTTCGTGTCCGGTCATTCCCGGCATGTACAGATCCAGAAGGACGAGGTCGGGGTGGTGTTGCTGAACCAAAGCCAAACCCTGCTCGCCGTTATCGGCTTCCCCGACGATCTCGATTTCCGGGCTGAAAGCGGCAAGCTGCTGCAGTCCTTTGCGCAGCAGCGGATGGTCATCGATGATCAGGATGCGTCGAGCTTTGCCTCCTTTCATGTCGCCGTCTTTGCCTGCAAGGGGGAATGATTCGGTTGGTTCGCGGTCGGCTGAAACCGCAAACAAACTCTCGTGCCGCCACGGGCTAGGCGCTTGATCCGCAGATCGCCATGCAGAGAATTGGCCCGTTCCTGCATGATCGCCAATCCGTAGTGTTGATCACGCTCGGCCTTGCGCGGGATGCCGATACCGTCGTCTTCGACACTGATCCGTACGAAAGCGTCATCCTCAAAACCCAGCGTGACCCGTGCAGTTGTGCCTTGGGAGTGGTGAATTACGTTCGACAGGGCTTCGCGGACAAGTTGCAGCACATGTATTTCCTCATTGACACTGAACGGGGAGACCTCAAGCTTGTTGTCGAGGCGTACGGTCAACCTCCCACGTGCGTTGAACTCGGCAACCGTTTTACAGAGAGCTGGCCCCAACCCCTGCCCGTCCATCTGCAGGCGAAACGTCGTGAGAAGCTCGCGCAGCTGGCGGTATGCCGTATTCAGCCCTTCCTTGAGCTCACCGATGGCATCGTCAAGCGATCCGCTCTCTCCCCCCGCGCGCGTCAGCAAGGAGAGTCTTGTGGCTTGGATTTTGAGGTAAGTGAGGGACTGCGCCAGAGAATCGTGCAGCTCTCGGGCCATCACGCTGCGTTCCTCCAGTAGGGCGAGGCGTCTCTGCTGAGTGACGCGGCGGGAGACGTCGAGGGAGATGCCGATATGCTTACCCAGGGTCTCCAACAGAAGGATCTGCCACGTCTCCAACTCATGCCCCGACGCGGTTTCCACCATGAGTACGCCGTTGGGACTCTCCTGGTCGCCGACGCGTACCGAAAGGAAACTGGACGTGCCGCCGGTCTCTGCCTCTCCCAGCCTTCGCGTTCGCCAGTCACCTAGACAAACGCTGCACTCTGAGATTCCGCACATCGGGGGAATCGGGCCGTTGCGGGCGATCAGATGGGCAGTGTTTTCTTCGTCGTCCTTCCGGCAAAGTGCAATGCTGTCTACGCCCACGACCCGCGCTATGTCGTTTAACAGTTTTCGATAGGTGGGTTCGGCGATGGGGGCTTCCGTCAAGTATTGCGTTGCGGTGTAGAGCAGCTCCAACGACTGGTTGCGTTGCGTCAGTTTAACGGTCTTTTCAGCAACTCTTTTCTCCAGGTCGCCGTACATCTTCGACAGGTCCGCGGCCATGTTGTTGAAGGTCCTCCCCAACCGGCCGAGCTCGTCGGCCCCGGTTTGACTCACGCGGGCCGTGAAGTCGCCTTGTCTCGCCCGCTCGGTGGCATCAAGCAGCGCGTGCAGGGGCCCGAGAACGTCGATCTGCAGTAAATATAGGGTTGCAATTGCCACCGCCAGGGTGAGGAATAGGCTTACACCCTGGAACAGACCAAGCATGTGTATGCGTGACTCGGCATCCTCTTCGATCAACCGCACCAAGTCGTCGATATCGGCCACGAAACCGCTCACGAGTCCCCGGAGCTCCGCACGGATTTCCTCGCCCGGCGTCCCGGCTGACGAGCCGTTGCCCGTCGCCTCACCCGCCGAGAGCAAGGGAAGAATTTCTCCTCGCCACCGGTTTTCGATGAGCCGGTAGGCATCCGCGATGGACCTGCGGCTGGTGCCCTCGACCACACCGGTCAGGCGCGGGCTCCTGAGGCGTTGCTCGAATTCCGCGGCCAGGCTTTCCAAGTCCCCGTAAGCGTCTAGATCGGCGTTGCCGCCCGCCTCCAGTGCCGCCGCAATGCGGTAGGAGTGCATGCGCAGGCTGCCGGCCTGATTCACGGCGGCGGCCTCGCCGTGGCCGGAGCGCGCAACGAATACGGCGCTCGTCATGCCGGAAACGGCCAGTGCGGTAATCAACCCCATCGCCAGACCCGCCCGCAACAGGAGAGAACGGCTCAGATACTCGAGCATGGATTCGACCTCCGCGTGGTCTGGGTGACGCCCGGGCGATCCCCGGGACCGCCAGGAACGGACAGGGAAAAGCCAAAATCTTGCATGGTTATTGGGATTAATCCTTTCGCACCTGCAGCATTCGCCCCTGATCGTGAAAACTCACAGAGTGCGGTCAATTATCATTATATTCCAATATGTTACTAGGAGTATTCGGCGTACTCCTAACGGAGTAGGTCAGGGTTGCGGCAGGATGCAGTTTGACTTGGGTCAATTGTCGCGGGCTCTCCCCTTTTATATAAGTTAATCACGAAATTCTTCGATAGAGCGTCCCGACATGCCGACACAGCGAACGAAACAGCTATCCGTTCTCACGATGAACACGATTGCGTTCGCCGTTAACTTCGCCGTTTGGACCATGTTTTCCGTGATAGGGATCAAGATCAAGGGCGAGCTCGGGCTCAGCGAGACCGAGTTTGGACTGTTGGTGGCCACCCCCATTCTAACCGGTTCCCTGACACGCCTGCCGCTGGGGCTGCTGACCGACCGCTTTGGCGGCAAAATCGTCTTCTTCGTTCAGATGCTCCTGGTGGCCATCCCCACTTACGGGCTCGCCTTCGCAACCGAGTACTGGCAATACCTCGTCATCGGCCTGTTCGTGGGTCTCGCCGGGGGCTCCTTCGCCATCGGTATCGCCTACACGTCCGCCTGGTTCCCGAAAGAGCGCCAAGGCACCGCGATGGGCATCTTCGGTGCCGGAAACGCCGGTGCGGCCGTGACCAATCTGGTGGCGCCCCTCATCATTGTTGCATCTGGCTGGCGGGCGGTGCCGGAGATCTATTCCATCGCCATGCTGGTGATGGCCGTCCTGTTCTGGTTCACCACCTATCCCGACCCGCTCCAAGAGGCGCGCAAAAAATCCAAGACACCTTTTTCTCTTGCGGACCAGCTCGCACCGCTCACTGAGGCTAGAGTCTGGCGCTTCGGCCTGGCCTACTACTTCGTCTTCGGGGGCTTTGTCGCACTGGCCTTGTGGCTTCCTAAGTACTACGTGGGCGAGTACGGACTCGATCTGAAGGAGGCCGCCTTTATCACCATGTTCTTCACCCTACCCTCCGGGCTGATTCGGGCCTTGGGTGGCTGGATGTCGGACAAGTGGGGCGGGAGCACTGTGACCTGGTGGGTCTTCTGGGTGAGCCTCGTCTGCCTGTTCCTGGTCTCCTACCCCCCTACAACCCTGACGGTTCACGGCATCGAAGGCGACGTTTCGTTCAGTCTCGGTGTCGGCGTCGTGCTCTTCACCTTCCTGATCTTCATCGTCGGCATCGCCCAGGGTATCGGCAAGGCCAGCGTTTACCGCGAGCTCGCCGACTACTATCCCAAGAACATGGGTTCGGTGGGTGGCATGGTGGGTGTTCTCGGCGGCCTCGGCGGTTTTACCCTGCCCATAATGTTCGGCATCGCGGCCGACGCGGTTGGCGTGCGCAGCAGTTGTTTCATGCTGATGTACGTCGTTCTGGCGGGCGTCATGATCTGGACCTGGGCGGCCGCCAAAGGCGAGCGCGAGGCAATTCTTCAGGAGCACGAAGGTCTGCGCGACGAAATGGTTCGCGACGGCTTGGTCGGCGCAAAACGGGGCAGAAAGGTCTGGCTCACCGACTGGCGTCCGATGGATACAGATTTCTGGAAAGCGACCGGTCGAACCATCGCCAACCGCAACCTCTGGATCTCCATGCCGGCGCTGCTGCTCTCCTTCGCGGTCTGGGTGGTCTGGAGCGTGGTGGTGGTGGAGTTGCCCAAGGTCGGCTTCCAGTTCACGACCAGCGAGCTGTTCTGGCTTGCGGCGCTGCCGGGCCTGTCCGGCGCTATCCTGCGCCTGCTCTACTCCTTCGTCGTACCCATCTTCGGTGGGCGCAACTGGGCGGTATTCAGCACCGCCTCTCTGCTCCTGCCCACACTCTGGATGAGCATGGCCGTCCAGAATCCGGATACCCAGTACGCCGTGTTCGTGGTGATTGCCCTGCTCTGTGGCCTCGGTGGCGGCAACTTCTCGTCGAGCATGGCCAATATCAGCTTTTTCTTCCCGAGAAAGATGCACGGGACAGCCCTCGGACTCAATGCCGGTGCCGGTAACCTGGGCGTCGCCGTGGCCCAGGCCGTGGTCCCCTTGATCATCTATGGCGGCGCGCTGACCTTCATGGGCGGCGAGGCACAGACGATGATGGAGCACGGTGCCGAGAAGCAGGTCTGGCTCCAAAACGCCGGCTTTATCTGGGTACCCTTCATCGTGGTTTCCACCCTCGCCGCCTGGTTCGGCATGAACAATATTAGGCACGTTCAGTCCACCTTCGCCGAGGAGGCAGCCATTTTCCGCCGAAAGCACGCCTGGATCGGAAGCTGGCTGTACGCGGGCACCTTCGGTTCCTTCATCGGCTTCGCCGTCGGCTTCCCGATGCTGTTGGCTACCCAGTTCCCCGATTCCAACATCGTCGCCTACGCGTTCGTCGGGCCACTGCTGGGCGCCCTGATTCGTCCGCTGGGCGGTTGGCTGGCAGATCGTATGGGTGGCGCGAGCATTACCTTCTGGAACTTCGCGCTGATGGCGGTCGCCATCTTCGGATCCTTGGCCTTTGTGCCCGTCGACGGCCAAGGGGGTAGTGTGACCGGCTTCTACCTGATGTTCCTGGCTCTGTTTCTTACGGCAGGTGTCGGGAATGGCTCCGTGTTCCGGGTCATTCCCAGCGTTTTCCATAGGCTCCACCAGCGCTGGGCGAAGAACAAGGACGAGGCCGGCCGGGAATTGGCCCGGCATCGGGCCGAGACCGAGACCGCGGTGGCCTTGGGATTCAGCGCCTCGATCGCGGCATTCGGCGGTTTCTTCATCCCCATCGCTTTGGCCATCTCCAGCGATCTCTTCGGTGGTCCCTATTTCGCTATCGCGGCCTTTGGCGTGTACGCGGTGACTTGCCTCATGGCCACTTGGTGGTGGTATTACCGGAAGGGCGCCGAGGTGAAGTGTTAGTCGGTTTGGAGCAGACGGGTTGCTCCTGCCTTTCCACGTCATAAGTAGCTCTGTCCAATCAACGAGGAAGCTCGCATGTCAGACATCAGAGAATGGAATCCGGAAGACTCCCGATTTTGGGAATCCAAGGGTAAGAAGATCGCCAATCGGAATCTCTGGATTTCGATCCCAAGCCTGCTCTGCGGCTTCGCCGTTTGGCTCTACTGGGGCATCATCACCGTTCAGATGCTCAACCTGGGTTTTCCCTTCACCCAGGCCCAGCTATTCACGTTGGCGGCCATCGCCGGCCTGACCGGCGCGACCCTGCGCATCCCCAGCAGCTTCTTCATCCGCATCGCCGGCGGGCGCAACACCATCTTCTTCACCACCGCGCTCCTGATGATCCCGGCCATCGGCACCGGCATCGCGCTGCAGGACAAGGATACGCCGCTGTGGGTGTTCCAAGTGCTCGCGTTCCTCTCCGGATTCGGCGGCGGCAACTTCGCCTCCTCCATGTCCAATATCAGCTTCTTCTTCCCGAAGCGCATGCAGGGACTGGCCCTGGGGCTGAACGCGGGGCTGGGCAACGCCGGCGTGACTACTATGCAGATCCTGATTCCGCTGGTCATGACCTTCGGTATCTTCGGCGGCGAGTCCATGATCCTGGAGAACACGTCGGGCACTCTGATCGGCAAGATTTCCGCGGGCTCCGAGACCTGGATTCATAACGCGGGCTACGTCTGGCTGGTGCTGCTCATACCCCTGGCCTTCGCCGGCTGGTTCGGCATGAACAACATCCGCACCGAGGAGGTGTCGCCCCATATCGGCTCGCCCGTCGGCGCCTTCGGCAAGATTGCCGGCATGCTGTTGATCGGCTTCTTCACCGCCGCGATCGGCCTCTACATCATCCTGCCGGCACCGACCGGGCTGGGCGCCCCTGGATGGGCCAAGTGGCCGGTCATCGTCGGCATCCTGTTTACCACGGTGATGCTGATGAAGATGATCCCAGGCGACATCAAGCCGAACCTGCAGCGCCAGTTCAAGATTTTCAGCAACAAGCACACCTGGGTGATGAGCATCATCTACACCATGACGTTCGGCAGCTTCATCGGCTACTCCGCGGGCTTTGCGCTGGCGATCAAGGTGGTGTTCGGCTTCCAGCACGTGATGGTGGACGGGGTCATGACCCACACGACGGCCAACCCAAACGGGCCATCGGCCCTAATGTACGCCTGGATGGGCCCCTTCATCGGCGCTCTGATCCGCCCGGTAGGCGGCTGGATCTCCGACAAGGTGGGTGGCGCCAAGGTAACCCAGATCGTGTCCATCGTGATGATCGGCAGCGCCCTGGGCGTGGCCTACTTCCTCAAGCAGGCCTATGTGTCGGCAACGCCCGAGGACTTCTTCGTGCCCTTTTTCATTTTGTTTCTGATCCTGTTTGCCGCGACCGGCATCGGTAACGGATCCACCTTCCGCACCATCGCGATGGTGTTCCCCAAGGAGCAGGCAGGCCCGGCACTGGGCTGGACCTCGGCGGTGGCCGCATACGGCGCATTCATCATTCCCCAGGTGTTCGGCGAGCAGATCAAGGCGGCGACCCCGGAGTACGCGCTCTACGGTTTCGCCATCTTCTACGTCGTCTGCCTCCTGCTGAACTGGTGGTACTACCTGGGGCCGAAGGCAGAAATCAAGAATCCGTAACGCCGGTTTTCGAGCGGGTCCGGGCATCGCTGTCCAGCGGCGATGCGCATTGACTTCCCCAACGGACCCGCTCCCTTTATCAACGAACAGTAACGATACGCGCTGAGGAGATTCACCATGAGTCACTTGCTTGACCGGCTGAGATACTTCAAGAAGGTGCAAGGAACCTTCTCCAAGGGTCACGGCATCGTGACCGCCGAAGACCGGCAGTGGGAAGACACATACCGCAACCGCTGGCGCCACGACAAAGTAGTACGCTCCACCCACGGGGTGAACTGTACCGGCGGCTGCTCCTGGAAGATCTATGTCAAGAGCGGTCTGGTCGCCTACGAGATGCAGCAGACCGACTATCCGCGCACCCGCCCGGACATGCCTAACCACGAGCCGCGGGGCTGCCAGCGTGGCGCGTCCTTTTCTTGGTATCTCTATAGCCCGCACCGCATCAAGTACCCATTGGTTCGCGGTCGTCTGGTGGATCTGTACCGTCAAGAGAAGGCGGCAGGCAAGAACCCGGTGGAGGCTTGGGAAGCGATCCAGGGTGATCCGGAAAAGCGCAAGAAATACACCGGGGTACGTGGACTCGGCGGCTTTGTCCGGGCCGACTGGGAGGAGGTGACCGAGATCATCGCCGCCGCCAACATCTACACGATCAAGAAGTGGGGTCCGGACCGGATTTACGGATTCTCGCCCATCCCGGCAATGTCGATGATCAGCTACGCGGCCGGCTCCCGTTACCTCTCCTTGATCGGAGGTGCCTGCGGCTCTTTCTATGACTGGTACTGCGACCTGCCGGCCGCCTCCCCCCAGGTGTGGGGCGAGCAGACCGACGTGCCGGAAGCGGCCGACTGGTATAACTCGAAGTATCTGATCATCACCGGCGCCAATCTGCCCATGACGCGTACCCCGGACGCCCACTTTGCCATCGAATCCCGTTACAACGGCACCAAAGTGGTCTCCATGGCACCGGACTACGCCGAATATGTGAAATTCGCCGACCTCTGGATGCCGGTCAAACAGGGCACCGACTCCGCCGCCTTCATGGCCATGGGGCATGTGGCGCTCAAGGAGTTCCATATCGAAAAGCAGGATCCCTATTTCACCGAATACGTGCGCAAATACACCGACCTTCCGATGCAGGTGATCCTTAACAAGGATGGTGACCGTTATGTCTCCGGTCGCTTCCTGCGCGCCTCCGATTTCGTGGAGAACCTGGGCGAATCCAATAACCCGGAATGGAAGACGGTAGTCTACGACGCCAAGAGCAAAGCCTTCGTGGTACCGAATGGCTCGGTCGGTTTCCGCTGGGGCGAGGAAGGCAAATGGAATCTGCTGGAGAAGAACGCCAAAGACCAGTCAGAGATCGAGGCCGAGCTGACCTGCCTCGACAGCAGGGATGAGGTAGTTTCTGTCCACTTCCCACATTTCACTCCCGACGAGGGCGACACCCTCGTCCGCAAAATCCCGGCACGCAAGCTAAAGCTGGCCTCCGGCGAACAAGCCATGGTCTGCTCCGTTTTCGACATGCAGGTGGCGCAATACGGAATCGACCGCGGCCTCGGCGACGATCTGGCGACCTCCTACGACGATGCCAGCGTTCCTTACACTCCAGCGTGGGCCGAGAAGATCACCGGCATCAAGCGGGCCGATCTGGAGCGTACCGGTCGCGAGTTTGCCGAGAACGCATCCAAGACCAACGGCAAGTCGATGGTCATCATGGGTGCGGCGATCAACCACTGGTATCACAATGACCTGAGTTATCGCAGCATCATGAACCTGCTGCACATCTGTGGCTGTATCGGTCAGTCCGGCGGCGGTTGGGCACACTATGTAGGCCAGGAGAAGCTGCGTCCCCAGGCGGGTTGGGCTCCCATCGCCTTTGCCCTCGACTGGAACCGTCCGCCTCGTCATATGAACAGCACCACCTACTGGTATTTCCATACCGACCAGTGGCGCTATGAAAAGGTTCAGGCCGATGACGTACTGGGCTCGACCGCGCGCGCCAAGTACCGCGGCTACCAGCTTGCCGACTACAATGTGGTCTCCCAGCGTCTGGGCTGGTTGCCCTCGGCGCCGCACTTCAACAAGAACCCGATCGATATCGTCAAAGACGCTGAAGCTGCTGGCGCAACCGACGAGGCAGGGGTTTCAAAATATCTGGTCGAACAGCTCAAGAGCGGCGATACCGCCTTTGCCTGCGAAGACATCGATGCGGAGGAGAACCATCCGCGCAATCTCTTTGTCTGGCGCGCAAACCTGCTGGGCTGTTCCGCCAAGGGCCACGAATACTTCCTCAAACACCTGGTTGGCGCCCAGAACGGCGTTATGCAGGAGGGTGTGGAAGGAAAGACCTCCAAGGAGATCAAGTGGCGGGACAAGTCCCCGGTGGGCAAGCTGGATCTGATGGTGGACATCAATTTTCGCCTCAACTCCACCGGCGCCTACTCGGACATCGTTCTGCCAACGGCAACCTGGTATGAAAAGGCCGACCTCAACACCACCGATATGCATCCCTTCGTGCATCCGCTGGGCAAGGCGGTCGATCCGGCTTTCGAATCCAAGTCTGACTGGCAGATCTTCCAGAAGATCGCCAAGAAGTTCTCGGAGCTCGCAGAAGAACACCTGGGTACCCGCAAAGACCTGGTTTCGCTGCCGATGCAGCATGACTCGCCGATGGCGCTGGCACAGCCCTTCGGCGAAGTGAAGGACTGGAAGAGGGGCGAATGCGACCTGGTTCCGGGTAAGACGGCACCGCTGTTCAAGCTGGTGGAGCGCGACTATCCCAACACCCATAAGAAGTTCACCTCGGTCGGACCGCTGATGAACAAGTTGGGCAACAATATCAAGGGCATCGACTGGAACACCGATCTGGAGATCGAGCAGTTATGCAAGCTCAACGGCGTGATAACCGAGGAGGGCGTCTCCAAGGGACGTCCAACGCTGGTGGAAGATGTAGCCGTATGCGACACCGTGTTGCATATGGCCCCTGAGACCAACGGTGAGGTGGCACACAAATCCTGGAGCGCGCTGAGTAAGAAAACTGGCATTGATCATAGCCACCTTTATGAGGGACGGCATGAAGAGAAGATCCGATACCACGATATCGTCGCCCAGCCGCGCAAGATCATCACTGCGCCGACTTGGTCTGGTATCGAATCGGAAGAGGTGAGCTATAACGCCTGCTACACCAACATCCACGAGCACATTCCGTTCCGCACCCTGACCGGACGCGCCACCTTCTATCTGGATCACGAGTGGATGCGCGATTTTGGCGAGGGGCTGTGCTGCTATCGTCCGCCGCAGGACCTGGGTGCGCACAAGAACCTGCCGGAGGGACTTGCCAGCAAGCTCAAGGGCAAGAAAACCCTGACCCTGAACTGGATCACGCCGCACTCGAAATGGGGTATTCATTCCTCTTATCAGGACAACCTGCGTATGCTGACGCTTTTCCGTGGGGGTCCCTACTTCTGGCTGAATGAGGATGAGGCCAAGAGTATAGGCATTAAGGACAACGATTGGGCCGAGGCGGTCAACGCCAACGGTGCCACCGTGGCCCGCGTGGTGATCAGTCAGCGTGTTCCCAAGGGCATGGCGATCATGTATCACGCTCAGGAGAAGAACGTGAACACACCGGGATCGAACACCACCGGAAAGCGCGGCGGTATTCTCAACAGTGTGACCAAGGTGATCATGAAACCGACGAACATGATCGGCGGTTACGCCCAGCTTTCATACTCCTTCAACTACTACGGCACGGTCGGTAGTCAACGCGATGAGAACGTCATCGTTCACAAGATAGAGGATGCCGATGTCGATTGGTTGGAGCGCGACCTGACACCAGAGCGTGAAGCACAGCTCAATCCTCCCGGGGTTAACAACTGAGCCGGTTGATCGTAGCGATGCAGGGCGGCCACCGATATCCACCCTGCATCCCGGTTGAAAGAAATTTGAGGAACAGACGATGAAAATACGTGCGCAAATTGCAATGGTCCTGAACCTGGACAAGTGCATCGGCTGCCACACCTGCTCAGTAACCTGCAAGAACGTGTGGACCAACCGCAAAGGTGTGGAGTATGCGTGGTTCAATAATGTCGAGAGCAAACCGGGAATAGGTTTTCCCAAAGACTGGGAGAACCAGGACAAATGGAAAGGCGGCTGGGTTGAAAAGAATGGCCAACTGGAGCTGAAGGCAGGTGGTCGAATCAGCAAGTTGTTGAACCTGTTCGCAAACCCGGATATGCCGGAGATCGACGACTACTATGAGCCGTTCGATTACGATTTCACGAAATTGCAGAACAAACCGCTCTGCGAAGCGGCGCCCACGGCACGCCCGTTGTCTCAAATCACGGGTGAGCGTATGGAGAAGATCAAGTGGGGGCCGAACTGGGAAGACGATCTGGCCGGTGCCTTCGAGGATCGCTCAAAGGACAGGAACTTCGAAGGCATCGAGAAGCAGATGTACAAGGATTTCGAGAAAACGTTCCATATGTACCTGCCGCGTCTGTGCAACCACTGCCTCAACCCGGCCTGTGTCGCCAGTTGTCCCTCCGGCGCCATTTACAAGCGCGAGGAGGACGGTGCGGTCCTGATCGACCAGGACCGCTGCCGCGGCTGGCGCATGTGTGTCAGTGCCTGCCCCTACAAGAAGATCTATTACAACTGGGAGTCCGGCAAGTCGGAAAAATGCATCCTTTGCTATCCACGTATCGAATCGGGCATGCCAACTGTCTGTGCCGAATCCTGCGTCGGCCGGATCCGATACATGGGGGTGGTGCTCTACGATGCGGACAAGATCAGCGATGCGGCGGGGGCCGACAACGCGAAAAACCTCTATCAGTCGCAGCTGGATGTGTTCCTGGATCCGAACGATCCAACGGTTATCAGGCAGGCGCTGGATGATGGCATTCCACAACAGTGGCTGGATGCGGCCAAGGACTCCCCGGTCTACAAGATGGCTATGGAGTGGAAGATTGCCTTTCCAATTCACCCCGAATTCCGCACCTTGCCGATGATGTGGTATGTGCCACCTTTGTCGCCGGTGCAGAGCCAGATCGATCAAGGCAACCTGCCTACCGAGGCTGATGGGGTGATTCCGAAAGCCGAGGCGCTACGCTTCCCTGCACGCTATCTGGCCAACCTGTTGACCGCTGGTGATGAGGCGCCGATCATCAGCGCCCTCAACCGCATGATGGCGATGCGAAGCAACCAACGCTCCAAGGCGGTGGATGGCAAGCCCAACACGGCAGTCTTGGACGCGGTCGGACTCAGCGAGTCACAGGCCGAGGCGATGTACCAGTTGCTGGGAATTGCCAACTACGAGGATCGCTTCGTAATCCCCACCGCACACGAAGAGATGGCCCAGGAGGATCCTTACGCATTCCAGGGTCAGATCGGCTTCGCCCCCGGTAACGTCAGCTCTCAGGGCAGCGGCCAGGGCTTCAGCCTGTTTCCGACGCCACGCAAGCGCACCCATACACCCCAGGACATTATGCCGCGTAAGAAAGATTAGGCGGGAGAATCATTATGCGTATCTACAACATCTTGGCACGGCTGCTCGATTATCCGGACGCAGAGCTAATGGAAAATCTGCCGGAGATCAGCTGCGGGTTGAACGGGAGCCCGGATGTCAGCGGGCAGGAGCGCGATACCCTGACGCAGCTTATTTCATGGATGCAACTGCACGATCTCACCGGGCTGCAGGAGAATTACGTGCAGACCTTCGATATGGCGCCGGAGCACGATCTGCACCTGACCCATCACTTGTTCGGCGACGACAGCGGACGAGGGCCGGCGCTTATCGACCTCTCGGAGCACTACAAGAGCTCCGGCTTGGAGATGGAGGACGGGGAGATACCGGACTTTCTGCCGCTGATACTCGAGTACGTATCCACGCTTGACGAGATGCAGGCGCGGGTGTTTCTGGGCGACGCCGCCAAGGTGCTGGTGGTACTGGCCGAGAATTTGGAGAAGGCTGGCAGCCCCTACGCGCGGCTGCTTCGTATCGTCGAAAGTCGCGGCCGTCTGGCCCAGGCAGCCTGAGGAGAAAACCCAATGACATTCCATGATTTCATTTTTGGCGGCTACCCCTACCTGGCGGGAACCATCTTTCTTCTTGGAAGCTGGATCCGCTTCGACCGCGAGCAGTACACCTGGAAATCCGATTCCAGCCAACTGCTCAGCAACAAGAACATGCGTCTGGCGAGCAACTTGTTCCACGTCGGTATACTCGCGGTCTTCTTCGGCCACCTGATCGGGCTGCTGACGCCCCATAGCTGGTTTCTGGCTCTGGGCGTGTCGGATGTCACGCACCAATATGTCGCCCTGTACTTGGGAACCATCTTCGGGGGCATCTGCTTGATCGGCGCCCTGATGCTGTTCCTGCGGCGGATCAACGACCCGCGGATTCGTGCCGTCAGCCGGACTCGGGATACCTTTATCATCGGCTGGCTGTTGGCGACCGTCGCGATCGGTCTGGGTACCACCGTGGTTTCCTGGGGGCACGCCTCCAGCGGCGACACCTCGACCATGATCCAGCTTACCCTCTGGGTGCAAAGCGTGGCCACCTTGCAGCCGCAACCCGACCTGCTGCAAGGCGTCCCATTGATCTTCAAGATCCATCTGTTCTTCGGCATGACCGTCTTCCTGTTGTTTCCCTTTACCCGTCTCGTGCACGTCTGGAGTGTACCCATCACCTATCTCGGGCGCGCGTACCAGATTGTCCGTGTCAAGCGGGTGACCATGAACTGACTTTCTTGCAGCAGTAGGCGACGGGGCGATGAATGCCCCGTCCGATCAGGAGTAGATGATGCAAACCAATCCGTTCGCGACGCGAATCGATTACGTCGATATCGATGGAAAGAAAATCGCTACGGACCAGGAGGGTTATATTCAGGATATGAGCGAGTGGTCGGAGGGATTCGCCACTGAGATCGCTCGGAAGGAGGGTATAATCCTGACAGACGAGCACTGGGATGTGATCTGGTATATCCGAGAATACTACGACAAGCACCAGGTGCAGGCCCAGGTTCTAGATATGATTAAACATTTCGAGGAAAAATGGGGAAAAGACAAGGGGAACAACAAGTATCTCCACAAGCTCTTTCCCACCGGTGGGGGACCACAGAAACAGGGCAATCGCATCGCTGGAATCCGCAGAACCAAAGGGGAGCATTGACCGGTCTTGAAACGAAATGAAATCGATGTCGCATAATGACCTGCTTGGAAAATGATGTATTGCCCCCTCGAAATTTCCACTTCATTTTGCGTCTTGCTGAGTAGACCTTTCCGTCCGCGAGCAATCAGTTCGCGACGAACCTCTCGGGCCGGTTTCTGTGCGACTGCACACGCTCATGCCAGTAATCTGAGTGGTCGCACTGGGTGCGCGGCCCCTCGATCTCGAATGTGGCGGTGACCGCGTCTTGGGGACGACGGTCTCCTTGTTGCCTTGACCGGCAGGTTTGTGTAGCGGAGGTGGAGGAATGAGCGAGGGCGTGTCTGCGCTAGTTGCGAAGGTGACAAAGCAGAGGAGTGCCGAGAGCGACCGCTTTCAGTGCTCGGACGTTTACCAACTGTGGGATGATGGACAGGTCACGGTTGATCATTGCGTTGAGGATCAGGAATGGGGCGGTGTTGATGAGACGCGGGAGGTCGCCGAGACCGCGAAACTACCCCGGGATTTTTTCAAACTAGGGTTTAGTCGCGAGATCGACCGAGCAGGCGCGGTTCGAGATATGCTGTTGTAAGGAGCCTGTCGTTATAGCGCGGATAGTAAGCGCTTCGAGTCGAAGGCGGCCAAGTCCGTAACCGAATTAGACACAAGTTCATGCGATGACGACCGAGCGTCGCCACGGCTACTGCGCCTTGTGCATCTCCCGTTGCGGCTGCGTCGGTACGGTGGTGGACGGTGTTCTCACGCGGGTCGATCCCGACCCGGACCACCCAACCGGCCAAGCCCTGTGCGTCAAGGCGAAGGCCGCGCCGGAAGCGGTCTATGCCCCGGAGCGCATCCTCACGCCGATGCGCCGCACACGCCCCAAGGGCGAGGCCGATCCCGGGTGGGAACCCGTCTCCTGGGAAGAGGCGCTCGATCTCGTGGCCTCCAAGGCGAGCGATGCCATCGACCGGCACGGGCCTCAGGCGCTGGCTTTCGGCGTGGCTACGCCGAGCGGCACCGCGGTAGCGGACAGCTTCGCCTGGATCCACCGCCTGGCCCATGCCTGTCGTAGTCCCAACCTGGTCTTCGCTACCGAGAACTGCAACTGGCACAAGGACTTCTCCCCGGCCTATACCTTTGGCGCCGGTATCGGCATGCCGGACTACGAGCACACTGGCTGCATCCTGCTATGGGGATTCAACCCGGCCACTTCCTGGCTGGCCCAAGCAACGGCTGTGCAGCAGGCGCGGAAACGCGGCGCCAAACTGATCGTGGTCGATCCGCGCCGCGCCGGCTTGGCCGCCGCCGCTGACCTGTGGCTGCGGCCCCATCCCGGCAGCGACGGTTCGCTGGCCCTGGGCTTGGCTCACGTCTTGATCGAAAGCGGCCGCTATGACCCTGAATTCCTTACCCATTGGAGCGACGCCCCCTTTCCTGGTGAGCGAGGGCGATGGTCGCCTCCTTCCCCCCCCCCCCCCCCCCCCCCCCTCCCCTCCTCTCCCCCCCCTCCCCCCTTCTACCCTGACCGGCTGCCTGGACGCTCCCGGCGGCAACGTCTGGTTCAGCAAGCCGCAGGTGGCCGATGTCATGGGCTTCGACTTGGTCACGCCGAAGGAGCGCGCGCTCACCCTGGGTTTCCAAGAGCGACCGGAGGGACCTCCGGAAAAGGGCTGGGTTACCACCCGTGATCTGTTCCGCGCCGTCGTGGAAGGCGAGCCGTATGCGGTCTCCTGCCTGATCTCCTTCGGCAGCAATTTCTTGCTCTCCAAGCCGAACACCCGCTTGTGTGAAGCAGCCCTTGAAAAACTCTATTTCTTCGGGCTGACCGAGTTGGTGGAAACCCCTGCCGTCCGTTACGCCGATCTAGTACTGCCGGCGTGCAGCGCCTGGGAGCGGGAGGGGCTGCAAACGGGATTCCAGGTCGGTGCAGAGGCCGAGGCCCATGTGCAGTTGCGTCCTGCTTTCGTTCCGCCCAGAGGGGAGAGCCGTTCCGACACCTGGATCCTTTTTGAGCTGGCCAAGCGCATGGGCCTGGCCGATCGGTTCTTCGGCGGCGACCCTGAAGTTGCCCTGGCCGAAATGCTGGCCCCGACCGGACTGACGCCGCAGCGTCTGCGAGCCGAATCTCGCGGTGTCACCCTGGCGCTTGAAACCCGCTACCGCAAATACCGGCAGGGTGGCTTCGGTACCCCGAGCGGACGGCTGGAATTCTATAGCGAGCGTTTGCGCGCGGTCGGCCAAGACCCTCTGCCCGACTACGTCGCGCAGGCGCCGCTCCCGGATGCACGCTTCCCTCTCACCCTGACCACCGCCAAGTGGCCTCAGTATTGCCACAGCCAGCAGCGCCACCAGCCGTCGCTGCGTCGGCGCATGCCCGAGCCCCTTGTCGAGATCCACCCAGGAACGGCGTCGGCGCGCAGCATCCGCGAAGGCGACTGGATCGCGGTTGTGACGCGCATGGGGGAAATGCGCGCACGTGCCCGGCTTGACAGGCATCTGGCGCCCGACGTTGTGTGCGCCCAGTACGGCTGGTGGCAATACCCTGATGGCGAGGGAGATGCCAACCGGCTCATGGACGGAGAGTGCTTCGACCCGGTGGCCGGCTCGAATAACCTACGTGCCTATCCTTGCCAAATCCGCATCTGCCCCAGGGATCATTGACGTAAGAGCCTGCGAGACCGGAACCGCCGGCGCTTCGTCGCTCTGCGCGCATTCTCGCTGAGATGCAAGAGAATACGTCGTCCTCGGTCTGACAGGCTGGAGAAAGACTTCGTATAATCCACGGCTATTACGGTTTTCCGCGAGCCCGCGCTTCAAGAACTTTCATGAGACGACTTGTTTGGGCCTGTGATGCCGGACGATGCGGTCCGCTTGATGGAGGTGATTCCCTGTGCGACATTGCGCGCAAGCTGCTGGTCCAGAGGGGGCTCGGGCGGCCTTGATCGGTCGGGGTTTGGCGTCCGCCCCGCTCTTTGACCGTAACGTCTTGAAGCTCTATTGGTGCAGGGTCGTTCTGGTGCTTGCCATGATTTCCCCCGGTCCGGCGGCTGCGGCGGAAGACGCCGCGATCGAGACGCAAAAGCGCGATCTGGCGGACGTGGAGCAGCGCGTGCAGGATCTGGAGCAGGACCTGGGAACGCGCCGCGATCGGCGGGAGGCCCTCCTCGCTGAGCTGGAGCGGCACGAGCGCAACATCGCCGATCTCGCGCGGGCGGGGCACCAGCTGGCGGCGATGGTCGGCGAGCAGGAGCGCGCCTTGCAAGAGTTACGCAGCCGCTTGGCGAAGGAGCAAGACGCATGGGCGCACGAGCGAAACGCCCTTGGCAGCCTGCTGCGTTCCGCGTATGCCATGGGCCGCGGGGACCGCATCCGGATGCTGCTGAACCAGGAAGATCCGCATCGGCTGAGCCGGGTTCTGTCCTATTACGGCTACCTCAACCGTTTTCAGTTAAAGCGCATTGAGGCGGTCGCGCAACGTGCACGACGGCTCGAACGGTTGACGCGGGAGGCCGAAGAAGAAAAGGCGCGCCTGTCCATGTTGGCAGCGAAGCAGGAGGAAACCCGCGGGCGCCTGGGTGTGGCCAGGGAGGAGCGTGCCGAGCTACTCACCGCCTTGGAGCAGACCATCGCCACCGGCGAGGAGAGCGTGGCGAGCTTGCGCAGATCGGCGCGGGAAATGCTTGCCCTGCTGGAGCAGCTCGAGCGTCAGGCTCGTATGCTTCCCGAAGCGGAGCTCAGTCAGGAGTCCCTGCAGCACTTGCGCGGCACCCTGGCCTGGCCGCTGCCCCGGGCGTCGTTGCTATCGCGATACGGTGCTCCCAAGGGCGACGGCACCCAGCGTTGGGATGGCGTCGTCCTGGCTGCGGACGAGGGGGCCGAGGTGCGCGCCGTTCACCACGGCCAAGTGGCGTATGCAGACTGGCTGCGCGGCTTCGGGCTCTTAATCATCATTAAGCACGACGACGGCTATATGACCCTTTACGGGCACAATCAAACCCTGCTCAAGGAGCAGGGAGAATGGGTCGCCGCGGGCGATACGGTAGCATTGAGCGGCAGCAGCGGCGGGCGTGCGTCACCAAGTCTGTATTTCGCCATTCGTCACCGTGGCCGCCCCCTGAACCCCGAGCAATGGTGCAGGCGAAAGGTCAGCGGAGGGCGTGCGCTGCTCGCGCCGATTCGTCGTGCCGCGGAGCGCCGCGGGCTTTCGTTGCTCAAATCCAGAGAGAGTTTGTGGAGCGCGCAAGGCCTTGTTGCTGCTTCCGCACCCGGAATCCGATCCATTTTCCAGTGAAATCCACATGAAGAAGCCTTTCCCCTCGTATCTGCTCTTAGCCCTGTGGTTGCTCGTCGGCGGCACCGTAGGTCTCATCGGTCCCGTGCTTGCCGCGCGAGAGCAAGCGGGCGAGAAGCTGCCGCTGCAGGAGCTCCGCACCTTCGCCGAGGTGTTCGGGCGCATCAAGAGCGATTATGTCGAAGGCGTGGATGACAAGGAGCTTTTGGAGAGCGCCATCCGCGGCATGCTCTCCGGACTCGATCCCCACTCGTCCTACCTGGACAAAGAGGAGTACCGCGACCTGCAGGTGGGCACCAGCGGCGAGTTCGGCGGCGTGGGGATAGAGGTTGGCATGGAGGACGGCTTCGTGAAGGTTATCTCCCCCATCGACGACACACCCGCCGAGCGGGCGGGGTTGAAGGCCGGTGATCTGATCATCCGTATCGATGACGAGCCGGTGAAGGGGATAAGTCTGAACGACGCGGTCAATGTCATGCGCGGAAAGCCCGGTACGCAAATCGAGCTGACTATCCTGCGCGACGGGGCGGACCGACCATTCAACGTAAAGCTGGTGCGCGACGTCATCCATGTGGAGAGCGTCAAGAATCGGACGCTGGAGCCTGGCTACGGATATGTGCGCGTCTCTCACTTCCAGTCACGTACCACCGAGGACCTGCTTGCCGCCTTGAGCGAACTGAAGGAGGAGAACGACGGCAAGCTCAAGGGCCTGGTGCTGGACCTGCGCAACAATCCCGGCGGTGTCCTCAACAGCGCGGTGGGCGTGAGCGACGCCTTTCTCGGTGGCGGACTCATCGTTTACACGAAGGGGCGCGTAGATGACTCCGAGCTGCAGTTCAAGGCCGGTCCCGATGACGTGCTCGACGGCGCCCCGATCGTCGTGTTGGTAAACGGGGGCTCCGCATCTGCCTCGGAGATCGTCGCAGGCGCCCTGCAGGACCACAAGCGCGCCATCATCATGGGACACCCGACCTTCGGCAAGGGCTCGGTGCAGACCATCGTGCCTATCGACGACTCCACGGCCCTGAAGTTGACGACGGCCAGGTACTACACACCCTCCGGGCGATCCATTCAGGCCCAGGGAATCGAGCCGGACATCGAGTTGGCCAGCGGTGAGCTCAACCTGGTCGACGACCCCAGTATCGAGCCGCTCAAGGAAGCGGACCTGCGGCGGCACCTGGACGACGCGGAGGAGACCGAGGAGGAAGGAGCCGATACAGATACTGCAGTGGACGAGAAGCCGAAGGACGGCGAAAGCGAGGTCAAGGACAAAGACAAAGACAAAGACAAAGACAAAGACAAGGATGCGGACGAGGAGAAGCCGAAGGGCGAGATACAAGGCGACGAGGAGGGCGACGGGGAAGGCGGTGACAAGCGCGCCGAAGACGCAGAGGAGAAGAAGGATGAGAGTCCCCTGGCGGCGCGGGACTACCAGCTAAGCGAGGCCCTGAACGTGCTCAAGGGTCTGAACATTCTCGGCAGGCAAAACGACGACTAAGCGATTTCTGTCATAACGGAGGCGACTATGGCACGTGTGCTCATTCCTTTGGCTCAGGGATTTGAGGAGATGGAAGCGGTCACCGTCATCGATCTACTTCGCCGCGCGCAGATAGAGGTGATCTCGGCGGGACTCGAAGACGGGCCGGTACGCGGCAGCCGCGACACGGTGCTTGTGCCGGATACCACCCTCGACGCGGTCTTGGACCAGGAGTTCGACATGATCGTCCTCCCGGGGGGGTTGCCCGGCTCTCAGCGTCTTGACAAGGACGAGCGCATCCACCGATTGCTCCGGCGTTACCATTCCGAAGACCGCTTGGTCGCCGCCATCTGCGCCGCACCCAAGGTGCTCGCCAACGCCGGCATTCTCTCCGGAAAATCTGCGACAAGCTACCCGGGCGCCGTCACGCTCGAGGATTATCCGGAGGTGAAGTTGCTCGGTGCCCCCGTCGTGGTGGATGGCAAGGTGATCACCTCCCGCGGACCCGGAACCGCCATGGATTTCGCGCTGCAGCTCATCGAGTCTCTTGCGGGCAGAGCGAAGCGGGATGAGGTCGAGACCGCCCTGGTGCGGGAGATCTGACCCTGGTCCAGCCGCAATTCGCGCCCTGGCGCATGGCGGCGTCGCCCGGGCGCACCGTACCGCAGCGCCGATCCCCAGAGGTGTCATGACCATGGGCACGACGGTCATCGCAATCGTTTGCGTCCTCGCGGCGTTCGTGCTGAGCGCCTTGCTCAGCCGGCGATTGTCCCGCTCCCCGCGCTGGCTCGAGAGCCTGGTAGACCGGCCGAACGAACGCTCCTTGCACGGGGGCGCCGTGCCGCGTACCGGAGGTCTCGCTATCCTATCTGCGCTCGTTACCGCTTGCGTTGCCGCCTTTGCGGCTTACCCTCTGCCCGGGGCCTGGGCTTGGATCTCTGCGGCGGTGTTGCTGGTCGGCGGCGTCTCTTTTCTCGACGACTGTGGCGAGGTCAAGGCCCGATATCGCCTGGCCGCCCACCTGGGGGCCGGCGTCCTGTTGCTGGCCGGGGGGGTCTCCTGGTCCTCCCTCGAGCTCCCGGGGCTGATTCGGGAAATGCCGGTTGTGCTCGTCTGGTTGCTGACCCTGGGATATCTGGTCTGGATGATTAACCTCTACAATTTTATGGACGGCATGGACGGCTTCGCCGGGGGCATGGCGCTGTTCGGCTTCGGAGCCCTTTCTCTGCTCGGCTGGCAGGGGGGCGACGCCGGGTTTGCGCTCGCAAACGCTGTCGTCGTCGCGGCCGCCGCCGGTTTCCTGCTGAGCAATTTCCCTCCGGCGCGGATCTTCCTCGGGGACCTCGGGTCCGCGACCCTCGGGCTGCTCGCCGCAACCCTATCGCTGATCGGGAGTCAGCGCGGTCTCTTCCCCCTGTGGGTGTCCTGGCTGGCCTTCTCCCCCTTTATTCTGGACGCCACTTGGACCCTGATGCGCCGCATCGCACATGGTGAGCGCGTCTGGCAGGCGCACCGCTCTCACAATTATCAACGCTTGGTACTTGCGGGCTGGAGTCACCGCAAGACGGTCCTATGGTCCTACCTCCTCATGGCTGCCTGCGCCGCAACCGCCGTCGCCGCGAGGGACATGAGCGTGCGTGAGCAGCGGATTCTCCTCGCCGCTTGGTCGATCATCTATCTGCTCATCGGCTGCAAGACCCGCTTGGCCGAACACGAGTCGGGCACCCTATCGCCGTGAAGCCTTGGATCGACCGTTTTCGCTCGCGTACCGCGGCCTTTACACATGACCTGGTCATGGTGCCGGCTGCATGGTTGCTGGCCTATTGGCTGCGCTTCAATCTGGGGGTGATTCCGGGCTTCTACCTGGAGAGCGCCTTAATGGCCCTTCCCCTGATGATGCCGATCCAAGGGGCGGTCTTTTGGCTGTTCGGTCTCTATCGCGGAGTTTGGCGTTTCGCCTCGTTGTCCGATCTCATTCGCATCAGCAAGGCCGTCCTGGCGGGCACGGCCCTAGTCTTTTTCGCGCTGTTCGTCTTCAATCGAATGGAAGGGATTCCGCGGTCCGTGCCCGCACTCTACCTGGTCTTGCAGATCCTGCTGCTCGCCGGGCCGCGGATGATCTACCGCTGGCTCAAGGATCACCGCCTTGCGCTGCGCGATGGGCAGCGGGTATTGATCGTCGGTGCAGGACGGGCAGGGGAGATGCTGGCAAGGGACATGCTCCGCGATCAGCACCTTGCCTATTTTCCCGTTGCCTTCGTCGACGACAAGTTGCGCCGGCGCGGGGGCGAGCTGCATGGAATCCAGGTCCGCGGGTCCACCGATGAAATTCCGGAGCTGGTGGAAACCCTTGCGGTGGACTTGATTCTGCTGGCGATTCCCGGGGCCTCGGCCCGAGAGATGCAGCGCTTGGTGGATTTGTGCGAGAAGGCAGGAAAGCCCTTCCGCACGGTTCCGCAGCTGCAGAATGTGATGACCGGCCAGGTGTCTATAAGCCAGGTGCGCCCGGTGTCCATCGAGGATCTGTTGGGACGCAATCCGGTGCAGCTGGATTGGGGCGGAATCCGCAACGCATTGCAGGAGCGGGTGGTGCTCGTGACCGGCGGCGGGGGGTCGATCGGCTCCGAGCTGTGCAGGCAGATCGCGACCTCGCGGCCGCGCCGGTTGATCGTGGCAGACAACGGCGAATACAACCTGTACCGTATCGACATGGAGCTGCGCGCCACGCACCCGGAGATCGATCTTGAATGCCGTCTACTCGATGTCACCGATGCGGCGGCGGTGCGCGGGTTGTTCCAGCACGAGCGCCCGCAAGTGGTTTTTCATGCGGCGGCATACAAGCATGTTCCCCTGCTCGAGCACCAGATGCGGGCGGCGATCCGTAACAACGTCTTCGGGACCGAGGTCGTGGCGCAAGCCGCACACGAATGGGAGTGCGACGAATTCGTACTGATCTCGACTGACAAGGCGGTGAACCCGACGAATGTGATGGGCGCGACCAAGCGGGTTGCGGAGATGATCTGTCAGGACCTGGGTGGGAAAGTTCGGACACGATTCGAGACGGTCCGCTTCGGCAATGTGCTGGGCTCGGCGGGCAGCGTAGTGCCCCTGTTCCGCAACCAGATCGAGCGCGGTGGACCCGTAACCGTCACGCACCCCGAGATCGAGCGCTATTTCATGACCATACCCGAGGCCTGTCAGCTCATCATGCAGGCGGCGGCAATCGGCCGTGGCGGAGAGATTTTCGTGCTCGATATGGGTGATGCTATCAGGATCAGCTATTTGGCCGAGCAGATGATTCGCCTGTCCGGCAAGCTCCCCGGCGAGGACATTGCGATCGAATACGTGGGGCTGAGGAGCGGCGAGAAGCTTTTTGAAGAGCTATTCTACGAATCGGAGGGCTTGGCGGACACGGCCCACCCGAAGATCCGCGTCGCCCGGCGTGGATCGCCACTCGCATCCGAGGATCTGAAGGTCCGACTCGAAGCATTGAGAGCCGCTGTCGATGGCGGCGACGACGCGGCTCTGCGTGCCGCGCTCCGGGTCCTGCTGCCGGAGTGGCGGGATGGGCTTGAAGCACCGGAGCGCGGTTCTCGCCCACCGGGCGCGGAGACGGATCATGACTGACATCACGATGGTTGATCGCCCCCCTTCCGAGGAGCCTGACGAGGAGCGCCAGCCCGTGCCCGTTGATGGTGTGCCTGAAGAGGCGGTGCCGATCGAAATCGATGCCTCGAACGAGGTTGTCCCCTGTCTTACGGACGGCGGTGCGGCACAAGGCGCAGCCGAGGACGAGCCGCTTTTGCTTGAGTTGGACGATCTGCATACCGGGTCCGTGGAGGCGCAGCTAGTCCCGGTCTCGGCCGAAAGGGGCTCGGAGGTCTCGAACGACGAACGCATGGAGGTCTCGGCCGATGAGGTCTCAGAGAAGACGGCGCGGGAGGCTTCCGACCAGGGAGTCGGGGATGCAGAAACGTCGGCGCTCGACGCCAACGATGCAGCACCGCAAACCACGGATCTACCGGCGCACCGGATCATCGCATTCCTGCAGGACGGCGGGAAGCTCAGCAACACGGATCTCGCGCGCGGCCGGCGGCTAGCCGAGGAGAGCGGCGACGAGATTTTGCGCATGATGATCCGCCTGGGTCTGGTCTCGGAGCGGGACATGGCCCAGGCCTTCTCGCAGGTCATGGACCTTCCGCTGGCGGAGGCTGCGGATTTCCCGGAGGCGCCGGTGGCGTCGGAGACGCTGAGCCTACGCTTTCTCAAAGATGCAAGGGTGTTGCCGCTACGCGAGGACGAGACGGAGCTTGCCGTTGCGCTCGCGGATCCCGCCGACCCGTTCGTGGCAGACGCAGTAGCCATGGCCGCGGGCAAGACGGTGGCCCCCGCCGTCGGTTTGCCTTCCGAGATAGAGCTGGCCCTGGAGCGCCTGTACGAGAAGGATGAGGAGGAAGGGGACGAAGACGACCTTGCCGCCGGGTTCGGAGACGTCTCCGAGGACGACATTGAGCACCTAAAGGACTTGGCCAGCGAGGCCCCGGTGATCCGGATGGTCAACCAGATCGTCCAGAAGGCCGTCGCGTCCCGCGCCTCGGACATCCACATCGAGCCCTTCGAGGACGAGCTCAAGGTCCGCTACCGCATCGACGGCATTCTGAAGGAGGTCGATTCCCCGCCGCCGCGTTCCACCGCAGCGGTCATCTCCCGCGTAAAGATCCTGTCCAAGCTCAACATCGCCGAGCGTCGGTTGCCCCAGGACGGTCGTATTCCGCTGCGGGTGCAGGGTAAGGAGCTGGATCTGCGCGTGTCCACCGTGCCGACCATGTTCGGCGAGAGCGTGGTCATGCGCCTGCTCGACAAGGAGACCGTGCGTTTCGATTTCGGCGCCCTGGGCTTCGACGGCTCGCCGCGGGAGCGCGTCGGCGAGATTCTGGAAATGCCATACGGGATCTTCCTGGTCACGGGCCCCACCGGCAGCGGAAAGAGCACGACCTTATATACCGCGATGAGCCGGCTGAACACCCAGGAGCGCAAGATCATCACGGTCGAGGACCCGGTGGAGTATCAGCTCCCGGGAATCAACCAGATCCAGGTCAAGCCGCAGATCGGCATGACATTCGCGGGGGCCCTGCGCTCCATCGTGCGTCAGGACCCGGATATCATCATGGTGGGCGAGATGCGTGACCTGGAGACGGCCCGCATCGCGGTGCAGTCGGCCCTCACCGGTCACGTGGTGCTCTCGACCTTGCACACCAACGATGCGGCCAGCGGCGTGACCCGCCTCTTGGACATGGGAGTGGACGATTATCTGCTGACCTCCACGATCAACGGTATTCTCGCACAGCGGCTGGTGCGCCGGCTCTGCCCGCACTGCCGCGAGCGTTACGAGCCTCTGCCGGAGATCGCGTTGAAGTTCGTTCGCGTGCGCGACCCGGACGACGACGACATCCAGCTCCATCGCCCGGTAGGTTGTGACAAGTGCAACGAGACCGGCTATTTGGGTCGCATGGTGATCACCGAGGTCCTGCTCATGAGCGATGGCATTCGCCAGGCGGTGCTCTCTCACGCCACCGCCACTGAGATCCAGCGTCAAGCGATCGCCGAGGGGATGCTGACCATGTACGATGACGGACTGCGCAAGGCGTTGGACGGACGGACCACCGTCGAAGAGGTTATGCGCGTAGCCGAGGAGACCTGATGGCGCTGTACAGCTACAAGGCGGTGCGCCCGGACGGGGAGCCGGTGGAGGGCGAGCTGGAGGCGGCCGACGAGGCCGCGGTGGTGCGTCAACTCCAGGGAGAGGGCCTGATTCCGATCCAGGCCCGGCGTGCAGGCGGCCTGCGTGACCAGCTGCGCCGCACCCGCACCCGCGGTCTCACCATCAAAGAGATCGGCGTGCTCACCCGCGAGCTCTCGACCCTGCTGGATTCGGGAATGACCCTCGACCGCTCCCTGCAGGTTCTGATCGACCTCACCGACGAGGAGCGCATCGTACGCGTCCTTCAGAACCTGCAAGAGCGGGTCCGCGGCGGTGCCACCTTCTCCGCCGCGCTTGAGGAGCAGGACGGACAGTTTCCGCGCCTGTATGTGAACATGGTACGCGCCGGTGAGGTGAGCGGCGCCCTGGAAGCGGTCCTCGTCCGCCTTGCCGAATACCTGGAGCGCTCCGCCGATCTTAAGGAGACCGTCACCTCCGCCCTGGTCTACCCCGCCATTCTGCTGTTCGTCGCCGGTATGTCCGTGATTCTGTTGCTGGTTTTCGTGGTTCCCCAGTTCACGGTTCTGTTCGAGGATATGGGAGCCGCTTTGCCCCTGCCCACCCGCATCGTCATCGCCATCGGCGATTTGTTCCGCGATTACTGGTGGGCCATGCTCTTGGCGCTCGCGCTCATCGCCCTGGGCCTGGAGCGCTGGCTGCAGAACCCGGTGGTGCGCACCCGGGTCGACCACAAGCTGCTGGACCTGCCACTGTTCGGAGACCTGATCTGGAAGCTGGAGACCGCCCGCCTGTGCCATACACTCTCCACCCTGCTCAAGAACGGGCTACCGCTGCTCAGCGCCCTCAACCTGTCCAAGGAGGTCGTGTCCAACCGCAAGCTCTCCGGACTCCTGGGCGAGGCGGCCGAGGACCTCAAGCATGGCCGAGGCTTGGCCGAGCCTGTGGCGCGGCGCCAGATCCTGCCCCAGATGGCGCTCCAGATGATCCGGGTGGGGGAAGAGTCCGGCAGCCTCGACGCCATGCTGTCCAAGGTGGCGGAGGTCTACGACAAGGAGACCCAGACCAGCGTGAAACGTATGCTCACCCTGCTCGAGCCGATCCTGATCATCGGGATGGGCATCGTCGTCGCCGGGATCATCATCTCGATCATCGTCCCGATTCTGGGAGCGAATGAGCTCGTGATGTAGATCGGGCTTTTCGAGGGGCGAATCCAGAATTCGCCCCTCGATAAGCCCGATTGATACAAGATAGAATGCTTGAGCGACTATACGGCAAAAAAATTCGTGTGATGCAAATGCAAAACTTCAGACTATCCGGGTCCTGCTCGGGCCTCGGACCTCGCCTCTCGCGCCTCTCCTCCGGTTTCACCCTGGTCGAGCTGCTGGTAGTGCTCGCCATACTCGGTCTCCTGGTTGGGCTTGTGGGGCCTCAGGTCATGAAGGCCCTGGGCAGCTCCAAGACCAAAACCGCGCGTATCCAGATAGAAGAGCTGAGCGGGGCCTTGGACATCTACCGGCTGGAGATTGGCCGCTACCCGACCACCAACGACGGGCTGCAGGCCTTGGTGGAGCAGTCGGGGGACGCCAAGAATTGGAACGGCCCCTACCTGAAGAAGTCTCAGGTCCCAAAGGACCCCTGGGGATTCGACTATGAATATCGTTCGCCCGGCGAACATGGATCCGTCGACATCTGGACCCTGGGCGCCGACAACCGGGAAGGGGGCGAAGGAGAAGACCAGGACGTGCGCGGGTGGGAGTAGGAGAGGAGACAGGGAATAGGGTCCAGGGCCAAGGCGGACACAAACGGATACCTTCATGTGCTGACCGCAGAGTTGGACATCAACGGGACGTCTGCGCGGAACGGCAATCGCTACGTCTCCCGCTCCTCGGCCCTGCGCCCTCGGCCCTCGGTCCTCATCTCCGGTTTCACCCTGCTTGAGCTCGTGGTGGTGCTGGCCATCGCCGCCCTCCTGCTCGCTATCACCCCCCCTCTGATCACCGCCGCCCTCCCCGGGGTCGAGCTAAAGTCGTCCGCGCGCCGCGTTGCGGCTGGATTGCGCTTGGCGCGGGAGGAGGCGATTCGTAGCGGGAGTGACACGGCCTTCACACTCGACCTGGAGGAACGGACCTTCAAGGTCGACGGCGGCTACCGCAGCGGCACGCTCCCGGAGGGACTGAAGCTGAAGCTGGAGGCGGCCGAAAAGGAGATGCTGAGCCAGCATGCCGGCGTGGTCCGCTTCTATCCTGACGGCAGCTCCACCGGCGGGCGCATTATCCTGTCCCGCGACGGCACGGGATATCAGGTCGGTGTCCAGTGGCTGACCGGGCGTATCCGTATGGCCACGTGGGAGGCGCAATAACCGGCTTCGTTTGATCTCGACGACCTGCAGGTAACCGAACATACGGAAGCACTGAAGCCCATGACCCTAGACGATCTGTTGGCAAGCCGCGAGGAGGGTGTCGAGCTCGGTTCGGCCTGCATCATGGGCTAAAAGACAAGCTAGATGGTATGAGATTGCACAAAAATCGCCTTCGTCCTCCCACATTTGAAAGGCTAGCCGGGTGCCCGCACCCAGGTTCCGCGTCATTTTGTTCCTCTGCGGTCATGGGTGCGCGCGAAGCTGGCTTCTCGCTGCTGGAGGTGGTCGTCGCCTTCGCAATCCTGGCGTTGAGCCTGGGCCTGTTGATCCAAGTCTTCTCCCAAGCGATGAATACAACCGTCCTCAGTGGCACCTACTCCCGCGCCGCCACGCTTGCCGAGGCGCGCCTCAACTCCGTCGGGGTCGAGATCGACCTGGAGCCGGGAACCCATAGCGGCGAGCCGGAGGACGGGCTCGGCTGGCAGGTCTCCATCGAGCCCTACGACCCGGGAGAGCTACCTTGGGAGCCGGCGTTGGAGCCGTTACTGGTGACGGCGGTGGTCTTCTGGGATGATGCCCGTGGCCGTCGGCAGGTCTCATTGAGTACGTTGCGGCTTACGGATTCTTCCGGCGACCTCGGCTTTTCTGCTTCGCCAAACGCGGCTCAGCCGGCGGTGCCGAACGCGCCGAACGCCGAGATCCCCCGTTGAGGGTAGCCGAGCCACAGCACCGCCCCATGCGGATTTTCGCCGACAGGCCGTCTCATTCCTCCCCGGCCCTCGGCCCTCGGTCCTCGGCCCTGGTAACCGGCTTCACGCTGGTGGAGCTGTTGATCGCGCTGGCTCTCATGAGTCTGATCACCCTGTTGCTGTTCTCCGGGTTGCGTTTGGGCACCAGCGCCTGGGAGGGGGTTGAAACCGTCGCCGAGCGGACCGCCGAGCCGCGCATCGCGCGCAATTTTCTGGAGCGAGTGTTGACGCAAACGCGGCCGGCGCGGGTGGAGTTTGATGCCGAGCAGGTGCTGATATTCGCCGGTGATGCCCAGACTCTGGAGTTCGTCGCACCTCTCTCGGAGCACGTCGGGACCCCCGGACTGTATATCCTGAGGCTGTCCTTGGAGGGGGAGGCCCAGCTGGTGCTCACGCGCTGGCTGCTGCACCCCGACGTCCTCGAAGGCTTCGGCGGCATTCCCGAGTGGGAGCCGTTCGAGGGCGGGCGAGGTATCTCTGACAGCGGTCCCCTGGAGGAGGACCTTGCCGCCGGGGCCTACGGCAGAACCCTGTTGCTCGACGGCGTGGCGGAGCTGGAAATCACCTATTTCGGTATCGATGAGGGGATGGAGGAGCCCGACTGGTATCCGGAATGGTTGGAGCAACCCCGCATGCCTTTGGCCATTCGCATTCACCTGACGACGCTGGAGCAGTCATGGCCGGATATGCTGATTCTCCTGCCCCAGCTGGACCAGCGGCAGAATCCGAAGAGGCCGAAGAGGCCGTGAGCGGGCGGCTTGCTGCGCAGCGCGGGATTGCCCTCATGCTGGTGCTTTGGGTCCTTGCCCTGCTCACCATCATCGCCGTGGGACTGACTGCGGCACAGCGTACCGAGACCACGCTGGCTGGGAATCAGCTGGCCACGGTGCGCTTTCGTGCAGTGTCAGAGGCCGCTGTAAGCTTTGCGATTCTCAACCTGCTGGCCCCGGCCACGGTGCTCGATGAGGAGACCGATGTCTGGGTTCCGGACGGCATGGCACGGCCATGGCGGTTCGGCGGCGAGTCCCTGGAGATCCAGGTATTCAACGAGGCGTCCCGAATCGATCTCAACGTGGCGGGGAAAGAGCTCTTGGTCGGCCTGACAACCGCCCTGGAGCTGCCGGAGGAAGAGGGTGCCGCCCTCGCCGATGCCGTCGAGGACTGGCGCGACCTCGATGACTTCACCCAGCTCAACGGGGCCGAGGATGGCGACTACGAAGCCGCGGGGCGCTCATACGGCGCCAAAGACGGGCCCTTCGACAGCGTGGAGGAGCTGCAGCTGGTGTTGGGTGTGGATTCCGAGCTCTACCGCACCCTGGCACCGGCCCTCACCGTGGATTCAGGTACCCCCGAAGTGGATCAGGAGTTCGCCCACCCTCTGGTCCAAGCGGCCGTGCAGGGGATCACATTGGCCGAGGCTGAGCTCGCGCAGCAGGAGCAGCAGGCCCTGATTGAGGACGGCGCTCAGGAGGTTGTTTCCCTGAACCGCGGCGGCCCGCTTTACCGGATCCGTGTCACCCGGCTGGCCGAGGACGAGCCAGGCCTGAGCATGGAGGCTCTGGTGCTCGTCGAGCCGGGTGGTAAACCGCCTTTCAGCCTGCTGTGGCGACGTTTCGGGTTGGTCGCCGAGCGCCCTGCCGCGTCTGCGCAGGAGAACGGCTCGAGATCCGGTGACCGCGGGGAATGACGCTTGTGAGCCTGTGCGCCGATGCACGCATCTGCTCGCAAGGGCTTTACTTTTTCGCGGGGAATGCGCATCTTTGACGCACTCTTATTCTACGAAAGATCACCGCGCCTCGGTTCTCGGTCGCGACACACTGGTGACATGGCGTTGATTCCGCAACGGGACTCAGTTTGCTGAAACGGGATGGCCCGCATTGAAGCCTTCAGCTCCCTGCGTATGCCGGCCTTCAAGACCGGGTTTTCGCTCGACGATTTTTTCGAACGTTGGTATGACGCCTTGGTCGTCTGCCTCCCGGGAGGGCTGCGCCGCCTCCTGGCGCGCCGGGACCAACGCCTGATCGTCGCGCCCGAAGGGGCGACGGCAAGAGTCTACCAAATACAGAGCGGAGAGCGGGCAGTCTTGGGAGAGCTGGATGCAGAGGTTCCCGGCACTCTGCAGTCGGTCCTTGCCGGTGTCAAGGGCAGACAGCACAGGTCTGTGGTCCAGCTCGCCGCGGATAAGGTCCTGACGCGGCGCGTCTCGTTTCCCGCCCAGGTGCGGGGCAACTTGCCGCAAGTCCTGGGGTATGAGATTGACCGCCTCTCGCCGTTCCGGGCAGATCAGGTCTACTTCGATTTCCAGGTTGCGGAGGAGCCGGTTCCGGGAGGAAAGATCGGAGTGGATTTGGCGTTGTGCCGCCGCGATCTGGCACGAGAATGGCTTCAACGCCTGCGCGATGGTGGCGCACCGGCGGAACGGTTGACCTGGGATGGCGCCTGGTCGAAGGCTAATCTGCTGCCCACTGCCGAGCGCCCGCAACGCGGCTCGGGCGTTTTCAGTCCAACCAAGATCCTGCTGTTGCTGGTGTTTGTTCTCTTGGCAGCGGCACTGGCAACCCCTATCTGGCAGATGCACCAGATCCGTAGCGACCGCGCAGCCAGCGTCGAATCCCTCAAGGGGCGTGCCGAGAAGGTGCACGAGATGCGCACCACGCTGGAGCGTGCACGCCAGGGGAGCGTGGCGGTCCTACAGGCCAAGTGGGAGCAGCCGCGGATGATCGATTTGCTGCAGGAGCTCACGGAGCGCCTCCCCGATGACACCTGGGTGCAGAATTTGGATTTCCGCGAGGGTGAGATACAAATCCGCGGGGAATCCGCCCAGGCCACGGCCTTGATCGATCTGCTCGATCAAGCGCCGGGGATAACCGACGTGACCTTCCGCTCGCCCGTGGTCCAAGTGGCTGGCAGCGGCAAGGAGCGCTTCCATATCTCAATGAAGTTCAAACGCCAGGAGGTGGAGGAGTCGTGAGCGAAGCCATCGGTGACAAGGGTGCCTGCATCCTCGCCTGGACGGCGGCTTTGATCATTCCCGCGGCGCTCATCTTCGGTATCGGCTGGCCTTGGCTGGAGCATGTGGGAAACCTTGAACAGGAGATAGAGAACCTCGACGACCAGATGGCCCGTTACCAGCGCCTTCTCCTTACGCTGCCGGGGTTGCAGACCGAGCTGGACCAGGTACGCAGCAACAAGGACGTAAAAGACTTCTATTTCGCTGCCAAGACCCCCGCGCTCGCCGGTGCGCAGCTGCAACGCGAAGTGCAGAAGATGGTAAACGCCTCCGGCGGGCGCGTCGTGAGTACACAGCTGCTGGCGTCCGCCGAAGACGAGCAGCCACCGAAAGTGCGTGTGCGCGCGCAGATTCAGGGAAAGACCGAGGCGTTGCTGGAGGTGCTCTATCAGCTCGAGGAGGCGCGCCCGTTCCTCTTTGTCGATCAGATTTCGGTCCGCTCGACGGCCTCGAGGACGGTGGCGAAACGCAACCCCAGATCGCGTGGGCGCAGCCGGCATCGATCTGTGCGCCGCCAGCCCCAGGGGCAGCTCACGGTGCGGCTGGACGTGTTCGGCTACGCGTTGGCGGAAGCGCCGTGAGGGCGCTCTTCGCGCTGCTGGCGCTGTCCCTGGCGGTCGTGCTCGTTTGGCAATGGCGTGATTGGCCGCCCCCGCCGCCTGGGGCGGCGCAGGCAGATGCTGCACCCCCCGACGGCAAAGCATCGGGACAGACCGAAGAGAATCCGCTGGATCTGCTCACGCCTCTCGGGGAGAAGGATGAGTACGCAGAGGTCACCGAACGCCCACTGTTTCTGCCCGACCGCAGACCACCGACAGAGGAGCCGCCCGAGAAAGAGCCCGCGCCTGAGCCGGAGCAGGCTTCCGACCTCGCCCGCATGGACCTCAACGCCGTCTTGATTACGCCGGCCGAGTCCTCGGCCTGGGTTCGCGATCCTTCGAAGCAGGAGCTGGTCCGTCTGCGCCTCGGCGATGACCTGGCGGGCTGGTCCGTGAAGGAGATCCTCGCCGACCGCCTCTTGGTGGAGCGACAGGGGGAGACAGATACGTTAATATTGCGCGATTACAAGAACATGCCTCCGCCAACTCCACCGCCGCGGCGGAGGCCGGCGGCCCGCAACCGCCCTCAACAGCCGCAGCAGCAGGCCGCCAAAGGGTCGCCGCGGGTGCAGGATGCCAAGAACCCCAATCAGCGCCGGCCGGCGGTAAACCGCTCTGATCCGAGACAAAATGCTCTGCAGCGGCCAGGGGTGCAAAACCCGCGTACGAGGGCGAATACAAGTCCTCCGCGACAGTAACGATTACAACAGCAACGCCCACAACAGCAATGCCTACAGAAGCAATGTTAGGTGCAGGAGTAACGGCTTGAGGCTACCGCTGATCTGTTTCCTTGCCGCCCTTTTGTCGATCCTGAGTGCGTGCGAGCGATCGCAATGGGATCCGACGGTGAAGGTCGGCGATCCGACGGGCCATATCGTCGACAAGGACGGCCCCCGCCGGGGCAGACGCTCGGGGACCTACGCCGCGAGAGACCGCGGCATCAGTCTCGAAGCCGGCGCCGGACCGGCCGCGAAGGATTCCGTGAAATCCGGCACCGGAACCTTTGTGCATAAGGTCACACCGCCGAAGGTGGATACGACCCCCGGAGACGTCACCCTGAACTTCGACGGCACCGACATCAGGGAGGTGGTCAAGGTCATCCTCGGAGATCTGCTTCAAGTGAATTATGTGCTGGACCCGGGGGTTTCGGGCGCGGCATCCCTGCAAACTGGCCGGCCGTTGCGCAAAGAGCACCTGATTCCCACCCTGGAGACGTTGCTGCGCATGAACAATGCGGCGCTGGTCAACCGCGGCGGCAGCTACGAAGTGGTTCCCATGACCAATGCCGTCCAAGGCAAGGTGGTGCCGCAGTTGGGCGAGTCCTCTCGCGCATTGCCCGAGGGTTACAGTATCCAGGTGGTGCCCCTGCAGTACATAGGTGCCGAGGAGATGAGCCAGATACTCCAGCCCCTCGCCCCGGAGGGCAGCATCATCCGCGTCGACAACCTGCGCAACATGCTGGTGCTGGCGGGATCCAGCCCTGAGGTCGGCAACCTGCTCGATACCATCCGGGTCTTCGACGTGGATTGGATGGCCGGTCTCTCGGTCGGCTTTTTCACCCTCGACTACGCCACTGCGGGGGACGTGGTCACTCAGCTCGATACCCTGCTCGCCGACGAGGGTGGGAACCCGTTCAAGGGGCTCTTTCGTTTCATCCCCGTGGAGAGCGCCAACAGTATCCTGGTGGTCTCTCCCCAGGAGAAGTACCTGAAGCAGGCGAAAGACTGGGTCGAGCGGCTCGATCTCGCTGAGGCTACCGGCTCAAGCAGCCACCGCCTGTTCGTGTATCGGGTGAAGCACGGCGATGCGGAAAGCCTGGCCGACATTCTGACCAAGTTGTTCTCAGGCGAAGGAAACGGAGGAAGCGGACGCGTCGGCGGCGTTGCGCCCGGGTTGCGTCAGGCCTCGATCGAGTCCGGCGAGGGGGCGGGGACGGAAGGTGCCGGCCGCCAGGCCCCCAGATCCGCCGTCGCCAGCAGCATCGAGCTCTCCTCCCAGGTCAGCATCGTTGCCGACGGCGTCAACAACTCGTTGCTCATCAAGTCCAATCCCCGCGATTACAAGAAGATCTTGGACGCCCTCAAGCAGCTCGACTTGGTCCCGCTGCAAGTGCTGGTGGAGGCAAGCATCATCGAGATCAGCCTGTCCGGCAGGCTGCAATACGGTGTGAACTGGGATTTCAAGGGGGTATACAGAAACTACGACAGCAATTTTCACGTGGAGTCCCACGGACACCGGCACAGTCGCGGCGGCTTTCCCCGGCTTCAATTGGACTGCGGTCCTGCGGCCGGACACCGTGCGGGTGGCTCTGAACGCCCTCGCCAGCGAGGGCCTGGTCAATGTGCTCTCGTCGCCGTCGCTTATGGTGCTGGACAATCAGACCGCCTCGATCCAGGTCGGGCAGCAGGTGCCCGTGGCGACGACCCAACAGCAGGGTACGGCCGTCACGGACCGGCTGGTCAATTCCATCGAGTACCGGGACACGGGCGTGCAGCTCACGGTCAAGCCGCGAGTCACTCCAGGCGGTCTGGTGCAGATGGAAATCGAGCAGGAAGTGAGCAACGTTTCCACGACGGATAGCTCGGCGTTGAACTCGCCGACGTTCAATACGCGCAAGATTACCAGCACCGTTGCTGTGCGCTCGAATCAGGCCGTCGTGCTCGGCGGGCTCATCGAGGATCAGCGCGAGGAGAGCAACCAGGGTGTTCCGGGTCTCTACACGCTCCCGGTGGTCGGCCCCCTGTTCGGAAACCGCACGCATGACGCGGAGCGAAAAGAGCTCGTGGTGGTGCTCACGCCGCGGGTAATTGCCAGCGATGCGGACGTCAAGGAGGTCACCGAGGACTTCCGCGGCAAGCTCAAGGGGTTGGAGTATCGGTTCTGATTGCGAGCGCTCCCGATGAAGGGAACATAGTGGCGAACGTAGCCGAGAGTTCGAGAACATCCGAGAACCGGTTGAGATCCGCCGCGGTGCCACGCTCGATCTGTCTGTCCCAGAGGTCATCGTCGCCCAACGCGATGGCGGCGATCATCTGTTCTATCGAGCAAAGGCTTGACGGCGTTGAGGCAGTAGCGATCGAAGTTCCGATCCTGCAAATTCTCGTCCCGGATTCTGCGGTTTTTGTGGATTATGCGGTTGGCTAGGTCGCGGGTAGTGTTAGCGCGCACTTTGTCTCACCGGATTTGCTCAGATTTAGTCGCGCCACCTCGCTCGGACTGCTCCACCGCCGCCAATCCCCCCCATTGCGCTTTTCTACCACCGTAGTCGGCCAGGAACGGGCGTTAGCCCGGCCCGGTTATGGGACACGACGCTCCAGACAATGACACACAGCAGTGGAATTACCGCAAGCGGCCAAATGCTTTCGGCGGCGATGCACTCAGCCTCAAGGTGAGAACCAAAAGCGAACTTGAGGATGCGTTGAAAACGGCTCGACGGGGAGCTGTGGCGGCTGCAGACCGGAGGCTGACACGAAGACAGGCAGCTTTTCCTGCAGGACCTGTGAAAGAAAGCGTAGACCGCCGGGCGGAAACCCGGTTCTTGGGTTTCTTGCCTCAAAACCTGAGGGTATGGCTGTGCAGTCGTCCGAGTAGCAGTTCATAAACGCCTGGCTCTTGATTGAGCGATTTAGCGTGGCACGGTATAGAGAATGAATAACCGGGAGGCAAGAGTCCTCAATGATCTGATTACGTACCAGGCCGAAACCGGTCCGGAAAAAACTGCGATTGTGTTTGAAGGTCGATCTATCAGTTATGGTGAACTCCATTAAGACGTAGATAGGGCGGCTCGGATGCTGTTGGGGCTTGGCATTCAGAAGGGAGACAGACTTGGCTTGATGTTTCCCAACCGGCCGGAGATGTTATTTCTCTATTTCGCCTGTTTCCGTATTCGCGCCATCGTTGTTCCGGTAAACACTCGTTACCAGCGATCCGAAATTGAATACGCGCTGGCTCACAGCGAGTGCCGGTTGCTGATTGTCGACAAGAGCTTTGTTTCTAGGGTTCAGCGTTTGGATCAATCAGTCTCGTCGCTGGAACGCACTCTAGTTCGGCAAGCTGAGTCAGAGCAGGGAGAGGAGGCGCTGCATATCCATTTGGCCAACGCGCCATCGGCAGTTCAATGGCCCGAGGTTCAGCCGGATGACCCTGCCGTAATCTTCTATACGTCAGGGAGCACCTCTCGTCCGAAAGGCGTGACCCATACGCAGTTTTCGTTGCTGCGTAACGCGCAGATTCAGGTTGCGAAGCGGCAGATTCGGCCTGACACGATTTGGCTTGTGTTGACCGGCGTCGGCTATATCGCGGGCTTGTCGGGCGTGACCATGCCGGCCTTTCGTGCCGGTTGTACGCTTATTCTGGTGCCTGATCTCCAGGCTGATCATTTGCTGCGAGCTATCGAGCGTTATCGTGTCGAAACGACGCTTTTGCTGCCCACAACGCTGCTCGAGATGCTGGAAAGCCCCCTATTCGAGAAATCCGACCTTAGTTCGCTGAAGGCCTGTTTCGTCGCCGGTGATGAGTGCTCTCATGACCTCTATCAGCGTTTCAGAAAGCGTATGGGTCGCGATCTGCTCCAAGCCTTCGGTATGACCGAATGTGAGGCTCGTCGTTTGAGCGCTTCAATACTCGAAGCTCCACTCGACCCGATTCGGTCCAGGATCGAGCCGAACCTGCTTCGCCGTGGCGCCTGCATGGGCGGACCCGCCCGTGAGCAGCCTGATTTCCGCCCGCTCAGCGGTCCAAGCCTCCAGTCCTCTCCCTCCCGCGAGACAGATACGGCGCTCCGCCCGTGCTGCGAGCTCCAAAAGATCATGGCGTGCCCGATCCCCGTCCTGAGCCGCCAGGGTCTCAGGCAGGGGCTGCGGACAGAGCAGGAACAAACCGATCTCGAAGTCATCGAGCGCAAGGCGAACGATGAGTCTCGATGCATCGCTTTCGAGGGTCGAGGCCAACACCAGGCTGCGTTCCGGGTAACGTCTCGTCAGGCGTCGCAGCGCCGCTTTCGCCAGCCGTTGCAGGCATTGATCGGCCCCGCAATCCTCTTGCGGCTCGGCGACCGCAACCAGCAACATGCGTATCAATCCCCGCCCGGAACGGGCCAGCAACGTCGGTGTCAGGCGCACGGCGAAACGGTCCAGGTCCTTCATGGGCTCGCTGAGGTCGTCGTAGGGGATGAGCTGCGGGTGGTGCTTGCGCGCGTTGTCGCGCTGCGGTGCATAGGTCCAACCGTCCAGGTAACGGTCGGCCGCCCAGCGCTTGTGCTCGATGACGGCGAGCTTCTCCGCCTCCAGGGGGGCGAACGTGAAGGACTCCACCAGCTCCTCGCGCACGGCACGGCAGTCGAGGGTGGCGAGCTTGGCCGCCAGGTGGTCCGCCTGGTGGCGGGAGGCGTCCCGGTAGGAGGCGTCCAGGTTGTCCCAGGGCCTTCCGGCTGGCTCGGCGTCCGGATCGCGCCCCTGGGCAGCGATGCTGTCCCGGTAGTGCTCGTGGATGACCCGAGCCAGCTCGTCTCCCAGCCCGTCCAACAGGACCGCTGGCCTGCATGCCTCGTGAAGCCAGGAGAAGGGTACGAGTTGACCGTCCCAGTCCTCCGGTCGGCCCGCTGGACGGGTGTCGCCGATCTCCAGGTGAACGAACGGCGAGGCGCGCTGCGTCTCCGCGATCCGTGCCGCAATACGACGGGCGGCTCCGAGTCCAGCTTCGGGAGACTCCACGCAGACGTAAGCGCCGGACACCGGCGGGGTATCCGCCAGGTCGAGCTCCTCCATGCTCGTGATGCCCAGCTGACAGAACTGGCTCGCCTGGGGAAAGGACTCTGCTACCCAACCCCGGAGCGTCTCGGGGTCTTCGTCTGCGAGCGTGATGACGGGGGTTTGGTCGCCGTAATGAACCAGTCGCATCGTCTGTACCAGCAATGCCCGCGCAGGGACCGCGAAGCCTGCGATCAGTATGTGCGGAACCTGGCCGTAGGGCGGGTCCATGCAGGTGTGAAGCGGCCAGCGTGAGAGCAGAGAACGGGCGGCCTGCGCCTGGGGATCGAAGGTCTCTACCGATAGGTTGGCGCCTTCCGGTATGGTTGCCTGACCCTCGGCGCCGCTCTCGGTGCCCACGAGGATCAGGCGCAATGGTGGGTGGAGAGCGGGCCGACGTTGGCATAGCCCGGCGATTCGGTCCACGAGAGCGTCCGCGTTGGCTGTGGGGTCGGCGATGATCAGTGTGCTTGTCTTCCGCAGCCCGGAGGCTGCGTGATCCGGGTCATCCACCCGCTCCGCCCGGCGTCCGGCGGACAAGAGCTCCTCGAGGATCCTGTGTGCGATGGCGCTGCTGCCCGCGATCAAAATCCGCTTGGGGCGAGACATTGGGAGCTCCAGAGCAAGCCTCACAGTTCGGGGTCGCCGCGCAGCAGCCCCTCGAGGACGGCGCCAGCGTTGGATAGGTCGGCCGCCCTCAGCAATCCGGCTTGCCTCCCCTCGATATTGAACATCCCGAGTTGGTGCTGGCGCAACGCACGGGAAAGGTCGTCCGTAATTCCGCCGGTACCGGTGAGCAGCAGGGTCTTGCGTCCGGACTGCAGGCTCAGGTCGAGATCCAGCCTGGTTATCTTGCCGCCGCCTGCGGTCAGGGTTACGCTCGGTGCGCCGGAGGCCAGTACCTGCGCCGCGGCGCTGATCCAGGGCGACTCGGCTCCCCAACGATCGCCCGGTACCAGCAGGAAATGCGTGTGGTTAGGCTCTAGCGCCGTGCCTCCACGGTGCCGCGTTACCGCTTTTCCGGGCATTCGTACCGTACCGCGTGCGGCTATCCCGATCAAAGGGACGCGGGTGTCCGAGCCCGCGCGCGCTCGCCCGATCAGGGCCATGATTCCGGAGTCGGTGCCACCGTCGATCACCGCCGCGCCGATGCGCCCCAGCAAGGGCATCAGGCTGTCCCGGAACATGGGGCCGATCCGCTGTGCCACCTCCGGCTCCAGACTGTTGGCGCCTCCCACCAGCACCAGCACCGGACGCGGTGGCTCGAAGCCTTGCAGCGCACCGGCGAGATGGTCCTGCTCTGTTATGTCCAGAGCCAGCGCGCTTGCGCCGTTGCTGAACCGGATGGAATAGGGCTTGGGCAAGTGCCGGGTTCCGAACGTCAGCTGGATTCGGTCGCGTCCTGCCACCAGTCGGGCAGGTCGGCAACGGAGCCCAGCACGCCGTCGGGGCGGATGTCTCCCTCCAGGTCTGCCGGCTGGAACTTGCCGGTGCGAACCAGCAGTCCGCCGATGCCTGCCTGCTGGGCGCCGCGCACGTCACCGCGGATGTCGTCACCGACCATCAGGGTCTCGTCGGCATTGGCGCCGATGGCTCTGAGCGCCGCTTCGAAGAAGGGCGCTGCGGGTTTGCCGAGCACCACCGGATCTATACCCGCGGCATGGTGCAGGGCCATCACGAAGGGCGCACAATCCAGCCGCAGACCGTCGGCGGCACGCCAGTATCGCGTCATCCCGAGCGCGATCAGATACGGCGGTGGCTTGGCCATGAGCAGGCGGAAGGCCCGGTTCAGGGTCGCGAAGTCCCAACCGGCACCCAGGTCGCCCAGGATGACTGCACCGGCCCCGGACTCCCGATCCTCGGGCAGGAGCGACATCCCTGCGAATTCCGCCCGCGTTGCCTCCGGAACGAACAGAGCCAGGTCCTTGATTCCTCGCTCCCGCAGCCAGGCCATCGTCGCAACCGCAGGGGTGAGGATTTCGCTTTCCGGGACCTGGATCCCCATTTTTTGGAGCTTTTCGGAGATGGCAGAGCGCGGACGGGACGTGGTGTTGGTGAGAAACAGGTGCGGGATCTCCTGCTCGCGTACCCAGCTCAGGGTCCGTGCCGCACCCGAAACGGCGGTCTCTCCCTGGTAGATGACGCCGTCGAGGTCGAAGAGGATCGCACGCAATGGGTTTTCTCCCGCTTGTGGCTGGCACCCGGCCGTATGGAGTGATCGTCAACGCCGCCGGTTACCATAGTACCAGCGGCTGGTGACCCTGCCTGGATTGCGGACCGTATGGTTGACGCCAGCGGGGATGAAGACCTCCTCGCCAACCGCCGGTCGCATCTGGCGGCCTTGAATCTCGATCTCTACTACACCCTCGACGGGCATCGCTAGCTCGTCGAGGGCGTGCACGAAATCCGCCCAGACTTGCCACGGCGCGTCGGTCCATACATCGCAGATGAAGCCGCGCGCGTCCCAGTCGTCCGGGACCCGGTCGAGGTCCTCCATGGCTGTCATGAGCTGCTGTGCAGCACTTGTCCGGCCGCGTCCTGTACCGAAACGTTAAGGGGGATGCCGTCGCGGATGCTGGCGCCCACGATGGAGAAGTCCTCGAACATGTCCTTGCAGCGGTCGAAGCGATCGTTGCCCTTGAGCTCGTCGCTGACGATGATCTTGATCTCCATGCCGCCGATGCGCAGGCGCTTGTTTTCGCTGCGGACCAGGATACAGGTCGCCTCCGTCTTGAGGCTGTTCGCCGGGGGATTGTCCTTGGCAAGACAGAAGAGCAGGCTGGAGCTAAGGCAGTTGGCAGCGGCTGCTGCGAGCATACGGGACGCATTCGGGCCGGATGCCGTGCCCAACGGCGGCGGCTCGTCCACGAGGAGATCGGCCGCCTTCCCCCAGTCGAAGCGGACGTTGAGCTGATAGTTCGCCTGCTGTTCCAAGTGGATGGTAAAGCGGCCTTCTTCCGACATGGTTTTTCCTCTGGTTGTAGGAGCTTGGTCTGGTCAGCCGAGGTTCTCGCGCCAGCGCGGGTTCTGCAGGCCGCGGGTCGTGCGGACCGCCGCCGCGCGAAAGGAGGCGGCATCTGCGCTCAGGCTGCGCCAGTCCCCCGAGCCGATCACCGGGCGGTCCTTGATGCGTCCGCGGTAAAGATAGATCCATGCGGGGCCCTGAGGCGAGGGGATCAGGGCGCGGTCGTAAAGCCTCGGATAGTCCTCCAGCCGGTCCAGGCGCTCGAGGCCCTTGGCATCGATCCGGTACAGCTCCCCCGTGATGGGTGTATTCCCACCCCTGGCTACTCCGGGATAGGCCCCGAGACCGAACATGGTGAAGCAAGGCTCGGTGCGGTGGGGGTCGAGCAGCTCGGTCCCGGACAGCAGGTGGTGATTGACCTCGCCGGCGAGCAGGGTACCGTCCACGTGGGCGTTGGAGAAAGTCTCGTTGACCTCGCACCAGCATCAGGATCTTTTTTGCGGCCATCGTCCGTCTCCTCGGTTTGATTCTTGCTGTTCGCACAGGTCAAACTATAGCTAACTCGACCCACCTCTCGCCAGCGAGGAACATCTGTGGAACCGGCGCCACGTTGCGATCCCCCTGGTGACAATGCCAGCTTTTTTGAAATCGGAATATGAAAGACGCTCGCATCACACCGAAACGCGGCCGCGGTGCCCTGACCAATCCCACCGACCGCTATGCGGAGCATCGGCGTGAGAGCGTCGATGACGGTTGGCGCCCCGACGAGCCGCAGCCGTTGCGCACGGAACTTTCGGTGGATAGTAGCCGCAGCATCATCAGCCGCAACCAGTCTCCGGACATCCCCTTCGACCGCTCCATCAATCCTTACCGCGGCTGCGAGCATGGCTGTATCTACTGTTACGCGCGCCCAACCCACGCCTGGCTGGGGTTGTCGCCGGGGTTGGATTTCGAGAGCCGACTCTTCTACAAGCCCGATGCCGCAAAGCTGCTGGAGCGGGAGCTTGCCGAACCGGGCTACGAGCCGGCGACGATGGTGCTCGGGGCCAACACCGATCCCTATCAGCCCATCGAGCGGAAGCTCGGCATCACCCGGCAGGTGCTCGAGGTGCTGCGTGATAGCCGCCACCCCGTGGCGGTGACCACCAAGTCCGCGCTCGTGCTGAAGGACCTGGATCTACTTGCCGAAATGGCGGCCGAGCGGCTCGCGGCGGTGCAGATCTCCATCACGGCTTTGGACAAGGCGCTCGCGCGGCAACTGGAGCCGCGGGCGGCCTCGCCGCAGCGACGTCTCGAGGCGATTCGCATCCTGGCAGACGCGGGCGTACCTGTCGGAGTGTTGGTCTCGCCCCTGATCCCGGGGCTTACCGACCAGGATCTGGAGCGGGTGCTGGAAGCAGCTGCGCAGGCCGGTGCCGCCCGCGCCGGATGTCTGCTGATCCGCCTTCCCCTGGAAATCAAGGACCTGTTTGCCGATTGGCTTCGGGTCCACCACCCGGACCGCGCAGAGAAGGTCCTGAGCATGATCCGCCAGTGCCGGGAGGGCAAGCTGAACGACGCCCAATTCGGCACGCGGTTTATCGGAACAGGACCGGTCGCGGCGCTGTTTCAACGGCGTTTCGAGCTCAGCGCACGGCGTCTGGGTCTGCGGCGGCAGGATGCGGGTTGGGAGCTGGATGCCAGTCGCTTTCGGCCGCCGGCTCTTCCTGGTGCCCAGCGGTCATTGTTCGATGAGTTGTGAATATGAGATGTCTCCGTCAGATTGCCTTTACCGCGTCGAGGCTCACCACAGGCTCGTCGCCGACCACCTCTGCGCTGTGGAACAGGTGCTTCGGTACGACAAGCAGGTCCCCCGCCTCCAGCACGACACTGGCTGAGCCAATGCTCATACGGAAGCGCCCTTTGAGGACTCCGTCGATCTTGTCCACGCCGTGATCGTGGTCGGGGAAGTAGGTGCCCGGAGGGTAGACGTACTTGCTGACGGCATAGCCGCGATCCTCCAGCTTGCGGCGCATGTTAGCCTCGTTCAGGGCGCCGTCTCTTTCAGTATTCCAGTGCTCGATTTGCATGGTTTCTGTACCTATTTGGCGGACCACGGGCGCCAGCCGTAGGTCGGGTTGGGCGCGAATAGCGACGGGTTCAGATCGTGAATTCCTTCCCTGCGCCGTAACCCGACAGAAGGTGTCTCGGAATCGACCGATCACCATGGTTACCATTTTCGACGCAGCTACCCACGGGAGAGCTCCTGGGGAATCCACAAACCCGATGATTGCCTCCACCGCCTGATCCAGATTCTGTTCCCAAGTGCGCCCGGACTGCTTACGGGGCTTGAAGCTGTGATCTCCGTCCTCGATCCAGGCCAGACGGATCGACGCAGGCAGTTTGTAGCCTGCGACTTCCTCCGGCTTGCCGAAGCTGTCCCTTGTGCCCTGACAGATGAGTGCCGGCGTGCGTAGCTCGATCAAGTGCTCGGTGCGCAAACAATCCGGCTTGCCCGGCGGGTGGAAGGGATAACCCAGACAAACCAGCCCTGCGGGCTTTCTGTCTCGGCGATCAGGCTCGCCATGCGCCCGCCCATGGACTTTCCGCCGATCAGTAACCGGCGACGGTCCGCGCCCGCCGACACCTCCAGATCGATGGCGCGGTTCCAGCTTTCGACCAGCACAGTCTCCCGATTCGGCGGCTTGCGCTTGCCAGTGCGCCGCATTTCGGCCATGTAGGGAAACTCGAATCGGACGACTCGCAGACCCTCAGCTCCGAGCGCGGCGGCTATATGCTCCATGAATGGAGAGTCCATGGCCTGACAGGCCCCGTGCGCCAGGATCAGGGTCCATCCTGCGTCGGGTGGACCGTTCGTGAGCGGGTCCGGCTCTTGTTCGGGCTTGTCAGGCATCGGCGCGCGGCCCCATCATCGGGTTGTACAGATACTAGAAAGCATAACCCTGAGAGAGAAGGAGGCAAGGCAATGAAGGCGATTGAAATGCATGAAACGGGTACACCGGACGTACTCCAGCTGGCGGACCGACCTGTTCCGGAGATTGCCACGCCCACCGGCGTGCTGGTGCGCCTGGCGGCTGCCGGGGTGAATCCCGTCGATACCAAGGTTCGGGCCCAGGGTGTCTTCTTGCCCGACGAGCTTCCCGCGGTGCTCGGCTGTGACGGAGCCGGGGTCGTGGAGGCCGTCGGTGATGAGGTCTCGCGCTTCAAGCAGGGCGACGAGGTCTGGTTCTGTCATGGTGGTCTCGGTGGGCCGGAAGGCAACTACGCCGAGTATGCCTTGGTGGACGAGGCTATCGCCCAGCCCAAGCCGAGCAGCATTGACTTCATCCATGCCGCCGCGGCCCCCTTGGTGCTAATCACCGCTTGGGAGGCCCTCTTCGACCGCGCCAATCTGACCGAAGGCAAGACGCTGCTGGTTCACGCCGGTGCCGGGGGAGTTGGGCATGTTGCGATCCAGCTCGCGCGCCTCGCCGGCGCCCGCATCTGCACGACCGTGAGCGGTCCTGAGAAGGCGGAATTCGTCCACGAGCTCGGAGCCGAGTATGCGATCAATTACCTGGAGGAGGACCTGGTGGAGGCGGCGATGGATTGGACCGAAGGAAGGGGTGTGGACGTGGCATTAGACACGGTGGGTCCGGACGTCTTCGCCGCAACCATCCCCGCCATGGCCCATTACGGGGACTTGGTCACCATTCTGCAGCCTGGTCCGGACCTGGACTGGAAGGAGGCCCGAACCCGCAACCTGCGTATCGGCTTCGAGCTCATGCTCACGCCCATGTTGCGCGACCTCCCCGGGGCGCGCGAGGCGCAAGGACAGATTCTGCGCCGTTGTGCCGATTGGATCGACGACGGAAAGCTGCGCATCGAGGTCGCCGCGACCTTCCCCCTGGCTGAGGCGGCCAACGCCCATCGCCGAATCGAGGAGGGACATACCCGCGGAAAGTTGGTTTTAAAGACGGGCTGACAGCTATTTAACTATATGATAAATAGGCATTAAAACGCCAGTTTAATGCTTGAAGGGTGGTCTCTTACCTACTATATTCAAGGTACGAAAACGGGAAGAAGGACGGAATCCTCGAGATCGGCCTGCCCAAGACCCATAAGACAGAGCGGCGCTATATCGATATTCAATGAGGCGCAGAGCTAAGGCTTGTAGATCAGAGTGGCAGCTCGCAAGAGCGGGAGCCGCCAGGGAAATTCAGCAAGGCCGGCGAATCCAGCCGGCCTTGTTTCGTCAACGGCAATCTTGATCCGCTGTCCCCGGTCTATTTATTTATGGATATCCTAAGCTTCGGAAGCGGGCCGCTACGGCCCATCGACCCATGAATGCACACCTGCTGATCGTCGAGGACGATCCCGCACTCAATCAGATGTTGGCCCTGCACTTCGAGGACGAGGGATTCGAGGTCGAAGGGGCCATGACCTGTGCCGAGGCCCTGGAGTGCGTGGAGGCCAACGCCTACGATCTTCTGCTGCTCGACCAACAGCTGCCGGACGGCACCGGGATGGAGCTGCTGGAGGCGGTCTTGTTGCGCGAGCCGGACTTGCCGGTGGTGATGATGACCGGCCAGCACGACCTGGAGCTCGCCATCGAGGCCATCGGCAAGGGTGCCGCGGACTTCGTCCACAAGCCGGTGGAGACGGCACAGCTGCAGCAGACGGTCAGTCGCCTGCTGGAGAACCGCCGCCTGACGCGCGAGGTCGAGGCCCTGCGCGGGGCCGAGGAACCGCCCAGGCAGGAGCGTGACCTGATTGGCCGTAGCGACGCCATGCTCACGGTGAGCAAGGAGATTGCGCTCTGCGCGGGCAGTGAGGCGACCGTGCTCATCAGCGGCGAGTCCGGGACCGGCAAGGAGGTCGTCGCCCGCCTGATCCATCAGCACAGCGGCCGGCAAGGTCCCTTCGTGCCCGTCAACTGTGCCGCCATCGTGGACAGCCTGCTGGAGAGCGAGCTGTTCGGTTACGAGAAGGGGGCTTTCACCGGTGCTCAGAACCGCAAGCTGGGCAAGTTCGAGCTGGCTCAGGACGGCACCCTGTTCCTGGACGAGATCGGCGAGCTTGCCCCCGCGCTACAGGCCAAGCTGCTCCGGGCGCTCCAGGAGCGCGTCTTCGAGCGGGTGGGCGGGACGCAGCAGATCGGGACCAACGCGCGGGTGGTCGCGGCCACCAACCGGAACCTCCAAGCAGAGGTTGCCGCCGGGCGCTTCCGCGAAGACCTCATCTACCGCCTGGACGTAATCCAGATCCGGATGCCCCCCCTGCGCGAGCGCAAGGAGGACATACCCATGCTGGCCGAGGGACTGCTGGAGCGCATCGCGCAGCGCATACACAAACCCAAGTCCAAGGTTACCGACGGCGCGCTGGAGCATCTAATGGCGTATCACTGGCCCGGCAACGTGCGCGAGCTGGAGAACCTGCTCACGCAGGGGGCTGTTCATGCACGAACGGCGGTCATCACCCCCGATCTGCTGCCCATCGGCGAGCCCCGTTCCGGAGTCGAAAGGTCCGACGCGGTCCCCCCCGCTGTCCCGGCAGACGCGCTCGTCCTGCGTACCCTGGACGAGGTGGAGGCGGAGCACGTACAGCGCGTGCTGGATTACACCGGCGGGCACAAGGGCCGCGCGAGCGAAATTCTCGGTATCTCCAGGCCGGCTTTGGACCGCAAGATCGGCAAGTACGGCCTCAAGGTGCCGGCACGCTGATCCTTCCCTGGAAGAAACCGCAAAGGCGTAGCGTACGCAAAGAATGCCGATGGGCTGCCCGGCCGGGTTGCGTTTCTTGTACGTAACGATTTGCTACATATCGGCTAGACGTAACGACTCGTTGCAACGAAACGTCCAACCCACGCCGGTAGAAACGGGGACAGGTCTCGGAAAAACAGGAGGTTAACGGATGGCATGATCGCTGCAAAAGGGAAAGGCATCGGTAGAATCCCTGAAGCAGGAGATCAGAGATGCGCAGCACCGCCGCCGCGGAAACCTCCCCCGGCACCGCATTGGATTTTGAAGGACTGGTCAAGCAGTATTGGCGTGAGCTCTACAATTACGCTTACCGGCTTTCCGGCAACCGGCACACCGCCGAGGATCTGGTGCAGGAGAGTCTAGCGCGCGCTTGGCGTTCCGTTGATAAGCTGCAGAATCACAAGGCTGCCAAGGGATGGCTCTACACCATCGTGCGCCGGGAGAACGCCCGGCGCTTCGAGCGCTTCCAGCCCATTTTCAGCACGCTTCCTACCGACGAGATTGGCGCAAGACGCAAGACTCACGACACCTCCACCGAGGCCTTCGTGCTACGCCGGGCGATACGCGCGCTGGCCACCGAGTACCGCGAGCCCCTCGTTCTGCAGGTCATCCACGGATACTCCCAGCAGGAGATAGCCGATCGGCTAGGCTTGACCTCCGCCGGCGTGGGAACGCGCCTGTTCCGTGCCCGGCAGAAGCTGCGCGCTGCCTTGGGGGAGCAGGGATGAAACCCGAGAGCGGAGGCCTCGTGTCTCGCGGTCGTGACTCGGAAGCCGCGGAGTTGAGGGGGGCCGGTACCCGACAGGCTCCGTCGGAGGTCGGAATGCGTCTACTCCTGCTCGAGGACGACGAGGCCCTGCGCCAGATGCTGGCTTGGGAGCTCGCAGAGCTCGGCTACCACGTCCATCTGGTAGGCAGCTGTGGTGAGGCCCGCGCTGCTGTAGCCGCCCACGCATTCGACCTTGCGCTGTTTGACGTCGGACTGCCCGACGGCGACGGCACAGCGCTAGCCGCCGAGCTGACGGAATCCGACCCGAACCTGGGTATTATTCTCTGCAGCGGAAAGCCGGGGGCCCTGGACCAGGAGCCTGTTCCGCAGGAGGTGATCGCCTGCCTAACCAAGCCGGTGTCTGTCCATCGGCTCGATGCCCTATTTCGAAGCCCGGACTGTGGGTCGGGCTTTAGCCCGATACCGACGACTCAGTCGTCGAGGTGAACCCCGATCTACGCCATACGGGACTGCAGATTTGCGGGGCGCGCAACCAGCCAGGTGCAAAGCGAGCAGAGGCACCAGAGCAGGATTTCGCGCAGTATTTCTGCTGTCATTCTGTGCTCGACCCCGGTACCGCCTTCTCCGCCCGCTTGCGAAAGACGCGCATCTCCTTAGCTGCCTGTATGTCTCCCTTCGCCTCTGCTGTCTCGATGCCCTTGTCGAAGGCCGCCACCGCCTCTTCGTACTGGCCCGTCGCGGTAAGGGCCTTGCCGAAGAGCTTCCAGGCCGCGGAGTAGCCCGGATCTTGCCGAACCGCTTCGGCTAGGTGCAGGGTGGCCTGCTCGTTTTGTCCCGCCTTGAGATATTCATTGCCCAGGCCGTAGCGTAGCAGGGCCGAGTCCTGACCGCGAGTCAGCATGGCCTCGAAGTTTTCGATCATGCCCATGATAAAAGCTCTCGGACGTCGGCACAGGGGTTGCCGACCTGCGACCTGAAACATGAGGGTGGTCTGCGAGAAACAAAGCGTAGCTCATCTGCCCATATTTCACCGTTCGTCCCGGGGTTTGTCGATAGTACTTCGCGCCGCAGCCGGCAAGATGCCGGCGCTCCCCCCGGGCGCCCATCGCGATGGTAGAAAACCGGGGCTCTGCGAACACTTGCACAGTCCCGGAGCTTGTGTCCCCGATTGATTCTTCTCAACGCCGCCAGAACGAGGGCGTGAGCAGCACCAGCAGCGTAAAGATCTCAAGGCGCCCCAGCAGCATGGCAAAGCAGAGGATCCATTTGGCCGGATCGTGCAGGCCGGCGTAGCTTGCGCCCACGCGGCCCAGGCCCGGCCCGAGGTTGTTGATGCAGGCGGCTACGGCAGAGAAGGAGGTCATCAAATCGAGTCCGGTTGCAGCAAGGGCTAGGTACATGAAGGTGAAGCTGGCCACGTAAAGGGAAAAGAAGCCCCATACCGCATCCACCACTCGGTGGTTCACCGACTTACCTCCGATGCGTACCGGCATCTGGGCGCTGGGGTGAATCAGCCGCCCGATCTCGCGCAACCCTTGCTTGATCAGCAGCAGGAAGCGGATCACCTTGATGCCGCCGCCGGTGGAGCCGGCGCAGCCGCCGACGAAGCTGGTGAAGAGCAGCAGGATCTCCAGGAATGGCGGCCAGAAATAGAATTCGGCGGTGGTGAACCCGGTGGTGGTGGCAACGGAGACGACCTGGAACAGGCCCTGAGTGAAGGCGTCCGTCCAGAAGATGTATGTGTCCGTGAAGTAGAGCGCCACAGTCACGACCAAGGTGGCGGCGATCATGAGGGCGAAGTAGAAGCGGAACTCGCTGTCGCCCCAGTAGACGGCCGGCAGCTTTCGGTTCCAGGCCACGTAATGCAGGGCGAAGTTGACGCCCGAGGCGAGCATGAAGACCACGGCGATCATCTCGATCGCCCTGTTGTCGAAGTAGCCCATGCTCTGGTCGTGGGTGGAGAAGCCGCCGATGGCGACGGTTGAGAAGGCATGACCGACGGCGTCGAACAGGGACATGCCGGCGATCCAATAGGCGGTGGCGCAGCTGACGGTCAGTCCCAGGTAAATGTACCAGAGCGCCTTGGCGGTTTCGGTGATTCGGGGCGTGAGCTTGGAGTCCTTCATGGGCCCCGGCGTCTCGGCTCTATAGAGCTGCATACCGCCGATGCCGAGCATGGGCAGCACCGCCACGGCCAAAACGATGATTCCCATTCCCCCCAGCCATTGGAGCTGCTGGCGGTAATAGAGGATGGAGTGGGGCAGCTCGTCGATGCCGATGATGACCGTGGCACCGGTGGTGGTGAGCCCCGACATGGACTCGAAAATCGCGTCTGTGACGGATAGATGGGGGTTTGCGGCCAGGATGAAGGGCAGGGAGCCGCTAAGTCCGAGCACGGTCCAGAACAGAACCACCACCAGGAAGCCGTCGCGCAGCCGCAAATCGTCCCTGCGCCTGTGCACGGGCAGCCAGATGAGCAGTCCGCCGGTCAGGATGAGCGCGAAGGCGCTGAGGAAGGGTAAGGCCGCGCCGTCTTGGTACAGAAGGGAGACAAGGACCGGTGGGAGCATGCTGAGGCTGAACAGGGTCAGTAGCAGACCCAGAACCTTCTGTACCGCGAATGGTTTCATTAGGAGAGGTTCGAGGGCCGGGTACAGAGGTCGGAGCGCCGACAGAAATTCATTAGATGTTCAGATAACCAGAGACATGGATTCGGCTTTCGAGCTAAGCTGAACCGGTCTATGCGCTTTAGAAGTCGCGCTCTGCCCATCTACCGATTCTTCGCCTCGGCCCACGCTCCGCGAACCTCTCCCCTCACAAAAAGGTTACTCCCACCTGAAACAGCTTCTCCACCACCGGTACTTGCTGCTTGTCCTGCAGGAACAGGATCACGTGGTCTTCGGACTCGATGATGGTGTCGTGGTGGGCGATGATCACGTCCTCGCCGCGCACGATGGCCCCGATATTGGTTCCCTTGGGCAGGGCAATGTGCTCGATGGAGCGGCCGACGACCTTGCTGGAGCTCTCGTCGCCGTGGGCGATGGCCTCGATCGCCTCGGCCGCGCCACGCCGCAGTGAGTGAACCTCCACCACGTCCCCCCGGCGCACGTGCTTGAGCAAGGTGCCGATGGTGGCCTGCTGGGGCGAGATGGCAACATCGATCGGGCCGCTCTGGACCAGGTCCACGTAGGCGGGGCGGTTGATCAGTGCCATCACCTTGCGCGCCCCCAGCCGCTTGGCAAGCATGGCCGAGAGGATGTTGGCCTCGTCATCGTTGGTCACTGCGCAGAAGACGTCCGTGTTCTCCACGTTCTCCTCGATCAAGAGCTCCTCGTCCGCCGCGTCCCCCTGCAGGACGATGGTCTTCTCGAGCGCCTCCGCGATATGCTTGCAGCGGTCCAGCTCGCGCTCGATGACCTTAACGCGGTAGTCGCGCTCCAGGGCCGTGGCCAGCCGCATCCCGATGTTGCCGCCGCCAGCGACGATCAGGCGCTTGTGGGGCTTCTCCAGACGGCGTAGCTCGCTCATCACGGCGCGTATGTGCTTGGGCGCGGCGATGAAGAAGACCTCGTCGTCCGCCTCGATCACGGTGTTGCCTTCCGGCTGTATCGCCCGGTCCTGGCGGTAAATCGCCGCTACGCGCGTGTCCACGTCCGGCATGTGATCATAGAGGGTGCGCAGCTCGTGGCCGACCAGGGGGCCGCCGTAATACGCCTTCACCGCCACCAGGCGCACCCGTCCGTTGGCGAAATCCTGCACCTGCAGGGCGCCGGGATTCTCGATCAGGCGCAGGATGTGTTCTGTCACCAGCTGCTCCGGGCTGATGCGGACATCGATTGGGAGTGCCTCGGCGCCGAACAGCTTGGGATGATCGAGGAAGCCCTGGGAACGGACCCTAGCGATCTTGGTGGGGGTATGAAAGAGGGTGGAGGCGACTTGGCACGCCACCATGTTTGTCTCGTCGCTGTTGGTGACGGCGACGATCATGTCCGCATCCTCCGCGCCCGCGCGCAAAAGCACGTCCGGATGGGCACCGTGGCCCCGAACCGTGCGCAGGTCGAAGCGGTCCTGCAGCGCCCGAAGCAGGCTCCGCTTCTGATCGACCACCGTGATGTCGTTGGCCTCGCTGACCAGATTGGCGGCCACGGAGGCTCCCACCTGACCGGCGCCGAGAATTATTATTTTCATTGGCTTAGCTTTTAGCGATTAGCCGTTATCGCCTCTCCTTTATCTCAATCCCCAGCGAGCGCAGCTTCCGGTACAGGTGCGTGCGCTCCATGCCCGCTTCCTTCGCCATCTTGCTGACGTTGCCGCCGTGCTTTTCCAGCTGGTATTCCAGATAGGCCTTCTCGAATTGCTCGCGGGCCTGCCGCAAAGGTTGATCGAAGGAGACCATCCCCTCAAGCGATTGGGTGGGTACGGCGGGGGCCGCGCCCAGGGCCGTCTCCACCTCGTCCTGGGTGATCTCGTCCCCTGCGCCCAGGATGAGCACACGCTGCACCAGGTTCTTAAGCTCGCGCACATTGCCCGGCCAACTGTAGTTGCGCATGTAATTCTGAGACCCGACGCTGAAACGCCGGTAAGGCAGCTTCTCGTGGGTGGCGAAGTAGTCCACGTAGTACCTGAGCAGCTCCGGAATGTCCTCGTTGTGCTCGCGCAGAGGTGGGACGTGAAGAGGCACCACGTTCAGATGATAGAACAGATCCTCGCGGAAGCGCTCGGCGCGTACTTCCTCTTCCAGGTTGCGCTGGGTGGCGGCGATGATGCGCACGTCGATTTGCACCGGCTCCGAGCCACCCACGCGCAGGAAGGAGCCCGTGTCCAGGGCGCCCAGGAGCTGGCTTTGGATCTCCAGGTCCATGTCGGCCACCTCTTCGAGCAGCAAGGTGCCCCCGGCGGCTTGCTCCAGGCTGCCGTAGTGTATGTGCCCCTCATCCTCGCTGCCGAACAGCTCGCGAGCCGCGTTGTTTCGCGCAATAGCGGAGACCCCTAGGTCCACGAAGGGCCGGTCCTTGCGCGCGCTTTGGGAGTGGAGATAGCGGGCGAAGGTCTCGCGCCCGCTGCCTGCCTCGCCGGTGATCAGCACCCAGGTATCGTGCTGAGCGATGCGCTTGACCTGCTCGCGCAGCCTTTGAATGGCAGCGCTGTGGCCGAGGGGCTCGTGAACGATGGCGGTGCGGCGCTTGAGGCCGACGTACTCTTTTTGCAGCTTGTCCGCCTCCAGGGCTCGATCCACCGTCAGCAGGAGCTTGGCCAGGGAGAGGGGCTTCTCAAGAAAGTCGTATGCGCCGAGCCGAGTGGCCTCCACCGCGGTCTCCACCGTACCGTGGCCGGACATCATGATCACGGGACAGGGAAGGCCCTCGTCCTCCGCCCACTCCTTGAGCAGGCTGATGCCGTCCAGATCCGGCATCCATATGTCGAGCAGCATGAGATCGGGCCGGCGGTCGCGCAGGGCGTGGCGGGCTGTCTCTCCGTTCTCGGCAGCCGTCACGGCGAAGCCTTCGTCCTCCAGGATCTCCTGAACCAGGGTCCGGATATCAGGTTCGTCATCCACTACCAAGATGTGAGTTGAGCTCATGCTGTTACAGTCCTAAATCAATCGGGCGCCAAGGGCGCGAAAGTAGCGGTTCTCGAAGCGGACGTCCGGGTAGCGCTCGGAAAAAAAGTAAGGTTCGGGAAGGGGCGAAGGCTTGGTGCCAGCATTGCATCAGCTTGCTTTTCGCTCCGCTGCCGCCTTCCCACGAAACATGGGGAAACGTGCGACCAGCTTCGCGCCGCCCCCATCCAGGTTCTCTGCCCAGATAATACCGCCGTGCTCCTCAATTATCTTCTTGACGATAGCCAGGCCCAGTCCTGTCCCTTTTGCTTTGGTGGTGACGTAGGGATCAAAGATTCTGCCGAGTAGCTCCTCGTCGAAGCCGACTCCGTTGTCCTGGACCATTAAGTCGATGTGCGGCTCCTCGGTGTCCGCAACCTGGGTCGTTGCCACCAAGACTTGGCCGTCGGGCCTTCCGTTGATGGCTTCTTGTGCGTTTTTTACCAGGTTATGTATGACCTGGCGCAGCCGCAGCGGATCACCCATGATTTGGGCGTCCGGTGCCTGCAGCCTCAGTTCCAGGCCGCCGTTCGCGCCCGCGCTGCGGTAGAGGTCCATGACCTCTGTAATCAGGGCGTCTAGGCGCAGGGGCTCTGCTTCCATCTTAGGAGTGCGGGCGTAGCTGGAGAAGTCGTTGACCATTGCCTTCATGGCCTCCACCTGTGCGACGATGGTATGGGTCGCGCGGTCGACGATTCGAGCGTCGGACTCCGGAAGCTTGGCCAGCAACTTGTGGCGCAGGCGCTCGGCGGAGAGCTGGATGGGGGTCAGCGGGTTCTTGATCTCGTGGGCCAGGCGCCGTGCAACCTCGCCCCAGGCGGCGTCGCGCTGGGCCATGATCAGGGTCGTGATGTCGTCGAAGACCACCACGTGTCCGTGCTCCTCGGTGTCCGGGCGTACCAAAGGGCTGCCGCGGCACAGGAGCACTTGCCGGCCCTCGCCGCTGAACAGGGTGATCTCCGCCCGCCAATCCTCGTCCGCCTTCAGGTGACCCTGCACCGTCTCCACCCAGCGCGAGATGCGCGGGTGCGCCTGCGCGAGCGTCTCCAGGGACTTCTCCTCCACATCATCGGGCGCGACGTGAAGTATATCCAGCGCGGCGGGGTTTGCGGTGCGCAATCCCTGCTCGTGGTCGATGGCTATCACTCCGGAAGACAGACGGCCCAACACCGTTTCCAGATAGGCGCGCTGGGCCTCTACCGCCTGTTGGCTGCGGTCTGCGGCGTCCCGGGCTTGCGCGACGCGGCGGGTCATGGCGTTGAAGGAGGCCACCAGGAATGCGAGCTCGTCGTCGTGACTGGGCAAAGGGAGCTGCTGCTCATAGTCGCCCTCGGCTACCGCGCGGGTACCGCGGGCGATGTCCGCAACCGGTGACACGAGACGTCGCGCGGTATGAAAGGCGGCGATGAGCGCAGCCATCAGTCCGAAGACCAACACCAGCGACAGTGTGACGGAGAAGCTGAGCTTCAGAGACTCGCGCAGATAAGAGAGCTCAGTATAACGGTTGTAGGCGTCCTCCAGGCGTTGCGACAGCTCGCTGATGTGCTCGGAGGTGGGAAAGATGGCCTGCAGCTGCTGGAAGCGGCCATCCGGGTCTCCGACCAGCACCCGCACCACCGGGTCACCGTCCGCATCGGGCTCGAGCGCTACGTAGTTGGTGCCAGAGCGCACCCGCTGCACAATCTCGTGGTCTGGATGGTTCGGGACCAGCCGGGTCGGATCTTCGTTGGAATAGCCGATGACCTGACTGCCCGCCCCGTAGATCGTGACCTCCCGCGCCCCGGCTTGGCGCCTGAGCTCACCGAGAGTCAGCGCCAGGGCTGTCGTGGAGCTGTCCTCGATGCCCGCAAGCAGCTGCTCGGAGTACTTGAGCAGCACCCGCTGATTGAGATCCAGGGACGCCTGGTTGAGCTCGATTGCGTCCGCCATGGCGCGGTCGAGCTCTACGTCGAACCAGCTGTCGATGCCGCGCAGCAGGAAGCCCAGCGAATAGTAGTAGACCACTCCGACGGGAAGCAGGGAGATCAGGGCGAAGAGGATGACGATGCGCCCGGTCAGGCGCGATCCGGCGGCCTGAGCGCGGTAGCGGCGCACGAGCTTGACTACGTTGACAACGACCATCACCGCCAATATCGCCAGCCCCAGGAGGACCAGGAAAAGCAGGGGCACGAAGGCTCGGCTGAGCTCCTCGGAGTTCTGGACCGCATCGCTCATGAGGTCCAGGGCAACGAATAGCGCGACGAGGAGGGCTGCGACCGGGATCATTCCCGGGCGCCGCAGGCGGTTCAGTGCTCCAGAGGCCATTTGGTCCAACCGCTGGAGAGCTTCCAGGAGGGATAGAGGTAGGCCATGGGCTTGAGCGGGAGGGGCAGCTCCTCGATATCCAGCGATGCTCGGATGTGGATCTCGAAGGGTCCCTCCTCCTCCGCCAAGCGTTTGTTCGAGATTAGCTGCAGCCCTTCGATCTCGCCCAGGGCGGAGATGGCCGCATCCCTTGTTACGTAACTCCTGCCGCCGTCGCCGGGGAGCTGGGAAACCTGGTATTGCTCGGAAAGGGGCTTGTATTGGATGGTGTAGCGCAGGCGTTGGTCCACGAGATTGTCGTCCCACACCCAGGCATCGGAGCTGCGCAGCTGGGTGTGAAGCTCCAGCGTCAGGGGAACGCCGTTGTCCAGGGCCTCGAGCGCATCTTCACTGAACCCGTAGGCGATGCGCGCGTCCATGACCAGCATGTCACTGTCGTTTCGGGTACGGACCTCTTCGACGATGAACTCGGCGACCGCCTGCGTTGCCCATATCAGAATGCAGGCAAGTAGCGGCAGCGCGAGTGCCAGTGGTCGAGCAAGTGTTTTCATGGGGCGATCTTTTCCAGGGCCGCGTAGTAGAAGCCGTCGGCATCGCCCTCCTTGGGTAGGATTTGGCGCCCGAAGGGGCGCGCCATCCCCCAGGAGACGTCGAGCGCGCGCGCGCGTGCGTCCCCTCGGCGCTTGAGAAATGCCTGAATTTGCTTCTCATTCTCCTCGGGCAAAAGCGAGCAGGTGGCGTAGAGCAGAGTGCCTCCCGGGACCAGCAGCTTCCACAGGGCATTCAGCATGTCGGCCTGTAATCGGCTCAAGGCGTCGATATCGCTGTCCCGGCGCAGCCATTTGATGTCCGGATGGCGCCGGATGACCCCGGTGGCGGAGCAGGGTGCGTCGAGTAGGATGCGCTGGTAACCCTCCTTGGCCCAATCGCCCTCGGGGCTTGTGGCGTCGCCACGGACGATCCTGGCTGTGAGCCCGAGCCGGCGCAGGTTCTCCCGAACGCCGCTCAAGCCGATTCGCCGATCTACATCCACGGCCGTGAGCTCCAGATCCCGTTATTCGCCCGCTCCAGTATGTGCGCGCTCTTGCCGCCGGGGGCGGCGCAGGCGTCGAGCACCCGCTCAGCGGGCCTCGCGTCGAGGAGCTCCGCCGCAAGCTGGGCACCGGCATCCTGGACCGAGACCAATCCCTCGGCGAAGCCCGGCAGGCGGGCGGTGGGTACCGGCCGGTCCAAGATCAGACCGGGGTGGTGTGCCGGGTCGGGCGGGCGGTCAAACCGGCTGCGCTGAGGCGTTGTGCGTATTCGGCCCGCGTGGTCCTGGTTGGGTTAACCCGCAGGCACATGGGCGCGCGGGCGTTGCTGGCTTCGACGATCTCCGCCAGTGCTCGGGCCAAGCCGCCTGGATCCGTTCCGAGAGCCAGCGCGGAAACAGCCCCTGTGTATGTGCAGTTTTCTCTGCCCTCGCGAGCAGCCGGGTGCGCTCGCGCTCGAAGCGGCGCAGCACGGCGTTGAGCAGCGATGCGCCCCAACCTTTGCCAATGGTCCGAGCCGCCTCCACGGTTGCCGCCACTGCGGCGTGGGGAGGAATGCGCGTGTCCGTGAGCTGGTAGAGGCCGACCAGGATCAGGGCGTGGACGTCGGCGTCCTCGCGCTTGAGGGGTTTGTGCAAGAGCAGCTTGGCCAGCGCCTCCTGGCGCGGCAGGGTGCGCAGTACCCCGTAGCCGATCTCGTGCACCAGGGGCGGTCGCGCTCGTCGTCCAGTGGGGGAGAGCATCTGCAGGGCATCGGTGAGGGATCGGCCCTGATCGAGGACGGCGTGAATGGCGCAGGCCGCAGCCGCCCGCGCCGCGGCCCCGGTGGGTGCCGTTATGACCGGGTCGGCGCGGCGTGGCTCAGCCAAGCCTTTCCCCTTCCAGGCTGCGCGCGTTCAGGAAATCGGCCGCGGACATGGGGCGTTTGCCCGGCGGTTGCAGCCGTGTGATGCGCAACAGACCGTCTCCGGTGGCGACGTCTATACCCGCCTTGCCGGTACGGATGACATGTCCCGGTGCTGCGCCGCTAGCGTCCCCACCCGGTAGCTCGCTGCCCCAAAGGCGCAGACTGGCTTGCCCGAGCCTGGTTTGGGCCACCGGCCAGGGATCGAAGGCGCGCACCATGCGGTCCAGCTCGACGGCGGGGCGGCTCCAGTCCACCAAGGCCTCGTCCTTGCTGAGCTTCTTGGCATAGGTGGCCATGGAATCGTCCTGGCGCTCCGCGCTCAGGGTTCCCGCGGCTATGCCCGGAAGGGCCTCCATCAGGGCGGCCGCGCCCAGCAAGGCCAGCTTGTCGTGCAGGCTGCCGCCGGTCTCGCCCCGTTCCAGGGCAATTGCTCTCTTCAGGTACATGGGGCCCGTATCCAGGCCCGCCTCCATGCCCATGATGGTTACGCCGCTTTCAGCGTCGCCGGCGAGGATGCTGCGCTGAATGGGCGCCGCTCCGCGCCATCGCGGCAAAAGCGAGGCGTGCACGTTGATGCAGCCCAACCGGGGTGCATCCAGCACCGCCTGCGGGAGCAGCAAACCATAGGCCACGACGACCATCAGGTCGGGATCGTGCGCGCGCAGGATCGCCGCGGCCTCCTCGTCGCGCAGGGTCGGGGGCTGGAGCACAGCCAGCCCGTTGGCCAGTGCCGTCTTCTTGACCGGACTGGCGGTGAGCTTTCGGCCGCGCCCGGCGGGGCGGTCGGGCTGGGTGTAGACGGCCCGGATATCCTGCCCGCTGTCGATCAGGGCCTTCAAGCGTTGGAACCGAGAAATCGGGAGTTCCGGCGAAAATGATCTTGAGCGGCGCCATGGTTCGGGATCGATCTCGGTGGCAATAGCGAGACGGCAGCTTGAATATGCTGGGTATTCGATTATGACGGGACCTGGGATCCAATGCCTGAGGCGGCAGGTCTCAGATGGCCCGGCGGTTTGTCACGACGGGCACGGGCTGCTGTTGACGCTGCTCTTTCTCCAGCTTCTTGCGGATCCGCTGGCGCTTGAGCGACGAGAGGTAGTCCACGAAGAGCTTGCCGTCCAGGTGGTCGATCTCGTGTTGAACGCAGACTGCCAGGAGTCCGTCGGCCTCCTGCTCGAAGGCCGTGCCGTCCCGGTCGAGGGCGCGGAATCGGATCTTCTCTGCGCGGATGACCTGCTCGTAGAATCCGGGAACGGACAGGCAGCCCTCCTCCATCTGCTCCTCGCCGTGACGCTCGAGGATCTCGGGATTGATCAGGCAGAGCGGGGAATCGTGCTGCTCGGAAATGTCGATCACGATGATCCGCAGCGGGATATCGACCTGGATGGCGGCCAGACCGATGCCGGGGGCCGCGTACATGGTCTCCAGCATGTCGTCGACGGTGCGGCGAATCTCGTCGGTCACCGCAGATACCGGGTTGGCTTTGTTGCGCAGCCGTGCGTCCGGAAGGTGAGGATCTCGAGGGTGCTCATTGGTATTTCGAGGTGTTCGGGCTAGAACCTTGAACGAATGGTCGTTAATATCGGCAACATACTACAACCCGGAAGGGGGTGTCGCAAAAAACCGTCAGTCGGGCATGCGCCGCTCTTGATCTCAGGGAAGGGCATTTCTGGTTTTCGGCCCTTCCCGCGGTGTCCTGGCACTTGATCGCGTGGGTGGGCCCCTGGCACCGCGGTTGTCGCTTTTCTCCGACATCCGGTTAATAATGAGGACGGGTCGACTCTGATTCCACTGCGCCGGAGCCTTCATGCACCAAACCTTCGCTGTCTCCCTCGCCATGCTCGCCGTCATTGCGTTATCGCCGTCGCCCGCCGTTGCGCAGGTCGAGCTCAACCCGTCCCATCCGCAAACCTATACGGTGCGCAGCGGCGATACCCTGTGGGAAATCGCAGGGCGTTTTCTGCGCGACCCATGGCGCTGGCCGCAGATCTGGGATTCGAACCGGGGGCTGGGTGATCCCAATCGGATCTATCCGGGCGACGTCCTGACGCTTTATTACAAGGACGGCAAGCCGCGGGTGGGGCGGGGGCGCGCCGGGTCGGCCAAGCAGCCGGTCCCCACTATCCCGATTGACGTCATCCGCCCCTTCCTGACCCGTGCCTACGTATTGAACCGGTCGGAGATCGACAGCGCCCCCTACATAGTCGCATTCGCGGATGAGCACATCGTCGCCGGGGCCGGTGACCGCGCCTATGTGCGCAGCATCAGCAGAGGCTCCTCGGAGGGGCGCTACGATATCGTGCGCCCGGGGGATGCTTACCGTGATCCGGATTCGGGCGATATCTTGGGCTACAAGGCCCGCTTCGTCGGCGCTGCGGTTTTGGAGCGTCCCGGTGATCCGGCGACGGTGAGGATTACCGACATGGAGCTGGAGGCGGGAATCGGCGATCGGGTCCTCTCGTCGAAGTACCAGAAGCCCCTGAGCGGCTTGTCCCCCCGCCCGGGTCCACGGGGAACCAAGGCGCGCATCATTTCGGTGCTCGACGGAGTCTCCCAAATCGGGCAATACGACGTGGTCATGCTCAATGCCGGGAGCGACCAGGGCGTGCGCCCCGGCGATGTCTTCGAAGTCTACAACGGAGGAGAAAAGGTTCGGGATATCGCCCCGTCAGACGAGTTTCGCCAAGATTGGCGCAATCAGCGCTTTTGGTCGCAGGAGACCTGGTTCGGGGATTTCAGGACCGAGGGCTGGATGCCCGGCGGGGTGCCCACCGAAGAGTTTCCTCCCCGCAAGCGAGCGGGGCGGGCAACCGACTCGGTCATTCTGCCTTACGAGAGGGCCGGGACCCTGATGGTGTTTCGCACCTTCGACCGCGTGAGTTTTGCTCTGGTCATGAGCGCCACGCGGCCCATGTTCCTGCTCGACGCGGTTCGCCCGCCCCCGGCTTGAGTCTGCGCGGTCGGTCCGTGCCGCATAGGGACCGAGGCTGTTGACCGATCCCGACCGACTGCGTCCTTGGTTGGTTCTCGCCCATGCGCCGGGCGTAGGGCCGCGCTCCGTTGACCGCCTGATCGATCGCTTTGGCGACCCGACCAGCGTCCTCTCAGCCGGGCGTTCCGAGCTTCAGGATGCCGGCTTGCGACCGGAGGCAGTCAACGCGGTGCTGGACCCGCGGGAGGCGGCGGTCGATGCGGACCTGAAATGGGCCGAGCAGGAGGGGGCCCATATCCTACACAGGGATGACCCGCGGTATCCCCCTCTACTGGCGCAATCGACCGGGGCACCCATCCTCCTCTACCTGCGAGGCGACCCGGGTGTGCTCACGGACCCCATACTTGCAATTGTCGGCAGCCGCAATCCCACCCCCGCCGGACGCGAGACCACCCGCGAGTTTGCCGGTTATCTCGCCGCTTGTGGCTTGACCATCGCCAGCGGTCTGGCGATCGGTATCGACGGGGCGGCCCACGAGGGAGCGCTCACGAGCGGGCGTACGGTTGCGGTCCTGGGAACCGGTCCGGACCGCGTCTACCCAGGCGTCCACCGGGACTTGGCGCGGCGTATCGCCGATCATGGCGCCCTGGTCACCGAGTACCCGCCCGGCAGCGCTGCCGTCGGCCGCAATTTTCCGCGCCGCAACCGCATCATCAGCGGCCTGAGCCTGGGGGCGCTGGTGACCGAGGCGGCACTCAAGAGCGGCTCCCTGATCACCGCCCGCTATGCCACCGAGCAGGGCCGGGAGGTCTTCGCCATACCCGGCTCGATCCACAACCCTCTGGCACGGGGCTGTCATGCGCTGATCAGGGACGGTGCCAAGCTCGTGGAGACCGCGGCGGATATTCTGGAAGAGCTGGCGCCGCTGCTCGGCTCCCTTGGCGCTCATGCTGCGCAATGGGGAGAGAGCTCCGCGGACAGGGCATCCGGCGCGGACCCGGAGTACCGGCGCCTGCTCGATGCCCTGGGCCATGATCCGGTGTCCCCCAACGAGCTGATACAGCGGACGGGTCTGCGCGCGGAGAGCGTCGCATCCATGCTTTTGTTGCTGGAATTGGAAGGATATGTATCATCATGTCCTGGAGGCAGGTATTGCCGGGGCGCGAGTCCGCCCTGAAAGGTCGCTGCGGACAGAATTCGGCGCCGCGGTCTCCGGCTTGCCGGGGATCCTCTTTTCGCCACTGAGGTTGGCAGATGTACGAAAACATGGTCGACGTACTCATTTATCTCTACGAGAACTACATGGACGGAGAGAGCCAGCCCCCGACGGATCAGGGCGAGCTTGAAGACGAGCTGTCCCAGGCGGGATTCACCAATGCGGAGATCGAGAAGGCCCTGCGTTGGCTAGACGAGCTGGCGGCAGGCGTCGATACCCCCCAGTACCATCCAGACACGAGCGGTTCCATCCGCATTTACAGCGAGGCTGAGTGCGCCAAGCTCGACATCGAGGCGCGAGGGCTGCTGATATTTCTGGAGCAAAACGGAATCCTGGACCCGGTGAGCCGCGAGTTGGTGATCGAGCGGGTGCTGGCCATCGACCACGCCAATGTGTCCGTAGATGAGCTTAAGTGGGTGGTGCTCCTGGTCTTGATGAACCGGCCCGGGCGGGAGGCAGCCTTCACCCAAATGGAAGATCTGGTCTACAACGACGAGCCCAGCCTGATTCACTGATCCTTGTCCGCTGACGCTGTCCTTCCCGACTGGAATCGTCCCGGCGGCGCTTGACTCCGGGGCGGCTTATCGTTTCTGCTATGCGCCCTCTGCATTCCGGACGCTGGCAAACGCATGAACCTGGTCGTAGTCGAATCGCCCGCCAAGGCGAAAACCATCAAGAAGTATCTGGGACCCGACTTCGAGGTCGTGGCCTCTTACGGTCATGTGCGCGACCTGGTGCCCAAGGAGGGCGCCGTGGACCCGGACCAAGGGTTCGCCATGCAGTACCAGGTCATCGACCGCAACGAGCGGCATGTTCAGACCATCGCCAAGATGCTTAAGCAGTCCGATGCCCTGTACCTGGCCACGGACCCGGACCGCGAGGGGGAGGCGATCTCCTGGCACCTGTACGAACTGCTCAAGAAGCGCCGTCAGCTCGGTAAGCGCCCGGTGTATCGGGTGGTCTTCAACGAGATCACCAAGCGCGCAGTGCAGGAAGCGGTGGCCAATCCGCGGGAGCTTTCAGTCGACCTGGTGAACGCTCAGCAGGCGCGCCGTGCACTGGACTATCTGGTGGGCTTCAATCTCTCTCCCCTGCTGTGGAAGAAGATTCGACGCGGCCTGTCCGCCGGCCGGGTCCAGAGCCCGGCCCTGCGCCTGATCGTCGAGCGCGAGCTAGAGATCGAGGCCTTCAAGACCCGCGAGTACTGGACCGTCACCGCCGACGCAGCGAAAGAGGGGAAGGACTTCGAGGCCAAGCTCAACCGCTTCGCCGGCGAAAAGCTGGAGCAGTTCAGTATCCAGGACGAGACTCGCGCCCGTGAGATCGAGCGCACCCTGGAGCAGGCGGCAAAGGGCAACCTCAGAGTCGAGCAGGTGGAGCGCAAGCAACGCAAGCGCAATCCCGCCCCGCCCTTCATCACCTCGACCCTCCAGCAGGAGGCCGCGCGCAAGCTCGGCTTCACTGCCCAGCGCACCATGCGCGTCGCGCAGCAGCTCTACGAGGGCGTGGACACCGGCGGCGGCGCGGTGGGGCTCATCACTTACATGCGTACCGACTCGGTCAATCTGGCCAACGAGGCCCTGGACGAGATCCGAGGCTATGTCGCCGAGCGCTATGGGGTCGACGATTTGCCGCCTCGGGCGCGTATGTACAAGACCAAGGCCAAGAACGCCCAGGAGGCCCACGAGGCCGTCAGGCCGACATCCATTCGGCGGGTTCCGCAGGAGATCAAGGCCCACCTGACATCGGATCAGGCCAAGCTCTACGAGTTGATCTGGAAACGCACCCTGGCCTGCCAGATGGCCCACGCCCTGATCAACATGGTCGCCGTGGATCTGAGCGCGGGGGAGGGCAATAACTTTCGGGCCACGGGCTCCACCGTAGCCAGCCCGGGCTTCATGCGGGTCTATCTGGAGGGCCGCGACGATGCAAAGGCCGCAGATGATGACGAGGAACGCATGCTTCCCCATTTCAAGGAGGGGGATATGGTGGAGCTGAAAGGCATCCGCCCCGAGCAACACTTCACCGAGCCGCCGCCGCGATACACCGAGGCGTCCCTGGTCAAGGCCTTGGAGGAGTATGGTATCGGCCGTCCCTCAACCTACGCCAGCATCATCTCCACGTTGCAGGATCGGGAGTACGTGGAGCTGGAGAAGAAGCGTTTCACCCCCACCGACGTCGGCCGCATCGTCAGCAAATTTCTCGCTGATTACTTCACCTCTTACGTGGACTACGATTTCACCGCTAAGCTGGAGGACGAGCTGGACGCCGTCTCGCGCGGGGAGGAGGACTGGATCCCCTTGCTGCAGCAGTTCTGGCGTCCCTTCAAGGAGTTGGTCGATCATACCCAAGACAACGTCAAGCGCAGCGACGTCACCCAGCAGGTGATCGAGGAAGCCTGCCCCCAGTGCAGCTCGCCCCTGTCCATCCGTCTCGGCCGCCATGGCCGCTTCATCGGCTGCACCAAGTACCCGGAGTGCGACTACACTCGGGACCTGGGTGACGGCAACAAGCAGGAGCAGCCCCCGCCCGAAGTGGTGGAGGGCCGCAGCTGTCCGGAGTGCGGCTCGGCGCTGCAGATGAAGCGCGGCAAGTACGGTAAGTTCATCGGCTGCAGCGCCTACCCCAAGTGCCGCTATATCGAGCCCTTGGAGCGCCCTGTGGACACGGGTGTCGCCTGTCCCAAGTGCCGCAAGGGCGCCCTGATGAAGAAGAAGTCGCGGCGCGGCAAGATCTTCTATTCCTGCTCCACCTACCCCAAGTGCGACTATGCGGTCTGGAACGAGCCCGTGGCCGAGCCTTGCCCTCAGTGCGGCTGGCCCGTCCTCACGATCAAGGTCACCAAACGCAGCGGGGCGCAGAAGGTGTGTCCGCAGAAGGAGTGCGGCTATGCGGTTGCCTATGATGACGCCGGGGGGCCTGAAAAGGCCGCATCCTGAATTAATTGCTACTGGACTAATTGTTCTCGCCAGGAGAAAACGCCGAGGAAACCCGATATGACAACCCCCTTCGTAGCCGTTCTGATGGGATCCGACTCCGATCTGCCGGTGATGCAGGTAACCCTGGACGTGCTGAACAAGCTGGAGATTCCCCACGAGGTCAAGATAACCTCGGCCCACCGCACACCCGCCGCCACCCACGCCTACGTGAAGGATGCCGAAGAGCGTGGTTGTGCCGTCTTCATCGCCGCAGCGGGTCTTGCAGCCCACCTGGCGGGTACCGTCGCCGGCCTGACTCTCAAGCCCGTAGTCGGGATTCCGCTCGATGCCGGCCCCCTGCAGGGTATGGATTCGCTGCTGTCCACCGTGCAGATGCCGGGCGGAATCCCGGTGGCAACCGTGGCCATCGGCAAGCCCGGGGCCAAGAACGCGGGTTATCTCGCGGCCCAGATCCTGGCGGTCTGTGACGCAAGTCTTGCCAAGCGCCTGCGCGCCGAGCGCGAAGGGAACGCCCGCGCCGTTCAGGCCAAGGACGCGGAACTGCAGCGCAAGCTGCCGGGGTGAGCGGTGTTTTTCCGGTGAGCAGCTCGTTGACGCATTAACCGAGTGACCGTGCCCCCCGGGATTTCACGCGAGCATCACAAGCTGCGCCTGGCCGCCCGCTGCATCGAGGCGGGCGGCATCCTCGCCTACCCCACCGAGGCCGTCTATGGTCTCGGGTGTGATCCCCGGAACGCGGACGCGGTGCGCCGGCTGCTTGCGATCAAGCGGCGCCCCGAGCGCAAGGGCCTGATCCTCATCGCCTTCGATTTCGGTCAGCTTGAGCCCTTCGTTGCGCCCTTGGATGACGAACGCATGGCGATCGTGCACGCGACCTGGCCGGGGCCGGTGACCTGGTTGCTACCGGCCCGAGACGAGACGCCACGTTGGCTTGCCGGACATCACGATACCCTTGCCGTGCGGGTAACCGCTCATCCCTTCGCAGGCGCCCTGTGCAAGGCTTTCGGGGGTGCCCTGGTATCCACCAGTGCCAACGTCAGCGATCGTCCCCCGGCTCGCACTGCACTGCAGGTGCGGTTGGCGCTTGGCTCGGAAGTGGATTTGGTGCTCGCTGGCCGCTGCGGCGGGCGTGTCCGGCCATCGGCCATTCGCGATGCCCGCACAGGGGTGTCGATACGCGGCTGAATGCCCGATATTCCGCTGGTGCTGCAGTAGCTTGACCAGCGCTAGAACAAGACCGGCCTGGGTCAACAGCATTCAGGTGTTATCATCCCGGCAGTTTTCCGTGCCCGCACTCAGCCCATGAGAACCGCCAGCATCGGATTTCGCGTCGCCGACTTTCTGCGCCGCCATCCGCCTTTCCAATACATCGCCGAGAACGAGCTGCTGGAGCTGGTGCAGGACGGGCGCGTTCAGTTCCACGAGCATGATGAGATCGTCTTTCAGCAGGGGCAGCCGCGCAAGCGCTTCGTCTATGTTATCCAGCAGGGCGTCGTGCGCCTGATCCAGGAGACCGAGCGCGGCGAGGTCCTGCGTGATGTCCGCGGCGAAGGCGACCTGCTCGGTATCGGCCGTTTCCTGGGCGATCCAGCACACCGTTTCACGGCGTGCACCGAGACCGACGTCATCCTCTACGCCCTGCCCGGCGAGGCCTTCGGGGCCTTGGTGAAGCGCCATCCCCGGGCGGCCCGGTTTCTCTCGGCCTATTTCTCTGTAGCCGAGAGTCCGCTGAGCCTGGAAGGCCAGGAGGAGCGAAGCGAGGAGCTGCGCCTGGGACGGCGGCCGGTGGACTGGATGGAGCGGCAGGTAGTCGATCTGCCGGCCCCTGCAACCTGTGCCCCGGACACGCCTGCGTGCGTTGTAGCTCGGGAGCTTGCATCCAGCCGCGCCATGGCCGCGGTAGTTACGGATGCGGACGGTGTACCCCTGGGGTTGATTACTCCGCGGGTTCTGAGCGATCGTGTAGCGACTGGAAAGGTCGCGCTCGATGCGCCGGCGCGAAGCCTGATGGATGAGCTTCCTCCGTTGGCGCCCCCCGGACTGGAGGCCGGCGAGTACCTGATTCGAATGCTCGAGTCCCAGAGGGAGCACGTCGTGCTCACGAACAGCGATGCGCCCGACGCCCCCTTGGCGGGAATCGTCTCGCGCCGGGATCTGACGCGGATGGAAGGGGCCGCTCCGTTGGCGATCGTGGAGGATATGGCTTGCGCGCCGAACATCGAGGCGCTGGCGCGGCTTCGCGCCCAAGGAGAGACCTTCCTCGCCGGCGGCTTGACCGGAGCCGAGGCTCTGCGTTGGCTGGGGCCCGCGGCAAGTGCGTTCAATGCCGGCATGATGCGCCGCGTCGTCTCCCTGGTGGAAGAGGCATTCGCTGCCCACGGCCACCCGAGCCCCGACCTGGCCCATTGCTGGGTCTTCTTCGGCGCGGCAGGGCGCGGCGAGCTGCTGACCCGCCACGACCTGGATTACGGCCTAATCTACGAGACCGCGCCTGCCGGCGCATCAAGGGAGGCGCGGGCCTATTTTCTGGAGCTCGGAAAGCGTGTGAGCGCCGGCATGTCGGCCTGTGGTTTCGTTACAACGGGCATGGGGATCGTCGCCGGTCACCCGAGCGCCTGTAGGTCGGTGAGTGAGTGGAAACACGCCTTCTCGACCTGGATCCGCGATCCCGTCGAGAGCGGCCTCTATCGGGCTACCTCCTTTTTCGATCTGCGTCCGGTCTGCGGCGACTGCAACCTGGCACAGGAGCTGGTTTGCCACATCGACGCCGAGGAGGACGAAAACCCCAACTTCGTGCGGCTGCTGGCCAACGATTCCATGGAAAACCTGCCTCCGCTCACCTTTTTCCGCGGGCTGGTGATCGACGACGAGGGGACCTATGCCGAGACCCTTGATTTGAAGCGCGCTACCCTGCAGCCGGTAGTCGATGTTGCCCGCGCGCTCGCGCTCGACGGCAGGTGCGCACAGACCTCGACCCTGGGCCGCCTGGCCGGGGCTCGGGCCTTTACCGGCAGCGATGAAAGGCTGCTCGGCGAGACCTCGGCGGCCTTTGCCAATGCCTTGTACCATCGGGCACGGGCAGGCTTCTCCAACGGCACCGACGGCAACCGGGTCGATCCCGGTAAGCTGACCCGCTTCGAGCAAACGCTCTTGAAGGCGGGGTTTCGAACCGTGCTGCGCCTGATGAAATACACGGCGCGGCGGTATGGGCTGAAGACGCGAAGATGATCGAGCCGCATCTGCCCGAAGGGGTCGGGGCCTATTGTGAGAGCTTTGCCTCGAGCTGGTCGGAAGATGCCTTGCCGGAGGCCGTGCGTTTCGTGGTGCTCGATTGCGAAACCACGGGCTTGAGCCCGGCACGGGATCGCATCGTGAGCATCGGTGCCGTTGCCGTCAAAGAGACCCAGATCCTCCTGGCGGACGGCTTCGAAGCTCTGCTGCGGGTCAGTCACAATACCGCCGCTACGCTGGTTCACGGAATCACACGCGCCGAGACCCTCGACGCGCTGGGCGAGCGCGAGGCCCTGATGCAGTTTCTCGATTACCTGCGCGACGGCGTCATCGTGGGGCACCACATCAATCATGACCTGGCCATGCTCAACGCCGCCTGCGAGCGCCAGTTCGGTAATCCGGCTCCAGAACCGGCACCTGGACACCATGGGTTTGACTCTGCATTTGCAGAACGACGGGGCGTTCGTGTGCCTGCCGCCAATCGGGGGCTTCTCGCTGGATGCCTTGTGCGAGCGCTTCGAGGTCGTTCCCTACGACCGCCATACGGCCCCCGGGGATGCCTTTCTGACAGCCCAGGTCTTCCTGCGCCTGCTGCGTTACGCCCGGCGCAGCGGCCGTGGGACGCTCGGTGGCTTGACCGAGCCCTTCCATCACGACGGATCGATCTCTTAAGGCGATTGCCGGAGAATCTCATATGCGCCAATACTGTCGCGATCGAGCTCGGCGTGACCCCGGCTCGGGAGCATCAGCCGGGAAACGCCCTTCAGCCGCCTATGAACGCGAGCTAGAAGACCAGGTTGAGCATCGACAGGGACACGACCAGGAACAGGATCGTCATGATGCCTCCGGCGCGCACGAAATCCGGTACCCCGTAGCCACCGGGACCCATGATCAGGGCGTTGACCTGATGGGTGGGGATGATGAAGGAGTTGGAGGTGGCGATGGCCACCGTCAGCGCGAATACCGCCGGGTCTGCTCCCGCGCCGATTGCGATATTCACCGCAAGCGGCACCAGCAGGACCGTGGCCCCCACGTTCGACATCACCAGGGTGAAGAAGGTGGCGAGGACGGCCAGTGCCGCCTGTATGACCCAAACAGGCATGCCGCCCAGCACGGAAAGGGTTTGGTCCGCGATCCAGGCCGCTGTTCCGCTGCCCTCCACCGCCATGCCCAGCGGGATCAGGGAGGCGAGCAGGAACACCGTTTTCCAGCTCACCGCCACGTAGGCCTCGTCGATGGACAGCACGCCGGCGAGGATCATGCCCAAGGCCCCTGTGAGCAGGGAGACCGATAGGCGCAGGTCCGTGAACAGCACCAGACCCAGGGTGATAACGAAGAAGATCAGCGCAGCGCGCACTTTGTGGGGCCTGAGCTCCTCGTGGGGGTACTCGGTGGTGACCACGACGAAGTTTCGGTCTTTTTCCAGCCTCGCCAACGCTTCCCAGGTCGTGTGCACGATCAGGGTGTCGCCGGCCTGCAGCGGCATCGCGCGTATACCTTCCCCCTCGCGCATGGTTTCGCCCCCACGGTGAAGGCCGACCATGGAGATCCCGTAGGTCTTGCGCATCCAGACGTCGAGGGCGCTCTTGCCGACCAGCGCGGAGCCGGGTGGGATGACCACCTCGGCGATGCCTGAGGTCTCAGGGGAAAGCGCATTGGCGAAGGCCTCGAACTCCTTTCGCACCAGGAGACCGTGCTGCTCGCCGAACCCTTTGCATTGCCCGGGCTCCGCGAGGATACCAATCACGCCGCCGGCCTCGAAGGTTACGTCTCGCCCGAGGCTGTCCGGACCGATACGCAGCCCGCTGACGCCGCCTAGCATGGCGATGACGCGTACATGCTCTTCGCGCTCCACGTCGTAAATGGATTTGCCCACCAATGCGCTGTCCTTTGGGACCACCATCTCGCGCATGCAGTAGGTGACCCCATAGGTCTCCCGAAAATAGTCTGCTGCGTTGGTCGCCCTGCCTCCTTCGGTCTTGGTTTCCGGAAGCACGATCCGGCCCGCGATCACGAAGTAGAGGATGCCGGTGGCGATCAGGGCCAGCCCCACCGGGGTCACGGAGAACAGGGACCAGGTCTCCATCTGCTGCTCCGGCGATAGCGTCCTGTTGGAGGTCAGCATCAGGTCGTTGAGCAGGATCAGGGGACTGGAGCCTACCATCGTCATGGTGCCGCCGAGGATGGCGCAAAATCCCATGGGCATGAGGAGGCGCGACATCGGCAGACCGGTGCGGGCCGAAACGCGGCTGACCACGGGCAGGAAAAGGGCGGCGGCGCCCACGTTCTGCATAAAGCTAGAGATGACGGCGACAGTGCCGGATATGAATGGGATGATGCGTGCCTCGGTGGTGCCGCCGACCCGCATAATGAAGGCGGCGACCTGGGACATGATGCCGGTCTTGTCGAGCCCGGCGCCGATGATCATGACGGCGATGATAGAGATGACGGCGTTGCTCGCGAAGCCGTCGAACAGGTGATTGACAGGCACCAGTCCCTGTTCCAGCCCCATCAGGGGCGCCAAAAGACTGGTGAGCCCCAGCAGGACCATGACGACGATCGCCGCCACGTCGACCCCCACGACCTCGAAGGCGAACAGGAAGATGGTCAGCAGAAGAAAGCCGATGACCCAGGCGACCTCGATGGTGGGTACTACGCCGGCGAGGAACAGCCCGGCGGCGATGAAGATAAGGGCTGCGATGTTCCGCGGCGTCAGTGCCTGTTTTGCGTCGGCCATTCTTCGTCTTCGTGTCTCTTCGGATTGCACGTAGGAGCACAGCACGAGCAGGATCGGGTATTGACGCCCGAGCTCGGGGCGTCGTCCTGCCGCCGCGCAGCTTTCAATGTTACTTCAAAATATTATCGAATGATGTTTTTTTTAGTTGGAGTCCGGGATTGGAAGCTGGCGGGGATGCGGTCGACCTGCTAGTCTCAAGTAGATAACAAAAAAGCCGCGTAACCATGGCGTTACCATGATCCACAGCTTCCTCCGACTCGCACTCGCATTAGCCGCATGCATCTGGGTATCTCTTTTGCTTGCGATTCCGACCGCGGCAGTTTCCGCGGAAAAGGTGCTGGTCGCCGAAGAGCTCGAGCGCCTCGCCGAGAAGCACGGATTCACGGTTCGCGGGCTGGAGCAGGCCGAAGAGATCGTCGGCCGGGCTGACGGAGAGAAGCTCTATCCCCGGCTGCGGCTCCTGCTCGAGAACTTCGATCACGTGATCGTCCAGAGCCCCGAGGGGAGCGTAGACCGCGTCATCGTACTCGGCGAGAAGGTCCCCTTCGAGCCGATGCCATCACCCGCACTCGCAGAGGCACCTCCATCCGCGCCGGCGGACGGGGAGGGCGGTGATATCGTGGTTCAGACCCAGCGGCGCGGCACCCAGCACGTGGTGCAGGTAAGGCTGGAGGGGCCGGACGGTGCGAAGGTCGAGCAAGCGCTGCACGTGGATACGGGTTCAGACCTCTTGGTCCTTCCTCAGTCCCTGATACCCAAGTTGGGTATCGAGAAGAAGGCGCTCGCCGAGCGCGAGATGCAGACCGCCAACGGTATGGCCAAGGCGCTCGTCGGGAGCCTGCCGGTCCTGTGGTTGAGCGGGAACCCGGTCTCTGGTGTCGAGACCGCCTTCATCGAGGACAAGAAGCTTGGCGGCAAGGGCTTGCTCGGCATGAGCGTGCTCAAGCGCTATAAGCTGACCATCGACGACGACGAGAACAGGATCACGCTGGGCAGCAAGGAAGAAACCGGCGACCAGGTTACGGCGCAGATCGACGATACAGGGGCAGAGCCGCAGAAAGGTGAGGAAGCCGGCTCAGCGGATCCTGGCGAAAAATTCCACGCCCTGAGCTGCGCGTAAACCGCGGAGTACTCTGAGTGCAGCATTTGGGGCAGCTCGAAGTTCTTGTCGCGGGCGAACAGCAGCGCAAGGTCATCCAAGGATTGCACCTCCCGCGCACTCAGCCCCTCCAGAAGGGGCAGGGCCGCATGAAGCTTCGGCCAAAGCTCGGGGTCGACTCGGGATCGCTCGCGCTTCAAGGCACGGTTGCGCCACCAGTTACCCAGTCCCGGCAATTTCCCCTGCTCCTGCGTCACGGGCTGACTCTCTGCCGGCATCGGTGTGGTGAGCGGTCACCGAGGTCGCGTTAACCGCACCCTTGATAGCAGGAAAGGGCCGGCCTAGTCTACCGCGCTATGACTCCAAACCCCTTCAGATCGACCGACGCGTTTCGCGGTACGTTTGCGGCCGGTCTCGAATGCCTGCTCGAAGACGAACTGAGCCTCGGTCCCTACATTCTTGTCCTGGCCAATGCCATCTTCGATCCTCACATTCACGAGCGGCTGGCGCATGTGCTGGCGCGGCGCTACGGCGAGCTGGCCGAGTTTTGTTGCCGTTCGTTCGCCGCCGGGAGTGAGCCCGACGAGCCCGAAGACGATTTATCGGTGTTCCTGCGGCTCATGGCGATCGGCTTCGATCGGATCGAGCAAGTACGCCGTCACCGGCTGGCGCCCTGGGAAATCCAATTCAACCAGTTGCGCTCTCTGCGACCGCGCCGCGCCGCTGGCTGGGGACCCGTGGGCATCCGGGCGCCCTTCGATTCGAGCGGCTTTCATTTCAACAAGCCCTTTTTGCGCAGGGAGACCCTTTGGAGTGGGCGACTGGCGGGCGTGGATCTGGACCTGCTGTTCAACAAGTTTCCCTTTGTGGACCTGCATGCCCTGCTCGTTCCCGAGCGGGAGTGCTGCGAGTCCCAGTACCTTACCCCCGAGCGCCACCGGCAGATCTGGGAGCTGGCGGACGGTCTGGGGTCACCGCTTCCCGGTGTCGGCTTCGGTTACAACAGCTACGGTGCCTATGCGTCCGTCAACCACCTGCATTTTCAGATGTTTCTGCGCGATAGGCCACTGCCCCTCGCGCTCGAAAGGTGGCGTCACAACGGTGGTCCCGATCCCTATCCGGCCTGTTGCGAGCGTTACCTGGATGCGGACGAGGCCTGGGAGCGGATTGCCGATCTTCACGGAACGCAGATCGGCTACAATCTGGTCTATTTCCCGGAACAGTCTTCTGTCTGCCCGCGCCGGCGCCAGCTGACCTATGAGCTGCCGTCCTGGTGCGGTGGTCAGGCATGGTACGAGCTGGCCGGCGGTGTGGTGGCCTACAATGCAGAGGACTTCGGCTCCCTCGCGGCGGCGGACGTCGAGGCCTCCCTGGCGGCTACCGCCGAGACATCTGCGAATGATAGGAGGCGGAATCTTCCTTGCGGCCCGTCTCGGTCGCAGTCGGTGTTCTCGGCCCATCGGAGAGCTCCCCGGAGAGTCGGTCGGATTGACCAATATCCGCATATTCTGATATACATGCGCAGATTTTCCGCGTCTGGCGACAGTCCGTTGCCGCGGTCGGTTCACAAACACAAACAAGCGGGCGATGAACACCATGAAGACTTGGCTGATTTCGGTTTCGGTTGCGGCGGCTCTCATTTCCGGCGGTGTCCAGGCGGCTGGCGATGCGGCCGCGGGTGAGGCCAAGGCCGCGGTCTGCCTCGCCTGTCACGGCCCGAACGGAAACGCCCTGGTCCCGACTTGGCCCAAGCTCGCCGGTCAGCATTCCCAGTACATCTACAAGCAGCTCATGGATTTCAAGAGCGGGGCGCGGGTGAACGACCAGATGAGCCCCCAGGTGGCTGCTCTCGAAGAGCCGGACTTCCGGAATCTCGCGGCCTATTACGCAGCGCAGCAACAGACGCCGGGGGCATCCGATCCCACCCATGCGGAGCTTGGCGAGCGTATCTTCCGCGGTGGTAACCCGGCCACCGGCGTCGCGGCCTGCACCGGCTGTCACGGTCCCGCGGGTATGGGGCAGGGTTTGTCCAAGTTCCCTCGGATCTCGGGCCAGCATGCCCAGTATTTGGAGTCTACGCTGAAGGGCTTCCAAGCAGGTGCCCGAGCCAATGACCCTAACGGCATGATGCGCGATGTGGCCGGGCGCATGAGCGACAAGGAAATCGCTGCGGTTTCCCAGTATCTGCAGGGTCTGACGCAATAGGAGATCGCTGACCCACTCGGGGCCTGCTGCTTTTTCAGGCGCCGGCAACGCCGTTGGCGGGGTTGGTTCAGACTGCGGGGCCTAGCAAGACGCCCGTGCTCCGAAGGTTGGGAATGCTTCCATCGGCTTTTCGGCTCGAGCTAGGCAAACGCAGAAGAGGGCGGCCGTTGCCGCCCATTCTCGTTCTGAGCCGGTGAAACCCTTATGTTTTGGTGGGTCTGCCGGCAAAGGCTCCCGAGCTAGCCGGCCATTGGGGGCGGCCTGCATTCGGGTTATGCTGATCGCATTTCGGTCCTGCGCGGACCTTTCCCATTCAGGCTTGAGGCTTCCCGGTTCCCATGCAGCAGTTGCATCTGCTCAGCTACAACATCCAGGCGGGTATCTACACGCGCCAATACAGCGAGTACGTGACCAAGAGCTGGAAGCACGTCCTGCCCCACCGCGAGCGTCTGCACAACCTGAACCGGATTGCGTCGATGCTGCAAGAATTCGATCTCGTTGGCCTGCAGGAGGTGGATGCGGGCAGCCTGCGCAGCGGTTTCGTCGACCAGACCGAATACCTGGCCTATCACGCCCAGTTTCCTCATTGGTACAAGCAGGTCAACCGCAACCTGGGCCGGCTCGCACGGCACAGCAATGGCCTGTTGAGCCGGGTGCGTCCATCCCAGATCACCGAATATAAGCTACCCGGATTACCGGGGCGGGGTGCGGTGATGGTGGAGCTCGAGACCTCTGACGATTCCGTTCTCGCAATCTGCATCCTCCATTTGGCCCTCGGGTGGAGGGCGCGCCGCCAACAGCTCGATTACATTCGGGAGTTGGCGTACCGGTACCCTTACCTGGTTCTGATGGGGGATTTCAATTGCGATTGCAGATCCCGTGCGCTTAGGGATCTGGTGGCCAATGCCAAGCTGCAGGGGCTCGATTCCGAGCTCAAGACATTTCCGAGCTGGCGCCCGCGGCGCAACCTGGACCATATCCTCGCCTCCGACAACCTGCACATTATCGAGACACGGGTCGTCGACTACCCGCTTTCGGACCATTTGCCCCTGAGCATGAAGGTCGCCCTGCCCGACGGGGTCCATCTCCACGCCTAGTCCTGAACGTAAAAATGCCGCCAATCACCCGGGCTGGTGCATGCGAGCAGCCTCATCAATTCCGGGGTGGGGATTGCCTCGCCAGGGAATATCTCCTCGACCCGCACGAACAAGCGCCCGAATCCGGCCTTCGCCTTCCAGTCGACCGTCAAGAGAGAATTCGACCGGCCACACGCGGCACAGGACACGGCCGACGGTCCGCCCTCCTCCCAGAGGGATATGGCGTTCTTCCAGTTCTGCATGGGGCTTCGGCAGCTAGGGCATCTGGGCGGGCGTGTGTTACGGCCGCTGGCGAATTCGGGCCGCTCGAAGGGACCCGAGACCAGGATGTGGCAGAAGGGACCGTCGTCGGTAGGTGACAGCTCGATTTGGACCGAGCACCCTGTGAAAGTGACGAGCTGCAGAAATCGCTCGCCCACCAAGAACCCTCCGGCGCGGCCCGGCAACGAGGCCCCGAGGAAGCCCTCCGCGGCCAGTGTGCGCTCCAGTGCCGCCCTATCGGGAAGCAGGTAAGGGTCGTGCGTGCATAGCAGGAGGCGACCGGTGTGGAGGGTCATGGGATGTAGGGGCTCGAACCTGTAAACGGCAGTTGATCCATGGCACTGATTCTAACAAGATCACGGCCCCGTCCTCTGTGGCCTTGTTCCCTCGGCCCTCAGCCCTCTCCCAACGGTATCAGGTGGATATGCTCTGCGAGCAGTGAAACCCGGCCGCGGTCGCCGATTCGCAGGTCCAGGCGCCGCGCAACGTGGGCGGGTAGGTTGAGAAACAGCAGGTGCTTATCCGGTCCATCCGCAAGGAAGCTGATGGCGCAGCTGTCGCCGAGCGCGAGAAGGTCCTGCACCCGGCCATCAATCGGGTTCTCCCGGTCCCCCGCCGACGGCCGGTCGGGGCGCTGCCACAGGACGGATGCGGCGGGTATCATCCAATCCACCCGGGTCCCGGGGGGCGTTTTCAGGTCTGAGATCACCTCCAGCAGTCGTCCCTGCCATTGCAATAGCAACATCTGCGGGTGCTCCGGTGAAGGCCCGAGGACTATGCCCTGGAACAGGTTGCGTTGACCCACCAGCCGGGCAACGTCCCGGTTGCAGGGCCGGGCAATCAGCCCCGCCGGCGGTCCCGCCTGCAACGTCCGGCCGCGTCCCAGGACCACCATCCGGTCCGCAAGCGCGGCGGCCTCTCCCAGGTCGTGGGTCACCAGCAGAATGGGCACCCGGATGTCCCGGTGCAGTCGCGCCAGCTCCTCCTGCAGCTTACGTCGGGTCATTTGATCCACCGCCGAGAAGGGCTCGTCCAGCAGCAGAACCGAGGGGTCCCGGGCCAGTGCGCGGGCCAGCGCGACCCGCTGGCGTTGTCCCCCGGAAAGCTGATCCGGCGTTCGCTCCTCGAGCCCGCCCAGGCGCACTAGGGCCAGCAGCTCCCGGGCCCGGCCTGTGCGCTCGCGCCAGCGCAGGTGGGTCAGGGCCTCGCGTACATTCTTCAAAGCGCTCAGGTGGGGAAACAGGGCATAGTCCTGAAACACAAGGCCGACCCGCCGCGCCTGGGGCGAGAGGGCGATGCCGCGTGAGCTGTCGAGCCAGACATGGCCGCCGCTGACGATGCGCCCCTCCCGCGGTCGCAGCAGGCCGGCGATGCAGCGCAGGATCGAGGTCTTGCCGCTGCCCGACGGGCCAATCAGGGCGGTGAGCTCTCCCGCCGCACAGTCCAGTTCCGCCGCCAGCGGGATGGGCGCGCTCTGGTGCAGGAAGACCCGCAGGTCCGCCGGGGACTCAGACACGGGGGCTCCGGCGCTGGCCCAACAGAAAAACGACGCCGATGGCGAGGAAGGAAAGCGCCAGCAGCAGCGCGGACATGGCCCCGGCGGCGTCGTTGTCGAAGGCCTGAACCCGATCGTAGATAGCGATTGCCGCCGTGCGGGTCTCGCCGGGGATGTTGCCGCCCACCATGAGCACCACCCCGAACTCCCCAAGGGTGTGGGCGAAGGTGAGGGCCAGTGCCGTCACGGCGCCCGGCCAGGCAAGGGGCAGCTCGATGCGCCAGAAGGTGCGCCAGCTGGAGAGCCCGCTGCACCAGGCCGCCTCGCGCACGTTTTGGGGCACGGTCTCGAACGCGCGTTGCAGGGGCTGGACGGCGAAGGGTAGGTTGAAGATTACCGAGGCCAGCAGCAGGCCCTCGAAGCTGAAAGCCAGCGAATGGCCGAAAAGGGCCTCGAAGCCGCTCCCGAGCGGTGAGCCGCCGGCAAAGGCGATGAGCAGGTAGTACCCTAGAACCGTCGGCGGTAATACGAGGGGCAATGCGATCAAGGCCTCGACAAAGCCTCGCAGTAAAAACCGGCGCCAGGCCAGCGCCCGGGCGATCAGCATGGCCAGGGGCAGCAGCAGCACACTGGTCCAGGCGGCGAGCCGCAGGGAGAGGGAGAAGGCGTCCCAGTCCACGCCGCATCAGTCCCGAGCGGGGACGATGAACCCGCGCCGCTGCAGTATATCTCGTCCCCGGGGACCGAGGATGAAGGCGAAGAGGCGGCGAGCTGCCTCACTGGCGCCTTTGATGAGTGTGCCGCGCTGGGGCAGCGGATTGTGCAGCTCCGCCGCGAGTGGGGCTTGGTTGCAGCATTGCGCCAGACGGGGGGAGAGCGCCAGGGAATAGGCCACGATTCCCGCATCTGCGGCACCGGTCGACACGAACTGCGCGGCTTGGGACACGCTCTCGCCGATGACGAGCCGGTCACCGAGCCGCTCCCATAGTCCCAGCGCCTGCAGTACTTCGCGCGCCGCCCGTCCGTAAGGTGCATGCTCGGGATTGGCGATGGCGAGCCGCCGCAGCCTGCCGTCTTCCAGCGCCTGCTCCATGTCCTTCAAGGTCCCGTCCAGACGTAATGGAGAATCCTTGGAAAGGAGGATGGCGAGCCGTCCCTCGGCGTAGACCACCCCCTCGTCGAGGGAGTGGCCCTCGCGGGCGAGGGCCAGCACGAAGGCCTCGTCGGCGGAGAGGAAGAGCTCGAAAGGCGCGCCTTGAGCGATCTGGCGGCGCAGGTTTCCCGACGCACCGAAGCTCAGGCGCGCCCGGCTACCGCCCTGCGTTGCAAATGCCTCCACCAGCTCGGGAAGTGCGTCTCGCAACGAGGCCGCTGCCGCGACCATGGGACCGGGCTCTCCGGCACATACAGGAGCACCGGTCAGCCATAGAAGCGGCAGCAGGAGGACCAGATTCATCGTCGAACGGGGCATTATCCGAAGAAGAAAAAAACTACGACCGTCCGGCCTCGAAAGCGATACGCCGATCATACCGAATTACCGGGCGGTGAGTTGAGTCTCGGCGAGGTTGCACGGGGCGTCCAGGTCGTCCGGGTAGCGCTCCAGCCAGGCGCGGGCCGGTCGGTGGGCGCTCTCGAAGTCGAACAGGACCTCGTGCTCGGCCAGATTGTGCAGGGTCGCGGCACTGAGCTCGGGCTGCTCAACGCGGTCGAGCAGGGACAGGGCGGTGCGATAGTGGTCCCCGGCATCGGCGAACCGAATAGCCATGATCGCCCTGCGCTGCACCGCTCCCTCGAGCTAGTATGTCCTCTTGTCGAGAAGCTCGGAGAGGGCAGGGATGAATCCTGGTTTTTGGCACGCACGCTGGCGTGACGGTGAAACAGGCTGGCACGAGAAAGAGATTAACGTTCATCTGCAGGAGCACTGGCTGCGGTTGGGGAGCAAGCCTGGCGAGCGGGTGTTCGTTCCCCTGTGCGGTAAGACCCTCGACCTCTTGTGGCTGGCAGGGCAAGGACACCGGGTACTGGGGGTGGAGATCAGTGCCTTGGCGGTCAATGCCTTCTTTGCCGAAAACGGCCTGAGTCCCGAGATCACCGACGAGCCGCCGTTCGTACGCTACCGTGCGGAGGAACTGGAGATCCTGTGCGGGGATTTCTTCGACCTGACCCCCGCGCACCTCGAAGGCGTCGGGGCGGTGTTCGACCGGGCCTCCTTGATTGCAATGCCTCCGCTGATGCGCCCTCGCTACGCCGGGCATTTGCAGGTTGTTCTGCGGCCCGAGAGCAAGGCGCTGCTGGTTACCCTGGACTACGATCAGGAGCAGATGCCCGGTCCGCCGTTCTCGGTTCATGAAGAAGAGGTTCGTGCCCTGCTGGGCGCGCGATTCCGCATCGACCGGCTGGCGGAGCTGGATGTGCTGGCGGAAAATGAGAGGTTTCGCCAGCGGGGTCTGACCCGGTTGCTGGAGCGGGTATATGCGCTGAGGCCGCTGTAGAAGCGCAGGATTCAGGGCGAAGCCCACCGATTTAGCGGCATGTGGTTGCTCGGGCTCAGGTTTTTTTATCCTTGCCGACTTGGCATTTCCCCCGGTTTTGAGAGAAAATACCGCATTATCCGTGTGTCGGTGTTTCTCACGCCGGACGCCCACTCGATTCAGCTAGTTGACGACGAATGCCATGCGAATGAGACGAGTACTGATCGTTTTCACGCTGGCGGCGCTGATCGCCGTCCTTGCCCCGCTTCCTGCCGTCGCCGAGTCGCTGCCGTCTTTCGAAAAAGTCGCCGCATCCAACGATGCGCGGCATCTCACGGCTTGGGGTCAGCGCTACGAGAGCGGCGTCGGTATTGGCCGTGACGCCAAGAAGGCGGTCCAGCTCTATTGCAAGGCCGCGCGCAAGGGCGACGCGGACGCCAAGTATCAGCTCGGCAAGATCTACGCCTTCGGCAACGGCGTGAAGCGCGACCGGGAGCTTGCCGCCGCCTGGCTCTATCAGGCCGCAAAGGGCAAGCACGTCAAGGCCGACAACCTGCTGAAGTTACTCAGGGTCGAGGGCAAGCCCAACCGCCAAGCGTCCTGTCCCTTGGGTGCCGGCGCGACGCGCATCGCCTCGCGGAGGCATCCCGCCTCGGGCGAAGTTGCCAACCTGGTGCGCAGCCTCGCACCGAAGTATTCCCTTGATCCCAACCTGGTGCTTGCGGTGATCGAGGCCGAGTCCGGCTTCAACGCCAACGCGCGTTCGCCCAAGAACGCCCAGGGCTTAATGCAGCTCATCCCCGCCACGGCTTCCCGGTTCGGCGTCAAGGACGTCTGGGACGCGGAGCAAAATCTACACGGGGGTATGGCATATCTGCGCTGGCTTTTGAATCACTTCAACGGTGACGTCAAGCTGGCGCTGGCCGGCTACAACGCAGGCGAGAAAGCCGTGGAGCGCCACGGGGGCATTCCCCCGTACAACGAGACGCAAAACTACGTCAAGAAGATCATCAGGCGCATCGGCGGTCAGAGCTAGCGCGCCGTGCCGTGCCGCGCAGGGCGGGCTTCTTGCGCACGATCCGCCGTCCCTTGCTATTGATTCCCGCTCTTTGTGGGATATCCGCAATGATCCGGCGCTTTGCCGAGATTTTCGCCTGCGTCCTTATCGGTTCGTCGCTGGCGGTGGCCGGCAGCGCCGGAGACGGAGAACGCCTGGACCGGGGGCAGTGCCGCACAGACAGGGATTGCAGCGGCTATCGTCGCTGTCTGGACCGGGGCTGTGCCGTTCCGCCGGCTGTGCTCGGTCGCAGCCACGCAGATACGCCGGTCGTCGAGATCGGCGGCGGCGGAGCATCCCGCGGGCGTTTTTCTGTCGAGCTGGCGGATGATCCGTTCGAGCGCGGGCAGGGGCTCAGCCAGCGACCGAGCCTCGCCGAGGGTTGGGGGATGCTCTTCGTCTTTCCGGGGACTGTACGCAATCCCTTTACCATGGCACTGATGCACTTTCCTCTCGACATGATCTTTCTCGATGAGAGCGGCAGAATCGTCGACATCATCGAGGATGCAACGCCGCCGGAGAGCCGCTTTGTTTCCTCTAAAGACTTCCGGTTTGTCCTTGAGCTGAACGCCGGTGCCGTACGTGGCCATGGCATTGCGATCGGTGACCAAATGCACCTGACCGGTCTGAGGCGGCCTTTGCTGCCGATCAGCCAATAGCTGCGGGCCGCACCGGCCGGGCATAGGTGCATGCGCCCTTCCAGGAGCCCGTCCGACTTGCGACTGTTCTACTGCGGAACCGCGGATGCCGGTCGGACGCCTTGCTACCAGTCGATGGGCTCGCCGTGCCGGAAGAACCCGCCGCTCGGGCCATCGTCCGGCAGGGTGGCGGCCCAAACGATACCCGCAGCGCCGTCCTGCACCGAAAGAGGGGCTTCCGGCCCGCCCATGTCCGTCCTTACCCACCCCGGGCAGACCGAATTGACCTTCACGTCGGTACCCTGGAGCTCGTCCGAGAAGATGCGGGTGACGGCGTTCAATGCGGTCTTTGACAGCCGGTAGCCGGGGCAGCAGCCGTTCATCTCGCTGAGCTGGCCCATCCCGGAGGAGACATTGACCACCCGACCCTTGCCCTGCATGAGCGGTATGAGGGCCTGGCACAGGCGTAAGGGGGCAAGGGTGTTGGTCTCGAGGCCGCGGCGGATGGTGTCGAGCCGGGCGTTGAAAATGCCCTCGCTGCCGGAGCCCGGCGTCTGGTCCGGAAAGATACCTGCATTGTTCACCAGCAGGTCCAGGCGGCCGAAGGTGTCGCGTATGTGCTCGGCCAGCCGCTCGACGGATGCCTCGTCGGTTACGTCCAGCGGGTGAAACTCGACGTCGAGACCGATGTCTCGCAGATTGTTCGCGGCGGCGCGGCCTTCCTGCTCTCGCCGAGCGGTAAGGACGACGCTGTAGCCCTTGGCAGCGAGCTGGCGGCAGGTCTCCAGGCCCAGTCCGCGGTAGGCTCCGGTGACGACGGCGACGGGTTTGTCGGGCATGTGCTGTTCCTTCGGGTTTCGTGTATTAGCGGGTTTGGTGTTTTGGTCTTCGGAGCCCGTGCGGCTTGTGCGTCGCGGGATCAGCGCGCGCCCGAGCGAGACGGGCTCGTCGCCGGATTGCGGCGATGACCGGACCGATTCTACAGAATCGGGCGGAAAATCGAAGCCGTCTCGGCGGCCGCTGCAGCGATCTGCAACAACCCACTTGGATTCCTCCCGGCAGTGGCGGATCATACATGGGATTTTCGTTTGGTCCTTCGGGGCCTCAGAAACCGACCTCGGGAAGATCGACCCATGGAGAATACCAACCAGCCCAGTTCACCAGGCGACCTGAATGCTGCCGACTTGGCGCTAGCTGAGCGGATAGGCGTTCTAGAGCGCCAGATAGCGGAGCAGCGCGCTCGCGCGGGCGCGGCCTCCGACAGTCCCATGCAGCCGGGCGAGCTGTCCGCCGAGCTGGAGCGCCAACGAGACCAGCTACGGGATTACGAGAAGGCGCTCGTGGAGCGCATCGCCGACGTGGACGACGACCGCCGGGCTACCGCCTCCAGGCTGCAGCGTGCATGGCAGACCCAGCGTGAGGAAATCGACGACCGCCTGCGCCGTCACGCCGGAGTCGTGGCGGGCTCGATGCTCCTGTTTGCGGTCGCCGTCGCCGTCGCGCTCTTTGTGGTCTACCGCCAAGACACGACTGCACCCCCGCAGATCTCAGGGGAGCTTGCCGAGGTGCGCCAGGAGCTCAACCGGGTCGCCGGGGAGCTCATGCCCGGCGAGCAGGTTCGCGGCGAGCTTGCTCGGTTGGGGGCGGAGGTCGAGGGGATAGCCTCATCCCTGAAGAGTTCGGACCGAGACGAAGGCCAAGCCGACCAGGCGGCCGTCGCCGCGGAACGGTCCGCGCGTGAGAACGGCGAGGCCCGAATCTCCGAGGAGATTCGCCGCCTCGATGCCGAGCGCACGCGTCTTGCGGGCGAGCTCGCAGCCTTGCGATCCGCCTTGGAAGCGGCTGAGGCCGCTCGTGCCGCACAAGCTGCAGCGGCCAAAGCCGCAACTGCGGCGTCGCTTCCGGAGCCGAGGGCAGGCGTTCCTACTGCCGATGCGGATTCTTCCGCAGACGAGCCGGCCGTGGATACGGGACCCGAGGCGGGCGATGAGAGCGCTCCGCCCGGTGCGCCGGGTGCAGCCGACGCCCCGCCCGCGCAGATTCGTGAAAGCCCCGCGAGCGCCGACGAGGACGCCGATGCCCTCGGCTCCGAAGAGACCATCGTCGCCGGTGAGGAGAGCTACGCCCTGCAGCTAATCGGCTTCTTCAATCGCGACTCGCTGGCGGATTTTGCGACAAAGGAAGGGTTGCCCGCGCGGGTTTTCTATATTCGCCAAACCTACAGGGGCCGTCCCTGGTACGCGATGGTCCATAGCCTGCACGGGGGGTATGCCTCTGCCGTGGAGGCGCTCTCGGGGCTGTCGGAGGATCTTGCGGCGCTGAATCCCTGGATTTGGCCGGTACCGCCGGGTACCGAGCTGCGGGTACTGGAAAGCGGACGGAGGCAAGGGGCTGGCAGCGAATAGCCATCGGCCTTTCCCGGGCGCAGCAAACGAGCCGCCTGCAACGAATACCTTGGAATCTGTAGTCGAATCCGGAATATGAACAAGCTCCTCTTACTCTCCCTCCTTGTAGTTGCCGTCCGGACGTGGGCCGGCATCCCCGCCACGCCGGTGATGACCCTTTACAAGTTCAACGGCAAGCTGGACATCCCCTACTATGAGATAGAGCCCTTCCGCAAGCGCGGGCCCTCTTCCCCGGCGGGGACGCTGGCCCAGGGGACCTCGCTCATTCCCTGCCTGGTGATCCGCAACGGTAAGCCCCTGACCGACGGCAAGGGGACACCCTATGTCGGATTCGAGATCGTCGTGGACTCCCGTAAGGCCACGCCGAGCTCGACGGACAAGTTCAAACAGACCTTCGCCAAGCGCCAGTCCATGACCGTGCCCAATCACCACTGCGGCAACGGCGTCAAGCACGTGATCAATGTGCGCGAGATGTATGTGCTGAACAAGCCGCCCTTCTTCGACCCGCCGGGCTCCGGAAGGGCTGGCGGCGGGAAGGGCAAGCTGGACCAGGTCGTGCGCAGCTTCCACAACTCCTCCGATTGCGCGCAGGCCAACCGCAAGCTCATCGGGCGCCGGCGGGCCCTGGCGGGTGCCTGGGACAGGTTCATCGGCACCAACACGGGCAAGTGGCCGAAGGAGACCCTGGCACGGGCGAAGCACCTGGACTACACCATGCGCACCGCCATCTACGAGGGGCACCTGGACCGGGGCTGCAACGCCTACGGCGGCTGCGAGCGCAACATCATCGCCCTGTCCATCCGCAACCGGGGCCGCTCCGGGTCCTGCTCCAAGGCCCAGGGCTGTCGCTTTCCGGGGGACTACCAGGGCGTGGCCTCCAAAGTGTCTCAGTACAACATCTGGGACGAGTACCTGACCCAGATCTCGGGCCTGACCTCCTGCTTCCTGCGCTCGGATCTGAGCGGCGGGAAGATCGCCGCCATGTATGAGCAGAACGTCGGCGACGTCCAGCGCATACTCTTCGGCAACGATCAGGACCTGACGGACATCTTCGCCAAGGCATCTCTCGCCGACATCAAGGAGATGCGTCACTACTATCATGCCCCGGCCATGGGCAAGTGCTTTCCCAAGCACAAGCGGGTCGAGTACATGTCCGGTGCGGTGGCGAGAAAGGGGGGCGACTTCGCCCTGATTGCCAACACACGTATCCAAGTCGGAAAGAAGGGCGGCGGCGGATACAGCTTCAAGGAGTTCCGGTTCGAGGAGGCGCCCGAAAAGGACATCATCGACATCGTCGACAACTATCCGGGCTTCGAGGTGGACGCCCGCAAGGTCTCCCTGAAGGGCTCTTCCGGCTGTCCCCCGTACGGCATCCCCCGCGGCTGCAACCACGGCAGTGTCGGACGTTACAGGCGTACGCCCCCCTGGCTGAAGGCCGGAAAGGCTCTAGGACTGCAGTGCCAGATCCGGGATCTGGGCTCGGATTGCCGCGGCTCGGGCAAGCAGAAGACGGTCACCGTAGGCGGCTCATGCGACACCCAGATGCGGCCGGTTACTCGGGTGCCCTAGCGCCAGCGAAAGCCGGCGAGGGCCAACATCTTCTCCAGGTTTACCTTGGGCAGGAAGGCGGGCAGCGTATCGGACAGCTTCTCGAAGAAATCCGGAGAGGTCACCACGTGGGAATCGTAGACCAGCAGGCAGCTGCCGCTGGTCGGGTCGATTTCGACCCGGTGGATTCCCCTCACGTTCGCGAAGTGTTTTTCCAGTTTGCATGCGAGCTCGGGCTTACCCTTGAGCCGGCGCGTCGTGATCCGTAAGCGCCCGGGCGCGAAGTGGCCCGGAAACAGCTTGCCCAGCGCCCCGGAGACCTCGTCCAGGAAGGCCGGGGAGCGCAGGGCCCGCGCATCGTAAAGCAGCAGCACGCTACCCGTTCGGGCGTCGACCGTGACGCGGTTGATGTGCGTCACCGCCTCGAGGTGAGTCTGGAGTCGCCGCGCAAGCTCGGGATGGCCCTTTCACCGCATCGAACCGCAAGCGCGCGCGCCCTGGAATCAGGTGTAGAATTTTGAACATGTTCGCTGGTCTAGATTTTGGACCGACCCCTTCGCCTGCAGCCCTTTCGTTGGCTTTCGGATTCTAACGCAGCACTCGGGCGCCTTTCGCAGGAATAACAATCCGTTCGCAGGCGTTTTGGAGGTCTCGGTGTTTTTCGGCTCGTTCGCGGGACAGAATCTCGTCCCTGAAGAGGACGCCAGGTGGCTGTTCGATGCCTTTGCCTGGTCCCTCGCACATTTTGGGCGTGACGTCTTCTTCGACGAGACGGTGCTCGTGGTGCCGGACAACGCGCACTTCCCGGACGGGCAGACAGCGCAGCGGTATGGCCGGGCTCATTTTCGACCACGTGCGGCGCTACGCGGGGATGGAACACTGGCCCCTGCGACTCGCGAAGCAGTCCGCGTGCGCAATCGAACCGCCGCCGAGACTGGAGATCCGCGGCGCCCTTCGGGGATCCAGGGGCATACCGCTGTCGGAACCGGGCTCGTGCGGCGAAATCGACCTGACATACGATCCGGATCTGGTCGGCAATCCCGAGGCCCTGATCGCCAGCTTCGCCCACGCCCTTGCCCACTACCTGGCGCAGACGGCGGCGGAACCCCCCCCGGCGGAGCTGCCTATTGGCCCCGGGCGACGGAGGTGGTGGCCGCGTTCATGGGTTTCGGCCTCATGTTCGCCAACAGCGCCTTCACCGTACCCGTGCGATCCTGCGGAAAAGCAGGCGCATCTCGGCGCCGGTTTTCTCACTCAACACTGAAAAGCACCTGCGCTGGCCATCTTCCCCAGCGTTCTGGAAGGAATTCCGGCGAAAGACCTGGTCCCCCCCGCTGCCCTGTGTGCGCAGTAACCGCCCCGAGTATCAGCGCTTCGTGACGGGGGTATGTGGGGCGAACGGATTGGGTGCGCAGGTAGGGGTTTCCGGCCGTTTCGGGTTGAGCCCCGAAGCGGCCAAAGCGGGTTTTGATTACGTTGTCAAAGGCCCTCGGATCTGCCACGCGTCCCGATAGTTACAGGATACTATTGCGCACTATTTCGCCGCCAACGGATACTGTCCCCGATGACTCCTAGCCAGCTCGAATTGCTCAACAGCCGTCGTTTCCTGCCGTTGTTCGTTACCCAGTCCCTGGGGGCGTTCAACGACAATGTCTTCAAGAATGCGATCGTCTTTCTGGTCACCTTTTCGATGGCCCAGCAGGCGGGAATCAATGCCCCGCTGATGGTGGCCGCGGCGGCGGGGGTGTTCATCTTCCCGTTCTTTCTGTTCTCTGCCAGTGCAGGGCAAATCGCGGACAAGTACGACAAGGCCGGGTTGATCCGCATTCTCAAGCTCGCCGAGATCGCGATCATGGCGGTCGCCGCCCTGGGCTTTGTGCTGGGGAACGTCTGGTTTCTGCTGTCGGTACTCTTCCTGATGGGGACCCAGTCCACCTACTTTGGCCCAATCAAGTACGGCATCCTGCCGGAGCAGTTGGATCGCGACCAGTTGATCGCAGGCAACGCCTGGGTGCAGACCGGCACCTTCATCGCAATCCTCCTGGGCACCATCGCCGGCAAGCTGGTCCTGGACGATTGGGGGATTTACTTGATCTCGGCGGCGATCATCGGCGTTGCGGTACTCGGCTGGGTGTCGGCCCGATTCATCCCGTCCACCGGCCCCGCGGCGCCGGATTTGAAGGTGGACTACAACCCGTTCACCTCGACCTGGGAGATGCTGCGTTATTCAGCCAAGCGACGCGATATTTTCCTGACCATTCTGGCGATCTCCTGGTTTTGGCTGGTCGGCGCGGCGTTCCTGGCCGAGATCGCACCCTTTGCGAAGGACGTCCTCGGCGGCGATGAGAACCTGGCGACTCTGTTTCTGGTGACCTTCTCCGTTGGCGTGGCGCTGGGTTCGCTGCTGTGCAACAGCATGCTCAAGGGTCAAGTCCACGCGACCTTCGTGCCCCTGGGTGCACTGGGCATGACGCTGTTCATCGTCGACCTGTACTTCGCCAGCCGCAACGGACTGGCGGGCGGGGCGGCCAGCCTGTCGGTCTTTCTGGACCAGCTTGCCGGTTGGCGCATCCTGATCGACATCGGGCTGATTGCAGCCGCCGGTGGCGTCTATATCGTGCCGCTGAACGCACTGCTCCAGCAGCGCAGCGAGGACACGCACCGCTCCCGCAATATCGCCGCCAATAACATTATCAACTCCCTGTTCATGGTGATCGCGGCCGTTGCCACCGCGCTCTTGTTGTCCCTGGGTCTGAGCATCCCGCAGGTGTTCCTGGCGATTGGCCTGGTCAACCTGGCGGTGGCGATCTACATCACAAGGCTCCTGCCCGGCGCCTTGGCCAAGGGCTTTGTCGCTTGGTTGCTGCAAATGCTCTATCGGGTCGAGGTCACCGGTCTTGAGAATCTGACGAAGGCCGGCGAGCGTGCGGTGGTGGTCGCGAATCATCAATCTTTCCTAGACCCAGCCCTGATCGCCGCGTTCTCGCCGCGGGACATGGTCTTTGCGATTGATACCTATGTCGCCAAGAACCGCTTTGTGGGTTTCTTTCTTTCGCTGGCGCGCACTATCTCGATCGACCCGACGAGCCCTCTGTCCACGCGCACCCTGATCAACGTGGTCAAGGGAGGCGAGACCCTGGTGATCTTCCCTGAGGGACGCATCACCGTGACCGGTGCACTGATGAAGATTTTTGAAGGTCCCGGCATGGTCGCCGACAAGGCCGATGCGCCACTGGTCCCGGTACGCCTGGAGGGCCCCCAGTACAGCCCGTTCTCGCGGCTCTCCGGCAAGGTGAAGATCCGCTGGTTCCCGAAGATGCGGGTCGCCTTCCTGCCGCCGCAAAGGCTCAGCATTCCTCCGGAGCTGCGCAGCCGCAAGCGCCGCGCCTATGCCGGGCACCAGCTGTCCAAGCTGATGACCGAGATGATGTTCGAGACCAGCGACTTCCGCCGCACCCTGTTCGACTCGCTGCTGGATGCGAAAGAGATAACCGGCGGTGCCCACAAGGTCTTGGAGGATGTCGAGCGCAGACCGGTCGGTTTTCGTAAGCTGATCACCGGTTCCTTTGCGCTGGGCGACCTGATGGCCGGGGAGACCGAGGCCGGGGAGCGCGTCGGCGTTCTGCTGCCCAACGTGATCGCCACCGCGATGACCTTTTTCGGGCTGCATGCCTACGGTCGCGTGCCGACCATGCTCAATTTCTCCACCGGTATGCGCAACTTGGTCAGTGGATGCGGGTCGGCCACTGTCAAGACCGTATATAGCTCGCGAAAGTTCATCGAGCAGGCCAAGTTCGAAGAAATGGTCGCTGCCATCGAGGCGGCCGGGGTCAGGGTGCGCTACCTGGAAGACCTGGGGACGGAGATGGGCGTTACGACCAAGCTCTGGGGGCTTGCGGCCACGGCCATGCCGCGCCTGGCCTACCACTTGGTCTGCAGGAAACGGGACCCCGACGGTGCGGCGGTGGTCTTGTTCACCTCCGGTACCGAGGGCTCCCCGAAAGGCGTGGTGTTGAGCCATGTCAACCTGCAGGCCAACCGTTACCAGGTGGCCTCAATGATCGACTTCGGGCCCCGGGATATCGTGTTCAACGTGCTGCCGCTGTTCCACTCCTTCGGCTTGACCTGCGGCACCCTGCTGCCGCTGCTGTCCGGCATCAAGGTGTTTCTGTATCCGTCCCCATTGCACTACCGCATCATCCCGGAGCTGGTCTACGACACCAATGCGACCCTGATGTTCGGCACGGACACCTTCCTGTCCGGGTACGCCCGCTTCGCCAACCCCTACGACTTCTACAGTATCCGGTACGTATTCACCGGTGCCGAAAAGCTCAAGGACGAGACCCGCAATGTCTACAGCGAGCGTTTCGGAGTGCGGGTATTCGAGGGCTACGGCGCCACCGAGACCGCCCCGGTGCTGGCCATGAACAGCCCCATGCACAACCAACGCGGCTCGGTCGGCAAGCTGGTTCCTGGCCTGCAGCATCGTCTGGAGCCCATGACCGGGATCACCGAAGGCGGCGATCTGGTGGTCAAGGGTCCAAATGTCATGGCCGGCTATCTGCGCGCGGAAGCCCCCGGCAAGGTCCAACCGCCCGAAGACGGTTGGTACGACACCGGCGACATCGTCACCCTAGACGATCAGGGCTACGTGATCATCCAAGGGCGTGCCAAACGCTTCGCCAAGGTCGCTGGAGAGATGGTCTCGCTGGCGATGGTCGAGGGCGAGGCGGCCAAGCTCTGGCCCGAATTCCGCCACGCGGTTGTCGCCCGCCCGGACCCGAAAAAGGGCGAGCAATTGGTCCTGGTCACCAACAATCCCGTTGCAACCCGCGGCGATTTCGATGCCTACGCCAAAAGTCATGGCGTTGCCGCCATTGCGGTCCCGGCCAAAGTGGTGGTCGTCAAAGAAATCCCGGTGCTCGGGACCGGCAAGACCGATTTCCGCGGGGTCGCGGCGCTGGCGGAGGAGCAGGAGCAGGTCGAGGCGTAAATCGCCCTTTAGCGTATTTCACGCGGTGCCACACTTCTCCGAGCATCTTCGCAAGGGAGCCGGCGGTACGGCTCGGATCCTTCGCCAAGCCGCAGCAGACCACGCCGTGGGGCACCGGCTGGGATGCCTTCATCGGCGTCGAGGGTTCGACGAGACTGTCGACCTGCCGGTCTCTTCGAAGATCGATGTTGCGAACAAGACGGCACAATATGGTGCTTTTGATCCTGGGATGAGGTGAATCTTGTCGAAATCCTATAGTCTTGGACTTGTTTTGCTGCTGCTATCCGGCTGCACTACCTACGGGGTGATCGACAACGAGCCGCAGTCAGAAATGCGTGCCACCGACGGCTACACGATCCACAGTGGCGGTGGTAGCGGCTGGAGGTCCGGGACATTTCGCTGATCCTGGCCTTCTCCGGTGGCGGCACGCGGGCCGCCGCGTTGGCATACGGGGTGTTGGAAGAGCTGCGCGACACCACGGTTGTGATCGACGGGAAGTCGCGAAGGCTCCTCGACGAGACCGACATCATCAGCTCGGTGTCCGGCGGAAGCTTCACCGCGGCCTACTGCGCCCTGTACGGAGATCGCATCTTCGAGGACTTCGAGGACGTCTTCCTCAAGCGCAACATCCAGCATCGGCTCGTGCGGGGGCTTCTGAATCCGCTGGAGTGGATTTCGTCCAGCGGGCGGACCTAGATGGCGGTCAAGCTCTGCGCCAAGGAGGTATTCCACGGGGCGACCTTCAACGACATGAAGAGGCCCGGCAGTCCCCTGACGCTGATCAACGCCTCCGACCTGGGCTACGGAGTGCGCTTCTCCTTCGTTCAGGACTACTTCAACCTGCTGTGCTCGGATATTTCCAAATATCCGGTGGTACGGGAGGTGACGGCCTCGTCCGCTGTCCCTGTGTTGTTCAATCCGGTGGTGGTAGAAAACTATCAGGACTACAAGAAGGGCAAACCCGCTTGGCTGGTTGCAGCCGAGAAGCGATCGGCGGGTGACCCGGAGATGACTCTGACCCGCGAGGGTCTCAACACCTACTTCAGAAAGGACAGGCGCAAGTGCGCCCACTTCGTGGACGGCGGCATCACCGATAACCTGGGCCTGCGGGCGATCTACGAGATCGTCGAGATATCGGGCGGTGCAAAGGCATTCGTCGAAAAGAAGCTCGACCGTAAGCCCCCGCGCCGGCTCGTGGTCATCTCCGTCAACGCCTCGACCGATCCGGAACCTGAGATGGATGTGAGCAACAAGCAGCCGTAGCTGACCGAGACCATCAATGCGATGTCGGACGTCCAGTTGCACTAACCCAACGGAGCAGACCAAAATGGTGACGAAAAAGATCGAGGCGACCCGCCCGGACGAGGCGGATGCGATGCTTGCAACCGCCTATGGGCGCCGTGGCATGACCCGCCCGGTACCCAAGTACCGCCTGCCTGATCACGAAATGGCCCCGGATACGGCCTACAACATCATCCACGACGAGCTGATGCTGGACGGAAATTCGCGGTTGAACATGGCGACCTTCGTGACGACCTGGATGGAGCCCCAGGCCGAAAAGCTGATGGCGGAGTCGTTCGACAAGAACATGATCGACAAGGACGAGTATCCGCAGACGGCGGCGATCGAAGAGCGCTGCGTCAACATCGTCTCACACCTATTCAATGCACCCGAAGAAGGCGTCGGCGCCTCGGCCATCGGTTCCAGCGAGGCCGTGATGCTGGCCGGCATGGCGCTGAAATGGCGCTGGCGCGACCGTCGGCGTGCCGCTGGTAAGCCGGCCGACAGACCCAATCTGATCTTGGGTGCCAACGTCCAGGTAGTTTGGGAAAAATTCTGCCGCTATTGGGAGGTGGAGCCCAAGTACATCCCGATGGAGAAGGGGCGTTACGTGATCAGGCCCCAGGAGGTGTTGCAGTTGACCGACGAGAACACCATTGGTGTTGTTGCGATCTTGGGCACCACCTTCACCGGCGAATTCGAGCCTATCGAGGCGATCCACGACGCACTGGTCAAGCAGAACGCGGAGACCGGCTGGGAGGTCCCGATGCATATCGACGGCGCCAGCGGTGGTTTCGTAGCGCCCTTTCTGCACCCGGACCTGAAGTGGGACTTCCGACTGCCTCTGGTGAAGTCCATCAACGCGTCGGGTCACAAGTACGGCCTCGTCTATCCTGGCGTCGGTTGGGTCGTCTGGCGCAGTCAGGAAGACCTGCCCGAAGACCTGGTCTTTCACGTCAACTATCTGGGCGGCGACATGCCGACATTCACGTTGAACTTCTCGCGTCCCGGTAATCAGGTCGTCGGCCAGTACTACAACTTCCTGCGCCTTGGCCGTGCCGGTTATATCCAGATCATGGAGGTACTGCGCGATACGGCGATGGGTCTGTCCGCGGGCGTCGCCGAGATCGGTCCGTTCGAGTTGGTCAGCGACGGCAGTGCCATCCCGGTGTTTGCGTTCAAGCTCAAAGACGAGGTCACCGGCTACAGCGTGTTCGACGTCTCCGACAAGCTGCGAGAGTCCGGTTGGCAGGTTCCTGCCTATACCATGCCCGAGCACGCCGAGGACGTGTCGGTACTGCGCATCGTCGTCAGGGAAGGCTTCAGCGCCGACATGGCGGGCATGCTGCTCGAAGATATTAAGAAGACGGTCAGCCACTTCGAAGAGCAGGCGGGTCATACCCCGAAGGCACCGGCGCCCCAGTTCGCGCATTGACGGGGCTATGCACTTCGCGCGCTCAACATCAGTCTCCTTTCAACTTGGTCATCAACCAATCGGGCACCGTCAGATCCCAGCGGATCGCCGCGGCACGCAGTGCGAAAATGAGAGCGACACAACCGAGCGCACCGACTGACCGATGTTGCGGAAGAAATGCCAGAAGCGAAATGTAGAGCGTGCACCCGATCATCACGGGTGTGGCATAGAGCTCGCGTGTCATCAAGAGGGTGTGGCGTCCGGCCAGCACATCGCGAATCAGGCCGCCTCCAATAGCCGTGACGATGCCCAGGATGATCGGGGCAAGGGGGCGACCGAAATTCAGATCCCAGGCCTTGTCCGTTGCTTGAATGGCAAACAATGCAGCACCGAGGCCATCCGTATACAGCATCAGACGATAGATCTCTCTTCGAGTGAACAGCGAATCGGCAAAGAAGGTCGTCACGCTTGCACCGATGGCGGCCCATAGGTAATTCAAGTCGGCCGCCCAGAAGACCGGTACATTCAGGATCAGGTCTCTGATGGTGCCGCCGCCGACCGCCGTGATAATGCCAAGTACGGTGGCACTGAATAGATCGATACCTTTGGGGGCCACGACGAGCACCGCCGTGACAGCGAAGGCGGCAATTCCCGCCATACCGATCCAGTAACTCAGCGATTCCAATTATGGCTCCTGTTATCGTTTACTATGAATAAGTTGCAGTGGTAGGCAGGGGTTGCTTCAATGATGCATAGTGTCGCGCATAAACCTCAACAACTCACCACGATGGCTCCGCCGGGCGCTTGAAACGCCGGACCCGTGAACGATCCAACTGTTACACCAGTGATCTTTTTAGCGCTGCATCTTCTGATCCAAATCGTGCTCGTCGTGCGGGTGCTGCTGCGGCCGCATCGGGATCCCGCCTCGCGCATCGCCTGGGTGGTGGTCATCCTCGCCCTGCCGGTGCTGGGCATCCTTGCCTACGTCCTATTCGGTGAAGTGAGCATCGGGCGTTTCCGCATCCGGCGGATGCGCGAGGTCCTGGGTCGGCTGCCCGATGTGACTGCCGCGGCAGGCGCGGACGCGAAAAACCTAAAGCCAAATATAGCGGAGCGCCATGCGCACCTGTTCAGGGTCGGGCACTCGATCAGCGGCTTCGAGCCCATCGGGGGCAACAGCGGCCGCCTGCTCGAGGATTCCGACGCGACCATCGACGCCATGGTGGCGGACATCGATACCGCACGGGATCACGTCCATCTGCTGTTCTACATCTGGCTGCCGGACCACAACGGCTGCAAGGTCGCCGAGGCCCTGACGAGGGCCGCCGCCCGGGGCGTCACCTGCCGTGCCATGGCCGACGATCTGGGCTCGCGCATCATGATCCACTCCGAGCACTGGCAGGCCATGCGTACCGCCGGTGTTCGCCTGGCCCGTGCCCTGCCGATCGGCAATCCGTTGCTGCGAGCGCTGACGGGCCGCATCGATCTGCGCAACCACCGCAAGATCGTCGTCATCGACGATCGCATCACCTATTGCGGTAGTCAGAACTGCGCCGATCCGGAGTTTCTCATCAAGGCTAAGTATGCGCCCTGGGTGGACGCCATGATGCGCTTCGAGGGACCGATCGCGCGTCAGAACCAGCACCTGTTCCTCAGCGATTGGATGGCCTTTGTGGACGATGAAATCGACGACCTGCTGCGGCGGACGATCCCGGCGACCGAGCCCGGATTGCCCGCGCAGGTGATCGGTACCGGGCCCACGGTACGCTACTCCGCCATGCCGGAGATGTTCGAGGCTTTGATCTACAGCGCCCGCCGCGAGCTGACCATAACGACGCCCTACTATGTCCCCGACGATCCGATGCAGGCGGCCCTGGGCGCCAGCGCGCGCCGCGGTGTGGCGACGACCATCGTCTTCCCCGCCCGGAACGACAGCTGGATCGTCGCTGCGGCCAGCCGCAGCTACTACCCTGACCTGCTGGAAGCCGGGGTCCGCATCTTCGAATACCGGGGTGGGCTGTTGCACACCAAGTCCCTGACCCTGGACGGGGAAGTGACCCTGATCGGCTCCGCCAACATGGACCGGCGCAGCTTCGAGCTGAACTACGAGAACAACATCCTGTTCTACGATGCGGCCCTGACCGCCGACCTGCGCCGACGCCAGGACAGCTACATCGCCAATTCCCGTCCCGTTACCGCCGAGATGGTCGAGGGCTGGACCTGGCGACGCCGGCTCTGGAACAACGCCATCGCGATGCTCGGTCCGGTGCTTTGATTTCCAGGCGCGGTTCAATGAGAAGCCCAGTGCGCCCCGAGCCCTGGCCGAAACGGACCTGCAGGTATCTCTCTGTTGCTCGACTTCGGCGACGGGTTCGGACATCCCCTAGCAGATTCGTGACAGACTGAGGCCCGGAACATGCTTATTCTCGTGCTGACTGCCGCTTCCCTTGTCGCCGCCGCAGTGGCGATTCACGCCGTTGGTACGACTTACTGGGTTCAGTACCTGTCGCGTCGGTTTTCCAGTCCTGACGGTTTCTTCAAAGCAGGGAAGGCGCTGCCCGCGGTGACTTCGACCGCGGTCGTCCTGATGATGCTCCATCTGGTTGAGGTCGTCCTCTGGGCACTGGCATACCTGGTGGTTTTACCTGGCGATCACCTGGACACCTTCGAGAAGGCGGCCTACTTCTCGGTGGTCACCTTCACCACCCTGGGTTATGGTGACATCACCCTGCTGGATCACGACTGGCGCCTCCTGAGCGGGATCGAGGCGCTGGACGGCATCCTTTTGGTCGGTTGGACAACCGCCTTGCTTTTCGTGGTCATCGGCCTGCATATCGCGCTCGTACCCGCATCGAACCTGCTTCCGACCGCAACCATCGCGATCATCGTGAGTCTCGTCGCGCGCCGGATCAGTGTCTACCTCTCATTGAATGGACTCGCGCTGGTCGGGGCGCTGAAGGCGGACCCGTCTCGGCCCGGCCAACCTGCTCACCTGGGGCGGCCTGCGCGGGGGGCTTGCGGTTGCCATGGCCATGTCACTGCCGGACGGCCCGGAGAAGGACATGATCCTGCACATGACCTATGGCGTGGTGGCCTTCTCCATCATCGTCCAGGGCCTGACCATCAGCCGGTTCTTCAAGGCTGATCGGCTAAAGCAGCTACTCGCGGACGGATGACGGTTCGTTTCTTTTTCCGGCATATCCGGCACCAACTGAGCCCCTAGGAAAACCCGCCCCAGGTTTTTCGAGGGGGGGGCGTTTGAGTGCAGATCCCCGATCCCCGCGCCCGAAGAGAACCGGCGATGACCCCGACCCTGAGATTAAAAGAATCGATCAAGACGGCACTGGCGATGACCATAGCCTACGGCATCGCCGTGTCGATGGATCGGGACCGGCCCCCGTTTGGGCGGGTTTCGCGGTGGCCTTCATCAGCCTCTCCACGGTGGGGCAGTCCCTGAACAAGGGCGCCCTGCGCATGTTGGGGACCTTGGTCGCCTTTGTGGTCTCGCTGACGATCATCGCATTGTTTGCGCAGGAGCGTGGGTGGTTCATGGTGGCCCTGTCCGCCTGGGTCGGCTACTGCACCCTACCGCCACTATCGCAAGCTGCTCGCCGGCCGGGAGACGGCGGAGGACAGCACAGCTTGCGGAATTAGGAGGTGCAGCGGTTTAACCGGTTTGGTAAGGCCCTGGCGGCGGCTCGGACGGACAGCTACCAAGCGTGGGAGGTGCGCAGGCAAAGGCAGCAGGTCCAACGCCGATCGGCCGAGTTGATGGAAACCCTGGAGCGCTGGCGCGAGAGCTTTGCCGAGGTCGAGGAGCTCGATCTTGAGCGTCTGCTTCCGACCCTGGAGGCCCTCGGCGAGGAGCTGGACCGCCGCTTCGGGCAGGTCGCGCGCATGCTCGACGGCAAGCTTCCGGAGGGCACCCCGCGGGTCGTCGACTTGCCGTTGGACGAGGGCTCCGAGCGTGCACTGTCTCACTTCCAGAAGGCGGCGCTGGCGGTCACGCGGGCGCGGGTGCAACGCCTCGATGAGATCACCCGCTCCCTGTTCGAGTCGCTTGCCGACATCAAGGGGTTCGGGATATCGAGCCCGCAGCCCCGTGCGGCGGACGCTCCGGGGTTTGGTTCGGTGTCGGGCTTTGTGTTCGACCCCGACCGTATCGCAGCCACAATCAGGGCCATGGCCAGCCTCTGGTTGGTCTATGTCGGTTGGATCTACGTCGAGGTGCCCGGAGGGGCAGGCATTGTCATGGCGACGGGCTCGATCGGTATGGCCCTGGCCTACATGCCCCAGATGCCGGTATCCACGTTGTTCAAGCCGGCCGCCACCGGCATCGCCTTCGCGAGTGTCTTGTACATCTTCGTCATGCCGCAGCTGTCGAGCTTCGTCGGCCTGGGACCGATGGTCTTCCTCGCGACCTTCGTTATCTGTTATCTGTACGCATCCCCGCGGCAAGGACTGGGTCGCGCGTTTGGGCTGGCCATGTTTGCGACCATCGCCGGCATCTCCAGCGAGCAGTCCTATAATTTCCTCTCGGTTGCCGATACGACGCTGATGTTCGTGCTGCTCTTCGCGATCCTCGCCCTGACGGCCAACATTCCATTCTCAGCGCGGCCCGAGAAGGCATTCCTGCGCCAGCGCGGGCGCTTCTTTCGCAGCTGCTGGTGCGCGAGCTGCTGAAGGACGTCCGTGCCTGGCGCCTGAAGGTGCAGGAGGCATTTAAGGGTATGTCCCGAAACCAAGCCGTGGGGCCCACCGATGCGTTCCGCGAGCGGCTGACCGCAAGACTTGCGCACCTGGAAGCGCGCATCGAGGAGACCCTCAACAAGGCTGCGGAGGGTGAGCTTAGTGATCGCGACGGCGAGAATTTCTACCGCTTGCTCGGTGCCTACCGGGGCCTGTCGGAAGCGGCGATCGAGTATGCCGGAACCGCGGAGGGGATCGAATGGGTCCCGTGGCGGGAGCCGCGGTTTTAAGTCGTAGGATGCGGTGAGGAACGTACCGCATCGTTCGCGACTGACGGGAGTCGTGGACAGCATCGGCTGGGGAATCGCTCAGCAGGACGGCAGCACGGGCGAGGACCTGCTGCCCAGCATCAGCCCCGCGTTCGAGTGGATCCGCCTTGCCCAGCGGGTGCCGGTGCGAGTCCATCTGGAGAAGGTGCCCGATGCGGTCGAGCTGCGGGTCGGTACCACCGCCTCCGTGCTGGTCATGACCGGCACCAGTGACGGCGACGGTGGTGGGTCGGCCGTTCCCGCGCCTGTCTTGCTCCAGTAGCTTCGGACAGGTACTTAGGCGATTTCTGTCAAAGAACGTACCATCTTGCTCGTCTTCTCGCCCGTCTTCGGTGTCGCGCCAGTAGTCACCTAGCGGTGCTATGCTCCTTCTGGCGCTCCTTGAAGAGGAACGAGAATCCTTCGCAATCTGATACATTGTTTTCCGGCAACCGCCTTAGACCCGCCATGAAGCTCTTCTACAGCCCCACCTCCCCCTACGCACGCAAGGTACTGGTCACGGCCCTGGAGAAGGGACTCGGCGACCGCATCGAGCTGGTCGAATGTAATCCCCACCAGGTCGATGCGCAGCTTTTGGCCGCCAATCCCTTGAGCAAAGTGCCGACCCTGGTCCTGGAGGACGGCTCCGCGCTGTTCGACAGCCCGGTCATCTGCGAGTGGTTGGACGAGCAGACAGAGGCCCCGAAGCTGGTTCCCGCGCAGGGGCCCGAGCGCTGGGCCGTGCTCCGCGCCCAAGCCCTGGCCGACGGCGTGCTCGACGACGCCTATCTGAACGTCATGGAGGCACGGCGCCCGGAAGCACAACGCAGCCCGGAGGCGATGTCCGCCCGTGCCGATGCCATCTTGCGAGGCGTCCCCCTCCTGGAGTCCGGGCTGTCGGTGTCGGGAGGATCTCTGAGCCTCGGCCAGGTCGCGGCGGCTTGCGCCCTGGGCTACCTGGATTTTCGGCTGCCGCGGCTCGACTGGAGAGCCGGACATCCGGTGTTGAGGGACTGGTTCGAGGGCTTTTCCCAACGCCCGTCCATGGTCCGCAGCCGTCCTGCCTGATACGCGGGTTTAGCAACCTGCCTCATGATCCGCCATGAATACTCAGGTGGGCCGGGCTCTAGCCCGACAGGGTACCGACCGGGCGTTGGACTGAAGTTCGCCCCACGTCTGCTCGCAAATTCCGCGCTACGGTACTCAGGCTAACTCGTGCCGCGGCGTACGAGTCACTCCCCGCGCCAGACGATCTCTACCAGGGGCACCTCCCAGGTCTGCGAACGATAGCCATCCCGATAGCTCGGGTCGCCGTCTTCGCGGGAGCGGCGCAGCGAGGCCAGGGTCTCGTAGCAAAACTCCAGGATGCGGCAAGCCGGGACCTCGGCCACTCCTGCCTCGTCCGCCCAAGCGAGCGTCAGTCGCTCGAGAAGTCTTCTCCAGGGGCCGACGTGCTCCGGCAACAGCGACCCGAGCGACTCTGCCATGTATGGCTCTTGCCCCATTGAACGCAGCCGATCGAGGAAGTCGGCGATCTCCCTGACGCGGTGCAGGGGCGGCAGGTCTTCGCGCCAGGCCACCGGGATGCGCTCGGACTCGCACAGGGCGCGGATCGGCTCCAGCACGCCGCGGGTCCGGGCGAGTAGGGCGAAGTCGGACCAAGCCCCGCCCCCGAGCTCCCGCAGCTGCCGGATACGCGCGACCAGGGCGGCGGCCTGGAGTCCCGGGTCCGCGGCATCGAGCACCAGCACGCGTCCACGGGCAAGTGGATCCGGCGTCTCCCAGCGCACGCAGGCGGCGGCGCAGCTCCAAGGCGGCATTGCGGTTGAAGCAGAGCACCAGGATGCCGCGTGGGTCCACCCGCCTGACCCGAAGCAGATAGGCGCAGCGGTGGACCACCACCCGCGTCTTGCCCGAGCCTGGGCCGGCGAGCAACAGCCGGTTACCCTCCTGGGGCGTGGCGACGATCTCGGTCTGCTCCGGATTGCCGAGGGACTCGACGATGCCCCGAAAGGACTCGGTTGTGGTGGCCCGCTCCAGGATCTCGCGCCGATCCGGGAAGAAGCGCGCGACGAAGCTGCGCTTGTCCAGGGTGAAGTAGGCGGTCACCAGCGTAAGGGCCTGGCGGATCTTCTCGGCGCCGAGGCGTGCGTACTCGGCCATGACGTGGATCTGGAAGATGCGTTCCCCGTAGTGCTGGGCCAGGGGCTGGTGCTGCGCCTTGGTATAACGCTTGCCGCGGGCCTCGGGCAGCACCCGTAGCGTCATGGCCTGGCGGAAGACGGCCAGTCCCCTTTGCAGTACCAGGGCGCCCTGCTCGTGCAGGAACATGAGCCCCCGGTCCACCGCGGCCAGCGGATCTCGGACGCTGCCTGCCAGCGCCATATCGGCGGCGAGTGCGCGGGTAAGCTCATCGGTGCCGAAGCTCACCAGGAGCTCGGCGTTTGCGGGCGCGTCTGCGGGCACTTTGGAGAGCAGGACCTCCAACACCGCCTGGGCCACCGCTTGGCGGCGCTCCGCCGTAGCCGACAGGGTCCGCCAGTCACGGTGCAGCTTGATGCTGTAGTGATCGAGCCCGCCCTGGCGCAGCTCCAGGCTGCCCCGATCGCCGGCCAGGCCGCGGCCGTCGCGGGCCAGGCTCCCCAGCAACCGCCGCAGCAACTCCGGATTGGATTCCATCGCTTGATCGAGCAAGTGCTGGTTGAGCCGACGCAGCGAGAGCTGCGCCCACTCGCCGGTCTCCAGATCCGGGGCCTGCTCGCGCAGGGCCTCGAGCATGGTCCGCTCCAGCTCGCACACCCGCTGCAGGACCAGATACGAGGGGCTCGACACCTTGTGCCGCAGGAAGGCGCTGAGCTGGGGGCCCTGATGCAGCAGCCCGGCCCCGGCCATGTCGTGCAGGGTGCGGAGCACCCGCTGTCCGGCCGTCTCGCCGCTGTCCCAGACGGCCTGCTCCGACTCGACGCGCTTGAAGGCCGGCAGCCGGGCCAGGTCGTCGGCGGTGAAGCCATCGTCGGGGTCGCCGTTCATCAGCTCCGCCAGCACCGCCAGCCAGCGCTCCTGCTGGGCTGCCGAGAGCCGCAGGGGGGCGGTCTTGCGCCGCGCCTCGTCCAGGCTGGTCACCGCGGGGCGGCCCTGAAAGATACGGGTGCGGTTCTCGTTGCGCTCCACCAGGCCGGAACGCTCCAGCCAGGCTACAGCGACCCGTACCCGGGTGCCGGTGTTGCGGTCGCCGGCGTCGAAGCCGATGCGCAGGTGATTGGTCCCCCATGCCCCGGGCTACCACCGCCTCCTGCAGGCTGTGGCCGTCGGCGGTGGCGGGCAGGGGGCGAAAGCTCTTGAATCCAAACCAGCGTTTCAGCTGGGCCCGCGCGCCTGCGACTTGGAGCCAAGCGGTAGTGTACGCGGCGATCGGGCGCAGGGCGGGATTAGCCAAGTGCTGCAGGGCCAGGGGCTTGCAGACGCTCGCGCAGGTCCTTTCCGACCAAAAACGCTGCAGCAGGGCGAGGGCGGCTTGCTGCTCAAACCGTCCCTGCCGCGAAAAAATGGAGCCGCGCCGGATGGCCCCGAGCTTATGGATGGCCCCGTCCCACCCCGTCTCCAGGTCCAACAGCAGGCAGCGGTCTAAGAGCTCTTCAAGGCGGTCGTCCATGACGGGATTATCGACAGGAACGGTTGGAAGGGGTTACCGAGGCCGTCGCTGCCTACGCGCCGAGCTTGTGTACCTTTGACGTTGTTCCCAACAGGAGCTCGTCGGGAGCTTCCAAGAATCTGTCACCTCACTGCCCCCTTGGGCCCCTGGATATCCTTCAACCCTTGTTAATGTCCCCGGCGCTCCGCCTCCTGTCTCCAGGCTTCCTTCACCGCGTCTGGCGAGAATTCAGAACGCAACACGGGTATGAAGACGAGCAAATGCTCCATCGACGGTACGAGCCGATGTTTTCCGCAGTAGCTGTAGTAACCGGCGATGATGTTCCGCGCTCTGTTTACCTCGCCCTCGCCCTCTCGCTCCAATTGATCTTTGCGCCCTTTCGCTTCGGCCTCCTGCCTCCGAATCAGCTCCTGCGCCTGCGTCAGCATGTCGAAAGGGCTGTCGGCAATAGACTCCCACGCGCCTACTGCGCCTTGAACCTCCGGGCAGCTTAGAAACAGTTCTTTGAAGGCACCCCAATCGCTCAGCGCTTTCTGCGCCAGCTCCTGCATTCGTTGGGATTCCTCTGGCCGATTGTCAGTCTCCGTCGCCGCGACGCCCAACTCGGCGGCCGGCTCCGTGGTTTTCTCCGGCGCTTCGCTCCCGGCCTGCGCCGCCTGTTTTTCTCCGGCGCTTCGCTCCCGGCCTGCGCCGCCTGTTCGTCCTCTTCGATCAGTCCCGCATCAGCCGATTCCAACAGCGTTTCCGTGGTCGCTGGCAGCTCTTCAGCCGCCGGTGCTTGTACCCTGTCGGTTACGATACCGGTACCCTGCTGCTCTTCCCGCCAGGCATCGCGGAGCTTCGCCCATTCATTTGCGCCGAGGATCCAGGACACCTGAGATCCGATCAGCACATCGTCAAGGTCAAACTCGCTCGCCAAGTCGTGCTTCTTTAAGTAGTCCTGAAGCCACGTCCTGTCGATATCCGCCCACACCCTCGGTTCGCTCGCCAAACCTGCTCTCCTATTTTCTCAGACTCGGAATTATAGCCGCTCTTCTCTCAGTGGCTGTTCTCGGGATCGGGCTGCTACCGGCCGCGACAGCACGTGACCGATAATCGTTCGACTATTGGATTCGCGATAAGCGCGACGATCACAACGAGGCCGCCGCGCACATTGAGAACCGCCGTTTTCAGCGCGACCTCAGCCCATGCGTGGCCAGCCAGGCAAAATCGATGGGGACGGCAGCGGCCAGCGCGGACACGCCAACGTTCACCTAGGTCGGCGCAGTCACGCCCCCAAAAAGGTGCTGGAGAAGAATGCGATTGCGCCTATCCCCGGGGCCAGCCCGAGCAGGGTGCCTAGCAAAAAGTGCCATAAACTCAGGTGCGACGCGCCAGCGACTAGGTTGAAGACCCCGAAGGGCGCAATCGGCACCAGGCGTAGCACGGCAACGGCCATGATGCCACGACTGGCCAGGCGTTCGCTCAGCCGGCCGAGACGCGAGCCTGCAAGTCGCTCGATCGCACCACGGCTCAGGAGCTGGCCGCTGAGAAAACCGAGCGCCGAGCTCAATACGGCCCCGGTCAGAACGTAACAGAAAGCCTCCCATCCCTCGAAGACGATGCCGGCGACAACGGCTAGCAGCGTTAGCGGCACCATCGCAAGACTCGCGAGCACGACGGCAGAGACGGCGACAAACGCTCGCATTCCGGGATGCGGAACATCCGATAGCAAGGTGCCCAGATGCTCGGGCGCCAACCAACCGTGCAGCGGCGTCCAACGCCACGCCGCTGCCAGAGCTAGAAGCGCGACGACCAGCGCGAGAAAGGCCAACGATCGCTTGATCCCGACCGGATGGCCTTCCCGCGGTACGTTCTTGCCGACGAAATATTTCGGGCAGAGAGGCTTGGACGGACCGACCAGCCTCGAGTCCGGCACCATGCAATCCACTTGCTCGGCTTTGCGCACGTTGTCGTACTCAATCGCGATAGGGTCTGCCATGGCTTTTCGCCTCCTCGTTCAACAACGCTCGCTACTTCCAATTACGGATTCTGGTGAGACGTCGATTCGCCAAGCATGTACGGGCAGGAGTCAGGGAGCATTCTGTTTGGCACGGCAGCGCCGAGGTGCATCGTCCGGCGCAATAAAACGCGCTAACCTTGGCCTACCTTCCAACTTCGGCGCCTGCCTTCTATACATGCCCTATCAACCCCGGTTTAGCCTGATCCTTTCCGCTGCAGCCGTGGCGCTGCTGGTGGGCTGCTCCCACTTGACGAAATCCTGGGTCACTCCGGGGGTAACCTTGGTTAGTATAAGACCCGTGCAAATGAGCGTCGATCAACAAACCGTCATCGTCAGCCTGAATGTCAATAATCCCAACGACCGCGCCTTGCCGATCAGGGGAGCAACCTACAAATTGGAGGTCGAAGGAATTGAGGTCGGCAGCGGTGCAAGCAGTCTCGACAAGCAGATACCGGCTTTCGACGAAGGTGTAGTCGACGTATCGGTCAACACGAACTTAGCGCGCCTGATTGCGAGCCTACCTACCTCGAAATTCAGTGGCGAAAAATGGAGCTACCAGATCTCCGGTGCACTTGACCTCGCAGTGGGCTATGTCCCGGCGGTCCCGTTCCGCTATAGCGGCGAGGTCGAGGCCGGGCTGATCTTAAGTCGGTTGTTGCGCTGAGCCGCCTCGCGACGCGGTCCGGCTTCAGCCATACGCGTGTGGGGTAACAGCATGAGCGAAGTTGTCCTTATCAACGTCTCCGGCCGCGACCGGCCGGGTATCACCGCGAAGCTCACGGGCATACTGGCCAAGTACGATATTGCGGTGCTGGATATCGGCCAGTCGGTGATTCACGACGCCCTGGCCCTGGGGCTGCTGGTGGAACTGCGCGGGTCCGACGCCTCCTGCGCCGTGTTCAGGGACTTGCTGTTCAGCGCCCACGAGATCGGGCTCGATCTGCGTTTCACTCCCATCACGGCCGACGACTACGAGAAATGGGTTCGTGAGCAGGGGGCGCCCGGGCACATCGTCACCCTGCTCGGGCGCGAGATCAACGCGCGCCACATCGCCCGGGTTGCCGCCGTAGTGTCCGCCAACGGGCTCAACATCGACCAGATCAGCCGCCTGTCCGGGCGTATTTCCCGCCGCGACGCGGGATCGGGTCAGCACGCCTGCGTCGAGCTGGGGCTCAAGGGTCCCGCTGCGGACATCTCCGCCCTGCACGGCGACTTCCTGCGCCTGGCCGGGGAGATGGCGCTGGACATCGCCATTCAGGAGGACGACATCTTTCGCCGCAACCGCCGTCTGGTCTGCTTCGATATGGACTCCACGCTGATCCAGGCGGAGGTGATCGACGAACTTGCCAAGCTTGCCGGCGTGGGGGAGCAGGTGGCGGAGATCACCGAGCGCGCCATGCGCGGCGCGCTGGATTTCAAGGAGAGCTTCCGCCGCCGTATGGCCCTGCTCGAAGGCCTGGAGGAAAGGGTGCTTGCGGACGTTGCCGCGCGCCTGCCCATCACCGAGGGTGCCGAGCGCCTGATCGCGAACCTCAAGCGGCTGGGTTACAAGGTCGCCATACTCTCCGGCGGCTTCACCTATTTCGCCGAGCACCTGCAGCGCCGCTTCGGGATCGACTATGTGCACGCGAACCGTTTGGAGCTGCGCGGCGGGCGCCTGACCGGCGGCTTCGAGGGCGAGATCGTCGACGGGCGGCGCAAGGCGGAGCTGTTGCGCGAGATTGCCGCCAAGGAACGAATCCGTCTCGAGCAGGCGATCGCAGTCGGTGACGGTGCCAATGACCTGCCGATGCTGAGTATCGCGGGACTCGGGATCGCGTTCCACGCAAAGCCGCTGGTCAAGGAGAAGGCCCGCCACTCCATCGCCACCGTCGGACTCGACGGTATCCTCTCCTTGCTGGGAATGCGCGACCGGGACTTGGAGGCATTGTCTGCACCTGACGTCCAACCCCCGTGATTCCCGGCTCAATCTGTATGTTTATTTCGTGCTCTTCGTGGTGAATTACTGTTTCGAGGCGTACCGCGAAGTCAGCCCGTGCCCCCCGTGGCGTTGACTTCGCCTTGGGTGTTGGCGTTTTCATCGTCGTCATCCTCTTCCTCCAGCTCCCAACTGTATTTTTTCTCGGGAGGTGGCGGATCGAGCTCCTTGAGTGCAAAGGCGAGCAGGACGCCGATTCCGGCCCCGAACAGATGGTATTCGAAGGAGATATCGGGCTTGGTGGGGAAGATGCCCCAGATCATGCTGCCGTAGAGCAGGAAGACCACAAGGGACAGGGCGATGGCGCGGCGGTCCCAACGCAGGACTCCGATGGTGAAGACAAAGAACATCATCCCGAAGGTCAGGCCGCTCGCCCCGAGGTGCCACGCCGGGCGGGCGAACAACCAGACCCCGACACCGGCGCCCAGGTAAACGGACGGCAGGACGATCCGCGCGCCATTCGGGTAGCCGTAAATCAGAAGTGTACCGAGAATCAGGATGGGGGCGGTATTGGCGAACAGATGGTACACGGAGCCGTGGAGCAGGGGCGCCAGCGCGATGCCCGTCAGGGTTTCCGGACGGCCCGGGAAGATGCTCAGATTCGAAAAGTCGAGGCCGAAGGCGAGCTCCGCCAGCTTGATCAACCACATCAAACCGGCGAAGGCCGCCGCCAAGTAGAAGGCGCGGCGCAGACGCCGGGTGTCCTGCTCCTCGGCCATCACCGTGCCGGCTTCACTTCTCGGGCGGCGTCCAGCCGTCGCTCAGGGTCTTCATGAAGGCCACGATGGCCGCCTCTTCCTCCGCCGTCAGTCCCAGATCGCCCAACTCATCGGTGTTGACGTTTGCGGCTATTTCAGCGGCAGGCCAGCAGTTCTCGCCCGGTGCGGGGGCCGTCGTTGCCTCGCAGGCCGGCTTGGTGTCGCGGGTGTTGTAGAAGTGCACGACCTCGGCGAGGGTCTTGAGCGCGCCGTTGTGCATATAGGCCTTGACGAAGTCTGGCGACGGTCGCAAGTCCGCGTTGCGTACCGTGGGTACCTTCTGCTTACCCAGGTTCTCCTCGGCGCGAGCCGCGAAGCGCGGGACGGTCTTCAGAAATCCGCCCAGTCCCTCGTCCACCCAATTCGATCCCTCGGGATTACGCTCGGGGGCGTTGTACCAGGGGTTGACCGAATTCCTGGGCACCCCCAGATTGTCGTAGGTGAAGTCCGTAAACAGCGGCGGCTCTTGATTGGGGCCGAGTTGGCTGGGGTGACAGGCCGCGCAATTACCCTTGTCTTCGCGTTCGAAGAGCTCGAGGCCCAGCCGCTCCTGATCTGTCAGCGGGTAGCGCTTGGGATCCTTCAGATAGTGGTCGTATTTGGAGCTGAAGGCGTTCACCTGCGCCGATGCCTCGAAGGCCGCCACGGCGCGGGCGATGGCATTGTAGCCGCTGACCTTGTTGGCGCACACGCCGTCCCCGAAATGGGAGCGGAAGCGGTCACCGTAGGCACCATCGCAGACGCTGGCCACGACTTCCTCGGCGGTGGGCAGGTTTTGCTCCACCGGGTTGAGGAAGGGGCCCTGGGCCTGCTCCGCCGAAGGACTGTCGAGCAGCCAGCCGGTGGCGCGGCCGTCCCAGAAGTTGCCGCCGACGAAGTGGTCCTCTTCCGGGTCCAGGTGCAGCGGCGGGCTAAAGGTCGCGTAGGCGGCGGAGGGAGGCCTTCGTTTGCCGAAGCGCCCGTGGACCGCACCCTCGTAGACACCGCCTAGCGCATTGACTTGGCTGTCCGGCCCCGACCATCCGGCGATCGGGCCGTGACAGCTCGCGCAGGATTGACCGGCCGGCTCGGAGAGGGTCGCATCGAAGAAAATGAGCCGTCCGAGCTCGGCCAACGGGTCCGCTGCCGCCAAGGGTCGGGTCCCGGCGTTCAGTACGGCCAAGGCTACAAGAGAATTTCTGATCAAATGACTCATGATACCGCCCCTTCTGCTTAAACAACTCAGCGATAGCGTCCCCGCGGGCACTCGGGCGTAACAAGATACTAAAGACTGGAGCTATGGCCGATTCCAATGTTTTGCTAGACAGGGGGGCTCGGGAAGCTTCGGGACTCGGCCCCGGAATGCATCGTTGACAAACTTGGCCGGTTTGCGAATAATGCGCGGTCTTTTATCCGTTTAAGAATCCAGGATTTCAGGAGAGTTACCTTGGCCAACTCAGCCCAAGCCCGAAAGCGCGCCCGCCAGGCGGAGAAGCGCCGCCAGCAAAACGCGTCCTTTCGCAGCACGATGCGCACGTCCATGAAAAAGGTGGTCAAGCTCATCAAAACGGGCGAGAAGGAGGCTGCGGCAACCGCCTACAAGGAGGCCGTGCCCGCCATCGATTCCGCGGCTGGTAAGGGGCTTATCCACCAGAATAAGGCGGCCCGGCACAAGAGCCGGCTCAACGCCCACATCAAGGCCATGGCCTGATGGAAAAACCGGCCTTCGCGCCGGTTTTTCTTTGCTGGCTGTTCTGAAAGCCTTCGTCGAAGGTGCTCGTTGTCCCCCTGGGCCCGAAGGCAAGAGCAGGTGCGAGGGGTTGAAGATTGAGCTTTCGTCCCCCTCCTGCGCCAGCAAACATCTTTGCCGATCCGGCTTGCCCGGATAGCGGCGAATCCCTCACCGAGCTGCTCCGCTGCCGAAACGTCAGTATCGAGCGTATCTCCAGCAGTGACAGCCCGGATCCGGTCCTCTACGACCAGGAGCAGGACGAGTGGGTAGTCCTGCTCGAGGGGCGCGCAACCCTCGAGATTGTCGGTGAGAACCTGGATCTCGTTCCGGGCGATCATGCCTTCATCCCGGCGCGTACGCCGCACCGTGTCATTGCGACCCATCCCGATCCTCGCTGCCTGTGGCTGGCGGTGCACATCTATCCGGAGGACCCGTCATGACCGACCGCCCCGACGCCGAAGCCGTCAAGCAGTACTTGCTCGACCTCCAAGACCGCATTTGCGGGGAATTCGAGCTGGAAGACGCAGCAGCAGGCTTTCGTGAGGACGCTTGGGAAAGGCCCGGCGGAGGCGGAGGCCGCACGCGGGTGATGCGCGATGGTGCGGTCTTCGAGCAGGGCGGTATCAATTACTCCCACGTGTTCGGCGAGAAGCTGCCGCCGTCGGCGACCACCAGCCGTCCTGAGCTCGCCGGCCGCGGCTTCCAAGCCATGGGCGTATCCCTGGTGATGCACCCGCGCAGCCCTTACGTACCGACGTCGCACGCCAACGTGCGATTCTTGATCGCCGAAAAGCCTGGCGCGGACCCGGTCTGGTGGTTCGGGGGGGGCTTCGACCTCACGCCATACTACGGCTTCGAGGAGGACGTGATCCACTGGCACAATACCGCGCGCGACGCCTGCACACCCTTCGGCGACGACGTGTATCTCGGCCTCAAGCGGTGGTGCGACGACTACTTCTTCCTCAAGCACCGCAACGAGCCTCGCGGGGTGGGCGGCCTCTTCTTCGACGATCTCAACGAATGGGGTTTCCAGCGCAGCTTCGCCTTCATGCGCAGCGTCGGGGACCATTATCTGTCTGCCTACCTGCCCATCGTCCAGCGGCGCAAGGGAACGGGGTATGGAGAGCGGGAGCGCGCCTTTCAGAAGTACAGGCGCGGGCGTTACGTGGAGTTCAATCTGGTCTATGATCGCGGGACCCTGTTCGGGCTCCAGTCTGGTGGGCGTACCGAGTCGATTCTCATGTCACTGCCCCCGGAGGCAAGCTGGCGCTACGATTGGCACCCGGAGCCCGGAAGCCGAGAAGCGGAGCTCTATGAGCGGTTCTTGCGGCCGCGCGACTGGTTGAAGAACGGGTAAATTGTATTTGTACCCTAAGTGCCGAAGATCAATTTCAATCTGCAGTGGCTGATTCCCGTCGCGACAGCGGTTTGGGGCGTTTGGGCTTGGGCCGCCGATCGCGAGCGGGAGCACAACAAGGACCGGGCGCGGATATCGGCTTTGTACGTCAACCCGTTCCTGTCCGCCTGTGAGGATCTGCAAAGCCGCATCTACAGCATACTGGAGGTCGGTGGCCTCCCTTCTCTGCGCAAGCGCTATCCCGATGGCACCTACGCCGAGGAAACCCTCTACCTCATCGTTCGGTATTTCGGTTGGGCGGTGGCCGTGGAGCGTCATGGGCCGTACACCCAAGATCCCGTGGTGATGCAGCTCGTGTCAGCCGTGCGCCATGCTTTCTCCAGTTCTTCATCGCCGCAACAAGTCGGCCCGTTCAACTTCTTTCAGCCGGAGCAGAAGGCCTTGGGCAAGCTCGTGATGACCTCGATGGAGGGGCAGTACGGCTTCGAGCCCGATACCATCTCCTACTACGAGTTCAAGCGGCGCCTGGAAGCTCCGCCCTTGGCCGAAAGTGCGTCGCTGCTGGAAACGCTTGACGCTTTGCGCAACGCGGTCAATGCGCAAAGTTTACCGGGGCGCGACCGCCTCGAGGACGCTCAGAATCAGCTCGTCGACCTGCTAAGTTACCTGGAAGGAAAGGAGGGATACGCCCTGTTCCCAGGTGAACGCAAGAAGTGCCGAATACTGACGCCGTCGAGGACGACCAGGGCGGCCTGAAAATGCTCGAAAAGGCCGTCAATCCGATCGTGCCGGGTTGGGTTCAAGGCGCTTAGCACTAAAGCATTCGACGCGTATCCTGATTGGGTTTCTAGACGCGTGCCGAGCTGTATTGCTTGCCGGTGCGCTCTGCCTCAGTCCGGACGATGAGTCCGTACCGCGCATCGCGTTACGCGCCGCCAAGTCGTCGATCAGCCCGTCGATGCCCTTTTTTCGCGCCATTCGCACAAAGGTGGAGCGGTAATTGGCGAGCAGGCTGACCCCCGAGACCTTGACGTCGTAGGCCAGCCACCGGGAGCCTTTCTTACGCATGCGATAGTCCACTTCTACGGGTTCCCCCCCCGGGTACATCACCTGGGTCCGGACCACCGCGTCCTTGTCTCCCGGCTGCAATCTCAGCGGAAGATAACGGATCTCCCACTCGCTGAGCTCGTTGACCGCAGTCGCGTATGTGTTGATGAGCAGGGCCTTGAACTCGTCGCCGAAGGCGTCGCGTTGGGCCGGCGTAGCCCTCTTCCAATGGGGACCGAGCACGAGGGCGCATATACGCGGATAATCGACGTTGGGCAGGAAGAGTTGATCGACGAGGCGGTGGACATAGGCCGGGTCGGTCTCCAGCAACCGGCGGTCTTCCCGCAGGACCCGGCGCAGCCCGTCAGAGACTTGCTGAACCACCCTCTGGGGCTCGCTCAGGGGCTCAGCAAACGCGGGGGAAATGATCGCCAGGCAGGTCAGCGCGAGCACGACCCGGTTAATTAAATGCCTTCTCCCGAGCGCCGGGACTCCCTCTTGCTCGTCTCGGTCCCGGGGCGTTTCTCTCTCACGCATTGGCTGCCATCGCCTCCGTATCCAGGTGTGCATGTATCCATTCCCTCACTTGGTGGGACGAACGAGACCCGCTAAAGCGTCCTTGCTCCCGCCCGTGCTTGAAAAGGATTACGGTGGGGAATCCGCGCAGCCGATAATGGCCGGCGAGCTTCATGTTCTCCCCGTCGTCCACCTCCACCTTGGCCAGCCGGATTTCACCGTCGTACTCGTTGATCACCCGTTCCAGGTGGGGCGAGAGGGCGTGGCAGGGGGAACACCAGTCGGCCCAGAAGTCCACCAGGATCGGCTTTCCTTCCGATGCCTCGACCACCTGGAAATGGAAGCACTCTTGGTCTACGTCGAAGACGTGAGGGTTGGGATGGTCGATTCGAAACATGTAACTGTACGCGGGCCTCGACAATACGCGGATTCTATCAGTGCTCGGGCATGCTGAAAAACCGGAAAAAAATCGCGAGCAAGGGCTTTTTCTGGAGGCGGCCGTCCGCCTGCGTTATGTTATCGGGCGACTAGGAGCCTGTTTGGCTTGCGACTGTTCAACTGTGGAACCGCGGATGCCGGTCGGATTTTCCGCCCGATTTCGTGAAATTGGTCCACGATTCGCCTCAACCGGGCGAAATATCCACCTCGGCCCCGCGCTCCCTCGCTACGAACGCGCAAGCCAGACAGACTCCTAGCTGCGCAGTCCGAATGAAAGCAGTCGAATCAGGTGATCCCATGACCTCCAAGAGCCATTCCCGCACCGGATATCCCCTGACCCGCATGCGCCGAATGCGCCGCGACGGCTTCTCCCGACGTCTGATGCGAGAGACCCGGCTGACACCGGACGACCTGATCTACCCGGTCTTCGTACTGGAGGGCTCGGGTCAGGGCGAGACCGTGGCCTCCATGCCCGGGGTCGAGCGCATGAGCATCGACCTTCTGTTGGAAGAGGCACGGGCGATCCATCAGCTGGGGGTTCCCGCCCTGGCACTGTTTCCGGTCACGCCGACGTCAGCCAAGTCCGAGGATGCACGCGAGGCCTACAATCCCGACGGACTGGCCCAAAGGGCCGTCCGTGCATTGAAGGACGCGGTACCGGACCTCGGCGTGATTACCGACGTTGCCCTGGACCCCTTTACCACCCACGGCCAGGACGGTCTCATCGACGACACCGGTTATGTCATGAACGACGAAACGGTTCAGGTGCTTACCCGCCAGGCCCTGTCCCATGCCGAGGCCGGTGCCGACGTGGTGGCGCCCTCGGACATGATGGACGGGCGGATTGGCTCCATCCGCAGGGCGCTGGAGGATGCCGGGCACATTCATACCCGTATCCTCGCCTACTCGGCAAAGTACGCGTCCAGCTTCTACGGCCCTTTCCGGGATGCGGTCGGCTCCGCGCCCAATCTCGGTGGCGGCAACAAGTACAGCTACCAGATGGACCCGGCCAACTCCGACGAGGCCCTGCACGAGGTCGTCCTGGATCTGCAGGAAGGGGCCGACATGGTCATGATCAAGCCCGGCATGCCCTACCTGGACGTGGTTCGGCGTATCAAAGACCGCTTCGGCGCCCCGACCTTCGTCTACCAGGTCAGCGGCGAATACGCCATGCTCAAGGCCGCCAGTCAAAACGGCTGGCTGGACGAGCGGGCTGTGGTGCTGGAAGCGCTGGTCTCCATCAAGCGTGCGGGGGCGGACGGGATTCTGACCTACTATGCGAAAGAAGCCGCCCGTTGGCTGCAGGGTTGATAAGAGCGTCCGCAGATGGCAGACAAATACGCCGTCATCGGCAACCCCATCGAGCACAGCAAATCGCCGCTGATCCATGCCGAGTTTGCCCGCCAGGACGGGCAGGACATGGAGTACGGGCGTATCCTTGGCGATCCTGCCGATTTCGAAACGGACGTTCGTCGCTTTTTTGCCGAGGATGGTCGGGGCATGAACGTGACGGTTCCTTTCAAGGAGCGGGCTTGGGAGGTCGCAGACGAGCGTAGCCCGAGGGCCGAGAGCGCCGGTGCGGTCAACACCCTGATCCTGCTCCCGGACCGCGGTCTGTTTGGAGATAATACCGATGGGGTCGGATTGGTTCGGGATCTGGTCGAGAACCACGGCTTCCGATTCCGCGGTAAGCGGGTGCTTCTGCTGGGGGCCGGAGGGGCCTCGCGCGGGGTGCTGCGTCCCCTTCTGGAGACCGGATTGGCAGAGCTGGTGATCGCCAACCGTACGGCCTCCAAGGCCCGGGAGCTGGCGGCGGCGGGTGCCGTGCTCGGACCCGTCACCGGTTGTGGGCTGGACGGGCTGTCCGGACGGCGCTTCGATCTCATCGTCAACGGAACTTCCGCGGGGCTGGATGGTGGCGTGCCTGCTATCCCGGGCGATTGCCTCGCCGAAGGCGGCTGGACCTACGACATGCTTTACGGTGATGTGCCGACTCCCTTCCGGCGATGGGGCAAGGTCCGGGGCGCGGTCCATTCCCTGGACGGTCTCGGCATGCTGGTGGAGCAGGCTGCGGAGTCTTTTTTCCTGTGGCGCGGCGTGCGTCCCGAAACAAAGCCGGTGATTGCCCTGCTCCGGGGTGAGTGAACTATCCCAATAAAAGCTAACTGCTCTGTTTGGGATACAGGGTCTTGCGGAGATGAAATGAAGATTGCCGTTCTCGGACTCGGCCTCATGGGGGCCGCCATTGCACTGCGGCTCAAGGGGCAGGGGCTGGACGTCGTCGGCTGGAACCGCACCCCGGAGAAGGCGGGTGGGTTGGCCGGGCAAGGCTTGGAGACGACTGGCACGGTGCGGGAGGCCATCGAGCGATCGGATCTGGTGGTCCTGGCGCTCAGCGACTCTGACGCCATTGCCGAGGTCCTGTTCCAAGCCGGCACGGACATCAGCATCCGCGACCGCATCCTGTTGCAAATGGGCACCATCGCACCTGAAGAGAGCCGGAGCATAGCGACGCGGGTGGAGGCTGCCGGGGGCGAGTACTTGGAAGCCCCGGTGCTGGGTAGCCTGCCCGAAGCGCGCAACGGGCGCCTCATCCTGATGGCGGGCGGAAAGCGGTCATTGTTCGAGCGCTGCCTTTCGGTTCTCAATGCGCTGGGCCCGGACCCCCGCCTCGTCGGCGATGTCGGCCAGGGTGCGGCCCTCAAGCTGGCCATGAATCAGCTCATCGCGGGGCTCACCGCGAGCTTCTCGCTCAGCCTGGGGCTGGTCCGTGCCGAAGGCATCGACGTGGAGCAGTTCATGGAGCCGTTGCGCGGCAGTGCCCTCTACGCGCCTACGTTCGACAAGAAACTCGACAAGTACCTGTCCCACGACTACGGACGGGCAAACTTCCCTCTCAAGCACCTGCTCAAGGACGTGCGGCTCTTTCGCCGCGTGGCGGAGCAGACCGGCATGGATACGGCCATGATCACAACCATCGAGGCGGCCTGCATACGCGCGTTGAGCGAGGGTTACGGGGACCAGGATTACTCGGCGCTATACGAGGCGATGGCGCCGCCGTAAGTTTCCCAAATAGATACGACGAACCGATAGACTCGCGACAACTACAGATATGGACCTGCCATTCACCACGAAGCCCGGTCGCCGTGAGCGCCACCTGCGCCGCCGGCACGAGAATCCCCTCTTCGGCTGGCCGCCGGGCGAGGTCGAGCCGGAGGACCTGCTCGCCGCGCAGAAGGCCGATCACGAGGAGATGGATGCCTTTCGCGGATCCTTCCGCGCCCTGGTGCAGCAGGCCGTGGACCTGCCTCCGAACGCGGGCAGCGACACCCTGCTCGGTCTCAAGGCGGAGCTGGAGAAGCTATACGAGCAGGCCTGCGGGCTGCCGGAGGAGCACGAGCAGGAAAAGCAGGCTTTGGGCAAGCTCATCGGTCTCATCATGAAGGCCATCCGCCAGTCCGCCGGCAACGACCCGCGGGCCCATCGGGAATTGGAAGAAGAGGAGCAGGCCCGCGCTATCCATTTTCGGCTGCTTGAGCAGCCTCTGCTGGCGGATATTCTGCATCCCGAATCTCCGATCGGCGTCGAAGAGCTGTTGCCTTCTCTGCTCAGCGCGGGAGAACAGGAGCTGCAGGCGGTGCTCAAGGTCTTCGACTCCGATCAGCTTGGCCTGCTCGCGGCACAGGGTAGGGAGTTGCTCGCGGCTCTGGACCGAGAGGGGGTGGACACTTCCATTCCGCGGCAGGGACTTGCCCATATCGAGAAAGGTTTGTCAGGCTGCCAAGGCTAACCGGCGGGGTTAGAGCTGACCCTTGATGGGCAGAAGGGCAACCCCGTAGCCTCGCTCCGTCCCGCTGGTCCCGAAAACCCGAGTCCATTTTCATTAGGAGCAAGCGTTCAAGCCGAACAAGGTCAAGACCGAAAGCAGACAGGCCAGTGTTTTGTGGTTCCGGGTTGCGCGGACCTTGCGGCTCATCGGGTGCCTCCATATCCGCGCTGCATTCCCTACTTCGATTGTAGCCTGCCTCTGATTCGGACCTCGAAGGCTAAGATCCCACCCCACCCGCGTTGTACGGAGCCTGGGTGGGGTCTACCATCAACGCCTAGCTCATTCGGTGTCCTTGCTCTTCCCTTGTTCTGATTGCGGCCTGCGGAGAACGGCATGTCTGAAGAAAGCCTGAAAGACCAATCCTTGCGTTACCACGTCGAGCCCGTTCCGGGGAAGCTCGAAATCAAGGCAACCAAGCCGATGGCGACGCAACGCGACTTGGCGCTCGCCTACTCGCCGGGTGTCGCCTTCGCATGTGAGGATATTGTTGCGGACGAGCGGCAAGCAGCCCGAATGACGGCACGCGGCAACCTCGTGGCGGTGATCACGAACGGCACCGCCGTCCTGGGACTGGGGAATATCGGACCCCTTGCGGCGAAGCCCGTCATGGAAGGCAAGGCCGTGCTGTTCAAGAAGTTCGCCGGCGTGGATGTGTTCGATATCGAGGTCAACGAGAGGAACCCGGACAAGTTGATCGAGATTGTCGCGGCGTTGGAGCCCACGTTCGGCGGTATCAATCTGGAAGACATCAAGGCCCCCGAGTGCTTTTTCATAGAGAAAGCCTTGCGGGAGCGAATGAAGATCCCGGTGTTTCACGACGACCAGCATGGTACGGCCATCGTCGCCGCCGCAGCCGTCTACAACGCCCTGCGCATCGTAGAGAAGAAGATCAAGGACGTTGTATTGACCGTGTCCGGCGCGGGAGCGGCCAGCCTGGCCTGTATCGACCTGGTCGTGAGCATGGGCTTGCGCAGGGAGAACGTCTATGTCTGCGACCGCAAGGGCGTGATCTACAAGGGCCGCACCGCCGGTATGAACGAATACAAGGAGAGGTTTGCGGTTCAGACGGAAAAGAGGACCCTCGACGATGCCATCGAAGGTGCCGACATTTTCTTCGGCTTATCGGGACCGGGGCTCCTGTCCAAAGAGCACGTCAAGAAAATGGCCGTGCGGCCAATCATACTCGCCATGGCGAATCCCACTCCCGAGATCATGCCCGAGGATGCCAGGTCGGCTCGGCCGGATGCGATCATAGCGACGGGGCGCTCGGATTACCCCAACCAGGTCAACAATGTCTTGTGCTTCCCTTTTATCTTTCGCGGGGCGCTGGACTGCGGTGCCACGGAGATCAACGAGGCGATGAAGGTCGCCTGTGTTAAGGCGATTGCGGACCTGGCGACTCACGAATCGGACTCGGAGGTAGCGAAGGTCTACGCAGGGGAGAAGCTGAAGTTCGGCCCGGAATACCTGATTCCCAAGCCGTTCGATCCACGGCTGATTGCGGAGGTCCCGATTGCGGTCGTCAAGGCCGCAATGGAAACCGGAGTTGCGAGCCGCCCGATCGACGACCTGGTCGCTTACAAGCGCAAGCTCAACGAGCATGTCATTCCGAGCCGCATCTTTATGCAACCCGTCGTCGAGATGGCCAGGATCGGCCAGGAGCGAATGATCTTTGCCGAGGGGGAGAACACGGACGTGCTGCATGCGGTGCAAGCCGCCGTGGACGAGAAGATCGTGCGGCCCATATTGCTGGGTCGTCCGCATGTCATTCAGGAATCGATCGACGCGCTGGGCCTGCGAATTCGTTCGGATTCGGATTTCGAGCTGATCGACCCCGAGCAGGCGGGACAGCGCGAGGACCTGTTGGAGGCATTCCATCGCATCGCCGGCCGCAAGGGCGTGACGCGGGAAGAGACGGAAAAGCGGCTGCGGTCGAACACCACGTCGCTCGGGGCCATGTTGCTGTTGAAAGGCGAGGGCGACGGGATGATCTGCGGGAAGGTCGGCCGATTCAGCAGCCATCTGTACCACGTGAAGGAGGTCATCGGGTTACATCACAAGGCGTGCTACCTATCCACCCTTTCTACGGTTCTGACCGAGGGCGATCCGGTTTTTCTCTCGGATTCATTCATCAATGTGAATCCCACGGTGGACCAGATCGTCGAAAAGACCAAGATCAGCATCGAGATTGTCAGGCGCTTCGGAATAACGCCTCGGGTGGCGCTCCTGTCCCACTCGAACTTCGGGAGCTCGGACGCACCGTCCGCCGCCAAGATGCGCGATGCGGCCCGGCTGCTACGCCAGGCCCTGCCCGATGTAGACATCGACGGGGAGATGCACTCGATGAGTGCTATGCACGAGAACTACCGGAACGCGGCCTACCCCTACGCGAATCTGCGCGGGAAGGCCAACCTTCTGATTTTTCCAGATCTGGATTCCGCTGCCATCGGGTTGGGGCTGCTGCTCTCGCGTGCGGAAGGGCTGTTAGTAGGGCCCTTCCTGTCGGGGTTGGCGAAACCCATCCATATCCTGATTCCGTCCGTTACCGCCCGCGGTATATTTAACATGACCGCCCTTGCCTCCGCGGACATCGTGCGCTACCGGGGGGAGGTTCAATCATGAGTTGCGCCCAGATCTTTTCAAATCCGTGCGGAATGAACAACCCCAGCGCTCAGGTACTCCATGTTTCGGATTCGGGCATGGGGACCACTAGCACGGGCTTTTTGGATAGATTTGTCACCTTGCGGGCCGTGGAGCCCAGAAAAGCTCCCTTAACGCTGAATCCGGTGTGGCTACCGACGATGATGAGATCTACATCGCGGTCTTCCGCTTCCCGCGCGATCACCTCTGCGGGCGAGCCGCACACCACTCTGATATCGGCGAAGAGCTGCGATTGCGGTTCTGGTGTGGTGTCGAGGTCTTCAGCGCAGAAGCGCTCGACGCGACCCTTTCTCTCATCGATGTAGAGGATCTTTCGGATTTCGGGAAGCATGGCTTTGCTCCAAGTGTGCAATTCGGAAAAAGGATTTCAGACTTCTCAAGGCTTGAAACCTAAGGAGTGGCGGATGTGGTCGCAAGGTCCGCTGGCCATACCACCTGGAACTGCCCATCTGTAACCCGCAGCACTAGAGTCCGAACGCTGTTTTGGCGTTCGAAGTCGTCGTATGAGTAGAATTTCACCGGGCCGAACGGGGTCATCATATAGGTCTGGTCAAGGGCCTTTCTAATAGCATCTGGCTCCAGAGTCCGTGCGCGCTTCAGGGCATCCGCCGCCACCAATAAAGCCGAATAGGCCTCTGCTCCCTGGTAAGCCGGGGCTGTACCAAAAGCGGCGAGATAGGCGTCGTAGTATTCCTTGGCCCCGGGATAGGGCAGCTCGCCGGACCAGAGGGTGGCGATCAGCAAGCCATTTGCGGCCTCGCCGGCTTGTTCCAAGAACTTCGGGTGTGCGAATCCGGCCGCCGCCCCGGACAATTGGGAGGGGATTCCCAGCTCCCGAATGGTCTTGATAGCGCGATGCACGTCCGTCAGGTAGGAGATCATGTGGATCAGGTCCGGCGGCTCCCCGGTCAGGGGCGCCAACCGGGAGCGAAAATACGCCGTACCCGCTCGCCCCGCGTCGTAACCAATGAGATTGCCGATCTCTATGCCGTTCTTCTGCAGGAAGCTCATCATGTTGGCGGCGGCGTCGGTGCCGAACATGCTGTCCTCGTAAACGATGGCCGCCGATTTGGGGTGCAGCTCCTTGAGCAGATAATCCTCCAAGCTTGCGGTGTATTCGCTGACCGGCGGACCGATTCGGTAGATGTTGCGCCACCCCTTCTCGGTGATCCGGTCCGTCGCGGCGGTGGCGACCAAAAAGGGTATGTCGCTCCGGTTGGCGAACCGCGCCAGGGCGTAGGTTACGTCGCTTTGATACCCGCCCACCAACATGGCCGAATCCGCCGGTTCGATCAGTGCGTCGATGACCGCTTGCGCTCGATCCACATCGGCTTTGTCATCACTGTAGACCAGGTGTAGCGGCCGGCCGTTGATACCGCCGGCGGCGTTGATCGCCTCCTTGGCCATGTCGAGGGAGCGCTGCATCATCAGCCCGAAATCCTCGAGCTTGCCCGTCAACGGAAGGGGCGCACCGATAACCACCGCGTTCTCCGGCGGGCTCGCGGCTTTCTCAGCAGCCGCTCCGGTGTGCGCGCCCACCGAGGCAAGCGCGATTGTCAGTGCCGAAAGCAGCGTTCGTTGCAGTAGCTTCATCATCGTCGTTACCCCTGTTCGAAGGTGGACTGCGCTCACGGGGAGGTCGCCAAGGTTGCCCAATCCGGCTGCACGCCGGGATCGATAGCGAATACAGCGGTTCCGACGAAGAAGAAGAGTAGGCTGATAATGATTATGCCGATGATGTTGATGAAGAAGCCTGCCTTCACCATGTCGTCGATCTTGACCCGGCCCGCTGCCGAAGACGATGGCGTTCGGGGGTGTCGCCACGGGCATCGCTGAAGGCGCAGGAGGCGGACAGCGTGGCCAGGATCGTGAGCAGCAGCGGGTTCTCGCCCATGGCCACGCCGAGTGACGCCAGAATGGGAAGGATCATCTGGGTGGTGGCGGTGTTGGAAGTGACCTCCGTGAGGAAGGTGAGGGAACCGCTGATCATCCCGACCATGAGCAGTGGCGGGACATCCTCCAGCGCCTGCAACTGGC
>CALOFM010000021.1:0-215991 GCA_942492625.1 uncultured Gammaproteobacteria bacterium | reverse complement strand
TCGCCTACCGGGCTGACATCGAGAAGATCCCCCGGGCTGGAGTACATCGCCAAGGAGTTCGCCGATCCCTCAGAGGTCAAGGACGCGGACGACTTCCTCGGAAAGGTCGCCGAGCTGCGCGAGGCCCGCGTCTCCACCGCCGAGTTCGATGAGGACGCCTTCGCCGGAGTGTTCAAGGCGTTGGAGGACGTTCCCTTGAACCGGTTCGGTGCACGCTACCTGGTCCTGGTGACGGATGCGGGGGCCCTTCAGGGCGACAAGTCCACGACGGGCATGCAGGCGGAGCAGGTCCAGTCCGAGGCCGGAGAGCCTCGGCGTGGCCATCTACGCCCCGCACCCGAAGACCGAGGGCCGCGCCAACCACGACAGCGCCGAGGCAACCTACCGCAAGCTGAGCAAGAATCCTTACCTCCAGCAACCACTCTATTTTCCGGTCGCCACCGGATCGGTGAAGCGCTTCGGCAAAAGCGTGGACACCCTGGCGGACTCCATCATCGACAACGTCCGGCGGGCCTCACAGGGTGAAACTGTGGCCGGGAGTGCCAAGACATCCCAAGCCGCGAAGGAGCCGGCCGCACCCGGCACGACCCGGAGCTGGCGCGCCTCCGCGCCGTGACCGAGGGACTGCTGACCCGCCATGCGGCTTGCCTACCTCGGCACCGAGGAGAAGCCGAGCGCGCCGACCCTTTTCGAAGGCTGGATCGGCGACCGGGACTTCGCAGACCCCACCAAGCGCACCGTCGACGTGCGGGTTCTTCTGACCAAGAACCAGCTCAGCGACCTGGAGATGATCCTGCCTCGGGTGATCGTCGACGCCGCTGACCGCGGCGTCCCGCAGAACGCCAGCTTCTTCGACGGCCTGCCGCTCCATCGCTGCCCAGTACGGGCGCGATCACGGCCTGGCAACTGAGCGCCCGAGGCCGCACCAGAAGCTCGCCGACCTGGGAATCCTCGAGGAATACCTGGAGGGCCTCCCCTACCAAGCGACGTCATGCACCTGGATCCAGGACACCCTGGTCGCGCTGGGGTCCGCAGCGCCAGTACGACTTCATGAACCGGCTCAAGGCCAAGATTCGGCTCTACGCGCGCTACAGCGCCCGGATATCGCACGGCGCTGGAAGGCGCTGGCCGAGAGACAGCCAGGTGGATGAGCAGGTCTATCCGGTGCGGTTGCGGGATCTGCCGTGAGACCGATAGGACCTATTAACCGCTGAGGCGCCAAGGTCTCCATGTACTTAAACGGATCTTTGGCTTCCCAACGCGATCACAAACCGGCTTCCTTTTTAGCACGCCGGACCGTAGGTGGACTTCAGTCCTACAAAACCTCAGCGCTCTCGGCAATCCGAAAACGCACCGGCGTTGCAGTGCGTGGCAGGCTGCACTCCTGATGCCACTGGAGATCAAGGGCATGCCGGTTTCGTCGTGGCGCAGGACAGCAGACATGCAGTGTCGAGATCCCCGAGCTTCGCCTGGAACGGGGCGAGATGCTGGCGGTCACTGGAGAGAGCGGGGTCCGGCAAAGAGCACGGTCCTTGAGCTCCCTCGGGCTGGTGGCGCAGCTGGATCGGGGTGGCCGCTTCCGAGGTGAATCCGTGGACGGCTCCCGCTCGAACATCCACGATTTGTGGCTACGCCAAGACCAAGGGGAGGCTAGCACGCATCGACGCCCGATCGATCGGCTTCGTGCTACAGACCGGCGAGCTGCCGCACTACCTAAGCGGGCGCGACAACATCCTGTCAACCGGCACCTTCTCGGATTGCCGCTGAAGACCCCTTTTCTCGACGACCTGGTTGAGAGGCTCGAGATCGGCAACCTGCTTAGCAAGAAACCCGGTCAGCTCCCTATCGGACAGCAGGGGAAAATGTCAATCGGCCGTGCCCTCGCCCACGCCCCGGCCCTGCTTCTTGCGGACGAGCCCACGTCCGCCCTCGATCTCGAGACTCGGCGATCAGGTCATGGATCTGCTGATCGATTTGGTCCAGCGCCTGCGTGTAACAGCAATCAGTACCACCCACGAGGAAGAGCGGGTGCAGGCGCTGGGGCTGCGCGAGCTGAATGCGAGGCCGGCCGTCCGACAGCCGGTTATCGTTCTGCGTTTTGTCAGGAGCTTGTGGAATCGGTGGTCGATGGGAGCAGACTCACAGATCGTTCCCCAAAAGCCAATCCTTCGATTACCCTCTGAACCTACGACGACTCGAGTCGGAACAGCCTTGTGGGAAGTTAGACGGCTTTTGCTTTTTTGGATCGATCCGGGCCATGTTGCTCGTATTACCGCCCTGGGGCGACAAAGCAGAACAAAGAGAACAACCAATGAGGCTCCGTTAAGCTTGGCCTGATCGCAGCGGTAAAGTGGCCCTCCTCGAGACAAGCGGTAGCGGTCTTCGTCTCTCTGAGCATGATAGGGTTGAGGAAGCCGTATGTGGCTCGTTGGAAGAACGCCCTACCAGGCGGCAGGCGCGCTTTCCCCTGATCCCGAGGCCGGAGCCCTGAGCTTCGGGCGGATATCACGGGCCCGTTCGCGCAATGCGCACCCGACGCGGGCCATGTTGCCGACGACCTGACTAACGGCGAGGCTCATCGGCGCTGTGACGAGGGCCAAGGGCGGCTCCGTGCTTGAAGGCGGATGGCGATGTCCCGTGGATCGTCCGTAGGCAGGCACCGGATCGCGCACCGAATTGCAGAAGCTGAATTCGGAGACATCTCGCCAAAGCTATTCCATCCTGCGCAGCATTTTAGTGAAAAGCACCAGCTTCTCTACACCATGAGTCTGGGGCCGCGAGCTATACAGTTTCTGTTGCACGTAATGGTCCACGGCAACAAGGAGATGCCTGATCTTCCCACTTGCCCGAGTTTCACTTCCAGGTCGAAGCGAAGCATCGCGGACGGGGCATCGGCGGCAGACTCTCTCGCCCTTCGTAAGCCGACCACCCGCCGAGACGCACACAGAGATCGGCGCGCAAGTCACGGTTTGTGACGGACAAGTGCCGCTGTCCTATTACGAGAGTACACCGTCGGAGACGAACCCTGTGGAGAGTCTGCGACAGACGGGAAACCACCATGTACACGGACGAGGAAAAAGGTTTGGGAGCTCGGGTGCCCGAGTGGAAAATGTGAGCTTGGTGGCGACAAAGAGCAGATTACTGGCGTTTGTTCGGCGTGAGCACTGAGCGCACCGTCGATCGTAACCCCAGACGGCGCGCTGCCCGCGGTCCCAGTATGATGTCGGGATGGCAGAAAGACCCCGAAACATCCAAGCGATTCGCAAGCGGCCAGACTCGCCGCTTTCCTCGCCGCTCAAGGACCTGTGGCACGACCGCAGGACCATGTTGACGCTGATCTTCACGATCGCGGCCATCCTCGCGCCCATGCTGCTGCTGCTCGGGCTCAAGACAGGGGTGGTCTCCGCCATGCGGGAGGCACTGCTTAACGACCCACGCAATTTGGAGATCGTCGTTTACGGTAATACGCGCCTTACTCGGGATTGGTTCCAAACCTATGCGGCCCGGCCCGATGTGGGCTTCATCGTGCCCAGGACCCGCACCATCAATTCGACGTTGGACATCGTGAACGCGCAACGCCGGATAATGTCAGCCGTGCAGGTGGTGCCGACCGCTCCCGCAGACCCCCTGCTGCCGGAAGGACTGCCGGTACCGATCGAGCCGTCGGAGGTGCTAGTGACCGCCACCCTCGCAGAAAAGCTGGGGCTCGGAGCGTCGGACCAGCTCCTGGGCGTGGTCAAGCGCACCAACATGGGTAGAGACGAGAGCGCCGAGCTTGACCTGAAGGTAATCGGCGTCGTCCCGGAAGTCCGCTTCGCAAAGGATGCCCTCTTTGCCACGCCGGACCTGCTGGCCGCAGCCGAAGACTATCGTGACGGCCTGCGCGAGTCCCTGACCAGCGATGAGCTGCACCGCGGCATCGCGGATCGGAGGCCCCATTTCGCCAACGCCCGAGTCTATGCCGCCGAGCTCGACTCGGTAGCCCCCCTGGCGGAGGCGATGCGCGAGGACGGCATAGAGATACGCACCCAAGCAGAGGCGATTGAATCCGTTCGTGCCATCGACCGGGTCCTGTCATTGGTCTTTTTCGTCATCGCGCTGGTGGCCGGCATCGGCTGCATTCTGGCCCTCGGCGGTGCGCTCTGGGTAAACGTGGACCGAAAGCAGCGTGAGCTGGCGTTGCTGCGGCTTTTCGGCTTCGACGACCGGGCTGTGATTCTGATCCCTGCTGTCCAGTCCCTCGCTATCTCCGCCGCTGGATTCCTTTTGGCATGTCTGGCTTACCAGGTCGGGGCCACGACCTTCAACCAGGTCCTGGGCACTCACCTCCCCGGACGGGGGTACCTTTGCCATATCGGCGCGGACCAAATACTCGTGGCGGCAGGCGCAACCCTGGTCATCGCTTTTGTCGCCGCGACGGCAGCAGGCATGCGCGTCAGCCGGATCGACGCCGCCAGGAGCCTGCGGGACGGCCGATGATCCGTTCTGTCCCCCTTTTTTTTCCCCCCCCCCCCCCCCTTTTTTTTTTTTTTTTTTTTTTTTTTGACCTCGCTTCCCCCTCGCTACGCGGGAAAACGCCTCGTTTCGCCCCTGCACGATCTACCCGCTCGGTGGACCCCCTTTTTCCGGAGATCCTCTGGCAGAAATTCCGAAACAAATCCTCTACAATCCACCAAACCGTTGGGGACGACCTCGTCTTCCCACTACCTGCGGAACGGCGCCATGGTCCTTCCGCGCCGTCGACACCTACAAGCATCTGGCCCCTTCGGTGACCAGCGCGTCGAGCTTGGCAGCGACGCCCGCGACCAGGGATACCTGGAACATACCCGGCCCGCCTTGTCGCCGATGCTCCCTTCCGCTCCCCATCGCTGGCGAGTCGCTGGTTCCCCGTCGGGAAGTACGAGGTGAACGAGCTGCAGTACGAGGCTGTGACTAGCTGGGCCTCGGGCCAGCCTTGCCCCGATCCAGGGGGCCGCGGACGCCTTCCTGCACCCGGGTTGGCTGGCTCGATGCCTCCCAGTTTGCCCACCAGTACTCCCTGCCTGGGTGCGCGAGCAGGCCCATGCCATACCCGAGTGTGAACCAGGGGTGTATCTCCCTGCCTGCCCAAGGAGGAGGGCGTACCGAGTTTCCTGCGTCTGCCGACGGAAACGGAGTGGGAGCTTGCGGCGCGCGGCGGCACGGCGGTGACCCCGGCGGATTTCCGCGAGCCCACCTTCCCGATGCCGGACGGCATCGCGCGATACGTCTGGTTCAACGAGACCGCCGATGGCGAGCTCAAACCCATCGGCCTCCTGGAGCCCAATCCGCTGGGGCTGCACGATATCCTGGGGAACGCGGAGGAGATCGCGCTCGAGCCCTTTCGGCTCAACCGCCTCGACCGCCTCCATGGACAGCCCGGCGGCTACATCGTGCGCGGCGGCAGCATACACTCCGACCGTGCGGAGATTCGCGCATCCCTGCGCCGCGAAGTGCCGTTCTACGACGATCAGGGTGCCGTCAAGACCTTGGACACAGGGTTCCGCCTCGTCGCCTCGGTGCCGGTCATCCGCTCTGCGCAAGGACTGGCAGAGATAAGCGCCGCATGGGACAGGCTTGGCTCGACGGTCGACACGACCCGCCAGGTACCCCAACGAGCCCTTCGACGACCCGATCCTGGAGCTCAGCGCACTTGCACGGGCGGAGACGGACCCGGACATGCGCAAGCGCTTGGAGCGACTGCGCGCACGGGTCGCGGCAAACGCACTGCGACTATACGACCAGCGCAACGTGGCGGCGCGCGAGACCATCCGCTTCGGCGGCCTGCTGTGCCAGAAGCTCCACGACGAGGGACATAACATGGAGCTCAGGCGCAAACGCCAGGATTTGTGCAAAGAGCGCGAAGGACCTGCGCACTCACGCTGCCGCAAGGGTGCCGATGCCCTTACGGCGGGCGAAAAGACCCTCGCCGGGAATATTCTGTTCTTTGCCGATACGGTAGTTCGCGCCGCTCAGAACTATACGGACGATCTCGACATTCTAGCCGGTCAGCTCGAGACACTCGAAAGCGAGCTCGAAAACAGGAATATTGGCGATCTGGCCCGGTATCCGCGCAGCTTCCATTCCCGAATCATCGAGTATGCGTCCGACGGCCGAGTCGAACGCGATTCCTGGTACGATGCCTGCGTAAAGCTGCGATAAGGTACTCGTCATGTGTGCGCTATCACTTGGATCCCTCCGCATTTCGGCAATGCTAATCGCCACTATGCTAGGACTGTCCGCCTGCGGCTCGAACGTACGAGATAACAGCCGCTACTACGGCGACCCGACTACACTGACGCCGGCAGAACGACAGCTCCGCGCCCAATCGAAGTCCTATGCCTACACCGCCGGGCAGGCCTGCGTAACCGTTGGCGCCGTGGCGGCCGTCGCCGCCTATCTGCTCAGCGACCCCAGGCGCAGAGGCAGGAACGCCGCAATCGCGGGGGCCGTGGGCTGTGGCGCTGGAATGGGTGTCAACCAATACGTCCAGACCCGGCGCACGCAGTACGCGAACGACGAGCAGCGCCTACAAGTCATGATCATGGATGTACGCCAAGACAACGAGCGCCTGGAGAGGCTCGTCGGCACCACGAAGCAGGTGGTAGCCGCGGATCGCAGGCGTATCGCCGGGATTGACGCCGCCTACCGCTCCAAGGAGATATCCATTGCCAGGGCCCGCTCCGAGATGAACTCGGTGCTCGACAACCGCGACCACCTGAGACAAACGCTCGGCGCCCTGGGACGGAAGGAGAGTGAGTGGAAGCAGGTCTCGATGTACGAGCGCCGCGCGGGCAACGACACGCGAGCTCTCGACGCAGAAATAAACGAGCTCAGGCGCAAGATCTCCACCATAGAGGAAGAGCTGGCTGTGATGGACCAGGAAATCAGCGTATCGCCGGTCGCAGCCTGACGGTGCAGCAAATGAAGCGAATTTACTCACGCCCATGCTCGTCACCCTGTCCCTTCCCTTGCTCGCGGCATCTTGCGCCACGGCACCCAAGGACTGCGATCCCAGCCACGCGGACTTCTTCAAGAACACAGGCTGCCTCGCCGCGGGGACTTACGACGAACGCCAAGCCCGGCTAACCAGTGAGTTGACGCTGGAACAGCAGCGAAACCGAGGGTTCCGCGAGGTATTGGCAGCCCTCGAAGAGGAGAAGGCAGGCGTCGCCACCATCTTGAGCGCTCGACAATCGAAGTACGCCAAGCTGGACAGGGCCTGGCGGGAGCTACGCCGAGACCTGCAGCAAAGCAGCGCCGATAGCGCCGAGCTGGAGCAGCAAATTGCGAGCGTCGACAAACAGATGGCAAGGCGCAAGGCCGCCGAGTCCGCGGACATCCCGCAGAAGATGCAGGAAAGGGACGCCCTGCAACAACGCTTGCTGTTGTTGCGACAAGAGATCGATGCCGGTGTGTATGACTAGGCTGTATCGGTAGCCCTGCGAGCCGGTAGGTCAAAACCTACAGAACGACGGAAGGTTATCTTATGCTCTACCGGGAGGTTTTCGCCTATTGTGGGAACCCTGGATTCTATAAAGTAATAGTCGAGAGGCACAGGGGAGCAGGCATCAGGGATCGGGCGGCGAGTGCTTTTCGAGTTCAAAGGGATCTGCAAGCATCTGGCGACGCCAGGCTCGCGCCAGGTAGCAGGAGCGAGTTTGGGCAAAGGACGCCAAGAAGGATATCGGTCAGGGACGTAACCTACAGGGATAGGGAATTTCGGCCAGGGATGGCTGATCCTCCGCCCCTGCTTGAACCTGGAAACGGCAATTGACCGCTTTGAGGTGCAAGCAACCAATGGATTCCCGACGAGACCGGTGTGCATTGGCCTGGAATCACCTGCTTGGTGAAGCCGCTACGGAAAAAGCACGATAGTCGCCAGCAACGCTGTCTCGGTCAGCTCCACGAGCGCACCGGCGGTATCGCCGCTGAAGCCGCCCAGCCGGATCATCAAAGACTTCCGCCAAAGCAGATACAGTGCGCTCGCGGCCAGCAGCGCGGGCAGCGTTGAAGTGCCGAGGAAGAGCGGAGATACGCCGGCCGCGAGCACTACCCCGAACCAAGCCCCGGCGCGCGGCAGATAGGCAACCACTTCCGCGCCCATGCCAGCTGGACGCACGTAGGGAGTCGTCAGAAACAGAACCAGCAGCTGCGACCGCGCCAGCACAGGTATCCAGATCAGGCCCGCCGCCGAGCCACCCGCCATCAGAGCGGCGATGGCCGACCACTTGCACAGGAGCACCAGAACCAGGGCCAGGACGCCGAAGGGGCCACTGGTCGGATCCTTCATGATTTCCAGTGTACGACGTCGATCCCCCAAGCCGCCGACCCAGGCATCGGCCGTGTCCGCCAGCCCGTCCAAGTGCAGACCTCCAGTAAGCCACACCCAGGTTAGCAGCACCAAGGCCGCGGCCAGGTCGGGCACACCGGACCCCGCCAACAACCTCGCAACGCCCCAGACCAGGAGGCCGATCACCAGCCCAACCGCGGGGTAGAGCGGTGCCGCACGCCCCAGGTCGCGCCCGGAAACGCGCCCCGGATCCGGAAGCGGCAGGCGGGAGAGGAAGCGACCGGCAATCAGGAAAGCGCGCCACATGAGTCCAGCCCGCCATGGAACATCAGGCTCGGACGGCCCTCCCCCCCCGGAATCCGCAAACGGGAGCGGCTGGCATGCGGGACCTCGATCCGCAGCAGTGCGGCCGAGGGGATATCCAGAATCTCTCCCAAGACGATGCGCACCACTCCTCCGTGCGTGACGAGCAGTGGAAAGCGGGCCCCTTGCGAGAGTATTCGATCCCATCCGCGCAGTACCCGCTCTCGCAGCGCCTGGAATGACTCCGCCCCGGGCGGCGTGAAGCCCACGGGGTCATCCCAGAAACGCCGCAGCTCGGTGATCGGGATCTCGGAGGCGAATCGGTTCTCCCAAGCCCCGAACCGCCGCTCTCCAAGTTCTGGCATCAGCTCCAGCGGCAGCCCACGTCTTGCAGAGACCTCACGGGCAAAGTCCGCGCAGCGGCGCGCCGGCGAGCTGAACAGCGCATCCCAGTCCTTCGGCCCTTCGGCTTGGGCGCGCATCTGCGCGATTCCGGCCTTGCTCAGCAGATCGTCCGAGGCGCCCCGAAACCGCCCGCCCCCCACGACATCCCCGTGGCGCAGCAGGTCTACGAAGCGATCATCTCCCGTTTCCAGGGTCACGAACTTTCGCCTCGGATCATACGCTTCCCACCGGGTCGCAGGAGGGCCCCTTCAAGACCTGAGGCAATCCGGCAACGGTGAGCACGACCCGATCGCAATGCACGGCGAGCTCTTGATGCAGTGTGCCCGCCTCGTCGCAGTATCGGCGACTGAGCTCGCCAAGCGGGATCACGCCCATGTTCACCTCGTTGCTCACCAGGATCAGGTCTCCGGAAAGACCGGGCAAGCACTCCAACAGGGCTGCGCGCTCGCGCTCCAGCAGCGGGAGATCTACGTGTGTGACTATATTCGTGAGCCAGAGGGTGAGGCAGTCCACCAACAGACAGCGCCCAGGATCTGCAAGGTCCGCGAGCGCACCGCCTAGTGCAAGCGGCTCCTCCACCAGAGTCCAATCTCGCCGGGCGTCGCCTGCGATGCGCATCGATGCGTCGACGCATTTCCTCGTCGCCGGCCGTCGCGGTAGCTACATAGACGATCTGGCGACCGCTGTCCAAGGCGAGCCGCTCTGCAAGTCGGCTCTTGCCAGAACGCACGCCACCGAGTATCAGCGTCTTCATGAATAGCCGTAAGCTCTACCGCTCGGGTCGTCTCGGCTGCGGTAGCCGAGCGCGTCCTCGAAGCTGGCGCCTGTCGTGTCCGCCCCTTCGAACACGGCATCGCGCAGGTTTGCGTTGCTGAAGCTGGCGTTGCGCAGGTCGGCCCCCCCCCCCCCCCCCCCCCCCCCCCTCCCCCCCCCCTTCCCCCGCCCCGTCCCGCCCCCCCCGCCCCCCCCCCGCCCCCCTCTCCCCCCTCCCTTCCGCCCTTCATCCGCGCCCCAAGCTCGGCGCGGTAGAGAACCGCGCGTGAAAGGTCGGCACTCTGAAGATCGGCGCCGTCTAGGTTGGATTCGTCTGGCGAGGTCACGGAAGTCAACTCCCGCAAAGCGCAGGTCGCAGCCCGCGCAGTCTCCGGTCGCCAGGAGACGTTCGCGAGACGACGACTGGCCTGCGGGTGCGCGTCTCTGCCGCTATGGGAACTGATGAAGACCAGGAAAGATACTTAATATAGCGTGTATGATAGGGCATCATTACTTGTTGTTTTTCCATAGAAAACTTTTCTGTATTTGTTCATCGCAAGGCAAGCTGGAAAACCGCTGCGTTTGCAAGCAACCACTCGTTCTGATTCAGCCAACGGCTAGTCTCTCTTTCCAGGGTCAGGCGTCAGGATCGTAATCGCTGTTGTAGTCGAAGGTGATTTCCTCTCCGCGCACAATGTCCCGTTTCGCATAGAGAGAGAAGCCGTCGAACTGCGCGTTGCCGTCTTTGTGGTGATTGAGGTAGCGAAGCAGGTTGCGGCCGCTACGGCCCACCGGCTCCCGCCCTTCTTCGTACACCCAGAGGACATAGGTCCCGTTCCGTCTGGCTTCCGATCCCTCGTAGGTGCCGATGTGCTCGCCGGCGGCGAAGTCCTTTCGGGCGAAGCAGCCGTTTCCGTGAATCTGAGACGGGGCCTTGTGGACCTGGTCACGCAATCTCGATTTACCTTTTTCGGCCATTGGTCGAAACTGGACGCTGCAATTTTGTTAGTCTGAGTTCAATCCGCTGTTTAGCGACTGCACTTCTTTCTGCAATCCGATGCCCGAGAACCCCGATCCCCGGGGCGAGCGCGACCTCGCCTTCTTCCGCAAGCTGCTCCAGACCCGCCGATCCGAGTTGTTGGACGACGACGCCCTCGCACGAGAGGCCGCGGGAACGGTAGAGCTGGATCAAGCTCGTCACGGACGATTGTCGCGCATGGACGCCCTGCAGCAACAGGCTATGGCTGCCGAGACGCAACGCCGCCGCACCTTGGAGCTCAAACGCGTCCAAGCCGCGCTGAGGCGGATCGACGAAGGCGAGTACGGCTACTGCCTGAGCTGCGGCGAGGACATTGCCCAAGCAAGGCTGGAGTTCGACCCCGCAGCCACCCAATGCATCGCTTGCGCTGAGGCCGGGCGGCGAATTCGGGACTGACGGTCTCCATCGAATTGGTTCGGCCTCCATCGCCCGTTGGTCCAGGCGCGATTCCCGGGGCTCGATCGATCAGACGAACGGGCAAAATACCCGTGGCAGGGCGCTTGGCGCAACCGTAAATTCCATCGCACTGTTCAACCTCTGTCCGAAGCTGGCAAACTAGCGGGCGCGTCCGACGATAGACCACATGAGAAGGAGGTCAGTAGGCTCCATGAGCGATTCCATCAAATACCTGCTCGACGAGCAGGACATGCCCAAGTCCTGGTACAACATCAACGCCGACCTGCCGGAGCCCCTACCGCCGGTTTTGCATCCGGGTACCAACACCCCGATCACCCCCGATGACTTGGCCGTCATTTTCCCTCGCGCGGTCATCGAGCAGGAGATGAGCACGGAACGGGAGATCGAGATCCCCGGCCCGGTGCGCGACGTCCTGCGCCAATGGCGCCCTTCCCCGCTCTTCCGGGCGCGACGGCTGGAAAAGGCCCTGAATACCCCGGCAAAGATCTACTACAAGTACGAGGGGGTCAGCCCCGCCGGAAGCCATAAACCCAACACCGCAATCGCACAGGCATTCTACAACAAGCAGGAAGGGGTCAAACGCATCACCACGGAGACCGGAGCCGGCCAGTGGGGATCATCCCTGGCACTCGCCGGTTCCATGTTCGGCCTGGAAATCGAAGTCTACATGGTCAAGGTGAGCTTCCAGCAGAAGCCCTACCGCAAAGCCTTCATGGAGACCTTCGGTGCCACGTGCATCGCCAGTCCCAGCGATACCACCGAGTCGGGACGCGCCGTACTGGCCGAGCATCCGGACAGCACCGGAAGTCTGGGTATCGCCATCGGCGAGGCGGTGGAGATGGCCGCAAAACGGGACGACACCCGTTACGCTCTGGGCAGCGTGCTCAACCACGTCTTGCTCCACCAGACGGTGATCGGGCTTGAGGCCCAGAAGCAGCTCGACATGGCCGGGGACTTTCCCGACATGGTGATCGGCTGCACCGGCGGCGGCAGCAACTTCGCCGGCATCGCCTTTCCCTTCCTTCGTGACAAGCTGCGCGGGGAGAGCGACGTGGAATTCATCGCCGTCGAGCCCTCCGCCTGCCCTACCCTCACGAAGGGCAGGTTCGCCTACGACTTCGGAGACACCGCCCATCTGACCCCGTTGGTGAAGATGCATACGCTGGGCTCCAGCTTCGTTCCCCCCGGCTTCCACGCCGGCGGACTGCGCTACCACGGCATGGCGCCCCAGATCAGCCACCTGACGGACCTCGGATTCATCAATCCGCGGTCTTACCACCAGCTGGAATGCTTCGCCGCCGGTCTGCAGTTCGCGAAAGCAGAGGGAATCATCCCCGCGCCCGAGGCCAATCACGCGGTCAAGGCAGCGATCCACGAGGCCGAGAAGTGCAGGAAATCGGGGGAATCTAAAACGATCCTGTTCAACCTGTGCGGCCACGGACACTTCGATATGCAGGCCTATACCGACTACCTTGCAGGAAAGCTGACGGACGTCGTCTGCGACGACGGCGAGGTCGCCATGGCTCTGGCGGGGCTGCCGTCGGTAGCCTGATGCTGTGACCCCTCGTCAAGGAGAAAGCGGGCCTTCGCAAGAAGGTCCCAATTTAGATAGGCCGGTTCCAGTCAATATTGCAATAGGGGCGACGTCGGAGGATTCGGTCTGCAGCACCTATTGGTCGACAGGATCAGCGAGATCGCGCAATTCCCTTATTACGCGGATGACCTTGTCTTCAAGGTAAACAGGTTCGTACGGATCCTCGTACGTCTCGTCAAAGCCGTATTCGTAGGCGGACGATTTTTTCTGCCAGCCGGGGGGCAGATTATCCCCGCGATCATATTTCTTTTGCAGACCGTGCGGTAACCCTCCTCTGTGCGGAGGGTCCGCGTATCCGTCTGAACAATCGCCCCGGGGGCCTTCGATTCAGGTGGCTTGACGTCTTGCTGCGATAATGAAAGACCGTCCTCCCGTGAGAGGACGGCCTTTCTATTGCCAAACAGTAGATCGGACTATCTGTTCCTTCGGCGTCTCCCGGGTTTAACGTTGTACGGCATCAGTGTCGCCCAGGATCAAATACCCGACAACCTCGGTCTTGTGGCGGACTTCTATGTCTCGCGACTGCTCTTCTTCTACTCGGACATCCACCGATGCTGACCGCTTGTTGGACCAACGCAGGCTGGCCGACCGATCCGCGGTGAATCGCCCGGCGACGCGTCCCGCCGGACTGCGACCACCTCCCGGGTCCGTTCCCGGATCGGCAGGTGTCGCTGCACGTTCTGGCGGGGCCGCCGGCTCGATCAGCGGCTCGATCAGCGGCTCAATGGGCGATGACCGTCACTTCGTCAACGTTGGCGTCTTCCCGCCTTGAGCTCATTCGGCCCCTGAAGCGGATGCGCAGCTGGTCGATATCGGTCAGCTCAACACGTTCGGCGTGCCAGACGTTTTCCTGATCTTGGTTTCCGCGAAGCCGATACTGCTCGGTCCAGGTCACCCCGCCGTCGAATGAGGCGTCAAACGCCAGATACTCGTTGCTATCTAGACCGCGCTCGATCAACCATGAGAAATCGATCGTGGCATTGCGCCTGCCCTGCAGATCGATGGGTATGGATGTGAGCGTAGCGTCGGTCGCTCTGCCGTCTACTTCCGCGGACCGGTTTCCGTCTGTGGCACGCTGAGACGAGCCGAACCAGTCGTTCTGACCGTCTTCGGTCCAGAGGCCGTTCCATTCGCTCACCTCGAAGCTGTCGGCGAAGACCTCGATCTCGGTTGCATCTTGGGCAAACGAAGAGGGATCCATTGCGAGGTAACCTACGATCTCCTCAACATGAGAGGTCTCGAGATCCCTTGATTGCTCCTCGTCAATCGAAACTTCGATTCCGCCAGTGCTCTTGTTTTTGCAACCCAGATCGGCTGTATCCCCACCGTTTGCGGTTTGCATATCGGCGAGAAAAACCGGAGGGACGGCGAAATCTCCGTAGGGGACGTAGTGGACGTCATCGGTCACCACATTGTCCGTGCGACCCACCTCGAATTCTACTCCGTCGATAATGCCGGAAGAGGGCTCCCAGGCAATATAGTCGATGCTCTCCTCCGCGTGGGTCTGGGCATTGGCTTCCTGCTCGCGCAGACCAACCTCGAAGCCGTCGCGATCGATGTTGCGAATCCGCGTGGTGACCGCCTCGCCCTCATTGACACTGGTGACCGCTGTGAGCACGACCGGTGTCACCTCGAAGCGGGCCTCGAAGGCCGTAGCAACAAAGGCATTGGTTGCGCCCGTCCGGATCCGACCGGCCTCGACCCGGGAGCCGTCGGCCAACTCGTGGTGTCCGCTCTCCATCGCGAGGTAGCTCACGACCTCCAAGTCATGAGTCCCGTCGAGGTAATCCCATTCCTGGACCCGGATCTCGAACCCTGTGCTATCGATGTTACGGATGCGCACGGTCGCCGGGCTGTACTCGTTGGCACTCACACTCAGTGGCTTGGCGTCCACAACCGGATCCTCATAAGTGCGCCGGTAGTCGATGCGTTGCCATTCATCGTCGATCTGCACCTCCCCCACTTCCAGGAGATCAGTGACCAGCGTGGCGCCGTCGCCTCCGCTGTCGACCTGGCTTGCGGAGCAGCCACTGCTGTCGGCAGGCTCACCCGCCGAGGTGTTGGGGCATTCGTCCACCTCGTCGCTCACGCCGTCGCCGTCGCTGTCGACCTGGCTTGCGGAGCAGCCACTGATGTCGACTGCCTCACCCGCCGGGGTGTTGGGGCATTCGTCCACCTCGTTGCTCACGCTGTCGCCGTCGCTGTCGCGCTGGCTCGCGGAGCAGCCACTGCTGTCGACAGACGCGCCCGCTGGCGTGTTGGGGCATTCGTCCACCTCGTTGCTCACGCTGTCGCCGTCGCTGTCGCGCTGGCTTGCGGAGCAGCCACTGATATCGACGACCTCATCTGCCGGGGTGTTGGAGCATTGGTCCGCGGCGTCGCTCACGCCGTCGCTATCGCTATCGCTGTCAGCGACCGGAGGGGAGCCCGAGGTGAAGACCACGTCCACCCAATAATTGGAGGCATTCCAAGTGCTCGTCGGGAATCCGCCCGACCCGTACGAATAGACACCGTTGCCGCCATTCACACCCTCTCCGAGGGCATATAACGGTGGGTTATCGACGCCCGCACTGGCGAAGTATCCTTGATCAATGGAGTACTTCCCGTTCGGCGCATGATACGACGCAACATAGACGGTGTTGGCGGTGATCGCCACGGGCGTAGCAAAGTCGACCTGCTGCCAGCCCGAGGCCGACTCGCCGGTGAATGTGGCCCGGGCCAACAGCGTCCCATTGTTGTTCCACAGGCTGCCGACGTGAGTCCCGGTATTGTTGCTGCCTTTGTAGAAACGCAGGCCGCAAATATAGCCGTCGGTGTCCGAGCGGAACTTCATCCCCAACTCGACTGCTGATGTGTCCGGGTCATCAGTTGTCTCTGGCACCGCCGAGGCAGACCAGATGGTATCGCCCGCGCAGACCAGCGGAGCTGCAGGAGCTGGAGGAGCTGGCGCTTCGACTGGCTTCGGAGGAGCCACTCTGGCGGAAGCTCCCCGCCGGGGAGCTGGAGGAGTCCACCTCGTCGATCACGCTGTCGCGGTCGCTGTCGAGCTGGCTGGCGGAACATCCACTGCTGTCGGCAAGCTCATTCGCCGGGGTGTTGGGGCATTCGTCCACCTCGTCGATCACGCTATCGCGGTCGCTGTCGAGCTGGCTGGCGGAACATCCACTGCTGTCGGCAAGCTCACCCGCTGGCGTGTTGGGGCATTGGTCCACCTCGTCGATCACGGTGTCGCTATCGCTATCGCTATCGCTGTCGCTGTCGCTGTCGCTGTCGCTGTCAGCGACCGGAGGGGAGCCCGAGGTGAAGACCACGTCCACCCAATAATTGGAGGCATTCCAAGTGCTCGTCGGGAATCCGCCCGACCCGTACGAATAGACACCGTTGCCGCCACTCACACCCTCTCCGAGGGCATATAACGGTGGGCTATCGACGCCCGCACTGGCGAAGTATCCTTGATCAATGGAGTACTTCCCGTTCGGCGCATGATACGACGCAACATAGACGGTGTTGGCGGTGATCGCCACGGGCGCAGCAAAGTCGACCTGCTGCCAGCCCGAGGCCGACTCGCCGGTGAATGTGGCCCGGGCTAACAGCGTCCCATCATTGTTCCACAGGCTGCCGACGTGAGTCCCGGTATTGTTGCTGCCCTTGTAGAAACGCAGGCCGCAAATGTAGCCGTCGGTGTCCGAGCGGAACTTCATCCCCAACTCGACTGCTGATGTGTCCGGGTCATCAGTTGTCTCTGGCTCCGCCAAGGCAGACCAGACGGTATCGCCCGCGCAGACCAGCGGAGCTGAAGGATCTGGAGGAGTTGCAGGAGCTGGAGGAGCTGGAGGAGCTGGAGGAGCTCCGTCTCCGTCTCCGTCGCCAACCGGAGGCGGCGGGATCGTAACGGGGATTTCGTTGGAAAATGCACTTTTCCGACCATCGTCGCTATACGATCTCACTGCAAAGTAATGGGGTTCGCCCGGCCCCAAATTGTCAACGAGTCGGGTGTCGGTACCAGCGCCGTAAGCCAGCAGAAACTCCTCTGAGACCCCGCCCTCTTGGCGGTGGCGCACTTCATAACCGCTGATCTCAGAGTCGTCGACGGGAGTATCCCATCGCAGCGTGATCGATTCCGCCCCCGCTCTGACGGTGAATGCGAGTGCAAGGACGCCGGCAACGACGAGGACCAGTTGCCTTACGAGATCTGACGGAAAACGATTCTCGTAAGAGTCATTGCCCTGGAGTCTGTTACGAAACACTGGGAGGGCTACCCAGGCGAAGGCCCGAGCAGCGACCCGGGTTACTGCGTTTCGGCAGGTGTTTTTGTGGGCAAAAGAAGCCCGTACACGCGATGTGCAAACCATTTTGAGTTCCTCGCTTTTACGGCTTTCGGATGCCCCGCATCAATTCGGCGATGTGCGCAGCTCCGGAAGCTCGCCTGTCGAGACCCGCAGAGTCAGGGGTCCAGACAGAGGGTTTTGTCGTTTTTTAGCGGTCGTTCGCCATCTTTCGTTAACCGCATTCACACACTAACGTGATGTGATTGTTTACTGTGTGATCGAGCGCTCAAATCGTGTACAGGAATAGAATCCTCTCCGGCCACCCTCTCCGCTCTCGATTGTCGCCGCGTGGACCGCAAAGAGACTCAGTACCTCCCAGTGCACCGCAAGGCCTTCATATTCAGCCCCGGCGTTGCACGGGAGAAACGCTGGCAACGGCTCTCGGATGGATCGCTTTGGCGAAACAGGTAGGCATGGAATGAGTTCGAGACGCTGCAAGGCAGAGGGCGCGGCGGCCGTATAGAGGTGGAAATAGTCGACACACAAGTCGCCGATGCACTTCAGGCGCTCGTACGTCGTTCCGCGCGGATTCGCGTGCCCGGACTCCTACGTCGGCAATTATTTCGCGGCCATAGTGTTCTGTTTACACGAATGCTACAGGCAAGGCTCGAAGAAGGCGTTGTCCATGGCTTTCTCGCACTCGGCGCCCGTCGGCGTCAAGGCGTCCGGGTCCGCGCTCTCCAATCTCTCCTCGTTCTCCATCTTCAAGAGCTGACGGGCGGGTTCGCAGGCTCTGCTCGAGTCGCATTGACCCGTGGCTCCGCACACCTTGTCTACCAGCTTCTTGCAGGCCGCATCCTTAGCCTCCGGCACCGAGTCGGAGCACGCTTGGAGAGAGGCGTTGGACAGGGCATCCCAGCACTCGCCGCTCGACTCGGTCTGTGGCAAGGGACCGAGCCCGACGGGCGCACGGCGCTGCTGCTCTCGCTCCATACTCAGCAATTGACGCGCAAGGACGCAGGGCTGCGAGCGGGCGCACTCATCCTTGAAGCCACAAGCCTTGCGCACGAGCTGGTCACAAAAGCGCTCTCGCATACGAGGCTCTGCCCCCGGCTCTGCCGTCCAGGTGTTCATCATCGCCTCGGTGGGAACGGCTTGGCCGTCGCGCACGATGACCACAGATCCGTCTTCGAGCCGATGGGTCCCGTCCCAAAGGGGGACAGAACGACCATTGTATTGGCGCATTGCGCGCCGAGAGCCAGGATCCACCGTGAGCGCGCTTCCGTCCTGGAGGGTACCGGTCCATGAGCCGGCACCGGCATAATCGGCGCCAAAGATCAACAGGGTGACTGCGAAGAATAGCTTCCAGCTGCGAAAAGTGAATGTCGTCATGGCTAGTAGGTCGGCATCAACCATGTGGTTCGGGTGGCGGTGGCACCCAAGCATACCAAATCGCCCGCCTATAGCGGCATTCGGGTAAGTTTCAGCCGAGCGGGCGTGGGCGATTTCTGTCAAATCTCATACCCGGGATGATCACGCAGAATCTGAGACGAAGACTCGGCACACGCGCGTCAACTCATGGCGGACTCGCTGAAATCGAAGCTGAGCCCCTTCGAAGGGGGCTGCAGAAAGTTCCCTTGGATGAAATCGACACCACAGCTCCAGGCCCGGGCGATGGTTTGCGGCTGCTCGATGCGGGCTACGATGAGCTTGGAGCCTAGCGCGTGCACACGTTCGACATAGCTGCTCAGCTGTCCGGTCTCCATCGAATTGGCGATTGGAGCCGGGAGCCTTACCAGCGCAATATCCAGATCCTCCACCAGTTCCAATCCCCCGGAATCCTCTTCAGACAAGTTTACACAGGTCTCAATGGACAATACGCCGAGCTCTCGGAAACGTGAAACAGCTAATTCCAAGTTGGAAGCCAAGTCTTGTAGCTGGAACTGAAGCACCGGGCGCTGCATGATGAGGTCGCGCGCGACGATCTGGTCCCGAAACCAAAGGAGCCAGTCCTGCGCACTCAGGGTATCCATGCTCTGATGCACGAAGAACCGGAGACGTCGGTGGGCATTGCGTTGCAGCTTGAGCTCATCGAGGGCCCGTTCCATTACCCAGCGGTCCAGTGCGGGCATCAGGCCGCTGCGCCGAGCGGCGGGGAGGAAGTCGCAAGCCGAGGTGATCTCACCATCCTGGATCCGCAGCCGGAGCATGATCTCGTAGCGCTCCCCCGGCAAACGCTGCAGCGCCATGATGGGCTGATGCACCAGGTGCAATCCTTCCGAGGTGAGCGCTTCCTCGATAATCTCTGTCAGCCGCAAATCGGAGGGCCCGTCAAGACGACCAGGGAGCGGCGCCCTCTCGGTCCCATTTTTGCTGCCGCCTCCCGCTTGCGCCCGGGATAGGACACTCCTGCCGGCATTTTTCGCCGCTACGGATCGGGCGGAGCGAATGCCTCTTCGAACGGACTCGATCAATCGCTCGGGGCGTACCGGCTTTGCGATGAAGTCGTTACCGCCCACCCGCAGGGCCTGCATCTGCTTGCCGGAGTCCAACTCGGAGGACAAGAAAACGATTGGTGTGCCGTAAAGCTCATCGTGCTGGCGGATGAGCGTGGTCAGCTCGATGCCGTCCGCACCGGGCATGTGCAAATCCATGAGCACGAGATCCGGACGGAATTCCTCCAAGACCTCAAGCACCTGGAGTGCCTCTCCGACGATGCGGGTCTCCATCCCCACGCTCTCGAGCACCCGTGCAGCAAAAATTGCCGCCACCGGCTGATCGTCGACCACCAGAATTCGGAAGTTGTCGCCAATCCGCACACCGCTGAGATCAAGCAGGCAAGCGGACAATTCGTCCACCGGGACTGGAGCAGTAAAGAACGCCTCTGCACCGGCACGAAGGGCCTGTAGCCGCAGATCTATATCAGCGGAATGGGCCATACAAACGAGAACGGGCCGCTCGCCGAGGATACGCTCGATTCGGCTCACGAGGAGCGCTGCATCCAGACCCCCGGGCAAGATTCTTGTATCCAGGACTAGTACGGCATTGGATGCAAGTCCCAGTCCTGCCGTGAGCGTGCTGACATTGGAGAAGCGCAGCACCTCTACGTTCTTTGCCGCGAGACGATCGGTAATTTCCGAAACCGCCCGCGAATCTTCACTCAAGAAACAAATGCGTTTCAGACTGCGCTCATCCGTTTCCATCGTACTGATCTCAGATACTCGGAACCTCGAGAAAACGTATACGTAAAGTGTACAATAAAACGGGAAAAGAATACAGGGCGTGGAACGGCTGGAAGCTTTTGCCTGTTGGCACCAAACTCGATAGCAGGGCCGTCAAAGCTCTCTGGAAATAGTCTGGGCCGGCTGAGTAGGAGAAGGACCCTACTACAGAATCGAGAGGGCCATCCATGGCGTCGGTCTACTTGAAAAGGCGCCGCATGCCGCCTCTTGCACAGATCCAGCTCCTACTGATCGGCGAGCAGTGCCGCGTGGGCCGCGGCCAGCCGGGCCACGGGCACGCGCGGCGCGGAGCAGCTCACATAGTCCAGCCCGGCCGCGTGACAGAAAGCAATGGAGCGAGGATGCCCGCCGTGCTCGCCGCAGATGCCTACGTGCATGTCGGGACGAGTTTTCTTGCCCCACTCCACCGCCAGCTCCATGAGCTTGCCAACGCCGGAGACATCCAGCACCTCGAACGGGTTGTCCTGCAGGATTCCCGACTCGTTGTACATGGGCAGGAACTTGTTCTCCGCATCCTCGCGAGAGAAGGAGAAGGCGGCCTGGGTGAGGTCGTTGGTGCCGAAGGAGAAGAACTCCGCCACCTCTGCCAGCGAGCCCGCCCGCATGCAGGCGCGCACCACCTCTATCATGGTGCCGAACTTGAAGCTCACCGGGTGCCCGTACTTCTCCTTGATGTCGTCGTGGATCTCATCCACGTAGGCCTTGACCCGGATCAGCTCCTGCTGCGTGCACACCTGGGGTACCTTGATGCGTGGCTGAATCTCGATGCCCATCTTGGAACAATCGGCCGCCGCCTCCAGGATGGCCCGGATCTGCATCTTGTAGATCTCCGGGAAGGTGAGGCCCAGACGTACACCGCGGTGGCCCAGCATCGGGTTGGTCTCGAACAGGGCGTGCACCTTGTGCAGCATGGTCTCCTTCTTGGCGATGGCCTCCTCCACCAGGGCGGGGTCCACCAAGCGGCGAACGGAGTCGATCTCGGCACGCTGGCTCTTCGGGGCGTGAATCAGGCCCATGGCACCGGACAGGACCTGCATACCGCGCGTCACCTCTCCGAGACTGCGCAGCGAAACAAGCTCGCGCTCCAGCTGATGCTCGTCCGGCAGGAACTCGTGGATCGGCGGATCCAGGAGCCGGATGGTAACCGGGTTCGGGGACATGACCTCGAAAAGCTCCTTGAAATCGGCCCGCTGCAGGGGCAGCAGCTTGTCCAGGGCCTCCTGGCGCTCCTCGGCGGTATCGGCCACGATCATCTCGATGACGATCGGCAGCCGCTCCGGGTCGTTGAACATGCGCTCGGTGCGCGCAAGACCGATGCCTTCCGCGCCATATCTCAGGGCCCGGCGGGCGTCGTCAGGCAGGTCGGCATTGGCCCAGACCTCCAGCTGCGCCACCTCGTCCGACCAGCCGAGCAGGATGCTGAGCTCCTGGGTAAAGTCAGGCTCTACCGTCGGGATCTCCCCCAAGTACACCTTACCGCTGGTACCGTCGATGGTAATGACGTCCCCCTCGCCGAAGCTGGCCTCGCCCACGTAGGCCTGACGCCTGTCGTTGTCGATGCTGATACCCTCGGCACCGGCCACGCAGGGCTTGCCCATGCCGCGGGCAACCACCGCGGCGTGGGAGGTCTTGCCGCCGCGGGAGGTGAGTATGCCTTCGGCGGCGAAAAATCCATGGATATCCTCGGGCTTGGTCTCCTCGCGGACCAGGATCACCTTCTTGCCCAGATCGTCACCCAATTGCTCGGCGCGGTCGGCGTCGAACACGGCGATGCCCGAGGCGGCCCCGGGAGAGGCCGGCAGGCCCTGTGCGACCGGCTCGGCACGGACATTCGGGTCGAGGCGGGGAAAGAGCATCTGCTCCAGGAGCTCGGGCTGAATGCGCAGCAGGGCCTCGCTCTTGCTGAGCAGCCCCGCACGCACCATCTCCACCGAGGTGCGGACCATGGCGGTGGCGTTCATCTTGCCGTTGCGGGTCTGCAGGCAGAAGAGCTGACCGCTCTCTATGGTGAACTCGAAGTCCTGGATCTCCCGGTAGTGCGTCTCCAGCTTGTTGCGTAGCTCCGCCAGCTCCTCGGCCATCTGCGGCATCTCCGCCGCCATCCGGTCGATGGGCTTGGGCGTGCGGATGCCGGCCACCACGTCCTCGCCCTGGGCGTTGACCAGGTACTCACCGAACAGCTTGTTCTCGCCGCTGCCCGGGTTACGGGTGAAGGCCACGCCGGTGGCACAGTCGTCACCGCGGTTTCCGAAGACCATTGTCTGCACGTTCACGGCGGTTCCGTTGGCCATGTCCGGCGTGATGTGGAACTGCTTGCGGTAATCCACCGCGCGCTTGCCCATCCAGGAGTTGAACACCGCCTTTACGGCGATCTCGAGCTGCACGTAGGGGTCTTCCGGAAACGGCCGTCCCGTTGCCTCCTCGACCACCTTGAGGAAGCGTTCGCTGATCTCCCGCAGATCGTCCGCGGACAGCTCCAGGTCTTCCTTGACCCCGGCCCTTTTCTTGACCCCGTCGAACTGCTTATCGAAGAGCTCGTCGTGCACACCGAGCGCCACCTTGCCGAACAGCTGGATGAAACGCCGGTATGCGTCATAACCAAAGCGGCGATCTCCGGTCTGGGCGATCACGCCTTGCAGGGTCGCGCTGTTGAGGCCCAGGTTGAGGATGGTGTCCATCATGCCGGGCATGGACATGGCCGATCCCGAGCGTACCGAAACCAGAAGCGGATTGTCGGCGTCGCCGAATCCCTTGCCGGTCTGCTCCTCGATGGAGCGCATGTGCGCATGGACCTCGTCCATGACACCCGCCGGCATCTCACGCGATGCGGATGCCAAGTACTCCAGGCAGGCCGCGGTGGAAATCACGAACCCCGGGGGTACGTTCAACCCGATCTGGGTCATCTCACACAGGTTCGCACCCTTTCCGCCCAGGAGCGTCTTGTCCTTGCCATCCCCCTCGGCGAATCCAAAGACATGCTGTGTTACGGTAGTTTCTGCGTCCATCTTTTTAATTGAACCTCGGCTCGTAAAAACGATTGTGGTTGGGAATACAATAATGGGTCTCGGCGTTCTACCGAGAAAAAACAGCAATAGGTGAAACGCGCGAAGCCAAAGCGTTGCACGCGATAGTTACCGGACTATAACTGCGGGTCCCGAAGCCATTTCCTGCCGTGGCCGGCGGCTGATCCTTGCCGCAAACAGGAAGAGCCCCACCAAGGGCGGCATTCAAAATCGGGCTCGGGGAGTTAAAGCAACGCCTCCTGCGCTCGCTTTCACGGCGGCTCCCACTCCGGAAGGGCGGCAACCTCGTTTGCCCGCTAGGATACCATTAGTTTGGCGCCTATCACCCATATGAGCTGTGTGGTTCCAGGCGCAGGGGCGAATGGAAGCGAACCTGGATCGATCCAACAGCGACCGCGAGTCGAAGCCATGTGTCTGGGCGCCGCTCGTTCTCCGTGGCGAGATGAGGCCGAGCCGCTCGCCATGCCATGCTCCGCAGAAGCCTGCGGGAGAGCGGACCGGCAGACCGCGACAGAGTCCGGATTGAGCCGCACCGCCGGAGGCAGCGCTCCCACCGGACTGCGGCGAATATTTTCGCCGGATCGCTGAGAGTTATAATGTCGGGCTTTGCTGCGCCTGCCGAATGATTCCGAGACCTACACAGATGCTGGACAAAAACTACGATCCCCAGACCCTGGAAAAAGACTGGTACCGGACCTGGGAGGACAAGGGCTACTTCGCCCCCACCGACACTTTGGCAGGACAAGGCAGCTACTGCGTCATGATCCCGCCACCGAACGTGACCGGCAGCCTGCACATGGGCCATGCATTTCAGGACACCATCATGGACGCCCTGATTCGCTATCACCGCATGAAGGGCGAGCCGACCCTGTGGCAGGCCGGCACCGACCACGCCGGGATCGCGACCCAGATGGTAGTGGAACGCCTGATCGACGCCGAGGGCAAGTCCCGTCACGACTATGGGCGGGAACGCTTCACCGACCGCGTTTGGGAGTGGAAGGCCAAGTCCGGCGGCACCATCACCCGCCAGCTGCGGCGCATGGGAGCCTCCCTGGACTGGGAGCACGAGCGCTTCACCATGGACGAGGGCCTTTCGGCGGCCGTGCGCGAGGTCTTCGTGCGCCTGTTCGAGGAGGGACTCATCTACCGCGGCAAGCGCCTGGTCAACTGGGACCCGGTGCTGCACACGGCGGTCTCCGACCTGGAGGTCCTGTCCGAGGAAGAGAGCGGCCACATGTGGGACCTGCGCTACCCACTGACCAATGGTCAGGGCCACATGGTGGTCTCCACCACGCGCCCTGAGACCATGCTCGGAGACTGCGCGGTCGCCGTGAATCCGGACGACGAACGCTACCGGCACCTGATCGGCGAGTACGTGGAGCTGCCCCTGACCGGCCGGCGCATCCCCATCCTGGCCGACGAGCACGCGGACCCCGAGCTCGGCACCGGCTGCGTCAAGATCACCCCCGCCCACGACTTCAACGACCACGAGGTCTGGCTGCGCCATCGCGACGAGAAGGCCATCGCCGAGCAACCCCACGGCGGACTCATCAACATCTTCACCCCGGACGCGGCCATCCGCGGGAACCAGCCGGAGGAAGGCGACCTCATCCCCCGCGTTTATGCGGGTCTCGACCGTTACGAGGCGCGAAAGCGCATCGTTGCAGACCTGACAGCGCAGGGGCTGCTGGAGAAGATCAACGACCACCGGCTCCAACAGCCGCGGGGAGACCGCTCCGGTGCCGTCATCGAGCCCTACCTCACCGACCAGTGGTACGTGAAGATCAAGCCCCTGGCAGAGCCGGCGATTGCCGCGGTGGAGGACGGGCGCATCCGCTTCGTCCCGGACAACTGGAAGAACACCTACTTCGAGTGGATGCGCAACATCCAGGACTGGTGCATCAGCCGCCAGATCTGGTGGGGCCACCGCATCCCCGCCTGGTACGACGCCGAGGGCAACATCTACGTGGGCCGCTCCGAGCAAGAGGTGCGCGAGCGCCACGGCTTCGCGCCGGACTTACCGCTGGAGCAGGACCCGGACGTGCTGGACACCTGGTTCAGCTCCGCCCTCTGGCCCTTCTCGACCCTGGGCTGGCCGGAGGAGACCGAGCGGCTCAAGACCTTCTACCCCACCTCGGTCCTGGTCACCGGCTTCGACATCATCTTCTTCTGGGTCGCCCGCATGATCATGATGGGGCTCAAGTTCATGGACGACGTGCCCTTCCGTGAGGTCTACATCCACGGCCTGGTGCGGGACGCCCACGGGGACAAGATGTCCAAGTCCAAGGGCAATGTTCTTGACCCCATCGATCTGATCGACGGCATCGAGCTGGAGCCCCTGGTGGAGAAGCGCGTCAAGGGCATGATGCAGCCCCACCTGGCCGATAAGATCGCCAAGATGACGCGAAAGGACTTCCCGGACGGCATCCCCGACTTCGGCACCGACGCCCTGCGCTTCACCTTCGCCGCCCTGGCCTCCACCGGGCGCGACATCAAATTCGACCTGGGCCGCATCGAGGGCTACCGCAACTTCTGCAACAAGCTGTGGAACGCCTCCCGCTATGTGCTGATGAACACCGAGGGACAGGACTGCGGCCAGTCGTGGGCTTCAGGAGGTCGCGAATCCCCAGCTCACCGCCGCCGACCGCTGGATCCGCTCCCGGCTCCAGGGCACCATCGCACCGGTGAACGACGCCATCGACGGCTACCGCTTCGACCACGCCGCCCAGGCCATCTACGACTTCACCTGGAACGAATTTTGCGACTGGTACCTGGAGCTGTCCAAGCCGGTTCTCAACGACCACAAGACCTCGAAAGCGGCGAAGCGCGGGACCCGGCGCACCCTGGCACGGACCCTGGAGACCCTGCTGCGCCTGGCCCACCCCATCATGCCCTTCATCACCGAGGAGATCTGGCAGAAGGTCAAACCGCTGGCTGGAGCCGCCGGGGAGACCATCATGCTGGCCCCCTTCCCCACCGCCGACGCCTCCGTCGATGACGCCGACGCCGAGGCGGAGATGGCCTGGGTCATGCAGTTCATCCTCGGCGTGCGACGCATCAAGGGCGAGATGAACATCCCGCCGGGCAAGCCCCTGCCCGTCCTGCTCCAGAACGCCTCCGACAGGACCGGAAATGGCTCCAGGCTGGACGCCAGCCGGCACTACCTGGATTTCCTCGCCCGAACCGAGTCGGTCACCCTGCTCGGCAAGGACGAGCAGGCCCCCGAGTCCGCCATCGCCCTGGTCGGAGAGATGAAGGTGCTCATCCCCATGGCCGGGCTCATCGACAAGGACGCCGAGCTCGCGCGTCTGAGCCAAGGAGATCGGCAAGCTCGAAGCGGATCTGGAGCGGACCGCGAAAAAGCTCGCCAACCCCAACTTCGTGGACAAGGCCCCGCCGGCGGTGGTCCAGAAGGAGCGCGACAAGATCGCCGAGCAGCAGGCGGCGATGGCGAAGCTTCAGGAGCAACCAAGAGAAGATCCGGCCCTAAACGGAGCAGCTTTCCCACCGACCAACGGGAGAAAACTCGCAATGACCGCACTGATCATCGGATTGATTCTGTTTTTGGGCACGCACTCCCTGTCCATCTTCGCCTCAGGCTGGCGCGACCGGACGGCAACACGGATCGGGGAGAAGGCATGGCAGGGGATTTACTCGGTCCTGGCCATCGCCGGGTTTGTCCTTGTCGTCTGGGGTTACGGCCTTGCGCGGCAGCAGCCGGTCGTTCTCTACCTGCCGCCCGTGGGGGTACGTCACCTGGCGCTGACGCTGATGATCCCGGTCTTCCCGCTGCTCCTTGCGGCCTACATGCCCGGGCGCATCCAAAAGGCCGTCGGGCATCCCATGCTCGCTGCCGTTACCCTCTGGTCCTTTTCACATCTGCTCGCCAACGGCATGCTGGCCGACCTGGTGCTGTTCGCCCCTTTCCTCCTCTGGTCGATCCTGGACCGTGCGTCCATGAGATGGCGCGAGCCACGACCCGTGGAGGGAGTTCCACCGTCCAAGTGGAACGACCTGATCGCCGTGGTCGCGGGTCTCGCGCTTTAGGTCTTTGCGCTGCACCGGTGGCTCATCGGCGGTACCGCCCATCACGGTGTGATAGGCGGTACCGATCTGCTGGGCGAAGAAGGAGATGCGCAGCTCCTCCAGCATCCAGCGGATCTCCTCCAGGCGGGTGTCCTGTCTGCCCGCTTCCCTGGCCGCGGCCGAACGCTCCCGCCATTTCCTCTGCAGGACGGCCATCTCCCGCATCCGCTGCTGGTCCTTGCCTGCTGCCTGCGAGAGCTTTTCGGCACGTATCTCCACGGCTTTGAGGAAACGCGGGTAGTCCTTGAGATGCGCGTAGGGAACCTGTTGCAGGAAGCCGCGGAAGACCAGCGAGTCCAGCTGCTGCGTCATGTCCATGACCGAGGTCATCCAGTTGATCTGCGTGATATCCGCGAGCCGCTTGCGGATGGCCTGGTAGCGCCCGAGTATCTTCTCGGCCAGGGCGCAGACCTCCACCGGCTACCGACATCAGCCGCGGCCGTTCCGCCGAAAGGCGCGCCTCGAAGGTCTGCTGGTCCCGGATCGGCGCCTGCCCCTCGACGAAGGTGAAATCCAGGATCATCGCGACCAGCTCGTCCGCCAGGTCCGCCGGCGTTGAATCGTCTTTTCCGCCCGGCTTCGGCGCCTTGGCGTACTGCAGCCGCATGCGGTTCAGCCCGGCAGGTTCTTGCGCAGGTAGCGCAGGTCCGATCCCAGGCTGCAGCATCAGCAGCCGGCGCAGCCCGTCGCGCATGGCAAGCTCCGGCGCCCTCCTGCGAGTCCAGCACCCGGATGGCGACGCTGTCCCCCGCGTCCACCAGGGCCGGATAGCCGCGCAACCGAATGCCTCCACGGTCTAGGTCCAGGGTCTCGGGCAGGTCGCCGAAATCCCAGCGCTTGATCCCCCCCCGTTCCAGGTCGCTGGAGGGGATACGCGCAAAGACCTGTTGCCCCTCGCCCCCGTACTCGCCGTTTGAACCGGGCGAAATCGTCCCCATGCGCGACCTGCATTCCCTGCTCGTCCACCAGGCGGAACTTCATGCGCAGGTGCTCGGGTACGATCTCCCTCGTTCCAGGCGTCTTCGGGGACCTGGATACCCGCCGTTTCGTTGAGCGCCTCGCCAAGCGCCTGGATCAGGGGACGGTCCGACGGCACGAGCCGCTCCACGAGTCGCTTCGCCGTCTCCGGAATCGGAACGAAGGCCCTGCGGATCTGTTTGGGCAGGCCCCGCAGCAGGGCGATGATGCGCTCCTCCAGCAAACCAGGGACCAGCCACTCGCAACGCTGGGGCGAGACCTGGTTCACCAGCGGCAATGGGACGGTCAGGGTCAGACCGTCCGCGGCCTTGCCCGGGTCGAATCGGTACTCCAGCGGAAGCCGCGTGGCCCCCACCTGCAGGCTGTCCGGAAACGCCTGCTTCGGTCACCTCCCCGGCCTCCCGGCGCATGAGGTCGCCCATGCGCATGTGCAGGATCTTGGGGTCCTTGCGCGTCGCCTTGCGCAGCCACTTCTCGAACTGGGGGGTGGAATAGATACCACTCGGTACCCGCTGCTCATAGAAGGCGTAGATGGCCTCCTCGTCCACCAGGATGTCCCGGCGGCGGGACTTGGCCTCCAGGTGCTGGACGTACTCGATCAGCTCCCGGTTGTGGCGCCAGAAGGGGGCGCGGGTCTCGAAGTCACCTTCTGCGAGGCCGAAGCGCAGAAAGATCTCCCGCGCCTCCGCCGGATTGATGGGCCCGAAGTTGACACGGCGCTTGGGGACGATGGCAACGCCGAACAGGGTCACCTTCTCGTAGGCCGCCACCTGGCCGGACTTGGACTGCCAGTGGGGCTCGGAGTAGCTGCGCTGGACCAGGTGGGCAGCGGCACCCTCGATCCATGCGGGCTGGACCTTGGCGACGATGCGCCCGTACTGGCGCGTGGTCTCGACCCGCTCCGCCGCCACAATCCACTTGGGTGCCTTGTCGAACAGCCCCGAGCCGGGATGGATGTAGAAGCGGCTGTTGCGCGCACCCAGATATTCCCGGCGTTCGTCCTTGAAGCCGATGTTGCTGAGCAGGCCGGTAAGCAAGGCTTGATGGATTTCCTCGAAGCTGCCCTCCGCCTGGTTCTCCTTGAAGCCCATCTCGTGCATGCTCAGGCGCAGCTGGGTGTGGATGTCGTGCCACTCCTGGACCCGGCTCCAGGACAGAAAATGGCGCTGACAAAGCTTTATATATTTTATTTTTGACAGATGATTACGTTGTTTTTCCAGAAATGACCAGAGGTTCAGAAAGGCGAGAAAGTCCGAGTCCTCGTGCGCGAAGGTGGCATGGATCTCGTCGGCGGCCTGCTGCTTGTCCATGGGCCGCTCCCGCGGGTCCTGGACGCTCAGCGCCGCGGCAACGATGAGCATCTCGGTCAGGCAGTGGTGCTCCGCGGAGGCCAGCAGCATGCGCCCGATGCGCGGGTCCAGCGGGAGGCGAGCCAGCTGTTTGCCAAGCGGCGTCAGGTTGCCCGCGTTGTCCAGGGCCGCCAGCTCCTCCAGGGTCCGGTAGCCGTCGGAGATCAACTTGGCATCCGGTGGGTCGAGGAACGGGAAGTCCTCGATGTCCCCGAAGCCCAGCAGCTTCATCTGCAGGATGACCGCCGCCAGGTTGGTGCGCTGTATCTCCGGCTCCGTGAACTCGGCGCGGGACTCGAAATTGTCCTGCGTATACAGCCGGATACACACACCCGCAGCCATGCGCCCGCAACGGCCCATGCGCTGGCTCGCAGAGGCGCGAGAGACGCGCTCCACCGGCAGGCGCTGGACCTTGCTGCGGTGGCTGTAGCGGCTGATGCGCGCGAACCCCGGATCGATCACGTAGTGGATCCCCGGCACCGTCAGCGAGGTCTCGGCCACGTTGGTGGCCAGAACCACGCGGCGGGCTCCGTGGGGCTGGAAAACCCGCGCCTGGTCCTTGGGCCCCTGGCGGGCGTACAGCGGCAGGATCTCGGTGGAGGGCGGATGGTGCTTGCGCAGGGTCTCCGCCGTCTCGCGGATCTCGCGCTCGCCGGAGAGGAACACCAGCACGTCGCCCCGGCCCACACCGGCGAGCTCGTCCAGGGCTTGCGAGATGGCAAGCTGCATGGCGTCGTCCCGCTCGCCGACGTTCTCGTCCTCCGGCGGACGGTGCCGTACCTCGACCGGATAGGTGCGCCCGGAGATCTCGATGACAGGCGCTCCGGCGAAGTGCTCGGCAAAACGTTCGGGATCGATGGTGGCGGAGGTAACGATGAGCTTGAGATCGGGCCGCCGCGGCAAGAGGCCCTTCAGGTAGCCGAGCAGGAAGTCGATGTTGAGGCTGCGCTCGTGGGCCTCGTCGATGATGAGGGTGTCGTACTGATAGAGAAACCTGTCCTGCGCGATCTCCGCCAGCAGCATGCCGTCGGTCATCAGCTTGATCGAGGTCTCCGGCCGCACCCGATCGTGGAAGCGCACCTTGTAGCCCACCAGCGTACCGAGCTCTGTCCCGAGCTCCCGGGAGACCCTGCTCGCCAGGGCGCGCGCGGCGATGCGCCGCGGCTGGGTATGCCCCCCCCTCCGTCCCCCACCCCCCTTGTGGTCTCGATCAGCGATGCGTCCCCGCTGACCGGAAGCTCGCGAGGATACCCGGCTCGAGGGGATCAACGATCTGGCGGCGCTCGAGCAGCGACCGGGACTGATGGATCGCCTGCCAAAGCTTCGCGAGTCCTTGGTCGTAAGGCTGCCCCTGGCGCCTGCGATGCTCCAACCCGCGCAATCGGCGGCGCAGGACTTGACGGTCATCCAGGGTGCAAAGGTCCAGATGGGATGGGGACGGAAAACGAGGGGAATTCAAAGGTCGCTTCGGAAGTCTTTCAAACTAAGATGTGCTCATGGGTTGCGCGCCCCGCGATCCTGCGGACACTTCTCCATGACCGCAGAAGAGATTCGCACCGTCCTGACCGCCAGCGAGCAGGAGAGCGCCCTCGATCCCCAGCTGAACATGATGCTGCGCGGGGTGTTCGACCTCGACGATCACATGGCGCGAGACGCAATGATACCGCGCACCGACGTGGAAGCCCTGCCCCACACGTCGACCGTTGACGACGTCCTCTCCCTCTTCCGGGAGGATCACCGCGGACGCTATCCGATCTACGAGACGTCCGTGGACGACATCATCGGTGTAGTCTCCATGAAGCAGCTCCTGCACAGACTCTCAGACGCCCGGAGTCCGGAGGAAACGACAAAGATCCTCGAGCAACAGGTCACGGACGTCATGATGGACGCCTATTTCATACCAGATACCATGCAGCTGAGCTCACTGCTGAAGGACTTCACCAGCAACCGGCGACAGATGGCCATTGTCTTGGACGAGTACGGCGGCACGGAGGGCCTGATCACCCTGGACGACATCCTGGAGGAGATCGTCGGCGACTACGAGGACGAGTTCAGCCCACGCCACCGCCATATCAAGATGGAAGGCCGCCAGCGCTACATCATCAACGGCGGCGCGCGTGTCACAGAGCTGGAGCCCAAGCTCAACCTTCCCTTCACCACGGGGGACTATGTAACACTCGGAGGCCTCGTCAACCACCGGCTGGGACGCATCGCAAACGTCAATGACGTGGTTCCCCTCGAGGGTGCCCGGCTCACGGTCTTGGAGAAAGACCGACACCAGATCACCAAGGTCCTTTTCGAGGAGACGCCAGAGGTGACCGGGGTAGAGCCGGAGCCGATCGCGATCGAAGAGCCACCGAAACGCAACTTGGTCGGTTGGTCCGCAAAACGTGCGTTGAAAGAGGAGCCGGCAGAAGCCGTAGCCCCCGTCGAGATCGCGGTACCGGAGGGGGGCGTCGCTCAGGTTCAGCAAGTCGACTTTTCGCGCAAGACCGCTTCCTGACGTGCGCGGCACCCATGCAGGTACCGAATCAACGGCAAAAGAGACCGGGTTCAAGGCCATCCGGGTGGCAGAGCCGTTCTAGTCAGATTCTCGGGACCTTCCGCCCCGCGACATGTGTGGAAATTCCCCGGCGAGAACCGCCCGCCCGCAAAACCTCGCTCTCAGGCTCTGGCCTTCTTGCGTTTTTGAGCAAGAGCGCGCCGCTTTTTCACGAACTCCTGCGCCGAGATGGTGGCGGTAAAGAGCTGCAGATTGTCCTCCTCTCCCTGCTCCACCGGGGACATGGCCGTGTCCATGTAGTCCCCGGAATTGGTCTCGGCCGCAACCTCCGCGAGGATGCGCTGGTAACGGCGGTGCATGCCCAAGGCACCCGCGTACTTGAAGGCGTATTCCAAGGCAAGCTTCGGATAGAAGACCAGCGGGTTCTCGACGGGAAAGCCCGGGCGGCGGTCCCGCCGCACCTTGCGCCGGATCAAGCCCCCCTCCAGCGGGTGCATGCCCTCGTAGACGATGGGGGCGTGGAAGGCGAACAGCTTGGCCAGCATGTGCTTGGGATCGTAGCCCCAGGCGCGCGAGCGCCGCAGCACGGTGGCGACGTGCTCTTCGGTGTAATAGAGGTCCCAGACCTCCCGGTAAATGCCTTCCCACTCGGACTTGGACATCTGCGGATGGTCCATGGTCACGTGCTGGGTGTCGTAGTTGTTCATGTCTGGATCCAGGGGCACGCCCTCCTCCACCAAGCGCTGGTGATCTTCGGAGCCCGGGAGCGGCGTCAGGACGAAGAACTCCATGATGTCGACCGGCAGCTCGCGCTTGATGATCTCGATGTCGCGGCGGATGGACTTTGGGGTATCGGTCGGGAATCCGATGATGTAGCCGGCGTAGGTCAGCACGCCCACCCCGATGCCACGCCTGGAGCATGGCTCGGTAGTCCGTGATCTTGTTCTGCCCCTTCTGGGCCGTCTTCAGCGAGTCCGGATTGATGTTCTCCATACCGATGAAGGCACGCGTGACCCCGCCCTTCCGGCCTTCTCGATGAAGCGCGGGATGCGGTGGGACTGGGTGTCCACCTGGATGACCAGCCAGATTTCCATGCCGGATTCACGCAGCTCGATCAGCCGGTCGAAAATCGCCTCCCAGTTGCGGTTGCGGGCGAAATTGTCGTCCGTGATGAAGAAGTTGTGGATGTCGTCCTCCGCATTGGCGCGCACCAACCGCTCCACGTCGTCCGCCGTGCGGTGCCGCGACTTGCGGCCCTGCACGTTGATGATGGTGCAGAAGCTGCACAGATAGGGACAACCGCGTCCGGCATCGAAGCTCGCGCGCTTTCCCATGGTCAGGCGCACGCGGTCCGGCGGCAGGTAGGGCGTCGGCGTACCGCTCATGTCCGGCAGGTCGTTCAGGAAGTCGTAAACGGGCTGAAGCCTGCCCTTGAGCGTGTCACACAGCAGGTCTTCGAGCCGGCCCTCCAGCTCCCCGGCGAACAGGCTGATGCCGAGGTCCAGGGCCTCGTGCAGCTCGACGGGCATCTCTTTGAGCATGGTCAGGCAGCCGCTGACGTGGAAGCCGCCGATCACTACCGGTAGTCCGACGGCGCGGAAGCGCTTGGCGATGTCCAGGGCACGGGGATACTGATTCGACTGCACCCCGACCATACCCACGAGTCCCTTGCCACCGCCCCTGCGGATCTCCCGAATCAGCTTGGGGACATCAACCCGCGAGTTGGTCTCGTCGAGGGCGCGGACGCGGATATCCACGTCCTTGCCGAGCACTTGCCGCTCGGCGGCGTCCCGGGCGATTCCGTAGACCGTCGCCAGGCTGTTGGAGGGCAGAGAAGAGCGCACCCACTGGATGACATAGCCGTCGTCGTCGTAGTGTGAGGGCTTGATCAGCAGAAGATGAAACAGACTCGGCTCGTGGTCGAGGGTAGGCACCCTGAGCGCACCTCACTTGTGGCTTTCGCGGATAAACCCGGCGAAAGACTCAAGTATGACAGGCACCGAGTGCCGATTAAAGCCGCATCTACTACGGATATGGAGAGCGGATGGCTAAGCGCCCGACCAGTCCAAAAGGCTCTTGACGGCCTTGAGAATATGGGTCGAGATCTCCTCGATTGACTGGCTGGTGGTGTTCAGCACGGGGACGTCGAGCTGCTTGAATATGAAATTGGCGTGACGGATGTCGGAACGGCAGCGTTCCAGGGACGCGTACGCGCTTCCCGGACGACGCTCCTCGCGGATGAGCTTGAGGCGCTGCGTGTCGATGGTGAGGGCGAAGAGCCGACGCCTGCATTCGTAGAGGACCTCGGGCACGTCACCGCGGTCGAAGTCCTCCTCGGTGATCGGATAGTTCGCCGCCCGCAGTCCGTAGTGCATGGCCAGATACAGGCAGGTCGGCGTCTTGCCCGAGCGCGACACCCCCGTGAGGACAACGTCCGCATTCTTGAGATTGTCCGGCCGCATGCCGTCGTCGTTGGCCATCGCAAAGTTGATGGCTTCGATGCGCTTGGTGTAAAGGCTCGGCTTGGTAATGCCGTGGCTGCGACCCGACTGCAGGCGCGGATTGACGCCGAGCTCATTGCTGACGGGCTCGATGAAGAGCTCGAACAGCTCAAGGAAGAAGCAGTTTCCGCCTTTTAGGATGGCGCGGATCTTGTCGTTCAGAATAGTGCTGAACACCAGGGGCCGGTCACCGTCCCGGTCAAGAGCCTCCTGCATGCGTACGGTCAGGGCCTTGGCCAGTAGCTCGGTGTTGATATAGGGCATGTAGACCTGCTCGAAGCTCACACCATCGAACTGGGAGATCAGGCTGTGCCCCAAGGTCTCGGCGGTGATGCCGGTGCTCTCGGAGACGAAAAAGACCGTACGTTTCATACTCATCGTTCGAAATTTTAGTGCACCGCACGCGTCCGACGGCCCACCTACACAATCCCTTCCGTCATCGTGGGGGCCAACGAATACATCAGCTCACTAGCTTGAACAGGGGCCCTCGGATAGATCCGGGAGCCCCCGTTTACGCTAGCCGAGTGACGCTTGTCAATGCGCCTGCGCGTCCGTTTCCCCCATAGTCCGGTACCGGAGCACCGCGCACCCGGTTCGCGGTGACATGGTTTCGCCGAAGTTCAGGAACCATCATCATGGCAACCATCTCGAACGACCGCGAGCTGAGAGAAGCGCTGGATGGACTGTCCGCGCCCCTGCAGCGCATCATCGGAGCCAGGTTCACGGAGAACGTCATCGGCTTGTGCACGGACGATCGGATTTCCCGCGCGGTCCAGACCGCCTTGAATCCGCACGCCAGCGATGCCGAGGTGCAGGACGCCTACGCAGCGGCCAAGGGCTACGCGGTCAAGACCTACACCGCCTGCGGCAGGGACACCGACTGGCTCGCCCAGGCCGACCACTTCGTGGCTGCCTCGGCCGCCGCAGCGCTGACACCTCCCCAGCGCCTCGCCGACAAGGTCAACCCGGCCTGGAAGGCGGCGATGCAGGCGCGCATGGCCAGGAATTGCGCGATGATCGAAGAGGCCGAAGGCGAAGAGGAAACGGAAGCTGAGCGCCAGTACAGGATCGCCGCCGAGAGTGTCCGGGAGCCTGTCTGAGTTGTGACTGTTCTGCTCTGGAACCGCGGATGCCAGAGAAACCCTCTGCGGGCTCAATACCCCACCAGCGGCTGCGCCCCCTCCGCCGCCAGCATCTGATCATAGACTTCCCAGGCCGCGGCAGCCTCCTCGGCGCTGACCTTGTCCACCGCATAGCCCAGGTGCACCACCACAAAGTCACCGACGCCGAGGTCTTCGTGCTCAAGCATGAGCAGGTTGGCCTCCCGCTCGGCGCCCTTGGCCTCGCACCGGGCCAGAAGGCCGTCGATGGAACGGATCTGCATGGGAATGCCGAGGCACATTTACGGGGGTCTCCGCAAGAAGCTGGAGCACAAAAACTACAGGAAACCGCGAATCGCGCGAATGACGCGAATCAACTGTGACGGAAACCACCCTCATCCTCGGCCTGGGCAACAGCCTGCTCACGGACGAAGGCGTCGGCAATTTCACGCTGAAACACGCGTTTTTACTGCGCTGCATCAAGATCCGCCGGCAAGAGACGGCATAGACTTTTGGTAATTTCTTTATTAACGAATTGTTAATATGTCTGGACCAGCAAGCATAACCGTCGCCGCAGAGCCCATCGCAGGCACCGCCGTCGCCTGGGGCAACAGCCTGCCGATCCTGCATGAAATCCGCCATGGGCTCAAACGCCTCGCCGACACCGGCGAGAGCACGAAGATCGACCTGAATTCCATCCCCTTCGGCCCAGGCGACGAGGAACGGCTGCTTGAGCGTTTGGGCACCGGCGAGGTGGAGGCCCGCGTCGACGCACTCGGCCCCACGCGGGTGCGCGAGACAGCCATCCAAGGCGTATGGCTCATCGACTACCGCAACCTCGATGACCGACGGCTGGCTCTGCATATCGAGATCGCGACCGTTCCGGACATCCTGCGCAGCCAACCGCAGGATATTGCGGATGCAATCAGAAAGCTCGAAGCCCTGATCGAAGCGGCCCCGGGCAACCCCGATCCCCAGTCCTGATAATCGAAGGAGCAACAATGGCTGCCGACAAGACCCTGGGCGAGAGCCTGCGCGAGCATGGGGTGTCACGACGCGGCTTTCTCAAGTTCTGCGCTGCCACCGCGTCGTTGATGGCCCTGCCTCCGACCATGGCACCCGTCATCGCCGAGGCCCTGGAAAAGGCCAAACGACCCTCCGTGATCTGGCTGTCCTTTCAGGAGTGCACCGGCTGCACCGAGTCTCTGACCCGAAGCCACTCTCCCACCGTCGAGGACCTCATCTTCAACCACATCTCCCTGGACTATCACCATACGCTGCAGGCCGCCTCCGGCGATGCCGCCGAGCAGGCCCGCGCGCAGGCGATGAAGGAGAATTTCGGCAACTACTTGCTGGTGGTAGACGGCTCCCTGCCCGGGCCGGACTCCAACCCCGGCTACTCGACCATCGCCGGACACAGCAACCTGCAGATCCTCGAGGAGACCCTGGAAGGCGCTGCGGCGGTGGTCGCGGTCGGCACCTGCGCCGCGTTCGGCGGACTACCCAAGGCCGACCCGAATCCCACCGGTGCCGTTGCCGTCCAGGACGTCGTCAAGGACAAGCCGTTGATCAACGTCTCCGGCTGTCCTCCGGTGCCCATGGTCATCACCGGCGTGCTGGCCCATTACCTCACCTTCGGACAGATCCCCGAGCTGGATCAATACGGCAGGCCGCTAGCCTTCTTCGGTCAATCCATACACGACCGCTGCTATCGCCGCCCCTTCTACGACAAGGGCCTGTTCGCCGAGACCTTTGACGACGAGGGCGCGCAGAAGGGCTGGTGCCTCTACCGGCTAGGCTGCAAAGGACCCATGGCCTACAACGCCTGCGCCACCATGCGCTGGAACTCGGGCACGAGCTGGCCCATCGAGGCCGGCCATCCCTGTCTCGGCTGCTCGGAGCCGGATTTCTGGGACGCCGGTGGCTTCTACAAGGCCCTGTCGGTGCCTACCGGAAACACCACCGGAGCCTTCCTGGGTGCCGGGGTTGCGGGCGCCATCCTCGGCGGTACCGCCACGGCTCTCGCCAAGAAGCAGACCAAGACCGAGCAGACCGAGCGCTCGCCGGTCAAGATCGAGGAGCTGGAGCAGAAGCTATGACAGATCCGATGGAATTTCTGCTGTGGACCAAGGGTCCCATGTTCGAGTGGGCGCTGGCCATCTTCGCGATCGGGATCGCCGCGCGGCTCGCCGAGATCTTCATGCTCGGGCGCAAGCCCAACTACGCCGAGCCCCGCGGCGGCGAGTGGGGGCCGGGCTTCAAGACCATGATCAGGCGCACCGTCGCCGACCCCGGCACCTTCGCGCGCGCGCCCTTCGACGTGGTTCTGGGGATCGCATGGCACGTCGGCTTCCTGATGGTCCTGCTGCTGTTCGTTCCCCATATCGAGCTGATCAACAGCGTGCTCGGCCTCGCCTGGCCAGGACTGCCCAACCCGGCGGTGGACGCCATCTCCGCCGTGACGATCGTGGCCCTGGTCGCAGTCCTGGTACACCGCTTCACTCACCCGGTGAAGAAGCACATCAGCACGGCCGAGGACTACCTGATCTGGGTCGTGACCTTCCTGCCCCTGATCACCGGGTACCTGGCCTATCATCGGCTGATCAACCCCTACCCCTTGGCCCTCGGTCTGCACGTCTTCTCCGTGGAGATCTTCTTGATCGTGCTGCCCTTCACCAAGCTGACCCACGTCTTCACCGCCTTCATCGCGCGTTGGTACAACGGCGCCACCTTCGGCCGCAAGGGGGTCGAGTCATGAGCGAGCTGTCACTGGAACGGGGCATCGCGGCTTTGCGCGACGAGGTCGACGCGTCGGTCGCGGCATTCTTCTCGAGCTGCGTGCACTGCGGGCTGTGCGCCCAGGCATGTCCCTTCTACGTAGAGACCGGGGATCCGAAGTACACGCCCATCCTCAAGGTCAAGCCCCTGCGCCTGGTCTGGGAGCGGGAATTCAGCCTGTGGGGCAAGATCAAGGGCATGGTCGGCCTGTCCGAGAAGATCACCGACGAGATGCTGGCCGAGTGGGAGCCGCTGGTCTACGACTCCTGCTCCATGTGCGCCCGCTGCTCTATGGTGTGTCCGGTGGGCAACGACATCCAGGCCATGGTGCGCAAGACCCGAGAGGGCATGGCCGCCGCCGGTCACGCCCCGGAGGGACTGATCGGGGCCGCCTCCCGCGCTGTGCGCACCGGCAGCCCCATGGGTCTGAAGTGGAAGACCCTGGAGGTGCAGATCAAGCATGTGGAGGCCAGCTCGGGCCTGACCGTCCCGGTGGATCGGGAAGGGGCCGAATACATGGTCCTGCTCTCATCCATGGAGATCATCAATTTCCCCGAGTACCTGGAGGCCATCGCCAAGATCTTCGATCACGCGGGCATCACCTGGACCCTGAGCACCGACTGCTACGAGGCCACAAACGCCGGGATCCAGATCGGACAGAAGGACATCGCCGCCGAGCTGGTGCAACGCATCGTGGACGCCGCGGTCAAGCTGCGGGTCAAGAATGTCATCAGCCCCGAGTGCGGCCACGCCTACACGGCGGTGCGCTGGGAGGGTCCGAACCTGATCGGCAAGTCCTACCCCTTCAAGGTGTTCCACATCATCGAGGTGCTGGACGAGCTACGCGCCACGGGCAGTCTCAAGACCGAAGGCAAGGAACTGAACCGCCTGTCCATGCACGACCCCTGCAACCTGGCCCGCAAGAGCGGCGTCATCAACGAGCAGCGCAACCTGATGGACCTGGTGGCTGACAACTTCGTGGACTTCAAGGAGCACGGGAAATTCCAGTGGTGCTGCGGTGCCGGCGGCGGAGTCAGCTCCAATGAGCGCGCCGACGACCTGAGGATGGCCGCTTTCAAGCGCAAGAAGGCCCAGATCGAAGAAGTCGAGCCCGAGCGCATGGTCACCATGTGCGCCACTTGCAGGACTCAGCTCGAAGAGGGCCTGGAGGAGTTCAACATGGACATCCCCGTAGTAGGCCTAACCGAGATGATCGCCGATCACCTGGTCGAGAAGGAGAGCTCGACCTGAGATCCGGGCCAGCCGCGCGGCCCCGGGCGGAATCGCCACCGATATCGGGGAGGTTGCGACAGCTCTTCGAGGCAGTCGTCCCGGGCAGGACCCCGGGACCCAGTCGTCCAGGGAAGGCAAGGTTGCCGTTCGCCCGGTGAAGACCCTGGCGAACCAAAGTACTAGCGAGACCAGAACATGACCGAACGCATAGTCGTCGATCCCATCACCCGCATCGAGGGCCACCTGCGTATCGAGGCCCGGATGGAGGGCGAGAACATCGCCGAGGCCTATTCCTCCGGCACCATGGTGCGCGGCATCGAGACCATCCTGCGCGGACGCGATCCCCGCGACGCCTGGGCCTTCACCCAGCGCATCTGCGGTGTTTGCACCCTGGTGCACGGTATCGCCGCGGTGCGGTCCGTGGAAGACGCCCTCAAGTACGAGATCCCCCACAACGCCCAGCTCATCCGCAACCTGATGATCGGGGCCCAGTACGTGCACGACCACGTCATGCACTTCTACCACCTGCACGCCCTGGACTGGGTGGACGTGGTCAGCGCCCTGAGCGCGGACCCCAAGGCCACTTCGGACCTTGCCCAATCCCTCGGCGGCTGGCCCAAGTCCTCGCCAGGTTACTTCTCCGATGTGGCCAAGCGGCTGAAGGGCTTCGTCGAGTCGGGGCAGCTCGGCATCTTCGCCAACGGCTACTGGGGACACCCGGCCTACAAGCTGCCGCCGGAGGCCAACCTGATGGCCGTCGCTCATTACCTGGAGGCGCTGGCCTGGCAGCGTGATGCCGCCAAGCTGCACGCCATCTTCGGCGGCAAAAACCCGCATCCGAACTTCGTGGTGGGCGGTGCCGCCTCCCCCATTGACCTCAACTCCGACTCTGCAATCAACTCCAAGAAGCTCGCTCAGGTGCAAACCACGATCGATGTCATGCGCGACTTCGTGGACCAGGTCTATGTGCCCGACACCCTGGCCATCGCCGGCTTCTACAAGGACTGGGGGGAGCGCGGCGAGGGCCTGGGCAACTTTCTGTGCTACGGCGATCTTCCCGCCGGCAGCATGCTGGACGAGGACCCCGGATTCCTGCTTCCCCGCGGAGCCATCCTCGATCGGGACCTGTCCACCGTCCACGAGGTGGACCTGCATGACGACGCCCAGGTCCGGGAGTACATCGCCCATTCCTGGTACAAATACGAGGAAGGCAACGACAAGGGCCTGCACCCCTACGCCGGCGAGACGGAATTCGATTACGACGAACGCGGAGGACCCGCGCCCCCCTTCAAGCATGTCGACGTGGAGGACGGCTACTCCTGGCTCAAGGCCCCGCGCTGGAAGGATCAGTCCGTGGAGGTAGGCCCCCTGGCGCGGGTCCTCCTGCTCTACGCCACCGGCCACGCCCAGACCAAGGAGCTGGTGGACATGGCCCTATCCAGGCTGCAGCTCCCCGTAGACGCCCTCTTCTCCACCCTGGGCCGCACCGCCGCTCGCACCCTGGAGACCAAGGTGATCGCCGACGCCATGCAGGGCTGGTACGACGCCCTCATCGCCAACATCAAGGCCGGCGACACCCGAACCTTCAACGACGCTCTGTGGGAGCCCTCGAGCTGGCCCGCGGAGGCCCGCGGCACCGGCTACATGGAGGCCCCGCGCGGCGCACTCGGGCACTGGATCGTGATCAAGGACGGCAAGATCGACAACTATCAAGCCGTTGTCCCCTCCACCTGGAACGCCGGTCCCAGGGATCCCCAAGGCAAGCCCGGTGCCTACGAGGCCGCCCTGCAAGACAACCACCAGGTCGCCGATACCCGGCAGCCGGTGGAGATCCTGCGCACCATCCATTCCTTTGATCCCTGCATCGCCTGCGCCGTGCATCTGAGCGATCCGGAATCGGGAGAGCAAATCAGCGTTAAGGTGACCTGATGCGGCGGACCACCCTCCCAAGCCGGCGCGGCAAGGCCAAACCCTGCATCCGCTCCGCCGATCGAACGTCCGCCGCGTTCCGGCTTACGGTTGCGCCCGAGCGCCGTCCCGCCTATTGTTCCCACCAGCACGCAATGTAGGTCGGGAACCCTTTCCCGACATCTTCCACGAAGACGACCTTGGTGGACTATTCTGAATGCCATCGAGCGGGATATCGAAGCAGCGACAGCAATCCGCATCCGCACGGGCAAATCGCCGTAGCGCCGTTCGCAAGAAGCCAAGGCGCAAATCCAAAACCAGCGCACGCCAGCCAAGATCTATTCGGACTCGTCGAATCGTGGGCGCCATCTTCGCCGTTTTGCTGGTTGCAGGGGCCGTCATCGCGACCCTGATCCACTTCGAGAAAGCGATCCCCCCGTTGCTCGCTGACGACCTGCCAAAGGCCGGCTCGGTGCTTGTGGAGAAAGCCAAGCGGCGCCTCTCCCTGATCCGCGACGGTCGGGCATATCGCTCCTACCGCATCTCTCTGGGCCGCGAGCCGGTGGGTCACAAGCGGCGAGAAGGGGATCTGCGCACACCGGAGGGCGACTACCTCCTCGACTGGAGAAATCCGGACAGCTGCTGTTACAAGTCCCTGCACGTCTCCTACCCCAACGAAGAGGACGAGCGCGTGGCGGCCGAGCGCGGCGACGACCCGGGCGGCCTGATCATGATTCACGGTCAAGTGAACGGCTGGGGATGGATAAGCTGGCTCGGTCCCTACCTGTACAAGACCCACGGCTGCATCGCCCTGCGCAACACCCACATGGAGGAGATCTGGAACGCGGTGGACGACGGCACGCCTATCGAGATCCGGCGGTAGGCCGCACTTCCGCTCGCCGCCACACAGGGACATGATCGGCCGGACAGCATCACAAAGGACGGCCCATGGCCCGGTTTCACGTCTTCCTGTCTCACAGCAGCCACGACAAGCCCGCCGTTCAGGCGCTCAAGCCGGCCCTCGCGAGCCAGCGGCTCAGGTGCTGGCTCGACGAGGAGCAGCTGCGCCCCGGGCTGCCCTGGCAAGATCTGTTGTCGCAGGGGATCGAGAGCTCGGCCAGCATAGCTATCTGCGTCGCGGGCGACGGCCTGGGTCCCTGGGAGGACGAGGAGATGCAGACCGCCCTGCGCCTGGCCGTGAGAAACCGCCGACCGGTCATCCCGGTACTACTGCCCGGGGCGCCCGAGCTACCCGAGCTGCCCATGTTTCTGGGCAACCGCACCTGGGTCGACTTGCGCATCGGGCTCGATTCGGAAGGTATCGCCAAGCTGGTCTGGGGCATCACGGGAGAAAGATCCGAGGAGAGGTTGCGGACTCCGAGAACCGCCGGCGACGACGCCCCAACGGCCAGCGAGAGCGTATTTCTGGACGAGGTGCTCGAGCTGCTCCACACCTATCCCACCCTGATCTTGCTCGCCCAGGAAGATCGTGATCAGCGCACGAGCCTCGAAGCCCTGGGCGAGCGCGCGCAGATCCGCTTCGGCGCCGACAAGGTCCTACACCTGGTCCCGCCGCGCAGCGCCGACGCTAGCGAGGCCGAATTCTTTCGCGCCCTCGGCAAACGCGCGGGTATGGATCCCCCCGCCAGGAGCGCCATGGACTTCGAGGACTACCTGGAGGGGCGGCTTCGCCGGTGGTAATCGGCTTTTTCTGTTGGTCGGTGGACTCAGCAGGTGCTCGGACGTCGGACGAGAGCAGATCGCCGACATCCTGCGCGGCCTGTCCGAATTCCACGGCGACGCCTTGCGTGTCCTGCTGGCCGGCGGCGAGAAGCTGGCCGACGAAGATGCGCGCGCGGACCATTCTGCTTTTGCTGTGGGCAATGCAGCTCTTGGCCGACCCCGCCCATCCGCCCCTGGTCCCGGAGGGCGAGCCGGTTGCAGACGTGTTAGAGGTCGTCAATGACGCCTTCCCCCGTTCCGGGGTCAACACCGTCGCCTTCAGCCCCGATGGACACCCTCCTGGCCTCAGGCTCGCATGACGACACGGTGCGTTTGTGGGACCCGGACACCGGCGAGCTGCTGCGCACCCTGGAGGGCCACGAGGGTGATGTAAACAGCGTCGCCTTCAGCCCGAACGGGCGGCTCCTGGCCTCGGGCTCGGACGACCGCACTGTGCGCCTTTGGGACCCCGGAACCGGGGACGCGTTGGGAATCCTCTTCGGGAGTAGGGACGGCCTATGGGCGGGGTGCGACGTGCCGGAAGGCCGCTGCTGGCGCTACGATGACGGGACCTTGTTGACCCGGAAGGGGAAAAACGGCTTGATCCATCCCATCCTCCCGCCTGTCGGCGGAGGCGATGCCTGGTTTGAGGCCGAGGCGGTATTGGGAAAGTCCTCGGCCGATGAATCCACGCTCTCCCCCGGCGACGGGCAGGCGGTGCCCGTGATCCTGCGGGTCAGAAACCTGGGCGACGGGCCGGCCTACTGGCTGCGCCTCGTACAGGAACGCGTTCTCCGCGATCCCCTGGTGTTCATGCCGCCGCCGGTGAAAGTCCGGCTGGATCCCGGCGAGAGCTGGGAGGCGGAGGGCTCCCTCTCCTTCCTTGCCGACTGGCAGCAACCGCAGGGCCTCGAGGGGCAGCTCAGGCTGCGCCTTGAGCAAGCCCACGGCGAGCCGATCACCCTAGAAATTCCCGTCAGGGCTCGGGTGCCGGAGCTGGAGCTGGCCGCGGAGCCCGAGAAAATCGAGGGAGACGTCGTGACGCTGGCGGTACAGATACGTAATGCAGGCGAGCAGGAGCTTCAGGAGGCGGAGTTCCGGGCGCGGATCAGCGGCATCGACAAGCCCCTGGCCCGCGTGAGCGAAGACGTGGTTCCCGCGGGTGCCGAGTTGGCCCTATCCTTCGCACTGCCCGAGGATGTGGAGCTCAGTGCGGACAGCCGCATGACCCTGGAGGCCCACGAGCTCTCTTTGCCCCGCCATGACTGGACCTTCGCGGACCTACCCGTCCGGCTGCCGACACCACCCTGGCAGCTCTACGTCTGGCTCGCAGCCCTGGTGCTGGCCTTGTCGCTGCTGCTCTGGTATTTGCGCCAGTACACCCACCCCCTCACCCGCCGGCTGGCGGCAGACCCCGCCGCCCTGCGCCGGCTGGGGCTGGCGGAGTTGGACAAGGCCCGGGGGCTGCTAAAGCGCACCCGTCGCCTGAGTACGGTGCTTTCGGCTAACGGCATCCACGTGCGCTGGCTCGACCGGGCCCTGCGGTTCCGGAAAGACTCCACGGAGGAGCGAGTCAAGTGGCTTGCCCAACGCCTTGGGGCCAGTTGGCAGCGAATGGAGGGATTGGGCGCGGACGGCGCCGTCGAGCGCTTCGAGCTGACCCTCGCCGAGGATTTTCCGCTGAATCTGAAGACCTGCTCGCTGGTCTTCCCCCCCGGCGACTGGCCCGAGCAGGACGTCCTGACCAGCCTCGGCAGCGGCGGTGACCAGGTGTGCCTGATCCTGTCGGGCAATCCCGATCAGCAGGTCGCCCTCAGCCGCCACAGCCGGAGTCCGGACAATTGGCTGGTGGCCCCCGAGGAAGGGGAGCTGAGCGCACTCTTGCTCTCCCCCCAGCCCGCGGATGCATTCGCCAGGCTGATCGCGAGCTACCTGAAGGTCGCACGCATCTCGCCCTATCAGACCAGTGCTGGCGTGAGCAAGGAGAGCGCCTTCTTCGGCCGCACCCAGATCATCTCCGAGATCCAGCAGCGGGAGCCTGCGAGCTATCTGCTGGTCGGCGGGCGCCAGCTCGGCAAGTCCAGCCTGTTGCTGGCCCTGAAGCGACGCTACGACTTGGACGACGGCGTCGACTGCAGCTATCTGTCCGTCGGCAAGGCGACCATCGAGTCGCGACTTGCCCGGGTTCTCGCGATGCCGTCCGACTCACCATTGGACGCAATCCCGGTGCGTCTCGGGGAGAAGTCGACGGGCAGGCGCCGCCTGCTACTGCTCGACGAGGCGGACGTCTTCGTCCAGCGCGACGCGGAGCGTGGCTATGCCTGCCTGAACGGTTTCCGCAGCCTGAGCGACGAGGGCCGCTGCCAATTCATCCTGGCCGGATTCTGGAGCCTCTATCGGTCCGCCATCTTCGACTTCCACGCTCCCATCAAGAACTTCGGCGAGACTATCAGCATCGGTTCCCTGGAGCCGGATGCCTGCCGCGACCTTGTGGTCAAGACCATGAACGCCCTGAACCTGCGCTACCAATCCAAGGGGATGGTGGAGCGCATACTTGCGCTCACGGGAGGCCGCGCCAACCTGATCGCCATCATCTGCGACCAGATGCTTAAAGGCCTGGGTCTGGCGCAACGCGAGCTGAACGAGGCGGATCTGGAACGGGCACTGGAGAGCCGCTCCCTGCGCAGCGCCCTGGAGGGCTGGACCAACCTGACCGGGGACCAGGATGCGGACCGACTCGACCGCCTGATCGCCTATGGTTTGATTCGGCGAGATGAATTCCGCCTGGGCGACGTATTGGAGCTGCTGACGGGGCTCGGGTTTGAGGCGGCACCGGAGCACGTGAAGGAGTCTCTGACCCGGCTAGAGCTGGCCTTCATCGCCGGCCGCAGTCAAAACCGCTTCCGCTGGCAGGTTCCCTTGTGGCGGGAGCAGGTGCTGGCGGAGGAGCCCGAGTCGATGCTGGAGCGGGAGATGGATGCCAACCGCCGTCTTGGAACTGAAAAGCCGTAGGCCACCTCAGAGGCAATTGAGCCGATTCATGCAGTCCGCCGGAACCCGAGTGGCGGCGGCGTCCTCGCCCCGCCGATAACCGGCTGACGCGTCGGGAAATTCTTATGGTACCCTTTTGACCCCGTTTAAAGCTCAGCGGTCCCGTATCTTGAAATACTACGGCAAGATCGCGAAACGCCTTTACGAAGGACACGCGTGAAAGATCGAGACTTCTACGAAGACTCCGATCCGACCAAATGGCGGCTGGCCATCCGGGTGGTCGCCATGCCGGCGGACACCAATTTCTACGGCGACGTCTTCGGCGGCTGGGTCATGTCGCAGGCGGACATGGCCGGCGGGACAGTCGCCATCCAGGCGGCAAGGGGACGGGTCGCCACCGTGGCGGTAAAGGAGTTCCGCTTCCTGGCCCCGGTTTTGGTCGGGGATCTGGTGGACCTGTACGCCCGTCTCGAAGAAGTCGGCACCACCTCGATGACCGTCGGTGTGCGCGCTTGGTCGAGACGCGAATCCGACCCGGACAGCCGTGAGCAGGTCGCCCAAGCCCGGATCTGCTATGTGGCCGTCGGCAAGGACGGTCGTCCGCGGCCGGTGGATGCAACCGCGTATCCTTAAGGGCAGGCCGGTCAGAGAACACCGGCAATTCTACCTTTCGTCCCGCGGGTGGAGAAATCGAAGACTTAGCGATATGAGGTACTTCCATGTTTGAGGCAACCAAGGTCGGACGCAGGGTCGACAAGGCATCCTTCAAAGAGCAGCAGGAGACCTTGCGCACGCAGCTCATGGAGGTACAGCGCGAGCTGCTGCAGACCGACATCCCGGTGATCGTCCTCATCTGCGGCGTCGAGGGCGCGGGCAAGGGAGAGGTGGTCAACCGGCTCAACGAGTGGCTGGACACCCGTGGCGTGCAGACCTTCGCCTTTTGGGACGAGACCGACGAGGAACGCCAGCGGCCCCGCTATTGGCGCTTCTGGCGCACCCTCCCCCCCCGCGGGAACCTGTCGATCCTGTTCGGTGGCTGGTACCAGGCCCCGATCGAGCGTGGCTTCGACGGGCTGTGCAGCGAGGCCGAGCTCGATGCGGAGCTCACTCGAATCGCCGACTTCGAACGCATGCTCATCAACGACGGCGCGCTGGTCGTCAAGTTCTGGTTCCATCTCTCCGAGAAGGATCAGAAGAACCGCCTGAAAGAGCTCTCCCGCGACGACCGAAGCCGGTGGAAGATGCTGCCGAAGAAGGGCAAGTTCCGCGATCATTACGACCGCTATGAGAGGCTCGCCGAGCGGGTCATTCGTCACACGGATCGGGGTATCTCGCCCTGGTTCCTGATCGAGGCGGACGACCGGCGCTACCGGGATCTCACAGCGGGCAAGACCCTGCTGCACGCCATCAAGGTCCGCCTCAGCGAGCCCCCGGCAATGGAGCCGCCTCCCACCTCCAGCCACCTGGAGCTGCCGGACCTGGAGAGTGCCCGGATTACGCTGCTCGACCAGCTCGATCTGACCAAGTCTCTGGAGCGCGAGAAGTACAAGCCGCAGCTCAAGGAGCTGCAGGCGGAGCTCAACGAGCTTGCCTGGGAGGCCTACAAGAAGAAGCGCTCCGTGGTCCTGGTCTTCGAGGGGGTGGACGCCGGCGGCAAGGGAGGCGCCATCCGCCGTTTCACCGGTGCCATCGACGCCCGCCTGTACCGCACCATCCCCGTCGCCGCGCCGACGGATGAGGAGAAGGCCCATCACTACCTGTGGCGGTTCTGGCGCCACATTCCCCGTGCCGGTTATATCACCATCTACGACCGCTCCTGGTACGGACGCGTGCTGGTTGAGCGCGTGGAGGGCTTCGCCAAGGATGCGGAGTGGCGCCGTGCCTACGCGGAGATCAACCAGTTCGAGGAGCAGCTCACCGAGAGCGGCACCATCCTGCTCAAATTCTGGCTCCAGGTGAGCCAGGAAGAGCAGCTGCGCCGCTTCGAGGACCGTGAGAGGGTGCCCTACAAGCGCTTCAAGATCACCGAGGAGGACTGGCGCAACCGAGAGAAGTGGCCCGAGTACAAGGCCGCTGTCAACGCGATGGTGGCCCACACCAGCACCGAGTACGCGCCCTGGACGCTGGTGGAGGGGGACGACAAGCCCTACGCCCGGGTCAAGGTGCTGCGGACCCTGCGCGATGGTCTCACGGAGGGACTGAAAAGGAACGCAGGCAACGGGAGTGGCTACAACCCCTGTGGCGGCAAAGACCCGAACGAGTAATACGCCGGTGGAACTCTCAAGGAACCGGCTGGATCAGCTCCGCCTCCATCTCAACCGGCAGGCGCTGCTTCCGGAAAAAGGCGAAAAAAATTGCCGCGCGTGACGGCAGCGAGCTCATCGACGCTCATGCCCCGCAGCTCTGCGATACACTCGGCGACACCCGATACGAACTTGGGCTCATTCGGCTTGCCGCGGAACGGCACCGGCGTTAGATAGGGGCAGTCGGTCTCGATCAATATCCGGTCCAGCGGCACCCGGGCGGCCACATCCCGCAGCTCGTCCGCGGTCTTGAAGGTCACGATTCCGGAGAAGGAGATATAGAAGCCCAGGTCCAGGGCCCGGCTCGCCATCTCCCAGCTCTCGGTGAAGCAGTGCAGCACGCCGCCGGCGTCGCGGGCGCCCTCCTCCTGCATGATCCGGATCGTGTCTTCGCGCGCGTCCCTGGTGTGTACGATCAGAGGTTTGCCGCAGGCCCTGGCAGCCGCGATATGGTTACGGAACCTTTGGTGCTGCCAGTGGAGATCGCCCTCGCTCCGGTAGTAGTCCAGGCCGGTCTCGCCGATGGCCACATTGCGCGGGTCCTGCGCAAGCTCCACCAGGTCTTCCGGAGCCGGGTCACGGCGATGCTGCTCGTTGGGATGAACACCCACGGATACAGAAACATTGGAATAAGGATCGACCAAGTCCCGCATCTCGGGATAGTGCTCCAGGTCGATACTAACGCAGAGCATGCGTTCCACCCCGGCGGCAGCCGTCTCCTCCATAAAGCGACGGAAATCACCGCCGTAAGGTTTCAGATTGACGCGGTCGAGATGACAGTGGGAGTCAACGAACATCTGGCGGCATCCAAGATCACATGGTATGGGTCGGACGCTCCGAAGCGAGCATTCCGGCAAGGTAATCCTCGATCTTGCGGCGGGCGACGCCCTTGTCTTGATCGCTGAACTGGATGCCCACTCCCACGGCACGATTTCCCTCCGCGCCCGCGGGCGTGACCCAGACGACCTTGCCAGCCACCGGGATACGCTCGGGCTCATCCATCAGGCGCAGCAGGAGAAAGATCTCGTCTCCCAACTGATATCTTTTACTGGTCGGTATGAACAGACCCCCGTTCTTCACGAAAGGCATGAATGCCGCGTAAAGGGCGGTCTTGTCCTTGATGACGAAGCTGAGTATGCGTTGTTGCTCGCTGGGTACCCTTGTTTCCACTATGGTCTCTACCCTCTTTTTCCGACGGTTCTGTTGCGGCGCCCGGCGATCCTCGCCCATTCGACCAGTAAGCACTCGTACAAAAGCAGCCTGTTGACCGAGCTGTCCTCGCTCGAACGTGCCTGTAGGACCTTTTGCAGATAGCGATGCCCCTCCGCTGGATCGAGCCCATGGGCCAAGGCACACAGTGTCTCGCGCTTGTCCGCATTGGTCAGTAGGGGGGTCGGGTGGCCGCTAGCAATCCGCAGCAAGTCGCAAATCCATCCGCTGAGCCAGTCCAATAGTACAGCCGGCTCCCGCTTGTTCCAAGCCGTTGCCTCTCCGATCGGATCCCGAGCACCCCGGGCGATCTCTGAGAAGCCGCCGAAGACCTTCTCGCGCAGAGACATACGGGCCTCATCGGCCAGAAGCAGCGCTGCGAGGGGTGCACCATGGGCAAGGCGAAGCAGGGACGATGCCTGGGTGGAGTCAGTTTGCCCGCGCAACCAAGCCAACGCCTCGGACTCCAGGGGGATGGGGATCTTCAGCTCTTGGCACCGGCTGCGAATCGTAGCCGGAAGACGGCCCGGCTGCTCGCAGACGAGACAGAGGAGCGTTCCGGCAGACGGCTCCTCCAGGGTCTTTAACAGGCTATTGGCGGCGCTCACGTTCATATTCTGCGCCGGGTCCAGGACAATCACCTTGCTGCCGCCCCGGTGGGCGGTCAGGGCGTCGGACGCGGCGAGACGACGAACGGCATCCACCTTGATCTCGTCGGACTTGCTCTCGGGATCGGGGCCGATCTTCTTGTAATCCGGGTGTGTGCCGGCGGCGAGCAGCTCGCACTCCCGGCAATCGCCACAGGCAAGTCCGCGCTCATCCGGCCCGGAGCACAGTAGAGAGTGGGCGAGCACTGCGACCAAGCGGCGTTTACCTACACCGAAGGGACCGGTGACAAGAAGGGCATGAGGCAGGCGGTCTGCCCGCCGCGCGCGCTCAATGGTCTCCCAGCAGGACCTATGCCAGGGCAGGAGCGCATCCGGTTGCACTTGCCCGCTCAAAGATCCGACCCGTCGATGAAGGCCTCGACCTGCCGGCGTACCGACTCGGATACCCGAGCGAGCTGCGCATCGGCGTCGATCACCCGCACCCTGTTGGGCTGCGACTCGGCGATCGCCAGGTAGGCAGCGCGCACGTCCTCGAAGAAGCGCAGGGTCTCCGACTCGAAGCGATCGGGAGCGGAGCGCTTTCCGGCACGCGAGAGTCCGGACGCCACGGGCAGATCGAACAGCAGGGTCAAGTCCGGACGCAGTAACCCCAGGACATAGTCTTCGAGCAGCGAGACTCGTTGCACATCAACCCCTCGCCCACCCCCTTGATAGGCGTAGGTGGCATCGGTAAAGCGGTCGCAGAGCACCCAGGTCCCCTGCTGCAGTGCCGGGCGAATCTTTTGCGCGATGTGCTCGGCACGGGCGGCAAACATGAGCAGGAGCTCGGTGTCCGTCGCCATCCCCTTGCTATGAGGATCGAGCAGTAGCGCTCGAATGCGCTCACCGATGGGAGATCCGCCGGGCTCCCTGGTAGTGATGACCCGGATACCCCGTTCCTCCAGGCAGCCCTGTACGACCGCCAACTGGGTGGACTTCCCCGCACCTTCGATGCCCTCCAGGGTGATGAGCTTGCCTGCTTCCATCATGGCTTAACGCTTGCCGAGCTGATAGCGCCGAACCGCCTCGTTGTGCTCTTTCAGAGTCGTCGAGAAATGGTGACTGCCATCCCCCTTGGCCACGAAGTAGAGGCTGTCACCCTCCTCCGGGTGAAGGACCGCGTGAATGGCCTCGCGTCCCGGCAGGGCTATGGGCGTTGGCGGCAGGCCTTGGTGGACGTAGGTGTTGTAGGGCGTGTCGCCGCGCAGGTGGGCGCGGGTGAGATCGCCATCGAACGCATCTCCCAGGCCGTAGATGACCGTAGGGTCTGTCTGCAGCATCATCCCTTGGTTCAGGCGGCGGATGAACACACCGGCGATGGTCGGGCGCTCGGTGGCCAATCCGGTCTCTTTCTCGACGATGGACGCCAGGATAAGTGCCTCGTAAGGGCTCTTTAAGGGCAGTCCGTCCTCACGCTTCCCCCATTCCTCTTTCAGTACCCGCTCCATGGTGTCAAAGGATCGCCGCAGGATCTCCAGTTCGCTGGTGCCCTTGGAGAAGTGATAGGTCTCGGGGAAGAAGCGCCCCTCGGGATGCTCCCCCGGGTGCCCGAGACTGGCCATGATCATCTCCCCGGAGGGAGCTTCGCCGAGTACTTTCTCGAAGCGCTCGTCCTTTGCCACCGCCGCAAGGGCATCGCGGTAGGTCCAGCCCTCCACAAACGTGAATGCGCGCTGCACCACCTTGCCCGAGGTCAGCAGTTCGAGCAGCTGCGGGGGGGTGACGCCGTTCGGGATCTCGAACTCGCCGGCCTTCAGGCGGGTGACATTGTCGGTGAGATAGGCCATGGCCATGAAGAAGTAAGGGTGGTCCAGCAGGCCCCGTTCAGTGAGCTCTTCGCTCAGACCGCGCAGAGCAGTCCCGCGCTCGACCTCCAGTAACAGGCTGTCTTCACCCAGCTCGATTGGCGTGGACAAAAAGTCTTGGTACTGCATCCAAACACCGCCCGCGACCAGAGCGATCCCGAGGACGATAACCAACAGCGCCCGCATCAGTTTCTCCTTCCCTCTTCAGGGGTCCAAGCCACCTTGCGCACGGCGGTAATCAGCCCGGCGGGTAGCGGTTCCAGGCTCATCGATTGCTCTCCCAGGCGCTGCACAGGCCAAACGCCGATCAGGGCGTTGGTCAGAAACAGCCCGCTGGCAGAGGCGACGTCCGCCTGTCGGAGGTCCGATTCCACAGTCTCGATGCCGAACGAGCCGGCCATGCGCAGCACCAGATCCCGCACGGTCCCGGCGATGCCACAGGTATCCAGCCGGGGAGTGAGAAGACGGCCTTCTCCAACCAGGAACAGGTTGGACATGGTACCGCCGATGACCCGGCCCGTTCCATCCTGCATGAGCCCTTCGGCAATACCCTGGTCCCACCACTCGGACCGGGCCATAACCTGCTCGAGCCGGTTCAAATGCTTGAGGCCGGCCAGGAACGGATTCACCCCGAGGGAGGTACGGCAAAAGGTAACGGCGACTCCCCGCTCCAACCAACGCCTCGGGTAGTCCGGCCAGGGATGAAGGCTCAGGATGCGCGTGGGGTGTGGGGACTCGGGTGGACGATAGCCTCGCCCGCCGCTACCGCGGGTCAAGACGATCTTCAGAACGGCGGCTGAGGCACCTACGGTCAACCGAGCGCAATCGCGAAGAAGCAGCTCCTCCGGCGGGCAGGGAATACCGAGACGGTCGGCACCGCGGGATAGGCGGGAGAAATGCTCGTACCAGAGGCAGAGACCGCCATCACGTACGGCGATTGTCTCGAACAATCCGTCGCCGTACTGCAGACCGCGGTCGGTGACGGCGAGACGGTCGGTCTCGACGCCGTCAATCAGTGTCGGGATCATGGGGTTGCGGCCCCGGTTGCGGCTGGTAACCCGGGGCCAAGCTTCTCACGCCTTCTGTGCCCGGCTGCCGCATACTGCAGGTGACGAGCCTTCGCAGCGGCGCATGCAGCGCGGATCCGGGCGTTTCAGTGCGCCTTCAAACCCGGCAAAAGATGACTGTACCGTTGGTGCCGCCGAAGCCGAAGGAGTTGGAAAGGGCTACGTCTATCTTCATCTCGCGCGCCGTATTGGGCACGTAGTCGAGATCGCACTCCGGATCGGGTGTCTCGTAATTGATGGTGGGCGGGGCAACCTGATCGCGGATCGCCAGCAGGCTGAAAATGGCCTCCGCGCCACCCGCAGCTCCGAGCATGTGCCCAGTCATGGACTTGGTGGAGCTCACCGCCAGCTTGTAGGCGTGGTCACCGAATGCGGCTTTGATTGCCATGGTCTCGGCGATATCACCGGCCGGCGTCGAGGTGCCGTGGGCATTGATGTAGTCCACCGAAGTCGGATCCATCCCCGCGTCCTCCAGGGCCAGGAGCATGCAGTCCCGGGCGCCGGCCCCGTCTTCGGAAGGTGCGGTCATGTGGTATGCGTCCGAGTTCATACCGTTACCGACGAGTTCGGCGTAGATATCCGCACCCCGAGCCTTTGCCATCTGGTACTCTTCCAGGACAACCACCCCGGCCCCATCGCTGAGCACGAAGCCGTCTCGATCCTTGTCGAACGGGCGGCTCGCGCGCTCCGGATCGTCGTTGCGGGTCGACAGGGCCCTGGCGGCGGCAAAACCGCCGAGGCCGACGGGCGAGGTAGCCATCTCCGCCCCACCGGCAACCATGACGTCGACGTATCCATGCCGAATCATCAGGCCCGCCTCACCGATGTTGTGAGTCGCCGTGGCGCAGGCGGAGACGATGGAGTAGTTAGGTCCCTTGAGGCCATATTTGATGGATAGATCCCCGGCCACCATGTTGACGATGTTCGCGGGAACGAAGAACGGAGAGATCTTACGCGGTCCGCTCGTGCGGTAGGCCTCGTAGTTGTTCTCTATGCCCGTGATACCGCCTATTCCGGATCCGATCGCCACGCCGATGCGCTTTCGGTTCTCCTCCGTAATCTCGAGGTTCGCATCCTCGATCGCCTGGATCCCGGCGCCCATCCCGTAATGGATGAACTTGTCCATCTTGCGGGTTTCCTTTCGAGAGACGTACTTCTCGGCGTCAAAACCGTAGATGGGCCCGCCGAACCTGGTGCTGAAGGGCTTGACATCGAAATGGGTGATGGGTTGGATACCGCTTTTTCCCGCCAAGATATTCTGCCACGCGGACTGAATATCCAAACCCACCGGGGCGACGATCCCAACGCCCGTGACCACGACGCGTCTGCGAGTCATGCGGTACCCCTCTTAGTGTTCAACCCGAATGCAAGCGGCCGCGCCCGTGCAGTCTCCCAGCGACGGCCACCGCTGCCGAGCCTGCAGGCGTCTTCAACCGAGGTGCTGTTTGACGTAGTCGATAGCCTGCTGGACGGTCGTGATCTTCTCGGCGTCCTCGTCCGGGATCTCCGTCTCGAACTCCTCTTCCAGGGCCATCACCAACTCCACGGTATCCAGGGAGTCCGCGCCCAGATCGTCAACAAAGGATGCCTCTGGAGTTACCTCGTCCTCTTTGACCCCAAGTTGCTCGACCACGATCTTTTGAACTCGTTCTTCGACGCTGCTCATTGTGCTTGTATCCTCCGGATTAGATAGATGGCCCTGACCCCAGGGCACGCGGTATTCTATTCACAAACGTTTTGCGATGAAAGGCGGACTCATTTTCGAGTACCACCTTAACTTTCTTGAAATTATTCGGTTTTCAGCCGTTGGGCCGACGGTCAATAACTCCGTCAGGCCATGTGCATCCCGCCATTCACGTGGATGGTCTCACCCGTGATGTAACCCGCCTGCGCTGAGGCGAGAAAGGCGACGACAGAGGCGATATCGTCCGGGCTGCCCAGGCGCCCGAGTGGGATACTGCTTTTGAGCCGCTCGCGCTGTGCCTCGTCCAGCTCCCGCGTCATATCCGTGTCGATGAATCCGGGCGCCACGCAGTTGACCGTGATGCCTCGGGATCCGACCTCCCGGGCAAGCGACTTTGTAAAGCCCATCATACCAGCCTTCGCAGAGGCGTAGTTGGTCTGGCCACCGTTTCCGGTCGCTCCGACCACGGAAGAGATGTTGATAATCCTGCCCTTGCGCGCCTTGGTCATGCCGCGCAGACATGCCTTGCTCAACCGAAAGATGGAGCTGAGATTGGTGTCGATCACCTGGTCCCACTCATCATCCTTCATCCGCATCAGAAGGTTGTCACGGGTAATGCCTGCGTTGTTGACCAGGATGGTCGGGGCGCCCAGCTCGTCGGACACCCGCTTCAATGCGTTATCGATCGAGCCCCGATCGGTCACGTTCAGCGCCACCCCCAATCCTTTGCATCCCTTCTCGCGCAGTGTCTCTGCGATCTGCGCCGCGCCCGCTTCAGTGGTGGCGGTACCGGCCACCGTCGCCCCTGCGGCGCCGAGGGACAGGGCGATCGCCCGACCGATTCCCCGGGATGCGCCCGTTACCAGTGCGATCTCGCCTTCAAGCATTGTGCGTTGCCTCCCGAGCGGCGCTCAGGCCTTTCGGATCGAAGGTCCCAAGGACCCCGAATCTGTTCTCGAATAAGATCTGTATACGCATATTCCACCAGGGTGCATTCAGTACTTCAACAGGACCGTTCCCCAGGTGAAGCCGCCTCCGAAGCCCTCCATGAGCACCGTTTCGCCGCGCCGGATACGCCCGTCCCGGACCGCAACGTCAAACGCCATGGGTATGGAGGCCGCAGAAGTATTGGCGTGCTCGTCCACCGTGACCACCACCCGGTCCATGGGCATATCCAGCTTACGGGCGGTCGCCTGGAGGATACGATTGTTGGCCTGGTGCGGAATGAGCCAGTCGATGTCAGACTTCTGCATTCCGTTGGCCTCCAGGGTCTCGTCGACGATGCGGCTCAGGGTGGTGACCGCCATCCTGAAAACCTCGGTCCCCTTCATCTCCAGGTAGTGATCCGCATTGCGGTCACCACCGATTCCGCCTGGAACCTGGAGCAGGTCCACAAAGGCACCATCCGCGTGCAGGTGCGTGGAGATGATACCCGGTTCCTCGGAAGCTTCCAGCACCACCGCGCCGGCACCATCACCGAATAGGACTGCCGTGACCCGGTCCTGCCAGTCGAGGAGGCGGGACATGGTCTCGGCCCCGACCACCAGGGCGCGTTTAGCGCTGCCGGCGCGGATGAACTGGTCAGCAACGCCGACCGCATAGACGAAGCCGGTGCACACCGCCTGCACGTCGAAGGCGCAGCAGCCATGGATGTCGAGGCGCTGTTGCAGCAGGCAGGCCGTGCTGGGGAAGATCTGGTCGGGCGTGGTCGTACCCACCACAATGAGGTCGATCTCGCAGGGATCGATGCCGGCGGCTTCGAGCGCCCGGCGTGCCGCGCCTTCCGCGAGCTGACTACAGGTCTCGCCCTCGGCGACTACGTGGCGCTGGCGTATCCCCGTACGGCCCCGGATCCATTCGTCCGTGGTATCGATAATGTCTTCTAGGTCCTTGTTGGTCAGGACCTTCTCCGGCAGATAGGCACCGGTACCGATGATACGGGAATAAGGCGTCACGCGGTTGCCCTCTGCTGCTCGGCTTCCAGGTGCCGCGACACCTGCTGCGCGATGCGGTCCGGTATGTTGCAGTGAATCTCCTTCTCCGCGATGTGGATCGCGTTCTCGTACGCCAGCACATCCGCCCCGCCGTGGCTCTTGATGACGATCCCGCGCAAACCGAGGAGGCTGGCGCCGTTGTAACGCCGAGGATCGAAGGTGCGGCGAAACCGCTTGAGGATGGGCATGGCGGCCAACCCCGACAGGCGCGTCAAAGGGGTGCGCTTGAAATGATAGGTAAGAAAGTGGCGTACCAGCTTCGCGATACCCTCGCTGGCCTTCAGGGCCACATTGCCGACGAAGCCGTCGGAGACCACAAGGTCTACGTCGCCGAGGTAGATGTCGTCACCCTCGACATAGCCGATGTAGTTCAGCGAGCTTGCCACGAGCAGCTCATGGGCTTGCTTGACCTGCTCGTTGCCCTTGATCTCTTCCTCTCCGATGTTCAGCAGGCCCACCTTCGGGGCCGCTATGCCCGCCACAGCGGTCACCAGCTCGCTGCCCATCACTGCGAATTGGAACAAGTGCTCGGCCGTGCAATCCACATTGGCGCCCAGGTCGAGCATGTGGGTCTGCCCCTCCAACGCGGGCACGGCGGTAATGATCGCGGGCCTGTCCACCAGCGGTAGCGTCTTGAGCACGAAGCGTGCAGTAGCCATCAGGGCACCGGTGTTGCCGGCGCTGACGCAGGCGTTCGCCTCGCCGCTCTTGACCAGATTCAACGCAACGCGCATGGAAGAGTCCTTCTTTTTGCGCAACGCATTGGAGGGGTGTTCGTCCATGTCGACCTCTTGCGAGGCGTGGCGGATCGCCATCCGATCGCCGAGGTCGGCGCCGCCCAGATGCGGAGTTATCGCGTCCTCTTTTCCCACGAGAATCAGAGCCGTCTGCGGAGACTTGCGCAGGAACTGCAACGCCGCGGGGACGACCACGACGGGACCGTGGTCCCCGCCCATGGCGTCCAGAGCAATGGTAAGGCGATCAGGCAAGGGGTTCTCCCTCCCGGCAGCTCAGCACTCGGGCCGGTCGCGAGGGATATCGACCGTAATCAGTCGTTCTTGTCGACGACCTTGCGGCCGCGATAGTAGCCGTCAGGCGATACGTGGTGACGACGGTGGGTTTCGCCGGTTTCCGAATCCACGGACAAGGTAGGTGTGGTCAGAGCGTCGTGGGCACGACGCATGCCCCGCTTGGAAGGGGTTTTCCGATTTTTTTGGACTGCCATACTTGTCTCCGATTCGCATCGACAGGGCCATCTTGGACTGGAAGATCCAATCGGCCAATACCAATTACTTGTTTACCGAGTCCGCGTTCTTGCGGAACCGGCGCCGCAAACGCCCCTAAGTGGCGATTTCGGCTTTCGTCAATCCCCGCGCTTAAGCTCGGCGAGCACCGCGAAGGGATTGGTCTCCCGTTTCTGTGCCTGAAATGTCCCGGCCTCCGAGACTTGCGCCGCACATACTTCCGGATCGTGCATCGCGATCTGGGGAAGAGCGAGCAACAGCTCGTCTTCAATCAGCTCCCCGGGCCGCATGAGCCGTTCGGTAACGGGCAAGGGGTCGTAGCGCTCGGGCAGTTGCCGCTCTTCGTCCGCGCCCGACACCAGTGCCAACCTGATGCTGGTGTCCACTTGGTGATCCAGTGCTTCGAGGCAACGCTGACAACGCAACCGCAGGGTAGCAGCCACCTCGCAGTCAAGCACAGCCCGCTGCTCGTCATCGCGCAAAAACGCGAGCCCGAACGAAACATCGCCCGCCGTATCGAGCAAAACCTCCCGCAATCGGGGCAAGCTCGACAAGGGCAGGCGACCGGTTATGACCGAGCGGCTGTCTACAGCGCGCCACGGATCAAGCAGATCGGGCAGCGTCGAGGACATAAGCCAGGAATTATATTGTCAACGGGCTTTCTCTGTCAAAGAAAACACCGCCGGCCAATCGTAGCGAGCCGGAGACCTACTGAGACGGTCGAGCCGATGGCGCTCGCTGCGACCTTCACCGCCATCTCACACACAGGTAACCCGGGCGAAAACGCATCAGGCGCGCCCAGACGGCACACTCAGGCGTCGAAAGGATGCCGCTTCAGGATCGTGTGCACCCGATCCGCCCCTGTGGAGATGACGTCGATCGGCAGCTCGGAAAGCTCCTCGATCTTGGCCAGAAAGTCTCGCGCGTTCTCAGGCAGCGCATCGAAAGAAGTGGCACCCATGGTCGATTCCTTCCAGCCTGGGAGATCCAGGTAGCTCGGCCGGCATCGCTCCAGGACATCCGAGGTGGTTGGAGGTGCGCTCAGCTGCTCGCCGTCCAGGTCGTAGCCGGCGCAGACGCGAATCCTCTCCATGCCGTCGAGCACATCGAGCTTGGTGATACAGATGCCGGTCACGCTGTTGATGTCGAATGAGCGCTTCAACGCAACCATGTCCAGCCAGCCGCAGCGCCGCTTGCGCCCTGTCGTGGCACCGAACTCGTGCCCCTTCTCGCCCAGGTGATCCCCATCCGCATCGAATAACTCTGTCGGGAAGGGACCGGCGCCTACACGGGTAGTGTAGGCCTTGACGATGCCGAGCACATAGTCGAGGCACCTCGGGCCGACCCCGCTGCCGCTGGCCGCGCCGCCAGCAGTGGTCGTGGACGAGGTGACGAAGGGATAGGTACCGTGATCGATGTCGAGCAACGCGCCCTGGGCACCTTCGAACAGGCAATTCTTGCCGTCTCGGCCGAGCGCGTGAAGCAGGCCCGGGACGTCCGCCACCAGCGGCATAATCTCTTCCGCCTGGGCCAGGACCTCGTCCAGCACGCCCTGGTAGCCGACGGCTTCGGCCTTGAAATAATGCTCCAAGGCGAAGTTGTGGTATTCCATAACCTCGCGCAGCTTGTCGGCGAAGGCGCCGGAGTCGAGCAGATCGCCGAGGCGCAAGCCCCGCCGGGAGACCTTGTCCTCGTACGCCGGTCCGATTCCACGGCCCGTGGTACCGATAGCCTTCTTGCCGCGTGCGAGTTCCCGCGCCTGGTCCAGGGCTATATGGTAGGGCAGGATCAACGGGCAGGAAGGACTGATCTTCAGGCGCTCTCGCGCCGGCACGCCGCGTTGGTCCAGCATGTGCAGCTCCTCGAGCAAAGCGCTGGGCGACAGGACCACCCCGTTGCCGATGACGCATTGCACATTCTTCCGCAGGACGCCGGACGGGATCAGGTGCAAGATAGTCTGTTGACCATCGATAACCAGCGTGTGACCGGCGTTATGCCCACCCTGGAACCGCACGACTGCGGATGCCCGATCCGTTAACAGGTCCACGACCTTGCCCTTGCCCTCGTCTCCCCACTGGGCTCCGATTACGACTACGTTTTTTCCCATGTTCTTTTCCACTCGAAAAACTCAACTAGACCGGCACCAACATCCAACCAGTTGCTTGGCGCTCCAGACGCTCGCCGCAGCCCAAGTCCGCGGCCGTACATGCCTGACCCGGCAGCTGCGTAACCACTTGCCGGCCCGACCTGCGCAAGCGGGCAATCTCATCCTGCAGAGCGGGATCCGCGGACCAGGGTGCAAAAACCTTTTCGCCTTGCGCGTAACGTCCTTGCAAGCCTAAGCCCATCCGGAGCAAGCCCTTGAGGTCGGTACTGAAGCCCACCGCCGGGCGGGCGCGGCCAAATACCCTGCCGATATCGTCGTAGCGCCCGCCACGGACGATTTCCTGCCCCCACCCCGGCACGAAGGCGGCGAACACGACCCCGGTTTTGTAATGGTAGCCGCGCAGCTCGGCAAGATCGAAGTGGACGGGAACCTCTGGAAGCCAGATGCGCGTCTCGTCCGCTACGCGCCGCAGGTGGTCCAGGGCCGCGCGCACCGACGAATCAGCCGCCGCCAGTTCTGAGGCAGCCCGGTCCAGGGCGGCGTCGCCGTTCAGCGCGGCCAACGCCAGCAGCATACGCGCCGATTCGCCTTTTACCCCGTAGGCCCGGATCAGTGCATCGATCTCCGGGGTGGCCTTGCGCTGCAGGGCCTCGAACAGGGCCGTCTCCTGTCGCGCATCGAGACCGGCCTCGCGCGCTAGACCACGGTAAATGCCGACGTGGCCCAAATCGAGGTATACGTCTTCGATACCAGCGACCGCCAGGGTCAACATCACCAGACGCAGTATCTCCACATCGCTCTCGGCACCCGAGTGACCATAAATCTCCGCGCCGATCTGCATCGGGCTGCGGGTGCCTGCGAAACCGTCCGAGCGCGTGTGCAGCACCGTGCCCAGGTAGCATAGCCGCGTCGGCACCTCGCTGCGTAGATGATGGGCGTCGATACGGGCGGCCTGGGGCGTCATGTCGGCACGCACGCCGAGCATCCGGCCGCTGAGCTGATCGGTGAGCTTGAAGGTCTGCAGATCCAGGTCGTGCCCCGTCCCCGTCAGAAGGGACTCGAGGAAATCGACGAACGGCGGAATAACAAGCTCGTAGCCCCAGCTCTCATAGAGGTCAAGCAGATCACGGCTCAGGCGCTCCATCACCCGCGCTTGAGGTGGCAGGATCTCTTCGATGCCGGTGGGCAGCAGCCAACGTTCCTCTTGCATGGTGGGCTCTCAATTCACCAGATACAGCAGAACGACACCCGCGAGCATGCCCCCCAGACCGGCACCGCGCAGGGAGCGGTCATCCTGCTCGGCAATCAGAAGCAGTGCGCGGCGCAGGCCGCCGGGACTCAGAAAGGGCCAGACGCCCTCGATGACGAACAGTAGCGCAAGGGCAACAAGTAGATCGTGCCACATCCGAGGATCCGACTACGCGGAGACCGCCGATCGGTCTCAGGGATTCGGCACAAAGGGCGGCGGAGCAACTTCCGGTGCCGCGGCGGGCGCGGCCCGCGGAGCGGCCGCCGGTGCCGAAGCGCCCGGTGTCTGCCCTACCGGCACCACTGCCTGCGGCGGCGGTGCCAGGACCGCGTCGGGCGCAGGCGCAGGCGCAAAAGGAGGCACGTCTCCCGGCTCCGGAGCTTTGGGCTCCACAACACTCTCGCCTTTCTCCTTGAAATAACGGAAGAAGTCAGACTCTGGCTGTAGAACCATCATGTTCCCGCCTTCGCCGAAGGCAGTGCGGTAGGCGTTGAGGCTGCGGTGGAAGCTGAAGAAGTCCTTGTTCTGGTTGAATGCGTTGGCATAAATCTCCGCGGCCTTGGCGTCGCCCTCACCACGCAGTTGCTCGGATTCCTTGTAGGCTTCAGCCAGGGTCACGGTGCGTTGCCGGTCGGCGTCTGCGCGGATACGCTCGGAAGCCTCCGCGCCCCTGGCACGCAGGTCGCGGGCAACTCGCTCGCGCTCGGCACGCATACGTTGATAGACCGACTCACTGACTTCCGGAGGCAGATCGATCTTCTTTACACGCACGTCGACGACCTCGATCCCGAGCTCGGCGGCATTGGCGTCGACTTTCTTGGACAGCGTCTGCATCAGCTCCAAGCGGTCGTCCGAGACCACTTCTTGGATGGTACGCATGCCGAACTCGTCACGCAGTGCGGTGTTTACCCGCTCGGACAGCAGCCTGGCGGTACGCCCGCTGTCGCCTCCAGTGGAACGGTAAAACTGTCCGGGGTTGGTAATACGCCACTTAACAAAGGAGTCGACGATCACGTCCTTCTTCTCAATCGTGAGAAACCGCTCGGGCTGGGAGTCCAGGGTCTGGATGCGGCCGTCGAACGTCTTGACGTTGTTGAGCACAGGGACCATCCAATGCAGCCCGGGCTCGTACTCACTGTCGACGATTTCACCAAGCCGCAGCTTGATCGCGACCTCCCACTGGTTGACGATGAAGGTGGACGCGTAGACCACGAGGGCCAATACGATCAGCCCGAGGGGCGCCAGCATTTTGGCTTGATTCATTAGCGGGACCTCCTATCACGTACGACCGCGCGCTCCGGCCTGGCCGCGGACTCCTCCTCGGACTGAGCGCTGGGTTGCTGCGGCGGCTGCTGACCCGGTCCGCCGCCCTGCTTCAGCATCTGGTCCAGGGGCAAGTACATCAGGCTGTTGCCCTCTTTCACGTCGAGAAGCACCTTGCTGGTCTCTCCGAGGACCTGCTCCATGGTCTCCAGGTAGAGTCGCTCGCGCGTGACCCGGGGCGCCTTCTCGTACTCGCTCAGAAGAGCGAGAAAGCGCGCGGTCTCACCCTCGGCTCCGGCGACCACCCTGTCGCGATAGGCCTTGGCGTCCGCCTGCACCCGCGCCGCCTCGCCTCGCGCACGAGGAAGAATCTCGTTGGAATACGCCTCGGCCTTGTTCTCCAGGCGCTCCTTGTCCTCACGTGCCTTGATGGCGTCGTCGAACGCCTCTTTGACCTGCTCCGGCGGCTTGGCCGGCTGCATGTTGACGGAGGTGATCTCCAGACCCGTCTTGTACTGATTGATCAGAGCCTGGGCACGCTCTCGGATCATCTCGGCCACGGCGCTACGGCCCTCGGTGAGAATGAAGTCCAGCCGGCTGCCGCCAATGGTCTTGCGCACGACCGTCTCGGTGGCGTCGCGCAGCGTCTTGTCAGGCGACTGGTCTTGGAACAGATAGTCTGCCGCATCTTGGATGCGGGACTGCACGGTAAGCTCCACGTCCACAATGTTCTCGTCCTTGGTCAACATGGCCGCCTTGTGGGTGAAGGTGGAGATCTCGTCCACGTTGACCTTGACCACCTCTTCGATCGGGAACGGGAACCGCCAGTGGGGGCCCGGCTCGGTCATCTCGGTGTAGGCACCGAAACGCAGGATCACGCCGCGCTCGGCGGGCTCTATGATGTAGATTCCCGACGCAATCCAGACGACGAACAGGATTCCCGCGACAATACCGACGGCCTTTCCGCTAACCCCCCCACCGGCGCCCGCCGGACCGCCCCCGCCGGGGGGCTCGCCCGGCCCACGCTTCTTTCCGCCGAACAGGCCGCCGAGGCGTTCTTGAAGCTTGCGGACGACTTCATCCAAATCAGGGGGTCCCTGCTCTCCTCCGCCCTTCCCGCTCCACGGGTCTTTCTTCCCGCCACCCGGTTCATTCCAGGCCATAATCGCTCCAAATCTTGTAAATGGTACTGACCGCTCGGTCATTGGGGTGCCGCGAAAAAGGATAACGCCGCGTATCGAGATATCATCCTCTATCCGACCCTAAGCTATCGGGGACAATGCATCCCTGCCATGCTCGCCGACTCCCTTTCGAGTCTCAATAGGTGCCGCCGCAAGTGCCCGATGTCAAGGCACAGTCAACCGTGGCGAATCGGGTACGAGCCCCGCGGCGTGCCGTAAAAGTATGCCATTGTAGAAAGGCGGGGATCTTTCGGCAATCGGGAGACTCAACCATTCGCCGCCGCACCTCTTTCGGGCGCACCGAGAAAACGCTCGGCAAGCGACCGATCCTTGCTCAGCAGACGGTTCAGCTCCACCCTGGGCACCAGGATCTCCATCTCCCAGCCACCGTCTTCGGTGGTCCGATCGGACAAAACCCGTGCATGGCCGAAGAACCAGGCCCGTAGCGCTCCCTCGGCGGGTGCGAGAAAGATCCAATGATGCAGACGCTCCCCGCGGAAGTGCTCGCTCATGGCGTCGAGCAACAGGTCGATCCCGGCACCGGTGCGCGCCGAGATCCAGACCCGGCGCACTCGGCCACGGTCGTCACGCTCCAATCTCGGCTCGGCGTCCGACAACAGGTCGATCTTGTTGAAGACCTGGATCTGCGGCACCTCGCCCGCCCCGATCTCCGTCACGACTTCCTGCACGTCGGCGATGCAACCGTCACGGCGCGAATTCCCTGCATCCACCAGATGCAGCAGCAGATCCGCGGTCCGTGTCTCCTCCAGGGTGGAGCGGAAGGCCGCAACCAGCTCGTGCGGGAGGTGGTTGATGAAGCCTACCGTGTCCGCGAGGATCACCGCGAGACCCTCCGGAAGGGGGAGACGACGCAGCGTCGGGTCCAGTGTCGCAAACAGCTTGTCGGCCTGGTAGACATCCGATTGCGTAAGAGCATTGAACAGCGTCGACTTACCGGCGTTCGTGTAGCCGACGAGCGAGACCGTGGGCAGCTCGGCCCGCTCCCTGGCACGGCGCCCTTGAGCGCGCTGCGAGACGATACGCTCCAGCCGTTTCTTAAGCTGCGTAATACGCTTGCCCAGGAGACGGCGGTCCGACTCCAGCTGCGTCTCGCCCGGTCCGCGCAGGCCGATACCGCCCTTTTGACGCTCCAAGTGGGTCCAACCGCGGATCAGGCGCGTCGACAAGTGCCGCAGCTGCGCCAGCTCGACCTGCAGCTTGCCCTCGAACGAGCGGGCCCGCTGCGCGAAGATGTCCAGGATCAAGCCGGTCCGGTCCACCACGCGGCACTGCAGATGACGCTCCAGGTTCCGCTCCTGCGCCGGCGAAAGGATGTGATCGAAGATCACCAGCTCCGCCTGCTCCGCCTCCACCAGGGCTTTGAGCTCGTCAGCCTTGCCGGAGCCGAGGAACAGGCGCGGATCCGGTGCATGACGGGAGCCGCCGACCAGACCCACGGCTTTCGCCCCCGCGGAATCCGCCAACAGGCGGAACTCCTCTAGCTCTTCCGGATCGGCAGCGGTGCCTATATCCAGGCGAACGAGCACCGCCCGTTCCCCGGCTCCGGGACGCTCAAACATGGAATCGCGGGTGAGATTGCTGAGAGGTTGGATTCGGCAAGATCAGGGGTCGTCTCCTCGGAGGCACAGGCGCACCCGCCAGTAATCTGTCTGGCTCGCGCGTTCGTTGGGAAGGGGCGCGGGGCCGAGGCGGATTTGTCGCCCGATTGAGGCGAATACTGGACCTGTTGAACGAAATCGGGCGAAAAATCCGACCGGCGCCCGCGGTTCCGCAGTAGAACTGTCGCAAGTCGGACAGGCTCCTATCGGGCACGCCTTGGACGATCAGCCGTTACCGGGCTCAGAGTGACTCTCCGTGACAACCGGCGGAAGCTTGACATTGCGCGCAGGTACGACCGTAGAGATCGCATGCTTGTAGATCATCTGGCTGACATTGTTTTTCAGAAGAACGACGAACTGGTCGAATGATTCGACTTGCCCCTGAAGTTTGATTCCGTTCACCAGGAAAATGGACACGGGTATGCGCTCCTTCCGCAAGGCGTTCAGAAACGGGTCTTGCAGACTTTGCCCCTTTGACATGATTTGTCTCCTTTTTGTAGTAGTCGGGACGTAGGCACCGGTTTTACAACCGATACAAGTAGCCGCTAAGCGATGAGATAGCGTAGCACAGGGCTCGGTTATTTGATAAGCGGGTCATACGCCTGCCCCGCGGATCAGGGCCAAAGTCGAGTCGAGCGGAAGGTCTCGATCCAGCAGCCAACGGGCATCGGGTTCCGACCGCAACCAGGTAAGCTGCCGCTTCGCAAGCTGACGGGTTGCAATGATTCCGCGGTACACCATTTCGTCGTAAGTATATTCGCCAAATAAGTATTTCAACACCTGCCGATAACCGACGCTGCGCATCGACGGCATCTCGGGCGACAAATCGCCGCGTGACCACAAGGTCCGCACCTCCTCCTCGAAGCCCAGCTCGAGCATGTGCACGAAGCGATGCTCGATACGTCGGTGCAAGGTGGCCCTCTCCTCGGGGGCACGCACGAGCTTCAGGAAGCGATACGGCAACACCGGCGAGTCTTTGTCTTCGCGCAGCAAGTCGCTCATGGGGCGACCCGTCAGCTCGTAGACCTCCAGCGCTCGTTGGATACGCTGTGGATCATTGGGGTGGATACGCCGGGCCGTTTCCGGGTCGACGCCGGCGAGACGGCGGTGCAGGGCAGCCCACCCCTCGGCGCGCGCTTGTGCGTCGAGCCGTGCACGAGCCCTCGGATCCGCGCTCGGCAGTTTGGAGAGTCCCTGCTGCAAGGCGCGAAAATAAAGCATGGTCCCGCCCACTAGCAGCGGGACCCTGCCCGTGGCAGCGATCGCATCCATCTCGCCGAGGGCATCCTCTCGGAAGCGGGCAGCCGAGTATGCCTCGCTCGGATCACAGATGTCTATCAGCCGATGGGGCGCCGCTGCCAGCAGCTCCGAACCCGGCTTGGCCGTACCAATATCCATGCCCCGGTAGACCAGGGCCGAGTCCACGCTGACGATGTCACAGGGCAGACGGGTCGCCAAATCCACGGCAAGATCGGTCTTGCCCGAGGCTGTGGGGCCCATGAGGAGGATCGCAAGCGGCCTATCGCGCACGGCTTCGCGGGCCATCAATCTGATATTGCGCTGCGCCCTTCGTGTCCCTGCGGCTCAATTGCTCTGTCCGGGACGACTCTGGCTCACAACTCAGCGCCCGCGCAGGAACAGGCGGTCCAACTCCTGCATCGAGAGCTTGACCCAGGTCGGGCGTCCGTGATTGCACTGGTCGGCGCGCTCTGTGCGCTCCATGTCCCGCAGCAGGGCGTTCATCTCGTCCAGACTCAGACGGCGGTTGGCGCGTACGGACCCGTGGCAGGCCATGGTCGCAAGCACCGCGTTGATCTCCTCTCGGACGCGCTCGGTGCGGCCGTGGACGGCGAGGTCCGAGAGCAGATCCCGCAACAACCTCTCTGCATCCGCCCCCTGGAGGATCGTCGGGATCTCCCGCACCGCAAGGCTCCCCTCGCCCATGCGGTCGACACCCATGCCGAGGCGGCCGAACAGCTCCTGGTTGGCTTCGGCCAGATCCGCCTCCCGCGGGCTGACCTGAACGACCACCGGAACCAACAGCGGCTGACTGCGGACTTGCCCCTGCCCCCAGGACTGCTTGAGCCGCTCGTAGCCGATACGCTCGTGGGCCGCGTGCATGTCAACGACCACCAGCCCGTCCGCGGCCTGGGCCAATATATACACACCCTGGAGTTGGCCGAGGGCGTAACCCAGCGGCGGTGACTGCTCATCCGGCGCGTCCTCCCCTTCGGGTGGAGCCCGCGATGGCGCGTCCGGGCGTTGGGCCTGGAAGCTGAAGCGGTATCCGGAGGGCCGCTCGGCGATCCTTAGGGGCATGGGCTGCTGTCTCAGGCCGCCGCCTGCGGCCGGAGGCGGTCTCGAAGCACCAAGCGGAGCACCCGCGGCCATGGCCTGCGCCGCCGTTGTTTCGTCCATCGCCGGCGCAGCTCCGTCTGCGAGCCGCCGGTGCAAGGTACGAAAGATGAAATCGTGGACCTGGCGTCCCTCGCGGAAGCGGACCTCGTGCTTGGCGGGATGAACATTGACGTCCACCAGCACCGCAGGGAGCTCCAGATAGAGCAGGTAGGCCGGATGACGGCCATGGTGCAGCACATCGTGATAGGCATGACGTACCGCATGGCTCACCAGCTTGTCCCGAACCACACGGCCATTGACGTAAAAGAACTGCAGATCCGACTGACTGCGGGAGAAGCCGGGGCTCGCCACCCAGCCATGTAGACGCAAACCCACCGCCTCCTGGTCCAGCGTCAAGGCGTGGTCCAGAAATCCGGCACCCAGCAGATCCGTCAGGCGCCGGGTTACGGAAGCGCTTGTCCCGTCGGCGGCGGGCAGATCGAGAACGGCTCGGCCGTTGTGTGCGAGTCGGAAGCGCACGTCTCGGCGCGCCAAGGCAGCCCGGCGCACCAGCTGCTCCAGGTGGGAGAATTCGGTCTTGTCCGTACGCAGGAACTTGCGCCGGGCAGGTGTGTTGTAGAAGAGATCGCGTATCTCCAGAGTCGTTCCGACAGGGTGGGACGCCGGCACCGTCTGCCCGGCCCGGTCGCTGCCGTCGCTGCGGATGCTCCATGCCCGATCGGCGTCACGGTGCCTGGAAATGAGCACGAGCCGAGAGACGGACGCAATGCTCGGCAGGGCCTCGCCGCGAAATCCCAGGGTGGCGACGGACTCCAGGTCCTGCAGGTCCACGATCTTACTGGTTGCATGACGCGAGAGCGCCAAGGCCAAGTCCTCCCGCGGGATCCCCGCGCCGTTATCGCGGACCCGCAGCAGCTTGACGCCGCCCTGCTCGGCGTCGATCTCGATGCGGTCGGCACCTGCATCGAGGCTGTTCTCGATGAGCTCCTTGGCCACAGACGCCGGCCGTTCCACCACCTCTCCGGCCGCGATCTGATTGATGAGCTGGGGCGCAAGCTGCCTGATCCGGGTGGTCATGCGCGGATGGAAGCAAAAAGCCGGCGCCGGCGCAAGCGAGCGAGCATCGCTGCGCTCGATCCCTTGCAAAAATCGACCGCTTGGGCTATATACACTTTACGTGTATTTTCTGTTTTCGATTCCTGCCGTTGCCGTGAGCTGAGGCGGGCAGGCAAGGTCGGTGGCGATTCCCTCAGGGTGTGCGTCGCCGCCGAGCCGAATGAAACGCCTTCGTGCAAAGGATCGTCCGTTGCAGCCCAAACTCCACCTCTTCGCCCTCTCACTGCTTCTCGGCTCCTGCGTGAGCCTACTCGCCGGGGAAGGACGGGAGAGCTATCAGTACGACCCCACCGGGCGCATCAGCCACATTGAGGACCCGAATGGCACCGTTACCCGTTTCGAGTACGACGCGCTGGGCAATCTGCTCTCCGTACGGACCACCGCTGGCAAGAATCCCCCGCTGATCACGGAAGCGCATCCCACCGAGCTGCGCGCAGGTGAGACCTATCAACTAGAGGTGCAAGGGGAAAATCTCTCCGCAGCCGAGGTTACCCCGCCGACGCCGCACTTCACGACTTCGGCACTTATCGCCCTGCCGGACTCTCTGTCTTTCGTGCTCTCGTTGTCCGCGGACGCGCCCGTGGGAGAGCACCTGTTACGCGTAATCAATCCCGATGGCGCGGCATCGATCCCGATCCTGGTTCTCGCCGCCCTTCCCCGTCTGCGCGCCGGTCCCCTGCCCTTGGCGCTGCCCGAGGACGGCTCGGTGCAGGCGATCCTCCTCACCCTCTCGCACGCGGACCTGGTGGATCGGACCGTGCGGCTGTCCACTGCCGAGCCGGCGATCGCGCAGGTGATCGATTCCAGCGTCCTCATCACCAGCGGTGATACCCGGGCACGGGCACGAATTCGCGGCACTGCCCCGGGTGTGACCACGCTGAGTCTCGAAAGTGATGGCTTGGACTCGGCGCAGTACTCCGTCTACGTCACCGCCGCTTACGGCGACATCAACACCAAGTTCTCCGACACCCTGGGGTTGCTCGTCGCGGAAGTCGACCCGCCGGACACGCAAGCCGAGCGCTCCCGACACTCGCCCCTGCTCGGCCTCGCGCGCGGGCCCCTTATCCAAGGGATCGATCCCCCCGCCTTGAGCGTCGGGACTACGGGGGCGCAGGTAACAATCCAGGGCATGGGGCTCCACGACCTGCAGGGCATAGCCTTCGTCCCCGCCGCCGGGGTGAGCGCGCAAGGACTGGACGTCGGCGCCGACGGCGCCAGCGCCACCATCAGCGTCGACGTGAACGCCGAGGCCCCTCTCGGACCCAGGCGCATTGTCTTGGCGGGTCCCGCAGACAGCTATCCCCCCGCCTCGCCAGGCGGCGATTCGTTGTCCATCACATTGCCCCCGCCGCAGATCGAGTCCATCGATCCACTGTTCGCGCGCCCGGGCGATACGGCACAGCAACTGCTCATCCGCGGACGCTATCTCAACCAACCCGTCGCCGCCATCATCGAGCCGGGGCAAGGTCTGACCGTGGGAACGCACCCCGAGACGAATGGCAATGGTACCCGGCTCTACGCCCGTTTCTCTGTCGCCGCCGATGCCCTTCCCGGCGAGCGCGCGGTAATAGTCGTGACGCAAGGCGGATCGAGCAGCGCACTCTCCTCCGCCGCCAACCGTTTCACTATTGCGGATGGGACGCTGCAGACAAATACGCCTCTGACCTCTCCCCTGCTGGGGGTCCAGGTCGGCTCCCGGGAGCCGGCTGCCGGGTTTGAGAAGACGCTGGCGGCGAGCAATCTGGGCGTATCGGTCGGTCCCGTCGTTTCCGACATCAGGCCCATCCAAGGGGCGATCGGTACCGACCTGGAGATGGAGCTTCACGGAAGCGCGCTGGCGGATGTCGACCAAGTGCTCGTGGTGCCGCCCGACGGCATCTCGATCGAGGGCGTCGTCCCCGACCCTGCAGGCGATCTGGTGCGGGTGCACATGCAGATCGATCCGGATGCCCCGCGAACCTTGCGCCGGGTACGCGTTTTGGCGGCGGGCGCGCAGGTCCCCTTCTCCTCACCCGCAGGGGGCCGGTTTCTGGTCACCGCGGAGCTTGCGCAGCTAGCCTCCGTCAGTCCCAATACGCTGCAAATCGGTGCCGGAGAGCTGAGCGTGCAGCTTCGCGGCACGAGCTTTTCCGGTGCCACCAAGGTGTCGGCACGGCCGCCAGACGACCTGGTACTCGCCCGGCCCAGCGTCAATGACGACGGCACCGCGCTCACCTTCAGCGTTAGGGCCGAGTCCGAGGCATCGCCGGGGCCGCGGGTGCTGCAGGTGAGCACCCCCGCCGGTACCTCGACGGCATCGGCAAGCCCGCAAAACACCCTCACCCTGTTCCGGGACACGCAGGGATCCGCGCAGCCGCTCGTCGGCACCCTGGTGGGGGTGAGCGTAGGCGTCCCGCAGGACCCGGATTTCACCTTCCGTGAGCTGCCCGCACCAGTGCTCGGCCTTCAGGTGGGACAGTCGGATCTGCCGCCCAAGCCGAGCGGGTTAGCGAGCGCGCGGCCAACCGGACTTGCGGTGGGTCCGGTCATCACCGCCGTCCAGACGCCGCCCCTCGCCCTCGGAGGCAGCTATCAGGTGCGCGTGCTTGGGCACAATCTGCACGACGTCGACGGCGCCGGGGTCTTCCCCGCACTCGGCGTCACGGCGAGCAGCCCGTTCCCCTCGCTGGAAGGCCGGGAGGTGCTGTTCTCGCTGACGGTTGCCCCGGACGCGGACCTGCGGCCACGGGAGCTGCGCCTGGTCGCAGGGCCGCTGATCGTGCCCTTTGCCGACCCGGCAGACGCGCTGGTGCGTCTCGGAACGGGTTTGCCGTTGATCGACTCGATTCATCCAATCCTCACCCAGCCCGGCGATACCTTGGAGTTGCTCGTGCGGGGACACGAGCTCCAGGGTGCGACTGAAGTCCTTGCAGACCCGCCAGAAGGGCTCGTCTTCGACCATAGACCCATCGTGAATGCGCAAGGAACCGAGCTCAGAGCGCGAGTCCATGTCATGGAGGACGCGCCGATCGGCCCGCGCGTCATCCGAGTGCAAACACCGGGGGGCGGCAGTACCGATCAGTCGTCGCCCGCGAACACCTTCACCATTTATTAGCCAGGAGCATCTCATCATGACCACCCACAAGGAGCAGCCTGTGCGCACACAGACCCCTGCCGGATTGTTTCTCCGCGCAACAATCCATCCGCTGGGAGCGGCGCTGTTACTTGCCGCCTCCGGAAGCTTCGCTTCCGACAGCACCAGCACTGGAGCCGACGGCGCCTTCGCCCCCAGCGTCAACACGCGCTTGGCGTTGCCCGAGGACGGGATCTTCAATTTCACCACCGTGGATATACCCGCAGGCGTGTTGGTGACCTTCGAGAAGAACACCACGAACACCCCTGTGATCATCCTGGCCTCCGGCGACGTGAACATCGCCGGGACAATCAGCGTCGGTGGCGGATACGGCACCGATGTGGGCGCGGCCGGCGATGGCAATCTCGGCGATGACGGGATCCCCGGCAAAGGTGGACCCGGCGGCTACGACGGCGGGATCGGTGGTCCACCCGAGGGAGATCATCTGGGCGGAAGCGGTCTGGGACCCGGTGGCGGGGGATACGGCTACCTTAACGGAACTACGCGCGGCCACGGCGGTGGCGGAAGCTTCGGATCAAAAGCCAGCGTGGGAAGCGGCGGCTCAAAAAGCAGGAGCGGTAGTCCCGGCTCAACTTACGGATCTTCCCTGTTGCTGCCCTTTATCGGTGGCTCCGGAGGCGGCGGCGGTATGGGCGGTGACAGCTTCGCCGGCTCCGGGGGCGGCGGCGGGGGCGGAGCGCTCCTGATCGCCTCCAGCGGCACCCTGAGCGTTACCGGGGCCATTCACGCAAACGGGGGTGGCGCGGGCAAGACCGCCGGAGGCAACTGCGGTGCCGCGGGGGGCGGGGGCAGCGGTGGTGCCATCCGCCTGCTGGCCAGCAAGATCTCCGGAAACGGGGAAATTACGGCGACGGGGGGGGCGAGACGACCATCCTTTTCGTGTACCACACATGGCTACTATGTCGCCACGGACAATAGCAACCAGCAATCCGGAGGAGACGGGCGCATCCGCCTGGAGGCGCAGACCCTGACCCGCACCGCCGCAACCAGTCCCGCCATGAGCGCCGGCTTGCCCGGCGACCTCTTCGTTGCCGGCCTGCCCACCCTGCGCATCGCCAGCGTCGCCGGTGCAGCGGCACCGGACCACCCCAGCGGGGTGGCGGACATCCAACTCCCGGCCGACGTCCCAAACCCGGTTACGGTGGAATTGGAGGCGCGAGGCATCCCCCTGGGCAACATCGTAGAGATCAAGCTCACCCCGACCCGCGGGCCGTCCGTCTCCAGCGTGAGCAATGCGTTGGACGGGACAGTGGAGCTATCGGCGGCAACCGCCCTCATCGACCTGCCCCAAGGCCCCAGCACCCTGATGGCGACCGTGACCTACACACTGATCGCCGCAATCAAAGAGGATCTGGAGCAACTCGCCGGCGAGCCGGTCGAGTCCATCCGCGTGGAGGCGAGCGCGTCCGGGCAAACCCGATACGTGCTGATTACCGAGCGCGGGCGCGAGCTGCGTATCAGTGCGGCACAACTGGCCAGCGCTGGCTGATGCCTCTGATGCTTCTGCGGGCGTGGCTCGTAAGTGCCGATCCAGGGGTCCGGCATCCGCCGTTCCGCAGTAGAACCGTCCTAAAGCGGACAAGCTCCTAAATAACGAAGGAAAGGGACCATGAAAACGGGATTTCGCCCGAGCTGTCCGCCACTCAGCGCCTGGTCGCTGAGCGCCCTGCTGATCGGCTTGCTGCTCGCCCTGTGCGCCCATCGCCTCGGGCGGGCTGCGACTTCGGAGGATTTGGTGTGGACGCCGCTCAGCGACTCGCAGATCGTACTCTCGGTGGAGACCCATCAAGGCAGGATCTTGCGGCGCTTCATCCATGCCGAGGTATCGGTTGCGAATCACGGCGCAATGCCCGTTGCCGGCGCGCTGCGTTTGGTCGTCGAGAGCAGCCCGTTCATCGTCTTGGGGGCCGACGGCCTTACCGTGGCGGGCGAGCCCTATATTCTGCTGTTGGACAGGTCCGAAGATCTGCATCCCGGCGACTCGCTCAACCGCGAGATCTCCGCCTCGCGCAGCCTAAGCCTGATCCACCGCCTGTTGCCTGCCAGCTACCGTCTGGAGCAGGGCGCAGCAGGGGCGAACGCGCCGCCACGAGCCGACGCCGGACCCCACCGCACTGTCGAGGTCGGCGACTGGATAACCCTTGATGCGAGCGCCTCGAGCGATCCCGACAGCAACCGCCTGGAATATGCCTGGGAGCTGATCGAGCGCCCCGCCGGCAGCCTCGCCCAGCTGTCGGATCCGCGCGCGCTGCGCCCCTCGTTCTTCGTGGATCTTCCCGGAACTTACGCGATCGCCCTGGTCGTGAACGACGGTGTCTCGCAAAGCGAACCGGACGAGGTCCTGATCAGCACGCACAACAGCCCGCCCATCGCCGATGCGGGGGCCGATCAGCTCTCATCCCCCGGTGATCTGGTACTCTTGGACGGCAGTGCCTCCTCGGATGCCGACAGGGACAGGCTAAGATTCAGATGGGCGCTCACCGCCGCGCCCGCAAACAGCCGCGCCCGGCTCTTCCCCTCTTTTGTTAGCTCACCGCGCTTGCACATCGACCAGCAGGGCGCGTATGCAGCCCGGTTGTTTGTCTCCGAGAGAGCCGGACGGTTGCCGAGAGTCCCCGCCGAGCCCGCGACCGTCATCATCAGCACCGAGTCCCTGCGGCCCAGCGCCGATGCCGGCCCTGATCGGTATGTGCTCAGCGCAGACTGGCTGACGCTCGACGGCAGCGCGTCCTTCGATCCGGACGGCGACGGGCTCGATTACCGCTGGGCGTTACTCCACGCCCCGGCGGGCAGCGACGCCTTGCTGATGGACGCGCGCACCGCGGCCCCTTCGCTTCTCCCCGACCTGCCCGGGGACTATGTCGCACAGCTCATCGTCAACGACGGGGAGCGTGACAGCGCGCCGGATACAGCGCTGATCGTCGCCGAGGCGCCCCCCGTGAACCGCCCGCCAATCATCGAATCCTCCCCCCCGCTCGATGCCGTGGCGCAGCAGGAATACAGCTACGCCGTCACGGCGCGGGACCCGGATAGCGCAGATCGGCTCGGCTTTTCGCTGGCCACCGCCCCCTGGGGCATGACCATCGAGGCCGATACTGGGCTGACGCGCTGGATCCCCGACGCCTCACGGCTCGGAGAGCACCGGGTGCGGATCCTGGTCACCGACTCGCACGGGTTGGAGACGGAGCAGAGCTACAGCCTGCAGGTGTCGGCACCACCGAACCGGGCGCCGCAGCTGCGCTCCTACCCGCCGCGATCGGTCCACCAGGGAGCGGAGTATCGCTACCAAGCGGCGGCCCGGGACCCGGATGGGGACCCCTTGGTCTACCTGCTGCGGGAAGCCCCCGCTGGGATGGGGATCGATGCACACAGCGGCCTGGTTCGTTGGACGAGCGCAGAATCCGGGACCTACGCGGTCACTATTCGGGTCACGGACGATGCGGGCGCAAGCGACAGCCAGACATTCGAAGTTCGCGTTCTCGAGGAGGCGATCCCGCCCGTTCCTGAAACAATAGCGCCGACACTCGAACCTTCCACCCTTCCCGGCTTCCTTGAGCGCGTTGGGTTCCTCGTGCAGGGCGAGCATCCGATACAAGTCGGCCTGGAGTCGGACATCTTGGAGCCCCACCGCGCCGCTGTCGTGCGCGGACGCGTCCTGAGCACGGAGGACGCACCCTTGGCGGGCGTCCGGATCTCGGTTCAGGGACAACCCGAGCTTGGTTTCACCCTCAGCCGCGAGGACGGTTGGTTCGACCTATTGGTCAACGGTGGTGGCGAGCTCGTGCTCGGGTATGAAAAGGACGGTTGGCTGCCTGTGCAGCGCCGGGTGACTACCCCCTGGGAGGACTTCGCCGTTGCCGAGGAGGTCGTGCTCACCGCCCTCGACGCCAATGCCACCGATATTCGCCTGGGCGCGCAGGCACAGGACATCCAGGTCGCTCGCGGGGGCCGGGTCACGGACGGCGACGGAGAGCGCACGGCAACCCTCCTGTTCGAGCCCGGGACCTCTGCGGAGCTGGTATTCGCCGACGGCACGAGCCGGCCCACCGAGCAGATCAGGATCAGGGCGACCGAGTACACCGTCGGTGAGCGCGGCTTGCGCGCGATGCCCGGCGAGCTTCCGGCCTCCACAGGCTACACCTATGCGGTGGAGCTCAGCGCCGACGAGGCACTTGCCGCCGGAGCGACCCATGTCGCGTTCGACCGCCCGATCTCCTTCTACGTGGAGAACTTCCTCGGCTACCCGGTCGGGACGCGAGTACCGGTGGGTTGGTACGACCAGCACAAGAGCGCCTGGATACCTGAGCGCGACGGCCTGGTAATCGCGATCATCGGAGCCGACCCCCAAGGGCGCGCCCTTATCGATCTGGACGGATCCGGGACCGTGGCGAGCGCCGAAGCATTGGCAGCCCTGGGCATGAGCGATGGGGAACGCGGGCGTCTGGCGGCGCTCTATGCTCCGGGGACCAGCCTTTGGCGCTCACGCCATCATCACCTCTCGCCCTGGGACTGCAACTTCCCCTTCGTGGTCGACAGCACCGACCCGCGCGCTCCGGACATCCCGCCGCAGGTGGAGGACGAGCCGAGCGAATGCGAGGCGATTCAATCGGGCAGCTCGATTCGCGCCAACGCGCGCACGCTGGGAGAGACGTTGCCGGTTGCCGGCACCGGCTACTCCCTGACCTTCCGCAGCGACCGGACCAAGGCCTACAGAAACAAAATCGCCATTCGTGCCGCCGCAACAGGCGATGCGCCACCGGACGGGCTGTTGACAGTCGAGATGCAGCTCACCATCGCCGGGCAGACCCGGCGCTTCGACTTCGGCCCGCAGCCCGACCAGCAGATCCGCATTCCTTGGAGTCACCTCGACCCTTACGGGCGCCCCCTGTCCGGGTCCATCACAGGGGTGTTGCAGACCTGTTACCGCTATGGCCTGCGCCGCCTGGCCTCGCGCAATGACCTGCCCACCTCGTTCGCGTCCATTTCCGGAGGCTTTCGTGGAAGCGGGGCCGGGGGCGGGGGCGCACGCTCCCGCAACTCCCTACCTATCCTGCGCGAGCGCTCGGCCTTGACCGCCAAGCTGTGCTCGCAATGGAATCTCGACATCTCCGAGACCGGCGCCGTAACGGACACGACCCTGCTAGGGGGCTGGTCCCTCTCCCCGGTCCACAGCCTCGACACCCGCCGCGGCCTGCTGCAGCGCGGTGACGGAAACGAGCGCGTCGGCTCACGCACCCGCCTCGTCTATCAATCCGTTGCCAACCCGCAATCCACGTCCGGGGCAGTGCTGTCGGCGCCGGGGGCCGCGCCCTTCGGCGCCTCAAGCCGGTCGACACCCAGCGCGCCCTCCGTCAGCGCACTGCTGGTCGAGGCGGACGGCTCAATCCTGCTCGCGCACGACGGCGGTCTCTGGCGCCATTTCGGCGGTGAGCCGACGCAAGTGAGCGCCGCCGCGGGTCTGACCGACATCCAGGACCTGGCGAGGGCCGCCGACGGCGGCGTGTTCTTGATCGCACGCGAAGCAGACGCCCCCAGGCGCGTTTACCGCCTCGGGAAAGAGGGCACGCGCACGCCCGTTGCCGGTAACGGGCAAGCGGGCTGTGCACCGAATTTCACGCACGCACTCCAAGCCCCCCTCCAGGATCCGGCAGCCATCGCCGTTACGTCCGACGGCTCCGTGTATATCGCCGACGCCGCCTGTCATACCGTCCACCGCCTGCGCCCGGACGGCATGCTCGTGCGCACCGCCGGCACCGGAGCGGACGCCCACGACGGAGACTTCGACTCCGCGCTGCTCGCCTCCATCGGCACGCCGACCGCTTTGGCACTCGGCCCCAACGAGGATCTCTACATCGGCTCGGCGCACGGCATCGTGCGCCGCATGGAGCCCTCGGGCTTCATGACCACCATCGCCGGCATCGGCGAGAGCGGTTACAGCGGCGACGGCGGCCCGGCAACAGAGGCCCGGCTCGGAGCCGTCGGAGCCTTGGCCACAGCACAGGACGGTACCCTCTACATCGACGACACCGCCACCAACGCCCGGGTGCGCAAGGTATCGCCTTCGGGCGTCATAGAGACTGTCGCCGGCAACGGTGAGAGCATCCCCGTTCACTCCGGTGCGCAGGCAGCAACAAGCTCGATGGGGGTGCTCGGCGATCTCTTTCTCGGCCCCGACGGGCACCTGTTCATCGCAGAGCGCGAAGGCGCACTCTGGCGCATCGCCCGTCCCCTTCTTCCCCTCCCATGGCAGGGGGAGATTCTCGTGCCCGACGGGAGCTTGATTCACCGCTTCGACAGGAGCGGGCGCCACCTCGGCGTGCGCGATGCCCTCACCGGGAGCCTGCTGCGCACCCTGGAGTACGACCAGCAGGGGCGCCTGGCCTCGATCAGCGACTTTCCCGGCCGGATCACCCGCATCGAACGCGCCGAGGACGGCTTTGCACTCATCGCCCCCGACGGTCAGCGCACGGAAGTCACCTTCGGGCAGTTCGGCCAGTTGGAGCACCTCGCCCTGCCGGAGGGAAGCGGCTGGAGCACGGAGAGCACGAGTGACGGGGCACTGTTGGGTCTCACTGATCCGCGCGGGGAAACGACCTCGTTTGTTTACGACGCCGACGGCCGGCTTGTGACCGACAGCAATCCGCTCGGAGGCGGCTGGGTCATCGACAGCCGGCGTGAGCGGGATCTGACCGAGACCGAGATGAGAAGCGCTGAAGGGCGCGCCTTCCGGTATCGACGTGAGCGGCGCGACGGGGCGCTGCACATAGAAAACATCTCCCCGGACGGCACCAGGTCGCGCATCGATATTCACCCCGACGGAACGACGCAGAGCCAATCGGCCGACGGCACCGCCGCCAGCGTCTCCTACGCCGCCGATCCACTGTGGGGCTATGGCGCACGCTACCCGGCATACAGCCTGGTGACCACACCCGCCGGCCTGCGCCGGGAGACGTCCATCCGCCGGGAGAGCGAGCTCACCGATCCAAACGATCCCTTTACACTGGTGCGCCTCACCAGCGCCACCACCGTCAACGCCCGCACCTGGACCAACGTCTACGACGCGGCCACGCGCACCGAGACCACCACCTCTCCCGAGGGGCGGCGCTCGAGCACCCGGGTGGATCAATGGCGCCGTCCCGTGCGCGAGGACACCCCCGCTCTCGCCCCCCGGCTCTACCGTTACGACGAGCAGGGGCGCATCGCCGAGATCCAACAGGGCGAGAGCGAGGACGCGCGCCTAACCCTCTTGGGCTACGACGATAACGGCTGGCTGCAGAGCATCACGGATCCGCTCGGGCGCGTGCTCACCTTGCACAACGACGCCCTCGGACGGGTGCTGCAGGTCCTCGCGCCGGACGGCGCCGAGGCGTCATTCGGATACGATCGCGCCGGCAATCTGACCGCCCTCACCCCCCCCGAACGCCCGGCCCATACCATGGAACACGACGCACTGGGCCAGGAGGTGCGCTACGACCCACCGCCGTTGGACGAAGGCACGGGGGGCATCGACACCGACTACAACCTCGACCGCGAGCCCACGCGCCTTAGCCACGACTCCGGACCGGTCATCGCCTACCATTTCGATGAGTCCGCCAAGGACGGGCGTCTAGCGCGCAGGAGCACCCCCGCGGGCGATACCCGCCTCGACTACGACGATGCAGGGCGCATCAGCGCCCTCACCGGCCCGAGCGGCGAGCGCATCGAGCTCGCCTACGACGGCGCCCTGATCGTTTCCGAGTCCTTCTCCGGCACCCTGGATGCCGAGCTTCAAACCTCCTGGAGCGATGATTTCCGCATCATCGGCGAGACGCTCGTCACCGACGATGACCTCTCCCACTCCGTAAGCTACGGCTATGACGGCGACGGCCTGCTTACAGCTGCCAGCGACCTTTCTCTGAGCTACGACGCGGACAACGGCCTGCTCACTTCCACCGTCATCGGCCGCATCCGCACCAATCTGACGTACAACCCTTTCGGTGAGCTGCAGCGCCTGGAAGCGAGACTGGACGGAGAGATCATCTACGCGCTCGACTACCGCCATGACAAGCTCGGTCGCATCCTCGAGAAGAACGAAACCATCGCAGGCGAGAGCACCCTCAGCGCCTACAACTATGACCTCGCCGGACGCCTGCAGAACGAAAGCCGCAACGACACTGTCCTGCACAGCTATGCCTACGACGCCAACGGCAACCGCACGCACGTCGACGGCGTCGAGATGGCCACCTACGACGAGCAGGACCGACTGCTGAGCCATGACCTGCAGCATAAGCGTCCCACCCCCGATACGCCGATCGCCTACATCATCGATCCAAGAGAGCGGCGCATCGCCAAGTCCCGCGATGGCGAGATCGAGCGCCTGTGGGTCTATCGCGACCGGCTCAACCCCATCGCCGAGCTCAAGCACGACGGCACACTGCGCAGCCTGTTCATCTACGCCGATCAAGCCCACGTACCCGCATACATGATCCGAAACGAGGCCGGCGAGGAGCACCGCTACCGAATCCTCAGCGACCACCTCGGCTCGGTTCGCCTGGTCATCGACGCAGACAGCGGCGACATCGCCCAACGCCTCGACTATGACGTCTGGGGACGGGTTACGGGCGATACGAACCCGGGGTTTCAGCCCTTCGGCTTCGCCGGCGGGCTCTACGATCCGCACACCGGACTCGTGCGCTTCGGAGCACGGGATTACGACCCGTTTACCGGGCGCTGGACGGGGAAGGATCGGATTGGTTTCGGTGGCGGCAGTGCGAACCTGTACGGTTACTCGTTCTCCGATCCAGTGAACTTCATCGACCCCGACGGCGATATTAAGCGGTTGCTGTCGCACCGGGGATTCGCCAGTTATCGGAAAAATGCCTGAGATCATGACGCTGAAAACTGCACGAGATGCTGCTCTTAACCTACGCCATGGCTCCGCATGGAAAGAGAATCGGACTTTTATTATCGCTAATGGAAGATCGTATGCCGATAGGAGATATTCGTCATAGAATCCCCAGGGGGGTGTCTTGAGAAAGAGCGGGGACACTTAGCAGAAAATGTGGATCTTGACCCTGTTACGGGATACTGGATGCCTCCACCTTGCGAATAATGTTGCCATGAAGACCTTGGCAAGAGTAGTTCCTGGGAACATTAATCCGAAAACTCTTGGTACGACTGCGGACGTTTTCGTAACAGATGCGAAAGCTCTGCAAGGGCTAAATGCCAAACAGGTCGCGGACAAACTAACGATTCCTCAGAGTTCCTCTGGCCTTAAGGTCATTGAATTCCCAACACCTAGTAGTGGGATTGCTAGTCCTGTTTTCCGTAATAATCCTGGATTTGTGGGCGGCGGTCGGACGGCTGGCGGTGCTCCTGAATTTGTAATACCGAATGGACCTGTACCGGCAGGCGCAACCACAAGGTTTGTACGATGAATCTACCGTTAAGTAATAGTGAAACAGAACTGGTAGGAAGCTGGATTACTCAGGCCGGATCCGTTGTCGCTGATGACGTGAGTAAGAGGATAGAAGCCTTGGTCAGAAATTCTCTCAAAGAACTTAGATCTTCTGATAATGGATGGGATGTTTTATATCTTGACCCTTTAGATGGACGTTATTGGGAACTAACCTATCCCGATAGCGGCACTCATGGTGGTGGTGCGCCGAAGTTATCTGTTCTTACGGCAGAGCAAGTAAAATCTAAATATGGCGTGTAACCAGAATTTGAAGTTTCCCGTTGTCATCATGCCACGAGCCGCATGACTGTTGAGATCAGAGGGTTTCGGTCTCACAAGCAAGCAAGAAAGAAAGAAGCAAGAAAGGGTCAGGTCTTGTATTTTGCATCTTCCTTTCGTCGAACGATGCGACTGACTTGCGAGTAGTGTAAACCGAAAAACGAGCCTATGGCTTTCATGGTATGACCTCCGCCAGCGTATGCGGCGGCGATGGCGTCATCGCGCAGCGCGTGCTGTCTTGCGTACTCAGTCAGTGGTTTCCCGGAGGGACGACGTTGGGCACGCGGAATTTCCGAAAGATCGCGATCGCCCGGGCGCTTTCGCTGTGTCGCTGCGACAAAGGTTTCGTCACCGAGAAAGACCTGATGCTTCAGGTTCTCCCACGGGGAAGGTTGAGCGATTCCGTCGGCAACGAACAGCCTGTAGCTTGCGACAGCTTCTTTCTCGGTGGCTGCGAACGCCGAGAGCAACCGGTCGCGCTGCAGCCATCGGGGACAACGCGCTTCGCCGGTGGTTGCCCGAAAGCTGCTCCACGGCCAATCGCCAGCCGTGCGCACCATGGCGGCGCGGACCGGGTTCAGCACAATGTATCTCGACAACTCCAGCAGGTACGCATCCTTCTGAACGATGATTGCCTTGTAACGCCCCTGGAAAACATGGCCGCAGCGATTGTGGATCGCGTTGAAGCGTTGCGTGTAGACGCCGTTGAGCTGCCTCATTCCCTTGGAAAGGTTGCCGTCCGGCGTCTCGACGAGCAAGTGGTAGTGGTTGGTCATCAAGCAGTAGGCGTGCGCCCACCAGCTGAACCGGTCACAAACTTGCGCGAAAAGGTCGAGAAACACCCTCCTGTCCCCGTACCCACGGTAGATGTCTTCCCTCCCATCGCCGCGGGAAGTCAGGTGGTACAAACCACCCGCAAACTCGATGCGCAAAGGTCTTGCCATGTGCTGGAGCTTAGATTATTCCGCGCAAGATACAAGACCTGACCCTGTTCGCCCGTTCAACTACAGGATAAGATCGTGGTTCGCTTCGCTCTCACGATCTATCCTTATTCGTTGGGCGATGTCTGGCGGCGCAGTCTTCAAATGTGCTTCGATGGTGTCGGCGGATAGGTCCGCTCCGCACGGCCACTCGAGAAAGTAACCGCCGTTATGTACTTCCGAAAATTCCGCGTGATCTTGAAGGGGTGCGAAAACTTCCCCCCCTAGATACGGCCTAAGATCAAACACGCCCGTAGTGCCTTCTTCGGTTTCCACGAACAGGATGTGATCTTCTATCGGTACCACCTCGGAGATTCTCATTGATCAAGCCCTCGAATCTGGAATAGCTTCTTACCATTTACGGCTAAGTCCCAATCCGCCAAAAGTTCATCTTCGTGTATCGCGATCCATGCGACTACCATTTTGTGCTTCTTTGGCGGAAGTTTGCCAGCAAGGAGTTCTCCATCTGGGATCGAGTAAACAGCAACATGTCCTTGGAACTCCGCGTGGACATGCGGCACGTTGTGCTTGTCTGTATCCTAGAAGAACATCCGAATCAGGATGCCGTAAAACATAGAGATTGTGGGCATCTAGGCGCGTTCTCTTTTCTCGCCCAACGCTTGGCTCAGGCGACCCAATGCCTTGCTGCATTGAGCTTGAAATCTAGCACAGAAACCGCGTCGCGGTAGTGGGTCGCCCGTAGCCGCAAGTTTGGACGCTCCTCTGATTTCGGGAAAGAAGTCAAAAGCGAAGACCTGCCACCTTTTCTGTGCGCCAAAGCCCAGCTGTGTGTCTTGAAGGGTTAGTCAAGCACCCGCAGCAACCAGCGGCCGATATCTTCTATCTCCTCCAGGCACACCGAATGCGGTATCGGATAGGTATGCCACTCGATGTCGTAATCGAGGTCTTTCAAGTAGTCGCGCGATCGCTTACCGGCTTGCACCGGAATTACCGCGTCTTCGGTCCCGTGAGCCATGAACATCGGGGTCATTGCGTTGGCCGGCGCAAGTCCTTCCGCTATTTCCGTTGGCAAGGGTAGATAACAGGAAATGCCCAGCATACCTGCAAGACGCTGCGGATACCGCAGGCCTCCATGTAGTGCAATGGCCCCACCCTGAGAAAACCCAGCCACGACAATACGCTCCGGCGGAACTCCGCGCGCGACCTCCGCTTCGATGTAGTCGTGAAGGATACGCTCTGACTCGTGCACGCCGGCCGCGTCGGCTCGACGCTCAATATCGGCGTCGACGACGTCGTACCAAGCACGCATAACGTAGCCTCCGTTGACGGTTACAGGGCGCTCGGGGGCATGGGGAAAGATGAAGCGCGTGCGCCCGGTGAGCGCCGAGCCCAGATGCGGCAAAATGGGCTCGAAGTCGTGACCGTCGGCGCCGAGGCCGTGCAGCCAAATGACGCTGGCATCGGCCGATGTCGATGGTTCGACAACAACGGCGTCAGGAGAAGAAATCATGGGGACGGGGGACCTGCGTGACACGGGATAACGGGCTGAGAGTGTAGCGGCGTGCCGGCTCAAATCAAGGGCATTCGATGAGCCTGGCCCCCTTTTTCACTCTCGGTGTAAATTCTGTCCAGTGGCAGGCAGCTTACAGGGAATTGCTCGCCGGCTCACTCTACGACGCCCCGTTAAACGATCTGCGTTTTGCCTTTGTGTTGAAGCTTAGATAATCCCGCGCAAATTACAAGACCTGACCCCACCCCCCTTTACTCCTCCTGTTCTTCCATCCAAGGTGCGAGTTTACCTGTTTCTAGCCCCTCGCTAAATAGGTTGAGGATTCTCCCGATGATCTGGCGGTTGGAGAAAAAACAAGCATAGAGCCCTGGCGTCCGCCAAAGAGGCGGGCATTTTGAATTCGCAGGTTCATCCACGTTGAAGAGGAGGTCTGAATTCGTAGCAGCGGTGACCCGCTCTCGGAAGTCTTCGCGCTCGACTAACAGTTGGTATTCTTCCGGCACAATCACGTTTGTGAAGTGAAGTATTTCGGGAATGCTCGATTTGAGCTTCACGATTTCGGACCAGAACAGGGCAACGGCTTCCAGACGACTTTTCGTGTGACTGGCGTTGACCTTCTGCCATTGCCGCCAAGCTGCCGTGGCTTGTGTTGCCTGCATCTCTGCGAGGTCGCTCCGAAGGCGTTCTAGTGCCAGAGCTTTGTCACGCTCCAGTTCGTTGCGGTATGTCGTCAGGCGGATGTCGTATTCGTGCCGGATTGATTGCTCGATACGAGTGCCCATCCAGGTTCTGGCTAAGAACACGAAATCCTCGCAGACAAAGCGCGGCGCTTACGGCATCCAGAAGACAACAGTGCGGACTCAGAACTCCATGGTAGGGCCTCCTTATGGTTGAAATTCAACGTATAGGGTAACCCGAGGTCAGCCGTTGTTTGGCTGGCTTCGGAGTTTACCCGCGTGTTAGGGCTTTGTGCTGTCGGTTTCTCCGCTTTTTGGTTATTCTCATCTAAAAACCGCAACGCTTCGTTGACAGAGGTAGAATCTGGGAATACAGACGCAACATCAGGTTCTAGCACAACGCCATGTTGTGGAAATGTAGTTCGCGACGGACCAAATTTTCTGACGCGTAGGCTCTTAAAGTCATACTCTGGAAGGAGTTCGTCGTCGTCTTTTCTCTTAGTCTTCTTCATAGGCTTGCCGTTCTTTCTTAGTCGCTGGTCTTGCGCTAATCAGCCGCGTAGCGCCACTTCGCTCGGTGTATGAGACAACGAGAACGCGACACTGTTCGGAGCATCCGACTCGAATATATCGATGTTCATCGGCGGAGTGCCCAGGGTCAAAGAAGTCAATGTATAGAGGATCTTCGAAAGCGGTAACCGCTTCAGCAAACGGAACGCCATGCTTCGCAAGATTTCGTGCTGCCTTCTTTTCGTCCCACTCGAATTTCACTTTATTGAATCCGTTTGCAGAACCGTCGCACCAAAGAGACGGTGTTTCTCCTGCGAGAGCCCTAACGCCGCCATAACCGGAAGTTAAAAAGCATTGTGTAGCGGAGCGAAACGATGCTTTTAACTGTCCGCGTTGATGGCATTGTTAGCCGCTTCTATTTTTCTGGTTAAAGACTCTAACATGGATTCATCAAAGGACGATTTTTTCATCATTGACGCTTTTTTAAGCCATTCTTCAGTATCCGTATACAAACTTTGCTTAATCAGTGCTGCAATGTAAATTCGATAATAGTTGAAATCACTAGGGTCATCATCAATAAGTTTTCTTGCAACCTCTAAGTATTCTTCATGCCGACCAAATTCTTCGAGAACCCCTAGATATGGCTTTAGTACACTTGCATCCTCTGCCTCGATTGTAAATGCCCTTTCAAATGCTTCAATTGCGTCTTCTGCACGCCCAAGCTCTTTATATGAGACACCTAGATTACGTAATGCGAGTGATTTTAGTTTAGGTGTGGTTACTCCCAATGCTTTCTATAAATCTAGTTAAAAATTCAGAAAGCTCTTCATACTTCATCTAGATCAATAAGCGCGTTAGATAAACGAGCAAACATATTTCTATCGGGTTTTTTGACTATCAATTCCTTAAGCGGCTTTAAGTGCTGAAGCCCTTTATCAGGCTCATTTTCCGCAAGCAATGACAAGTATTCAATATGGGCAGACAATCGTTCTGGATCTTTATCGTGAGCTAACCGATACAACCTAAGCGCCAACCCATAATTTCCTAATTGACGCATGATGTCCACCCGAGCAACTTCAAGTTCTTTAGACGTTGATTCTGGGTGCTTTAAAATATTCTCGCAAAGCGAAACCTTCTCCTTTTGGATCCTCGTTTACTCGCGCATCTGCTTCAGCATACTTCGGGCACTGATTCCGTTGAAAAAGTTCTCATCCAAATACTCATCATCCAAAACTGCAGAGCCTAGTTTATTGACGATGTTTTTCTTGATTTTGTCTTTAGCTGAAACGACTTGGCTTCTACTTCAAGTATTGATATGAAATTGGCTTCATCTTTGAAATCGCTTGGCGCATATAATACTTCCGGCTTTTGTAGAGCACCACAAAAAACACCAAAAACAAGCATAAACGGGAAAATCATTACAAATGATACAAAGATTGCTTGCACACTGATTCAGGCAACATCACCAGCACAACGGAGCTGGCGACCTCGGCAAGGGCCGCAAATATTGCAACGATAGTCAGAGGATTACTGATCTTTGTTATTTTCTCAATCATCTAGATTCCATTTCGAGTTGCAGAAATTTGCGTTTGTATTACGGCTAACATTGAGTATCTGGAAAATCGCCGTGTTTTAACACGGCCATCGTCCGTCTATTCCGCAGACCGACAGCTTAAAAAATACTCGTTGCTTACTCTGACCAACTGGGCGGTAATCCCTATGGATCAGTTAGTTGGAATAGCCTCGGCGCTTTCTCGCAAGGCCTATCGTTCTTCGGGAGTAAACACGAAAATGCGGAAAGTTTCCACCTAGCACGCAAGGTTGTCCTTTTGCTGTGCTCGCCTCGATGGCATCCGATCTACACGTGATAAAGGCTTCGCCCCGTCGCTTCGCGCTTCAGAATTTGGTCCAGATCGACCCCGGATCGGCACCGCACATATTTTTCGCTGGTCCATCGAAGTCGCCACCGGCACCAGGGTTGCCCTCTTTTTCAGGATAGAGTACTGTATACATACCCAGTTCACAGGGAGCATACGGTGATGTCCTCAGAACCTCGGCCCTCGCCCTTTCTGATGGAAATTCGCGATGCGATCCGCGTAAAGCATTACAGCATCCGAACTGAGGAGGCCTACGTCGAATGGGTCAAGCGGTTCATTCTGTTTCATGATAAGAAACATCCAAGAGACATGGGAGAGTCTGAAGTTCGCGCTTTTCTTACCCATCTTGCCGTTGACAGAAACGTCGCGGCGAGCACACAGAATCAGGCGCTCAATGCGCTTGTGTTTCTTTACAAAGTCGTGCTTGAACAACCGCTCGGGGAAATCGATGGACTCGTCCGAGCCAAACGCCCGCAACGCATCCCCGTCGTGCTCACAACCGAGGAAGTCCGGCGCCTCTTGCGGCACGTCGACGGCGTTCAGTGGATTTCCGCCTGTCTGATGTATGGGTCCGGTTTGCGGCTTATGGAGTGCTTGCGGTTGCGTGTGATGGACCTGGATTTCGATCATCGCGCCGTGCTGGTTCGAAACGGAAAGGGCGGCAAGGACCGCGTCGTGACGCTTCCGGATGAATTGATACCAGTGTTAAAGAGACACCTGGAAGGGGTTCGAAACGTTCACGACAAGGATCTGGCGGACGGATTCGGCGCCGTTTATCTTCCGAGTGCCCTGGCTCGAAAGTATCCCAATGCCCCGAAAGAGTGGGGTTGGCAGTACCTGTTCCCAGCCTCAAAGCGAAGTATAGATCCGAGGTCGGGGATAGAGCGCCGGCACCATCTGGACGAAAGCAGCATTCAGAAAGCCGTCAAGGCCGCAGTTCGGAAGGCAGATATCCACAAGAAAGCGAGCTGTCACACGCTGAGGCATGCGTTCGCAACCCATTTGCTCGAACGCGGCATGGATATCCGCACCGTGCAGGAGCAGCTCGGGCACAAGGACATACGAACCACCCAGATCTACACGCACGTGATCAACCGTGGCGGGAGCGCGGTCGTCAGCCCTCTAGGAGGGGTGCTGTAAAGGCCGAACATCGAATTCCTTCAGCCTGGCAATTCGCCGATAGGAAAGCTGGCCCGAAAGATCGGTATGAAATCTGGTTGTTCTGGTGGTGCTTCTTACTTGCACCAGATTTGGCGACCCGAATTAGAGCCCGACTCAGACGAGACCGGAGAATCCCTTGACGGCTTCACCCGATGACAACCGAACCACAGGGGCTCTGGCGCGAATCCAGAGATCGATACCACTCGGATTATGCAGGCTGTCGTCGGCCAGGGAGGATTGCACGGCGCACATGGCTTGAATGTAGTCCGCGACCTCAATCGCGGTCGCGTACCAGATGTCGCTACGCCCCCCGAGCCTCTGCGCAAGCGATTCCATATAGGCCCAACCGTTGGCCGGCTCCTCCGCGTCGAGCTCCCAGCTATGACCATAGATAAAGAATAGGGCGAGTTCCGTATCCGCGCGTGCCAAGAAGGCGTCAACCAGCTCACCTGCCGCGCTCTGGTGACAGCTCGGGTTCCAAGCCAGCGGATCGCCGGGCAGCCTGAGTTTGTGAGTCGGGCTCGCGGTTCGGGCGTACGCAAAGCCGAGCTCGCGCAGCACTTCGAGTACCTCGGAATTGTAGGCACCGAACGGGTATGCATGTCCGCGCACGTCTCCACCCGAGATCAGCGAGAGCACCGAGCGATCGAAATCGACTTCGGCGGTGATTTCGGCTCTCGAGAGCGAATCAAGATAAGGGTGGCTGACCGAATGGGTGGACACCTCGTGGCCGGCATACAGCGAGGCGACCTCGTCCGGGCTCACGTGACCGGGCTCTCCGAGGCGTCCGGAATTGAGGTGGAAGGTCCCGCGAATCCCGTGGCGGTTCAGAAGCTCTACCAGCCTGCGGTCCTGGACGGGGCCGTCGTCCATGCTCACCACGAGCGCCTTGGTGACTCCACCGGGGAATACGAAGCTGGAGAACCTCGCAGGTTCCACTGTCCAGCGCTCGCCGTCGATGAACCAGGCATCGGGGGTATCCACCGTCAGGTCTTGGGTCTGGGCTCCACCGGCGTCGTTGAACACCAGATTCGCAGAGGTCTGGCCCGGCAGCTCGAAGGAATACCAGCCATCCGTGTCCCGCGACATCGGCTGTCCCGGCCACCGAGTGGACAGTCCATCCGGTACCGTGCCCCAGTAGTGGATGTAGGCCGACGACCAGGTGTCTGGCTTGCGGAATCGAATGACAATACCCGAGGCTCGCTCAAAGTCCGCTGCAGCGACGGGGGAACTTCTTCCGTCTGGCGACACCTCGATCGCCCGCAAGCGCATGATTCCGTTCGCCGTCGTGTCGGGACCGAGCCGGATGGGTGCGCGGTAGCGCTTGCTTGCAGGTGAGGGAGGCGAGCCGTCGAGAGTGAAGTAGATGACGGCATCCGAATCCGAGGTAGTTACTCCAATTTCCGTGCCGGACGGGTAGGTTCCAGCGCGTAGGGAAATATTCGGTGTCGCCATCGCACTTGGTTCCTGGTGAATTGTGTCGAAGCACAACGTCGGGATAGGGCGCGCGCGGGTGTTTAGAGCGAAATCGGCCGATTGTGAGCGCGCCTAACCCGACCTACAGGATCGCTTCCCATCCAACATCCCAGCCGAGGAATAGAGCCGACCGCGCAGTTGGCCGACCCACTTCGGGGATCCCTGCTAACCCTTTCGCGGGATCAGCACCGTATAGTCGAAATCCAGCACCACCGCAGGGTCGTACTTGCCCTCCTGGTCTTTGTACGGAAACGTTGCGCAATCCTGATCCTTGACGCCCACCAGCCGCAGGCGCAGGGCCCCGAGATCGGATCGGCCCGGCAGCTCATCCTTGCTCAGGACCTCCGACCATGCGTAGACGGTGTCACCGGCGAAGATGGGCGCCACGTGGCGTCCGCCGTTGATCGCGGCGATCTTGAAGGCGTTGGCAAGGCCGTTGAAGGAGAAGGAGCGGGCCAGACTGATGACGTGGCCGCCGTATACGATGCGCTTGCCGAAACGCCCGGCCTTCTCGGTGTGCTGGTTGAAGTGCACCTTGGCGGTATTCTGGTACAGGCGGGTGGCGATCATGTGGTCGCTCTCCTCCACCGTCATGGCGTCCACGTGGTCGATCTTCTCACCCGCTTCATAGTCTTCCCAGAAGAAGGGGCTCCCGGCCAGATCCGTATCGTAGCCGGAGAAATACAGTCCGTCCGGAACCATGAGATCGGCAACCGCAACCGCCTTCGGAAGCTCGGGCACGACCGCCTCCGGGGCCGGCGAGCCGAAATCTTTTTTGCGCACCATCACCCAGCGGACATACTCCAGGACTGTCTCGCCCCTTTGGTTGGTGCCCACGGAACGCACATAGACGGTCCCTGTCTTTGCGTTCGAGTTCTCCTTCAGACCGATGACCTCGGACACGGTGCTTATGGTGTCACCCGGATAGGCCAACGCGTGAAAGCGACCGGACGCGTAACCGAGATTGGCGATGGCGTTGAGGGAGATATCCGGGACCGTTTTGCCGAATACGACATGGAACAGCAGCATGTCGTCCAGCGGCGCTCCGGGTAGGCCGACCGACTTGGCGAAGGCGCTGGACGATTGAACGGCGAATCTGGAGCCGTAGAGCGCCGTATACAGGGAAACATCCCCATCCGTCACCGTGCGCGGTGTCGCATGGACGATGCTCATCCCTATGTGGAAGTCCTCGAAATAGTTCCCGGGATTTGTTTTCGTGCTCATCTTCGTTTCGTCTCTTTGGCGTAGTGGTTCGTGCAACCCGACAGCGCATCAGGCATCGAAGCTTAACCTTGGGCCGGAGTCTGGTTAGCTGAGCTCGGCCGTCGCCTGCATCGCGATCTTGCCGTCCGGTCCACGGGCCTCCAGTGCGACTGTGTCTCCTTCGCGCTGGCCCAATAGACGAAATGGATGCAGGTCGAACAGGGGTGCCCGACCCTGGAAGCTGAATCCGGCGATGGGCTTGCCGCTGTTCTCCAGGGTTAGCCAGGCAAGCATCACCGCGGTGAGCGGTCCGTGGACCACCAGCCCCGGATAGCCCTCCTCTTGCAAGGCATAGGGCCGATCGTAATGGATGCGGTGGGCATTGAAGGTCAATGCAGAGAACCGGAACAGCAAAACCGTGTCCGGCTTGACGTCCTTGATCCAGGCCCCGACCGGGGCATCGGGCGGTGAATCCAGGGGCTCGGGCGCCGGGATCGGCCGGCCGGGCTCCTTGTAGACGATGTCCTGCTCCTCCTCGATCCGAACCTCCCCGCCCTGCTTGATCAGATAGCGCACCGTAACGAATACGAGCTGCCCGGCCTTGCCGGATTTCTCCGCCACGTTGAGAATCTCTCCCTCGCGAACCGCCGGCTCGCCGATGGTGAGCGGCCGATGAAATCGGGTCCGGGCACCGGCGAACATGCGCCGCGGCAAGGCGACCGGCGGAAAGAACCCGCCGCGTTTCGGGTGACCGTCCAGGTCGATCTGGGACCGGGCGGCCAGGGGCAGGAAGTAGAACCAATGCCACAGCGGCGGCAGCGGTTTTCCGCGGGTCATCGGCTCCCCGTCCAGATCCAGCATGGCGGCCGCGGCCCGGGCGGGAAACTCGGAGATGACCTCTTCTCGGACCTCTTTGGATCCGATCCAATCGGTCAGCGGTTTGCTTGCATCGGTCATCAGGAAATCTCCACGGGTCCGGCCACGACGCCCGCGTCGCGCAGCCGGCCGATCTCGCTGTCGCTCAGGCCCAGGTCCTGGCTCAGGATCTCGTCCGTGTGCTCGCCGAGGATCGGTGCCCTTCTCGGCGGCTGGCGGTCGAGGGCACCGAAGTCGATGGGCGAGCCGGGGACCAGATAGCTGCCGATACCCGGCTGCTCCACTTCCGAGAACATGGGATTGGCGGCGGAAACCCTGGGGTCCTCGTCCAGCATCTGCCGGAAGGTCCTGTAGGGTCCCCAGCAAACGCCTGTGCCCTTGAAGGCCTCGTCTATCTGGGCCAGCGTGCGCTCGGAGCACCATTCGCGAAGAGGCGCGGAGATCTCCTCTGAGGCGAGAAAACGGTCGCCCTCCTTCTTGAAGTCGAGACCAAGCCTGCTCTCGATGGCACGGATCTCATCGTCAATACCAGTGACCTTCAGCAGCTCTTTCCACATGTAGCCGGTCACCACGACGATGTAGAGCCAGCGCCCGTCGCTGGTCTCGAACTCGCTGCCGTAGGCGCCATAGAGGTAATTGCCGTAGCCCTTCCTGTCTTCCTGATTGATCTGGACCTCCTGGATGAACCCGAGGTGACCGGTCATCGCGAAGGCGATGTCCGATAGGGCCAACTTGGCGAGCTGTCCCTCCCCGGTCAGACGGCGGTGACGCTCCGCGGCCAGGATCGCAAGGGCCAGATTCATGCCGGCCAGGGCGTCCCAGGCCGGAAGCACGTGGTTGACCGGGCGGGGCGGCCCGTCCGAATGGTGGCTTCCGGTCACGAAGGGAAAGCCGGCGGCACAATTGACCGTGTAATCCACGGCCGATGTCCCGTCGGAGCTGCCGAGGAGATTGACCACGATCAGGTCCTCCCGGTGCTTCTTGAGCGCCTCATAGCTCATCCAGCCCTTGTCGGCGCGCAGATTGGTCGAGAAGATGCCGTTGCCTTCACCCGGGGCCGTGATCAGACCGGTCAGGAGCTCTTGACCTTCCGGCTTGGTCGCATCGATGGCCAGGGAACGCTTTCCCTTGTTCAGCCCCACCCAGTAGAGGCTCTTGCCTCGACTGGTAACGGGCCACCTGCGGGCGTCGATGCCGCCGCGGATGGGATCGAAGCGAATGACGTCCGCGCCGAGCTGCGCCAGGGTCATGCCGCCGAGCGGGCAGGCGACAAAGGCCGAGGCCTCGACGACGCGCAGGCCTTCCAGGATCTTGTTCATGTGTGAAATCCCTCGTGATCCTTTCCTCAGAAGCCGTAGGCTTGCGCCCTGTCCGGGTCTTTGGTGGCGACCAGCTTGGCCAGATCCACGATCACCTTGGCCTGCTTCCAGGTGGCGTCGTCCTGCATCTTGCCGTCGATCATCACCGCTCCCGAGCCGTCGGGCATGGCCTCCAGGATGCGCTTGGCGAACAGCACCTCCTTGACCTCGGGGCTGAAGACCCGCTTGGCGATCTCGATCTGATTCGGATGCAGGGTCCAGGCGCCGGCGCAGCCCTGCAGGAAGGCGTTGCGGAACTGGGCCTCGCAGGCGTCGCCGTCGTCGAAGTCACCAAAGGGGCCATAGAAGGCGCGCAGCCCGTTGGACAGACAGGCGTCCACCATGCGGGCCACCGTGTAGTGCCAGAGGTCCTGTTGGTAGAAGCTCCGCTCGCTCCCGTCTTCGGTGGGATCGGCCAGCACGCCGTAGAAGGGGTGACCGCCGCCGACGCGGGTAGTCTTCATGCCCCTGGACGCGGCCAGGTCGGCGGGACCCAGGCTCATGCCGTGCATTCGCGGGCTGGCCTGAGCGATCTCGTTGACGTTCTTTACGCCTTGCGCGGTCTCGAGAATGGCGTGGATCAGAATCGGCTTCTGCACCTGGTGACGGGCCTCCAGAAGCGCCAGGAGCTGGTCGACGAAATGGATGTCCCAGGGCCCTTCCACCTTGGGAATCATCAACACGTCCAGCTTGTTGCCCACCGACCCGACGATTTCGGTCACGTCGTCCAGGAACCAGGGGCTGTTCAGGGCGTTGACCCTTGTCCAGAGCCCCGTTTGGCCGAAATCCACCGCCTTGGCCACCTCGATGAATCCGGCCCTGGCGGCCTCCTTCGCCTCGATGGGAATGGCGTCTTCCAGGTTACCGAGGAGCACGTCGACGTTTTTGGCGATCTGGCCGGCCTTTGCCCGCATCTTCTCGATGTGGGGAGGCAGGAAGTGGATGGTCCGTTCCAACGCAAGCGGGAGCTCACGGACAGGATCGGGGGCACCGATGGCGAGGGGTTTGAAGAAGCTTGCGGGGGTTTTCACTAGTCTGTCCTCCTGTGGTTTTTGTTCCCGTCCGGGGTGTCCGAAGCCTAAGACGCTTCTTTTGCGGCGGCCAGTGCTGCCTTTTTTACCGTAGTCTGTGCCTGCCTGATGGAGGCGATGTCGATCATCTTACCATCCAGGCTTACGGCACCCGCCCCGGTTTTCTCCGCCTGCTCCATGGCCTCCAGGATGCGGCGCGCCAGGTCCACTTCCTCGGCCGAGGGCTTGAACAGCTCGTTGGCCAGCTCGACCTGGCTCGGGTGAATGACCATCTTGCCCTCGAACCCCAAGGTTCTCGCCCGCTTTGCGCTCGCCATCCAGCCGTCGGGGTCCTTGATGCCGGCGAACGGTCCGTCGATAGGACGCAGACCGTTGGCCCGTGCCGCCGCCACCAGACGGGCCAGCGGGTAGTGCCACATGTCGCCCCAATGGACCTGACGATGACCGCCTTCATCCGCGTCCGTCAATACGTGGTAGTCCGGATTGGGGCCGCCGATCATTCTCGACTGCATCCCCGCGGCGGCGGCGTAGTCGGCAGAGCCGAAGATGACGCTCTCGTTACGGGGTGAGGCGGCGGCGATCTCATCGATATTCTGAATACCCAGCGGGGTCTCGATTAGCAGCTCGATGCCAATACGCTTGCGTATGCCCTTTGCCCGCTCGATCTGCGTGAGGAGCATGTCCACGGCGTAGACGTCGGCGGCGCAGCCCACTTTCGGTACCAGGACCAGGTCGAGACAGTTACCGGCCTGCTCCGCCAGGTCCACCAGGTCCCGATACATGTAATGGGTATCCAGGCCGTTGATGCGCACGGACACGCTCTTGCCGCTGAAGTCCAGGTCATTGAGGGCGGCGATGACGTCCTTGCGTGCCTGCGCCTTCATGTCCGGAGGAACCGAGTCCTCCAGGTCGAAAAACACCACGTCCGCCGCACCGGCAGCCGCCTTCTCGAAAAAATTCGGCTTGGCGCCGGGTACCGCCAGCGTGCTTCGGTTCAGCCGCGCAGTTCGGGTGGGGATGGTCTTGAAGCTCATCGTTGTTTCTCACTTGTACCGTCGTGCATTTCCTCCCGCGATGCATGGAATCACACAAGCTCATCAAATTACAATCGAGCCGATCAGCAAAACGAATCGGTGGAGAGAAGATTGGCAATGCCGAAGACTACACGACCACGCCGCAGCGTACTCTACATGCCCGGCTCCAACGCACGCGCACTGGAGAAAGGGAGGTCGATTCCCGCCGACGGCTTGATTCTCGACCTGGAGGACGCGGTCGCGCCGGACGCCAAGGAAGCCGCGCGCACGCAGGTCTGCGAGGCGGTCAACGCCCGCGGATACGGGTTGCGTGAGCTGGTCATACGAGTGAACGCATTGGCGACACCCTGGGGCTACGCGGATGCTGCCGCCGCATCAAACAGCGGCGCCGATGCGATTCTCCTGCCCAAGGTGGAGAGCGCCGACGCGATCCGGCAGCTGGAAAACATCATGATCGCCAACGGCGCACCGGATTCGATGGCGATCTGGGCAATGATGGAGACCCCGCGCAGCATCCTCAGGGCACAGATGATCGCGGAGGCATCGCACCGGATGCAGTGCCTGGTGATGGGCACATCGGATCTGGCGAAGGATCTCGATTGCGCCCATACCCGCGAGCGATTACCCATGATCACCTCGCTCGGGCACTGCCTGCTTGCCGCACGGGCAGCCAAGATTGCGATTCTCGACGGCGTCTTCCTGGACCTCAACGACGATGCCGGTTTCGAGTACGCCTGCGAGCAGGGCAAGGAGTTGGGCTTCGACGGCAAGACCCTCATTCACCCCAAAACCGTCGAGACGACCAACCGCGTCTTCACCCCGTCGCCGAAAGACGTGGAATGGTCCCGAAAGATCATCCGGGCACACGAAGAAGCCGCGGCCAAGGGTCAGGGCGTCGCAGTCGTGGACGGGAAGCTCATCGAGAACCTCCATGTGGAAAGTGCGCAACGCCTGGTGAGCATGGCCGAGGCCATCGAGGCGATGACCGCAGCGAACGACGCTGCCAAGAGCTGAACCGGCAATCGCCTTAATCGCCGAGCGATCCGGCGTCTTTTATGGCCTTGTCGATGGAATCGCTATGTACGATTTTCGACCCCTTGGGCACACCCCTTCTCGCGAGACCGAAAAGGACCTTACCAGGACCAATCTCAAAAAAGGTGTCGCACCCGTTCTCGACCGCCGTCGACAGCGTATCCGTCCAGAGAACCGGACTATCGATCTGCTGCACCAGGTTATCGATAGTGTAGGGATGCGAAATCTTTCCGGTCAGGTTGGCGATTACCGGATGCTCCGTGGAGACCAGCGGTGTCTGCTCCAGCTCGGGAACCATCTCCTCCCGCGCGGGAGCCATCAGGCTGGAGTGAAACGGCGCCGACACCGGAAGGGGCGTGCACCGGATCTTCGCTTCGGCAAGCTTTGCCACGAGCGCATCCACCGCTTCCTTGTGCCCGGAGACGATCTGCTGTTGCGAGCTGTTGAAGTTGACGACTTCAACCCTGCCCAGTCCACTGTCCACCGCTTCACATTCTTTGATCAGCAGCCCCGGATCGATGCCAATGACCGCGGCCATGGCGCCCGTGCCTTCGGGAACGGCTCTCTGCATGGCCTGACCACGCATCCTCACCAGCTTGACGGCCCTGGCGAAATCGAGCTTGCCGGTTGCAACCAGGGCTGAATATTCCCCCAGACTGTGACCGGCGAACATTGCCGGGCTCAGATCCGTCTCGCTGGTCAATACACGCCATACGGCGACGCTGGTGGTGAGAATGGCCGGTTGTTGGTTGGCGGTCAGCCTGAGATCTTCTTCCGGACCCTCGAAGCACAGGCGGCTGAGCTTGAACCCGAGTACTTCATCGGCCTCGGAGAAGGTGTTCCGAGCCAAGTCGAACTTGTCGCACAGGTCCTTTCCCATGCCTACGGATTGAGACCCCTGACCGGGGAACATCGCGAGAATTTTTGCCATGATTTCAGACTCTACCTGACGGTTCGATAGTTCGGTGCGGGCACCCTGGTACCGCGTTCCACTTCAGTGCCCCTCTCGCGTCATACGCTCGAGGCGGCTCTGCGCCAGGCGCGCCTCGGTGGTGTCCGAATATTTCTTGGCCACGTCCTGCAGCGTGGTGCGCGCCCGGTTCCAGTCGTTCTGGTCGTAGTGGATATACCCGATCTTGAGCATGGCGCTGGGCACCTTGGGGCTGAGGGGGTAATTCGCGAGTAAACGCTGGAACTGGGTAAGAGCGGCGGCATAGTTGCGCTTAACGTAGTTGGTCTCGCCGAGCCAATAGCGGGCGTTGTCCGCGAACTCGCCGTCCGGATAGCGCGCGAGAAGGTCCTCGAACGCGCGTATTGCATCATCGTAGTTGCGCTCCTTGAGCAGGTCGAAAGCGACACGATAGGCCTCCTTCTCCCCCGGCGCCACGGCCGATGGCACGGACATCACCGATTCTCCTCCCGCGGCGCCGGGGCTGCCCCCCCCAGCGCTCGAAGGATCGAAGGATCCCATCCCGATCAGCTTTCCCCTGCCGCTCTGGGGTGCTCCGGCGGAGGATGCGCCGGATCGCCCCTGAAGGCGGGCATCCAAGTCCATGTACTGCTCGCGCTGCTGGAGCTTGAGGGTGGAAATCTCATGTTGCTGCAGCTCGACTTGTCCGCGCAGCTGCTGTACCTCCTGTTGTAGGCGCTGGATCTGCAGCAGCAGGTCGGAGAGACGCTGTTCGGCCGCCACAGAGAAAGCGGGGGCAAGAGTGACGATCAGAGCGGGCAGAATCGCACGCAATTTCATAGCCATTACCTCAATAAACCAGCTCTACCCTTCGGTTCAGTGCCCAAGATGACTCGCTGTGACCCGGGTCCGCGGGGCGTTCCTCCCCATAGCTCAGCGTGTGAATCCGACCGTCGGGCACTCCCTCCGCGAGCAGGTAACGCCGCACGGTGTCCGCGCGATGATCCCCGAGGGCCAGGTTGTACTCGCGGGTGCCCCGCTCGTCCGTGTGGCCCTCCAGTGTTACCGACGCCCCGGAATTCGTGGACAGATAAGACGCATGCGCGCGCAGGATGTCGACGAACTGGGGCTGAATGTCGCTGCTGTCGTATTCGAAGTAGATGACGCGCTGATAGAGCGGACTGGACGGATCGTTCAAATCCGCCGCGGTATAGCCACCACGGCCCGACGATCCGGACGGCTGCGTGCCGACTGGCTCTCCGACCCTAGCGCCCGGGTCCTTCTCGACGGTAGGTTGAGTGGGGCAGCCCGTAAGCAGGAGGACCGCAGTGAGTGCTATCAGAGCCGCGCGGAGGATCCTATTCAAAATGGTCTCCAACTAGGGTAAAGGTTAAATGGAATCGGTAGCCGAGCCTTGTTGCGGAGCAGGCTCGGCCTAACGCGTGATAGGCGACCAAGCGGGCTCGCGCACGTCGCCGAGACCCTGGGACAAACGTTGGCTGACCGCACCATTCACCGAGACTGCCGACAGGACGCCGCGACCGCCGTGGAGGGTGCCATAAATTACCATGGTGCCGTTCGGAGCGAAACTCGGCGACTCGTCCAGGCCACCGCTGCTCAACAAACGGATTGCGCCTGTACCCAGGTCCAGCAAACCGATGCGAAAGCTCCCGCCCACGCGGGTCACCAGCACGATGGAGCGGCCATCCGGCGAGTAGGACGCCCGCCCGTTGTAGTCGTTCTCGAAGGTCACCCGGGTGGGCGTGCCGCCGCCGGCCGAGACCTTGTATATCTGTGGCTGGCCGCCACGGCCGGAGGTGAAGATGATGTTACTACCGTCAGGCGACCAGGAGGGCTCGGTGTCGATGGCGAAATGGTCTGTGATCTGGCGCAAATCTCGGCTCGCCAGGTCCAGCACATAGATGTCCGGATTCCCGCCCTTGGACAGGGTCATGGCCAGGCGGCGGCCGTCCGGCGAGAAGGCCGGAGAGCCGTTGATTCCCTTATAGCTAGCGATGCGCTCCCGCTGACCCGATGCCAGCTCCTGAATGTAGATGGCGGTTTGGCGGTTCTCGAAGGAGACGTAGGCCAGCCGGCGCCCGTCCGGCGACCAGGCCGGAGACATGATCGGGTCCTGGGAAGACACGATGGTCTGGGGATTGTAGCCGTCCGAGTCCGACACTTTGAGTGAAACCCGCTGCCCCCCGGAGTAACCACCTTCGGCCGTGACGTATGCGATGCGGGTCGCCGCGACGCCGGGGGAGCCGGTCAGGCGCTCGTAAATTGCATCGGCAATGCGGTGGGCCGTGTAACGCAGCTCCGAGGCACTGCTGGCGAAGGTCATGGCGGCAAGCTGATCGCCGCGGTAGACGTCGAACAGGACAAAGCTCACGTCATAGCCGCCCACCGCCGCCGGCTTGATCTCACCGACCACGAGATTATCCATGGACAGCAGACGCCAGTCGCGCAGGTCGACCTCCTCGGCGGTGTGTGGCGTGGCCACCATGTCGCGGCGCGGCATCGGTCGGAAGCGGCCGGTACGGGCCAGATCGTCCGAAATCACGGCGGCCACGTCCTCTGAGGGAACGCCTCCGCCCTCCGGTTTCGCGAAGGGGACGATGGCGATGGGCTGGGCGCCCTCGGCACCGCCGGTGATCTCGATGGTCAGGCGGGCCTGCACCCCTGCCTGCCAGAGAAGCAGCACGAGCAATGAGAAGATGGACAAAGGTTTCATGATTTGGGATCGGTCACGACATTCGCTCTATACGTTAGATTCGGAATCCAAGGCGGCATTTTGGCGCCCCGCAACAAAAATCGCCAGCGACGGGCACATCATTTCGCCTTGAAATCCAGGCCCAAATTCCGGAACCGCTCGAAAAGCGGACCGGACGGCACCGGCAGGGGTGAAGCCTTGTATACGGCTGAAACCACCGAGCGGTCGAAGGCCGGGTTGCCGCTGCTGCGGATCACGCGCACACTTCCCGGGGTCACCTCTCCGCCGGGCATGAGCCGGGCCTCCACCAGGCATTCGACGTCTCGTCCGGTCCCGGCCGGGCGGACCCAGACTTGACGGATGCGCTCATCGATCGCGGCGACGTAGGAGTCCAGCTCGCTGGATGCCTGCTCCGCACCCAAGGCCGCCAACAGATCCTCCTCCCGTGCACGCTGCGCCTCCGCGGCCGCTCGTATCTCTTCCTCTTCGCGCCGGCGCGCCTCATCCTCTTTGCGCTTGGCCTGCGCCTGGCGCTTGGCTTCTTCCTCTGCCTTGCGCTTGACTTCGGCCTTGCGTTTGGTTTCTTCCTCTACCTTGCGCTTGGCCTCCGCCTGGCGCTTGGCCTCTGCCTCTGCCTTGCGCTTTACCTCGGCCTTGCGCTTGGCCTCTACCTCTGCCTTGCGCTTGACCTCCGCCTGGCGCTTGGCTCTACCTCGGCCTTGCGCTTGGCCTCCGCCTGGCGTCGCGGCTTCTTCTTCGGCCTTGCGCTTGGCTCCGTTGCCTCGCGGCGGCGGCTTCGGCCTTGCTCGGCGCGCTCGTCGGGCTCCTCCTCCGTTTTGCGCTTCGCTTCGGCCTGGCGGCGAGCCTCTTCTTCAGCCTTGCGCTTGGCCTCCGCCTGGCGTTTTGGCCTCTTCTGCGGCCAGGCGTTGCGCTTCTGCCAAGCGGCGGGCTTCCTCCTCGGCTCGACGTTCCGTTTCTGCCTGGCGCTGCGCTTCCTCGGCGGCCTGGCGCTCGGCTTCGGCCTGACGGCGCGCCTCTTCCTCAGCCTGACGCTTGGTCTCCAGCTCCGCCAGCCGCTGCTCCTCGGCCTGGCGTTGCGCTCGATCTCCGCCTTGCTCCTCGCGCAGACGGGCGAGCCGTTCGGCCTCCTCTTGCTGGCGCTGCTGCTCCTCGGCGCGCTGGCGCTCGGCCTCCTGCTCCTGACGTTGACGCTCCTGCTCCAGCGTCTGGAGCCGCTCCTGCTCTTGCTGCTCTTGGGCCTTGAGCTGCTCGAGCGATCTCCTGTTCGCGCCCGCTCGCGCTCCGCCTGTCGCTCTTCCTCGGCCTTGCGCAGATCGCTGCACCTCGGCCTCTACCGCCTTGGAGCTTACAATGGTGGCCTGCACCACCTGCGGCTTGGTGCGCACGTCGTCAAAGGTAACCAGCCAGTCCACGCCCACCAGCGTGAGCGCGGCTAAAACCAGGTGCAGCAGCAGGGCGGCCGCGAAGGCTCCCGGATTTCGGCGCAGGATCTGCCACATGTCAGGGCTCGAGACGCTCCGGCGGCACCGTGATCAGGCCGACGCTGGGTGCACCGGCGGCCTGGGCCAGGACCATGGCCTCCACCACCCGCCCGTAGTCCACGGCGGCGTCGCCCTTGACCATGACGGACACGTTCGGGTTGTGCTTGAGCACCGCAGTTACGCGGACCATCAGGGTCTCCGGGTCCACAGGCTGGTTCTTTTCTTCGCCCAGATCCAGGTAAAGGTCACCGAACTGGTCCACGGTGATCACGACCGGCTCGGAGGTCTCGGCGGAGATCACCTCGGCGTCGGCCTTGGGCAGGTCGACCTTGACGCCCTGGGTGATCAGGGGCGCGGTGACCATGAAGATCACCAGCAGCACCAGCATCACGTCGATGTAGGGCACCACGTTGATCTCGGACATGGGTCGGCGGCGCAAACGCGATTTTCGCATGTGTAAAGCTCCCGCTCTTTAACGCTGCGCTCAGCCGCGGCCTTGGCGCTGCAGCAGGGTGGAGAACTCCTCCATGAATTCCTCGTAGCGGTTGTTCAGCCGCTCTACCTGATTGGAATACCGGTTGTAGGCGATGACCGCCGGGATGGCGGCGAAGAGTCCGATGGCGGTGGCCACCAGGGCCTCGGAGATGCCCGGAGCCACCAGGGCAAGGGTCGCCTGCTTGCACGTTACCGAGGGCATGGAAGGCGTGCATGATGCCCCACACGGTGCCGAACAGACCGACGTAAGGGCTCGTGGAGCCGACGGTGGCGAGAAAGGGCAAATGGACATCCAAGCGGTCCATCTCGCGGCTCAGGGCGACCCGCATGGAGCGCTCCGAACCTTGGAGGACGGCCATGGCCCCCCCATTATCGCCCTTGCGCAGACGCACGTACTCCTTGAAGCCGGCGCGAAAGATGGAGGCCAGCCCGTTAGCCGCGTTCTTGTCCTTTTCCAGGTCCCGATAGAGTGCGCCCAGGTCACCGCCAGACCAGAAACGCTGCTCGAAGTCGTCCGCCGCCCGCCGCGCCCGCTTCAGGACCCGCGAGCGGTCGAAGATCATGGTCCAGGAGATGAGCGAGGCCAGCACCAGGGACGCCAGCACCAGCTGCACCACGATGCTCGCGTTCAGTACCAGGTCGAGGAGGGAAAGCTCAGAGTACATTGGCGATCTCCGCCAGCAGTTTTTCGGGTATGCGTTGGGGACGCAGTGTTTTCTCGTTGATGCAGGCGACCTTTATCTGGCCCCGACAGCAAAGAGTGCCGTCCGCTTCGCGCAGCACTTGGTGCTCGAAGTCCAAGGCTCGCCCTTCCGCTGCCGGACAAGTCGGCGGTGACCGTCAGCAGGTCGTTGAAAACAGCTGGCTTGCGGTAGTCGATTTCGGCACGGCGCACGGCGAATATCACGCCCTCGCGCTCACGCAGGGCATCCTGCTCGAAGCCCAGGCTGCGCAGCCACTCGGTGCGCGCCCGTTCCATGAACTTGAGATAGTTGGCGTAGTAGACCACGCCCCCGGAGTCCGTGTCCTCGTAGTAGACACGGACCGGCAGGGAAAAGCCCGGCTCGCCCTCGCTATTCGACATGACGGCCTCTCTATTAAAATATCTGAATATTCTAAAAAACTATTTATCTTTTGCCAAATCGCCCGCTGCAGACCCGCCTCCGTCACCGAACAGATCGCCGGTACGGGCCCGCGGCTCGGGCTGCTCGCGCGGCGACTCGTCCATGCCGAAATGCAGATAGGCCGCCTGGGTCGCGATGCGCCCGCGCGGGGTACGCATGAGAAAGCCTTGCTGTATGAGGTAGGGCTCCAGCACATCCTCGATGGTGCCCCGCTCCTCGCCGATGGCCGCGGCCAGACTCTCCACCCCGACCGGGCCTCCATCGAACTTCTCGATCACCGCCTGCAGCAGCCGCCGGTCCATGTGATCGAAGCCCAGGGCATCCACCTTGAGCATGGACAGGGCCTTGTCCGCGACCTCCCCTGTGATGCGCCCGCCGGCCCTGACCTGCGCGTAGTCCCGCACCCGGCGCAGCAGCCGGTTGGCGATGCGCGGCGTGCCCCGGGAGCGGCGCGCAATCTCGCGGGAGCCGTCCGCCTCGGTCTCGATGCCGAGAATCCCGGCGGAGCGCTGGACGATGCGGGTCAGATCTTCCGCCGAGTAATACTCCAGCCGCTGCACGATGCCGAAACGATCGCGCAGGGGCGAGGTAAGCAGGCCGGCACGGGTCGTCGCACCCACCAGCGTGAAGGGCGGCAAGTCCAGCTTGATGGAGCGGGCGGCCGGTCCCTCGCCGATCATGATGTCGAGCTGGTAGTCCTCCATGGCCGGATACAGGACCTCCTCCACCACCGGGCTCAGGCGGTGGATCTCGTCCACGAACAGGACGTCCCCCGGCTCCAGGTTGGTGAGCAGGGCCGCCAGGTCGCCGGGCTTCTCCAGCACCGGCCCGGAGGTCTGGCGCAGGCCGACCTGCATCTCGTGGGCGACGATGTGGGCGAGGGTCGTCTTGCCCAGGCCGGGCGGGCCGAAAATCAGCACGTGGTCCAGGGCGTCGCCACGCCCCCGCGCGGCCTGGATGAAGATCTCCATCTGCTCGCGCACGGCGGGTTGGCCGACATAGTCCGCCAGGCGACGGGGGCGGATGGCCCGGTCCAGGGCATTGTCCTCGGACTCGGACTCGGGGCTGATCAGGCGGTCGGGGTCGATCATGATACTTTGGCACGCGATCAGACCTTGAATGGTCTTGCCGTTCAATCCGTGGCACGGGTGCCGTATTCACCGCCTTGAGGGCCGCGCGGATGATCTCCTCGGAGGTCTTGGCACCGTCATCCACCGCGCGGGCCATGCGGTTGGCGTCGACGGGCTTATAACCGAGGGACGCAAGGGCGCTCACCGCATCCGCCAGGGCGGAATCCTCGGCCGCCGCCGGCGGCGCCGAAGACAGCGCCCCCGCCGAGAGTCCCGCGGGCAGCGTATCCAACCGGTCCCGCATCTCCATGACGAGCCGCTGGGCGGTCTTCTTTCCTATTCCCGGCAAACGGGTCAGCGCGGTCACGTCCTCCTGCTGGATGCATAGCGCAAACCGCTGCGCATCCATACCGGAGAGGATGGCCAGGGCCATGCGCGCGCCGACACCGGTCACCTTGAGCAAGTTGCGGAACAGGGCGCGGTCGCCCTCGCGCAGGAAGCCGTACAGGATTTGTGCGTCCTCGCGCACCGCCAGGTGTGTTACCAGGGTGACGATCTCCCCGACTCCCGGCAGATCGTAGAAGGTGGACATGGGGGCCTCAAGCTCGTATCCGACACCACCCACGTCCAGCATGAGCTGGGGCGGGTGCTTGTAGACGATCTCACCGCGCAGTCTGCCGATCATGGGCGGAAGTCCCTCCAAGAGGCGGCGGCCCTGCCGCGCGCCGGGATGCCCATGGAATGGGCATGACAGAGGGCAAGGGCCAGGGCGTCGGCCTCGTCCTCCGCCGGCTCCTCGTCAAGAGAGAGCAAGATGCGGACCATGTGTTGGACCTGCGCCTTCTCCGCCCCGCCGGTGCCGACCACCGCCAGCTTCACGGACTTGGGGCTGTACTCGTGGACCTGCACGTCCACCCTTGAGCCCGGCGCACAGCACGGCGCCCCGGGCCTGACCGAGCTTCAGGGCGGCGTTGGGATCGCGGGCGAAGATGAGCTGCTCCACCGCCATCTCGTGGGGCCGGTGCTCCTGCACCACCGTGGCGATGCCGTCGAAGATCGCCCCCAACCGCTGAGGCCAGCGTTGGCGGCCAACCCGGATACAGCCGCTGGCCACGCGGACGCTGCGCGAGCCGTCGGTGTCGATCACCCCGAACCCCGTGGTGCGGGAGCCCGGGTCGATGCCCAGGATGCGGTGGCGGAGTTGCGGCTTGGGTTGATCCGGTTCGGCATGATCTGCGACGAAAGCGTGAATCCGCCTGAATCGCCGACATTGACGCGGTCTGAAGAGTTGATCGCAGTGGCGAGAAGATGTCGTCAAACATCTCAGGCGTCCAGCGCCGCCATGATCTCGTCGGAGATGTCGGCATTGTGGTAAACCTCTTGAACGTCATCCAGGTCCTCCAGGGTATCCACCATCCTGAGCAGCTTCTCGGCCGTCTCCTGGTCGAGCTCGGCCTGGTGGAGGCGTTGAAGGTCACCTCCGCGACTTCGGTGTCGAAGCCGGCCGCGGTCAGGGCATCCTTGACCGCGGCGAAATCCTCCGGCGCGGTGATCACGTCCAGGGAGCCGTCGTCGTTGACCACCACGTCCTCCGCGCCCGGATTCCAGCGCGACCTCCATGACGGCATCCTCGTCCGTTCCGGGCTGGAAGCTGATCACTCCCTGTTTGGTGAACAGGTAGGACACCGAGCCGTCGGTCCCCAGGTTGCCGCCGTGCTTTGAAAACGCATGGCGTACTTCGGCCACGGTGCGGTTGCGGTTGTCGGTCAGCGCAGTCGACCATGACCGCAGTGCCGCCGGGACCATAGCCCTCGTAGCGGATCTCGTCATAATTGGCGCCGTCGTCGCCGCCGGCGCCGCGCTTGATGGCGCGGTCCACCGTGTCCCTGGGCATGTTGGCACCGAAGGCCTTGTCCATCGCCAACCGCAGCCGTGGGTTGGCTTCCGGGTCTCCCCCGCCCTCCCGCGCCGCGACCGTGACCTCACGAATCAGCTTGGTCCAGATCTTTCCGCGTTTCTTATCCTGCGCCGCCTTGCGGTGCTTGATGTTGGCCCATTTGCTGTGACCGGCCATAGTTAACCTCTATGCATCGGGCTCAGGTCCATTGCCGAAGACCCGGATCAGCCCATTAAAATTTTGGAAGTGTAACATCGGCCCGGCGGCCAAGGCAGCCGAGGTCACCCGGTTTCCGCATTCTAATCGAGCCATCCTTATCTGACGCCGGGGCCCGTTTACCGAGACAGGCGGGATCCACGAGGTCGGTGAGGATATAAAGGCACTCCCGGAGCGGGTTTTCGGCCGACTGGAGATCCGAGCCGGAGTCGAATACGGCTCCTAAATTCCCCCACCCCCCTTTACCCGCCGCGGATAATTCCGGAGAATCGGACACTTCCAGGAGGGGCATATCCAGCACAGGCGCTCGCCGAGCCTACCACTCAGACCACTTACCCAGGGAAGCGATCGTGTCCACAGAGCTGACCTTCGAGCACCCGTTGAATGAACGCGTCCGCACCTTCCTACGACTGGAGCACCTATTCAGGAAGATCGCCCATTTCCTGCCCCAGTCCGATCCCTGGGCCAGCCGCACGGCTGTCGAAGGGCTTTTGGATATCGTCGCCGTCACGGTCCGGGCGGACATCAAGTCCGAGCTCCTGAAAGAGCTCGACCGCAACAGCAACAGCTTGAAACGCATTCGGCGTCAGCCCGGTGTGGATATCGAGACCCTGGGAAAGATCCTGGAGGATCTGCAGCAGTCGGCCTCCGGTCTGCACGCCCTGACCGGACAAATCGGGCAGCCCCTTCGCGAGGACGAGTTTCTCAAGAGCATCGCGAAACGCAGCAGCATACCCGGCGGCACCTGCAGCTTCGACATACCCCAGTACCACCACTGGCTGACAACGCCCCCGGAGCTGCGCCGGCAACGTCTGAGCGACTGGATGCAGCACCTGCAGCCGGTGAGCGACGGCATCGCACTGGCGCTGTCCCTGGCGCGCACCAGCTCTGCCCCACGCGAGGTTACGGCCGCCGGCGGCTTCTTTCAGGAGGCCCTCAACATCCAGGCCCCCGCCCAGATGGTACGCGTCTCCTTGGACAGCAGCGCCAACCTGTTTCCGGAGATCAGCGGCCACAAGAACCGCTTCAGCATCCGTTTCATGAGCACTGGTGATTCGCGCAGGCCCATACCCTGGCGCGAAGACACCGCCTTCACCCTCACCTGCTGCGTCTTTTAATTCCTAGAGCCATGTCCAAGACAGTTGCCTGCCCAACCTGCGCAAAGCCCGTGCCCTGGCAGCCGGAATCCAAATGGCGCCCCTTCTGCAGCGAACGCTGCCGGCTGATCGACCTGGGCGAATGGATCGATGAGGGCCACCGCATCTCCGAGCCGGCGGAAGGCTACTCACCGCCTGAGCACGACGAGCAGCGCGGGCACCACTGACCCGCGCGTGAGCGCAAGCGAAAAGCCCGCTTGCGCGGGCTTCCTCCTGCTTATCCGCCGAGAGATCCACAGACGCGACGAACCGCCAGCCGGTGCTTGAGCGCAGTCACTTCTCCGCCGAGGTCGCAGGTGCTGCAACCGCAGGCACAGCAACTTGCGGAACGTACGTGATCGGCGGGATCAGGCCGTAGAATGGATAGTGATAGCCATAGCCCCGGCTATAGGGCCAACCGAAGCGTCTGTACCCGCGCCAGTAGTAGGGGCGGCGCCAATGGTAGGGGCGATGCCAGTAATAGCCAGGCCCTCCCCAATAGCCCGGACCCCACCAGCTCGGCCCGCCCCATCCGCCGAAGCCGCCACCGAAGCTGAAGCCGCCGCCGAAGAAGCCGAAAAAGGCCTGTGACTCGACGGGAACCGCCAGAAGCAGGGTGGCGAGAAGTGCAGTCGCGAACGCAGTACGCCTTTTCATGGAACACCTCCTAACATCATGTTGCGTTCCCCCATCTCCGCGGATGGACGGAATGCGCCTACGCACTATAAGTCTAGTATATTAGCGGGGTCTTATGTTGCGGCGGTGGGTGATTTATCCAAAAGAGAGCAGTGAGCCTTCAGCGCCGGTCCGTATTGCTGCCGCAGATCTTGAAATAATGCTCGGCAAACCCCCGGTCCGCACCCAGGATGTGGGCCACGACCCAGTTTTTGAGGTCGTTCAACTCCATCGTTCCAAGGCGCTCGACGCCCCGCTCCCGCAGCTCCCGCTCCAAAGCCGTGTGCTCGGCCATGAGCAGGGCATGCTCGCCGCGGTGCTCCGCCAAGCGCGGATACCCAATCGTGCGCATGAACTCCTCCTCGCGCCGAAAGTGCTCGCGGGTGACGGAGCCGAGCCGGTCCAGAGCGGCGAACAGCCGGTCCGCGTCACCGCCGTTTCCCTCTTCAGCTTGCGGCCCCTGCGCCTGCGGGCATTGCGAATCCCCACCAAAGCGGCTCGCTATATCGAGCAGGATGTCCACGATTTCGCGGTGATCGTCGTCCAAGGTGTCGATGCGCAGGGTCCAGTCGTCGCGCCAAGTCAGGATCTTCGCCATAAGGGTCTCGAATTGTTAACCGGTGGGGCCGGCTCCGGGGCCGTCGAAACAGAGAATTGGTGGCATCCGGTCCAGGCTCATCAACACCTGAGCCGCCGCGGTCAATCGCCGCGGTGCAGCGGCACGACCCGACGCTCTATGGGCTGAAGGTCCTTCAAACGCTGCTGTTTCAGTATCTGCCCCAAGAGCCGCGGGAACTCGCTCATCAGTCGCCACTGGGTTTCCTTCAGGTCCGGAAAATAATAGACGATCTCGCAAGGTACCGGACTGCTCAGGGACTCGCGCCGCCCGGCGGGCGCCGGCCGCCAAGCGATGCGGATCAGGAGCCCGCCTTCCCCGTCCTGGTGCGCATATCCACCCTGACTGTCGACGAAGATAACCTCTTCGCGCTCCGCCACGGCCTGAAACTGCATCGCGCGTATGGGGATGAACAGGCTTGCGCTGTCACTGCGAGAGAGCAGCAGCTGCAGGTCATTATACAAGGCGGCAGGGAGAGCACTGCGCTCGCAGGCAAATTCCGGCGGGCGAAAGAAGGTCTCGCGTACGAAATATCTGGGCATGGGATCGGGAAGAGCTGACGAATCAATCCTCGTCATCCAGCTCCGGGTTCCAACCCTCGGCCCGGGCCCTCACCACCGCCGCCTCGTAGATACGCTGGTGACGCTCGCTCAGCTCTGGAGGCAAACGAGACACCAGATGACCGTACGGCTCCCAGGCTTTGGTGACCTTGTCGTACAGGGACTCGATACCCTGTACGGTCCAGCCCGCACAGGTCTCGCTCTCCGGTATGATTCCGAAAACCCAGGCATCCCGTACGATGTTGCCGGTCGGCGTCATGCCCCCCTTCAGCTCCTTGTCGATGCCCTGATAGGTCTTTGACTTGCGCATGATCGATCCTTGCTGAGAGTTACTTTGCGTACAATTGTGGACGACACCGGAGACAAACGCCACGCCCGCATCCCGACGCGCGAAGCGTTTCCAGCCCTGATCCGTCCCATCGGGCCAGTGCACGGCACCTGTCTTCGGAGCGAGGACGCTGGTTCGGGCACCCTAGGTGAATGCACTTGATCGCCGAGATCCTGTCCATCGTCATCTGGGGTAATCTGGCGAGCCTGCTGATCATACCCATCGCCTTGGTTTTTCTGCTTCGCTAGCACCCGTTGTTTTTGCTTGGATTTTTCAGTCGACTCATAGTGCCCGATAGGTTTCGCAGATATACTTGCGGGCTTTCACGCCGTTAGCGTTTTCGTTCCCATGCAACACAAGACCGACGATCTGCGCATCCGCGACCTCAAGCAGGTAGCCGCACCCAAGGCGCTGCAGGAGAAGTTCCCCATCAGCGAGAAGGCGGCGCAGACAGTCTATGAAGCCCGCAGGGAGACCCAGCGCATCCTCCAAGGCGAGGACAGACGCCTTCTGGTGGTGGTAGGCCCCTGCTCCGTCCACGATCCTCAGGCCGCCATGGAATATGCCGAGCGCCTTTGCGCCCTGCGCGAAGAGCTAAAGCGGGATCTGATGATCGTGATGCGGGTCTATTTCGAGAAGCCGCGCACAACGGTGGGCTGGAAGGGGCTGATCAACGACCCGGATCTGGACGGCAGCTTCGAGATCAACAAGGGGCTGTGCCTCGCCCGCAAGCTGCTGCTGGACCTGGCGGAGATCGGCATGCCCGCAGGGACCGAGTTCCTGGATCTCATCAGCCCGCAGTATATCGCCGACCTCATCAGCTGGGGCGCGATCGGGGCCCGTACCACCGAGAGCCAAGGCCACCGGGAGCTGGCTTCCGGCCTCTCCTGCCCCATCGGGTTCAAGAATGCCACCGACGGCTCCGTGAAGGTCGCCATCGACGCCATTCACGCTGCGGCCCGGCCCCATGTCTTCATGTCCCTGACCAAGGACGGCAATTCGGCCATCTTCCGGACAACTGGCAATGAGGACACCCACATCATCCTGCGCGGCGGCTGGCGTCCCAACTACGACACCGAGAGCCTGAACATCGCCGCCGAAGAGATCGTGCAGGCGGGACTCACCCCCAAGATCATGATCGACTTCAGCCACGCGAACAGCCGCAAGAAGCCCGCCAAGCAGATCCAGGTGGGACACGACGTCGCCGGCCAGATCTCCCGCGGCGACAAACGCATCGTCGGGGTCATGATCGAGAGCCACTTGGTCGCCGGACGCCAGGACATCAACCCGGCCGGGGGGTTGGTCTACGGCCAGAGCATCACCGACGCCTGCATCAGCTGGGACGACACGGCACCCCTGCTCCGGGAGCTGGCCGAGGCGTCTGCACGCAGGCGCGAGGGCTGATTTCCGGTACTCCGCTACCAGCCCCAAACCCCAGTCGGGTGAACGATGGAGCTTTTTCTTCACGCTGGCATACTCCCCGCTCTTGGTGACCTTCGCGGTTGACCGGTCGAATCCAGGATGAACGAGCTGCAGAAGCACATCGAGGTCGCCATCTCCCGCGGCGCCTTTGCACACAACGTCGGATGGCTGCGCGAGCGGCTGGCTCCCGCCAAGCTGTGTGTCGTCATGAAGTCCGACGCCTACGGACACGGCCTGAGCGAGCTGCTCGACACCACCGTGGAGGCGGGAGCGGATTACTTGGGGATCTGTACCAACGACGAGGCGGCGCAGATCAGGGCCAAGCACCCCGATCATCGCGTCATGCGCCTGCGCGCCGCGTTGCCGGACGAGTTGGAGGAGTCCGTCGAATCGCTCCGGGTCGAGGAGATCGTCGGCTCTGCACAGGTTGCCGAATTCCTGGATGGACTGGGGAAACGACGAGGCCGCGCGGTGCCGGTACATCTCAAGCTGGACACGGGCATGGGCCGCACCGGCCTGCTCCCCGATGAGTTGGAGCAGGCGAAGCGGGTTTGCGCCATGCCCGGGCTTCTCGTGCGCGGGATCATGACCCACCTGCCTTGCGCGGACGCCGCCGACCTCGACGATACGCGCCGGCAGCTCGAAGAGTTCCGGGGCATGGTCGCCAGGCTTGCGGACGACCTGCCAGACGACGTCCTGGTCCACAGTCATAACAGCGCCGCCAGCGTGCGCCTGCCGGAGCTGCGCGGCGGCATGGTGCGTGCGGGGGCCGCCTGCTACGGCGTGCGCACCTCCACCTGCTTCGACAACCCCGACGAGCTGCGACCTGTCATGCACATCCGAACCCGAGTGATGGAGGTTCGCCAGGTCCCTGCGGGGAGAACCCTCGGATACGGAAGCCTGTTCCGCACGGAGAGACCCAGCCGCATCGCCACCCTTCCGGTGGGATTCGGCGAGGGCTACCCGAGGGCCTTGTTCAACAAGGGCATGGTCCTGATCAAGGGTCGGCGCTGCCCGGTGGTCGGGCGCGTCTCGCTGAACGTCACCACCGTGGACATCACCGAGCTGGAAGGCGACGTGCGCTGGGGTGAAGAGGCGGTCCTGGTGGGGAGCCAGGGCAACGAGAGCATGACCTTTGAGGAGCTGGCCGACCTCGTCTTCGGCGTGCACACGGAAATCAACCTCATGGCGGGCGAGTTCAACAAACGGCTTTACGTCGATTGAGAGAAGACAACCAGAGATTAACGCCCCGTCAGGAGGAACATCCGCGCGCATGGAATGCCGGAACGCAAGACCTGACCCTTTCAAACCCGCCAGCCGGCCAGGATCTCCATGCAGATGCGGTTCATCTCCGCCGCCCGCTCAGGGGTGTCTGCCTCGGTGTAGGCCCGCAGCTCCGGGGCATTGCCCGAGGGCCGCAGGTGGGCGATCTCGCCACTCGTGAAGGTGATGCGCAGACCATCGGTGGTGTCGATTGCGGCAACGGATCCGAAGCTCTCGGAGAAGATCTCGTTCAGGGCTGGCTTGTCACGTGCGGGATCGCCGCTGCTCAGGCTTACCAGGCGCGCCTGACTGAGCTCTGTCGGGAAATCCTTGATCCGGTCACTGGCGGTGAAGCGCTGCGGAAGATCCGCGGCCAGCCGGGACACGGGCACCCCCCGCCGCTTTGCCATCAGCAGAATGGCCACCGCGACCAAGACCGCGTCCCGCGTCGGCAAGGCCGGTAGCTGCTTGCCGTCTCGCTCGATATCCGTGGCAGTCAAGAAGCCGCCGTTGGCCTCGTATCCAACGACTGTCCCCAGGCCCTTGTCCACGAGCTGCTGCATGCCTGCAATGACGTAGGGTGAGCCAATGCGCGTGCGCAGCACCTCGTCGAACCAACCGCTCTTCTCTACCGCGGTATTGCAGCTTACGGGGGCCGCCACCCCCTTGGCGCCGAGCTCGCGGGCACAGAGAATGCCGGCGATGTCGCCCCGCAGCCACTCGCCACGCTCGTCGGCCACCAGAGGCCGGTCGCCATCACCGTCGGCGGAGACCAGTGCATCGTACTCGCCGGTCGCACCCCAGGCGCGGGCCAGGTCCACGTCTTCCGGCCGGATGGCCTCTGTATCGACCGGAATAAAGGTGTCCGAGTAGCCGAGCCGCTCCACGCTCGCACCCAGCCCCGTGAGCACGGCATGGAAGGCCCTGCGAGCAACGCTGGAGTGCTCGTAGCTGCCAATGCGCAGACCGGCGAGGCAATCGGCGGGGAAAAAACCCAGGTAACGCGCCACATAGGCGGCGAAGGCGCTGCCCTCTTCCGCCGGTAGCTCCGATCCGATCCCTACCGCGAAGGCTTCGCCCATGCCGAACAAGTCCGAAGGAAGTGCAACCTCCTGGGCCCTGATGCCCTCTTCGTCCTGCTTCAGGATCTCGCCGGTGGGCAGGTTGAACTTGACGCCATTGCGGTCATCGGGGATATGGCTTCCGGTAACCATCATGCTCGGCATGGAGCGGGCGATGCAGAAGGCGGCGAGGGCGGGGCTCGGTATACGGCCCAGATTCAGCGGCTTGAAGCCCTGGTCCGCGACGGCACGGGCGCAAGCAGCCATGATGCGGCCGGTGCTGGGACGCAAATCCCCGGCGATACCCACCCCACCGCGGGAGGTGAGGCAGCCGCTGCCGACCAGGTGCTGCAGGAAGCCCGATGCATACGCATAACAGACCCGGTCGGTCATGTCGTGCACCAGTCCGCGCGCACCGCTGGTGCCGAACTTGACGCCACTTCGGGCCATCAGGTCACCAATAAGCATCGTCCACCTCCTTCACTCGCACGACGGGATCGGGCGCTGAACCGGTATTCTAGCAATTCTCGGCGGTGCGTCCCGGCAGTCGAATAGACTGACCGAGGAGGTCAATCCCCAGGGGTCCGTGTAACCCCCGGTGCCGGCCTCATGCCCGGGGTCAGTGGTCGGACTCGACTGTCAGCGGCATCCCACCCGGGCCGAGACCGCAGAGACTCGGATCAAGCCCGATCGATCTGCACAAGGCGGCAATCTCGCGCCGTTCCGCCTGCGGCACCTCGCCCTCCTGCCCGCTTACCGCCAGACAGATGCGGGCGAGCAACAGCGCCTTTTCCGTGTCTTGCGACACCTCCGCGGCTACCAAGTGGAGGAGCCGTCGATGCCCTCCCTCCGGGTCTTCCCTCAGAATACCAACCAACTCGTTGAACTGATCCACCCCCTCGTGGGGATGGAAAACCTTCAGCACGTCCAGGGTCTCCATGACACGGTCGATCCTCACCCGTTGGCGAAAGGAAACGACCCCGCTGGCCGTGGCGACCAGGGCACAGGCAGCCATGGCCGCACGCAGAAACGGGCGGTTTCGATGTCGCTGCAGCTGCTTTCGACAAATTTGGCTGATACTGTGTAATAGTTCCGTCATCGACCGAACCCCTCGGAGCCTGACCGGCTTTCGCCCTCAAAGCGAGCGAGCGCGGGGCCGAGGCGGATTTCTCGCCGGATTGAGGCGAACAGTAGACCTAGTTTAACGAAATCGGGCGGAAAACCCGACCGGATCGGTTAAGCTTTGCCGGCATTGTACTGCTGCGTCGACGGACCCTGCGACCGCAAGACCGCCGCACGGCTCACAGGTCGACCGCCGACATGCAAGCTCTTAATGGCGATCTCAAAGCAATTGCGCACGTAAGCCAGCAGCAGCTAACCAAAACCACCCTATCGATCTCTCGCAGGAGTGTACTCAATGATACATAAGAAACCCGTTTTGCTGTTTGCATCCGCCGCCGCACTCGGTGTGGCGTTGCACCAAGGCGTGCAGGCCGAGCCTATCGCGAGCGAGGCCGCACAGACGGGAGCCGCCGCAGCTTCGGCACCTACCGCGGCACCAGCACCCGTAGCGGAGCCAGCGCCCGAAACCGAAACGAAGGCGGGCACCCCTGATCCTCAGGCGACCAACGTGGGCGCTGCCCCACCCGCGCCTCCGTTAAATGAGGCGGCCCCAGCGCCTGCTGCAGCGCCAGTGAGCGAAGCTGCCGCCGCACTACCGGCGGCGCCGGCCCCAGCCAAGCCAACGGCCGAAACACCGCAATCGCCGACCCAACCTCCTCAGATGGACGCAGCACGCGAACGCATCGAGCAACGCCGCGCCGAGAGGACAGAAGCGCGTAATCGCCGTTACGAGGAGCTTCGTGCGCGAGCCGCGGAAGTCGGACTCGATCTCCCGCAGACGCCCCCCTGGGAGCAGACCGGAATGCCGACACCTCCCGCTGGCGCGATGCCCGGGATGCCCGGTGGAAAGCGCAGCGGGATGACCCCGGAGGAGCGCGAAGCCCAGCGCGAGAAGAGATACCAAATGATGCGCGAGCGCGCCATGCAGCGAGGCGTTGAGCTTCCGGAAACGCCGCCCTGGAAGCACATGAGCGAAGAGGAGCGCCGGGCCCACCGGGAGAAGATGCGCAATATGGCCCCGGAGGAGCGGCGCGCAATGCGCGATGAGCACTGGCAGGAGATGCGCAAGCGCGCCCAGGAGCAGGGGATGGAGATGCCCGAGACGCCGCCGTGGAAACAAGCCGAGCAGCGGCGCGAAGAGATGAATGCACGCAGGGAGTCCTACGAAGCGACGTTCGACGCGATGACTGAAGAGCAAAAGGAGGCCGTTGGGGCGCTCTTCGGCCCGAGGAACGGCCGTTTCTCCCAGCGGTCCATGGGCCGTCAGCTGCCGCCTGGTATGCCCGCACAGGCCCCCATCGGCCAGCAGGGTTTCTTCGGCATGCCGTCGGGCAACTGGATGCCTGGCTACGGCCCACATCGCGCCAATCCCAACGTGTTCGAAAGGGCACCTGATGCTTCCTGGTTCGGCGGCGAGCAGCCCATGGGCTCCGAACCGGCTCCACATTGGCCGGGCGGGAACCCGGGCGGACTTCAGGGGCCGCCCCCTCCCGCGTCCGGCGCTGATTTCAGCCAGCCCTGGTAAGGCCATGCGCGCGTCTGCGCCAGGGCGCAAGTAGAAAACTGGCGCTAAGATGAAAAGCTCGCCAGGAATTTCCTTGGCGTCTTGGCGTCTTGGCGTCTTGGCGTCTTGACGCGAGATCTTCTTACCGTCTCCCGGCAGCGGTAGGCGTGGCGACTTTCGCGCCGGTGCACGAGGCATCGACTTGTGTGCTATGTGTCGAGGAACGCGGAGCGCAGGCACGACCCAGACGCCGTCCCTGCGCTGCACTGCACTGCACTGCAACGCCAATACCCTTACAATGCTGCGGATAACACCATAAACCAACAACCGGAGCGGCCGAACCCGTGCGGTCATCAGCCGCATTCATCTCCGGCCACGACGAGGAAAGATCGATGAAGCTCATACGAAACCTGCTCGCCCTGATCGGGCTGGTCGCCGTGCTCGCAATCGGCTACGGCTATTTCCGCCTGGCACCCGTATTGTCAGAATTCGACCCCGGCTTTGTGAAGACGTACAGCGAGTTTGCGGGCAAGGTGCTGGAGTCTGGAGATCCGGGCGAGTCTATGATGTGGGCGGTTCAGGTCGAGGAAGGCCTATCTCCGGACGACGTCATCGCGTCCATGAAAAGCATTGCCACCGAGCACAGCTTTCTGTTCGTGGGAGAGTCCCCCTTCTACAAGCAGATCAAGGCGATCACCGGCGAGGACTACCGCTACGTGAACTTTCTCTCCTTCTGCGACGCCCAGGTCGGCAAGCGCATGCTCGAGTACCGGGATCAGTACAGCGGCTTCATGCCCTGCCGTATCGCCCTGGTGGAAGATAAGAGCGGTCGCCTGTGGCTGTACAGCATGAACCTGGACATCATGATCCACGGCGGCAAACAGCTCCCTGACGATCTGAAGGCGGATGCGACAAGAGTCAGGGACACGATCAAGGCAATCATGGAAGGAGCCGCCGCAGGCGAGTTCTGATCCGCGGCAACGCGGCAACTTTCGACGCAACGCGGCCGAAAATTCAGGTTTCCCTTCTTTCGGTCACGCGGCTCGGGACTTCGAGCCACTGATCCAAGAGCCCATGGACCGGCTCGACACCCTGCCGCGTCTGCGCCGAGAAAAGCTCGACCTGGACCCGCACGCCGTGACCGGACACCGCCTGTCTCACCCTGTTCATCTCGGCGTGGGCCGCGCCCCGCTTGAGCTTGTCGCTCTTGGTAAGCAGCAGGAGCGTCGCCAAATCCACCCGCCGGCCCCACTCGAGCATCTGCAGGTCAAATGCAGTCAACGGATGGCGAATATCCATTACCAGAGCAAGTCCGGACAGGGAGTTGCGCTGCTCGAGATAGGAGGCCATCAGTCCCTGCCACTGGCGCTTGACCGTTTCGGAAACCTTGGCGTACCCGTACCCGGGAAGGTCCACGAGCCGCCGCGCCTCGTCCAGCTCGAAAAAGATCAGCTGTTGGGTCCGTCCCGGCGTCTTGCTGGTGCGGGCGAGCTGCCTCTGGTGGCACAGGGCGTTGATCGCGCTGGACTTGCCCGCGTTGGAGCGGCCGGCGAAAGCCACCTCCCGGCCGTTGTCGGGCGGAGCCTGATCCGCCTTTGACGCCGCCGTTAGAAAGCGGGCTCGCTGGTAAAAGGGATTGACTGCGGGCACGGCGTTAGGCCGAATTCGTGGCTGCTCTTTACTCGGGTTGTTGACGCCGGCTCGGTCACGCTGCCGCCTGCTGCTCCTTCGGTGCCGGATTCCTCCGAACTCTGTTTTCAGCCTCTAAACGGGCCTTTATCTTCCATCGCCCCTCGCTGCCAGTGACCGGACTTGCCCCCCATCTTCTCGCACAGACGGACGCTCTCGATGCACATGCCCCGGTCCACCGCCTTGCACATATCATATATGGTCAGAAGGGTCACCTGCACTGCGCACAGGGCCTCCATCTCCACGCCTGTCTGCCCTCGGGTCTGCACCACCGCACGGCAATACACAGCCGGGTTCTCCGGCCGGGTCTCGAGCTCGATCGCGACCTTCGTCAGCGCCAACGGGTGGCACAAAGGTACGAGATCGGATGTCCTCTTGGCGGCCATGATGCCGGCCACCCGGGCGATCGCGAGCACGTCACCCTTCTTGTGGCCACCGCGGCGGATCAGCGCCATCGTCTCCGGGAGCATTCGTATCAGGCCTTCGGCAACCGCTACGCGATGAGTTGCGTCCTTGCCCCCCACGTCCACCATATGGGCCTCGCCGGATTCGTTGAAGTGCGTAAGGTCGCTCATGCACCCGGTACCAAACCGAAGAATCAGGAACCGGTCAAGGGCAGCGCATGCTGCTCGAGACGCTTGTCGACCTCCAGGATGTCGAATCTCAAGGTGTCGAGATCTCCCACCATCAGGGTCGCCGGGGCCCTGCCTACTCCGCCGACAGTACCGGGGTTGAGCAGTAGGGTCTCACCACCCCGAATGTTGGGGATGCGCTCTATGGCTGGATTGTGGCTGTGTCCGCAACAGACGAGGTCCCAGTCGCCGGTAGCGGCCATGGCGCGCGCGTAGTGCGGATAATGAACCAGGAAGATACGCCGCCCGCCGAGCAGTAGCCCGGCGTCCATGCCATGGTACTGAATCACGCTGGACGTGTCGGCGGCCAGTCGGCCGAGCGTATAGAGGTCACCGGTGTTGTTGCCGTGAATCACGTGCACCGCTAGCCCGTGCTTTTCAACGCAATGCAGCGTGCTCGGAGCGACCAGATCACCGCAGTGCAACACGGCCTCGGCGCCCTCTCTTTTGGCGCGGGCAACGGCCGCATCCAGCAGTGCGATGTGGTCGTGACTGTCGGAAAGGATGCAGAGTTTCATCTAACAGAGGGCTTTGGGCCAAGGAACGATAGACTTGGGGAAAACGAATTTGCGGCAGAGAACGACCCTTGGCCCTGCCCCTATTCCCTTGCCCCTCACTCAGAACGCCGGCTTTTCGGGCTCATCGTCGTACATCTTCAAGCTGCCCAGGATCTCCTGCTTGGCCTCATCGACACCGTACCAGCCGCCGACACGGACCCATTTGCCCTCGTCCAGGTCCTTGTAATGCTCGAAGAAGTGGGCGATCTGCTCGAGAACGACTCCGGGCATGTCGCGAAAGTCCTGTACACCGCGGTACATGCGCGAGCACTTGTCGTTGGGCACGGCCAGAATCTTGGCGTCATCGCCGGACTCGTCCGTCATCTTGAGCACACCGATCGGCCGGCACTTGATCACCGAGCCGGGTATCAGCGGATAGGTGGTCACGACCATCACGTCCACCGGATCGCCGTCTTTGGAGAGGGTGTGGGGCACGTAGCCGTAATTGCAGGGATAGTGCATGGCCGTGTTCATGAACCGGTCAACAAACAGGGCCCCCGTCTCCTTGTCCAGCTCGTATTTCACCGGATCGGCATCGGTCGGGATTTCGATGATCACGTTGATTTCGTTCGGGCAATTCTTGCCGGGGCCGACTCTGTCCAGATTCATTATTGTTCCTCCACAAGCTGGGATCGCAGGTTCAGGTAGGTCGGGTAGCGCCTGGGTTTCGGGCCGGATCGCGAGCAACGCTCGCGCGCGTCTAACCCGGCCCAAAAAAAAGCCGGCTGATAACCGACCTGGCATTGTGCGCCATTGCTGCACCGCATTACAAGGACAGAAAAAAGGGGAGGTGCCGACGGCAACCTCCCCTCGCAACCGAGCCGGTCACCCGGCTCCCGCTTGCTTTCTTTACAGGATCGGAACGATCAACAAGGCCACGATGTTGATGATTTTGATCAGCGGGTTGACCGCGGGGCCGGCGGTATCCTTGTAGGGGTCGCCTACGGTGTCGCCGGTAACCGCCGCATGGTGAGCCTCGGAACCCTTGCCGCCCAGGTTGCCATCCTCGATGTACTTCTTGGCGTTATCCCACGCACCGCCGCCGGTGGTCATGGAGATTGCCACGAACAGCCCGGTGACGATGGTACCGATGAGCAGACCACCGAGGGCCTCCTTACCCAGTAAAAGACCGACGACCACGGGCACCAGAACGGGCAGCAGGGACGGGATCATCATCTCCTTGATGGCGTCGCGGGTGAGCATGTCCACGGCCTTGGAGTAGTCCGGCTTCTGCTCGTGCGTCATGATCCCGGGCATCTCGCGGAACTGACGACGGACCTCGTTGACGATTCCGCCTGCCGCACGGCCCACCGCCTCCATGGCCATCGAGGCGAACAGGAAGGGCACCAGACCGCCGATGAACAGCCCGATGATGACCATGTGGTTCTCGAGGCTGAAGTTCAGCACCAGATCCGGGCTCTCGACGTGGAGTGCGTGCGTGTAGTCGGCAAACAGCACGAGGGCCGCCAGTCCGGCGGAACCGATAGCGTAACCCTTGGTGACGGCCTTGGTGGTATTGCCCACCGCATCCAGGGGATCGGTGATACCGCGGATCTTCTCGTCCAACCCGGCCATCTCGGCGATGCCGCCGGCGTTGTCGGTGATGGGCCCGTAGGCGTCCAGGGCCACGATGATGCCGGTCATGGACAGCATGGAGGTAGCGGCGATGGCAATACCGTAGAGGCCGGCCAGCTCGTAGGAGGTCCAGATGGCGGCACACACGGCCAAAACCGGTGCGGCGGTAGACTTCATGGCGATGCCCAAGCCCGCGATGATATTGGTCGCATGGCCCGTCTGGGATGCCTCTGCGATGTGCTTGACCGGATTGTACTCGGTGGCGGTGTAGTACTCGGTGATGACCACCATCAGTGCGGTCAGAATCAACCCGACGACGGCAGCTCCGAACACGCCCCACTGGCTGAAGGTTTCGCCGCCGATCGCGATGGTCTCCGGCACCAGCCACAGGGTGACGGGAATGTAGGCCACCAACGCGATGAGCCCTGCCACGCCCGTACCCTTATAGAGGGCGATCATGATCTTGGTGTCGCCCTCCTTCGCCTTGACGAAGAAGGTCCCGATGACGGAGGCGATGATCGATACACCACCGAGAACCAGCGGGTAAACCACCGCATCGGTTGATTCCAGCAACAACCAGCCCAGCAGCATGGTGGCAACCACTGTCACCGCATAGGTCTCAAAGAGGTCTGCGGCCATGCCGGCGCAGTCGCCGACGTTGTCGCCCACGTTGTCGGCGATTACCGCCGGGTTACGGGGATCGTCCTCCGGAATGCCGGCCTCGACCTTACCCACCAAGTCCGCGCCCACGTCTGCGCCCTTGGTGAAGATTCCGCCGCCGAGTCGGGCGAAGATGGAGATCAGCGAGCCGCCGAACCCCAGGCCGACCAGCGCGTGCAGGATGTCTATCTGCGCAACGCCCATGACGCTCAGGACCACGTAGTAACCGGCCACGCCCAGCAGCCCGAGACCCACGACCAAAAGACCGGTGATAGCGCCGCCGCGGAAGGCCACCTGCAGGGCGGCGTCCAGCCCGTCGTTGGCGGCCTGGGCCGTGCGCACGTTGGCCTTGACCGAGATGTTCATGCCGATGTAGCCGGCGGCACCAGACAGGATGGCTCCGATCGCAAAGCCGATCGCGGTCACCCACCCCAGGGCAAAGCCGATGATAAGAAGCAGCACAACGCCAACGATGGCGATTGCCTTGTACTGGCGGTTGAGATAGGCCTTGGCGCCTTCTTGGATGGCACCGGCGATCTCACGCATGCGGTCGTTGCCGTCCGGAAGGGCAAGAATCCACTTCACCGACCAGATGCCGTACCCAATTGCGACCAAGCCGCATAGGAGGGCAAAAATAGAACCTGCTGACATTTTGGGTTTACTCCTCTCTTGTTTTGAAAATCTGATTACCGAAAAAACGCGATCGCCGGAGAATCATTTACCAGAGCCCGGCAACGACTAAAAGCCCGTCCAGGGCTCAGCGCCCCACTCCCGAAAAATCCGTACCCGGCTTCAGGCCGAAAGCCTGCCCGAGGTCGAGCTCCCGAATCAAGGTGTCAACCGCCGCCTGGCCGTGCTCACGCTGGATTTCGGCCAGCAGCAGCCGTACCGCGTTGCGATTGTACCCGCCCCCGAACTGCAGTTGTTGAGCAATAATCTCTCGCGCGCGCTCCAGTGTCATGACCGGGTCCCGATTGTGGTCAAGAAGAAGGGGGCTCACCGCCCCCTTCGTCCGTCAATGACAGCTTAAACCTCGAAAGCGCCCAGCTTCTTCGGCACTGCGGCGTTCTTCAGGGTCACATACTTGGGCATCCCCTTCTCGTAAGGCGGGTAGTCCTCGCCCTCGATCAGCGGATACAGGTACTCGCGGCACTTGTCGGTGATGCCGTAGCCATCGTCGCTGATGAAGTCCGCAGGCATGAACTTCTCCACGTTGGCCACCTCCGACAAGGGCGCCTCGCCGACCTCCCATACGTAGGGATGGGATGACTTGCGCACCACCGTGGGCATGATGGCGTTGTGCCCCTGCAGGGCAAACTCCACGCCGGCCTTGCCCAGGGCGTAGGCCTGCTCCACGTCCGACTTGGAGGCCAGGTGTCGGGCGGCACGCTGCAGATAGTCGGCCACCGCCCAGTGAAACTTGTAGCCGGTGACGTCCTTGATCATGTTGGCCACCACCGGCGCGGCACCGCCGAGTTGGGCGTGACCGAAGGCGTCGCGGGTGCCCTGCTCGGCCAAGAAGCGGCCATCCGGCCAATGGCAGCCCTCGGAGACACAGATGGTGCAGTAGCCGTGCTGCTCAACCTTGGCCTTGACCGCAGCCAGGAACTTCTCCTGGTCGAACTCCACCTCGGGGAACAGGGTCAGGACCGGGATGCCCTGATCCGCCACCAGCGCACCGGCGGCAGCGATCCAGCCGGCGTGACGACCCATGACCTCGATGACGAAGATCTTGGTGGACGTGGCGCACATGGAGCGCACATCGAAGGACGCCTCCAGGGTAGAGGTGGCGATGTACTTGGCCACGGAGCCGAAGCCCGGGCAGTTGTCGGTGATGGGCAGGTCGTTGTCCACGGTCTTGGGCACGTGGATGGCCTGGACCGGATAGCCCATGGCGTCGGAGAGCTGCGAGACCTTGTAGCAGGTGTCCGCCGAATCGCCGCCGCCATTGTAGAAAAAGTAGCCGATGTCGTGGGCCTTGAAGACCTCGATCAGGCGCTCGTATTCGCGCTTGTTGGCCTCCAGGCTCTTGAGCTTGTACCGGCAAGAGCCCAAGCCACCGGAGGGCGTGTGACGCAGGGCGGCGATGTTCTCAGCGGACTCCTGGTTTGTGTCGATCAGGTCCTCGGTCAGCGCGCCGATGATCCCGTTGCGGCCGGCATAGACATTGGCGATCTTGTCCGTGTGCTGGCGTGCGGTCTCGATGACTCCGCAGGCCGAGGCGTTGATTACGGAGGTCACACCACCGGATTGGGCGTAAAAGGCATTCTTTGCGATCATAATTTCCCCTCTTGTGGTCCTGGTTAGGTCTTTCTCGACCGCCGACCGAAGAAGGTGTACGGCGGTCCATTTGCAATTGTTAAGCCCCGCGTGAGGCGCTCAACGTCTCTTCGAGTCGAGGTCCCCGCGCTCCTCGGCCGAATAATCGGCCTGGGCCTGGAGCAGGGAGACGATGCACTCCGACAGGTCGTCGTAGTCATGCACGCCCGTGCCGTATTGCTGATAGCCCCGATAGAAGAATTGACAGCGGTAGTTGCGATCGCCCGTCTTGAAGATGACGAAATTGCACCCTTCCTCGTCGTTCCAGTAGATCACCGGACAGCTGGTGAGATCGCGGTCCGACGGGCTCAACCGGATCTCGGCGTCCGCCAGTTGGATCTCAACCTCACGGCCGTAGCGCTCCTTGAGCGTGGTTTGCAGGATCCAGTGCTCGGTTTCGGTGATATCTGGAATTTCGGCCATGGACACTCGATTCAGCAGGACAAACGCGAGATCTGGCGGGAATCGCAGCCAGTAAGGTTAACCAAAGAATGTTACAGGACCAAATCCAAAACTCGGATGCCAAGATGGAAAATCCTAATTTGCTGATCCAGAGCAGGGAACCAGCGACAAATTCGGCAAGAATCACCGACGGGCGAGCGGCGGCAGATCCTCTCCCAGCCCCAGGGCGTGGCGCATGAACAGGTGCTTGGCCGGGGCTATCCGGTCGACGGCCGACAGCCCTGCGCTACGCAAGGCCGCCAGCGGCGGCAGCGAATTGCTGAACATGCGCTTGAACCCGTCCATCGCCCCGAGCATGACCATGTTCTCACCGCGCCGCGCGCGCTCGTAACGGCGCAGGGCCCATAAGCCGCCGATATCGCGGCGCTTGTCCCTGGCCTCGTCGAGGGCCGCCGCGAGGGCTGCTGCATCCAAGAACCCCAGGTTGACGCCCTGCCCTGCAAGCGGATGAATGGCGTGCGCGGCGTCCCCGATCAGGGCCAAGTGCGGCTTCACGTACTGCTTGGCGTGCTGCAACCGTAGCGGAAAGGCCGCCCGCGGCCCGATCTCGCCGATGGTCCCCAGACGGCCCTCGATGGCCGCCTCGAGCTCACGGCGGAAATCCACCTCGGAGAGCGCCAGAAGCTCTTCCGCCCGAGTTTCGATGGCCGACCAGACAATCGAGCAACGCCCGTCTCCCAAGGGAAGGAAGGCCAGCGGCCCCGTGGGCAGGAAGCGCTGCCAAGCCGTCTCCCGGTGCCATTCCTGCACCTGCACGTTTGCGACGATGGCCTTCTGATCGTATAGCCAGCCCCGGGTGGCGATACCGACACGGCCGCGCACCCGCGAGTCCCGCCCGTCGGCGCCCACGAGCAAGCGTGCGGACACCCGCCGGCCGTCCTTGAGATCCAGCAGCGCCGCATCTGCCGTGAGCTCGATCTCGTCCAGCCCCGCGGGACACAGCAGCTTGACCTCGTCCGCCGCTTCGAGCCGTTCCCAAAGCGCGAGCTGCGTGACGCGGTTCTCGACGATGTGCCCGAGATCCGGCTCGGCGAGCTCGCCGCTGTCGAAGTGGATGCTGCCTCCCCCGACTGCATCCCAGACCCGCATCTCCCGGTAGGGGCTCGCCCCCAGCTCACGAATCCTGTCCCAGGCGCCAAGTCTTTCGAGGATGCGTTGACTGGCGCGATTGAGGGCCGATACCCGAAGATCCACCTCCCCCTCGGGCCAGGACCGCTGCGGCTCCCGGAACTCCACCACCGCGATGCGCCAACCCTTGTCGAGACAGGCGCAGGCGAAAGCGGCCCCGACCATGCCGCCGCCGACGACCAGAATATCGAAGCGCAGGTCCTGCTCACTCATGGCCAGTCACCAATGGTAGCCCACGGGCAAGCCGCGGCTGGCTTCCCCCCATGCCCATGAAACGCCGGGTCACCATATGGCGCAGCCCGGGTGTCAGGTCCAGGCCCAGCATACCTAGGTCCCGGGCCCAACGGACGGGAAGCAAGGGATTGATGAAGGTGCGCGCCAACAGGTCCGTAGCCGCGGCCGCGGTCTGCTGATCGCGGCCGCGCAAACGCCGGTAAGCGTCCAGCGTGGCATCGCCGCCGGGGTCGCCGCCTTCGAAAACCGCGTCCGCCAGCACTTCGGCGAGCGCAGCGACGTCCCGCAGCCCCAGGTTGAAGCCCTGACCGGCCACTGGGTGCAGGGTGTGAGCCGCGTTACCGATGAGCACCAGGCGCGGGCGCACCGACTCGCGGGTCAGCATCAGCTTGAGCGAATAGGCGAAACGCCGGCCGGGGTGGGCGAACCTGCCCATCCGATAACCGAAGCGGGCTTGCAGCCGGCACAAGAAGGCTTCGCCGGAGAGATCGAGTAGCTCCGGGGTCTGATCCTCGCGCGCGGTCCAAACCACGGAATAACGGCTTTCGGTCATGGGAAGGAAGGCCAGTGGTCCAGTGTCGGTGAAGCGCTCGAAGGCCACGCCGGGCCGAGGGTGCTCCGGAGTCACCGTCGTGATCAGGGCGTCATGGCCGTAGTTGTGCTCCTGCGCGACAAGCCCTAGCCGCTTGCGCACGCCCGAATCGCCGCCGTCGGCTGCCACCAGCAGGCGCGTACGCATGAGCCGGGACTCGCCGTCCACGGACACCTCCAGATCCACTTGATCCGGCTGGACACGAAATCCCAGCAAGCGCGCGGGGCAAAGGAGGTCGACGCCCGCAAGTCCATCGCGGATGGCCCGGCCGAGGAGGCGTGCGGGTGCCACGTAGCCAAGGGCATCCACGCCTTCCTCCCGGTGATCGAGCCGCGCAAAGCCGAACCGGCCCCGGTCGGAGATATGGATATGTCGGATCGGCTCTGCACCCGGCTCTATGGCCGGCCACAGGCCGATTCCCTCGAAGATCCGGCGGCTGCCCCAGGACAGGGCGATGACCCGCTCGTCGTAGCTCGGCTGGGCGTCGGACTGCACAGGCACGGCCTCGACCACGCACACCCGCAAATCCGTCCGCGAAAGCGCACAGGCCAGGCTGCCCCCGACAAGACCGCCGCCGATGATGACCAGATCGTACTCGATCATGATTCACCACCCACCCGGGACTCGATGTCCTCGACCGTCTTGGGCGCGTGCGCAGACAGCACCTCGTTGCCCTCGGCGGTGATTGCCACATCGTCCTCGATTCGGATCCCTATGTTGCGATAGCGCTCCGGAACTTCGGTACGGTCTGCCGCAATGTACAGCCCTGGCTCTACCGTGAGCGCCATGCCGGGCTTCAAGCGCCGCCACTTGCCTTCGACCTTGTAGTCCCCGACGTCGTGGACGTCCATACCCAGCCAGTGGCCGGTGCGGTGCATGTAGTACGGCTTGTATTTCTTCTCCTTGATGAGCTTGGGTACGGCCTTCTTGCCGCCCTTCAGGATCCCCAGCTCCACCAGACCGCGGGTCAAGGTGCGAACGGCGGCTTTGTGAGGGTCGTTCCAGCGGTTTCCGGGGACCGCTTTGGCGATGGCCGCCTTCTGGGCCCCCAGCACCAGCTCGTACAGCTCCCGTTGGGGAGGGCTGAAGCGTCCGTTGACCGGAAAGGTACGGGTGATGTCCGAAGCGTAGCCCTCCAGCTCACAGCCGGCGTCGATGAGTACCAGATCACCGTCGCGGAGGCGATGTCGGTTGTCCACGTAGTGCAGCACGCAGGCGTTCGCGCCGCTGCCCACGATAGGGGGATAGGCCTGGACGCGTCCACCGCGGGAGCTGCATGCCTGCACGAATTCGGCCTCCAGCTGGTACTCCCACATGCCGGGCCGGCAGATTTGCATGGCCCGGAGGTGCGCATCGGCAGAGATTCGCGCCGCCCGACGCATGACCTTGATCTCGGCCTTGCTCTTGAGCAGGCGTAGCTCGTTGAGCAGCTTATCCAGGGAGGCCAGCTCTGTCGGTGCGCTCACGCCCGACCTGGCCTTGCCGCGCACCACCTTGATCCAGCCCATCAGGCGCTGGTCGAGCTCCGGGTGCGCCCCCAGCGGGTAGTAGACCCGTTGGCAGTTCTCCAGCAGCTTGGGCAGGACCTCGTCCAGCTCGTCGACTGGGTGTGCCTGGTCGGCGCCGTAGCCGGCAACCGCGCCTTCCACACCGACGCGCGTTCCGTCCCACAGCTCCTTCTCCGGGTCCCGCGGCCGGCAAAAAAGCACCAGCGCGCCCTCCTTGCGCCCGGGCGCCAGAATCGCCATAGCCCCCGGTTCGGGAAACCCCGTCAAGTAGGTGAAGTCGCTGTCCTGGCGGAACGGGTAGTGCACGTCGCGGTTGCGCAGGAGCTCGTCCGCTGCCGGAAGCAGGGCGATGCTGCCTGCGGGCATGGCCGCAGCCAGGCGCCGGCGGCGGCGATTGTGCTCGGACCGAGTCATCCGCCCTGTTCCCCCGAATGTCCCTGCTCCTCGTACACCAGCATGGCCGCCACCCGGACGAACTCGACAAGCTCCGACAGGGCCTCCTCGTTGTCCTCGCTGTCCTCGAGGTCGTCGAGGTCGAGACGGGTGATGGCAGCGAAGTCGCCCAACACCTCCCTGCCCTGCTCGGAAAGCTTGGCGGTGTCGATCCCGGCGATTCCGAGGCCGTACAAAAAGCCCCGGCTCCAGTCATAGAGGGCCAGCGCGCGCTCCGCCAGGACGCTCGACTCGTCCGGCAACAGAGGGGCGAGCGCGAACCCTGGTCCGGCGATCTCCTCGCGCGTACGCGCAGCCAGATCCTGAAGGGCCAGCCGACACTCCTGCGTCAGCAGATCGCCGTCGTCCGTCCCTTCCAACAGCTCGACGATCCAGGACTCCTCGGCCGCTGGCTGTCCCCCGCAAATCATGGCGCATAGAATACCGTGGGCCTCGCCGGCGCTCGGGTTGAGATCCGATACGGCAAGGCGCCGAGTGAGCTCTGCATAATCGATAGCTGTAGCTGGTTGCTGCATCAAAGAAGGCCGTCGCGGGAGACCGCAGAAAGGCGGCGAGAATAATAGCATGGCGCGCAACGAATTGACCGCGGCCCTGGCGGCTTCTATAGTGCGACCAATCGCCCTTTGGAGGCATTTATTGTGCCGGACTACGACCTCGACACCCTGGAGCGGCAGGTGGAAGAACTAATCCGAACCTGCCGTCAGCTCAGAGAAGAAAACAAATCGCTTCGGACCCGTCAGGATCACCTGGTGGCCGAGCGTGCCGAGCTCATCGAAAAGACCGAGCTTGCCCGCTCCCGCGTGGAATCCATGATCACACGGCTGAAATCCATGGAGGAAGGCATATGAGCCAAGAACCCATTCCCGTGTCGATCCGCATCCTGGACAAGGAGTACCGGGTCTCCTGCGGAGCGGACGAGAAGGACGATTTGCTCGAATCCGGGCGCATGCTCGACCAGCGGATGCGCGAGATCCGCCAAGCCGGGCGCGTGATAGGCATCGATCGGATTGCCGTCATGGCGGCGTTGAATATCGCCTACGAGCTGCTCAAGCTTCAGCAGAACCAGGTCCATGGCCAGGTGGACCTCGACCAGCGTTTGCACAATCTGCAAGAGCGTCTCGGCGATGCCTTGGCAACGCAACATCAACTAGACGCACAGGGCGAATCGGTATAGCCTGTAATCAAGACATCCCCTGCGGTGCTCGAAAGCGGCCTGGGTATATTCTTGAGCCTAATTCGTACCCTGGGGGCAAAAACGACGACGCTGTTGCGCATGTCCGCCCCGAGCGGAAAGCCTGAAGCGGGATCCGTTGCCCCCACTTGAACCTCTTGGTTCAAGAACGACGGCTGGCGTCGGTACTCGCGGGGGATGTCCCTCCTTCCCAACCTCCCCGGTTCTGCTCCAAATCTTGCTATCCCAGGGTCGGGTGTAGTTCGGACTTCAGTCCCACATCGCCGGTTTGTCGAGCGCTACTAGCAAGAGCCTTTCGCAGTAAAGGGAAATTGAGAAGCCGCCCTTCCAACTTCCGATGAGCTCCGCTCCCTCCCTCAGACAGCAGCTACGCGCCAAGCGCAGGAACCTCACCCCTGCAGAGCAGCGCCGCCACGCTCGCGCCCTCTCAAGCAATCTAGGCAAGCACCCCGCCTTCCTGCGTGCCCAACGCGTCGGAGCCTATTGGGCCGGAGACGGCGAGATGAATCCCTTCCCCCTGTTGCGACTCGCCCACGCCCGCCACAAGGGCTGCTTCCTGCCCGTGCTCAGGCCACATCCCCGCCGGAAACTCTGGTTTTTGGAGTACGTTCCGGGCGATCGGCTTACGATAAACCGGTTCGGCATCCCCGAGCCCCAGCTGCGCAACCGACGCATCCGACTCCCCTGGTCCTTGGACCTGTTACTGGTGCCACTGGTGGGCTTCGATTCCGAATGCAACCGGCTGGGAATGGGTGGCGGATTCTACGACCAGACCCTCGCCTACCTGCGGCAGCGGCGGTGCTGGACGCGTCCTCTGCTAGTGGGTATTGCGCACGAGTGTCAGCGATTGGGGGCGCTTAAGACCAATTCTTGGGATGTGCCGTTGGAGATGGTCGCAACTGAGGAAAGGATCTACTTCCGAAGAGATATTTGAGGTGCAAAGACCGCCGCGGTACGCCAACGTCTCTTTCCGTCCAGCGGCATCAATGCGAACAATCCGTTCCTCTTCGAATCACAATATGCGCTTCCCAGGCGCCATTTATTCGGTGGCACGAGTCTTCCCGCGATTTGCTGCTTGTTTAGCTGCCCAACGGTATCGTTGGACAGATTTCAAGCCGTCGCTTACGTTCGGGCGTTAGCCACCATTCGCCCCGGCAAAAATCCGATATGCAGGATTGTCCGTCTCCTCCCAGTAACGATACCCGAGCCCATCGAGCAGGCGCAGAAACTCGGCCCGATCCCCGCTCGCGACCTGAACCCCCATTAGAACCCGCCCGTAGGCCGCGCCGTGGTTGCGGTAGTGGAACAGGCTGATATTCCAGCGCCGTCCGAGTCCTGACAGGAAGGCCAACAAGGCCCCGGGGCGCTCGGGGAACTCGAAACGAATCAAGACCTCGTCGGCAACGCCCTGCGCGTGGCCGCCGACCATGAATCGGATGTGCAGCTTGGCGGTTTCGTTCTCCGTCATGTCGACCACGGCGAAGTCCTTTTGCTCCAGCCGGGAAACGAGCTCCTGGCGCTCGGCGTCGCCGCCGCCAAGCTCCACACCGACGAATACCTGGGCGCGGCGCTCGTGGGCGTAGCGGTAGTTAAACTCGGTAATCTGGCGCTTGCCGAGCGTACGACAGAACCCGAGGAAGCTCCCGGGCCGCTCGGGGATCTCCACCGCCAACAGGGCCTCGCGGCGCTCACCGAGCTCCGCCCGCTCGGCCACGTGGCGCAGGCGGTCAAAGTTGATGTTGGCACCGCTCTCGATGGCGATCAGGTGCTTGCCCGTCAGCCCCTCGCGCTGCACATAGCGTTTCAGGCCAGCGACACCGAGGGCCCCGGCGGGCTCGGCAATCCCTCGGGTGTCGTCGAAGACATCCTTGATGGCGGCGCAAATCTCGTCTGTGCTGACGAGCACTACCTCGTCCACCACCTTGCGGGCGACGCGAAAGGTCTCCTTTCCGATCCGGCGCACCGCGACCCCGTCCGCGAACAGTCCGACCTGGTCAAGCTCCACCCGCTTGCCTGCGGCTAGGGCCCGCTCCAGCGTGGGCGCCTCCTCGGGCTCGACACCGATGACCTTCACCTCTGGGCGCACGTACTTCACGTAGGCCGCGATCCCGGCGATGAGGCCACCGCCTCCTACCGGGACGAAGATGGCGTGGGGCGGCTGCGGGTGCTGGCGCAGGATCTCCATGGCGATGGTGCCCTGGCCGGCGATTACGTCCGGGTCGTCGAAGGGATGGATGAAGGTCAGCCCCCTTTCCTCAACGATCTCCATCGCGTGAGCATATGCCTCGTCGTAGGAATCCCCGTGCAGGACGGCCTTCGCACCCAGGTTGCGCACGGCCTGCACCTTGATGGGCGGCGTGGTCCGTGGCATGACGATGGTCGCTTTCGCGTCGAGCCGCGCCGCCCCCAGGGCAACCCCCTGGGCGTGGTTGCCTGCCGAGGCGGCGATCACGCCGCGCGCCAGCGTTTCCTCATCCAGATGGACGAGCTTGTTGTAGGCCCCCCGCAGCTTGAAGGAGAAGACCGGCTGCAGGTCTTCGCGCTTGAGAAAGACCTCGTTGCCGAGCCTCCGCGAGAGGTTGTTAGCGCGCGTCAGCGGTGACTCTTGCGCCACATCGTAAACGCGGGCACGCAAAATCCGTTCGATATAGGTTTCGGGCATCGGGTTAGGCTGGGAGCCAGTCCATCAATATCGTAGAAGATTCTGAAATTCTACCGCACATACGCCCCTCTGCTATGATACGTGCCGAATCGGAATACCTTCGAGGAGGACGTCAATGAACCAGGACGAAATGAAAAGGCTCGCCGCCAAGGCGGCCCTGGAATATGTGAGTGGCGGTATCGTCGGCGTCGGCACCGGCTCCACCGTCAACCACTTTATCGATTTTCTGGCGACCATCAAGGGGCAGATCGAGGGGGCGGTCTCCAGCTCCGAGGCATCGACGGAACGGTTGAAAATGCACGACATCCCGGTACTTGACCTGAACTTCGCCGGCGAATTGGATCTGTACGTGGACGGCGCAGACGAATCCAACCACCAGCTTCACCTGATCAAGGGAGGCGGCGGCGCTCTCACGCGGGAGAAGATCGTCGCCGGTGCCAGCAAGAAGTTCGTCTGCATTGCCGATGGCAGCAAGCTGGTGAAGGTACTGGGCGCATTCCCCTTGCCCGTAGAAGTAATCCCCATGGCCCGCAGCCACGTCGCGCGGGCTCTCGTGAAGCTTGGCGGAACGCCCGTTTGGCGTGAGGGGTTTGTCACCGACAACGGCAACCTGATCCTGGACGTCCAGCACTTGGAGATCACCCAGCCACTGAAGCTGGAGCAGGAGATCAACAACATCGCCGGGGTGGTCACCGTCGGCATCTTCGCCCTGCGCCCCGCGGACGTGTTGATCCTGGGCACGGAACAGGGAGCCAAGACGGTCACCGCTTAGGGTTCCCCGCCCAGCTAGACTTCCGTTTGATCGGCTGACCGCTCAAAAGCCCACGCCCAGACTTCGGCGCCTGGGTCCGTTCGATGCTGCGTCGCTTTCTAAGCTGCCCGATCAAGCTGCGCCAACTCGTCTTCTCCACCAAACTAGGCGATTGCGGGGATCCAGGCGCCAGGGATGGCAAGCTGCAATCCTCGCAGAGCTTCGGAACCACTGCCAAATCTTGCGCAACGACGGGGTGACGTACGACGAGTAGGTCGCCGGGCTGCGCAAGCTAGCCAACCTCAAGTCCTTCACGCCGGACATCGAAAAGCTGGACCAGTTCTCGACGCGCGAGGACCGATCACCTTTTGCCTTGTCTCTAATGCCAACTCGCAGTGAAAAGCCCGGCAATCGCCGGGCTTTTTCTTTGGCTGATCCCTGCCCCAATCGTGGCGGTTGTGCCGCAGGTACACCCGTCCCGTCAAAGCATCACTGCCAAAACTGCCACCAGGGGTTCTGGTTGCCCATGCCGGACATTCCGCCCATCCCGGACATGCCGGACATTCCGCCCATCCCGGACATTCCACCCATCCCGGACCCACCCATCCCGGACATTCCATCCCGGACATTCCGCCCATCCCGGACATTCCGGACATGCCGGACATTCCGGACATGCCGGACATTCCGGACATGCCGCCCATCCCGGACATTCCGCCCATCCCGCATACCGCCCATCCCGGACATCCCGGACATGCCGCCCATCCCGCCCATCCCGGACATGCCGCCCATCCCGGACATCCCGGACATGCCGCCCATCCCGGACATGCCGCCCATCCCGGACATGCCGCCCATCCCGGACATGCCGCCCATCCCGGACATGCCGCCCATCCCGGACATGCCGCCCATCCCGGACATTCCGCCCATCCCGGACATTCCGCCCATCCCGGACATTCCGCCCATCCCGGACATTCCGCCCATCCCGGACATTCCGCCCATCCCGGACATGCCGCCCATCCCGGACATGCCGCCCATCCCGGACATGCCGCCCATCCCGGACATTCCACCCATCCCGCCCATCCCGGACATGCCGCCCATCCCGGACATTCCGCCCATGCCGCCCATCCCGGACATGCCGCCCATGCCGCCCATCCCGGACATGCCGCCCATGCCGGACATGCCGCCCATACCCTGCTGCGCCGGATAGAGGTGGATGTCGCCGTTCGGCATCACTTTGAAACCCCCTCCCATACCGACGAAGGCGCTGAAATCGGGACTCGTCTTCTCGGCGATAGCTCCGCCGGAAGTCAGCATTGCCACACCAACGGCAACAACTACCTGTTTCATCTGCATTTTATTTACCCCATCACGTGGTACTGAGAATGCGCAACGCGATTCGATTTGGATGACGGCGGCTGCGAGGCGCAGCGCCAAGGCCGATCGCGTTGCTCGAATCGAACGGAAGATCGGTCGGAAAGACTGCCATTCGGCGCAACCCCTCAACCATGACAGAATGACACAAACCCTCCAATCCTCAACGAAATATTCTTCCCGAACGTCGCCGGGAGGTCCAAAAGACGGTGCAATTCGAGACGACTGGAGGTAGCCCTTTGCAAACAGGCTAATCTTTCACCCGACCACCCGACGCCAATAGGTCGAGCGCCAGTAATAGAGGACGGTGGTATCCGGCCAGGGGTAGGAGTCGCCGTAGCTGATGCCACGGCTGGGTTTTTCCGGCTTGTCTTGGTCCGGATTCAGGGGCCGCCATCCAGGCTCGAAGTCGAATACCAGGTGGCCGCAGCAGGGACAGGGAAACTTGATTTGATCGTGCATTTCTCTCTACTGCCAGCGCACCCGCTCGCCGCGGCTATACAGAAGCCGGCAGCATCAATGACGAAAAAGGGGCGCCAGAGCGCCTCTACGTCTTGCCGCTGGTTTCGAAAGAACCGTCGCTCTCCTCCCCTTCCCTCCAGTAGAGGGGGGATTCGGAGGCCTGCGACATAGCCCCCTCCCCTTCCCTCCCCAGCAGGGGGAGGGAGGTTCGGAGCGCCTGCGGCGCGGCTGGTGGATTAATTGACCTTCGGATCCAACTCGCCCTTGAGGTAACGATCGGTCATGGCGTCGAGGGAGATCGGGTTGATCTTGGACGCGTTGCCGGCGGTACCGAATGCCTCGTAGCGCGCCTTGCAGATCTCGGTCATCGCCTTGGTGGCGGCGGCGAAATACTTGCGCGGATCAAAGTTGGACGGGTTGTCGTGCAGGTGCTTGCGGATGGCGCCGGTGGAGGCTATACGAAGGTCGGTGTCGATGTTGACCTTGCGCACTCCGTGCTTGATGCCCTCGACGATCTCCTCGACCGGAACGCCGTAGGTCTCGCCCATGTCGCCGCCGTACTCGTTGATGATGGCCAGCCAGTCCTGGGGCACCGAAGAGGACCCGTGCATCACCAGATGGGTATTGGGAATGCGGGCGTGAATCTCCTTGATGCGCCCGATGGCCAGGATGTCGCCGGTGGGCGGGCGGGTGAACTTGTAGGCGCCGTGGGAGGTACCGATGGCGATAGCCAGGGCGTCGACGCCGGTCTTCTTGACGAAGTCCGCGGCCTCCTCCGGGTCGGTCAGGAGCTGATCGTGGGAGAGGGTACCCTCGGCCCCGATGCCATCCTCTTCACCGGCCTGCCCCGTCTCCAACGAACCTAGGCAGCCCAACTCGCCCTCGACGGAGACGCCGCAGGCATGGGAAATTTCGACGACGGTCTTGGTCACGTCGACGTTGTACTCATAGCTGGCGGGGGTCTTGCCATCCTCCCCGAGCGAACCGTCCATCATGACCGAAGAGAAGCCGAGCTGGATGGAGCGCTGACAAACAGCGGCAGAGGTGCCGTGGTCCTGGTGCATGCATACGGGGATATGCGGCCACTCCTCGATCGCGGCCAGGATCAGGTGACGCAGGAAAGGCGCACCGGCATAAGAGCGGGCGCCGGCGGACGCCTGTACGATGACCGGTGAATCGGTCTCGTCCGCGGCCTCCATGATGGCGCGCATTTGCTCCAGGTTGTTGACGTTGAAGGCGGGTACGCCATAACCATGCTCGGCGGCGTGGTCCAGCATCTGACGCATGGAAATCAAAGCCATGATTGTTCTCCTCGTGTTGTCTCGTGCGTTAACTCAAGCGGTTTCCTGGCAACGGACCACCGAGTCACCGTGCGGTCCGGCTTCAGGGACAGGGTCTGATCTCGGAAACCCTCCCCCCTCGGGTCAGTCCTTGGTCAGCAGCGCGTGCTCCCCGACCCGCATGATCTTCATGATGTTGGTTTGACCCTCCACTCCGGAGCGGTCGCCCTTGGTGATGATCACCAAGTCCCCCTCGCGCACCGTACCCTGGCGCACCAACTCTTCGATGACCTCCTTGTTGACCTCGTGCATGTCCTTGCTGGCGACGTCGAAGCTAATGGGGCAGACGCCGCGGTACAAAGTAACCTTTCGGCGCGTATCGGCCAGGCGGGCGACCGCGTAGATCGGGATGCCGGAGCTCATACGGGACATCCACTTCACGGTCGAGCCGGTCTCCGTCAGCGCGGCGATGGCCTTCACCCCCAGGTGATTGGCGGTGTACATGGTGGCCATGGCGATAGCCTCGTCCACCCGCCCGAAGACGCTGTCCATACGGTGGCCCGATACGCGCGCGTTCTTCTCCGCCTCCAGGCAGATCCGGTGCAGGGCCTCGACTACCTTCGGCGGATTCTTGCCGATGGAGCTCTCGGCGGAGAGCATCACCGCGTCGGTTCCGTCGAGCACGGCGTTGGCTACGTCGAAGACCTCGGCGCGCGTCGGGATGGGATTCTCGATCATCGACTGCATCATCTGGGTCGCAGTGATGACCACGCAGTTGTTCCTGCGGGCCTGGCTGATCAGTCGCTTCTGCACCGCCGGCAGCTCAGCGTCGCCGATCTCCACCCCGAGGTCGCCGCGGGCGACCATGATGACGTCGGAGGCGCGCAAAATCTCATCTAGGGCATTCAGCGCCTCCATGCGCTCGATCTTGGAGACGATACCGGCATTGCCACCGGCTTCCTGAAGCAGCTCGCGCGCGAGGCGCACGTCGTCGCCGTTGCACACGAAGGACACCGCCAGGTAGTCGGCATCGATCTCGGCGGCGAATGCGATATCCTGCTTGTCCTTCTCCGTCAGGGCCGGCGCCGACAGGCCACCCCCCTTCTTGTTGATCCCCTTGTGGTTCGACAGGACGCCGCCGACGACGACTCTGCACTGCACGCGCCCCACCTCGACCCGGTCCACCAGGAGCTCGATGGCGCCGTCGTCGAGCACAAGGGTGTCTCCGTAGGACAGATCGCCCGCCAGTCCGGAGTAGGTGGTCCCGACACGTTCGCGATCTCCGTCGTCCAGCCCGCAGTTGGCGTCGATCGTGAAGCCGTCGCCGACCCGCAGTTCGACACGGCCATCCTGGAATGCGCCGATCCGTATCTTCGGGCCCTGCAGATCGAGCAGCAGGGCGATCTCGCGCCCCGCCACAGCGGCCCGCTCACGGATGAGCCGCACGCGCTCACGGTGGCGATCGCGGGAATCGTGGGAGAGGTTGAGACGCACCGCGTCGATTCCGGCTTTGATGAGCCGGTCCAATACATCGATTCCGTCCGTCGCCGGCCCGAGGGTGGCAACGATCTTGGTACGTCTGGGCATGATTCGGGGTCTCAGCGATCGGCAAACGAGTAGGTTTCATGACCGCAAAAGCCTACCTGCTTTTGATGACAGATTGTCGCTGACTGCCGTTCGCCAAGCCCCGATAGATACGGCCGCTCGCTATCAGTCCTTGGCGCGCTGCTCCAGCATGGCCACCGCGGGAAGGGTCTTGCCCTCGAGGTACTCGAGGAAGGCACCTCCGGCGGTGGAGATGTAGGACACCTTGTCGTAGATGTCGTACTTCTGGATGGCCGCGATGGTGTCACCGCCGCCGGCAAGGCTGAAGCCGGCTGCATTGGCGATGGCCATGGAGACGGTCTTGGTGCCCCCACCGAACTGATCGAACTCGAACACGCCCACCGGGCCGTTCCAGACGATGGTGCCGGCCTTGGCGATGATGTCGGCAAGCTCTTGAGCGGACTTGGGGCCAATGTCGAAGATCATGTCGTCGTCGGCGACGTCGCCGGCGTCCTTCAGGACGGCGGGCTCGTTCTCGTCGAAGTTCTTGCCGCAGACCACGTCAACGGCGATCGGGATGCTGGCGCCGCGGGCGGCCATCTTCTCTATCAGGACCTTGGCCGTGTCCACTAGGTCCGCCTCGCACAGGGACTTACCGATTTTCTTGCCCGTGGCCATGAGGAAGGTGTTGGCGATGCCGCCGCCGACCACGAGCTGGTCGACCTTCTCGGACAGGGCCTCGAGCACCGTCAGCTTGGTGGAGACCTTGGAGCCGCCGACGATGGCGACCATGGGGCGCGCCGGATCGGCCAGAGCCTTGCCCAGGGCATCCAGCTCTTCGGCCAGCAACAGGCCGGCGCAGGCGACGGGTGCAAACTTGCCGGCACCATGGGTGGATGCCTGGGCGCGGTGAGCGGTCCCGAAGGCATCCATGACGAAGACGTCGCACAGAGCGGCATACTTCTTGGCCAGCTCCTCGTTGTCCTTCTTCTCGCCCGCGTTGAAGCGCACATTCTCCAGCAGGACGACCTCACCCCTGCCGACGTTCGGCGCATTGTCGAGGTAGTCCTTGACCAGAGGAACGGTCTTGCCGAGCTTGGCGGACATGTCGTCGGCGATGGGCTGCATGGAGTTCTCCTCGTCCACTTCGCCTTCGGTGGGACGACCGCGGTGGGAGAAGACCATGACCTTGGCGCCGGCCTTCATGCAGTGCTCCACGGTGGGCATGGACGCGGTGATACGAGCGTCGGAAGTCACCTTGCCGTCTTTGACGGGGACGTTGAGGTCGGCGCGGATCAGCACGCGCTTGCCGGCGAGGTCGAGATCGGTCAGCTTGGTGAATGACATGGGGCGGTCCTCCGCGATGTTTTTGGTGGAGTAAAGCGATTGGGGAAGCCAGGCGGCTTCCCGAATGGCTCTTTGGGGAAGAGGCGAGATCCGAGGAACGAGGAGCGAGGAAGAAAATCCTCGAACCTCGAACCTCGATACCCGTTTCTTTAGTTAGCCGCTACGTACTCCACGAAGCGAAGCATGTTGCAGGTGTAGCCGTACTCGTTGTCATACCAGGAGACCACCTTCACGAAGGTGGAGTCCAGGGCGATACCGGCCTCTGCGTCGAAGATGGAAGGCGTACCGCGACCGCGAAAATCGGTGGCGACAACCTTTTCTTCCGTGTAATCCAGCACGCCGGCCAAGTCACCGGACTCGGAGGCGGCCTTCATGGCGGCGCAGATCTCGCCGTAGTCGGCACCCTTCTCCAGCTCGACGGTCAGATCGACCACGGACACGTCGGAGGTGGGCACGCGGAAGGCCATGCCGGTCAGCTTGCCGTTGAGCTCGGGCAGCACCTTGCCGGCGGCCTTGGCGGCACCGGTGGAGGACGGAATGATGTTCTCCAGGATGCCGCGGCCACCGCGCCAATCCTTCATGGAGGGACCGTCGACCGTCTTCTGGGTGGCCGTGGCGGCGTGGACGGTGGTCATCAGACCGCGCTTGATGCCCCAGTTGTCGTTCAGCACCTTGGCGACGGGCGCCAAGCAGTTGGTGGTGCAGGACGCGGCGGAGACGATGGACTGACCAGCGTAGGTCTTGTGGTTGACGCCGTAAACGAACATCGGGGTGTCGTCCTTGGAGGGAGCGGACTGCACGACCTTCTTGGCGCCGGCATCGATGTGCTTCTGGCAGGTCTCTCCGGTCAGGAAGAAGCCGGTGCACTCGATGACCAGATCGGCACCCACGTCGCCCCACTTCAGGTCGGCCGGATCACGCTCTGCGGTCAGGCGGATGGACTTGCCGTTGACGATCATGGTGCTGCCGTCGACGGAGATATCACCCTGGAAGTTGCCGTGGACCGAGTCGTACTTGAGCATGTAGGCCAGGTAATCCGGATCCAGCAGATCGTTGATGCCGACGACCTCGATGTTCGGAAAGTCCTTGGAAATAGCGCGGAAAACCATACGGCCGATGCGGCCGAACCCATTGATACCAACTTTGATCGTCATGGAATAAACCTCCTAAGGTTTTTTCAGGTTTGTATGTACTTCGTGTGTACTTGGTCCGATAGCTCGGGCAGCCCGTCAGAGCTGCTCCTCCACTGCCTTGACCACGTTCTCTGCAGTCACGCCGAACGCCTTGTAGACATCGTCCGCAGGAGCGGACTCGCCGAAGGTGTCGACACCGATGGCCTTGCCGTACATGCCCACGTACTTCGGCCAGAGATTGGTGACGCCGGCCTCGACGGCAACGCGCGCCTGAACGGCGCTCGGCAACACAGATTCCTTGTAGGCGTCGTCCTGCGCGTCGAAGGTATCCATCGAAGGCATGGACACGACGCGAACTCTGCGTCCCTTGGCGGTCAGATCGTTGCCGGCGTCGACTGCCAGGGCGACCTCGGAGCCGGTGCCGATGATGATGGCATCGGGCACGCCGTTGCAATCGCGCAGAACGTACGCGCCCTTTGCGATGGCGCGAAGCTGCTCCTCCGTCCGCTCCAGATGAGGAAGTCCCTGGCGGGAGAAAATCAGACTGGTGGGACCGCCCTTGCGCTCCACCGCCAGCTTCCAGGCCACGGCGCTCTCAACGGCGTCGGCCGGACGCCAGGTGGACATGCGCGGGGTAAGGCGCAGGATGGAGACCTGCTCCACCGGCTGGTGGGTCGGTCCATCCTCGCCCAGGCCGATGGAATCGTGAGTGTAAACGAAAATCGGGTTGATTTTCATGAGCGCGGCCATGCGCAACGCGTTTTTGGCGTACTCCATGAACATCAGGAAGGTTGCGCCGTAGGGCTTGAAGCCCCCGTGTAACGAGATTCCGTTCATGGTGGCGGACATGCCGAACTCGCGCACACCATAGTAGACGTAATTGCCGGAGGCGTCGTTCGGGGAGACACCCTTGCTGCCTGACCAGATGGTCAGGTTGGAGCCGGCCAGGTCGGCGGAGCCGCCGAGGAGCTCGGGCAGCAGCGGGCCAAAGCCGTTCAGCGCGTTCTGGGATGCCTTGCGGGAAGCGATCTTCTCCGCCTTGGCGTCCACGGACTTGATGAATTCCCAGGACTTCTCTTCCCAATCCGCCGGCAGCTCGTCCGCCATGCGGCGCTTGAGCTCGACCGCCAGCTCCGGATGCGCGGCCTCGTAGGCGGAAAAGCGCTCGTTCCAGTCCGCCTCGGCCGCGGTGCCGCTTTTCTTGGCGCTCCAGCCGTCGTAGACGTGGCCGGGGATCTCGAACGGCCCGTAGTTCCAACCGATGGCCTCACGGGTCAGGGCGATCTCGTCGTTGCCCAAGGGCGCGCCATGGCACTCTTCCTTACCCTGCTTGTTGGGAGAGCCATAACCGATGATGGTCTGGCAGCAGATCAGGCTCGGCTTGTCGGTGACCGAACGGGCCTCTTCCACGGCTACCTTGATGGCCTCCGGGTCGTGTCCGTCCACTTCCGGGATCACGTGCCAACCGTAGGCGTCGAAACGCTTGGGCGTATCGTCCAGGAACCAGGCCGGGGTGTCGCCGTGACCACGCACCTCACCGTCGATGGAGATGTTGTTGTCGTCGTAAAAGGCGATCAGCTTACCCAGTCCCAGGGCACCGGCCAGGGAGCAGGACTCGTGGGAGATACCCTCCATCAGGCATCCATCACCCAGGAAAACATAGGTGTTGTGATCGACGATCTCGTGACCCGGACGGTTGAACTGGCCGGCGAGGACCTTTTCCGCCAGCGCCATTCCGACGCCGTTGGTGATGCCCTGCCCCAGCGGGCCAGTGGTGGTCTCCACGCCCGGTGCGTAGCCATACTCGGGGTGACCCGGGGTCTTGGAATGCAGCTGACGGAACTGCTTTAAGTCATCGATGCTCAGATCGTAGCCGGTCAGGTGCAGCAGCGAGTAGATCAGCATGGAGCCGTGACCGTTGGACAGGACGAAGCGGTCGCGGTCCATCCAGTCGGGATTCGCCGGATTGTGCTTCATGAAGTCGTTCCAAAGCACTTCGGCAATGTCAGCCATGCCCATGGGGGCGCCGGGGTGACCCGAGTTGGCCTTCTGAACAGCATCCATACTCAACGCACGGACGGCGTTGGCGAGCTCTTTTCGTGACGACATCTAGTCTCTCCTCATTTTTTTGAAACCAAAGCTTCCCTTCAGCCGCCGCCGATAGCTCAAACGCTCGACGTTAAACCTGCGGCATCAGGTGGCGCGGTAGACGTGGAATACGGGCGTCCCGCTCCCAGCGCGGCCGGCATCTGATTCGTTGCCCCGGCGCTTCCTCCTCGATCGGAGCCGGAAACCAGAAGATTTGAAAGGTCGCCTATTCTGGCGCAAACAGGTGGGCCGGACAAAGAAGCACAACTTATGGCGTCAAAAAAAGTCTTATAACTTACTTATATTGCGATTTAATGACACACCGGTGCAACAAACCGCTCGGGTCCGCGTGGGTTTCAAGCGAGACGCAGCCCACGGGAGGGACGCCTCAGGCATCCTTCCACTTGATGGAGCAACCCATGCTGGGGATTTGATCGGCAGGCCCCTCGCCAGTCTCGGCGACCTGCTTCATTGCCTCGAACAGGTCACGGCGCACGCCCTCCGGCGCCGTCTCTTTCCGGCTTTCGTCCAGCCGCCCGCGGTACTGCAGACCCAGGTCGGCCCCGTAGCCGAAGAAGTCCGGTGTACAGACGGCACCATACGCCTTGGCGACCTCCTGCGTCTCGTCAATCAGGTACGGGAAGGGAAAATCGTAGACGTCGGCCACCCGCTGCATGTTCTCGAAGGAGTCCTCTGGATAGTCCGTCGGGTCGTTCGACATGATGGCCACGCAGCCGATGCCCTGCTCGGCGAGCTCGCGCGTGTCACGCAGGATGCGCTCGAGAACCGCCTTTACGTAGGGACAGTGATTGCAGAGGAACATCGCCAGCAGTCCCCTCTCGCCTATACACTGGTCGCGAGTCCAAGTCTTGCCGTCAACACCGGGGAGAGCGAAATCGGGTGCGGGTTTGCCGAATTCGCAAACGGGAGTCTGAAGAGAAACCATCGATGTCTCCTGAACTGTTTGTTGTAACCGGTATATGTTACCGGAAGCGGCGAGGATTCCAACACCGACACTAGGAATTGCACACGGCACGGACTATCATCTCGCGCTTTTATCGGGTAGGGAAACCTGCAGGGTGAGGCCCGAGCCGACTCAACCTTAACTTCAGCATCAGCAGGCACGCTCCGATGGCAAAAAATTTTATTTTCACTTCCGAATCCGTTTCCGAGGGACATCCGGACAAGGTTGCGGACCAGATTTCCGACGCCATGCTGGACGCCATCCTTGCCCAGGACCCGAACCCGGGGCGGGCACGGGTAGCCTGCGAGACCATGGTCAAGACCGGTGCCGTCATCGTCGGCGGCGAGATCACCACCGACGCCTGGATCGATCTGGACGAGTTGGTCCGCGGGACAGTCACCGACATTGGCTACACCAGCTCGGACGTTGGCTTCGACGGATCCACCTGCGCCGTCATGTCCCTCATCGGCAAGCAGTCCGGAGACATCGCCATGGGCGTCGACCGCAGCGCCCCCGAGGAGCAGGGCGCCGGCGACCAGGGGCTCATGTTCGGCTACGCCACCAACGAGACCGACGTGCTTATGCCCGCCCCCATCACCTTCGCCCACCGCTTGGTGGAGCGCCAATCGGAGATGCGCAAATCCCATGTACTCCCGTGGCTGCGGCCGGATGCGAAGAGCCAGGTCACGATGCGCTACGAAGACGGAAACGTAACCGCTGTAGATGCGGTTGTACTCTCGACGCAGCATGACCCGGACGTCGACCACGCGCACCTGCGCGAAGCGGTGATGGAGAACATCATCCTACCGATCCTGCCGGAGGAGTGGATCCACGACGACACCAAGTTCCACATCAACCCTACCGGAAGCTTCGTCATCGGCGGCCCCGTTGGGGATTGCGGACTGACCGGCCGCAAGATCATCGTCGACACGTACGGCGGCGCGGCCCGCCACGGCGGTGGCGCTTTCTCCGGCAAGGACCCGTCCAAGGTAGACCGTTCGGCCGCATACGCCGGACGCTACGTGGCCAAGAATATCGTTGCCGCCGGTCTGGCCGAGCGTTGCGAGATCCAGATCTCCTACGCCATCGGCGTGGCCGAGCCCACGTCCATCACCATCGAGACCTTCGGTACCGCAAAGATCCCGGAGTACCGAATCGCGGTCCTGGTGCGCGAGCACTTCGACCTGCGTCCCTACAGCATCATCAAGATGCTCGATCTGGTGCGCCCCATCTACCGCAAGACCGCCGCTTATGGCCACTTCGGACGCGAGGAGCCCGAGTTCACATGGGAGCGGACGGACAAAGCAGCCGAGTTGCGCGACGCTGGGGGGTTGTAGCCGCCTGCGATCACAGAAAGAATCGAAATTTCCAATTACAAGCTGGAAGCCGGAGGCTGGAGGCCATACTTCTTCACTTCCCCGAGGAGCGCTGCAACAGGACCGGGTCCTGCCAGGCTCGGGTACGGGTGACTTTCACCAACGGCGCTCACTCTGATAATCACTGGAGTTGACTACCATGAGTGAGTTCACCGACTACAAAGTCGCCGACATCTCCCTGGCCGATTGGGGCCGCAAGGAAATGACCATCGCCGAGACCGAGATGCCCGGTCTCATGGCTCTGCGCGAGAAATACGGCGCCAGTAAGCCCCTGACCGGTGCCCGCATCACCGGCAGCCTGCACATGACCATCCAGACCGCGGTGCTGATCGAGACCCTGGTCGAGCTCGGCGCGCAGGTCCGCTGGGTCTCCTGCAACATCTACTCCACCCAGGACCACGCCGCCGCGGCCATCGCCGCCCGCGGCATTCCGGTCTACGCCTGGAAGGGCGAGACCCTGGAGGAGTACTGGTGGTGCACCGAGCAGGTGCTCAACTGGCCGGACGGCGGCGGTCCCAACATGATCCTGGACGACGGCGGCGACGCCACCCTGCTGGTCCACAAAGGCGTCGAGTATGAAAGGGCCGGCAGCGTGCCCGCGCCCACGGCGGACGACAACGAGGAATGGACCGCTGTACTCGGGGTGCTGCAGCGCACCTTCGATCGGGACGACCGCTTCTGGCACCGCACCGCGGAGGGCATTAAAGGCGTTACCGAGGAAACCACCACCGGCGTTCACCGTCTCTACGAGATGGCAAACGACGGCAGTCTGCTGTTTCCCGGTATGAACGTGAACGATTCGGTCACCAAGTCCAAGTTCGACAACCTCTACGGCTGCCGCGAGTCCCTGGTGGACGGCATCAAGCGGGCCACCGACGTCATGATCGCCGGCAAGACCGCTATGGTCTGCGGCTACGGGGACGTCGGCAAGGGCTGCGCCCAATCGCTGCGTGGACTCGGGGCCATTGTCTGGGTATCGGAGATCGACCCCATCTGCGCGCTGCAGGCGTCCATGGAAGGCTTCAAGGTCGTCACCATGGAAGACGCGGCACCATTAGCGGACATCTTCGTCACCGCTACCGGCAACAAGGACATCATCACCCACGACCACATGGCGGCCATGAAGGACCAGGCCATCGTCTGCAACATCGGTCACTTCGACAACGAGATCGACGTCGCGGGTATCGACAAGTACGAGTGGGACGAGATCAAGCCCCAAGTCGACCACGTTATCTTCCCCCCGATGGACGGGAGACCGGCCAAGCGCATAATCATGCTAGCCAAGGGCCGCTTGGTGAACCTGGGCTGCGCCACGGGCCACCCGAGCTTCGTCATGTCCAACAGCTTCACCAATCAGGTGCTGGCGCAGATCGAGATTTTCGCGCACACCCAGAACTACCCGGTCGGCGTCTACGTGCTGCCGAAGAAGCTGGACGAGGAGGTGGCGCGCTTGCACCTCGGCAAGATCGGCGCCAACCTGACGACCCTCAGTCAGGAACAGGCCGCGTACATCGGCGTAACCGTTGAAGGTCCGTACAAGCCGGAACACTATCGGTATTAGCAGAGGGAAAAGGGCCGAGGTAGGAGGGTCGAGGTGTGCCCGCCGAAGCCTTTTCGGCGCCGACCGGCGCCTGTTTCGTGAGCCGCCCTTGCCGGGCGGTTCTCGAATGCGCGCCGCCACCCTTCGGACCGTCCTCCCAAGTAGTATTTCACGGCCACGGACGGCTCATTCAGCTTTGGAGTCCGCATGAGTTCCCAGGATCCGAATCACCGAACCTATAGCTTCGAGCTCTTTCCTCCCAAGACGTCGGAGGGTATGGAGAAGCTCACGGCCAACGTGCGGCGGCTCAACGCCGTCGCCCCCCTGTACTTCTCGGTTACATACGGCGCGGGAGGGTCGACACAGGTCCGCACCTTCGAGGCCGTGTCGATGCTACGCGCTCAGGACATAGACACCGCGCCGCACCTGTCCTGCATCGGCTCGACCAGGCAGGAGATCCGGGACATCCTGCGTCACTATCAGGAGCAGGACATCCACCGCATCGTCGCGCTGCGCGGAGACTTGCCCTCGGGAATGGGCGCCGGGGCCTCCGGTGAGCTGCGTTACGCCAATGAGCTGGTGGCCTTCATACGTGAGGAGACGTCGGATTATTTTCACATCGAGGTAGCCGCCTACCCCGAGGTCCACCCCCAGGCACCGAGCGCCGAGTCGGACCTCGAGAACTTCAAGCGCAAGGTGGACGCAGGGGCGAACGCGGCCATCACCCAATACTTCTACAACGCGGATGCCTACTTCGCGTTCCTCGACAGCTGCGGAAGATCGGGCATCGAGATACCGGTAGTGCCGGGCATCATGCCCATCACCAACTACAGCATGCTGGCACGCTTCTCCGAGGGATGTGGTGCGGAGATCCCGCGTTGGGTCCGAAAGCGGCTTGAAGGCTACGGCGACGACATAGAGAGCATCCGCGCCTTCGGTCATGAGATGGTACTGGATCTGTGCGGGCAGCTCTTGGACGGCGGTGCGCCCGGCATCCACTTCTACACCATGAACCAAGCCGCACCCACGCTTCGGTTATGGAAAGAGCTCGGTCTGCCCGGGGCAGAGCGAGTCGATCCATAGGGCAATTGCGAATTGTCAGTTACCGCCACCAAGCACGCTGGTAACGTCTGAGTCGGAACCATCCACTCCTCCTTGTAAGCCGCCCCCTTCCGCTTTTGGGGCGGCTTCTTTGTATTTGGAGCCCGTCTGACTTACGGCTGTTCTACTGCGGAATCGCGGAAGCCAGACAGGCTCCTAGGACCCTGTCCTGAGCTCGTTCCGGGCAGAGACCGCCTCGAAGGTCTGTAACGCGATCTCCAGCTCCTCGTTTGTGGGGATCACCAGGATTTTGACCGGGCTCCCCGCATCGCTGACCGCCCGATCTCCCCGATCGGCAGCCAAGTTTGCCTCTGCGTCCAGGTAGATACCGAGGTTCTCCAGCCCATCGCAGGTGCGCGCACGAACATCCGCGTCGTTCTCCCCGATACCGCCCGTAAAGACGACGGCGTCCACCCGCCCCAGCAGGGCGTAGTAGGCACCCAGGTATTTCTTGAGGCGGTGGCAGAAAACCTCGACCGCCAGCCGGGCCGGCCCGTCCCCGACCTGTGCGCGGCGGTGGATCTCGCGCATGTCGTTGACCCCGCAAAGGCCGAGTAGACCGCTCTTGCGGTTGAGCAGGTCATCCAGGGCATCCGGATCCAGGCCCAGCTTCTTGCCGAGATAAAAATGGATGGCCGGGTCGATATCGCCACACCTGGTGCCCATTACCAGGCCCTCGAGCGGCGTCAGGCCCATGGAGGTATCCAGGCTCGCTCCATGACCGATGGCCGCGGCACTGGCCCCGTTGCCCAAGTGCAGGGTGATCAGATTACAATCCCCGAGCGGCTTGCCAAGGAAGTTCGCCGCCCGCTTCGCCACATAGCGGTGAGAGGTGCCGTGAAATCCGTATCGGCGCACCCTGTGCTCCCGATAGAGATACTCGGGGATCGCATACCGGTAAGAGGTCTCTGGCATGGTCTGGTGAAAGGCGGTGTCGAACACGGCCACCTGGGGCACCTGCGGGAAGAGCCGGCGCGCCACCTCGATGCCGGCGAGATTGGCGGGATTATGCAGGGGCGCCAACGGAACCATGTCAGCGATGGCCTCGACCACCGAATCGTCCACCAGGGTCGGAAGCTGAAACGCCTCACCGCCGTGGGCAACCCGGTGCCCGACGGCACGCAGCTCGGAGACGTCCGCCAGCGCACCGATGCCCCCCAGCCTGGTGATGATGCGCTCCAGACCCTCCTGGTGGTCACTGATCGGCAGGGACTCGCGGCAAGAATCAGTTCCGCCGTCGGCGGTCATCCAGCGGCCTTCGAGATCGCTCTGCGCCTCACCGATCCGGGAGACCGCACCCGAGGCCACCGCAGCCCAATCGTCGCTGCGAAAAAGCTGATACTTGATGGATGAGCTGCCGGAGTTGAGAACCAGAATTTTCATCGTGATTGCTCCTTTGATGACACGCATCATAGTGACCCAGCTCACCGGCGCAACTGCTTACAATTCTTTACAAACACGCCCGCGAGATACACAATTCGTTTACTTCCGACATCAAAGGGGCACGACGGCATGGAACAAGGATCAAGCGTACCGCAGGATGGGCGGAGAAGAGCTCCCATGCATGCCGCCCGCGTTGCGCCATTGCTTCTGCTGTTTGCCGCCAACCTCTGTGCAGAGACCAGCGTTTACCAGTGCACCACCCCGGATGGCGCCGTAGAGTTCCGTCAACGTCCCTGTGACGAGGGCTCAAACGGGCAGAGGCTCGAAGAGGTCAACTGGAAGCTCAAGCGCGGTTACAAGGCGAGTCAGGGCGACAAGCTGCGGCGCAAACGCCGCGTCTACGAAGATTACATCAGCCAGTTCTGCAAGTGACGCCCGCACATCAAAACGACCGGGTCACCCGCCAGCGCTGGTAGCTGGGCTCGGTCACGTAGGCATGGCTTGTAATGTAGTTGAGCACGTTACTCAAACGAAAGAACCGTACCACCGAGTCCACACGCAGGATCTCGCCGCCCTTCCCGTCGAAGAAAATGATGGACGGCGCATAGAAGAGCCCCAGCTTTTCAGCCCACTCCCGGGCAGTGGTTCTGTCCCCCGACGGGGTGATGACGTTTGTATCCGACCACATGTCGAGCTGGACGCTGTCGAGCTGCTCGAAATCCGCATAGATCGCCGGCTCGCGCAGGGCTTCGCCGTGAAGCACGTCGCAGGCGTGGCAGTTCCCCTGCTCGAAGAACACAGCCAAGGGACGCTCGCCGGGAAGGCGGCTGCGGTCGAGATTGAACGGGGGCGCGGCGAAAAAGTCCTCCTCGTTTAGGTCCTCCGGCTCGAATACCATGCGGCCGTCGCCCCTCTGCAGGTAGTCGCGGAAGGTCTCTTTCTTGTAGTGGCCGTCGGCCACGTACTCCAGAGCGGCGCGGAACTGATATGGCGGGTAGTAGCCACGAAGTCGCAGGGCCTCCTTGCCCTCGCCGTCGTAGAAAAGTATGGACGGGGTGAAATTTGTGTCCTTCTCCTGGGACAATTCGCGCTCCGTCAGCACCTTGCCGTCGATGGACGTGACCTCTTCTACGCCCCATACGTGGACGGGGATCACGTCGAAGTGGAGCCGCGTGTACTCGACGATGTCCGCCAGCTCGAAATTCACCTCCATAAGCTTGTGGCAATAGGCGCAACGCGTCTGGCCGAAATAGACCATGATGCCTTGCTTGCCGGCATCGACAGCTTCCTTCAGATCCTCCGGGAGATCGAGGAAGCTGTTCTTGAACCATTTCGGGTACTCGAAGGGCTCCGAGAGCGGCTGGTCGTCGAATACGTAGGCGTCATAATCATCAGCCGCGACGACCGAAGCCATGTGAACCAGTGCCAGGCAAGCGGTCAGGACCGCGGCCGGAAGCATGGAAGAACGAATCATGCCTTGCCTCAAGTGTTTCTATAGCCTGCCAGGTTAACGGCAGCCAGCTGCTGTATCGAGGATACCGAGGACCTCCCCCCGGGACGGCCTATTCAATCATTCCCCGACTCACGGCCCAAAAATGCTCGGACCAGAAACAGGGCAGCGATGGAGCGCGCCTCCGAAAAGTCCTCTCTCGCCAGTAAGGACTGCAGATCGTCCAGGGCCCAGGGGACCACCTCTATGGGCTCCGGCTCGTCCCCTTCCTCCCGCTCGGGAAAGAGATCCCGCGCCAACACGATGTGCGTGCGGTGCTGGATGTAACCAGGCGCCAAAGATACCCTACGCAGCCGCTGTAGGTCCCGGGCGCCATAGCCGATCTCTTCCCGGATCTCGCGCCCGGCAGCGTGCAGCACGTCTTCTCCCGGCTCGACGATGCCCTTGGGCAGACCCAGCTCGTAGCTGTCCGTACCCGCGGCATACTCGCGGATCAGCAGGACCGTTCGCACATCGAGCATGGGAACTACCAGTACCGAGCCCCGCCCGCCAAGGAGCCGTTCGAAACAACGCCTGTTGCCGTTGGAGAACTCCAGATCGAGCTGCTCCACCCGAAAGATCCGGGTCTGGGCAACCAGCCTGCGCTCGAGAATCTTGGGTTTTGCCGCCATGGCGGGGGCTCCGTTATGCTTGCCTGAATTTCTTGCTCTCTGAAGTTAGGCTAACCCACACCATGATCGATTGGAACGCCGTCGACACAGTCTTCCTGGACATGGACGGCACGCTGCTCGACCTGCACTTTGACAACTACTTCTGGCTGGAGCACGTGCCTTTGCGTTACGCCCAAGCGCGAGGTATTGCGCAAGACCGAGCCAGTACCGAGCTTCTGGCACTGTACCAGAGTAGGGAAGGCACCTTGGAATGGTATTGCATCGACCACTGGAGCCGCGAGCTAGGCTTGGACATTGCTTTGCTCAAAGAGGAAATTGACCACCTGATCGCGGTGCACCCTCACGTGACCGACTTTCTCGAAGCCCTGGCCGCCCGCGGTAAGCGGCGGGTACTGGTCACCAACGCCCATCAAAAATCGATCGCGCTGAAGATGGAGAAGACACGCCTGGCCGGTCATTTCGAGCGCATCATTTGCTCCCACGACCTTCAGGCGCCCAAGGAATCGGCCGATTTCTGGCCTCGGGTGCAGGCGTTGGAGTCTTTCGACCGCGAGCGTACGCTGTTCGTTGACGACAGCCCGAGCGTGCTACGCGCGGCAAGGAACTACGGTTTTCGCTGGCTGCTGGGGGTGCTCGCACCCGACTCCAAGGCACCTGAGAGGGAGGCTGGCGAATTCCCCGCCATCAGGCGCTTTTCGGACCTTTTGCCGGGGCTACGTGGGAATTGAATGCCTGCGCGATCGAAAACCGCAGGTCCGGTTTGGGAAGCGTAACCCGACATTTGCGGAAGCGCTCTCGCCGACAAAGCATTCAGCCCTGCGGCGCCGCAGCGGAATCACCACCACCACCGCCACCGTCGGGCTTGCGCCTGCGACGGCGGCGCCGTTTCTTGGCCCCTGAGCCGTCCCCGCTTTTGCCCTCGGCCTTGGGCTTCTCACCGTCGCTGGGCTGCGGATGCGACTTGTGCCTGCCGCTGTGCCGGCGCCCGTGGCCGCTGCGCCTGTCGTCGGGATGGGGCCGCCGCGGCGTGCGCACGAACTTCCGGGGATCGATCTCGGCGAGCAGAGCCGAAACCACCGGCTCCACCGGGATCTTGGCTCCGATGAACTCTTCGATATCCGGCAGGCAAAAGGCGTAGGTCTCGCACACGAAGCTGATGGCGTCGCCGGTGGCACCGGCCCGCGCGGTGCGGCCGATGCGGTGGACATAGTCCTCGGCGTCGTCCGGCAGGTCGAAGTTGATGACGTGGGTGACGTCCGGAATGTGCAGACCGCGGGCCGCGACGTCCGTGGCCACCAAGATCGGCAGCTCGCCCTCCTGGAATTGCTTGAGCAGGTGCAAGCGCTTCTTCTGCGGGACGTCGCCCGAGAGCACGGCGGCACGCAGGCCGTGGCCCTCCAGGTAGCCCCAGATGCCCTCGGTCGCCCGCTTGGTGTTGGCGAACACGATTACTCGCGCGTCCTCGATGTTGCGCAGCAGCCCCACGAGCAAGGGAATCTTTTCATCGTTGGCTGCCATGTAGCAGCGCTGTGTCACCCGGTCCGCGGTCACTTGGTCGGGCTCGATCTCCACCGGATGGGGATGATTCATATGCTCGTAAGCAAGCTCGGTCACCCGGTAAGACAGGGTCGCCGAGAAGAGCATCCCCAGACGCTCGGTCGGCGGCGGCATGCGGCGCAGCACATAGCGAATGTCCTTGATGAAGCCGAGGTCGAACATGCGGTCCGCCTCATCGATCACCACCACCTCCACCGCCCGCAGGTCGAAGACGTGCTGCTTGAAGTAGTCGATCAGCCGGCCGGGGGTCCCGATCAGGATGTCCACGCCGGCGCTCAAGACATCGCGCTGCTCCTGGTACCCGGTGCCGCCATAGACCAGGCCAAGACGAAATCCCGTGTGCCGGTTGAGGGTTACGGTGTCCTGATGGATCTGTACCGCGAGTTCCCGTGTCGGGGCTACGATCAAGACCCGCGGCTGGTTCGGGCGCCGATCCGGGTGCGGCTCCCGGGTGAGCAGCCGGTGCAGGGCGGCGACGAGAAATACCGCGGTCTTGCCCGTTCCGGTCTGGGCCTGACCGGCCACGTCACGCCCCGAAAGCGCGAAAGGGAGGGTCTCCGCCTGGATAGGCGTGCAATGGGTGAATCCGGCGTCGTTGAGTCCCTGAAGGATGCGGGGGTCGAGGTCGAAGGAGTCGAATCTGGTGTCGGTAAGGTGTGTCTGAGTCATGAAAAAGGCGGGAAATGCGCTCTTGTGCCCCAACATATCGACGGAAGGGGTTGCAAATTTCTGAATTCTTGGCTGAAATAGCATCTTACCCAAGGGCACCCTACAACGCCAATTCACCCGCCCGCTCCTCGCGTCCCAGCAGTGAAGCCTCAGACGGCAAACCTTCACTCCTAACGAAACCAACCCAACGGGAGACTATGTCAGTGAGCGAACGCATCTTCCATGTAACGGATGACTCTTTCGAGCAAGAAGTCCTGCAATCATCCAATCCGGTACTCGTGGATTACTGGGCCGACTGGTGCGGGCCCTGTAAGATGATCGCGCCTGTGCTGGACGAGATCGCGGACGAGTACGAAGGCAAGGTCCGGATCGCCAAGCTCAACATCGACGAGAACCCTAACACGCCGCCGCGCTACGGCATCCGCGGCATCCCGACGCTGATGCTGTTCAAGCAGGGCGAGGTCGAGGCGACCAAGGTCGGCGCCGTTTCCAAATCCCAGCTCACGGCCTTCATCGACAGCAACCTTTGATCCGTGCGGCGCGAGGAGGCCAATCCGCCGCTCCTGAACCGAATACAGTAATCCGCTGGGGTGCCCGCCCGGGCGCTCCTCCCTCAAACAAAACATCGCCGTCCCTCCGCGCCCCGCTTCCCGAGCGACATCGCCGGGCGGGGCCGACAATAGTAAATCCCGTCTGAAACGAAAAAACATCATGAACCTGACCGAACTGAAGAAAATGCCGGTCCCCGAGCTGGTCAAGCTAGCTCAGACCATGGATATCGAGGGAGTGGGAAGATCCCGCAAGCAGGATCTCATCTTCGCGATCCTCAAGGCACAGGCGAAAAAGGGAGAGGACATCTACGGCGACGGGGTGCTGGAGATCCTTCAGGACGGATTCGGTTTTCTGCGCTCCGCCGATGCCTCCTACCTCGCCGGCCCGGATGACATCTACGTCTCCCCGAGCCAGATCCGGCGCTTCAGCCTGCGCACGGGCGACACCATCGCCGGCAAGATCCGCCCACCCAAGGACGGCGAGCGTTACTTCGCGCTGCTCAAGGTCGCGGACATCAACTTCGATCGGCCCGAGAACGCCAAGAACAAGATCCTGTTCGAGAACTTCACGCCCCTGTTCGCCAACCAGCGCCTGCATCTGGAGATCGGCAACGGCAGCACCGAGGACATCACGGCCCGCACCATCGACCTGTGCGCACCCATCGGCAAGGGCCAGCGCGGGCTCATCGTCTCGCCGCCCAAGGCGGGCAAGACCATGATGCTGCAGAACATCGCCCAGTCCATCGCCCACAATCAACCGGAGTGCTTCCTCATCGTCCTGCTCATCGACGAGCGACCGGAGGAGGTCACGGAGATGGCCCGCTCGGTGCGCGGGGAGGTCATCTCGTCCACGTTCGACGAGCCCGCCACCCGACACGTGCAAGTCGCCGAGATGGTCATCGAGAAGGCCAAGCGCCTGGTGGAGCACAAGAAGGACGTGGTCATACTGCTCGACTCGATCACCCGCCTGGCCCGGGCCTACAACACGGTGGTGCCCTCCTCCGGCAAGGTCCTGACCGGCGGCGTGGACGCCAACGCCCTGCAGCGGCCCAAGCGCTTCTTCGGCGCCGCGCGCAACGTGGAGGAAGGCGGCTCCCTGACCATCATCGCCACCGCCCTGGTGGAGACCGGCTCGCGCATGGACGACGTCATCTACGAGGAGTTCAAGGGCACCGGCAACATGGAGATCCACCTGGACCGGCGCATCGCCGAGAAACGCATCTTCCCGTCCATCAACATCAACCGCTCCGGCACCCGCCGCGAGGAGCTGCTGATGAAGCCGGACGACCTGCAGAAGATGTGGATCCTGCGCAAGATCCTGCACCCCATGGACGAGCTGGCCGCCATGGAATTCATGCACGACAAGCTCAAGGCGACCAAAACGAACGGCGAATTCTTCGATTCGATGCGGGGTGGCAGTTAGTCAGGCCTCGCGGATTAAAGCGCTTTTTTGAGCCGCGAAGGCGCGAAGGACGCAACTGCGATGTACTAGCCGATCATTGACAATCCCATCGAGATGACAGCTTCACCGTCTCCAGAGTCAGCCGCGGCAACCGAGCGCCTGACCCTTGCCGGTTACGCCTGCACCGTATTCCTCAGCTCCGCACTGCTGCTGGTGATGGAGATCGTCGCGGGAAGGCTGATCGCGCCCTATGTGGGTGTCTCGCTCTACACTTGGACCTCCATCATCGGGGTGATCCTGGCGGGCCTATCCCTGGGCAACTGGCTGGGGGGCGTCTGGGCGGACCAGGGTGGAAACGGCCGCAGCGTGGGCCTGGTGTTGGCGCTTGGCGGCGTCTACTGCATCCTCAGCCTGCCCGCCCTGGACTGGCTGAGTGGGATCATCCAGTCCTCGGGTGTCAACCTTTTGGGCGCGAGCTTTCTGTTCGCGGCGGCTCTCTTCTTCGTGCCCGCGGCCATGATCGGCGTGGTTACGCCCCTGCTCACAACCCTGGCACTGCGGTTGGACCCGCGTGCCGGCCACGTGGTGGGGCGCATGCACGCCCTGGCCGCCATCGGCAGCATCGCCGGCACCTTCACCACGGGTTACTGGCTGGTTCAGAGCTTCGGGACGCGGTCGGTTGTGCTCGCGGCGGGAGTAACCCTGCTCCTGCTCTCGGCCCCGTTCCTGCACCGCAGCGGCCGCGTGGTACCGGCCGCCCTCCTGGCCGGCACTGTGGCCGCGGGCACCCTGCTCTGGCAGCGTCAGGGACTCGTCGGCCCCTGCACCCGTGAGAGCAGCTACTTCTGCGTCCGGGTAGTGGATCACTCTGCGGACGCCCCCTTCGGCGAGGCCCGCGGCCTGGTGCTGGACCACCTCCTCCACCGCATCAACCATGCCACGGTCGCGCCAATGCTCGTCGCACCCTACGTTCATGCCATCGACGAGCTGATCTATGCCCATTTCGGTGAGGGCTACGAGGAGGGCCTCTCTTACTTCTTCGCCGGCGGCGGTGCCTATTCCCAGCCACGCGCTGTACAGGCGCTGAGCCCCGCCTCGAAGATCATGGTGGCGGAGCTGGACCCAATGGTCACCCTGACCGCCGCCGAGCACCTGTATCTAAGCCCGGAAGGAATGCAGATCGCCCACCGCGACGCTCGCCTGGCACTGGCGGACGAAGCGGAGCCGTTCGACGTCGTCGTAGGGGACGTGTTCCACGACGTGGCCATCCCCTTTCACCTGGTGACCGGCGAATTCGCGGCCCTGGTAAAGGAGAAGTTGCGCCCCGGCGGGATCTACGCCATGAACCTAGTGGACAGCTTTCCAGATCCCCGCCTGATCAAGGCCATGGTCAAGACCCTGCACATGGAATTCGCCTTCGTCGACGTGTGGATGGAGGGTATGCCCGAGCACCCGCGTGTGACCTTTGTGCTGACCGCGAGCGACGCACCGCGCCTGCCCGAAACAGTAGCCGCCCGGCAGGGCTTCGAGCGCGCCTGGCACAGGGTAACCGAGAAGCTGATGGAGATCGGGACTCCGCCTGATGCGCTGCCGGTCCTGACCGACGACTATGCGCCGGTGGAGCGTCTTATCGCCGGGCTTCTTGTGGGCCGGGACGGTTGACGAATCCACCCGGACGCCGGGCTGGCTACCGCGCCATGACCTCTCACCGAGCCGCGAAGCTGGTGTTGTTGGAGCCGGCCACCATCCAGGTTGCGCGTCGAGGTATCGCCGGTAACCTGGAGGCGGAGATCCAGGCTCCGCCGCACGGAAGCGTATCGGACGCGTTCCTGTCACCCATGCGCGGTACAATTCAGGGTTGACCCCTCACCCCAGCCCTCTCCCCGGAAAGGCGAGGCGACTGAAGCGCGCCTTCGGTGCATCATTTCCGGGCCGGGAAGTACGAGACTCGAACAGCACAATGCACGCCATGATCCTGGCCGCCGGGCGCGGTGAGCGCATGCGCCCGCTTACGGACAGCAGACCCAAGCCACTGCTGGAGGTGGGCGGCAAGCCGCTCATCGTCCACCACATCGAGCGCTTGACCGCAGCCGGCTGCCGCTCCATCGTTATCAATCACGCCCACCTCGGCCACCTGATCGAGGATGCACTGGGCGACGGCTCAATCTGGGAAGCGCAGATCCACTATTCACCCGAAGGCAAGGCCCTGGAGACCGGCGGCGGTATCTTCCGGGCGCTGCCCCTGCTCGGCTCAGGCCCCTTCCTGGTCGTGAACGGCGATATCTGGACCGACCTGGACTTTGCACACCTGCGCTTGGAGCAAGGCCTGCTCGCACACCTGGTACTGGTGGACAATCCGCCCCACAATCCGCACGGCGACTTCGCCCTGAGCGATGCCCGTGTGTCGTCGCAGGGCCCACAGCGTTTCACCTTCAGCGGGATCGGCATTTATCACCCGGACCTGTTCCGGGACTGCTCTCCCGGCCCCTTTCCCTTGGCACCCTTACTGCTCACGGCCATGGGACAGGGCTTGGTGAGCGGCGAGCATCACCACGGAAACTGGCTCGACATCGGCACGCCCGAGCGCTTACATGCACTCGACCGGATGTTAATGCTTGGATAACCCCTCATCCCCCACCCTCTCCGCGGAGGGGCGAGGGGGACGAGGAGCGCCTTCGGCGCTGAGTGATAGAATTGCAGGGTACGAGCTTTCGAGCACCACCATGGGCCAGGAAATCGAGACGTCCCGCTTCACCCAAGCAGACTTCGAGGCGTTCGATGAGCGTCTGCGCGCGGAGACTGAGATCCTGGACACCTGGTTTCGGGAGGACGCCTTCGCCAAGACCCACAAGGTTGGGGGGTTCGAGCTCGAGGCCTGTCTGGTCGGTGCCGACATGCACCCCGCGCCGGTCGTCGAGACCTTCCTGGAGCAACTGGACGATCCCCTGGTTGTCCCGGAGCTGGCCACGTTCAATGCGGAGATCAACGGTACCCCCCAAAGCCTCCAAGGCGATGCCCTGAGCCGTCTCGCCGCCGAGCTCGAAGCGACTTTGGGGCGCTGCGTACTTGCAGCGACCGCGCTCGACGCCCGCTTGGCCATGATCGGCATCCTGCCCACCGTGCGGCCGGAGCACCTCGACTTGGCACACATGACGCCGCTCAAGCGCTACCGGGCCTTGAACGAGCAGATCCTCCATCTGCGCCGGGGCCGGCCCCTTACGCTGGAAATCCAGGGCAAGGACCACCTGTTTCTGGAGCCGCAGGACGTGATGATGGAATCGGCCGCCACCTCCTTTCAGATCCACCTAAAGGTGACTCCGCCAGAGGCAGCCAGGGTCTATGACTGGTCCAGGGTCCTGGCGGCCCCTATGGTGGCCATTAGCGCCAACTCCCCCTACCTGTTCGGTTGCGATCTCTGGGACGAGAGCCGCATCCCCCTGTTCGAGCAGGCGGTATCAGTCGGCGGGTCCTTTTTTTCCGAGCGGGTCACGTTTGGCCTGCACTATGTCAAGGACTCCATCCTCGAGTGTTTTCACGCCAATTTGCACCGCTTCCCCGTTCTCCTACCACAGGTCATGGACGACCCCCCCGAGCGGCTCGCCCATCTGCGCCTGCACAACGGCACCATCTGGCGCTGGAACCGGCCTCTGATCGGATTCGATGACTCCGGCCAGCCCCACCTGCGCATCGAGCACCGCGTGGTACCTGCCGGCCCCACGGTGTCGGACTCCATCGCTAACGCCGCCCTCTATTTCGGGGCCGTGCAGTCCCTTGCCGCGGAGACCGAGCCCGCCCGGGAGCACATGCCCTTCATCGTCGCCAAAACCAACTTCTACACCGCCGCCCGCGAGGGCCTTCACGCGAAGGTCGAATGGCTCGACGGCCGTTCACAAACGCTGGCGCGGATACTGGCGCAGGACATACTGCCCCGCGCACGCAGGGGCCTGTTGGAGCTGGGGATCGACGCCGCGGAAGCGGACTTGTGGTTGGGAATCATCGAGGGGCGGTTGCGCTGCGGCCAAACCGGCTCGGTCTGGCAACGCGCCTGGGTCGAAAGATACGGAGCAGACATGACAGGACTGACTGCTGCTTACTTGGAACGCCAGCATACGGGCCGGCCGGTCCACGAGTGGACAGTCTGATCCCGGTGATCTGGGTTCAAATTGTTTTTCCCACTTGGAAGCTCGTTAAAGAACACCGAATATGCTGCAGGAACTACACGCACTCCCGGACGACCTGCTGGACACCTGCAGCCGCGACCTGGATCGCCGGCTCAGTGGCCCGACCCTGATCCACCTGCCCGGCGACCGGGAGCCTCCCCTGTTCGTGTCGGTGCTCATGCACGGCAACGAGACCGTGGGCTGGGAGGGCGTGCGCTCCTTGTTGGCCGGCTATCTGGAGCGTTTTGGCACCCTGCGTCTACCGCGGGCTCTGAGCCTTTTCATCGGCAACGTCTCGGCCGCCGCGGCAGGCGTGCGGCACTTACCGGGACAGCCGGACTACAACCGGGTGTGGCCCGGCTGCGAATCCCCCCCTACCCCGGAGCACGACCTCATGGCGCAGGTCATCGACATCATGCGCAGACGGGGCATCTTCGCCAGCGTGGACATCCACAACAACACCGGCTGCAATCCCCACTACGGCTGCGTCAACGTCCTGGACAACCGCTACCTGCACCTGGCCACGCTGTTCAGCCGCACCGTGGTCTACTTCATCCGTCCCTGCGGCGTTCAGTCCATCGCCATGGCCCGGCTGTGCCCGGCGGTAACCCTGGAGTGCGGCAAGGTCGGGGAGAAGCACGGCGTAGACCACGCGCGCGAGTATCTGGACGCCTGCCTGCACCTGTCCGCTCTGCCGGACCATCCCGTGGCCAGCGGCGACATCGACCTCTTCCACACCGTGGCCCAGGTCAAGGTTCCGGCCGACGTGAGCTTTGGATTTCCGCCGGGAGAGGCCGACATCCTGCTGACACCGGAGCTGGAGCGCCTCAACTTCCGTGAGCTGCCCCGCGGTACCGCCCTGGGGCGTGTCGAGGCGAAGAACGGGGTCCTGCTCGACGTGCGCGACGAGCAGGGCGAAGACGTCGCCGGCCGCTACTTCCAGGTCCAAGACGGTGAGCTGCGCCTGAAGCTCCCGGTGATGCCCTCCATGCTCACCCTTAACGAGGCAGTCATCCGCCAGGACTGCCTATGCTATCTCATGGAGCGTTACGACGACCATGTCCCGCACCGGGGTTGAGACGGCTCGTTGCCGCCATGCCCGTGCTCGCCTTTAGCTGATACCAGACCTGTCCCACGTACTCGCGGAGTCCGTCGTAGCTGATTGAGAAGGCCTCGGCGCTCGGCAACCAGTCCCGATAGTCCGCGCCGTGCCCCCCTCCTCGATGGACAAAGTAGGTAGGGGCCGGTGTCGTCTCGATACCAACGCGCCCGAACGCGCCCAAGGCTCGCGGCATGTGCCCGGCGCTGGTCACCAGCAGCACATGGCCGATACCGTCACCCGCGAGCATCTCGGCGGAAAAGGCTGCGTTCTCGTCCGTAGTGCGGCTGCGATCCTCCACGCCGGCGGGCGCGATCCCGTACTCTTGCTCCAGCACCCCGGCCATGAGCCTGCCCACCGGCGGGTGTTCCTGCGGTGGACTGCCACCGGTAACATAGACCGGAAGCCCCGTCCTGCGGTGAAGGAATGCCCCGTAACGCAGCCGCTCCAGGCTCGTGGAACCTACGGTATCGCCGCCATACTCCGGTGCCCAGGTATAGCGTCCGGCTCCCAGGATCAAAATCCCTTCGGCACCGGTTTCCGTCAGGGCATCGGGCGGCAACGCCTGATAGGGCTCCAGCCCCGCCATGAGATTTTCCGCCACGATAGGGAGGCTCATGAGCGCGAAAACCGAGATCCCAACGAACAGGAAGATCCGTCCGAGCACCCCCCGCACGAGAAAAAATCCGAGCAAGAGCAGAAGGATCAATCCGCCAGGGGGCATGATCAGGTTCTTTAAGACCGTGTAGATTGAAAAGCCCATGAATGCAGAGCAGCTAACTACGAATTAATTGAATGGGTCGAATCAAGATTCCCGGCGCGAGCCCGAGCCAATCAAGCCTGGCTCAACCTCCACCGCTGCCGTCCGCCCGCGCAAGACTGCGAAACAGCACGCTGAGCACCAGCACCGGCGCACAGAAGAGCATCATGGGGGCTGCGAAGAGCGCGATCCAGCCGCTGGTCCGTGCCTTTACGAGCAAGAACATCCCCAGCATAGCCATCCCGGCCAGCGTCACCAGCACCTGCGTCTGCGCACCGGCGCCAGCGTCGCGGACGGCGAAGAGCAGCTGTGCGTTCGGGATCAGCATGAAGAGCAGGTTGGGCATGGCGAAGGGCGCATAGCCGTATCTTGCGGACGCGTAGTCATCTACCGCGTGGGCGGACCGGATGACGGCCATGAAGACGAGGAAGGCGCCGAGGATCCAGAGCAGGGTCACACAGGGCTCTCTACTTCCGAGGGGAGACGAGCCATAGGGGGAAAGCGGGGAAACTGCGAATGACGCAAATCACACGAATCCGTTCAGGAATCGATAACCTCGCTGGCTTGGCGGTCCGCATGATAGGACGAGCGCACCATCGCCCCGCTGGCCACGTTGGAGAAACCCATGGCCTCGCCGGCTCTGCGCAGCGCCTCGAACTCATCCGGCGTCCAGTAACGCAGCACAGGCAGGTGATCCCGGCTCGGCTGCAAATATTGACCCAGGGTCAGCATGTCGCAGCCATGGACGCGCAAGTCCGCCATGACCGACAGAACCTCTTCGCGCTCTTCCCCGAGCCCTAGCATCAGGCCGGATTTCGTCGGCACCTTCGGATGGCGCGCCTTGAAGTCCCGCAGCAGCCGCAGTGATCCATCGTAGTCCGCACCCGGCCGGACCTTGCGATAGAGCCTGGGCACCGTCTCCAGATTGTGATTGAAGACATCGGGCATCGCATCCCCCGCGAAGGCGTCCAGCGCCACCGCTTCCCGGCCGCGGAAATCGGGCACAAGCACCTCCAGCTTAGTGTCCGGATTTGCGGCACGGGCGGCACGCAGGCAGTTCGCGAAGTGCCCGGCACCGCCGTCGCGAAGGTCGTCGCGGTCCACCGAGGTGATGACCACATACTTGAGCTCCATTACCGAGATGGATGCAGCCAGGTGATCGGATTCGGCGGGGTCCGGCGGCCGCGGCTTGCCGTGGGCCACGTCGCAGAAGGGACAACGGCGAGTGCACAGGTCCCCGAGAATCATGAAGGTGGCGGTGCCGTGCTCGAAGCACTCCCCCAGGTTCGGACATTGGGCTTCCTCGCACACGGTGGAAAGCTTGGTCTCACGCAGGAGACGTTTGATGCGCGCGACCCCCGGGCCGATGGGCGCCGTGGCCCGGATCCAGGACGGCTTGCGCAAGGGCGCGTTCGAGGATTCGACCTTGACCGGGATGCGCGAGACCTTGTCGATGCCCCGCTGGTGAGTCTCGGGAGTCGCGCGCGAGGGGGCGGAGAGGTGATCGGAATTGCTCATTAGGTCATCCTATTATGCATGGCCGTTACGGACCAGCACGATCAACTCGTTCGGCCCGTACACTCCGTAGGACAGGGTCTGCTCGATGTCCATGGACTTGGAAGAAACGGAGCCCTGGACCCAGGATTGCTCGACCGTCATTCGATCGAAGATGGGTGCGATCCGGTCCGCGTCCAACTGCAGGGCATGAATCAGCGGTCAACCCGCTGTTGGGTACCCACGCAAGCCCGCGCGCGATTTCCGTCATCTCGCTAGAATGCGGATATGGATCCCCAGCCGACTCGCCGGATGGATCAACACCTGCGAGCCCCGCGAAGCGCCTTGCACACACTCGATGCCACACGAAATCCCTCCTGCCCCAACTTTTTGACGTGCGACAGGGGGGATTTGGGCGATTCCACGGGGCGGAAAATCAGCAGTGCCTGAATCATCAAACCCCATCGCCGTCTTCGTCTCCTTCTCGGGCACCGGCGGGGTGGAACGCATGATCGTTAACCTGATCCGCGGCTTTCTAGAGCTGGGACAAAACGTAGACCTGGTCATGGTGCGCGACGAGAGCCCGCATCTCCTGCGCTTGCCATCAGAAGTGAATCTGGTGCGCCTGGGAACGGAGCACACCTTCATGGCGATGACCGCACTGGCCCGCTACCTTCGTGAGCGGCGACCCGCCGCCCTGCTGGCCGCCAAGGACCGGGCAGGACGCACGGCGGTCCTTGCCCGCCGGCTGGCCCGGACCGACACCCGTATCGTCCTGCGCCTGGGCACCAATCTCTCCACCGCCATGGCGGACAGGTCCGCATTCGCTCGCTGGCTGCGCTACCGGCCCATCCGTTCGCTCTACCCCCAAGTCGACAGTATTATCGCCGTCTCACAAGGCGTGGCGGCGGACACGGCCGCCATCGCCCGCATGCCGCCGGAGCAAATCCAGGTCATCCGCAATCCTGTGATCACGCCGGAGCTCCCCGAGCACGCGGCGCAGCACTGCGGTCACCCCTGGTTCCAGACCGGGCAGCCGCCGGTCATCGTCGGTGCAGGCCGCTTCCAGCGCCAGAAGGATTTCCCGACCCTGATCCGTGCCTTCGCACGACTCCGCGCGCAGCGTCCCTGCCGGCTGGTTATCCTGGGAGATGGCGGTGGCTTGGCGAAGCTCGAAGCCCTGATCGCGGAGCTGGAATTGGCAGAAGACGTGGACCTGCCCGGCTTTCAACCCAACCCCTATCCCTTTTTGGCCCGCGCAGACCTATTCGTGCTTTCCTCCGCCTGGGAGGGATCTCCCAACGTGCTCACCGAGGCCATGGCCCTGGGCACCCCGGTTGTCTCCACGGACTGCCCCAGCGGCCCTCGCGAGCTGCTGGACGGAGGGAGGTACGGGCCTTTGGTCGCGGTGGGAGACGCGGCCGCTCTGGCGGGGGCCATGAGCGAGACCATGGACCGGCACCTGTCGGCGGAAGCCCTGAAGTCAGCCGTGGTGGCCTACAACCAGCAGGAGAGCGCAAGAAAATACCTGGACGCGCTCGGCGTACGCATCGACGCCAAGGCCCCGGCGGACACGGAACCCGATCGCGCCGATCTCCGCGGACCTGCTCACTCAGACTGACGCCTGGCGAAAAAGCCGTCGCGCATGCGAGACAGGAGCCGGACTCCCCGCTGAACGCCCGCCGTGCTATCGTTCGCGCCCGAACCTTGAAATCCACAGAACATCGGTCTTGAGAAGTGAGTGCTGCCGAGCGATCCGTTGATAGGAGCCAAACGTCGACCAAGGGCCACCGTGGTGCCATTTTGCTTGCCGACATTTCCGGCAGCACCCCCCTTTACGGTGCGGTGGGCAACACCGAGGCCCAGCGTCTGATCAGAAAGGAATTGGGGCGGCTGCGAAAAGCGGTAAACGACGAAGGCGGCATTCACGTCCGGCAGGCGCCATATCGCCAGCAATGCGCCCGACACAACCAGAAGCCGTCCCGATTCTATTCGAGATCATCCAGCGATAATCATTGATCTAATGCCCCGGAATAGACTGCGGCTCAGTGCCTGCCGCACTGACGCCCTTGGGCTTTTTTAACATGCATGGCCTTGCGGATGACGTCCATGTCGAATGACACCTGTTGCTGCGGACTGAGGACTTGGCGTTGGGCAGCAATATAGCCGTACTTGGCCCCCAGCAACTGGCCTTTGAGCCTCGAGCAACTCCTTGATCTTGGCATCAATGACCGCCTTGTTGGGCTGTGGCGCCGTGGCCAGAACCACCAGATCCACTTTCAGGGCCTTGACCCTTGCCTTCAGCGGTGCCTTGGTCTTAGCGAAATTGACATGCAACTGGTCGATCTGCAGCTCTTGCTCAGGGCTGAGTGAATCCCTCCATGCGCTATCGTCCCGGCGCTTGCCGCACGCTTTGTGTCCGTGCTTTTTCTCGAGCATACAGTGCCTTCTGTGTCCGCCGCCATGCTTGCATTTGCCTTGCTTTCGCTTCCCCTGCATTCCGCCCTGGGCCATGCCACCACCCATGCCGGCAGCCATTCCGGAACCGGGGGCCGCGAGGGTCTCCTCGGCGAAAGCCGGCAGGCCGACTAGAGAGGAAGCGATCAACAAGACGGGGAGAATTCCGGGTGTATTTTTCAGACGCAGTTTCATCGACTGGCTCCTGGAGCTGCTCTGTGATTGGAGAAGGTCCTGTGCGCCCAATCCTAAAGCAAAGCGGAATCACGGCAACCCCTTTCCGGCACGGGCATTCCGAGCGGACCCACGGACTGGTTCCGGTGACCTGCGAGTCCGCGGGCGCGGGTTCCATGCGCCTCATCCGCCCGCTTCCAGAAAAAAATGCCCGGCAAGAAGCCGGGCAAAGCGTCTCCTTGAGAGAGACGAGGAGGACATCGTCGGAGCCGGGCCCGGGTGCTTACACCCGGTCACTTCAGCCCCTGTGTAGGTAGCGACCAGTTTCAGACCAACGCCATCTTGCTGCTGGCGTCAGCGCGTTCCGTGCCGATGGAGCCTTCTTCCGCCAAGCGCCGCTCCAGATTCTTGCGCGAGGCGCGGATGTGTCGGCGCATCAGGATCTCCGCCAGCTCGCCATCTCCGCCCTCAATCGCCTCCACGATGTGGTTGTGCTCTCCCAGTGCCCGGCGGGCACGCCGTCTCTCCATCCCGAATTGGCACCTGTACATGCGCACCAGATGATAGAGGTCGTTGCACAACAGTCCCCTTAAGCGGCTGTTGTGACTGCCCTCGACGATCCGGTAGTGGAAGTCCAAGTCACCCTCGCGCTGCATGTAAGCCCGACCGTCGTCGCGTTCGACTTGCCTCTGGTGCTCCATCAGCAGCGCACGTAAATCGGCGATTTCCTCGTCGGTCATGTGCCTGGCCGACAGGCGAGCAGCCATGCCCTCCAAGGCCTCACGAACGTGAAAGATCTCCAGAAGCTGCTCGTTGGACAGGGTGATCACCCTTGCCCCCACGTTCGGACGTCGATCGACCAGGTTGGAGGACTCCAACCGACGCAGGGCCTCGCGTAGTGGTCCGCGGCTGATCCCGAAGCGCCGCGCGAGCTCCGGCTCGCTGATCTTGCTGCCCTGTGGGATCTCGCCCTCGACGATGGCCTTACGGATCTTCGCGAAGACCTGATCAGCAATCGTCGTTACGGTCTCAACCATTGGCCCTGGATCTCATCTGTCGACAACCTGCAGGCATTGAGAAATGCGGGGCGGAAACCGCCCCGCACGCCGTTCACTCGCCCTTGGCGTATCCAATGCCCTGAAGCGCTTCCTCGATCTCGCCCAGGATCGCGGGGTCATCGATGGTCGCAGGCATCTTGTACTGCTTACCGTCGGCGATGCTCTTCATGGTGCCGCGCAGGATCTTGCCCGAGCGGGTCTTGGGCAGGCGGTCCACGACCGTCACCTTCTTGAAGGCGGCCACCGGACCGATCTTCTCGCGCACCAGTGCGACAAGCTGCTCGAGGATCTCCGAGATCTCGTGGTCGACGCCGTCCTTGAGCACCACCATGCCCACGGGCAGCTCGCCCTTGAGCTTGTCAGCCGCGCCGATGACGGCGCACTCGGCCACGTCCGGATGGGAGGACAGCACCTCCTCCATGCCGCCGGTGGAGAGGCGGTGACCGGCCACGTTGATGATGTCGTCGATGCGGCTCATGATGAACAGGTAGCCGTCCTCGTCCTTCATCCCGGCGTCACCGGTTAGGTAGTAGCCGGGCTGTGAGCTCAGGTAGGAATCGACATACCGGTCGTCGTTCTGCCAAAGGGTCGGCAGGCAGCCGGGGGCCAACGGCAGCTTGATCATGATGCGGCCGATCTCGCCGGGCGTCTGCTCGTTACCCTCGTCGTCCAGGATCTGCACGTCGTAACCGGGAACGGCCTTGGTCGGTGAACCGGGCTTGACCGGCAACTCTTCGACACCCATCAGGTTTGCGGCAATGGCCCAGCCGGTCTCGGTCTGCCACCAGTGGTCGATCACCGGTACCTTGAGCATGTCCAGGGCCCATTGGAGGGTATCCGGATCGCAGCGCTCGCCGGCCAGGAACAGGGCCCGGTAGTGGCTCAAATCGTACTTCTTGAGAAACTCGCCATTCGAGTCCACCCGTTTGATCGCCCGAAAGGCGGTCGGGGCGGTGAACATGACAGAAACATTGTGCTCGCTGATCACCCGCCAGAAGGCCCCGGCGTCAGGCGTGCCGACCGGCTTGCCCTCGTAAACCACCGTGGTGCATCCGTAAAGCAGGGGCGCGTAGACGATATAGGAATGACCGACGACCCAGCCCACGTCGGACGCCGCCCAGAAGACCTCGCCCGGCTCCATGGCGTAGACGTTCTTCATGCTCCAGTACATGGCTACCGCGTGACCGCCATTGTCGCGCACCACGCCCTTGGGGATTCCGGTGGTACCCGAGGTGTAAAGGATGTAGAGTGGATCGGTTGCGGCCACGGTGACGCAGGGGTGGGGCTCGGCGCTGGCCATAGCCTCGGCCCAGCCCACGTCACGTCCCTCGACCAGGGTCCCGGGATCTTGCTCGCGCTGCAGCAGCACACAACGCTCGGGCTTGTGGGCGGAGATCTCGATGGCATCGTCCAGCAGGGGCTTGTAGCTCACGACCCGGTTGGGCTCGATTCCGCAGGATCCGGCGACCATGACCTTGGGCTTGGCGTCTTCGATACGGGTAGCAAGCTCCTTGGACGAGAAGCCGCCGAAGACCACCGAGTGAATCGCCCCCAAGCGGGCGCACGCGAGCATAGCGATGGGCGCTTCGGGCACCATCGGCATGTAGACGATGACCCGGTCGCCCTTGGTCACGCCGAGCCCCGAGAGGACACCGGCGAAACGGGCGACCTCATCGGTCAGCTCGGAATAGGTATAGGTGCGCTTCGTATCCGTGACGGGGCTGTCGTAGATCAGTGCCGCCTGATCGCCGCGGCCCGCCTCCACGTGGCGGTCCAGTGCGTTGTAGCAGGTGTTGAGCTCACCGCCGGCGAACCAACGGTAGAAGGGCGGGTTGCTGTCGTCGAGCACGCGATCCCAGGGCTTCTCCCAGTGAATCGACTGCGCCGCCTCGCCCCAGAAACCTTCCGGATCGGAAAGGGAGCGTGAATAGACTTCATCGTAGGACACGGCGATCTCCTCCTTAGTTCTTTGGTGGATATATCTTGTTCTATACGTCTTTATGAATTCCGCGAAAAACCGCGTATGCCGAAAGGAATTGTCGACAATCTTTCGAGCATATGCGTAAAAATACCTAATTTAGCCGACCTGTCAACACGCAATGTCGACAATATTGATTTCAATTGACAAAATCTGCGCTCGCGTGAGAGCGGTACAGCCACCGTCCGGCGGAGGCTGAGCGGGCGGAAAATCAACCAGCATCGGCCGTTCCGAAGTAGAACAGTCGCAAGTCGAACATGCTCCTGGCGCCGTCCTCGTTTCTTGTTCGCGGCTCGAGTGCCCTTTCGGGCATTTAGGCGCTAGAATCCGGCCATGCTACTGTCCCTCAAGCACCGCTTCCTGTTCGTCCACATCGCCAAGACCGGTGGTACCAGTGTTCGCACCAGTCTGCAGGGCCTGCGCTGGCGCGACCCTTGGTACTGGCCCATGTTCCTTTGCAGCCGCTTCAGCCACCTGAGCGGCCACCGCATCGCCACCAAGCTGCCGCGGCATGGCAAGATCGTGGCCGCCAAGGAGCTCCTGCCCAAGGAGTTCTTCGACGAGCTGTTCAAGTTCGCCTTCGTACGTAACCCCTGGGACCTGCAGGTGAGCTCCTTTCACCACATCCGCCGCGAGCGTCCCCACTACCTGGGCGGCCACGAAGACTTCGAGGGTTTCATGCGTTGGAAGCTGGACCCGGAACGTCCTTATCAGTACCACGTAGACACCTCCATCGAGCTGCAAAGCCACTATCTCATCGATCTGCACGGCGAGCTGGTGGTGAACTTCATCGGTCGCTACGAGCAGCTCCCGGAGGACTTCGCCGAGGCGTGCCGGCGCATCGGCATCCCTCAGCCGACCCTGGCCCACGAACGCAAGGCGGCGGACCGCGAGATGGATTATCGGAGCTACTACAACGACGGGACCGCTGAGCTGGTGGCACACCACTTCGCGCGGGATATAGAGCTCCTCGGATACGGGTTCGACCCAAGCCCCTAGGAATCTATCCGTTACGACTGTTCCGCTGCGGGAACCGCCAACGCCGGACAGACTCCTAGGTCAAGCAATGCAAAAACCATCATATCCGCGACGATTAGCCGCAAATGAACGCAAACAGACTTGGCCATTGCCGAGCATTAACCAGCGGAGACATCTAATGACCCTACCACACTACAAAGAAGTCGCAGAAGGCGTCTATTGCATCGAGACCGGCCTCTACCGCCACGGATTGGCCGCCTGCTATCTGGTGCGCGCCGACGACCACCTAGCGTTCGTGGACACGGGGACAACCAACTCGGTGCCAGGAATGTTGGAGCTGATCGCAGCCCTCGGTCTCGGGCCCGAAAACGTCGACTATGTGATTCCCACCCACGTGCATCTGGACCACGCAGGCGGATCGGGTGAGCTCATGGCCCGCTGCCCCAATGCCCGGCTGGTGATCCACCCCAACGGCGCCACCCACCTGATCGACCCGTCCCGGCTGGCCGCAGGGGCCACCGCCGTTTACGGGGCAGAGGACTTCTCCCGCTTTTTCGGCAAGCTCGTCCCCATACCGGAGGAGCGCGTGATCATAGCCGACGACGGCATGGTGATCGACCTCAACGGCCGCCACCTGACCTTCATCGACACCCCGGGTCACGCCAACCACCACGGTTGCATTTTCGACGAGAGGACCGGCGGCTTCTTCACCGGCGACACCTTCGGCATCTCCTACCGCGAGCTCGACACCCCCAACGGCCCCTTCCTGTTCGCACCCACCACGCCGGTCGCCTTCGATCCAGACGCCTGGCAGCAGAGCCTGGACAAGATTCTGGGGTTCAATCCCAAGGCCGTGTATCTCACCCATTACGGACGGATCGACAACCCGCAGGCGCTGGAGCGGGATCTCCGCGGGAGCATCCGTGACCTGGCCGACCTGGCGTTGGCGGACGAGGCCAAAAATCCGCAAGGGAGGGAAGAGCGGCTAAAGGAGGGCGTCGCCGATTACCTGATCGCCAGAGTCCGGGACCACGGCTGCGATCTGGACGAGGCGCGCATTCGCGAGGTCCTGGCGGTCGACATGGAACTCAACGCCCAGGGGCTGGGGGTCTGGTTGACGCGGCGCGCGAATAAGGCTGCGGAGAAGGCCGGCGCCTGAGTCCGCCAAGCGACAACGAAAACGGCGTACTTTTGGAAAGGCCTACGGCTGCAGCACGAGCGGCAGCAGCGTCCGACCCGGTGGAAAACCCTCGCCGTCGGAAACATCCTCCTCGTACACCTCCAGATGGCCGATCTGGCGCTCGGGCACGCTGAAACCCACGGTGAACGAGAACGGGCCAACGCCATCCACGCCACCGCCGGAGGTGAAACCCTGCTGCAGAATTGATCCATCCCGAGCCAGCAGACGCCACTGCACGTTGCTCTCGAATGTGCGTGAGCAGCCACGTACCGGAAAACCGCTGGAAACGCGAGCCCCCGCTGGCGGCTGCGTCGCGATGACGAATGCGGCCTGGTCGAACGCACCGTCCGAGTTGCTGCACGCGTCCGCTGGCGTCGAGCCGCCTGAGGTCGCGCAGCCTAAAAGCGAAAGCGACGCGGAACAGGCTATGAGTATCTTCTTCATCGATCCTCCTTTTGAATCAAAACAGTCATCGGTGTTTCTCGTGCGACCAGGCATGAGCCTTCAAAAGCGGGGGGAGGGGCTGCTGCGCGGCATCTGATCTCTCGATCAATGCGCCGTTGCGCTAACCGGAGACGTCCATCACCCGCTCCGCCCACTGGTCTAGCGCATCGAGAAGCGCAAGCCGCCGCGGGTCGCCCTCCGCCTCGGCGCGCAGCTCGTGCAGGCGTTGTTGATACGCATCCACCGTTATGCTGCCACCGGCTTCCGGCTCGGTGAGACGCCGGAAGCGATAGGCGTCCCAGTCCTGCCGCTGCGCCTCTGTCAGGGTCTGGGGCCAGTTGCGGGCGCGGTAGCGAAACAGCATTTCCGGCAAGCGCTGGTCCTCGAAGATGCAACCCTCCGCCGCCAGATCCTCCGGCGCAAGGGTGCGCAGGCGCGCCATCTCCCGCCGGTCCGAATCCGGGAAAAACCCGCCGGAGTAGAGCATCAGGTCCGGATCGGTTTCGGGTGGAAACTCGGCCATGCTGTGGACCCGCTGCACCTTCTCCGCCAAGCCCCGGGCATCCCTGAGACTCCGCGCATGGCGAGCGACAACGGCGTCGTCGATTTGCCAGCGCTCGGCGGCGTCAAAGCTCAGCGTCTTCATCGGGGCCAGGATGGGGCAGCGGTTGATATGAACCGTCTTGAGGGGGATGCGCTCCAAGCCCTCGGGCAGTTCTTCCGCGCGGCTGAACAGGCGCCGGTGGATCTCCTCAGCACCGAGCTTCAGAAGGGGCTCGGGATCTTGGCGCAGGTCGAAGCAGATGATGCCGTTGCTGTTGACCGGGTGACGAGCAACCGGCACCACGGGGGCGATACACCCCAGGTCCGCCGGATAGCGTGCGGAGACGTGCAGCAAGGGATCGCCCTGATCGAATAGCTCCCCGACCCGGCGCTTGGCCCGAAGCGTCAGCGCATAGTCGAACAGGCGCGGCTGCCGCGACTTGAGAAGCCGTGCCAAGTCGATGGTGGCGCGCACGTCCGCCAAGGCGTCATGGGCGCCGGCATGCTCGATACCGTTAGCGGCGGTCAGAAGCTCGAGACGGAAGGAGGTGATCCCGTCCTCACGCCGGGGCCACTCGATGCCCTCCGGCCGCAGGGCGTGGGCCAAACGCACCGTGTCGATCAGGTCCCAGCGCGAGTTGCCGTTCTGCCACTCGCGGGCGTAAGGATCGAAGAAGTTGCGGTACAGGAGGTTGCGGGTGACTTCGTCGTCGAAGCGGATGCTATTGTAGCCAACGGCGCAGGTACTGGACCGCGACAGCTCACGGTGAATGGCGTCGGCGAAGTCCGCCTCGACACGGCCCTCGCGCTCGGCCCGCTGGGGGGAGATCCCGGTAACCAAGCAGGCATCGGGCTGGGGAAGCACATCGTTCGCCGGCCGGCAGAAGAGGACCAGGGGCTCACCGACGGTGTTGAGCGCCTCGTCGGTGCGCAGACCGGCAAACTGAGAGGGCCGATCCCGGCGCGGGTCCGCGCCCCAGGTCTCGTAGTCGTGCCAGTAGAAGGTTTTGCTCAAGAGCGGGAGCAATCTCGGAAAAACCCGCTCCGTAGTTTGGGGCAGGTTTTCCCGAGCTCAGACTTTCTCTTTGATCCGGGCCGCCTTACCGGTCCGCCCTCGCAGGTAATACAACTTGGCGCGGCGCACGTCGCCCCTGCGCTTGACCTGGATGCCGGCAACCGACGGGCTGTGGGTCTGGAACACACGCTCCACCCCCTCACCGTGTGAAATCTTACGCACCGTGAAGGCCGAGTTCAGGCCGCGGTTGCGCTTGGCAATGCATACGCCTTCGAAGGCCTGCAGGCGCTCCCGATTGCCTTCTTTCACCTTTACCTGCACCACGACGGTATCGCCGGGCGCAAAGTCCGGGACCTCACGGGTCATCTGCTCTTTCTCAAGCCCTTCAATGATGTTCATGATGCTCCAACTCCTGTTCTCACCCGGCGACTTGATGCACTCGGATAAATTCATTCAACAGCGCCTGCTCTTCGGCACTCATCCCGCGGCCCTCCAACAAGTCCGGGCGCCGCAACCAGGTACGTCCCAGGGCCTGTTGCAGACGCCAACGTGCAATCGCTGCGTGGTCTCCGCTCAGCAGCACCCCGGGCACCCGCCCACCGGCGATCTCCTCGGGCCGTGTGTAATGCGGACAATCCAGCAGGCCGTCCACGTGGGAGTCCTCCTGCGCCGAATCGGCGTGCCCGAGGGCTCCCGGCAGGAGCCGGATCACTGCATCCATGATCACCATGGCAGGCAGCTCCCCGCCGCTCAGCACATAGTCGCCGATGGACCACTCCTCGTCCACGTAGCGCTCCACGAGCCGCTCATCGATGCCCTCGTAACGCCCCGCGATCAGGATCCATCCCGGGCTGGCCGCGATCCGAGTCATCGCTCCCTGGTCCAGGGTGCGTCCCTGGGGCGTGAGATAGGCCACCCGGCTGTCCGGGACCGCACGCTTTGCGTCCTCGATGGCGGCCCGCAGGGGCTCCACCTTCATGACCATACCCGGTCCGCCGCCGTAAGGCCGGTCGTCCACCGTGCGGTGCAGATCCCGGGTGTAGTCTCGCGGGTTCCACAGGTGCAACTCGGCGATACCCCCCTCCAGCGCCCGGCCGGTGACACCTTGCCCGGTGAGGATTCGAAACAGGTCCGGAAACAGACTGATGACGTCGAAGCGCACTAAAACTCCGGGTCCCAGTCAACCCGCATCCGCCTGAGGTCGAAGTCCACCTCCCTGACCACCCGATCCCAGAGAAAGGGCAGCAGCCTCTCTCGGTCCCCCTTGACGACAAGCACGTCGTTGGCGGCGGTGGCGAACAAATGGTCAACCCGCCCGAGCTCCGTACCGTCCAGGGTCTCGACGGTCAGCCCTTCCAAGTCTGCCCAGTAAAATTCATCGGCGCGAGGCGGCGGCAGCTGATCACGGCGCACTGCGATCTCCAGGCCCACCAGGGCAGCAGCCTGATCTCGGTCCTCGCAGCCCTCGATTCGGGCCACCAAGCCCTTACCCTGACGCCTCCCTTCTGCAACATTGCAGGGATACTGCGACGCGCCCAGGTACCAGGGTCTAAATCTCAGAATATTGTTCCGCGGGTCGGTGTCGGAGAAGACTTTCACCCAGCCCCGAACGCCATAGACGCCATTGATTCGACCCAGCACCAGCATCCGCGGCCGGGCATGCTCTTCGATCCCGGCGCCAGCCACGACCGACTAGCCGGAATCAGGAAGCGGCGGGCGCCTCTGCCACGGCGGCCTCTTCGGCGGGCTGCACCGGTGCCTCGGCGACCTCGGGCTCTACGGCCGGGTCTTTCAGCAGCTTGGCGACACGCTCGGAGGGCTTTGCACCGCGCGCGATCCAATGCTCGGCCCGCGCCCGGTCCAGACGCAGCCGCACCTCGCCGCCGGTGGCAACCGGATTGAAGAAGCCGATACGCTCGATATAGCGACCATCGCGCTTCACGCGCTCGTCGGCGACGACGATTTGATAAAAGGGGCGCTTCTTGGCGCCGCCACGAGACAAGCGAATCGATACCATTTTCAACCCAGATCCTGAATTAATGCACACACAGCGCGGGTAAACGCGTCAATATACAGCAATCGGAGCGAATTGGAAGCCAGTATCCGAAATCCTCAGAAGGGAAACCCGCCCGGCGGCATACCACCTGGCATCCGTCCCTTGAGGCCGCGCATCATCTTGGCCATGCCCCCGCCCTTCATCTTCTTCATCATCTTCTGCATCTGGGTGAACTGCTTGAGCAGGCGGTTGACGTCCTGAATCTGGGTGCCGGAACCGGCCGCGATGCGGCGCTTGCGCGAGCCCTTGATGACAGCGGGAAATTCGCGCTCCTTGGCGGTCATGGAATTGATGATGGCAACCAGCTTGACCATCTCCTTGTCGTTCACCTGATTCTTGACATGGTCGGGGATCTCGTTCATTCCTGGAAGCTTGTCCATGAGTCCGGCCATGCCGCCGAGGTTGGACATCTGCAGCAGCTGCTCGCGAAAGTCCGCCAGGTCGAAGCCCTTGCCCTTCTTGAGCTTCTTGACCAGCTTTTGGGCCTTCTCGTGGTCTACTTTGCTCTGCACCTCTTCCACCAGCGAGAGCACGTCGCCCATTCCCAGGATGCGCGAGGCCACCCGGTCCGGGTGGAAGGGCTCGAGGGCGCCGACCTTCTCGCCGACGCCGAGGAACTTGATGGGCTTGCCGGTGATGTGGCGAATCGAAAGGGCGGCGCCGCCGCGGGCATCACCGTCGGTCTTGGTGAGCACCACGCCCGTCAGCGGCAGGGCATCGTCGAACGCCTTGGCGGTGTTGGCGGCGTCCTGGCCCGTCATGCTGTCGACGACGAACAGGGTCTCCACCGGGGCGATGGCCGCGTGCAGGGCCTTGATCTCGTCCATCATGGACTCGTCCACGTGCAGCCGCCCGGCAGTGTCGACAATCAGCACGTCGCGAAAGTCCTTGCGCGCCGCCTCGATGGCCCGCCGGGCGATGTCCACAGGCTTCTGGTCGCCGCTGCTGGGAAAGAACCCGGACTCGACCTCGGCGGCCAGGGTCTGAAGCTGCTTGATGGCGGCGGGACGGTAGACGTCGCAGCTCACGAGCATGACCTTCTTCTTCTCCTTCTCTTGAAGCCAGCGCGCGAGCTTGGCGACGCTGGTGGTCTTACCCGAGCCCTGCAATCCCGCCATCAGAATGACCGCGGGGGGCTGGACGCTCAGGTCGAGGCCCTCGTTGGCCTCGCCCATCAGGCTGACCAGCTCGTCGTTGACAATCTTGACCAGGGTCTGGCCCGGCGTGAGGCTGTTGAGCACGTTTTCGCCCATCGCTCTCTCGCGGACCCGCTCCACGAACGCACGCACGACGGGCAGGGCCACGTCGGCCTCGAGCAGGGCCATGCGGACCTCGCGCATGGTGTCCTTGATATTGGCCTCCGTGAGCCGGCCCTGGCCCCGGACGTTCTTTAAGACCCTGGAGAAGCGGTCCTGGAGATTCTCGAACATCTTCCACCTCGTAAACGGCGAGCGCCGGAGTCTGACCGGCGCCGATTTGAAAGCGAAGCTCGCGCAGAGTATACCTTCGCCACCTTGCACTTTGCTTCCCGATTGCCGGCGGCTTTTCCCGGCTCCATCCTTTGTGCCATCATCCGGCGCCATGAGCCATACCCTGATTTCCTACGTCGCAATCCTCCTGTACCTCGCCGGGGGCGCGGTCATCGCACTGCGCCTGTTCCGCCGCGGCAAGCCCGGTGTCCCCGGACGCAACGCCGCCCTCGGGCTCGGCTTCGCGGGGCTCATCCTGCACACATGGCTGGTGTACGACGGCATCTTCAGTCAACCGGGGCTCAATCTGGCTTTCTTCAACGCCCTGGCCCTGACCTCCTGGACTGTAGTCACCCTGTTGTTGGTCTCCAGCTTGAACAAGCCGGTGGAGAACCTGGGGATTCTGATCCTGCCGCTGGCGGCATTGACCCTGCTCCTGGAGTCCCGGTATCCGAGCCCGGGCTTCTTGCGCGAATCCGCAGGCTGGCCCATCAAGATCCACGTGCTGCTCTCGATGCTCGCCTACAGCCTGCTGACCCTGGCCAGCGTTCAGGCAATCCTGCTCGCGGTGCAGGACCACCACCTGCACACCCGGCAGCCGGTGAGCTTCGTGCGCGCCCTGCCCCCGCTGCAGACCATGGAAAGCCTGCTGTTCGAGATGATCGGAATGGGCTTCATCCTGCTCACTCTGGCCCTGGCCAGCGGCTTTTTCTTTTTAGAAGACATGTTCGCCCAGCACCTGGTGCACAAGACGGTGCTCTCCACCTTGGGATGGCTGGTTTTCGGCGCCCTGCTGGTGGGGCGCTTGCGTTACGGCTGGCGTGGACGAACGGCGATCATCTGGACCCTGAGCGGGTTCGTCATCCTGGTCCTGGCCTATTTCGGCAGCAAGGCGGTGCTGGAGCTGATCCTGCAGCGCTGAGGCGAATCGAGCTTCCAGACGAGCCCACGACCTGGATGGAGCGATTGAACCGCAGAGACACAGAGCGCGCAGAGAAAAATCAATAGGACTCGCGCGCAAGGCGCTTCAGATCTTCCGGCCGATCCAGATCCCACAACGCGGGCAGCTCCGCCCAACCCCAACGCAACGACTCCAACCGATCCCGCGTGATGGCCGCCACCCGGTCGGTTCCCCACGGGATATTGGAAAAAAGCTCCGGCGCCGCCCGCTTCAGCCCAAGCAGCACATAGCCGCCGTCCTGCGCCGGACCGAGCACCGCGTCTCGGCTCGAGAGCAGGTTCAGGGCCCGCTCCATGTAGGGGCCGTCCAACGGCGGGCAGTCCGTTCCTACGACAATCGCCGCTTTACTGCCACGCAGCGCACTGGCGGCGGCGTCGAGCATACGCGCACCCAGGTCCGCGCCGCGCTGGCGGCGTAGCCTTACGGGGTATCGATGGGCCAGCTCCGGAAAAGGCACGTGCCCCGTATCCGGCGAGCACCAAAGCTCAACCGGCGCCAGCCGCGCCGGAGCGAGCCGCGCGAGCGTATGGGCAAGCAAACGCGCATGCAGCTCCGCCGCACCTTGTGGCCCCAGGGCGGGAATAAGCCGCGTCTTGACCAGACCGGGCTCAGGGGACTTGGCGAAGATCAAAATGCGCGCGTCGGGGAAGAGCATGATTTACTGGCTGTTAGCTGCAGGCAACACGCCTGTAACTGACGGCTGACCGGTGACTGCTAACGGCTCTTCTCGGGATAATACTGCCGGGCCAGCCAGTCGGGATCCGCTCCCAGACGGTAGGCCGAGCGCAAGAACCACATAAGCGCTACCGTGCGCCACACACCGTTCCGCTCCCAACGGCGGCTTGAGGTGACCACTCGGCTGCGCAGACAAGCCGGCCGCGAGAGGCGTTTCAAGCGCTTGCTGATGGCCAGGTCCTCCATCAGGGCGACCTGGGGAAATCCACCCACCCGCTCGAACAGCTCCCGGCGGACGAACATGCCCTGGTCTCCGGTGACCATGCCGGTCAGTCGGCTGCGCAGATTCATCATCCGCTCGATGACCCGAAACGCGGATCGCCCGCCACTGAGCCGAACGTCGAAGCGGCCCCATCCCGGACCGTTAAAGGCTTGCTGCAAAACCTGCCTGGAGGCACCATCGGGAAGCGCCGTATCCAGGTGCAGAAACCAGAGCACGTCGCCTACCGCCGACTCCGCGCCCAGATTCATCTGTGCAGCACGACCCGGCTCGCCGCATAGCATCCGGTCCACCAATGATTGCGCCAAGAACTTGGTGTCATCCTCGCTGCCCCCATCCACCAGGATCAACTCGTGACCGTCCCGGCGTAAAGGCTGCAGGGCCGTGAGCCGCGGGACGCAAATCGCCGCCTCGTTGAGACAGGGGATGACGACCGAGATACGCGGCATCCCACACTCACCTCAGGTCAGTGCGCCACCACAGCTGCTACCCTGCCCTGCCGTGCAACCGTAACAATGCTCGCCGATCTGGATCGGACGGCCCTCGAGGTCTGCGGTTGAGAGCTCGGCGATGTGCAGCCGCCGCCTCCCGCCGTCGAGGGGCAAATCGAGCATCTGGTTGAAATCGCAGTCGTAGACGTGGCCCTGCCAGTCGACGCTGACCAGGCTACGGCACATGACGCCAGCAAGGTTACCCCGGGAGTGCGCGGACTTGAGAAGTCCGAGATACTCGTCGAACCGGCCCGCGGACTGCAGCATGCTGCCGAAACGGCGGATGGGCATATTGGTCAGGGTCAGCAGGCTATTGAAGCGAACACCGTAACGCTCCTCGAGCACGCGCTTGTAAGCCGATTCCAGGGATTCCTGAGGCGGAGGCAGGGTAGGACCCGTAGGATTGTAGACCAGGTTAAGTGCGAGCCCCGCTCCCCCGTCGCCGTAGCCGAGCCGGTTCAAACGCTGCAAGGCCCGAATGCTGGTCTTGAACACGCCGCTGCCCCGCTGGCCGTCGACGTTCTCCTCCAGGTAGCAAGGAAGCGAGGCCACCACTTCCACCCGGTGAGCCGCCAGAAACTCCGCAAGCCCCTCCTGCGCCGGCTCTTCGAGGATGGTCAGGTTGCAGCGGTCCATGACATGCGCCCCGAGATCACGGGACTCGCTCACCAGGCGGCGGAAACCGGGATTGAGCTCGGGGGCGCCGCCGGTCAGATCCAAAACAGACACACCAGCGCGCCTCAGGAAGGTAAGGACCGCGTCCAGGGTTTCGGCGGTCATGACCTCCTTCCGCTTGGGCCCCGCGTCCACGTGACAGTGCACACAGGACTGATTGCAGCGGTAACCCAGGTTGACCTGGAGAGTCTCGAGCGAGTGGCGCTCGATGGGGGGGAAATCCGTGGGAAACAGCAGGGGTTTCGAATCCAACATGCTTGGGGTCCTGCAGCGACAACTGTGTATTGCCCCGGGAAGCGCTCGAGCGCTTCCCGGGGCGGCGTCGAGGCCGACTTGTCAGTCTCCGACGCAAAAATGCTACAATGCGTCCCCGCAACCGGTGGTGCGAGGGAGCGCAGCGAAAGGTTCGAAGGGACGGTCCGAAACCCGGTTGCAGATCCTACACCAGATCGGGGCCGTAGCTCAGCTGGGAGAGCGTCGCGTTCGCAATGCGAAGGTCAGGGGTTCGATCCCCCTCGGCTCCACCATTCCCCGCCCTCGTAGCTCAGCAGGATAGAGCAATCGCCTCCTAAGCGATAGGTCACAGGTTCGAGTCCTGTCGAGGGCGCCATTTCGACCAAGCTCATCGCTCAGCCCTCTTCAACCATCCGCCGCTTGCCCTTCAGTACCATCTCGCCGAGACTCTTGTGCAGCAGATTGAACACCTTGCGCTGGGCGAGCTGATTCGCCGTCTCAGGCTCCCCCAAAATCTCCAATCGGGCCTGGAAATAGGCCAGGTCCGCCTCCAGGTCCGCCAGACAAATCCTAAGACGCGTCCGCTCGTTCGTATCCCAGCCGGGGTCCGGAGACTGGTGCATCGCTTTCAGACCAGAAGGTCGAGCGCCCCGCCTCCCGCCGCGGCCTTAGGGAACAGACGCGTATTAAGCAACGCAATGCAATCCGAGTGCTTGGTTATGCTATACAGTGCCATAATCGGCCGATAAAACCATAGACGTCCTCTGCCACCGAGCATACCACCATGAGCGCCCTGATCGAGCTGTTCCGCGCGTCTACCGCGCTATACGGCGGTAACGCCCCATTTATAGAAGACCTTTACGAACGTTACCTGCAGGATCCCGAGAGCGTGGATCTCGCCTGGCGGCAGCGCTTCGACGCAATGCACAAAGAGGCGGCCAACGAGGTCCCCCATGGACCGGTTCGTCAGAATTTCCTGCGCTTGGCCCAGGAGAGCCGCAGCCGGGCGTTGGCCCGATCCACCGAGCGCCTGGAGCCCGCGGCCGCGGAGAAGCAGTCGGCGGTCCTGCGCCTGATCAATGGCTACCGCTACCGCGGCCACCAAATCGCGGACCTGGACCCCTTGAAGCTGCGCGAGACTCCCAAGGTCGCAGACCTGGAGCCGGAGCATCACAAGCTGGAGGAGTCGGACCTGGATCAGGTCTTTCATACCGGCTCTCTCTATGCGCCGGATCGCATGCGCCTGCGCGACATCCTCGCCCTGGTGCGGGAGATCTATTGCGGATCGGTGGGCTCGGAGTACATGCACATCACCAGCACCCAGGAAAAGCGCTGGATCCAGAAGCGCCTGGAAGGCTATCGGGCGAAGCCGGAGCTCGAGACCGCCGACAGGCGCTGGCTGCTGACCATGCTTACTGCAGCCGAAGGCATCGAGAAATACCTGCACACCCGTTACGTGGGCCAAAAGCGCTTCTCCCTCGAAGGCGGTGAGGCCCTGATTCCGCTCCTGGACGAGCTCATCCAGCGCGCCGGGCGCAAGGGCGTCAAGGAGATCGTCATCGGCATGGCCCACCGCGGCAGGCTCAACGTGCTGACCAACATCATGGGCAAGCCGCCCCAGGACATCTTCGACGAGTTCGAGGGGCGCACCCACAGGGACTGGAAGGAGCTCGCCGGCGACGTCAAGTACCACATGGGCTTCGCCACCGACGTCGACACCCCCGGGGGCGTCGTCCATTTGGCCCTCGGCTTCAACCCGTCGCACCTGGAGATCATCAACCCGGTCATCGAGGGCGCGGTTCGCGCCCGCCAGCGCCGCCGCAAGGACCGCGCGGGCGACCAAGTCCTGCCGCTGTTGATCCACGGCGACTCGGCCTTCGCCGGCCAAGGCGTGATCATGGAGACCCTGAACCTGTCTCAAACCCGTAGCTACTCAACCGGCGGCACTGTCCACGTCGTCATCAACAACCAGATTGGGTTCACGACCAGCAATCCTCTGGACACGCGTTCGACGCTCTATTGCACGGACGTGGCCAAGATGGTCCAGGCCCCGGTTTTTCACGTGAACGGAGACGACCCGGAGGCGGTCATCTTCGTTACGCGCATGGCGTTGGACTTCCGCAACCAGTTCCACAAGGACGTAATCATCGACGTGATCTGCTACCGCCGACTTGGCCACAACGAGGCGGACGAGCCCGCGGTCACCCAGCCTATGATGTACAAGAAAATACGTGCCCGCCCCACGTCCCGGGCCGTCTATGCGGACCGGCTGGCGGACGCGGGCTTCGTCTCCAAGGACGCCGCGACGGCTATGGTCGAGGACTACCGCACCTCCATCGAGCAGGGGGTGGTCGTAGCCAGGCCGGTCATGTGCGGTCTCGACAACCCGTACAGAGTCAACTGGGAGTCCGGCCGAGGGGGTAGCTGGGACGATGATACCGATACCAGCGTACCCCGTGACAAGCTCAAGCAGATCGCCGAAAAGATGTTGGAGCTTCCCCAAGAGTTCGAGCTCCACCCGCGTGTGTCCAAGATCTGGAACGAGCGCCGTAAGATGGCCAACGGGGACCAGATGGCGGACTGGGGCTTTGGCGAGAACCTGGCCTATGCGACCCTCGTGGACGCCGGCTTTCCGGTCCGCCTTTCCGGTCAGGACTGCGGACGCGGCACCTTCTTTCACCGCCACGCCGTCGTTCATAGTCAGGCCGACGGTGAGAGCTACACCTCATTGCAGCACATGGGAGAGCATCAGGGTGACTTCATCGCCATCGACTCTCTGCTCTCCGAGGAGGCGGTGCTCGGCTACGAGTACGGCTTCGCAACCGCCGAGCCCAGCTCGCTCACCCTATGGGAGGCCCAGTTCGGCGACTTCGCCAACGGCGCCCAAGTCGTCATCGATCAGTTCATCACGTCGGCCGGCACCAAATGGAATCTAGGTTGCTCCCTGGTGATGCTGCTGCCTCATGGCATGGAGGGACAGGGGGCGGAACACTCCTCCGCCCGCCTGGAGCGCTACCTGCAGCTCTGCGCAGAGAAAAACATACAGGTCTGCGTCCCCACCAGCCCGGCGCAGATGTTCCACCTACTGCGCCGTCAGATGCTGCGCAAGTACCGCAAGCCCCTGATCGTCATGACGCCCAAGAGCCTGCTGCGTCACCGTCTTGCCACCTCCAGCCTGGATGAGCTGGCGGACGGCCACTTCCAGCCCGTGATCGGCGAGGTGGACAGCGTGATTCCGTCCAAGGTCCAGCGCGTCGTCATCTGCAGCGGCAAGGTCTACTACGATCTGCTGGAGGCGCGGCGCGCCCGCGGTCTGGACGACGTGGCCATCCTGCGCCTCGAACAGCTCTACCCCTTCCCCAGAGACCAACTGCAAGTAGCGGTTGCGCCTTACGCTGCAGCGAATCAATTCATCTGGTGCCAGGAGGAGGCGCAGAACCAGGGAGCTTGGGATCAGATCAAGCACCGCTTCCACCGCCTGATCGATGATCACGGACGCATCTACTACGTCGGACGCCACTCCTCCGCCGCCCCCGCCGTCGGCCTTCGCTCCGTCCACGTCGAGCAGCAGGAGCGACTGATCGACGAAGCCCTCACGGGCCGTATCAACCCAAGCATGAATCGAAGGATCCCAGTATGAGCAGCGAAGTCCGCGTCCCCGCGCTACCCGAATCCGTCGCCGATGCCACTGTTCTGACCTGGCACAAGAAGCCGGGCGACGGGGTGCGCAAAGACGAGAACCTGGTTGACCTGGAGACGGACAAGGTCGTACTCGAGGTCCCGGCCACGACAAACGGCGTGCTGGGGGAAATAAAGACGCCGGTGGGAGAAACCGTGCATGCGGACACCCTGCTCGCCCTGATCGAGGAAGGCGCCGCCGCACCGGCAGAACCGGCACAGAACGCGGCTGCCGCTGCTGCGGCGCAAAAGCCGGCTGCAACCGCGGCGCAAGCAACGGCCGGAGATCCACTCCTCGCCCCGGCCGCACGGCGCTTGGTCAAAGAGCTGGAGCTGGACCCGGCCGCAATCCACGGCAGCGGCAAGGACGGGCGTGTCCAGAAGGCAGACGTCATGGCCTTCCTGGACTCTAAAGAACAGGCCCAGCCCCCCTCGGAGCCAGATGCCACGGCGCCTGCCGTCGAGCAGCCGCGTCTCAGCGGCGAGGCCGGCAGGCCGGAGCAACGCGTGGCCATGACCCGGCTGCGCGCCCGAGTCGCCGAACGCCTGGTCCAGGCCCAGCAGACCGCCGCCATTCTCACCACCTTCAACGAGGTGGATCTCACCGCCGTAATGGGGCTGCGCAACCGATACAAGGACCAGTTCGAGAAGACCCATGGCGTGCGGCTGGGCTTCATGTCCTTCTTCGTAAAGGCGTCGATCGAGGCGCTGCAGCGCTTCCCCGTCATCAACGCCTCAGTAGACGGGTCCGACATCATCTACCACGGCTACTACGACATTGGCATAGCCGTCAGCTCGCCGCGGGGTCTGGTTGTCCCCATCCTGCGCAACTGCGACCAGCTCACCATGGCCGACGTCGAGCAGGGGATCATGGAATTCGGCCGCAAGGCGAAGGACGGCACCCTGAGCTTCGAAGAGCTCACCGGCGGCACCTTCTCCATCACCAACGGCGGCGTGTTCGGCTCCCTGGTCTCCACGCCTATCCTCAACCCGCCGCAGAGCGCCATCCTGGGCCTGCACAAGATCCAAGAACGTCCCATGGTGGTGAACGGGGAGATCGTCGCGCGTCCTATGATGTACCTGGCCCTGTCCTACGACCACCGCATAATCGACGGACGAGACGCCGTGCAGTTCCTGGTTGCCATAAAGGATACGCTGGAAGATCCGGCACGGCTGTTGATGCGAATTTAGCGCAAGGGCGCCTCTGCCGAATGCCCACTATCAGGGCTTTACGAAACGAGCGCCTCGGCTGCCCAATGGTCGCAGGGTTCTTGACGTTGAGCACGAGATCCTCGGGAAACGGCTCTTCAGTTCCCATTACAATGTGGCACATCCCGCCCCCGTGAATCCAAGGTATGCGCTTTCTCAAACGCCTCATCGTCCTGCTCGTCATCGCCGGTGCGGGAGGGGCCGCCTGGTGGTATCTCAATCGACCCGAGCCGGTAGCGGTCCGCGTCCAGGCCACGGAGGTCGGTCCGGTGGAGCAGACTGTCGCCAACACACGGGCGGGCACGGTCAAGGCCTGCCGGCGCGCCCGGCTTGCACCCAGCATCGGTGGTCAGATAGCCACCCTTAAGGTCCACGAGGGGGACCGGGTAAAGGCGGGCGATCTGCTGCTGGAGCTCTGGAACATGGATCTGAAGGCCCAGGTGACCCTGGCAGAACGCGAGGCGGAGGCGGCGCAAGCCCGCGCCCGCTCAGCCTGTCTGAACGCGGACAACGCGCAACGCGAGGCGGACCGCCAGGAGAAGCTCGCCAAACGCCGCCTTGCCTCGGAAGAGGCGGTGGACCGCGCCATCACCGGCGCTCAGGCCGGCCGTGCCGACTGCGAGGCCGCGCAAGCCACCGCCCGAGTTCACACGGCGCGGCTCGGGGTCACCCGGGCAAACCTGGCGAAAACGAGCCTCACCGCGCCCTTCGACGGCGTGGTGGCCGAGATCTCGGGGGAGCTCAACGAGTACGTTACCCCCTCTCCGCCGGGCATCCCCACGCCGCCGGCAGTAGACCTGATTGACGACGCCTGCTACTACATCTCCGCCCCCATCGACGAGGTGGACGCGCCGAACGTACAGGTCGGCGCCCGGGCGCGCGTCTCCCTGGACGCCTTCGGCGATCGCAGCTTTCCGGGCGCCGTGCGCCGAATCGCACCCTACGTGCTGGACCTGGAGAAACAGGCCCGCACGGTCGAGGTCGAGGTAGAGATCGAGGAACAGCCCGAAGACGCCCCCTTGCTGGCGGGCTACAGCGCCGATGTGGAGATCATCGCCGATCGCCGCGAGGAGGTCTTGCGTATTCCCACCGCCGCCGTTCGGTCGGGAGGCGGCGTGCTGGTCCTGGACCCGATGACGGGCCTGCTCCAAGCGCGGGAGATCGAAACGGGACTAAGCAACTGGGATCAGACCGAGGTGACCTCGGGCCTTACCGCGGGGGAGCAGATCGTCCTCTCGCTCGACCGGGACGGGGTGCAGGACGGCGCCCTGGCTACAGTCGAGGACGGGGGCTCAGATTGACCGAATGGCCGGTTGAGAAACCACGAATCACGCGAAATTCGTAGTAAATATTCTTGCTCCCAAATGATTGAGCTCCAGGGGATCTCCCGCACCTTCCAGGTCGGCGATCAGCCGGTGCACGCCCTGCGTGCCATCGATCTGACCTTCAAAAACGGCGAGTATGCCGCCATCATGGGGCCCTCCGGGTCTGGAAAGAGCACGCTGCTGAACATCCTCGGCCTGCTGGACCGGCCCGACGCGGGCCGCTACCGCCTGGGCGATCTGGAGACCACGACTCTCGCAGAGGAGCAGCGTGCCAGGCTCCGGCGCGACCACATCGGCTTCGTCTTCCAGTCTTTTCACCTTGTTCCGCGCCTGTCCGCAGCGGAGAACGTGGAGCTGCCCCTGGTGCTGGCGGGGGTAGCCCCCAAAGAGCGGCGTCAGAGGGTAGGCGACATACTGGCTGCCGTCGGCCTGACCGAGCGCGCCCATCACCGCCCGGATCAGCTCTCCGGGGGCCAGCGCCAGCGCGTCGCTATCGCCCGGGCCACCATAATGCAGCCTGGCCTGATCCTGGCGGACGAGCCAACCGGTAACCTTGACCGAACTTCCGGGGAGGAGGTCATCAATACCCTGGAGGCCCTCAACGAGGCGGGGCTAACCCTTTTGGTTGTGACCCACGACCCCGCTATCGGTGATCGCGCAAAGCGGCGCGTACGCATGGACGACGGGGACATCGTCGAGGACAGCGATGCGGCTGGATGACAACCTGCGTTTCGGGACGCGCTCCCTGACGACCCACCGTGCCCGCGCTTGGTTGACCCTGCTGGCCATGGCCCTGGGAACCGCCGCTGTGATCCTGTTGAGCGCCCTCGGCGAGGGTGCCCGGCTTTACGTACTGGGTGAATTCACCCAGCTCGGCACGCACCTTGTGATCGTGCTGCCCGGGCGCAACGAGACCACTGGCGGCCCACCGCCGCTGCTCGGCGAGACCCCGCGGGACCTGACGCTGGACGACGCGGTCGCCATCGGCCGCTCGCGCCTGGTAAAACGCTTCGCGCCCATCGTGGTGGGCTCGGCCCCGGTCTCGTCCGGCAGTCTGTCAAGGGAGGTGACCATCCTCGGCTCCACCAGTGATTTCCTGGAGGTCCGGAACCTGGAGCTGGGACTGGGCCGTTTTCTGCCCCCTGGCGATCCCAAGCGCGGCCGGCCGGTTGCGGTGCTCGGGGCAAGGCTGGCGGGCGAGCTCTTCGGACAAGGGCAGGCGCTGGGCCGTTGGATCCGGATCGGCGACCGGCGCTACCGGGTAATCGGCACCCTGGGGACCGACGGCGAGTCCCTGGGTATGGATATGGGAGACTTGGCCATCATCCCGGTGGCGTCCGCACAGAGCCTGTTCGACAGTCCGGCCCTCTTCCGAATTCTGGTCCAGGCCCCGAGCCGGTCCGCCCTGCCTGAAGCGAAGGAGGCTGTCCGAGCCATCGTCCGCGGGCGGCATGAGGGCGAGGACGACGTTACAGTCATCACCCAGGACGCGCTGTTGACCACCTTCGACAAAGTCCTCAACGCCCTCACCCTGGCCGTGGCCGGCATCGCCGCGATCAGCCTGATGGTGGCCGGGGTTTTGATCATGAACGTGATGCTGGTGGCAGTCTCCCAGCGCACCGCGGAAGTCGGACTGCTCAAGGCCCTGGGGGCGGCGCAGCGCCAGATCCTGGGACTGTTCCTCACCGAGGCCCTGCTGCTGGCGGGGGCGGGTACCTCGGCGGGGCTGGTGCTGGCATTCACGGGCGTGTACCTGTTCAACGGTCAGGTCGATGCCTTTACGCTCGTCGTGCCCCTATGGGCGCCCCTGGCCGCGGTGACCGTCTCGCTACTCACCGGCCTGGTCTTCGGGTTGCTGCCGGCCATGCGGGCAGCGCGGCTGGATCCGGTGGTGGCCCTTTCGGGTCGATGAGCCTGAAGTGGAACATCTATCCGGGTTGAAATGCTAAGCCGCGACTTCGCCGCCTTCACCCTGGGCGCCATCCGCGCCCACCGTACCCGCAGCCTGCTGACGGTGAGCGGCATCGCCATCGGTGTGGCGGCCGTAGTCCTCTTGACCGCCATCGGCGAGGGAGTCCACCGCTTCGTGCTGGCGGAGTTCACCCAGTTCGGCACCAACCTGATTGCGGTTGCGCCGGGCAAGACCAATACCATTGGGATGTCCGGCGCCATCATCAGCAACGTGCGGCCACTGAGCCTGGACGATGCGCGCGCCTTTGAAAGCCTACCCGGCGTACAGGATGTTGTGCCCATGGTCCAGGGAAACGCTGCGGTGGAAGGCGGCGGCCGCAGCCGGCGCACTATGGTACTGGGAGTGGGATCCCAGGTACCTCGGGTGTGGCAAATGCACCCGGCCATCGGCCGCTTCCTACCGCAGGACGAATCCGCCGGCGGCCGCGCCTTCGCGGTGCTCGGCTCCAAGCTGCAGCAGGAGCTGTTCGGCGGCGGCTCGCCACTTGGAGAGCGAGTACGCATCGGCGGAGAGCCTTACCGCATCATCGGGATCATGGAGTCCAAAGGCCAGATGTTGGGATTCGACCTGGACGACACCGTTTTCATCCCGGTGAGCCGGGCGCTCTCCATGTTCGACCGTGAGAGCCTTATGGAGATCGACCTTCTCTACGCACCGGACGCCGACGGCGACGCGGTGGCGGATCGCGTCCGGGAGCTTCTCGCGCGGCGCCACGGGAGAGAGGATTTCACCATCACCACGCAGGACCAAATGATGGAGGTTCTAGGCTCGGTGCTAGACGTCGTCACCATGGCGGTGGGCGCCCTCGGCGGAATCTCGCTTGCCGTCGGAGGCGTCGGCATCCTTACCATCATGACCATCGCGGTTCGTGAGCGCCGGCGGGAGATCGGCCTGCTGCGCGCCCTGGGAGCGGCGCGGCGCCAAATCATGGTGCTGTTTTTGGCCGAGGCATTGGCGCTGGCTCTGCTCGGGGGCGCTGCGGGATTCATCATCGGTGCCGGAGGCGCCTGGCTCATCGGGGTGGCCGTCCCTGCCCTGCCCACGCACACCGCCTGGGACTTCGTGCTGTTGGCGGAAATCACCGCCGCCGTGATCGGGCTCGTCGCCGGCGTGTTGCCCGCGCTGAATGCCGCGCGGCTCGATCCAGTCAACGCGCTACGGGACGAATAAGTCGGCACCGAACCCGCGGCGGTCGCGATCCCGGAATACGTCGATTTGTTCAAGTTCGCCTATCCTGACGAAACCGAAGAATCCGGTGACAACATCACCTATGCCCACGCTGCCAACGCCATCGCCGCCTCGAGCGAGATCGACCGGGATCGACATGAAACGCCGGGGTCCTCCCCGGCGATTTTTCGTGGGCTCAGGTTTTGAGCCACCCTCCAGCGCAAACTTGTCTCCGAACCCCCGACTAACACCGGAGACAACGATGAACACTGCGGCCAATCTGCTCGTGATCCTGGTCTTTCTGTCAGGCGTCTACACCGTCCTAGGCCTGCTCTGCGGCATCCTGGAGAAGGCGGGGGATATGCTGGCACGGACGCACCAAAGACGGCGGATGCGCAGAACGACCCGTCGGCGGACTCCGCGGCGAGGCGTGACGGCTGTGAGCGGCGGCGCGCGGACACACAGGCCGACGCGGGTCGTTACCCGGCAAGCGCTGGCACAGCCAGGGCACTGAGTCGCTACCCAAAAGCGAACGCAACGACTTCCGGCAGCCGAGGTTCGGCTGCGCTTCCTCTCTCCAGCGCTGTGAGACAGGAAAAGCATCCGTCGCCGGTTGACGACCGGGAGCGCCGGCATCTTGCCGGCATCGGCGCAAAGCGCCGTTATCGGCCGAGCCAACTCAAAGCGTTGCATTGGGTCCGTCGCGCAGCCCACCCGTGTCGAGTGAAAAACCGGCAGGATGCCGGCGCTCCAACTCCCACCAAGCGGGACCGTCGATCGGTCCAGGCGTCGATCGGCGGAAAACTCATCTAGATCGCGCCCTTGGGTTCTCCCCGTCCGAAAGCTTCTTGGCTGCACCTCTCTCAGCCGGTATTCTCTCTATCAGGAGAATCCCATAGGTCTGGTACGGTGTCCTCGACGCCCTACCGCCTGAAAGACCAACCGCAAAGGAGCCCAGCCGGAAGCGCCCATGGCCGACGGAGCCGACCCCGCCTACGACATCTTCGTGAGCTACGCCCACGTCGACGACGAGCCCCTGCCTGGCGTGGAGCAGGGCTGGGTCGGGACCTTCGTCGCCGCCGTCAAGACCTATCTGGCGCGGGAGCTCGGCCGGCGCGAGTCGGTTCGGCTCTGGATGGACTACGAGCTGCGCGGCAACCAGCCCTTGACCCCGGCCATCCACACCCAGCTTGCATCGGTCAAGGTCCTGCTGCTGTTCCTCTCCAAGGGCTACCTGGCCTCCCGCTGGTGCCAGGAGGAGCTCGAGACCTTTCATGCCAGGCACGGTTCCGGCCAGGGGCGCATCTTCCCGGTCTACGTCTCCCCCGTCGACGAGATCCCGGAACCCCTGCAGGATCTGCTCCAGTAACGCTTCTGGCGCGAGGACGCCACGGGTGAGCCCCAGACCCTCGGGGACCCCTTTCCCAGCCCTGCCCGGGACTTCGACTACTACAAGGGGCTGCGGCGACTCGCCAGGGACTTGGCCGGCACGCTCGGCGACATCCCCGGGCCCTGCCCGATGGCGACGGCGGTCGCGTCTTCGTCTCGGGCGCCACGGACGACCTGGAGCTGGTCCGCTCCACCGCCACGGCCCTGCATCACCAGGGGATAGACTGCTACCTGCCACTGGCGGCGACCCCCCGATTCGATCCCGACACCGATCCGGCGGAGCTGCGCCGCGACATGGAGGAGGGCCTGACCGAGAGCAGCGCCGTGGTCCTGCTCTACCGGGACGGTCCCCTCGGCCAGCTGCGCCAGACCATCCGCGAGGTGCAGAAGCTCCGCGCCAGGGACGAGCGGGTCCCTGATCACATCGACCTCTGTCAGCCCCATGCCGATCCGAGCGCGACCGGGCTCCTCGACGACAGCCTCAACGTCATCGTCACCGCCCACGACTGTGCCGACGACTGCGCGGCAGAGGTCGCCGCCCGCCTGCGGACCGAGGGAATTCCGACCGGGGGAAGGCCGTGAGCTGCCGCCCGTACCCGGGCCTGCGCCCCTTCCGCCGCGACGAGGACCACCTCTTCTTCGGCCGCGAGGCCCAGACCGACGAGCTCCTGGCCCTGCTGGGCGACGCCCACTTCATCGCCGTGCTCGGGACCTCCGGCTCCGGCAAGTCGTCCCTGGTGCGCGCCGGGCTGCTCCCGGCCCTGGAGGGCGGGCTCCTGGCCCGCGCCGGGGCGCGCTGGCAGATCGCCGAGCTGCGCCCCGGCTCTGCGCCCGTCAAGGCCCTCGCCCATGCCCTGATCGACCAGACCGCCTGGGGCCGCGGGCACGCCGGTCCCAGTGCAGATCCCAGTGCGGACCCCAGTTCGGATCAGGACGCAGATCAGGGCGCAGAGCCAGGCGCCGACCCCGCCGCGGCCCTGGAGACCGACCTGCGCAAGGGCCCCATGGCGCTCAACTGGCTGCTGGGGCTGCGTCCGCCCGCCGAGGGCGCGCGGCTGCTGATCGTCGCCGACCAGTTCGAGGAGCTGTTCCGCTTCGCCGACACCGCCGCCACCGCTCCAAGCGCCGCCGCCGATACCGCCACGGTTCCGGCCCGCTCGCCCGCTGTGAAGACCGCCCGTCAACGCGACACCGAGGCCTTCGTCGCCCTGCTCCTGGCCGCCGCCACCCACCCGTCGGTCTACGTGGTCATCACCATGCGCTCGGACTTTCTCGGCGACTGCGCCCGCCATTCGGGCCTGCCGGAGGCGGTGAACGCGGGGCTCTACCTCACCCCGCGCCTGGACCCGGAGCAGATGGCCGACGCCATCCGCCTCCCCGCCCGGCTCTGCGGCGGCGAAGTCGACCCCGGTCTGGTGGAGCGCCTGCTGGACGCCGCCCGCGGCGAGATGGACCAGCTCCCCCTGCTCCAGCACGCCCTGATGCGTCTGCGGGAACGCCGCCCAACCGACGGGCGCCTGAGCCTCGACGCCTTCCAGTCCCTGGGCGGCCTGCCTCGGGCGCTGGACGAACACGCCGAGGAGGTCTACAAGGCGCTGCCCCGGGACCAGCAGGCCCTCTCCGAGACCCTGTTCCGTTCCCTAACCGAAGGCGGCTCCGGGCAGCGAGACACCCGCAGGCCCGTGACGCTCGGGGAAGTCGCGGAGCTGGCCCAACGCCCGGTAGAGGACATCGCCAACCTCGCCGAGGCATTCCGCGCCCCGGGCCGGGACTTCCTGATGCCCCCGCCCCCCGACGCCCCGGGCGGCCAAGCCCTGGACGGCGCCACCAAGCTCGACATCACCCACGAGGCACTGATCCGCCAATGGCAACGCCTCCAGGGCTGGACCCGCGCAGAGGGGGACGACGCGGACCTCTATCGCCGGCTGGAGGGCGACGCCCGCCGCCGCCAAGAGACCGGCCAGGCCAGCCTCTGGTCGGGCGCCGAGCTGGCCCTGGCCCGGCCCTGGCTCGCAGATCTCGACCACACCCGCAGCTGGGCCCTGCGCTACGCGGCGGGCGAGGACGCAAAGACGCGCGCGGCCGGGGTAGAGCTGGCGCTGGGATTCCTGCAGGACAGTGCCGAGGCGGCCGAGCGTGCCGAGACGGAGCGCGAGGCAAGGCGCAAAAAGGAGCTGCGCCGCGCCCGGCGGACAACCCTGGCTACTCTGATCGTCCTGGCCCTGATGAGCGCCATCGCCGGCTGGGGCTGGATCGAGCGCGGACGGGCGGACAAGGCGCGCGACCGAGCCCAGGCCACCGAGCAGAAGGCGGTCCGCGACCTCTACGACAGCGAGATCACCCACGCCGCCCTGCTGGCCCACACCGAGGACTACGCCAAGGCCAGGGAGCGGCTCGACGCCACGCGGGAGCTGGATGCCCGGGTCCCGCCCGAGCGCCGCCTGGCCCGGGACCTGCTCGCGGGCTACACGGGCCTGATCGGGGGGGAGGCGGAGTACGTCTACCAGGGTGCAGGGGCTCCGCTCGCCTCTGTCGCAATCAGCCCGGACGGGCGCTGGGTCGCCGCCGGGGGGGAGCGCGGGACCCTGGTCCTCTGGGATGCGGAAACGGGCGAGCTGGTCCAGCGACTAGAGGGGCATGAGCCCGAGGCTGGCGGCTTTGGCTCCGTGTATGGCTTGGCCTTCCACCCCAAGGGCGACTGGCTGGCGAGCGCGGGCGAGGACAAGCAGATCATCCTCTGGTCCCTCCCCGGGGGCGACGGCAAGGCCGAGCCCCTGCGGCAGTGGGAGGCACCTGCTGCCGTCGCTTCGCTGGCGGTCCGCCCGGATGGCGCCTTGATCGCGAGTGGCGGCGACGACAAGGCCATCACCCTGTGGGACCCGCAGACCGCCGAATCGGTGCGGACCCTCGACCGACACCAAGCCCAGATCGCCGTGGTCTCGGGGCTCGCCTTCTCGCCGGACGGCACGCGCCTGGCCAGCGCGAGCTATGACAACACCGCGCGGCTCTGGGATACTAAAACGGGCGCCCAGCAGGCGATCCTCAAGGCCCATCAAGGCCAAGTGCTCGGCGTCGCCTTTTCCGCCGACGGGCGGCTCGTGTCTACGACGGGTGCCGACGCCCGAACGATCCTTTGGGGCGCCGAGGACGGCAGCCCCTTGCGTGCCTTCACGGGCCACCGAAACTATGGGATGAGTGTCGCCGTTACCGACCGTCCCAGCGAGCAGGACACGGCCCCCCTCATCGCCTCCGCGGGCATGGATCGAACGATCCGCGTATGGGACAGCGACGGCGCTGTGACCCAGCGCCTTTACCAGGGCCACGAGGCCGGCATCCTTGGCATCGCGATCCACGGCGAGAACCTGTACTCGGCCGCCAACGACGGCACCGTCCGCCGCTGGTCCCTGGACCTGCCGAGGCAGCGCCTGCTGGACCTGCCCTCCGAGCCGGCTTCCACAGCCATCGCCCCCGACGGCGGGTCGGTCGCGGTGGGCTTAACCGACGGGTCCCTGCGCATCTACGGCCTGCCGGACCTCGACCTGCGAGCGGAGGCCCCCGATGCCCACGACGACAGGCTCCAGCGCCTGGCCTGGTCTCCGGACGGCAAGTTCCTCGCCAGCGCCGGCTTCGACACGCTGGCGCGGCTGTGGCGCGTCGGCCCCGAGGGCAAGATCGAACCGCTGCGGGACCTGACTGGCCACGAGCGCGCCGTCCACGCGGTCGCCTTCTCCCCGGACGGGAAGCGCTTGGCTACCGCGGGATATGACGGCCGAATCGGGCTCTTCGACACCGCCACCGGAGAGGGCCGCTTCATCCAATCCACTCAGGGGCATACCCTTTCCGTCGCCTTCGACCCGAGCGGGACCCAGGTCATCGCCACAGATAATGATAACCGCAAGGCCCGCACCTGGGACGTCACGGCCAACCCGCCGACCCTGGTCCGCGAGATCGAGGCCGGGGCCGAACAGTTGTTGTGGGCCGAGCCGGACGCCGAGGGCCGGCGCGTCGCCGCCGCCGGCCGGGACCTCGTCGTAACCATCCTCGACGCAGCCACCGGCGAGACCCTCGCCCGGTTGCCGGGCCACGAGCAGGTGGTCTACAAGGCCCGCTTCCTCCCCGGCGGCCGCCAAGTCGCCACGGCAAGCAGCGACGCCACGGTCCGGCTCTGGGACCTGGACACCCGCACCCAGCTCTTCTCCCTGCGCCTCCCCGCCGACCGTCACCCGCCAGCCCCACTCTGGGACTTCGACCTGCGCTGCACGCCCGCTCAGGGCGAGCCCCCGGTCGGGACACAGGTCGGGACCCAAGACGCCCCGGCCACCCCCGCCGCCGGCACCGAGCCCATCGCCACCGGCGGCCACTGCTGGCTCGCCGTCCCACTCACCCGCGGCAAGCTCGCCCTCTACGACCTCGGCCAAGCCCCCTGGCCGAAGCCCTAGGACCGGCGGCATCCTGCCGCCCCCCGGGAGCGCCGGCTTCCAGCCGACACCCCCGACAGCCGACAACTTATCCCAAGCAGCTACCCACCGCCTACCCCACCCGCCGCCGAGCGCTGCCAAACGCCCAATCCTCCGCCCTGTCCACCAGCCCCGCCTTCACCGGATTGTTCTCTATATAGGCAATGACCGCCGCCAAATGCCGGTCGTCCCGGATGTAGCGGTCGAAATAGTCCCGTGCCCAGAATTGCCCGGTGCGTCCCAGGTCCCGATTGGCCTGGTTGGCGGTGAAGGACTTCCAGCCGTGCACTATCTTCGGCAAGGGGTGCCCGTCCCGAGTCTCGATCAGGGTGTGGACGTGATTCGGCATAACGACCCAGCAGATGAGGCGGTAGCGCTCCCCGTCCCCATGCAGAAGCGCATCCTCGACAAAGCTGGCGATGTCTGGGCGGCGCAGCCAACAGGCCCCCTGCCCCGCGTCCATCAGACGCTCGGCCTGCCGCAGCCGCTCGGGGTCGTCTGGCTTGGTGGACGAATAGATCTGCTCTACGGCGTCGCGGGGCAGGGAGTCTCCCAGGCGGAAGCTGATGGATTGGATCAGGCCGGGGAGGTCCAGGTGAGGCAAGCAGCCTCGGGAATGCCAGCCCGGGGTCGGGAGGAGGGGGTTCGGCATGGGCGGAGGTGGGTTGCTGGAACTCGTCGCAGGGTAGACGATTTCGGCTCGGCTTGCCGCGAGGAGGGCGGGGCTCCAAGAGCTAGCTGTTGCCGGGGGAATAAGATGCCGGCTAGAAGCCGGCGCTCCCAGGTGGGAGACTAGGATCGAATAGTCGCCTGGAAGGCGGCGCTCCAGACGGGTCCAAATGCCGGCTGAAAGCCGGCGCTCCAAGAAGGCGGTGCTCCAAGGGCGGTCCCCTTAGGCGGCGATTCCGCGGCCCTGCAGCTCGCGGATGCGGTCGCGCACCGCCGCGGCCTGCTCGAACTCCAGGTCCTTGGCGTGCCGGTACATCTCTTTCTCCAGGGCCTTGAGCTTCCTGGCCATTTGCGCCGGCGTCAGGTTGGCGTACTCGGCCACCTCCTCGGCAACCTTGGCGAACTCCCGTGCCTTCATGGGGGCACCCGGCGCGGCACCTTCCAGGATATCCGCCACGGCCTTGCGAATCGTCTGGGGCGTGATCCCGTGCTCGTCATTGAAGACGACCTGCTTGGCGCGGCGGCGCTCGGTCTCGCCGATGGCCCGCTGCATCGAGCCCGTGACCTTGTCCGCATAGAGGATCGCCTTGCCGTTGGCGTTGCGCGCGGCACGTCCAATCGTCTGGATCAGTGAGCCCTCCGAGCGCAGGAAGCCCTCCTTGTCCGCGTCCAGAATGGCCACGAGGGAGACCTCCGGCATGTCGAGCCCCTCGCGCAACAGGTTGATACCGACCAGGACATCGAACTCCCCCAGGCGCAGGTCGCGGATGATCTCCACCCGCTCGACGGTGTCGATATCCGAGTGCAGATAGCGCACGCGAACCCCGTGCTCGTTGAGGTAGTCCGTGAGGTCCTCGGCCATGCGCTTGGTCAGGGTAGTGACCAGCACTCGCTCCTCGTGGGCCACGCGGGCCCCGATCTCCGAGAGCAGGTCGTCCACCTGGGTCAGGGCCGGGCGCACCTCCAGCTCCGGGTCCACGAGACCTGTGGGACGCACCACCTGCTCGACGACTTCGCCCGAGTGCTGGATCTCGTACTCCCGCGGTGTCGCGGAAACAAAGACCGTCTGAGGCTGGGCCGCCTGGAACTCATCGAAACGCAGGGGCCGATTGTCCAGGGCGGAGGGCAGCCGAAAGCCGTACTCCACCAGGTTCTCCTTGCGCGAGCGGTCGCCACGGTACATGGCCCCGAGCTGGGGCACGGTCACATGGCTCTCGTCGATGACCAGAATGGCGTTGTCCGGCAGGTAATCGTAGAGGGTCGGCGGCGGCTCGCCGGGACCGCGGCCGGAGAGGTAGCGGGAGTAGTTCTCGATGCCGGAGCAGTAGCCGACCTCCAGCATCATCTCCAGGTCGAAGATGGTGCGCTGCTCCAGGCGCTGGGCCTCTACCAGCTTGTCGTTCTCCCGCAGCCAGGTGAGGCGATCCTTGAGCTCCAGCTTGATCTGCTCGACGGCGCCGAGGATGGTCTCCCGCGGGGTCGCGTAGTGAGTCTTGGGAAAGACGGTGTAGCGAGGGACCTTGCGCCCCACCTCGCCGGTCAGGGGATCGAACAGGGAGAGGGCCTCGATCTCGTCGTCGAACAGCTCGATTCGTACCGCTTCGTCGTCCGACTCCGCGGGATAGATGTCGATGACATCGCCGCGCACACGGTAGCTACCCCGGTGAAGCTCCACCTCGTTACGCTTGTATTGCAGCGTGGCCAACCGCCGCAGGATGGCCCGCTGGTCGATCAAGTCGCCGCGGGACAGGTGCAGGACCATCTTTAGGTAAGCGTCGGGGTCGCCAAGACCGTAGATCGAGGAGACGGTCGCGACGATGATGACGTCAGGGCGCTCCAGCAGGGCCTTCGTGGCCGAGAGGCGCATCTGCTCTATGTGCTCATTGATGGAGGCATCTTTCTCGATATAGGTATCGCTGGCCGGCACATAGGCCTCGGGCTGGTAGTAATCGTAATAGGAAACGAAGTACTCCACCGCGTTTTCAGGGAAGAACTCCCGCATCTCCCCGTAGAGCTGGGCGGCCAGAGTCTTGTTGGGGGCCAGAACGAGGGCCGGGCGCTGCACCTGCTGGATCAGGTTTGCAATCGTGAACGTCTTGCCCGAGCCGGTGACACCGAGCAGGGTCATGCCCGCCTCGCCGTCGTTCATGCCTTCCACGAGACGGCGAATAGCCTCGGGCTGGTCCCCGGCGGGGGCGAAGCTGGACTCTAACTTGAAGGCTTTGGACATGGGCGGGAAGTATACTGGACCTGCAGGCAGGACTTCAGTCCGACACCCGGCTCACTGTTCCGGCGCTTCCTCCCGGCTCTCCGTCGGGCTGAAGCCCGACTCACATTCGGGTTGAATCCGATTCGCAGGAGCCGAAAAACCCTTCCGCACCAGCGGTTACCGCCTTTTCTGTAGTGCTCTGCAGGCAAGCTTTGGCTATCATTGCGGCCTTGTCCGCGGAACACCGCGGCGCGAACCGTCCCCGGCGATCAGAAACCAGAGATTCCCGACGTATGAGCATCAAACTTTCCGCACGCGTGCAGGCCGTCAGGCCCTCCCCCACACTCGCCATCACCGCACGCGCCAAGGCCCTGCGTGCGTCCGGCAAGGACGTCATCGGGCTCGGGGCCGGGGAGCCGGACTTCGATACCCCGGATCACATCAAGGAGGCCGCCATCGCCGCCATCAACGACGGCTTCACGAAGTACACAGCGGTGGACGGCACCCCGGAACTCAAGCAGGCCATCATCGCCAAGTTCCAACGCGACAACGGCTTCGAGTACGGACTGGATGAGATCCTGGTCTCCTGCGGCGGCAAGCAGAGCTTTTACAACCTGGCCCAGGCAATCCTGGACCCGGGTGATGAGGTGATCATCCCCGCGCCCTACTGGGTCTCTTACCCGGACATGGCTCTGCTGGCCGGCGGCGCCCCGGTCCTGATCCACGCCGGGGCCGATCAGGAGTTCAAGATCACGCCTACCCAGCTCAAGGCCTCGATGACCGAGCAAACCAAGCTGGTGGTCGTCAACAGCCCGTCCAACCCCACCGGCATGGCTTACTCGCGTGAGGAGCTCGGGGCCCTGGGCGAGGTGCTGCGGGAATTTCCGCGCGCCGTCATCGCCACCGACGACATGTACGAGCACATCCGCTGGAGCAGCGATCCGTTCGTCAATATACTGCACCCATGTCCGGATCTGGCACCGCGTACCCTGGTGCTCAACGGCGTCTCCAAAGCCTACTCCATGACCGGCTGGCGCATCGGCTACGCCGGCGGTCCCGAGGACATCATCAAGGCCATGAAGAAGGTGCAGTCCCAGAGCACCTCCAACCCCACGTCCATCTCCCAAGTAGCGGCCCAAGCCGCCCTGGAGGGTCCGCAGGACTGCATCCAGACCATGCTCGCGGCCTTCAAGGAGCGTCACGACTACGTGGTGGAGCGTCTCAACCGCATGCCCGGTATCGAGTGCCTGCCAACCGACGGCACCTTCTACGTCTTTCCCAACGTAGAGGGGATGATCGACGGCCTGGGCACCGTGAACAATGACCTGGACTTGGCCGAGCTCCTCATCGAGCGCGCCGGGGTCGCCCTGGTCCCCGGTACGGCATTCGGGCTCGGAGGACACATCCGTCTGTCCATCGCCACCAGCAAGGAGAACCTGGTGCAAGCCCTGGATCGCATCGAGGGCATTCTGTAGAGGACCAAGGCGATTGCCGGAAAAGAATGTCCAGATTACGAAGGATTCTCGTTCGTCTTCAAGGAGCGCCAGCAGGAACATAGCAGGGCTATGTGACTGCTGGCGCAACACGAGGACGGGCGAGAAGACGCATACGATGATACGTTCATTGACAGAAATCGCCCAAGCCTGACCGCCGAAGCCGGTCGCCGCTTGCGGCTTCCTGGACGCCTGATCGACCTACCGGCCGATGCATAGCGGCATGCTTGACCCCTTCTGATACCATGCTTATACTTCGGCGCTTGCACCGATCCCTGGTAGCTCAGCCGGTAGAGCGGGTGACTGTTAATCACTAGGTCAGAGGTTCGAGTCCTCTCCAGGGAGCCAATTATCAGAAATGCCGGTTTGAGTGCGCTCAGCCAGCTTTTTCTTTTCCAGCGCGATCACGTTTTTCGCAAGAAGATCAAACGGTTGGCGGTATTCTGCCGTCAGTTGACCGTCCTTCCATGTGCAGTTCGATAGTACAAATCCGAGAAGGCGCCGTTTTTCGGCGGATGACTGCTGACGGAACAATCTGCCTGCCTTCTGCGCGAGTTCGAGAAGGCGGATGCCCTCGTCGAGGTAGGTCTGGTTGGCGTCCTGGTGCTCGCCGATAAGCTCCAGGCACTTCCGCTGCTCTTCGCGCCACTCCGCGGCTTTGCGGTCGAAGAAGTCGGTGTCGATCCGGCCGTCGAGCTTGTCGATGTACATCGCGTCGATGCGGTTCTGCAGACGATCGTAATCGACCTGAATCCGGCGAATCGCGTCTTCGTGGTGCTGCTTTTCGTCACCGTGGCTGACCCGCAGGGCATGTGATACCCAGGCGAGCACCTCGTCGTCGAACCGAAGCCGGTCCAGCAGCTCGGCGAACCGCTCCTCCAGCGCCTCCTCCCTCGTATAGGGCTCCGGGCATTTCCCCTTCGCCCTGCTGCAGTGGTAGTAGACGTAGCGGCTCTTCTTGAGCTCCGCGACCATCGCACACCCGCAGTGCCCACAGCGGATCAGCCCGGTGAACGCGAAGTCATGCTTCGGCTTGCGAGTCCGCTTCGCATATCGGCCTTCGAGCACGGCCTGCACCTTTTCCCAGAGATCCCGGCTCACGATTGGCTGGTGACTACCCTTGTAGGTCTTGTCATCCCAGGTGAACTCGCCCTTGTAGACTCGGTTTCGAAGCATCTTGTGGACGCCGCTGGATGGCACCGGCTTTCCGGTCTTGCGAAAAGCCAGGCCCTCGCCGCGGGCCATTCGGGTGATCTCCCGGATGGAGTGTCGCCCCGTCGCGTACCACTCGAACATCTGGCGGACGACCGGTGCAAGTGCCGGGTCGGGCTCGATGGTCTTCTTTCCGTTCTCACCGACCACGTTCCGATAGCCGAAAGGCGCATAGGAAGGCCATATCCCCTGCTCCGCCTTCTCGGTCATCCCTTTGCGCGTCTCCTCCGAGAGGTTGTCGATGTAGTTCTTCGCCATCAGCACCTTGATGCCGTGCATGAACTTCTCGGAAGAACGGGCGTCGGGAGAGAGGGCCACGTTCTCCTTGACGAAGTGTATCTCCAGGTCGAGCTCGTCGAGGGTCACCCAGTCCTTGAGGTTACGGTATAGGCGGTCAGTCTTCTCCACCAGGATGATGCGGGCTTCCGGATGCTGATGGAGATAGTCCACCATCTCACCGAAGCTGGAGCGGCCGGCCTGCTTGGCCGTCTCCACGTCCACATACTCTTCGACGACCCGGATGCCTTCTGACCGCGCGTAGTCGCGCAGCAGCTTGAGCTGGGCGGGGATTGAGAAGCCTTCCTTGTCCTGCTCTTTGGATGACACGCGCGCGTAGAGCAGCGCGTGCTTGGGGACGGGCGCCGAAACGGGGCATTTTTCTTTACGTCTATTCATAGCGTTTAGTGTTAAATAAACATTCCGTCTGATCAAGATGCTACCGAAATCACCCTATCCTGGATTCGACTCGTTTACGCTACGCCCAGGATCCAGCCCTCGACCTGGGCCACGGCCTGCTCCTGGGGACTCAAACCCGGCTTGAGAAATGCGGCGAGGCTTCCGTCACGGTCGGCGCCGCTGAGCCAGGCGGCGATGCTGTAGGCGTCGTGCTGGTCGCTGGTCCGATCCTCGCGGGCAAAGCCCCGGCTCCAGAGCGCAGGATAGGCCTCGGCCACGACAGAGAAACCCGCCGGGATCTCCCAGCCATCGAAGGGCCAGAAATGAACACGCCGGCCCAGCTGCTTGCGGATGAACCGCAACCAGGGAATCCCGGCATGGGTGGATTTCGCTACCTGTCCCTGCACATCGAAATGAAAGACCGATTTCGCAGCGCCGGCGCGTTCCTCGGTCGAGCGACGCCAGCGTGTGTTTCCTATCCGGGCTGCCCCGTTCCCAACCGAACCGTTTCGGACAAAGTCCACGTAGGTATGATCGCCATCGGTCGGCCAGTGCCGCTGGAAATCATCGAGAAATGCAGGCCAATCCGGGGGCAAGTGATGGGTCTCGAAATAACGAAGGGGGAATGAGAATCCATGGTCGATACCAACCAATGTAGGAACGTCCTCCGACAGCCGTTCCACCAGCCACGCGGCGATACCCCGCCGTGTCCAGTACTTGCGAGGGGATGGCGGTGGTTGGATCTCAACGGGCGGCGCACTGCCTTCGGAAAGATAAACGCGCAGGCCCTTCAGGCTCGCGGTCGGCGTCTGCGCGCCCGAATAGTCGATACCGATATATCGCTTGAAAGTCGTCTCTAATTCGCGGTCCATTTGCGCTTCGCGAGCTCGCACACGGTCGCGTTGTTAGCCGACCGGTTTTTTCTGAAATCGTTTTCAATCGCGGTCGTGGTTCGCATAGAGAAAACGTGCAGAGGCCGGTACGCCGGCGTTGCATCAGTTTACGGATCGGTAAGCCTGCTTAGGATGGTTGGTGTGCGCGGGGTACTTCAACTGTAGAAGTCCTGCGTCCAACATCGGCTTTACGTAGTGGTTGCGAACACTATCGGGTTCGCGACCCAGCAGTTCCGCTAATGTTCGGAGGTCCAGGTATCGCCCCGAACACAGCTGTTGGATTGTCTGTCTGACTAAGTCCCTGTTGGCGCGACCTTTTTTTCGTATTGGTTCTGCGATCTCCAAAAGGGCTTTGTAATGTTCGGAGTCCGGATCGTAATGTTCGGAGTCTGGCCCGTAATGTTCGGAGTTCGGGGTGCTATGTTGGATGCTCGTGGAAGTGTTTGCTGTGTCTCCCAGCGACAGCTGCCCGGGAATGTGTCGTCCGGAAAGCTGGTACCTCGTGCCCCGGCCCTGGCCCTTCTTTTCGAGCCAGCCGTGGTCGACGAGATATTTCAGTCGGATGCCGATCTCTCGCGGATGGTCCATGCAATAGGGTTGGATGTCGGCGTTGCCGATCTCGCCGAGGCGGTGCGCTAACACCAGACTGATTCGATCGAGCTCCGGTAGGCTGCCGTAAGCGTCCCCGACAATTTCACGCAGCTCTGATTCGACCTCTTCCGGAATCAGGCTTGCCAGCGGCAAGGTGAGCGTGGTCATCTCGAGGTCGAGCGCCTCGGACACCATGGGGTAAATCCAATGTTGCTCCCTCCAGGCGCGCAGGATCTTGGGGAAGCCGGATCCGGACTTTTCGCCCAAGCCCAACATCTGGAACATTTTCTGAAGGTGGGGATTGCGTGGGTCGCTGACTCCGCCTTCGTAGAGTCTGTCGAGAGGGATCCGGAGACGTCCGGGGTTTCGGAAGACGTACGCATCGGGCCGCTTGACGACCGTAACGCCCTGAGAGCCTTGGTAGTCCGCGTGGACCAATGCGTTCACCAAGGCTTCGCGAAGCGCTTGATGAACATGGGTCTCACCCAAGCGCACGGAATCCCTGTCGAGCTTGAAGGGTACGTTGAGTCCGTCGACGAGGCGGGGATAGATTCGATAGTAGAAATTGAAGAGGTTAGGCTGCCAGCGTCCATCGAGGGTCAGGCGGAAGCTCCATCGCTCCTCCGGGTCTTCACCCTGTTTCTCCTGGTAATCCAGATGGAATCTGGGGAGGAGATCGACCAAGCTCATTTCCTTGCCAAACATCAAAAGTCCGGCGAGCGTCAGACCTTCTGCGCCGGTTGCGCGATCACGCCGCCATCCGCCGAGTTGGGTCAGCAGTCCTTGATCGTCATAGGCCAGAAACGGGTGATCGGGCTCCCGCGAGGAGAACCGATTGCGGAAGGCCTTGAGCGTTTCCGCATCAAGGTCGTCGAGCCCGAAATGCTCGATGATCTGACCATCCTGGGGCGTATCTCCCGCATCGCGGAGCATCTGTCGGACCTCGGAATCGGTGCACCGATAGTCCCCCTCATAGTTTCGCTTGAAGGTGCCAGTTAGCGGGTTGCCCCCGATGAACACGGGGCGCTGGGTTCGGGTTGCCGGCGGTACTTGAACAACAAGAATTTTCCTTCCTTCGAGCTCGTGAATGCTCACGTCAGTTTCTGCGCAAAGCGGAGTGCTCAGCAGTTGCGTGTTGTTGTGGCCGTTCCAGAAGTCCTTCAACTGGGATTGCGGATTCTTTACGCCACTGATCTCGAATCGGCCTGAGCGCTCTCGGACGCCAAGGACGAGAAAACCGCCGACCGTATTGGCAAAGGCAGAAATCGTACTCCAGGCTGAACGCGGGAATCCGCCCTCTGCCAGCTTGAACTCGATGTCTTGGCTTTCGCCGATGTCCAGGCGCTCAAGTAGCTCGTCGAACGTCATGAAGTCTCCGAACCGATGCATGAAGTGATACCGAGCGTCTGCGAATGCTTGCGTGAGTTAGCGTCGATTGGGACAAAGGCTAGTAATATTCCCGGATATACCCATACGCCCGGTCGAACAGCTCCGTGTCCTGGTGCAGCTTGTACTTGAACAGGGTCTTGCGCAGCGCGATCTTGACCTCGCGTTCGCCCGCATGGGTGGTCTGCCAGCCGTCGAAGCGGACCTGGCGCACGATCTCGTCGATGTCGTCGACGATGCGTTTCACCATCACCGGCGTCTCGCCGTTCTTGGCCTCCTCGAACAGCTCCGTCAGTGCGGCCTTGCCCCGGTCGATCTCATCTTCGACCGGGGTTTCCCTCTCCATCTGCACGACGTCTTTGGCCAGCTCCAACAGCTCTTTTAGGAAGTCGATGCTGACGAGCAGGCCGTGCTCATGGCGCTCCTTCAGATCCTCGAGACGCTCCGCAAGGGCCTTGTATCGCGGATTGTCCGAGTGTTTTCGAAGCCGCGCGGTGAGCTTGATCGTGATCTCCTTCGCCTTCTTCGTCGGATCCGGATCGCTCAATACCGCCTCGAGAAGATCGGCATCCAGCACCAAGGTGTCGAGGTCGTCGCGGACGGTACCGACGCGGACGTTCTCGTGGATCAGCTCAATGGTCTTGGCCCCCAACCGGTGCCAGAGGAGACGGCCGGTGCCGGTGGAGGGCTTCAGCGACTCGTAGACCTGCCCGAGCCAGCGGTAGTCCTGCTCGTATTGGGTCAGCACCGGATCTGGTGACAGGGCCTCCCAGATGCGCGAAAGCACACTGAAGTCGGCCGCAAAGGCATCCCGCAGCTCGTCGGTCGGCAGGCAATCCTGGGCCGCGATCAGGCCCTCGTAGCCGGTCAGCGAGCGGTCCACGCCCGCAAAGTAGGCGAGGCACTTCTGGATAGCGCCAGGCAGCGCGGCGACCAGCTCGGTGATATTGGACACCGCCTTCTGCACGCCCTTCTCGTCGAACTGCAGGGCCTGGGCGACGTCGTCGAAGATGCCGAGATAGTCGACAATCAGACCGTGGGTCTTGGTCTCCCCGTAAGGCCGGTTTGTGCGGCAGATGGCCTGCAGCAGGGTGTGGTCCCGCAGCGGCTTGTCCAGGTACATGGTCTGCAGGATCGGGGCGTCGAACCCGGTGAGCAGCTTGGAGGTGACGATCAGGATCTTCAGCGGGTCCTTGGGATCGCGGAAGCGGTCCAGCAGCTTCTCCTCGGCGGTCCGGTCGCGCCGGTAGGGGGCGTACTGCTCCTCGCCGCTGTTGACGGACATGACGATGTCCGACACCTCTGGTGGCAGGTGCCGGTCGAGCTCCTGCTTGTAGAGCAGGCAGCTCTCACGGTCGAAGGTGACGACCTGGGCACCGAAGCCGTTGGGGGCGACCTTCTCCTGGTAGTGCTCGGCGATGTCGGCGCAGATCGCTTGGACGCGCTCGGGGGCCTTAACCAGCACCGCCATCTTGGCGGCTGCCTTCCCGAGCTTGTCACGGTCCTCGTCGGTCAGGCCCTCGGTCAGCTCCTTGTAAGCATCCTCGATGGCCGCCTGGTCGATGTGCAGCTCCACCAGCCGCGGCTCGAAGTGCAGCGGCCGGGTCGCGCCGTCGCGGATCGACTCCTCCAGCCCGTAGCGGCTCATGTAGCCGTTGGCGTCCTCCTCCGCGCCGAAGGCGTAGAAGGTGTTCTTGTCGGCCCGATTGATCGGTGTGCCCGTGAGGCCGAAGAGGAAGGCGTTGGGCAGCGCTTCGCGCATGCGCCGCCCGAGGTCGCCCTCCTGGGTGCGGTGGGCCTCGTCGACCATGACGATGATGTTGTCCCGGGTGTTCAGCACCCCGTAGGTCTCGCCGAACTTGTGGATGGTGGTGACCACCACCTTGCGGACGTCCTTCTCCAGCAGGTCCTTCAGCTCGCTACGGCTCTCGCTGCGGACCATGTTCGGCATGTCCGCGGCGTAGAAGGTGCCGCTGATCTGGCTGTCCAGGTCGATGCGGTCCACCACCACCAGCACCGTCGGGTTCTTCAGCGCCGGATGCAGGCGCAGCTTGCGGGCCGCGAACAGCATCAGCAGCGACTTGCCCGAGCCCTGGAAGTGCCAGATCAGGCCCTTGCGGGGCCGGCCGGCGACCACCCGCTCGACGATCCGGTTCACGCCCTCCACCTGCTGGTAGCGGGCGATGATCTTGATCCGCTGCTTGCCCTTGTGGGTGGCGTAGGCGGTGAAACTCGCTAGCATGTCGAGCACCACGTTCGGGCGCAGCATCGAGCCCACCGCCCGCTCAACCTGCTCCATCGAGGGCGGCGCGTCCTCACCCGACTTGTTCCCCTCGGGCCGCCACGGCCCCCACAGCTCCACCGGCATCACGATGGCGCCGTAGCGGTACTCCTTGCCCTCGGTGGCGACGGAGAACAGGTTCGGCACGAACAGCTCGGGGACGTTCTTCTCGTAGTCGTCGTGGACCTGGAGCGCCCCGTCGAGCCAGCTCTGGCTGGAGCGCACCGGCGTCTTGGCCTCGATGACCACCAGCGGCATGCCGTTGACCAGCAGCACCAGGTCCGCCCGCTTCTCGGTCTTGCCGGCGCGGAAGGTGAACTGCTGGGTGACGACGAAGCGGTTCTGCTTCGGGTCCTCGAAGTCGATCAGGCGGATGGTGACGTGCTCGCCGTTCTCGCCGAAGGGCATGGAGCGGTCGCCGAGCAGCCAGGCGGCGAATTCCTCGTTGGCCTTGACCAGCCCGGTGTCGCGGACGGTCATGATCGCGGCGCGCAGGCGGTAGAGCACCTCGTCGGCCCGCTCGGGGCGCTCGGCGATGGTGGGGTTCAGGCGGATCAGGGCGTCGCGGAGGTGGGGCTCGACCAGGACCTCCTGGGGCTGACGGGGGAGTGTGGCGTGGTCGATGAACTCCCAGCCGAGGTCCTGGAGGCGGTCGCGGATGAAGGCTTCGACGGTGTTGGACTCGTTGAAGGTCATGACTCGCCTCCGACCAGGATTTCGCGCAGAGCCTGTCGGAAAAATCCTGCAGCTCACCTATCCGGTGGATCAGATTTGTCGCGGATTGCAGTATCGAAGTGCCACCACTTCCTCTCGAACGCAGTTCTGCTCAGCGCCGGTCGGAATCGGGCACAGGAACTTCGTCGAACAGGCTCACGTTGAAGTGAAGTTGAGCGGTTCCCGCGAATCCGGAGGCAAACTGCCGTCGTCCAGCTCGTGAGTTCAGGAAACGGCAGAAGTATCCGGAACGAAGGTCTGGTCCGGGTGTTGAGACGATCAGGTCAATTGCGTTCAGTCCGTGGTCTTGGCATTCCATCGGGATCACGGCAGCATCGCGCAGTCGGTCGCCCGCTTCGAACGATACAGCACGACGTCACCGCTCGGAGGGCGTGAGCTCTCGGTGCTCCTCATGCCCGCGCTCCGAGATACGACACACAATCTTTCCAAGAAATTCGGTCGGGCAGAACATTCAGTGAACGAGGGCTGGTACGCCACCATGATCTACATACAGCGCAGCCGGCTTGACTACGATTCCCACCGTTGCCCGATCCAGTAAGTCTGACGCAGGGCGTTCAGGCCATTCGTGCCCAGTAAGTCGAGACTCAACCCAAGACTCATACGCGCTATTAGAGCGACTGTTCTGTGGCAAGCAGCGCATCTGCAGCCTTTCGGGCGGCAGTCAAGGCGGCCACCATCCGCCGCTGCTCCTCGATCGGCGGCAGGGCGAACTCGAACCTCAGCGAGGTCTTCCAGTTGATGGTTGGCGACAGCGAGCCCACCGATATCTCGACTAGGCGTGCTCCATGAAAGCGTCGGTCTGCATGAAGAACGGCAGCAACTCCGGCAGGACCACATCCGGCTTGGCCTCCAAGCACCTATCGCATGTCGCCGAGCAGATGCCGCTCGAAGTCTGCAACCGCTACCTTCCGCTGATAGGCTCGCCGCTTAGCCGAAAATGACGTCGCCCCGGCTTGAAGCGCATGTGGAAGGCGGTGGATTCGACGTACCTCGTCGCCGATCGTCGCCCCATCGGCGGATCGTCAGCTTGAGAACCACATCGGAAGTCCATGTGCTCCAAGCCCTGCCACGTACCGCCGTTCGACACCCGACTCCTCCGGGTCGACCTTGTCGTCTTGACCTGCACGCACGACATCGCCGAATGCGATGGTCGTCCACCCTGAGCTTCGGATCGCTTCGGTCGCCACCTCAAGCATCGCCCGCCTCCTCGGCAACGACGCCGTCGAGCATGTCCACCAGCGCATCCATCCGGTCCAGAACTCCCGCCCATCCTCGTCGAACGCCGCCCAGGCGGACGCCAGCGTCGCCTGCTCTCCCGCCGCGACGGCCGGCTTGGGTTTCTTCACATACAGCGGAATCGACAGGCTACCGTCCTTGGCGAGCACGTCCTCCAGAGGAACGGCCGCCGCGAAGCCGGGCTGGTCCGCGAAGGCCCGGTAGGCGTCGAGGACGCGCTGCTGGTGCTCGGGCTTTAGGAAGCTCTGCGCCCGCTCGCGGGCGATCTCGGCGACTGCGTCGATGAAGAGGATCTTGCCCTTGCCGTGCTCTTCGGCTTGCGTCGATCGGCAGATGACGACGCACGCCTCCATCGGCGAGTTGTAGAACAGACTCGGCCCAGGCCCGAGCACGCACTCGACCAGGTCGGACTCGACCAGCTTGCGTCTCATCCCGGCCTCCTCGTTGCGGAACAGCACACCGTGCGGGAAGAGGATGGCGCAGCGCCCGGTCTTCGGGTCCATGCTCCGCAGGATGTGCTGGAAGAAGGCATAGTCGGCGCGGCCCTGGGGCGGGGTGCCGAGGAAGTTGCGGCCCCAGGGGTCGTGCTCCCAGGCGGTGCGGTTCCACTTCTTGATGGAGTACGGCGGATTGGCCAGGACCACATCGAAGGTGCGCAGCCGGTCGCCCTCGGCGAAGGCGGGCGCGGCCAGGGTGTTGCCGGCGGCGATGTGGAAGTCCGAGACGCCGTGCAGCACCAGGTTCATCCGGGCGATGGCGGCGGTGATGGTGATGAGCTCCTGCCCGTAGAGGCCGATGGTGCGGGTGTCACCGCCGCGGCGCTTCACCTCGGCGAGGCAGGAGATGAGCATGCCGCCGGTGCCGCAGGTGGGGTCGTAGATGGACTCGCCGGCCTGGGGCTCCAGCATCTGCGCCATCAGGTGGACCAGGGTGCGGTTGGTGTAGAACTCCTGGGCGGTGTGGCCGCTGTCGTCGGCGAACTGCTTGATGAGGTACTCGTAGCCGTTGCCCAGCTCGTCCTCGGGCACAGCGGCGAGGCTGAGCGTGTGCTTGGAGAAGTGCTCGATCAGGTTCTTGAGCGTGGCGTCCGGCATCTGGGCCTTGTCGGTCCAGGGGGCGTTGCCGAAGACGCCCTGCAGCCGGTGCGGGTTGGCGGACTCGATGGCCTGGAAGGCGGTGAGCAGGGCGCGGCCGACGTTCCGGGACGCCTCGCGCACGTCGTCCCAATGCCCGCCCTCGGGGATCACGAAGCGGTCGTCGGCGGTGGCGGCGGCGTAGCCCTCGTCGCCGGTCTCGGCGAAGGCGAGGTCGTAGTCCTCGTCCCAGACGTCGGAGAGCCGTTTGAAGAACAGCAGCGGGAAGATGTACTGCTTGTAGTCGCTGGCGTCGACCAGGCCGCGCAGCAGGGTCGCGGCGGCCCAGAGATAGCTCTCCAGCTCCTTCTGCGATAGATGGTTACTCACTTGATCCGGCGCTCTCGGTCATGCGTAGGTTGGGCTGAGGAACGAAGCCCAACGGGATTCTCGCGTCAACGCTCTGGTTGTTGGGCTTCGCAAGCTCAGCCCAACCTACGATTCTGCACTTGTTGCCCATGGAATCGCAGCAAACCGATTTGTTGCTGGCCGTCGCGCGATCTGATCGCAACAAAGCCGCGTGAGCCCGCTTCCGTTTGATCAAAACACGTCCCTCCCGTAGGCGATGTTGTGGTCTGCGTCCGCTTCCCACAAGCGCCGGATCGGCACCGCGTAGAGTCCGTCGCCGAGACTCGCGCTGGTCTCGCCATCGTAGAGCACCACGCCGGCCCGAAAGCGGCCGCCGGCGGCGGTCTTCAGCTTACGCAAGCCGCGCAGGTCCCGTTCGGTGACGGTTGCCGCAGCCTTGACCTCGACCCCCGCCAACGCGGTGCTGCCCCGCTCGATGACCAGATCGACCTCGACGCCATCCTTGTCGCGGAAGTGAAAGAAGCGGATGGTCTCCGGGTGCCAGCTCGCCTGGCGGCGCAGCTCCTGGAACACGAAGGTCTCCAACAACTGGCCGAGCAGCTGACGGTCGGCGACCAGGGCCTTGGCGTCGACGCCGAGCAGGGCGCAGGCGGTGCCGGTGTCGCCGAGGTGCAGCTTGGGGGTCTTGATCAGGCGGCTGAGGCGGTTGCTGTGCCAGGGTAGCAGCTCCTCGAGCAGGAAGACCCGCGCCAACAGGGTCAGATAGTCGCGGATGGTCGGGCGGCTGAGCTGAAAGGGTGCGGCCAGCTCGGAGACGTTGAGCAGGCGCGCGGTCTGGCTCGCGGCCAGGGCGAGCAGCCTCGGCAGGGCGTCGAGTGCACTGACGCGTGCCAGCTCGCGGACGTCGCGGCTGACCAGTGTCTCCAGATAATCCCGGTACCAGGCGGCCCGGCGCCGGCTCGTGGCTCGCGCGAGTGCGGCCGGATACCCGCCCGCGGCGATACGCTCCGCCAGCGCCGCGCCCATTCGCTCCCAATGTCCGGTTCCGAAGCCTCGGTTGAATAGGGCGTCAAGGAAGCCGGACGAGGAGCGGGCCAACTCGCACTGTGCCAGGGGATGCAGGCGGAGGATCTCCATGCGCCCCGCGAGCGAGTCGGAAAGGCGGGGCAGAAGCAGCACGTTGGTGGAGCCGGTCAGTATGAAGCGGCCGGGCTTCCGGTCGCGATCGATCGCGGTCTTCAAGGCGGCGAACAGGGCCGGGACGTGCTGAACCTCGTCGAGGATCACTGGCCCTGGTAGGTCGGCAACGAATCCTGCCGGGTCGAGCTCCGCCGCCTGTCGTGCGACGGCTTCGTCGAAGGTGAAGTAGCGGTAGCCCAGCGGCTCGGCGACCACACGCGCAAGCGTTGTCTTACCGCACTGGCGGGTCCCATGGATCAGCACCGCGGGCGAGTCGGTCAGCGCCTCGGTCAGCAAGGGCGCAGCGTGGCGCGGATAGAGGTCGGCTCCTGGCATCGGCTGATTGTAAGCTTGCGATGCGGCCAATTGAAAGAGCTGACCGCGGCTACTTGAAAGTTCAGCTGTCGGCCGCTTGAAAGTGGTGCAGTAGGAGAAGCCGGACCGACGACATCGCTTGTCGGATGTCCGGAAGGTTGCCGGCGGTGGTGAGCCACCGGAGGTCAATCCAGCCAGCCACCCTCGGTCAGCACGGTGCGCAGATGATCCTCGGCCGCTCGAGCCTCGGCGAGTACCGTCTTGAACGACTCGACCGCCTCGGGTAGGGGCGGGATGTCCTCGCCGATTGGTGGGAGCACGTAACGCGAGATGTTGAGGGTCCAGCCTTCCCTCTTGATCTCGTCGAGCGAGACGACCTTGGCCCGGTCCTCGACGTCCTCGAAGGCGCGATACCAAGAGACGACCTGCTCGGTGTGCTCGGGGTCGAGAAAGTTTTGCGCCCGTCCTTTTCGGAACAGGCTCGATGCGTCGATGACGAGTACCTTCTGCTGTCGATCGGCGGGCTTCTTGCGGCGGAGCACCACAACGCAGCCGGCGAGCTGGGTGCCGTAGAAGAGATTCGGTGCCAAGCCGATTACAGCCTCGATCAAGTCCTCCTTAAGCAGCTCCGTGCGGATTTTGCCCTCCGCGGCCTTGCGGAAGAGCGCACCCTGGGGAAGCACGACGGCCATGCGGCTGTCCCCGGTCGTGGCCATTGACGCGATCATGTGCTGGACGAAGGCATAGTCGCCGTAGCTCTCCGGCGGGAGGCCGTACTTGGCCCGGCCCCACGGGTCGGCTTCCCAGATACCGCGGCCCCACTCCTTGAGCGAAAATGGCGGATTGGCGATGACGCAGTCGAAGGTGAGCAATCCGCCCGTGCTGGCGTCGCTGAAGGCTGGGTTGCGCAGGGTGTCCTCGCGGGCGACTTGGAAGTCCTCGATGCCGTGCAGGACCAGGTTCATTCGCGCGATGGACGAGGTCGTCAGGTTCTTCTCCTGTCCGTAGATCTTCCCGAAGAAGGTCCGCGGATCGCCGCCGTTGCGGGCGACGTGCTCAATGGCGCCGAGCAGCATGCCCCCGGTGCCGCAGGCGGGGTCGTAGATCGACTCGCCTTCCTTCGGGTCGAGGATCTCGACCATCATGCGCACCACGCTGCGCGGTGTGTAGAACTCGCCGGCCTTGTTGCGGCGGGTGACGTCGGCGAACTTGCCGATCAGATACTCGTAGGCGTCGCCCAGCACATCAGTGCTGACGGCCTTGTTGCCCAGCGGGATCGACGAGAAGCCTTCGACCAGGTCCTTTAGCAGCTCGTCGGTGAATTTCTCCTTGTTGCCCCAGTCGGCGGTGCCGAAGACCCGGTAGAGGGTGTCGGGATTGGCCCGCTCGATTTCCTGCATGGCCCGCACTAGTGCGGTGCCGACGTTGGAAACCGTCTCGCGGACATCCCGCCAGTGACAGCCATCGGGGACCCTGAAGCGATGCACCTCGGGAAAGAGCGACGGGTCGACGTCGCCGAATATTTCTGCGGCCTCGGCGGTCTCCTCGTCCCACACGTCGCTGATGCGTTTAAAGAACAGCAGCGGGAGGATGTAGCCCTTCCAGTCGGTGCGGTCGACGGCGGAGCCGCGCAATGTATTAGCGGCGTCCCAAAGGGCGGAGCGGAGGTTCGCATTTTCCGTCATCGGCTCGACCCTTGTAGCTGGGTGGCGTTCTCTGTCATGCGTTGTTTTTGTTATCGAGCCTTACCGGAGCCTTTGCCTGTGGGCTGATCTGGTTCGGGAACCACGAGACCGTGTGCTTTCGCGTAGTCCAGCACCAGCACCTCGATCATCGACGCGGAGGAGCGGCGCTCACGCTCGGCGGCGAGCTTAAGCAGCGCCTTGACCTCGGCGGTGGTGCGGATGGTGAGGACTTCGTTCTTGGTGCGAGCCATCTGATCGCCGCTCGTTCAGTGGTAATGCCAATGTACTGCCGCGCAGAAGTACCGGCAATCGAATTTTGCGAAACGGATTACGCCGGAGAAGTCGGCCGCCGAAGCTCCTGCAGTTTGATGAGCATCGCGAGGGTTTTTTCGAGCTTACGGTCCAGATGGACTTCGTAGCGCGCGATTCGGTCGAGTCGATCCGGGCTGAATGCCTCGCCGAACGTGTGCGCCTTGATGAGAGGGCGATTCTCCAGCTCGCGGCGACGGACAACGTAGTAAGCCTGCACTTCCCTTCTCAGGAAAAGTGCGAGGCCGTCTGCGTCGGGGGTGTAGCGGGGGGCGGGTTCGTCATCGTAATCATCGTCGTAGTCGGTGCCGTCTCCTTCCACGCTGACTTTCTCGTCCCACCACTCCCTCGTGTCCGCTCTGAGGGCTGCCAACGCCCTCTCGTAGGCGTCTGGTCCCCCGCGGTCGAGCACCCGGAACGCCTTGTCGGTCTTCGCCTCGTCCTGCTTCAAGTCCGTAAGTTTCTCCCTGGTTTCCTCGCCGGTCGCACGAATCGCCTCGATCGGCTCTTCATACCCGTTCTTCCCCGTTCCACCTGCGTGGGCTAGCGCCGTCTCGACGGTCGCGTTGAAGGGGCGCAAAGCGGATTTCAGCCCCCGTTGAAACGCCGCACCCTCGGCCATCCTCAGCCGGCGCTTTCTCCAAATGACGCCGGCGAGCTCCTCTACCAGGTGTTCCTCGACCGGGCCGTCAGGGTTGTGGGCGGCGACGAGGTCGTCGAGGAGCCGCCGATATTCGTCGGGATCCTCCCAGGGCAAGAGGGTGTAGCGCGACAACACACCGTGACGCAGCGCGTTGAACCTGGGTAGGGCGTACCCTCCCGTCGTATCAACCGTCGATTGCTCGTTCAATGTAGGTCTCCAGGCGAGCGTCGAGAGAGAGGTAAATTGATCAACACGAGTTGCTACCTTGCGTTACCACGCCTTCGCATCTTGCGTCGCGACTGTTCGATTCTATTCCGAGCGTAACCACCGGTCGCAAGCACGTCGGTCAGTATCCCACAGGCCTGCGATGGCCTCCGGCTGGCCCTTTACGCAGTGACCCAGGTTGGGATAGTCGATGCAGCGGAAGTGGCGGCAGGCGCCGCAGGTATCGGCCACGGGCCGCGGTATCGGGCGCCCCTCGGCGCAGTTGAAGCACCAGGGGCAACCGAGCACCCGCGTCGGACTGCCGGGCCAGAGGAAGACAGGACCGCAGCCGGCACACTCGCAGCGCTCGGTCCAGTGTGGCGGGCATTCGCCCCGCTCACGCTGACGACGCGTGACGACGGCGTGCGCCAGGGCTTCGAGCACCTCGGGGGCGTCGCGCACCTCTGGCCAGTCCTCGCCGGCTGCCTCCTCAAGTTCCGCGAGCGTCAGGCCGTGCAGATCAAAGAATTCGATGGTCGCTGCTGACTTAGGTACTTCACCGGTCTTGCGGATACGGAGCAGTGCCAGGATCTCCGGCTTGTCGCGCCGCAGCGCATCGAGCAGTGCCGGCGGCGGTTCGCAGTCCGCCTCGATCAACAGATCCGTCCCATCGAGGCCCAAGCGCACACCGGCCGCCTGGGCTGCTGACAGTGTCTCGGCGGCGCTCACAGGCGTGTCCTCCAGCCACCGGAATGGCCTTCTGATTTTGCGTCCGCATCGTCCGCAATGACCATCTCGTTGTTTTGCTTCGGATTATTGCGGACGGCCCCAGGTTCGGTGCAACCGGCGTTTGCGTCCGCTGTGCAGGTGACCGTCCGCGGGTTGCCTTTGTCTAAGCCGTTGTTTTTCCGCGTTGCTGGCTGCAGCACAGACGGGGCGGACGGTGTGGACGGTCCTGCCGGGGCACGTTCCGGCTTACGGGAAATCCAGATGGTGCGGGTCCTGGCACGGCCCTCGCGCTCGAACGTGATGTCGATGCCGACCTTGCGCAGAAAGGTTGCCGCCCGTCGGACCCGCCCCGAAAGCGCGCGAGCGGAAGACGGCCAGGTCTTGGTCTTGCGTACCTTCTCTCCGACCTCCTCGTCGAGGGCGTCCAGAAGATCCGAGGCCGTTCCCGTCCACTCCGTCCGCGTGTTCATCAAGGAGCGGACGGCAGAGCCCACCGGGTCCGCCTCGATGACGCTGTCGACGGCCTCGTCACGGTTCCCGGCATAAGCGGCGCCAAAGGTGCCAGCAGACCACAGTGCAGTCTCGCAGGCGGTTGCCCAGAGCGCGAAGTCCGCCATGCGCGGCAGGCTGTCGAGCCGGGTGTCGGGCAGCCGGTGGAGTCCGTGGGAAACCGCGTCGAGCAGCGTGCCGAGAAGTTGCGGCCGGATGGCGTTGAAGGCTGCCCACAGCTCCTTCTCGGGTCGGCGGCGGTCCTCTGGTATCGGCTCCAGCATCAGGAAGATCGCCCGGTCGGCCAGATCCGGCCGCGTGACGATGTCCTCGATGCCGTTGAGGATCACCGGCCGCGCGGCATCGAACAGCACCTCATCCTGGTAGGTGTAGAGCTGGCGCACGGCGAATCCGCCGCCGGTGGCCAGCCGACAAAGGGTGTCAGAGATCCACGTGGGCAGCCCTGAGACGTTGTCGAAAGCCAGAACATGGCCGTTGTTCGCCGCGATGAACAGATCACGGTCCTCCCGCGGCAGGGCGCGCAGCGGCGCTGTGTTGGGATCGAGCAGCGAGCGCAGAATGGATGAGAAAGTGGATTTTGCTGAACCCTGCTCTCCCGACAGCACGAGCACCGGGTAGGGTCCGCGGTCTCGCAACACCGCGAGCACCCAGGCCACGACCAAGATGAAGTCACCGTCTCCCTGGACGTTGAGGAAGTTGCGCAGCTTCTCGATCGAACCACCCGGCTCAGGCGTGGGTAGCGCCTGCATGCCGGCGGCGCGGCGGAAGCGGACCGGCGGATCTTCGACGATCCGCCAACCCTCGATGCCGATCTCCACCGCCCGCCAGGCCTCGTCACCGAGGTCGAGGTAGAGATTGCCGTCCAGGCCACCGATGCGGATGTGCACCTCCCGCTCGGGTCCATCGAAGTGGGCCTTGGCCTCGATGACGTTGAGGGCCGACTGCAGGGCCTCGGAGTTCGGCGCGCCGCCTGTCGCCTCGAAAAAGCGCCGCGCCAGCCAACGCCGGAATCCTTTGGTGCGTACCGGCCAGGTTTCGCGGTGGCCGTTGACCACGAGGTCGGCGAAGGCAGTGGCATCGGGGCTGTGGAACAGCTCAGCCTCATGGGCCAGGTCAATCAGCACATCAGCCTGTTTCGGGCCGCGGCCGCTACCCTCGCCGGCCGCCTCCGCCAGGGCCTCGTCCAGTGCGGTCACCCGACAGCCTGCGCTCCTGAGCTGGGCGCGCAGGCCTTCGAACCGCGCACGATCTTCCCGCCGTAGGCTGACCAGCGCTTCGAGCGCCTCCGGCACGAAGGGCGCACCCGGATCAGCCTCGGTGCAGGCGACCAAACAGTCGAGCGGGTCGCGGAGTTCTTCCGCGTCGTCGATCGCGGCGCAGATCAGATCTTCGGGTGCACTGGTCATGCCGCACCCTCC
>CALOFM010000020.1:0-97430 GCA_942492625.1 uncultured Gammaproteobacteria bacterium | reverse complement strand
GGCCATCGGCGCCAATTGCAATCGACGGCGACCAGCCGACATCGCCCGCGTCATCGAGAATGCTCAGCCGATTGAAACCACCGGTCGGCACATCGTGGCGCGGCGTTGGTGGCGCGGATGATTGGCCGCCAAGTTCCACGCTGAAGGCATCAAAACGCGAGCGGTCGTCACCGGCGACGACCCGCAAGGACTCGACTGCCCGGGCCAATGCTCGGCGGCAGCGGACCGGCCTCGATGAGGTTGTCCGTGGCACTGTGGACCGTCAACGGTTCCTCGTCAAGCGTCACTGAAGGCAGCCGCCTGCCGCCGAGGCCAAGTCGACCACGCGACGCAAGACTGCAACGCGAGACGCTTGACACTCCGCGAACGCTGTTGGCGCCGATGGACCTAAAGTTGTGATGGTAAATATCGATCCCAAGGGATTCTCGGCTCGCGCCTCATTAACGTGCGGACCGTCCTGTTTGAGCCGGCGTCAGACCGCGACCGACAGGCGAACGCCGAATCACAACGACCGTACCGGTAGGAGGGAAGCGGATGAGCGAAACCTGTTTGATCCGGCGCCATGGCGCCTACTTTCGTGGCTGGGCGCAGGCCTTTGGCGCCCATGAGCCCGCCAGCGACGACAAGCACGAACTGCGCTGGCTACTTCGGGCGAGGAGCAACTCGGGCTGATCCTGACGCCCGCCATCCAGCAGGGCGTGGAGGCGCTGTGGGGCGGATGATGCGGGCGGCACGCCGCAACTGGCGGCGACAAGACCAACGATGCCGCGCCAACCGCCCTGATACTGCACGCCGAACTGCAACTGGGCGGCCTGACGCCCTGGATCGCATCTGCGCAGAAACGCGCGCCCGAATTCGCCGCCGATCTGCTCGCAGACCAACGCGACCTGCATCTCTTCCAGACCTACCAACGACGTCATCGGCACCCTGTCGACCCGCGCGGCCGAGCTCGGCATGCCTACGTTCTGATGTCCACCGGTGACAAGGACATGGCGCAACTCGTGGACGAGCACGTGACCATGGTGAACACCATGGATGGCGGCGCCCTGGATCCGGCCGGCGTGGAGGAGAAGTTCGGCGTGCCGCCGGAGCGCATCGTCGACTACCTGGCCCTCATCGGCGACACCTCCGACAACGTGCCCGGGATCCCCAAGGTGGGTCCCAAGACCGCCGGCAAGTGGCTCGCCGAGTACGGCAGCCTGGACGCGGTGGTGACGAACGCCGATGCCATCAAGGGCAAGGTCGGCGAGAGCCTGCGTGCGAACCTCGATCAGATCCCCCTGTCCCGGGACCTGGTGACCATCCGCTGCGACGTGGCGCTGGACGAGGGGCCGAAGCCCTGACGCCCGAGCCGCACCGGACATAAAGCTGCGCTCGCTGGTACGAGACCTGGAATTCAAGACCTGGCTGGCGGAACTCCTGGACGGCGAGACCGCCGAGGCGGCCACGGGCGACGGGCGCCGCCCCGGCGACGCTATGACTACGGTGCTCGACGAGGCGGACGCTGGACGCCTGGATCGAGCGCTTGAAGCCGCCGCGCTGTTCGCCTTCGATACCGAGACCACGAGCCTGAATTATATGGAGGCGCAGATAGTTGGCGTCTCCTTCGCGGTCGAACCCGGGCGGGCAGCCTATGTGCCCGTCGCCCACGATTATCTCGGCGCACCGCAGCAGCTCGACCGGGAGACGGTGCTCGCCGCACTGAAGCCGCTGCTGGAGGATGAAAACCGCGCCAAGGTCGGCCAGAACCTCAAGTACGACATGAGCGTGCTGGCCAACCTTACGGCATCGCGCATGAAGGGCATCGCCTTCGACACCATGCTGGAGTCCTACGTGCTCGACAGCACGGCCACCCGCCACGACATGGACTCCCTGGCGCTGAAGTACCTGGGCCACAAGACCATTCATTTCGAGGATGTGGCCGGGAAGGGCAAGTCCCAGGTGACCTTCGACCAGGTGCCCCTGGAACAGGCGGCGCCCTACGCGGCCGAGGACGCGGACGTCACCCTCAGGTTGCACCAGGCCCTGTGGCCGAAGGTCGAGTCCGAGCCCCGGCTCGCCACGCTGTTCGCGGAGCTGGAGATGCCCCTGGTGCCGGTGCTCTCGCGCATCGAGCGTACCGGGGTGCGGATCGATGCGCGCCTGCTGGCCCAGCAAAGCGAGGAGGTGGCCCAGCGCCTGGTGGAACTGGAGGCCGAGGCCCACGGCGAAGCCGGCCGTGAGTTCAACCTGGGTTCGCCCAAGCAACTCCAGGAGGTGCTTTTCGACGAGCTGAAACTGCCGGTGATCTCCAAGACCCCCAAGGGGCAGCCCTCCACGGCCGAGTCGGTGCTGCAGGAACTCGCCCACGACCACGCCCTGCCCCACCTGATTCTCGAACACCGCGCGCTGTCGAAGCTGCGTTCGACCTACCTGGAGGCTCTGCCCGGCTGCATCAATGCCGGCAGCGGGCGGGTGCACACGAGCTATCACCAGGCCGTGGCCTCCACCGGCCGCCTGTCATCCAGTGACCCGAACCTGCAGAACATTCCCGTGCGCCGGCCCGAGGGGCGACGGATCCGGCGCGCCTTCGTGGCCGACGAAGGGCATTGCCTGCTGGCAGCGGATTATTCCCAGATCGAGCTGCGCATCATGGCGCACCTGTCCGGCGACGAGGGCCTGAAGGGCGCCTTCGCCGCCGGCGAGGACATCCACCGGGCCACCGCCGCGGAAGTGTTCGGCGTCGCCCTTGATGCCGTGACCCAGGACCAGCGCCGCAACGCCAAGGCCATCAACTTCGGTCTCATCTACGGCATGTCCGCGTTCGGTCTCGCACGTCAGCTCGGCATCGGGCGCGGCGAGGCGCAGGACTACGTGGACCTCTACTTCGCCCGCTACCCCGGCGTGAAGGCCTACATGGATGCGACCCGCGAGCAGGCCCACGACCGAGCGGCTACGTGGAGACGGTGTTCGGCCGCCGTCTGTACCTGCCCGAGATCAACTCCCGCAACGCCCAGCGCCGCCAGTACGCCGAACGCACCGCCATCAACGCGCCGATGCAGGGCACCGCCGCCGACATCATCAAGCGCGCACACCGTCGACCGGTGGCCCTGGCTCCCGGAGGCGCGCGACGGGTGCGGATGATCATGCAGGTCCACGACGAGCTGGTGTTCGAGGTGGCCGAGGATCAGGTGGACCCGGCCCGGGCGCGCATCGAGGCGATGATGGCCGGCGCCGCGGAGCTCTCGGTGCCCCTGGTCGTGGAGGCCGGGGTCGGTCCGAACTGGGACGAAGCCCATTGATCCATTGAGCCGGGTCGCGTGACTTTGCCCTGACAGCGACTTGCAGTGGCGATCGCGCGGCGCAGGGACTCGCCTTCGCGGCCGTCGCGATTGCAAATCGCTCCCACGCCGACAAATCAAACGCCTCTGGTTGCCGGATAGCACCGCGCCACGGCCGTTAGACTCAACGTAGCGGCACGAAGCCGCCCAACGTCCTGTTGCGAATCGGTAACGCGATCCCACGAACGGAGACCGTGCGAGTACCCCGTAGGATGGGTAGAGCAAAGCGAAACCCATCGTTGCTGGTGTGCACCCCGTTGAGTTTTATTGTTGAACCTGTCGCCGCGACAGCAGCTAACGGGACGGTCACGGATTCTTTCACAATCGCACGGCCCAGGAGGCCCCATGCCCAATCGAGCCCGCACCCGTCGCACCAAGATCGTTGCCACCATCGGCCCGGCCAGTGATGCGCCAGAGACGCTGGAGGCCATGCTGCGGGCGGGCATGAACGTGGCGCGCCTGAACCTGTCGCACGGCAACTTCGACGAGCACAAGGCGCGGCTGCTACGCATCCGCGCGGCGGCCGATGCGGTCGGGGTGCCGGTGGCGATCATGATCGACACCCGCGGTATCGAGATCCGCACCGGCGCGCTCGCCGACGGCATCGTCGAGTTGGTCTCCGGCGAGCTTTTTTCGCTGTTCACCGATGGCCGCGCCGGCGATCGGCACGGCGTCTCGGTGTCTTACCGGCACCTGCCACGAGAGGTGAATCCAGGCGAGACGGTCCTGCTCGATGATGGCGCGATGGAGCTTCAGGTGCTGGCGACCACGGACCGCGAGGTGCGGTGCCGGGTGGTGGTCGGTGGTCGACTCGGCGCCAGCAAGGGCGTCAACCTGCCGGGTACGCAGCTGTCGGTGACCGCGGTGGACCCGGAGCATCGCGACGATGTGCTGCGCGAGCTGTCCTTCGCCGCCGACAATGACGTCGAGTACATCGCCGCCTCCTTTATCCAGAGCGCCGATGAGGTGCGCCGCATGCGCGAGATGTTGGCCGAGGCCGGGGTCGAGATCCCGATCATCGCCAAGATCGAGAACCGCGCTGGGGTGGCCAACCTGGACTCCATCGTGCAGGCCGCCGACGGCGTTATGGTCGCCCGCGGCGACCTCGGCGTGGAACTGCCGCTGGCGGACGTGCCGAGCACTCAGAAGAAGATCATCCGCAGCACCGTCAGCAACGGCAAACCCGTCATCACCGCCACGCAGATGCTGGCGTCGATGGAACGCAACCCGAAGCCGACTCGGGCCGAGGCCAGCGACGTGGCCAATGCGATTCTGGACGGAAGCTCGGCAGTGATGCTCTCCGGTGAGACCGCGGCCGGCGCCTATCCGGTGGAGTCGGTACGCATCATGGCGGAACTCGCGGTGCGCGCCGAGGCGTCGCTGCGCGAGTACGGCTGGTTGCAGCAAACACTGCCGCACCCGTCCAATATCGTCACCGAGGCGGTTGCCCATGCCGCGGTGCGCATGGCCGAGCAGTTGGGGGCCCGTGTCATCCTGAGCCTGACCGAGACCGGCTTTACGTCGCGACTCATCTCCAAGCATCGCCCGGAATGCCCGATCCTCGCCGTCACGGCGTCACCGACGGTGGCGCGGCGACTGTCGTTGAACTGGGGCGTGCTGCCGGTACTGTACCAGGCGGGTATCGGCGACGACGACAAGATTGCGCTCGCGCTCCGGGTTGCCCGTGAACGCGGACTAGTGCAGCCGGGGGACCTGTTGATCGGCACCTGGGGACATACCGCATCCGCGGGCGGTACCGATGCCATCCGGGTGCTCACATTACCAAGCTGATGCAAAGCGCCCGATGGCTCGCCGACGCAGTTTCGGGCGTACTCAACCGGTGCAGCTGTCGGCGATGCGAAACACAGCAGGCACAGAGCCGGACTCTGTGACTGCCGGTGCGACACAGAAGGCGGGCCTCAAGACAGGTCAGCTGGTATGAGATTTGACAGAAATCGCCCAAGGTTGCGTTCGGCGCGACTGGCCATCAAGGCCGGCCCCGTCATTGTGGGAAGGTCTTGAAGGCGCCCGCCTCGATCGTGGATTGACGGAACACCTGGATCGTGGCGTCCCAGAATTCTCCGCACCAGCGCTGCACGTCGGCACCGAGTTTATCGTTGATCGCATTGCCTCGTGCGAGATACTCGGCAAACCAATAGACGGCGTTGATCGAGCCCAGGGCCTTTGTGGCGTTTAAGCTCAAGAGCTGGCGCGCGTTGTCGGACAGGGTTCGGTCGAGCAATTTCTTGGTGAAGGTGAAGGGCTGCTTCGGCCTCTTCCCTGCTGGGATGCTCCTCGATAGGTAGCGCATCACCTGATCGCGATAGAAGTGCGCCTTCATCCAGCTAAAGCCCTTTTCCCGTCGCAGCCAGCCCATGAAGTTGCGCGTGACCCGATCGTAGTACGGCCCGAGATTCTTCGCGGCATCGAAGGCGTCGAAGCGTTCCGCGCCCGGTTCGCTGGTGATCTCCTGCATGAAAGCTTGCAGATCCGCCGGATCGTACCATTCGGCTCGCAGCGGAATCCGAATCCCCTGCAAGCGCTCCACCAAGGTCTGCAGATCCGCTGCTGTCCAGCCGTTATCGAGCATGGGCGCAAGATAGCCGAGAATGAGCGGATCGAGCAGCTTTTCGCCGCCGAAGACATTCGATGAGCGGCACAGCGGATAGTAGGTCGTCTCGAGCAGACGCATCACCGCCTCGTCGCACTCGGTCAGCATGAGGAATTCGATCAACGCGAAGAGGTTGTCGACGCCTGCCTCGGGATATTCCTCAAACCAGTTCAGATAGTCCTCGATGCCCGCGGAGCAGCCCCGCTCGACGGCCTCGTAGAAGATGATGTCTCGATCGTAATAGCTGTAGCTCTTGAGATAGGCGAGCGGAAACTCCTCGCGCACCCGTTTGAGCAGCGCGACGTATTCGTCGGCTCGGCCCGCCCCGACGAGCTGTTCGCCAAGCTCGAACAGCACCTCGTAATGCAGCGCGAGATTCTCGACCAGATGCGGGTGCGCCTGAAAGAAGCCATTCAGGTGCCGAAGGATCTCATCTGCCCTCCTCGTCTCCTCCTTCGTGGTCATGGCGGCAACGATCTTTCCAGAGCCTATTCGTTTTCGATCTCGTCAAACGCGGGAAACAGTCGACTACCCATCGCGTCGCCACCGTGTCACGGTGGGCCTTTCCCTGCCATCTACCTCCTGACCATCATCGGCAGTTTTCTCTACTAGGTTTAGCCGCTAGGCTCATCCCGTCCAGGGAGCAGCCCTTGGGAGCGATTACTCGCACACAGTCCACAGCCCGATGCGCGAGCTGCATTTCGAGAAGCTGCTTTACCAGGCATAACACCGACATTCCACCGCGGGCAAACGAGCGAACCTGAGCTCAAAAGTCGTATCGAAACGTCCCACCGACAATCGCCAAGAAATTGGTGTCAAAGTCGCCGCTCACGGTCACGCGCTGGGCCGTCTGCTCCAGCGGTGCATCCCCCACGAACGACAGCGTGGCGCCGACGGAGAAGGACATGTTGTCACCCTGTTTCCAGCCATAGGCGCCGGAGAGCTTCCACTGCTCGTCCACCGGGAAGTCGAGTGTCCGATACTGGTCTTTGACGGGTGAGCTCTCGTAGGCGAGGCCGAACGAAACGGCCGATGTGGCGCTGAGTGCCCGGATCGCTGCGATGCCCGCATGCCAGGTGTCGTCCCAGTTCCGGTCCGAGACCACGACCCGATCGTCCCGGAAGCTGAGCTCGTTCTCGCTGAACTTGGACCATTCCTGCCAGCCGGCGTTGGCGTACAGCTGGGTCTTGTCGTCGAGCCTGTAGCGCAGACCTGCCTCGATCCACTGCGGGTTGGTCCAGCTGATCTTGACGCTGTTGGGCAGAAAGGCCGCCAACTGCGGGTTGCGCAGGCCCTCGAACTTGACGTCGCCGTCCAGATCAGTGTCGGCCTCGCTGCGGTAGACGACGCCGAGGAGCAGCTTGTCGGTGAAGGCATAGGTCAGGCCCAGGATACCCTGAACACCCCAACCCTCGAGGTTCTCGAACTTGACGCGTCCGTCGAGCGCCGGATCGGGGGCACCCTGCCGGATCGCAATGCTCTGTTCCAACGTGGTGTAAACGACCGAGATTCCGGCACCGACGGAGAGCTTGTCGGTCACCCGGTACGCAAGCGCAGGTGTCATGGCGAGCCCAGCGAGGGTCACGTCACGGAGTGCATATCGGCCGACGAAATCCGAGCCATAATCCACACCGCCGCCCAGCGGCGCGGTCGAGGAGAAGCCGAAGCGGACGCGATCGGACAGGGGCCTGACGTAGAAGAAGCTCGGAATCGGGGCGACCTCCGCCGCGTTGCCGCCATTATCACCCTGAACTGGGCCTTGAAATCTGGGGAGAACGGAGAGGTTCTCCACGCCCTTTGCCTTGAACTTGACGCTGGGCACGATGACCTGGAGACCGGAGAGAATGTGCTGCTGGTCGATGCCGGTCATCCCGGCCGGGTTGGTCCAGGCGGCGTCAGCACCTCGGGTGTTCGTTGGGTTGGCGACACCGGCCGTGCCAAGACTGCCGGGGGTGCCGATCGACGGACTGTAGAATCCCGCGCCGAACACGGTACTCGACATGCCGCAAAGCAGTGCGATCAGGAGGGTCCGTGTCGTCTCGTCGTATCGGCTTGCCATGGTTGTCAGTGTCTCCTTCACCTTAATAGTGGATCCTGGATCTTGTCGTTGATCGCCACCGCAGCCGCTGGCACGGTGCCGGCGCTCTGCGTTCCAGGCGTACTCGCGGTGCATGTTCAGACAGCCGAACTCCATCAAGGCGCCGATGAGGATCGGCGATCCCGGGGCGCAGCAGGTCTGCGCTCTCTTTCGCGGTGTTGGACGCGCGCTCATTGCCCGCAGCTTTTCGAACGATGCCAGTGCGTTGGCATCCGGGTTATCGAGACAGAAGTCGATGAACCGATCGGTCAGATCCGACAGGGTTTCGATGTCGTACTTGGTCGTATCCATCTTTCCGAGCCGATAGCCGTGAACCAGCGCCAGGGCGCTCTCCCGCTCGCTGCCGGACAGGCGCATGATGTCCTTACAGACGAACACGCTCAGGTCCTTCTGGGACGGCGCATCCTCGGCGAGGGCGATCGTTCCACCGAAGATTAAGACGGAAGACACGGCGGCAGTCATTAGGCTGCGAATTGAATGAGACATGGCGATCTCCTGCGTTGATGAAGTGTTTGTGACTAACGACCGTACATGCAGTTGTCGTAAGTCCGTTTGTAGGTGTCGCTCCTCCTGATGGCGCCGCTCGTTCCCCCGACCGCTGCCCCGATTCGCGCACCCTTCCGGGCACCCTTGCGCGAGTCGCTGCTGACGATGGCGCCGATGGCGGCCCCTCCCGCGGCACCGCCGGCGGCACCGCCCACGACACCGTAAGTATTGCGGGCCGCGCGGTCGGCGCGGGCGGCGCAGTCAGCCGCGGACTGGGCATGAACGGGCATCGCCAGGGCGAGAGAAATACCCACTCCGGCGATGGCCAGCAGGTTTCGATTCGGCCTTCGTTTCAGCATTTGTGTTCTCCGGTCTTTCTCTTCACTTCGGTCTGGTTCCCGCCGCCGCGCGGTGCTGCGGGTGCAGTCCCTGTCTACTCGGACAGCCTGTCTGCCTTGAGCGCGCGCCAACGCTTCATCCGCTCGCCATCGGCGGTAGCCACCCGTGGATGAACCTCCCGCCCCGCATCGAGGGCGGCAAGGCTATCCGTCCTGTCCGTCAATAAAGCCTTGCAAGCCCCAGGACTCCGACGACGATCAAGTAGATTGCGACGATGTAGTTGAGGAGCTTGGGTTGGACCAGAATGAGGATGCCCGCAATCAAGGCGACGATCGGCTGAATGTAAGTAGGCATGACTGGGTCACTTACTGAGCTGCCGGCCCAACGCGCCACCGGCGCCCGCTCCCAGCGCGGCGCCGCCGGTGCCGCCGGTCGCGGCGCCTGCCGCACCTCCTAAGGCACCACCAACAACCGCCCCTGTCTTGTCTTTCTTGGTGGAGACAGCCGCGCCCGCACCGCCGCCGACTGCGCCACCCACGACACCGCTTCCGCCCATGCTCTTGCCGATCGCCGTCCCAGCAGCGGCCCCGAGCGCGCTGCCGGCACCGGACTTGAGGTTGCTGTCACCGGCCATCGCTGTCGTCGTCAGCAGCAGCGCCGCACAAACCGGCCAGAAGTACCTGGTAGTATTTCATTGCTGTAACCTCCACTCGTTTGATCAATGTCGAACTCAGCGATGCCAGAGCGCCAACTGCGTCGCTGGTCATGGTGACCCCGCCGGCGCCTGGCGAGGCATGGATGTGGTGACTGTTCAGTCCCCGAGCTTCTCCGCCTTGGGCGCCTCCCAGGTCTTCATCTTGTCCAGGTCCGCCTCGTAGATCCGCAGGACGATGTCCATGTCCTCGTCCTTGCGGTTGATCGGCAGCCAGTTCTCCTCGGGCACGCCCTCGGGCTTCTCGGCGGCGACATAGACCTCGATGCCGCCGTTCTCGTCGAGCTGCATGCCGGCGTTCTCGCCCACGCTGTACTTCTTGCGGTCGTTGGGGATGAAGAAACCGTTGTTGAGGTCGTACAGCGTCATAGACCAGAACACCTCCGTGGGCGGCATCTCGTCCGCCGACATGCGGATCACATAGTCGTTCATGGCGTTGATCGGCGAGCCGTCGGCGGTGGTGACGCCGGGATAGACCGCCTCGACCGCGGGCAGACCGATGGGACCGAGCACCGACTGGAACAGCAACAGTTCCAGGGGCATCTCCCCCTTGGGCTTGAACTTGCCGAAGCGCTCTTTCTCGTGAAACGCCGCGTCCGAGGCCTTGGCCATCTCTTCGCTGAAGACCCGTTCGGAGACGGCGCGGACCTTCGCACCGTCGATCTTGGCTACCCGGGCGGCGTCGTAGGGCTGGCCCGGCACAACGCCCAGCGGCTCGTAGGCGGCCAACAGTTCGCGATCGAGCGCGTCGTTCGGGTCGAAGGTGGTGTGATTGAACACGAACTGCATCACCTCGAGCAGATTGTTCCCGAAGACGTCGGCGTCCTTCTCGCCGACCGGCGGGAACGCGATGTCGTCGATCGGCTTGGCCGCTTGCCCGCGGAATTCGGACAGGGTGACCGCCTTCACCTGCTCCATCTGGCCGACGATGCGCTCGAACCGCGCCTCATCCTTGGCGTGGGGCATGATGCGCAGGACCGCGGAGATGAAGTCGCCGGAGGCCTCGAAGATCTCATCGACGCCTTCCACCGGCTCGCCGTCGTAACCCTCGGTGCGCGCGCTGTAGAACAGCATCTTCTCCGGCTTTTCGAAGTCGTCGAGCCGGGTCGACATCGGCACGTTCACGTAGTGGTCATAGCCGGTGACCATCAGCGAGACGTAGTCCGAGTCGAAGGCCGGCATCTCGAGGATGACGGGGTCCTTGCGCAGGTCCAGCAGGCAGCTGATATAGAGCGTGTCGTTGTTGGGCCGCGCGATCTCGCGCATGGTGTGGTCTTTGAGCTGGGTGTCGGCATCGCAGGTATTCCACCCGCCCTGCTTGAGCGCGAACTTGTTGTTCACGTTGTACATGGCGACGTACTGGTCGCTCCATGGGCCGCGCCGCGCGGCGCGGGGACTGGGGCCCCCTCCCTCGGTGTGTGCCGGGGGGTCGCGCGCTGCCCCCCCCCCGCGGGGCCGGTCGCCGGCGGGTCGGCCCGGGGCCCCCCCGGTCGGGTCCCCCGGCCCCGCGACGCCAGCCCCCGTCGACCGGTCGGGCGCCCGCGCGAGATGTCTGCCCGGACGCGGCCGGTGTGGACGCCCCCGCGTGTGAGCGGGCCGGGTGGGCCCCGGGCGGCGTGTCTGCCTGCCGAATGTCCGGTTTCCCCTGTCTGGGGTTGTGTCCTCTCTCCTCCCCCCCCCGACGCCGGTTGGTGGGCTGGGCGTGGGTCCGCGTGCGATGCGCCCCCCGCGCGTGGTCCCCCCTCCCCGCCGTGCGCCCCCCCCCCCCCGTGGTGTCGGTGTGGATGTCCCCCCTGGGGCGCTCCCCCCCCCCCCCCCCCTCGCGTCTGTGGGACGCCCCCGGGAATCCCCCCCCGCCCCCGCCGCGTGGGCCCCCCGCGTGTCCCGGGGGCGTCGCCCCCGCGGGCGCCCTCCCCCCCCCGTTTTTGGGCCCCCGGGGTGTACCCCCCCCCCCGTCCCCCCCCTTCGCCTTGTGGGATTGTGCCCCTCGTCCCCCCCGGCCTGGGTCGGGTCCCCCGCGCGCGGGGGGGCCGGCGGGCCCCCCGGGCCCGGCGGGCGCGCGCGCGCCCGCCCCCCCCGCCCCGCCCCCCGCCCCCCCCCCCCCGGCCGCCTGCGCCCCGCCCGGCCCCCCCGCCCGCGCCCGGTGGGTCCCCCCGCGGCCCCGGGCCCCCCCCCCCCCCTCTCACGAACGCTTGACGAGGTTCTCCATGTCCGCCTCGCTCAGATCGACGGCAGAGGCCGGCGCCGTTGCGGCCAGTAAGGCGATTGCAGGCAAAACAGACATCGTTGCTGTTAGTTTCATTGCTTTCTCCTTCAGGGTTAGTCGGCAATTTCTGTCATCGCCCTGCCGCGGGCGCCGCTCGGATACTTCACTCCCAGGTAGGCGGCGATCGTGGGCGCAACGTCCACCGTCTCCACCCGCCGCGCGATGCGGCCGGGCTCGATTCCCGGACCCATCCAGATCACCGGCACGTGGGTGTCGTAGGCCCAAGGCGACCCATGGGAGGCAGCCACCGATTTTCCGTCAAACTCCGCCACGAACCATTGCGGCTCGAAAACGACATAGATGTCGCCAGACCGATCCTCATTGAAGTTCGCCAATATTGCATCGGTGACCGGCGTCTGCACGACGGCTCCCGTCCGCAGGTCGTGACTCGAGACGGCGTAAGCGATGCCAGGGAGCTCCCGAAGCTCCTCGGCGACCCGCCGTGACACCATGGAAAAGTCGAGGCCGCGTGCTGCGATCGCGTCACGGTTCAAGTAGAGATAAGGCTGGAAAAACTGATCGATAAGCTCCTTGGCCACGCCGAACTCCGCCTTCAAGGCCGCAATGCCTTCGGTCTTATCGATGGCGTCGAAGTCAAAGTAGCTGCCGCCGATACCCAAAGCGTTGAGGTATCCTGGCGCTTCGGCAGCACCGTGGTCGGCCGAAAGGACAACCAGCGTTCGGTCGAGGCCCACCGTCTTGTCGACAAAGGCAAAGAGATCGGCCAGCGTGCGATCGAGCCGATGCAGGTTGTCCTCGGTTTCGAGGCTCGAAGGTCCGAAGAAATGACCGACGTAGTCGGTTGAGGAAAAGCTGATCGACAGGTAATCCGTGACATCGTCCGTGCCGATGCCCTCCGAGATCATCAGCTCCTTGGCGAAATCGAGCACGATCTCGTCGCCCGCCGGGGAGATGGTCAAGAGGGTGGTGAAGTATTCACCGTCGGCCTGGCCGTAGGGGTGCGGAAAGGTCCGGCCATAGCCCGGGAAGTCGACCTCCCAGGCTTGATCGTCGGCGTCGCCGAACAGGTAGGCGTCCGGTTTCGCAAGCAGCTCCCATGACTTGCCCGCGTAAGAGGCCGGGACACCCTTGGCATTCCAGGAATCCACCCAGTCGGGATAGGCGTCCTTGTAGAAGCTGCTGGTGACCATGCGGCCTCCGGACTTGGAGAACCAGTAGGCCGTGCCGGCATGGCCGGCCAGCGTGATCGCTCCGCGATCCTTTACGGAGACGCCGAAAACCTTGGCCTTCGGGCCGATGGACAGCGCGATCTCGTCTCCGATCGTACTGGTCCGGATCGCGCGCGGCGAGCGGCCCTGGGTCGTGGCGAGCTTTTGTGTGGGGTCGATCTCAGTGCTCGCGTCGACGCCTCCTCCCTCTCCGAGCAGCGGATAGTCAGCGTCCTCGACATTATAGACCAGCTTGCCCGTCGCGCGGTCGAGCCAGACGTTGGCGACCATCCCGTGAACTGCCGGGTCGGTGCCCGTGGCAAGGGTCGCGTGGCCGACCACGGTTTCGGTGTTGGCATGACGGTGATGCGCGTCGACGTAGAACGCACCTTCATCGAGCAGCCGCCGGAAGCCGCCCTCGCCGTAGCCCGCCGAGTAGCGATCGATCAGGTCGCCGCGCAACTGGTCCACCGTGATCTGCAGCACCAACCGTACTGGCCGTTCGGCGGTCTGGGCCCAGGCTGCCCCTGATGCCAACATTGCGATTCCTGATCACTGCCGTTACGCTACGCATGTTTGTCTCCAATTCATTAATCCGGAAAGTTCAAACACAGTCATTGCTTTCCTGTGCACCTTGTCCCTACCAAAAACCTTGTACTGATTGATTCGGTGGACTTTTTCCAGCCACTGGAGGTAGCGTCTAAGGGATGAAAACAATCCTCTTCCCCCTGCTCGCCACCCTGTCCAGCCTACTCCGAAGCCGGGCCGTCCTCCATCTGGAGATCCTCGCGCTCCGACAGCAGTTGGCGATGGTCGCCCACAGTGACCGCAAGCTGCGTTTCCGTCGTCGCGAACGCCTGTTCTGGATCTGGCTCTACCGGATCTGGCCCGGCTGTCTGAAAACACTCGCCGTCTTCAAAGCGGACACCTTGGTACGTTGGCATCGACAAGGATTTCGGCTCTATTGGACATGGAAGTCGCGACGAGCTCGTGGCGGTCGACCGCCGGTGTCCCGGGAGGTGCGGGCGTTGATTCGCCGCCTGTCCCGGGAAAACCCCCTGTGGGGTGCGCCTCGCGTGCACGGGGAGCTGCAGATGCTCGGCATCGATGTCTCCCAAACCACGGTCGCCAAGTACATGGTCCGGCACCGAAATCCGCCGTCGCAGACCTGGCGGACATTCCTCGACAATCATGCCAAGGATCTCGTATCCATCGACTTTTTCACCGTCCACACAGCCACCTTTCGGATCCTCTACGTGCTCCTGGTGCTGCGGCACGAACGCCGCCAGGTTGTCCACTTCAATATCACCGAGCACCCCACGGGCCAGTGGACGGCACAACAAATGGTCGAGGCATTTCCATGGGACGAAGCCCCGAGGTATCTCCTGCGCGATCGCGACAACATCTATGACCTCAGGTTCCGTCGCCGTGTGCACAGCCTCGGTATCGAAGAGGTGCTTAGCGCCCCGCGCTCGCCCTGGCAGAATCCCTATGTCGAACGCCTGATCGGCTCCGTACGCCGCGAGTGCCTCGATCACGTCATCGTTTTGAACGAACGCCATCTCACGCGGCTCCTGCGATCCTACTTTTCCTATTATCACGCGGCGCGAACGCATCTCGCGTTGGATAAACAATCTCCGGAACCGCGCCAGGTCGAATCACCCGACCGCGGTAAGGTCGTTGCTTTTCCTCACATCGGCGGTCTTCATCATGAGTATCGACGCGCCGCCTGAGGCGCAAGCCCAACGTCCCGAGTGTAGTGGATCCGATGGCCGCGCGTGACCGCTGTTGCGGTTGAGGTGCCGCGCCGTCCATCCGCATCGAACTATTCCCGCCAGCGATGTCAACACCGAGCGAGCATGCCCCAAACCTCGCCATCGGAACACTTTCGCCTCTCCGACCGAAACTCCCGTCCCCCTCCCCATCGGTGGCCCTCGTCTGCCGACCCCGGATTGGGTTTTTGGTAGGGACAGGCGGATCGTATGGACACTAGCTTGAAACTGGTCAGACTTCTGGACAGCAGATATATTATTGACTAAACTTAGTCCAGCTAATTTTGAACCGGAGGTCCCATGCGCTCAGTCAACATACACGAGGCGAAGACCCATCTCTCACGCTTCGTCGATCAGGCTGCGGCTGGCGAGGAAATCATTATTGCCCGTGCGGGTAAACCCTTAGCACGTTTGATGCCACTTGAAGACCTCTCTTGCGCGCCACGTATTTTGGGGCGGGGAAAAGGTAGATTCTCGTTTCCCGATGATTTCGATGCGGTGCATGCCGAAGAGATTCGCGAAATGTTCGAACAGGGCATCTGATATGACGTATTCGGCAGTACCAGGATCTGTGGCGCTGCTTGACACCAACGTGCTGCTTGCCTCCTTAATGGTTCCGGATCGTCTTCCGACAGAAATACAAGACCTGTTGCGCCACCCTGCCAATTTAATCTATTTCAGTGCCGCCAATATTTGGGAAGTGGCCATAAAGCAGTCCCTGCAACGAGATGATTTCGACTTTCGATCAGAAGACGTTGAACAGCTAGCCATTGAGACAGGCTTCATCGAGATCCCGGTGAAATCTGCCCATTGCCACGCTGTGAGCCGAATGCCTTGGCATCACCGAGACCCCTTCGATCGGCTCTTGGTCGCACAGGCCCAGAGCCTACCCGCGCGCCTGCTCACCACTGACAAGCAGCTAACCGTGTATTCCGAGCTGGTGTGGACATTCACATTGCGCTGACCGAGACGCTCTCGGCAATAGTGTCCGTCGCAACGACCGAGCCGGGAACTGGCGCTAGGGAGGCGCGGATTAAACAGCGTTTCCTTGAAGAACGAACAGAAAAAAGCCCGCTTGCGCGGGCTTTTGCGTACTCGGAAGACCGGTTCGGCTACTTGCCGGCCAACTCCTCCAACTGCTTGGCCGGAATCACCTGCCCATTCAACGCGGCGTCCTTCGCTGAGCGGCCATAGGCCGCAGACATCAGCGTCGAGTAGTAGACCACCGGCAGCTTGAACTTGGTGCCATAGGTCGCGTTGATGTCGTCCTGGCAGACCTCGACGTTCATCTGGCAGACCGGGCAGGGCGTGACGATCATGTCGGCGCCGTGATCATAGGCCGCGTCGATGATGCCCTTGACCATCTCCTGGGACTTGGCAGGCTCCGAGAAGGCCAGCGCGCCGCCGCAGCATTGCACCTTCTTCTCGTAGTCGGGGATCGACTCGCCGCCGAGTGTCTCGACCAGCTTGTCCAGGTACTTCGGGTTCTCGTAGGATTCGCCGGCGATGCCGAAGGGACGGTTGGTCTGACAGCCGACGTAGCCGGCGATCTTGATACCTTCCAGGGGTTTCTTGACCTTGGCGCCGATGGCTTCATAACCGATGTCCTCGATCAAGACTTCGGCCATATGCTTGATCGGCGTCTCGTTCTTCAGCTTCAGGCCGGCCTCTGCCAGGGCCTCGTTGGCCTCGGCGAACAACGACTTGTCCTCTTCGAGACGCTCGGCGGCTTCGCGGGTCGACAGCCAGCAGGCGGCGCAGGTCGCGACGATCTCCTGGCCGGGGTTGTGCTCCTCTGACAGGGCGATGTTACGGGCCGACAATACCAGTCGCGGCAGCTCGCCGCCGCCGGCATAACCGATCGAGGCGGCACAGCAGTTCCAGTCCGGGATCTCGTTGAGCTGGATGTTCAGCTCCTCGCACATGGTCTGGACCGAGACCATGTAGTTGGATGAGGATGCGCCCTTTTGGGAGGAGCATCCGGGGTAAAACGAGTACTCATGCTTTGCCATGGATGTGTCTCTCCTCTCAGGCGCCGTGCTGCTCGATGCGCTTCTCTTCGAGCTTCGCGGCCTTCTTCAGCATATTGTGGAAGCCGCTCAGGTCCTTGACCGCGTGTCCGCCGATCGCTTCCATCGGGGCCATCCGGCCGGCCTTCAGCATGTTCAGGCCGAGCTTCTGGTTCTTCATCGCGACCTTGATGCCTTCACCGAAACCGTTCATGAAATACAGCGACATGCCGAGCTTGAGCTCGTTGACACGGCCCTTCTTGATCAGGTTGTCCCAGAACAGTTGGGAGAACTTGGCCGTCGGCTGGTTCTCCGGCACCAGGCCGAGACGCTTCGCGTAGTGCGCGAGGCCGTGCATGATGTGGGTGATCGGCAGCTCGCGCGGGCAGCGTACGATGCAGTTGTAGCAGGAGGTGCACATCCACATGGAATCCGAGCCCAGGACCTCATCGCGTTTGCCGGCGCGAATCATCATGAAGATCTCCTGCGGTGGATGGTCCCAGAACTTGCCGAGGGGACAGGAGCCGGAGCACACGCCGCATTGCATGCACATCTTGACCCATTGGCCTTCCTCGACATTCGCCTCAACCTCCTTGAGGAAGTTGTTGCGATATTTCTCGACCATTACTTGATTGGTATCGCTCATATTTGGTCACCTGTAGGGTGGGCTTGGTCTCCAATGCCCACCGAAACTCGTTCGCGGATCGGTGGGCTACGGCAGATCGCCGTTGCCCACCCTACGACTATTAAAACTTGAACGGGCTCATGCCGATCTTCTCGATGGTCTCCGCCATGTCGTTGATCAGCTTCGGCGCGCGCTTGAGGTCGGTGATGGCCACCTCGTAGACGGACACACGCTCGGCCGGCAACTCCCTGGAGGCGCCAAATTCCAGCCGATACACACCAGCGCCCACTCACCCTGCACAGCACGCAGACCGCGCAGCAGAAACTGGCGGAAGCCCTGAACATGTTTGATGATGCCGAAGACGGTCTCGACGGTGGACTTGCGCTTGGTATAGCGTGCCTTGCCGGCGCGGGTGTCCAGCCGATGCGCCGCCGCCTCTGCGGGATCGGGATCGCTCGGCGCCGGCGGGTCCTCGGCGAAGCGCTCGCACAGGGGCGGGTTGTGGTGCTGGCGCGCTTCGGGGATGTACGGCTCGACGCCGGCGGTGGCGCACTGCTCGAGGTTGGCTCGGCTGTGATAGCCGGTATCGGCCAACAGCGCGTCGACCTCGCCCAATGCTTCGGGCAGGGCGTTGAGCCGCTCCAGGGCGGGCGTGACTTCCTGCTTGTCGTTGGTGTGGTCGGTGACGTGCTGCTCGACAATCAGTTGGGTATCGACGTCGACGCCGGCCTGTGCATTGTAAGCCTGTTCGAAGCCGCCGCCGGCGGTGGGCATAATGCGCGACTCCTCGTCGGTGAGGTTGACCTGATCCTTGGCCCGCGGGCCGGGCTCGGGCGCCTTGGGTGGTTTGCCGCCCGGTTTCCTGCCGGTCTGCTGCACGCGGGCTTCGCGTTCGGCTATTTTGCGCTCGTACTCGGCTTGTTCAGCCTCATAGCGCCCCTGCGCGCGGGCGGTGATCTCCTCCTTGGCTGCGGCGATCACGGCCAGACGCTGCTCGCGCCGCTGCAACTCCAGGGGGACGTCCAACTGCTCCGGCAGCGGTTCGTTGTCGGCCTGCTCGGCAAGACGCATCAGCTCTGACCAATGCGGTGGTTATCTGGAATACGGTTTATATGGCCGCGGTCATCGAACAACTCAAAAAAGAAGGCGATCCGGTTCGCGACAGTGATGTGGCGTATATCTGGCCGACTCGGCATCGCCATGTCAATTTTCACGGGCAATTTCGATTCGATGTCGAAGGGGCTCGACAACGCAAGGGCCTGCGAGAGCTGCGTAAGCCTACCGTAAAAAATTTTTCCGTTGCTATGAAAAGGCCTAATTACACCGAACCAGAATCGACGGCCCTTCACCGGGTAAGGTAGTCTCCTGTTTCTTCGCCCACCTACCTTCTCTACGTCCAGGAGTTACGGGAAGAACATTGGGCTTCGGTGGTCGTCGGCACCTCGCTTATGCCTTCATGTACATCTCGACGCGAAGGATCTTTTCCCGCAAGGAGTGGCAGGGGACCACCTGTTCGGCCAGGTGAATCTACCGGCATGAATAAAGAGCACGGATGCACTGAGTCAGCCAGGCTCCTTCCGGCCCGCTTTGCAGAGCCATCGACACATCTTGGGCTGGGGGCTTTCCTGCCAGGGAGCTTGTCACGAATGTTGTCTGTCGGTGCACAACGGAAGACGACGCGGAGCGCTAGCATCCCGTGAATGGAAGCGATCGCGGATCACGGCCACGCCTGCTGCGCGCAGCGGCGGGGCAAAGCTCGCGCGCCTGGCCTCTACCGGCGCCGGCGTCCGGCCGAGACGGTGCTCTATCAGGTCGTGCAGGAAAACCTCGAGACCTTCCTCACGCTGGCCGACGATCCGACCGGGCCGGTGTTGCCCGGGTACGTGGAGCGGGATTTCCGCAAGTACCTCAAGTGTGGAATTCTCGCCCATGGCTTGTCCCGTGCGCGGTGCAAAGACTGCGGTGATGACTACCTGATCGGCTTCTCGTGCAAAGCAAGAGGCGCGTGTCCGTCGTGCAACACCCGGCGCATGGTGGAGATTGCCGCCCATCTGGTCGATCATGTGATTCCGCCCGTCCCGGTGCGCCAGTGGGTGTTGTCGCTACCGAAACGTCTGCGGGGCTTTCTGCAGCGCGATGCGGCGCTGGCGGGAAAGGTGTTACGCATCTTGCTTGAGGAAGTGGAGCGGGAGCTGCGCGGCCATTGCCCCGAAGCCGGTGCGAAGGCCCGCACCGGGGCCGTGGGCTTCTCCCACCGCTTCGGGACATCCCTCAACCCCAATGATCACTTCCACGCTGGCGTGATCGACGGCGTTTATGGTGTAGTTCCGGCAGCCGTGCGTGGATCAAGATCCCCGGCGCCCGATAAAATGATTTCAGGTAACAAAGTTACCCAGAGTTAACCTAAACCCGGTATTTGAACCACGAAGAACACGAAGAACACGAAGAATGGAATTCGAAGAATTGTCGAATCGGGTCATTGGGTGCGCGCTGACGGTCCATCGAGAGTTGGGGCCTGGCCTGCTCGAATCGACATACGAGCAGTGTCTTGCGCACGAGCTGAAACTCAATGGCATCGTGTTCAAACTGCAATATCCCTTCGTGTCCTTCGTGTCCTTCGTGGTGAAACAAATCGGGAATGCGAACAAAACTGCGGTTACGAGTGGGTAACTTTTTTCTATCAAACCACCTTACCGCAACAACAGCCTGTTCTACAAAAACGAGCACGGCGCCTACGTCGGCGATGTCCTCACCAGTTCGATCGAGACCTGCCGCCTGAATGGGATCAATCCATTGGACTACCTCAGCGCCCTGATGCACAACCGTTCGGCGGTGTTCGCCGATCCCGCGGCTTGGCTTCCTTGGAACTACCTCGAGACGCTGCAGGCGATGGAGCAACCCGTGCCATCAAGCCACCCGCCGCCAATCATCGGCCATCCCGGCCTCCTCGGGGTTGCCGTTCCACAGTAGAATCTGCAGCGCGCGCGCCGAGAGCCGATGGCTGGCTGCGGGTGTTGACGGCCACCAATTCAAGCGCCCTTGCGACAGACGTTTCTGGCACAACCAGAACCCCTGCCCGTCATATTATGTGGAGCTCCACATAATATGACTTATGTGAAGCGCCCCGTTATGTGGAGTTGTCGGAGGCGCTCGCGCCGTATACACCGATCTCATAAGATTCGAACCCCTTGGAACTCCACATAAAGCAGCCCCCATCAGAGGGCCTCCAACCAGGACAGGATCGATGCGTCGGCTCGCCAAGAGGCGAGGGGCGGCTGGGCGCCTTCGTTGAGGGGACCAGCCCGTTCGAGGGCCTGACGCTTGGTCTCGAGGTCGACGGTCGCGTAACGATTGGTCGTCTCGACGCTCGCATGACCGAGCCAGTGGCTGATGGTGACGGGGTCAACACCGGAGCGCAGAAGGTAAACGGCCGTGCTATGGCGACTATGTCGTGAACGACATAGGAGGCACACGAAGGGAATGCATCTTCTACAGAGTGGCGTCTCGCTCGATGTCATCCGCGACTTTCTCGGCCATGCGGATGCGAAAACGACCGAGATCTACGCGCGGGCCAACCTCGAGATGAAACGCAAGGCACTTGAGAAGGTCGCCGACAACCCCCCGCTTTCCACGATCCCATCCTGGAAGCAGGACGAAACGTTGCTGGAGTGGCTGCGCTCGCTCTAGCTGCGGAGGTGGACGTGTCGCTTTTTGACCGCGGCCCACCCAATCCGACCGAATTATTATGCTGTGATCTGGTGACTGGATCTATTGTTGATCAATGTCTTAGCGGCTTTTCAGCACATAACAACTTTCTGCCGATAATAAATGGCGGTACTCTCCACGCTTCGATGTCCGAGGAGATCGCCGATAGTCTTTATCGGGGTTTGTTCGCGCAGCAGATGCATCGCCAAGGCATGGCGAAGGCAATGCGTACCCCCGAGGTGAGGAAGACGAATTCCGGCGCGTGCCACCCAGGTATCGAACGCATCACAGATCGCAGTTGACTCAATCGGGCCCAGGGGTTCTCGCACCCGCAGGAAGAGTCGACGGTGGACCGAATGGGGCCGATCGTGACGGAGATAATCCAGTAGTGCGAGGCGATCTCGTCGGTCAGTGGGAACAATAGCGGGGTGCCGACCTTCGGTCGCGGAATGCGAATATGCCCGTCTCGCCAGGCGATGTCGTCGAGCTCGAGGTGCGCGACCTCACCGGCGCGCAGGCCGTAGGTGGCGATGAGCAAGAGCATGGCGTAGTCGCGGCGACCCTTCGACGTGGAGCGGTCGATCGAACGCAACAGCCTCAGAACGTCGTCCCAGGGTAAAGCACGAGGAAGTCGTTCACCGCGATATTGGCGCGGCGATTCGATGTGTTCCTCGAGTCCCGGGGGGATCTCCCCTTCAGTGGCGAGGAACTTTAGAAACGACCTCAGCACCGCTGAGATCTTCTGCATACTGGCTCGGCCCAGGCGCTGGCCGGCTCTGGTCACGAAGGCGTCAATTTGAGCCACATCGAGCTGGCCGAGGCATTGAGGATGATGGTCATAGTGCAAGCCGTGCAGGAAATCGGTGGCGATCGTCGCGCTCCTGTTGACGGTTGCAGGAGCCAGGCCGCGTACACGCTCGAGATACGTTTGGTAGGTGCCAACCACCTGCGAGGTCGGGGTTGGGCGGATACAAGCCAACTCCCCGCGCTCTGTGAGGTACTGCGCCAAAGATCGAGCCAAGGCATGTGCCATGTGGGCGGTCCATCGCCTTGGTTTCGGCACACACGCGTTCAGCTGTGAGGCGGTGCAATCTTGGAGCGAAAGGATGTGGCTTCGACGGAGCCATCGCTCGAGCAGCGGCGCACCTGTTATGCGCCGACGAATGGCATTCCCCGGGTAACCCTTCGCGTGTAACCACTGACACAGCGCTTCGAGAACCGGTCCGATCAGCGGCAGGGAGGAATATCGGGCATGCGCCCGCGGAAACAGTGAAGTGAGCATCGAGATCTCCTGCTTGTTGACGCCAAACGCGGCGCCATCTCAATGCTAGGTTTCGGCAGCGAATTATGTGGAGTTTGACAACCTCAAAGGTCCAGGAATCGGCGGGTACAGCCCCGCCCCCCACCCCTACTCCACATAACGGGGCGCTTCACATAAGTCATAGCACAGCAGCTTCAGCGACGTCCCCCGGCGGTTGCGAAACACGAAAATCGCCCCGCCCATCGGATCCTCGCCGAGGCGTTGTCGGCACAGGGCGGCCAGTCCATCGATGCCGCGGCGGAAATCCGCCGCTTCGCGCGCGAGAAAGACACGGCTTTGCGGGGTCAGCTGCAACATGATCAGGCCCCCATGAAACGCTCGACCAGCGCGAGCAGGTCGACACCTTGCGGTGGCCGGATGCGCAGGCGCATCCCGTCCGGGCGCTCCAACTCCATCCACACTGCGCCGCTATCGGGTTGCGGCATTTGCGCGCGCTCGATCTCCACGAACGCCGTCTCCGCGCCCGCGTCCCGACGACCTCCCGTCGCGACAATTCCCCGGCGCTGGTTGAGATCCGTTGCACTCAGGCGCAGCGTTCGGGTGACACGCGAGACGCCATGGGTCTCCACCAGCTCGATCGCTTCGTCCCACAGCGTCTGAGGGATACGCTCCCCTTTCTTCTTGTTCCGTCGCCACTGCTCGAAATGATCGGCAACCGCTTCCAGTGTCAATGTCGATTCGATGCGTGCTTTCATGATGCCTCCGGTTGTTGCTTTTCACCGTCGCCATCCTAGTCAGCCCGCTGTCAACGGGTCACGCATGCTTGCCGGAACTACACCGTTTATGAGGCAGAGGCCGAGGACGTGCGTTTTCACGAGGCGGTGGGGTTGAGTGAGGCGGCCATCGGGCGGGTGCAGGAACGGGTGCGCCGTCGGGTGCTCAAGGCCTTCGTGCGTTGGGGGCTGCTGGAGCCGGAGGTGCGTGATGAGATGCTCGAGTGGCGTCACGGCGGCGGCTTCTCGCTCGATGCCGCCGTGCGCCTCGAGGCCGATGACCGGCAAGGGCTCGAGCGGTTGCTGCGTTACTGTGCCCGACCGCCGCTGGCGGCGGGGCACCTGCAGTGGCGGGATGAGCAACACGAACGGCTGGTCTACCGCTTGCCCAAACCCGGGGCCGACGGCAGCCTGGAACTGGTGCTGACGGGGCTGGAGCTGCTTGAGCGCCTGAGCGCGTTCATTCCCCCTCCCCGGATTCACCGCCACCGCTACTACGGCGTGCTCGCGCCCAACGCCCGCTTACGCCCGGCGGTCACCGCCCTGGCCTCCCAGCAAGCCGCAGCCGACCCGGTCGCTCCCTCATCCCCGATCAGCGAGACCCGGGGGGCCACAAGCAGCCAACCGCCCCCCGAACAGAAGCCGCGCCGCCCCTCGGTCTATCTCCGGGCAATGCTGCTGGCACGCATTGACGAGGTATTCCCCCTCGTGTGTCCCCGCTGCGGGGGCGAGGTGGAGATCATTTCGTTCATTACCGAAGCGCCAACCGTGCGCGCCATCCTCACCCACATCGGCGAGCCGGCCGAAGCGCCACCGCTATCGCCTAGCCGCGGACCACCTGCGTGGGAGATGTTCGACCAAACGGCCGAATTCGATCCCCTCGATCCCGAAGCGGAGTTCGACTTCGACCAGAGCGTGAGCTGGTAATCCAGTTCTCGCGTCCTCCCCGGCCCAAAGTGCTCGCGTGTCGGCGAGCCCCGTCTTTGCGCCGTTCTCGCCCCCGACCGCAGGAGCGACCTTCTTGCGATCGCAAAATCCATCATGCGCGCGTCTCGGACGCTCTCCCCCTCCGTTTTGACCCATTCTCAGTCTCGGGAAAGTTCGATGATCCCCTCTGTAGATCGAAAACAAGCGTTGGATCGACTATCCTTTGACAGAATGGCCGCATCGGCTGCAAAACCATGACCGCCAGGACAGTGGACACCGAAATGGTCCGCGATCTCCTGCATGGTGTAAACGCCGGTGAGAAACGCGCGGGCCATCGCCTCGCGGCGGGACGCCGAGGAGCACTCTTAGTCGCCGAGCGGTCGGGCGAGGGGACGGCGTTGCACCCGGGGGACTTCCCGCAGCTTCTCCAATGGACGGGCGGCCTGCGCGAAGCGCTCGACGAACGCGCCCGAGCCGAGGAAGACCTGATGATGCAGCCCCTGCCAAACGCTTGGCTGTCCCACGCCTTCAGCCACGAAGGCCGCATAGCCTTCCTGCGCCGGACCCCGCTCGCTGTCGAACTGACCCAGCACCCAATCGGTCTCCAACCAGGTCGGCGTCGGTGCCAGGCCGACCATGGCGCGGTAGCTGCTCCATGCCCACCCTGATGCATCGGGCACCATTGCGGCCCGTACCGGGTTGAGCACCACGTAGCGTGAAAGCTCCAGGAGATAGGCATCCCGTTCGACCAATATGCCCTTGAACCGTCCCTGGAACAGGTGTCCGACCAGCCCGTGGCGGCGGTTGAAGCGCTGGGTGTAAACGCCGTTGAGCTGGCGCATTCCCTTGGAAAGGTTCGCATCGGCGGTTTCCACCACGAAATGATAGTGATCATTGCCTCGCGTCGGTTGGGGTGCTCGCCGGCAAGTACAGGCAGCGATTGGGTAAACGGACGGCGCTGCACGCGCGGGTTTTCATGCTGACGCTCAACTCGGCTTGAGCACCCGCGGCTCAATACAAAACTGAAGGATTCATGGATCCGCCGCCGAGACCTCCTCGGCGACCTCGAGCAACGCGCGGGGATTTCTGCGCGCAATCGCAAGCAGCGTCCGTGCGGCACCGCTCGGGCGCTTCCGCCCTTGTTCCCAGCCCTGGAGCGTTCTCACGGAGACACCGAGCAGCTTCGCGAACTGGGCCTGCGACAGTCCCGTCCTTTCGCGTGCCTCCAAAGCGGGGGGCCACACCACGCGGCCCTGGCCGGTCTTCATTTCTCCGACAGCCTGCAACAGATCTGCGGCCAAGTCCCGGTCGGCCTCCCAGGCTTCAAGCTCGGTGTCGGTCAATGGTTTAGTTTTCGAGTGCATCGCGTATCCTTCTGAGTTGAGGCCCGGTTAGATTGTCAGTCTTCGACTTCGCGTAGAGCGTCAGGAGCACCAAGTCACCCGCGGCCGTTCTCGCGTAATAGATGACGCGAACCCCACCAGACTTTCCGGACGCGGCTCGCCCCCAACGGATCTTGCGTAAACCACCTGAATCGGGAATCACATCTCCAGCACCGGGGTGCTCCGCAATATAGGCAGCAAACCGTCCGCGTTCGTCTTCGGTCCAGTAGAGCGGCCACTGCTTTTCAAACAGTGGGGTTTCTATCACGGTCAGCATGACAGAAATATACGCCTTAGGCGCACTTGAGGGAAATATTCGTTGTCGTTGGCGTTGCGTGGGTTCATCTCCTCACCCGCGGCAATATCTACCAAGCGCTCAGAAAATCTCAGACATGCCCGCGCGAAGTATAAAAGACCGATTCGTTAGCATCAGTCCCATGATCACTAAGATCTCAAACCGCTTCGCCCGCCGCCGAAGATGCAAATGGTCACGTATTCCATCAATGCGCGATTCGGACTGGGATCGCGCGACGCTCTCTCCGGATGAGCCGCTGAGCATTACGGGAAAGGTGCTTACCCGCTGGGCTCGACGCGACCACGGAGAGCACCGCAAGGACGACGGCTTCCTCCGGTTCTCCACCTTCAATCAGGTCGGCCAACCTGGTGAGAACCTCCGGCTCCATTCCAATAGCAGCCAGATCTTCAAGCGTGTTGATGTCCAACTCCACCGCACGGCTATCCTGAAAACGGGCACTTAGCGCAGTGACGATACGGTCCAGGTTCGTCGACGGCGTGGAGCGGTGCTTTGCTTGGACTTCTTTCTCCTTACCCTGATCCGCTTGGCGACGGAGAGGGGGAAATCAGGGGAAATCAGGGACAGACCACATTTTTCGAGAGAAAGGGGGGGACCTGAGAGGGGAAATCAGGGACAGACCACATTTTTCGAGAGAAAGGGGGGGACCTGAGCGACCACAAATAGCCAAATAATAGTGGTCTGTTCCCATTTCCCCGTCAAGAAAGAATTTGAAATCGGCGGAAAGAGGCTGGTTCCACTCCTCGCGTCGCTCTGGCTTGGAGCAGGGATACTTCTCGGCAGCTGGCGGACTTTGATTTAACTTTGTCGTTCAGCGATCGTGGGGCGCTTCACCACCTGTGTGAATCAAGTGGTTCACCATCAGGGTGTCGCTGGGTTTGGAAGATGTCGTGCCTTGATCCAAGGGCTGATCAGGTTCAGGGGTAGACTGGTCAGCTGGTCCGATGTTGAAATGATTGCTCATGGCAATATATTTGTTGGGAAAATGTATTTCATCGACTATTTTATAACCGAAGGAAATCCTTCTTGGTTGCGTGACGAGAGATGGCACCTCTTCAGGAAATGGAGGGTGCGCTGGTCGACGAGTCGGTTGCCACTGACGAAATGGTTCAATGCCTCACCGTACCCGGTGATCAATGTGCGGCACGCCCAACGCACGGTGCCCTGGGATGTTGTCGACTGGGTGCATGAAAATATGAAGTCTGCTCGACACGTCAACTGTAATGATGTCTCTGTGAATACTGCTTATGACAATCATTGATTACTTTGAGGGATGTCGTGGTTTGCTGCCGTTGCCCTCGGGCCACCTTGATGACCGTCCGTTGGGCGTCGGATTTGATCGCCGGTGGCGTGATCGAATCGCAGGGCCGTGATGAATCACCCGGCATGGACAGATGGTGTTTGTCGGGAATCTGTCACATCTCGAGCAAGCAGAGGTAATGGCCCCCTGGTGCGCTGGTGGCGATGCACGGCGTATAGACCAGGAATGGTTCCCGGATTCGCTGGATCAGGCGCGTCCAGGAACGTCGGCGGGAGTAAAAATTCATGACTGACACACTGCTCTGGGGCCTCCAAGAGGCTGCTCGCCAACTTGGCGGCGTCTCAACACGAACCGTGCGCCGATTGCTCGATACTGGTGGGCGACAGTCCCGAACGGGCGCGGCGGATCAACTCGTCGCTCTACTCGGGTCGCCGTTGCCGAGGATGCCGACGGATTGAAGGCGCGAGCGGTTCGCGCGGGCTGGCTCGCGGACGGACCGCCCACACCCGTTCAGCAGGGACCGACCTTCGACGAGCTGCTGTTGGCCTACCTTGGCCAGGTCAGACCGGCGAAGCGGGCACCGGAACGGGACCGCTACAGCGCAAAGGCGCTGATGCCGGTGTTCACCGGACAGGTCCTTGCCGACATCGGTGCGGCGGAGGTGCGGGGTTACATCGCGACCAGGACCGCGGCGGGGATTCAGCCGGGGACGATCAACAAGGAAGTCGGATTGATGAGTGCCGCGCTGAACTGGGCAAGGAAAGAGCTCGAGTGGGATGTTGCTAATCCGTGGGAGAGTCGCCGACAGCAGGAACCAACCGGGCGCAACCGCTGGCTGAGTCAGGACGAGGCTGGCCGATTATTAGCGGCTGCGCACCGGATCGCCAGAGCGCCGCACCTGCCGGACTTCATGCTGCTGGGGTTGTACTCGGGGATGCGCCCCGGCGAGATGCTGGGCCTGGCGTGGGACAGAGCGGACCTTCAGCGCAACCGATTGATGTTGGAGGCGGCCGACCAGAAGAACGGCAAGCCGGGACTGGTTCCGCTGAACCATGAGGCGCGGGAGGCGATGTTGTCGCGGGCGCGCTTCCGGGCGACACGCTGCCCGAGCTCGCCGTGGGTGTTCAGCAACCGCGCGGGTGAGCGGATTGCCAGCGTGAAACGCTCGTTCGCACGGGCAGTGGCCCTGGACCAGCCGAGGTACAGGGTTTCACGTTCAGGTTTCACGTTGCCGACAAGCGACAGCGAGGAGTGTAATAAGCCGACTTCAACCAGTTGATAAAGCTGGTAAATTGGTGGGCGCAGCTGGGTTCGAACCAGCGACCCCTGCCGTGTGAAGACACCGCATATTTGAGCAAGCTTTTTAAATCAATTGGTTACGACACTCATCCCCACGCAAACGTGACTCGAAGTGTCACGGATGGCCACGCTGTGACTGGTGTGCGTCACGTTTTAGTCACGCTGTTACGACACCCCTTTCAGAGGGCGAATTCACATCCACCGCAAGACGTTAGCGACAAACCGCCTTCTCTCTCCATCTGGCTCGTCATCCACGAAACGAAAAACCATCGGACTACGACGCTTCATCACTTCCGGAGCGCCGCCAGAAACTCGGCGATAGCGCCCCAATACAGAACCCCCCCGAACGCCATGATCGTGTTGTGGTCAGCGTTCGGGATCATCACCAGGCTTTTCTCGTCCGAGGCAGCACGCTCGTGAATCCGCTCCCCGTTCCAGGGTGGGAGAAGGACATCCCACTCTGCGTGCAGCACAAGCAAGGGCATGCGTACGTTGGCCATCTTGTCTTCGTTGTCCATTCCCGACAGATCCCGGAGTCCCAGTGACTCCTGCGAGATCCCGAACAGGGCAAGTAGCGGTGGGGTCTGGGCAAACCCGCTTTCCACGACAAGGCCGGCGATGCCGCCGCCGCGCGTCGAAGCCAGTTCGATGGCGGGCGCACTGCCAAGGCTCCGCCCCATCACGACCAAAGGTCCCGTGTGGCCGCGTTCCTTCAGAAACGCGATGACGTGATCGAGAACGACCGGTGCATCGTCGAGAAGACTGCTGACCGAAGGGGATCCGGTACTGCTCCCGTAACCGCGATAATCGGCGGAAACAAGCGATGCGCCCGCCGAGTGGAACGCCGGTGCGATGGCATCGAAATCTGGCACGATCTCGCCGTTGCCGTGAAAATGCAAAACAGTCGGTAGCGACAAATCGGAAGGATGGTAACGGGCCGCGACGGTGGCACCGTCTCCAACCGGGATCGTGAGGTCCTCGCTCCCCCGTGGAGCGGGAAGGCCGGTTGCCGGACGCGGGAAAAAGATGGCCGCATTCACCGCTGGATGATCGATTTGCTGCATAAGACTTTCTTTTCCCACTTCGGCACCTCGATGAACGGGAGATTGAATTTCACCACAGGATACTCCGCTAACGAAAAACAGCGTCGACAACAAAACGGCACAAAGTAACGTATCCGGAAACGCTTTCATCGGCTTTGAGTTGAGTATGCAGGTGGCCCTGCTTCAAACTGGGTCACGCCTTCGGGTATCACCTCCCACGCCGCTTTTGAGCCGACGAAAATATGCATTCCTATCTCAACCTGTGGATCTCCGTCGATACATCCCAAAGTGACTCCGTGAACATTGCCCTGGTATATGCCGCAGAGTGTCGAACCACATTGGCTACAGAACTGTAGGCCAAAGCCGTCATGACTTTCGTAGGTCGTCAGCAAGTCTTCGCCGGACAACCACTCGAACGTTTCCGGTGCGATCTCAGCGTATGCCGATGCTTGGGCGCTGAAGGCTTTGCGACACTGCGAGCAATGACAGGATCGGGCATCTCGGAGCTTTCCGTTGATTTTGTAAGTCACTTTGCCGCAGAAACATCCGCCGGTTATGGCCATCGCGGTTTCTCCTGGGAAGTAAGATAGCTTGTGAGCCTGTTTCGCTACTGGCAGGCCAGCTTACGGACGGGATCGCCTGCCCCCCATCTTCGACCTCTTCCAAGGTGGGATCGCGCAGGGTCGTGAGCATAGTCGACTCGGCAGCGCTGTTCAGCGACATCGAATTCAGGCATCCATCGCCGCGTTGACGCGATCCCGCAATTCCTTCCCCGGCTTGAAGTGAGGCACATGCTTGCCCGGCAGGGCAACGGATTCGCCAGTCTTCGGATTGCGCCCGATCCGAGGAGGACGAAAATGTAAGGAGAAGCTGCCGAACCCCCGGATCTCGATCCGCTCTCCTCTGGTGAGCGCCTCGCGCATATGCTCCACCATAGCTTTGACGGCCAATTCCACATCGCGTCCGGGAAGGTGGCGCTGCTCCGTCTCCAAGCGCTCGATCAGCTCTGACTTCGTCACTTCCAACTCTCCAATAGAATGCCAGTGGGGTACGAGCCGTAGTGTATACAATTGGTGGACTGAAGGTGTAAGCGGCTGTCGAGATCGGGAAAAAGCTGCCGTTCGTTCCTTCGGAAGGAGCCGCTTTGCGTGCAGTGCGGCAGATCTGTAGCAACATCTGGGGAACACTCAATGGAGGTTGACCATGGCCGTCACGGATAGGTACATCGAGTTCGTTCGCGACTTGCTCAGCTCCTTCGAGCCGCTGCGCGTCAAACGCATGTTCGGTGGTGCGGGCGTCTATTCGGCGGATGTGTTCTTCGCCACCGTCATGGACGATGCGCTCTACCTCAAGGTCGACGACCGCACCCGGAGCGGGTATGAAAGCCGGGGGTTGCAGCCGTTCATCTACCGGACGAAGAACGGGCGGACATCGACCATGAGCTACTACCCGGTGCCGTCGGAAGTATTGGATGACCCCGAGGCACTCGCTGTCTGGGCCGGGGAAGCCGTGGAGGTGGCAAAGCGGGCCGCCCGGAAACAGCCGCTCCGACGATAACCAGCATAAGGAAACCATACGAGAATCAGCTGAATCGCACTATTCCGATAGATCCGACTCCAAACTACAAGGAATTCGACTCATGACTCGCTTTGCCTTCCTCCTCTTCCTCGGCAGCATCATCGCATCTACCGGCACCTATGCGGAGTCCGTGCTCAGAACGGAACAGCTGGCCGATAAGGTGGTTTGATAGAAAAAAGTTACCCACTCGTCACCGCAGTTTTGTTCGCATTCCCGATTTGTTTCACCACGAAGGACACGAAGGACACGAAGAGCACCAAGAGATTAGATAACGAAGCGCTTGATCCCGTTCTTTAGTTGCGCGACATTGAAGTTCATGAGCAGACCGATTTTGACCCCGGCCAGCTTCATGTATGTCAGCAATTGCGCCTCATGGATACCTTTGATTTGCTCCACGCACTTCAGCTCAATGATCAGTTTCTCCTCTATGAAAAGATCGACCCGGTAGCCGCACTCCAGGCGCGCACCTTTGTATTCGACCGGCAGGGGATATTGCAGTTTGAACACGATGCCATTGAGTTTCAGCTCGTGCGCAAGACACTGCTCGTATGTCGATTCGAGCAGGCCAGGCCCCAACTCTCGATGGACCGTCAGCGCGCACCCAATGACCCGATTCGACAATTCATCGAATTCCATTCTTCGTGCTCTTCGTGTTCTTCGTGGTTCAAATACCGGGTTTAGGTTAACTCTGGGTAACTTTGTTACCTGAAATCACCTAACGTCTATGCCCTGGTCGGCCCGACAACCGATCGAGATCCGCGGAATCTGGGCAACAACGCCAACTTCGGCATGGTGGTGACCGATGAGGGTGTCGTCCTGATCGACCACGGAGCCACCCACAAAGGCGCACGGATGATCCACGACGCGGTTCGCGCGATCACCGACAAGCCCATCGAGCTGGTCATCAATACCGGTGGGCAGGACCACCGCTGGTTGGGCAATGGCTATTTCAAAGCGCTTGGTGCACGTATCGTCGCGAATGAAGATGCTGTCTCCGATCAGAAGGCCCGCCTGCAGGATCAACTGTCTCGTTTGGGTAGCCTCATCGGCGACGACGGGCTGGACGGCACGGAAGCCGTGTACGCCGACGAGACCTTCACCGACCGAAAACTGTTGACCATCGGCGACACCCGTATCGAGATCCATCACGCCGGTCACGCCCATACCCCCGGCGACAGCTTCGCGTGGCTGCCCGATCACAAGATCCTGTTCAGCGGTGACATCGTTTACACGGATTGTATGCTGGGCATTGGCCCCCAGTCCGCTCACCGCAGCTGGATCGCCGCCTTCGAGGCCATGGCGGCCAAGCAACCGGAGATCCTCGTCGGAGGGCACGGCAGGCCCGCGGATCTGGCAAAGGCAACCGCCGATACCTACAACTATCTGGTCTTCCTGCGCGAAGCGGTCCAGGCGTTCATGGATGAGGGCCGCGGCATGGAGGAGATCGGCGAGATCGACCAGTCGCGTTTCGGTTATCTGGAGAATTTCGACGCGCTCAAGGGACGTAACGCGCAACGCGTGTTCGTAGAGCTGGAGTGGGAATGAACTACGCGCCGAGCGTCGTTTTGCGTACAAGGTAGGTGGTTTGAACGAACCCGAACTCGAAGACTTGCGTACGCTGGTGGGTTAAACCGATGTCTTTTTCGAGTGCGCCAAAGGGGGAAATTCCCTCCCCCAAAAGAACGGGAATCACGGTCACGGTGATCTCGTCGACCAAATTGTCGGCAAGGAAGCTCCGGATGGTTGCGCCACCATCGATGTAAACATGCTCGATGCCTTCTCTGGAGAGTCGTTCCAGAAGTGTGCGTGGTTGCTCTGAAGAACGTGTGACAGTATCCGGGGCATCCGGCGGGATACACCGCGGATTGCCGCCCGTCAGGTAGCAACCAGATAGCCCGCAATCCTTCATATTCTGCCCGCCCACGCTTGCTCGTAGGCGTTTCCGCAGTGATTCGTAGTCACTCTTGCGCCAGGCTTGACTCTAGACGCCAATTCCGCAGTGCGATTGTCGCGATCGGGAAACGGCACTCTAGCGGATTGCAGGTAGAATATCCGCACGTCGCAACTACCCACCAAAGGTCGACGGGAGTTACCCTCCCTGACCAGAGGCAAACGACTCGGAACGCCAACACGATAAACGGCAGTAATCCGCCAAATGTTGCCCTGATGTGTTGCTCGGAACCAACGGAAATCATCGGGGCAAGCCATCTAGATCAAAGTTTTGGGCTTTGGCGGTTCTCTGATTGACTCACCATTTGGACGAACGTTGGTGCTATGAGGTAGGTCACTTCTTGAAGATGGGACGATGTTGTAGCATGAGTGCAGTACAAACGAAAGCTCACGCGGCTTTGGCAGCAGCTATGAACAACCGGAAGACAGAAACACTGACGGTCCGTCTGAATCCGGAGGTCAAAGCCACCCTGCGCCGAGTTGCAGCGCGCGAGCACCGCAGCCTGGCAAACATGCTGGAAGTGATGATTCGCGATTGGTCAGACGCGCATGTGGGTGTGCGCAGTACGCCAGATCAGGCGTCGAACCGTGATAGCACAGAGTCAGCCGCAGACGACTGATCTCATTGATCGGTAAGAGAGAAGGTGCCCCGCTCGGGGGAGCGGAGGTGCCTTTGGCAATTTTCATTGGCACGTCGAGAGAGCGCGTGTGCAAGGTTTTAGGGGGTTGAGGTGCTAGGAACCGTTCGTGACGCCTGCAAGATCCATCCGATAGTCCATGACTACCGGATGACGGAGGCCATCGAGAACCTCTCGGATCTGATCAACGGCGAAGGCAGCGGCGCCGAGTTCTTCGCCCGTAACTACATCACGCAAGGCATGGACGCGCTGTTCCGCGAGGCCCTGTTGCGGCTCTCCGGGCAGTCCGACCAAGCCGCCTTCGAGCTGGCCCAGGCCATGGGTGGTGGTAAGACCCACCTGATGGTGGCCCTCGGGCTGCTGGCCAAGCACCCTGAGTTACGCCCGAGCGTACTGCCCCTCGATCTCGCGGAGCGGCTCGACTTCGGTCCCGCCCGCATCGCCGCCTTCAACGGCCGCAACGACCCGGACCACTACATCTGGGGCGAGATCGCCGAGCAATTGGGTCAGGCCGACCTGATACGCCCCCACTGGGTCGACGGCCCGCGCGGTGTCGACGAACAGAAGTGGATGCGGATCATCGGCGATGAGCCGACCCTGATCCTGCTCGACGAGCTGCCGCCCTACCTGCTCAATGCAGACACCCGCTCGGTTGGCAAGGGCTCGCTGGCCGATCTGGTCACCTACACCATCAGCAACCTGCTGACCGCCGCGATCAAATTGCCGCGCTGCTGCGTCGTCATCGCCAACCTGTCGGGTAGCTACGAGGCCCAGACCAAGGACCTGGCGCGGATCATGTCCAACCTCCAGCAGGAATCCCGGCGCCAGGCCCAGACCATCACCCCGGTACAGCTCGCCGGCAACGAGATCTACCAGATCCTCAAGAAGCGCCTCTTCATCGAGATGCCCGACGATGCGCTGGTGGACTCCGTCGCCGAAGCCTTCGCCGAGCAGGTCAAGGCCGCGGAAGACGGCGGCTATATCACCGCACGGGCCATGGAAGAGGTCGCCGAGGAGGTCCGCGAGACCTATCCCTTCCACCCGTCGTTCAAGAACCTGGTCGCGCTGTTCAAGGAGAACGAGGGTTTCCGCCAGACCCGCGGCCTGATGCAGTTCACGGCCCGGCTGCTGCGCAGTGTCTGGAATCGCGAGGCCAATGATGTCTTTCTGATCGGCACCCAGCACCTGGATCTCAACGATGTCGAGGTCCGCGATGAGGTGCAGCGGGTGAACCCGGCGTTGCTCCCGGCGGTGGTCAACGACATCGCCGACCACGGCAACGCCCGCGCCGAGGAGATCGACGGCGATCTCGGCAGCGACGCCGCCACCCAGGTGGCCAAGCTGGTGCTCTCCGCCTCGCTGTCGCGTGCCGTCGGCGCCCACACCGGGCTGACCCAAGCCGAGATCATCGAATACCTGGCAGCCCCCTACCGCAAGGCCGACGAGTACCTGGCCGCACTCGATCGCCTGCGTGACCGCGCCTGGTACCTGCATCGCGAGGGAGAGTCCTTCTACTTCAAGGAGACCGAGAATCTCGGGCGGCGCATCGAGCGCGACGCCAAGCAGATCCCACCGCCCAAGCTGGAACAGGCACTGATCAATCGCCTCACCGGGCTGTTCAAGGCGCAAAGCAAATCCAAGGCAGCCTATCAGGAAGTCCAGATCATGCCGCGTCTCGATGACGTGCGCCTGTCCGGCTCACGCATCCTGTTGGTGGTGCAGCCGGATGGGCGCACCCCGCCGCGAGGCGATCCGCAGCTTCTTCGAGTTTCAGCAGGAGAAGAACAACGTCCTGATCCTGTCCGGCCACGACAGCCACCTCGCCAACGAGGTCGAGGCGCGGCTGCGCGAGCTGTATGCGGTGGAAAAGATCCACGCCAAGCTCAAGCCCGGCGACAGCCTGTACGACGAGGCCCGCGACAAGCTCGAAGAATTGTCGGAGCGCTTCACCAAGGCCGTCTCCGGTGCCTACAATCGGCTGTTCTTCCCCGGCGGCGACGGCGAGCTGGTGATGGCCACCATCGACAATGGCCTGAGCTTCGGTGACGGGGAGCATGCCGCCGAGGCGCAGATCGAAAAGCTGCTGGCCAGCGGGCGCTGCGACAACAAGCTCGCCCTCGACATGCTCGACGACCTGACGAACTATTGGGCCATGGCCGAGACCTTCCTCTGGCCCGCCAAAGACCGCCGCGTCCCCTGGCGCGATCTGCTGATGCGCGCCAAGACTGACCCCACCTGGCCCTGGATGCCCGGCGCACGCGGCTTGGAGGTGCTGCGCGATGAGGCCCTCAAGCAGGGCCGTTGGCGTCAGACCCCCGAGGGCCATATCGAGAAGGGGCCGTTTCCGGCCGAGACAACCTCGGTCAACGTCACACCGCTGGGCACCAACCGTGAGTCCGGCGAGACCAACCTGTCGCTTACGCCGCGCAACGCCGGCGACAGCCCGCGCGTCTACGTTGCCAAGACCGCCGCCGTGTCCCAGCAAGACACGCAGGTGCAGGATCTGGAGGATTATCGCACCACAGAAGCGACCCTCTACTTCATCGCCGAGGACAGCGCCGGCAAATACCAGATCGGCGAGCCGACGCGCTGGACCGCGGATCTGACCGTTCGCCACGAGGTCCACAAGGTCGCCGACACCCGCAAGGTCGAGTTGCGCTGCACCCCGGCGGCCGAGATGCGCTACACCCTCGACGGCACCAACGCCAAAGAGGGTACGGTCTACGCGCAGCCCTTCCCGGTGCCGGCCAAGGGCTGCACCATTCTCATTGCCGCCAAGGCTGGCGAGGTGGACAAGAGCGCCAAGATCCCGATCCCGGCGGACGGCGACGACCGGGTCATCATCGACGACAAGAAGCCCGCCCGGCTCGCCGACAGCAAGCGGGTCTCCATCGACACGACCGACAAGGCGTTCGCCGTCATTCAGCGCTTCAAGGAGCGCCCCGACACGGTGCTGCGCGGGGTCCAGATCATCCTTGGCGAAGGTGAAAATGCCGTGCAGATCCGCTTCAACGAACGCGAGCTGACCGCCGCCGCCATCGAGACCGCCATCCAAGGTATCCGTCAAGCGCTCGGCGACGAGCAGGCCGGGGTCCAACTACTGATCAGGGGCGGCATCTCGTTCGGCGACGGCTACGCGCTCAAGGAGTTTGCCGAGGTGGCCGGCGTCGAGCTGACGTCCGGCGACGTAATCCAGGACGCCGGCGAATGACTGTCAACGCAGCCGGCAGCTCCCGTGCCCGATCCAAGCCCGCCGGCAAGCGGGCGACCTATGCCCATCCCACGCTGGGTTTCGGCGTCCCGGCCACCTCCGATCCGCATCACTTCGTCGTCCGCATCCCACGCGGCAATGCGCTGCCGGTGCTGATTTGCGAGCATCTGGGGATGGGCTCCGAGACGGCCCGCGAGCAGGTCATCGACCGCGTGCTGCTGGAGCGTCATCGCTGGACCGCCATCCGCGCCGAGGTGCAGCGCGCCTTCAACGCCAGGCTCAAGGAGCACAACCTCGCAACGGGCACCTGGAAGGTCGGCGACACGCCGGTCGACCGCCTGCTCGGCAAGGAGCTGTGCGTGCTGGTCTGGGCCATCGAGCAGTTGGACCCGGAGAAGATCCGCATTGCCGTGCGCAACTGGCTCGCCCTGCGCCCGGAGGAACGCTGGTGGCTGTTCGGTATGACCGCCATTGCCACCGGCGGCATTGGCGATACAGAGAAGGGCTGGCGGGTTGCGCTGCGTTATGCGTTGGGCGACGTTGCGCAGAACGAGCTGATGAAGACACGGCTGCTGCTAGGTCGTAAGGGAGGGGATGATGATTGTGGTGTCAACTTGGGACTCTTTGATTGATGTTGAGGATGCGTTCCTGTGTACAGGCATTTTTGCATTTGGGTGGTTACGAATTCGACGGCATATGTTCAGTCTAACACGCATCAACACAAAGCCTACTTAGAAAATGAAGATTTCCATTGAGGTTTTTAATATACTCTTGTTGCTCTTGCCTGGGTTGATATCGAGTCAGATTTTTTACTCAATTATGAGTCAGAAGAAAGAGATATCGGCGTCGAAGCGGATTTATGACTCAATTATATTTAGCTTTTTATCGTACCTGCTCGTTGCGATGGTCATGCCATGGTCACCCATTCTTCAGGTAACTGGGAGCAAGGAATCTCTGAGTTATGCATTCAGTGATAACAAGTTATTGGTTTTACTAAATTTGGTGACCATGGTTGTTATTCCAATTGTTCTGGCTGCCATTTTGCAAAACGATTTTTTTCATGGATGTCTTCGGCGCATGAAAGTAACTACCAAATCGTCGCGAGAAAGCACATGGAATGATGTTCTATTATCTGAGGACCGTCATATCGTAATTCACTTAAGAGACGAGCGAAGAATACGCGGCTATCCAATAAGGTTCTCATCAGACGCTGACGAAGGGTACATATACTTTTTCAATCCCGCCTGGGTGAATGACGATAAACAGAACGATGAAGATTCGGCGTATATAGAAACAGGGGCGCATGGGTTTCTGGTAAATCGATCTGACATAGATTTGATCGAGTTTTCGTTGAAACCTGGAGAAGAGCTGGACTCAATCAAATAGAGGTGAGAATATGAGTAAGAATACGTCGAAATCGCATTCAGGGGGAAACAGAGTGAGGCCAGGTAATATTGGTGATTCTATTAAGGGGGAGGTCAAACCAGTGAAGTATGAAAGGCCAGGTGCTAGGCCAGCGCCTAGTCCGAAACCTCCAAAGAAAAAAAAGGATTGATAGGGTAACCCTGTTGTTATATGGGATGTTTGAACCTCCGACTCATTCATCGTGCTCAAAATGGAAATTTTGCAGATTTACCCAGAAGCAGTGAAGAGATGACACATTCCTCCCCGAAAAATACACCTCCCGAAACGGTGCTGTCAGAGAATGCGAACGTTGAGCCCTTCGCCCTCAGGGACGCCCCGGCGCTGATTGAGGCGGTGTTCCCGGCGCAGAAGGTTTCCTTCGAGGCGCAGCGCGAGCGTAAGGCCGGCGCGGGACAGACGCTGACGGCGCTGGGCTCCTACTGGAAGGGGCGCAAGCCGCTGATCCTGGTGCGGGCCATTGTGCTCGGCAGCCTGCTGCCGCAGACCGACGACCCCGAAAAGGATCTGGAGATCTTCGAGAAGCTGATGGCCTTCGACGAGGGCGGTCTGGCGCGGCGGGCGCCTAAGATCAAACCGGCGGACATTGCTCGGCGCGTCAAGCTGGCGCGCCCTTGGCGCTACTTCACTGCCTCGTTCAAGGGCGATCCTGAGGATGCGGAGGAGATCGAAGGCGCGCAGTTCCCACTGGACCCGGACGACTATCCCGGCCTCACCATCCGTTGGCAGCGCGGTATCGATGAGGCGGACAAGCTTGACTTGCTGGCCAAGGCCCTAGCTGCTTACTCTACCTACGAGGAACGCGCTGGGCTGTGCAAGCGCCCGGAGGAGATGGAGCAGACGGCGCTCTACGCCCCGATTTGGTCGGCGGTGAACGCCCATCTGAGGTATATGGGTATTGAAGCCCATACTCATCAGGAATTGGTGGAACAACTGGGCATCCTGCGCTATGGCCATCGGCCGTGCGTCGGAGACACTTTCTGCGGTGGCGGCTCCATCCCCTTCGAAGCCGCGCGGCTGGGCTGCGATGTCTATGCCTCGGACCTGAACCCCATCGCCTGCATGCTGACCTGGGGGGCGCTGAACATCATCGGTGCTTCGCCCGAGAAGCGCGCAGAAATCGAGCAGGCGCAGCGTGAGGTGGCTAAGGCGGTGGATCGGGAGATCACGGCTCTGGGCATCGAGCACGATAGTCAGGGCAACCGGGCCAAGGCGTATCTCTACTGCCTGGAGACGCGCTGTCCAGAGACCGGCTGGATGGTTCCAATGGCACCGAGTTGGGTGATTTCAAAGAACCGTAAGGTCATCGCGAATCTCGTTCCCGACCATGCGAATCGTCGCTTTGACATCCAGGTTCTTACCGGTGTCTCCTCTGCGGAGATAAAGGCTGCCGATCAGGGTACGGTGCGTAACGGCAATCTCGTCTACGAAATCGATGGCAAGACTTACCGCACGCCGATCAAGACCCTGCGCGGGGATTATCGTGACGTCGGCGGCAACATCGCTAACAAGCTGCGTAGTTGGGAGAAGCAGGATTATAAGCCACATCCGGAGGACATCTTCCAGGAGCGGCTCTATTGTATCCAATGGGTCACCCGCGACACCCTGAATTTACATCGTCAGGCCACCTTTTTTGCCCCCGTGACCGAAGAAGACCGGGAACGCGAACGCAAGGTCGAAGCCATCATAGTCGGGAATCTCTCTGCTTGGCAGGACGAAGGGCTGGTGCCTGATATGGCCATCGAGCCGGGTGACAAAACTGACGAGCCAATCCGCACACGCGGCTGGATGTATTGGCATCAGCTGTTTTCAATGCGTGCGTTGCTAGTGCTCTCGTTGAACAGGAAATTTGCAGAATCCTCGACATTGCCTTGCCTGCTTGATGCCGTTAATTTCAGTTCGAAGCTATGTCGGTGGGAAACTTCGAGCGCTAGGTTTGCGAGTGACGGCTCCGGAAAGCAGACTGGCGGCGCTAGCGACAATTCCAAGGACGTATTCAGTAACCAGGCATTGAACACATTTTATGACTATGCACAGCGGTCTTTCGGTATGCTTGCCCACGAGTATGAGGTTGCATACAAAGATCGCGGCGAATGCTTGGAAGCAATGCATGTGTCCACGGGGATGGCCTCTTATACCGAGTGGCTTTGCGACGTTTGGATCACAGATCCACCATATGCCGACGCTGTCCACTACCACGAAATCACCGAGTTCTTCATCGCCTGGCTCCGCAAGAACCCACCCCCACCCTTCGATCAATGGACCTGGGACTCTCGCCGCGACCTTGCCATCAAGGGCTCCGGCGACGATTTCCGCCGTGGCATGGTGGACGCGTACAAGGCGATGACCGACCACATGCCGGACAACGGCATGCAATGCGTCATGTTCACCCATCAGGACACCGGAGTCTGGTCCGACATGGTGAGCATATTTTGGGCGGCGGGGTTGCAGGTGGTCGGTGCCTGGTATATCGCCACCGAAACAACGTCTGAGTTGAAGAAGGGTGGCTATGTGCAGGGCACCGTGATTCTGATGCTGCGCAAGCGCCCGGCCGGCGACCGTCCCGGCTTCAAGCAGCGCATCCTGCCCCAGGTGAAGCGCGAGGTGGACGCTCAGATCCAGCAGATGCTGCACCTCAACACCGAGACCGAGGCTAAGATGGGCGCGCCGGTGTTCAACGACTCGGACCTGCAGATGGCCGGCTACGCCGCCGCGCTCAAGGTGCTGACCGGCTTCACGACCATCGGTGGCGAGGATGTGACGACCTTTGCGCTGCGCCCCCGACGCAAGGGTGAGACCACAGTGGTGGACGAGATCGTCGAGCAGGCCGCCGAGACCGCCAACGGTCTGCTGGTACCCGACGGGCTTGACCGCGAGACCTGGCAGGCCGTCAGCGGCATCCAGCGCTTCTACCTGCGCATGCTGGACATGGAGACCACCGGCGCCTCGAAGCTCGACAACTACCAGAACTTCGCCAAGGCGTTCCGGGTCGAGGACTACGCCGCGGTGATGGCGAGCATCAAGCCGAACGCCGCGCGCCTGAAATCCGTCACCGAATTCAAGCCGCGAGACCTCACCGACCGCACGGAGTTCGGTCCGACCTCGCTCGGCGCCCTGATCGTCGCCATCCAGGAGTTCCTGGCCGAGAAGGACCCCGAGGTGGTGATGGCGAATCTGCGCGATGCGGTGACCGACTACCTGCACCTGCGTCCGGTGCTGGTCGACATGACCGACTTCGTCGCCGCCAAGGCCCGCGGCCCGGAGATCCGCCGCGCCGCCGAGGCCATCGCCAGCCGCATGAGGCACCAGCGGCTACAATGAGCGAGATGAGAACGCAACGCTGCGGTCTCCCGACGGCTCGACACCAAGACCTACTATGAGTGACACGTTTGACAGCACAAGGTTTGGCAAAAAGGTCTGGTTGACCAATCACGCTATCGAATCGATGGCGAAGCGGAGCGTGACGTTGGCGGAAGTGAAGCATCTGATTGAAGAAGGGCAATACCGAGAGAAAGAGGCACCGCATGGCTGGATCTTCCACCATTTCGAGTCTCGGCACGACAATCTCGTCTGTGCTGCGGTTGCCACCGAGCAAGCAATTATCGTGAAGACCGTAATGGTCAACTGGACAGAACGGGACAAACCATGAAGATCGTCTACTACGAAGAGGATGACACCCTGTTTATCGAGTTCTCGAAGGGCGCGATTCTGCGCGATGAGTCCCTGAGTTGGAATGTCAACATCGGGTACACGGCCGATGGTATTGGCGAGATCACCGTTCTGGACGCCCAAAAGAGTGGGATCTATCCGCTGCAAATTGAGCGTGTGGTTGCCGATGCAGCATAACGATAGCGGTTTACGGGTCTGATAAAGCGATACCTGTGGGTCCCCAGCAAGCCAGCAAGGGACAGCCAACGCTTACGACCACAGAGGGTGGAGGTTGACGATGAAAGCCATCGAATTCAAGACCAAGGCGGAGAAGCACTGCATCCGCCTTCCTGATGCGATACCGGACGGCACCCACGGGCGCGTGCTGCTGATGGAGGATACGGCCGCGCCTTTGACCGGCAGCGTTGACCTGAAGCCCCTGTTGGCCGGGCTGACAGAGGGCTTGACTGATGCGGATCTCTACCGGTCTCGGGATATCGGTGGCAGTGATTCCCCCCGTGACCACTCCTTTTTGCACCGCTCATCCGTGTGATGAGACTAAGAGATGACAACAGGTACCGACTATGACCGTACCAGCACAAGACGTACAGACGCTGATGGAGAAGATTCGATCGCTGCCGTCTGATCGAATTGCCGAGGTTGATGATTTCGTGGACTTCCTGAGGCCGCGGAATTGGCAGCAAAGGATGGCCGTGACCAAACAGGACGCCTTGGATTTTCCCGTTGACGATCTTGGCCTCTGGCCAGAGGGCCTAAACCTGAGCAGAGCGGAACTGTACGGCCATAACGAACGCACAACACTAAGACTTTGAGCGGTTTGCGGGTCTGATCATGGTTCGCGCACTCATGGAATGACGCTTGAAGGTCCTCTTTCTTCTCTTACTCCGTGTCTCCGTGTCTCCGTGAGAGATAAATGACCATCCGCCGCTTCTCGTCCCGCACCCATCGGCTGGACCAGAGCTTCCTGGCCGAACAACTCCAGGGCGCACGCAGTTACCGCCGCATCGCCGGCTACTTCACCAGCTCGCTGTTCGAGGTGGCCCACGAATGGCTGGAGTCGATCCCAGAGGTGCGCATCGTCTGCAACGTCGACTTGTCACCGGAGGACCTGAAGGTCGCACAACTGCGCGAGGCGCGAATGCTCGGGCGTTGGAACGAGCGCTCCATCGAGGCCGAGTCCTTGTTGAATCGTGAGCGCTATCAGCGCCTCGATGCCTTCCTCACCAAGCGCGGTCAGGTGATCCGCGTCGCGCCGGACAGCGTCTGCGGCTTCGTCCACGGCAAGGCCGGCATCATCGAGCGGGCCGACGGGTGCAAGGTCGGCTTCATCGGCTCCATGAACGAGACCCGTCACGGTTGGCAGCGCCACTACGAGATCCTCTGGGAGGATGATTCGCCGGACGGCGTGGAATGGATCGAGGCCGAGTTTGAATATCTGTGGAACGCCGCGCGCCCGTTACCGGAGGCGGTGTGCCGCGAGGTCCGACGCCGCGGTCGGCGCTTCGAGGTGGTGCTGCCGGATATCGACACCGAGGAGACGCTGGCGCCTGCCGCGCTGATCGAGTCTCCGATGTACCGCGAGGGCATGGCCCTGCAACCCTGGCAGCAAGGGTTCGTCACCGAGTGCCTGCGCCATTACAACGACCATGGCCAGGTGCGTCTGCTGTTGGCCGACGAGGTCGGTCTGGGCAAGACTCTGTCGCTTGGCACCGCGGCCCTGACCTTGTGCCTACTCTCGGAGAAGATCCGCAAGCGGCGCAAGCCCATCGTGATCTTCGCCCCGGCCACGCTCTGCGAGCAGTGGCAGACGGAGATGATTGACAAACTCGGCATCCCCTGCGCACGCTGGCACTCCAGCCGCAAGGTCTGGCTCGACCCGGAGGAGCGGGTGATCTCCCCCGGCGGAGCGGAGCAGATCGCGCGTTGTCCGCTGCGTATCGGCATCATCTCCACGGGGCTGATGGTGCAGCCCTCGAAGGAAAAGGAGTTTCTGACCGGCATCACCTTCGATGTCGTCATCCTGGACGAGGCCCACAAGGCACGCTCCCGCCAGGGATTCGGCGAGAAGGCCGGCGAGCCGAACGAGTTGCTGGCCTTCATCCATGCCGTGGCCAACCGGGCCGATCATGTCTTGCTCGGTACCGCCACACCCATACAAACCCAGGCCGAAGATCTCTGGGACCTGGTTCGGGTGCTGCACCGCGGCAGCAGCGGCTTTGTGCTCGGCAACGACCTTGGGCCTTGGCACAATCCGAAGCGGGTCCTTCCCATCCTCAGCGGCGAAGAGCAGGTCGACGACCTGGACTACGGCTGGCAGTTGCTGCGTTCGCCGCTGCCCACCATGGAATCGACCAACGAGCCCAACGCCCGCCGACTGTTCCGCAACCTGCGCGAGGACCTCGGGCTACGCCGCCGGGAGCATCTCGCCGGTGCCCTGACGGAGCTGCCGATGGATTTGCGTGACGATCTGGAGACCGAGCTGGAGCGGGTCATCGACGGCGCGGCGTTTTTCCAGCGTGAGAACCCCTTCGTCCGTCACGTTGTTTTGCGCAAGCGCGTCACGCTGGAAGACCGCGGACTGCTCGACAAGATCGCTGTCAACGTTCACCCGGAGGCGGGTCTGGTCAAAGAGCCGCACCGCTTCAATGCCCTGTTTCAGGACGACGCACTTCGTACTACTCCGGATTTCGACCGTGCCTACGACGAAGCGCGCGCATTCGGGCGTGTGCTGGCCAAGCGCGGCAAGGGCGGCGGCTTCATGAAGAACCTGATGCAGCAACGAGTCTGTTCCAGCGTCGTCGCCGGCATCAATACCGCAACGACCCTGCTCGAGGGCCGCCAGGTGCACGAGGATACCGAGGAGGTGGAGGCGGACCTGGCCGTTCAGACCGACGCGGAGCGGGCAGCGCTGGAAAGCCTGATCCACGCATTGGAAGGCATGAGTGATGACCCGAAACTGCAGGCCATCCGCTATTACCTCAAAGACGAGGGATGGCTAGAGCTGGGCTGCATCATCTTCAGCCAATACTACGACACAGCGCGCTGGGTAGCCGACGCCCTGGCCGAGGACCTGCCGGCTGAGACCATCGGGCTCTACGCCGGCGCCGATCGCAGCCGCCTGTACCGCGATAGCCAGGCCGTCGGCATCGCCCGCGAGGCGCTGAAACGGATGGTCGCGGACCACGACATCCGCATCATGGTCGCCACCGACGCTGCCTGCGAGGGGCTGAATCTACAGACGCTGGGCACCCTGATCAACGTCGACCTGCCGTGGAACCCAACCCGCCTGGAGCAGCGTATCGGCCGTATCAAACGCTTCGGCCAAGCCCGCTCGACGGTGGACATGCTAAATCTGGTCCACCAGGGCACCGTGGACGAAAAGGTCTACGCGCGCATCTCCGCGCGCATGCGCAACCGCTACGACCTGTTCGGCGGTCTGCCCGATACCATCAAGGACGATTGGATCGACGACATCGAGACCCTGGGCGAGAAGATGGACCGTTACATCGAAGAACGGCGTCAGGCGACCGGCTTCGACCTGCGCTACAACGACAGCATCAAGCCCAGCGACGACGCTTGGCGGGATTGCTCCGCCGTGTTGGCGCGGAGGGATCTCGACAACCTGATGCGGCAGGGGTGGAGTGGGTGATTGGCTGTACGACCACGGAAGTACGGAGTGCACAGTGCTATGCAGTCCGGAATTGCCAGTGGTTGAATCGGCTTGTTGAGTATCGCGCCGTCCCTGGCGGCGTGAAAATCTAAACGTTTTCAAACAGCCTGCGCCGTTTGCGGACATTCACACCCATGTGAACTCGACTCTTCCTGTTGTCGATACCACAACAGTATGTCTAACATTGCTGGCTTTTTCGCGGCGCCACTCTCGGCTATCCTAGGGAGCATCAGCCTTCGACCGGAATCAGGACTTTGGTTTGTCCGAAGGAGGTAGCTACGGGGAAACAAGTACAGCTATGGATCACGACGACGAGCAGGAAAACCTGCGGTTGAACGATATACCGCCCAGAGAGTCGGCAGGGCGGGACACAATCGCCCGCTATCAGGCTCAGTTCCGCGCGGCAGCCTACGAGTGCTTGTCTATCATGTCTGGAAAAACGATAGATCGCGTCTACTGCGATTATCACGACGATTTTGTCGCCAGATCGCGGAAGACCGGAAAGCCCGTATATCACTTTTATCAGGTCAAGACCAAGAGCAAGCGGAATCACCAGTGGAGCAAGCTCGATCTTTTCGGCTTATACAAGAGAAAGGGGCAGAAGCCAGAAAAGATAGCGGAGAGTTTTGCCGGGAAGCTATTGCTTCACACAGTTCGGTTTAAAAACTCCTGTGGCAACGTCGTCTTTCTGACAAACGTGCAATTCGACGACGAGGTCGAAGATGTCGCCGGATGTCTCGACAAGCAAGATTTCACGAATCAGGACGTCAAGGCGCTGATTGAAAATTTCAACGAAGCGCTTGTCGGTAACGAACCGTTAGATGAGACCGATATTCAAGACCGGCTCTGCAAGCTACATCTTTTTCCCGGCTTGAGTTATCTCGATCCAAACGATAGTGACTTCTACCCATTGGCGCGCGAAGCGATCTATAAGTACAGCGAAGTCGATTTGCAGCATGCTGAATGCCAAGAAATTGTTCACAGTCTTATAGCGCTTATTGAAACCAAGTCATTCTCCAAGCTCATCTCCGATATAGACGAGAAAGAGCTTGATAATTCAGTCGGGGTAGGAATATCGGAGCTGCTCGATATATTGAGCATCTCAAAGCGCTTATGAAGAGCTTGTGAAAGGTGGTGAGCCCAGCGCCGTGAAGAACGCCTCGATCATTCAAAGGATACTTTCCCAAGCAGGCGGAACGCCAAAAATGATCGAGTTTTGTTCTGGTTCGAAAGTCCAGTGGGATATTTGGCTAAGAGACAAACGCCACATGCTGCCGGAATTTGAACTCAATTTTCTGCTAGAGAAACTCTCTAGCATCAACAAAATGTTGACCACTGGTTCGATAAGTCTCGCCGAACTTGAGGATAAACTTGAAGACCTTTGGAGAAAGGTGGTCGAAAAGGGGTTCAGCACGACCTTGTCCAAGGAGCTGTTGCTGGGAGGTGTCTTCTCGGCAATGGTCAGGAGCGAGTCATGATGGACTATGAAGGTTTCTTTCAGGCTGTGCGCAAGAGCAATATCGAGTTGCATTTTGACAAACCTAGGGAAGCGCATCCGGCGCGCCTGAGTAATGAGGCTCTGTTCCATCTTCCCCTCCTGGCTATTACTATCCTTTTACTGGCGAAGGATAGGCGTAAACCGCGTGTCGATGAAATCGGGCAACTGGTCGGTGAGTGCTTTGAGCGCACATTCACCAGATTCAAGGGTTCATCCCAGCATTTAGGAGATTCAAGGGTTCATCCCAGCATTTAGGGTGGTCTGCCAATCTTCGGGTAAGGACGGTCCGAGCTTTGACCTTTCTGGAAACCACTGGTTTGGTCGAGGTCGACAAGACGAAGGATCGAATTCTGATTTCTAAGAAAGGGAGGCCAGTCATTGATCGGGCATTGCAGCAAGATTCCGATCTTTCTTATACGCTACGAGCGCTTGAGCGTAGCTACCGCAATATCAGTGTTGAAAAACAGATATCAATGGAACTGTAATGTTACTGCGCGACATAAAGATCGAAGCGGCTGGCGCTACCGGATGGTTTTCCAAACATCTTGCATTTGGAGATGACATAACACAGCTGTACGGTCCTAACGGTTGTGGAAAGACGCCTGTCATCCAATCCATAGCCTTCGCGCTCGGCTATCCGGTTAAGTACCGCGAAGACATCTATAAAAACTGCGGAGCAGTCGTTCTGCGACTGAACGTCTGTGATCAGGAAATTGAGCTGAGAAGAAGGATCGAAAAGAAACTCGACATTCAGGCATGTGTTAACGGAGGTAAGCCGACCACATTTTATAATGAAGGTGAATACAGCAGTTTTCTGTTCGACCTCTTGGGAGTAGAAACTACGACTTTGACGTCGACTGGCAATGATCCCGTTTCTCCATATATTTCAATGTTTCTGCCGCTTTTTTACCTGGATCAGGACGTCGGCTATACACTCCTTTACAGCCCACCCAGAAGCTTCATAAGGAGTCAATACGTAGAAATGATGAGGATGTGCTTTGGCTTGCCTCCAAAGTATTCGTTCGATCAAAAAAAGTACTTGATTGAGAAGAAGAAACAGCTTGATAACCTGGATCGATCTGTCGTCCGGCAACAGCAGCTTCTTGAGAATCTGGCCGAAGAGTTAGGCGCTTCAAAGCGCAGCAGCGCCGAGCTTGAAAGCGATATCGCGGCTGTTCGAGAGCAGATGGATTCCGTTAGGGATGGTAGGAGCCTTGCGGATGATGCGGTTTCAGCGCTCAACAGACTCATACGCGACTATCAGAACAACTACCAAGGCGTCGAAGCCGAAATCCAGGAACTGCGCGCCCGTGTTAGCGGGTTTGGCCGTATAAAAAATGAAATCGAGGTCGAAGTCAATACGCTCTCACTGAACGAGGAGGCCCGTCGCCTTTTTTGCTCGTTCGAGGATATTTGCGCAAACCGTACTTGCGGCCTTTTCCTTGGGAGTGCTGAGTCTTACGGAAAAAATCTGCTGTATCTGCGTGATCAGGTGAAGGACCTGCAACGCAATACCACGATACAGGAATCTCGCATCGAGCAGTTGGAAGGTCAGCTGAGCGCCATTCGCTCAGAAATAGGGAGTTTGGAAAAGACCCGTCGAGAAACTCTCGCGGATCAAGGTATTGACTCCGTTATTGACACCATCAGCGAGCTAACCGGGCGCATGGTGGAGCTGCAGAAAGAAAAGCAAGTCGTCGATACGATGGAAAAGGAGCAGAACGCATACATGGGTTTTCTTAACGAGCGCGAGTGTATTCAAAACGACTTGGCGTCACTCGGCAGCAATACAGGTAGCAGTGATTTACGCGCCCTTGAAATCAGAAAGAAGCTGCGCGAACGGATCGTATTCTGGCTCAATACGCTTCACACCAAAAATGTGTCCCGTGATGTCCATATAGACAGCGACTTCCGTGTTGAATTTGGAGAAGAGAAAATTACCCAGTTTGCCGGCAGCACGCTGCTGCGCGTCATACTTGCCGTTCGCACGGCTATCTTCGAGATATATACTGATGACAAGAAAAAACAATTCCGCTTTTTGCTACTCGATACGCCGAGGCAGCAAGACATCGAAGCTTCCAACCTCGCGAGCTACGTCGCTGCGCTAAAGAAGTTGGCTATCGAGAATGACGCACAAATCATTCTCTCTACCACCGAGTATCGTTACGACTGCACGACTGGTGACGCAGAATGGGTCCCGGAGTTTCCGGGGTCTGAGCAGAACATGTTTCTTGGCTCAGCAGATGATCGATAAAGGACAAACGAGGGTGCGCCTTCGGGTGCCAGGACCAAACTCGACGCCTGGTCTCGCATTGCACATGCTGTAAGAATATCTCTGTGAGGTTGGCGTTCGCTCACCCTTACCTCAGAGATACTGAAGTTTCCGCATTATTAGGGGGCTACGCGGCCATATAGGGGTGTTTTTGGTCGGGTTTGCCCATCCTGCGACAAAACCCACGAGAATGCCGCGTAGCCAAGCCACTAAAAGTAAGCTGCTTTTCAGAAACTCGGAAAGTGCAGCTCAGAGAGATATTGAGTGGTTTTGCTGATTCTACTGTTGATGGTAGCTTTCTCCCTCGCTGCCTGTCCCGGAAGCGCGCAGCGCCAGGCGGGTAGTCGGGGGAAAGGGCGAGCGTTTCGGTTCACCGTGTCCTTTCGGCAAGCCTGTATGACACCGGGGAGCAGCGCGGCTATCCTCAATACCTGGATTCGAAGTGGAGGATAGCGAATGGGGCAGAAGATTTCACACCCGGTGGCGCCGGTGCTGGAAGAAGTGCAACGCCGCTTTGCCAGCTGGCGCAGTACGGGGCGTAAAGGACGACGAATTCCAGAGGAGCTGTGGCAGGCGGCGACCCTGGCTGCCGGAGAACTTGGCGTAAACCCCGTCTCCCGAGCCATTGGTCTGGACTACACGAGACTCAAGCGTCGAGTCGCCAGAAGCGATGGAGTGAGCCCACAAACGAAGACCTCGCCAACGACTGCCGGGCCGACCTTCGTCGAGCTTGCTATGGACACCGTAACCCGGATGGCGGAGTGCGTAGTCGAGTTCGAGGGGGTGCGCGGAAAGTTCACCCTGTGCCTGACCGGTCACAATCCGGCGGATGTCGTGGCCTTGGCCGAAGTGCTCTCAAGGCCCGAGCGGTGATCCAGATCACCCCCAGATGCGGATCCTGGTGGCGGTGGATCCGGCGGATTTTCGCAAGGGGATTGATGGACTGGCGCGGCTATGTCGCCAAGCGTTGCAAAGCGATCCATTCTCCGGTGCACTCTTCATTTTCCGCAACCGTAGCGCCAAGGCAATAAAAATCTTGGCCTACGACGGTCAAGGATTCTGGCTCTGCCAGAAAAGGCTCTCGACGGGGCGGTTTCGCTTCTGGCCGGGGGGCGCCGAGGCGGTGAAGGGACTTCAGGCCCACGAGCTGCAGGTGCTGCTGAGCGCCGGCAACCCGGCGGGGACGCAGGCGCCGCCACCGTGGCGACGGGTGAGTCCGCAAGGCTGAACGGGGGCGGAGAAAAACAGCACCGGGCACTTGCGTTCCACAACCGGACCCGGTATTCCACCCTCCATGGAAGTGAAGTGACGCTACCGGGGCCGGGAGATCCGCGCGCAAGACGTGGCCTTCATCAACGCCCTAATTGACGAGCACCCCGAGGAGAGCCGCCTGGGACCGCGGGACCGTTTCATCGGCTGGTCGGCGAAGGCCCGCCGGCAAAACATCCGCTTGCTTGCCTACAATACCCGGTTTCTCGTTCTGCCCCGGGTCGAGGTCCCGCATCTTGCTTCGCACCTGTTAGGCAGGATGGCCAGGCGGCTTTGTGGGGACTGGGAGCGGTTCTATGGCCACCCGGTTTACTACCTGGAGAGCTTCGTTGAACCGGGACGTTATCGGGGCACCTATTACCGGGCGGCCAACTGGCTTTTCCTGGGGCTCACCACGGGCCGTGGCAAGGATGACCGGAACAACCGGCCCAACCGCCCGTGCAAGGAGGTCCTGGGACTACCCCTTACCCGGCATTTTCGCCGGTTGCTCTCGGCGGTCACATGAGCCGGCCCAAGGTCAAGCACCTGGATCTGGACATGGCCGAGCTGGAGGCGATCTTGGAGCATACCCGCTCGGGGCCGCTTTCCGAGGAGGCATATCACCGGCTCAAGGCGGTCGTGACGACGCTGGCGCACCTGACCCGAGAACTGGAGAAGAAGCGCACCTCGATTACCCGCCTGCGTCATCTCCTGTTCGGTCCCCGGACCGAGAAGAGCGGGGACGTACTGAAAAAGCCGGCCGGGACCTCAGGTACCGCCGGGAAAGGCAAGAAGAAAAAACGCAAGGGTCACGGGCGTAATGGGGCGGATGCCTACCAGGGCGCCCAAAAGGTTGAAGTGCCCCACGGCACTCTGACATCCGGCGACCCCTGTCCAGAAACCGACTGCACGGGCAAAGTGTACCCGCTCTCTGATCCGGGCCTGCTGGTGCGCATCAAAGGCCTGCCGCCGCTTGGCGCGACGGTCTACGAGCTTGAAAAACTGCGTTGCAACCTCTGCGGTACGGTATTCACCGCCAAGGCGCCGCCAGGCATCGGGGAGAAGAAATACGACGCGACCGCAGTGAGCATGATCGGGCTCTTGAAGTACGGCGCCGGCTTTCCGTTTAACCGCCTGGAGAAGCTCGAGGGCAATCTCAGGATCCCGCTGCCTGCCGCGACCCAATGGGATCTGGTCAAAGACGCCCGTGGGAAGCTCGAGCCGGTCTTCGATGAGTTCATCGACCAGGCGGCTCAAGGCGAGGTCCTGCACAACGATGATACCCCGATGAAGATCCTGGAGCTAATGGCTGAAAACCAGGAACAGACCGAAAAGGCGCTGAAACGAACCGGCCTGTTCACCAGCGGGATCATCTCCAAGTGTGGGGAGCAGCTGATTGCGCTGTTTTTCACCGGCCGCAATCACGCCGGCGAGAACCGACAGAGCGTGCTGGAAAGCAGGTCGAAGCAGCTCGACTCCCCGATCCAGATGTGCGATGCCCTCTCGCGCAACCTTCCCGGGGAGTTCGAAACGATCCTCGCCAACTGCCTCAGCCACGGCCGGCGCCGGTTCGTGGATGTAGTGGAGAACTTCCCCGAGGAAGTGCGCTATGTACTGGAGATCTTGGCTCAGGTCTATAAAAACGATGCCGTGGTCCGCAAACAGAACCTCTCACCCCGGGAACGGCTGATATTCCATCAGCAAGAGAGCGGGCCGCTGATGGAGGCGTTGCACGAGTGGCTCGAGCATCAGTTCAGTGAAAAAACGGTCGAACCGAACTCGAGTCTGGGTGAGGCGATCACGTCTATGCTCAATCATTGGAAGGAACTCACCCTGTTCCTGCGTAAACCCGGCGCACCGTTGGATAACAACGTTTGCGAAAGAGCTTTGAAGAAGGCGATTCTGCACCGAAAAAACGCGTTGTTCTATAAGACTCAGAACGGCGCCCGGGTTGGGGATCTCTTCATGAGCCTGATCCATACCGCGGAACTCTCCGGGGCCAACGCCTTCGATTACCTCTGCGAGTTGCAAAGACACGCCGAGCTGGTGAAGGAGGACCCGGGGCAGTGGATGCCCTGGAATTACCGGGAGACTTTAAAGCGCGTCATCGCCGAGGGGAACTGACTGGCCCCGGAGCGATCACCGCCTGATTGAGATCGTGTCTCGGGAAGCTGTTCCAGCTTTTGCTGGCAGGCCCGCCCCAAGCATCGCCGACTCTGCCCGGTCAGGTTCCTGACAGGCCCTCCTGCCCGCTCAGCCTGCCCACGCGGTCCGGGGAATCGGCGGCTACGCACCCTTGCCGAAAGGACACGGTGTCGTCGTCGTTGGAAAACCAAACGGTCAGGGGCCTGCTGCCCAAGAAATCGGAATCTTGCTAGCACCGACCCAGTCCAGCACGGCTTTTGGTTTCCTCGATGTCCCGAAACGACCCGTCCGGCTGATACCGTTGGCAGACCTCATCACGATATTCGACGCGCTCAGAGATCTCGATGAGCTTGAGCGGTTCTGGAATTACGTTGATGCGGAACGCAATACCCTGAGTCCCTTCTCATATGCGCTGGCAGACCTATTCGCCTCGTTCCGCGATACTCACGAAGTACTGATCGATGGGGCCGTGGAGCCTGGGCTTGTAGCATTGGACACGCACTGGGGAAGCAATTGGCGATACCGCGAGCTCTCGAACTTTTGGGCCCATGCTCCGCGACGCTTTCCGGATTCGTCTACTGGATGGTTGCCGGAGCGGAGCGCGAAGGGCGTGATTGCGATGCGCGCGCGCCACCGTCCTACCTTGGCATATTCAGTGGAGGTCGGGGACTGCACAGTCCAAGTTGTCATGAACATGACGACAGACATAGCCCTGCAGGAAGGACGGTTGGTCGACCTGTTTATCCAAATATTTTCGGATTGCTTGTAGGAGTGCCGTGGACTAGTAGCTCGTCCCATAAGTCTTGCCTCAATATTTGGCAGTTCAAGAATTTCGTTTTTTTCTTGAACAAACCCGTAAATAGGCTATGCATGCTTTTAATAGCAGGTATTTCTAATTATTTTCGGGTTTGTTTGAGACGGAGGCGCCGTATGGATTGCCGTCAGGTCAGGTTCTCTCCCGAGAAGTCGCAGGAGAGAATCGACAAAGCCTTGCGGATCTTCCCGCCACAATTGCTGATGCGTGTGCTGGCATTCGCGCTCCACCTGTTGGGTGCAAAACGCAAACAGGTGGCGGCGTTGGTCGGGATGCCGGAGGAGTCGGTGAAGACGTTGTTGCGCCTGGTCTCGCATGACGGCTTCCCGGCGCTCCATGACCGACGTTGCGGGGTGGCCTTATCGGTTGTCGTCGAGACGCCGAACTCGACGGCGTTCAGCGCCCGCTGCGACCCCGACGGATGGGTTGTCGACTTCGGTACACGGGGGGAATCCCTGAGCATCCCCGCCACACATCCGGTTCAGGCACGCACGGTGATGTTGTCGTTGTTGAATGCGGGAGCCCTGTCGGCGCAACAGTGTGCAACGGTGTTGAGGCTGTCCGCCGCGCATTGCCGCACGTTGGCCGGTCGACTGGCGAACCGGGATGTGGCGCAAGCGTTGCTCGACAAGCGCGAAGGTCAACGGCGCGATTATCGCGTCGGCCCGGAACAAAAGGCGGAGATCATTCAGCAGTTGGCCGCTCGGGCGGTGACCGGACACAGCACCTCCAGCGCCGTGCTGGCCGAACAGGTCAACGAACGGACCCACTCCGAGCTGTCGGCTCGAACGGTTCGCTGGCATATCCGCAATCTCGGTCTCGGCAAGCTCGGCGACACACTCCCGGAGTTGCATTGGCCGATGCGCGGGTCGCGCTCAACACCATCGCTCACGTCGTCGGCTGTTCGCTCGATACCGTGCGCCGCTGGATCGGGCGGGCCAAGGGGGCGGACGGACTCCGGGATCGTGCCCGTTCGGGACGCCCGGCCACCTACCCGCAGGAAGTCCGGGTACGCATCATCGCGTTCGACTGCCAAACCCGACCACTGCCCGACAGCGGACGATGGACGCGACGATGGGCCGCGCGCCGTCTGCAAGCGAATGAAACCATCGTCGGTGCGGCGCCGGCCAAGTCCACGCTGCATCGCATTCTGCAAAGCAACCGGTTGAAACCGCATCACAAGCGCATCGTCATTCACTACACCCCCTATCATGGCTCCTGGCTCAACTGGATCGAATTCTGGTTCGGCATCATGGGTCGCAAGGTGCTCGATGAGTCGTTCGGCTCGCCCGAGGCGATCAAGACGGCGCCCGAAGCCTTCGCCGGCGACTGGAATACCCTCCTGGCCCACCCGTTTCATTGGACCTACGACGGCCGGGGGCTCCACGAGAAGGCGGTGCAGCGCTTCACGAAAATGCTCCATTGCTCGGCGGCACAAATGGAATTGCGTATCCCGACCAAGCAGATGCGGCTCTTGACGAACCTCCTACGGGACTACGACACGATGGTGTCCGATGACACTTGGGCGCAATTCGCCGCCGCGCTGCGGTCACAGTCCGATACCATCACCGCGATCATCGAAGCCGAAGAAGGACCGACACGCAAGCTCAACGCGCAACAAGCATTGGCCGGTCTGAACGAGGCTCTGCACGATGCTTTCGCCTCCACCGAACCAACCACCGAGTGAGGAACTAGAATTGCCAGAATCATGGGCAGAACTTTCGGGACGGGCTACTAGGTGTTCTCGCCAACCGGCATATCGATGGTATCGGCGGTACGCGCGATGTCCTCGACACGGACGAAATAGAATCCGCAAGTCTCCGGGGTCAGATTCTCGTCCGCCGTGCGCGGGTATTTGCGGCAACTGGCGGGGCGCAATTGATAGACGGCACAGCTGCTCAAGCCGGCGTCATCGTAGCGCAGAAAGGGACATGGGTAGGGGAGCTTACAACACTCGCCGCAACGGTTGCAGTCCCCGCGGCGGTTCTCCGCAACAGGGAGCAGCGATGTGGCGAGCCGCTTCATCTTATTAATCATCGGTTATTCGTTTTTGCCTCTTCGGAACGTGCCCGCAACAGGATGCTGGAAAAGATCCCGTTTGTGAAGTGCACCTGGGTTTATTTTCGGGGGGTTGAAACAATAACTCCGGCGATCTCAGGTGGTGTCCGGATCGCGTTCTTCGGTCTCCCGCTGTCGCTCCGCGTCCGACTCCAGTACCGTCGAGACGACCAGACCAGCGATGCAAAAGGCCAGGAACAGATAGAAGCCGATCTGCAGCGAGGTCCCGTTCGTGGTCAGCACCTCCACTGCTTTGCCTGCGTCCGCGATGCTGGACAACTGACTGGAGACGAGACCGCTGAAGCCGACAAAGGCCATGAAGATCGAGACCACCATCACGTCCGCCATCGACCATTTGCCGGATTTCAGCGCGAAGAAATGCACCAACCAGGATTGACGCAGATCCTTGACGTCATAGTAGAACAGGAAGCTGGATACGATCTTGGCCGCCGGGAAGGCGATACTGAACATGGAGATCAGGAATCCCACCAAGATCATGTCGTAGGCACCGGTCTGCATCAACAGGAAAATGACGTCCACGATACTCTTGCTTTGGAAGTACAGAACCTGATTCTCGAACACCACGGGTTCCCCGAGCAGTTGGAAGCTTAGCTGAGAGATCTTCGCCTCGATTTCGATCATCGGGGTCCAGACTCCGCCGACCAGCAGGACTAAGCAAGATAAGGTCAACAGGGTCATTTTGCCATGGGGCAGGCCCGGATTGCGGATCAGGTTGATGGCGAACAGCAGTGAGATCAGGGAGAGGACGATGCCGGCCTTGATGTTGGCGCGGTGTGTTCCGTGCTCGATGGCGGCCGTGAGATCCGCGCTGCAGGCAACCGGCTCGGTACAGCGGTGCCTCAGCAGAATCAGCGCGAGGGCGGAGCGGTCCGTCTTGGTAAAGGTTGCCTCTGCGGCCTCGCGAATCAGGCGCAGGACCTGCGCGGTGATGTCCTGTTTGACCTCCGGCTTGCTGATCTCGTCGAGGATTGCGTCGGCATATTTCGGCACCTGCTCGCGGATCTCATCGAAGTCGACCAGCCAGTCCTGGATGCCTTGCTGGAGCTTGCCCTGAAACCGTTCCCACCAGGAGTCCCCCTGCTCGTTGCGATTGCGCAGGTAGACGCCCACCTCGATGATCAAACGGTCCAGGACCCGCTCGATATTGCGCTTGACCTCGGGGCGGTTCGCATCCGTCAGCTCGAATTCGTCGATACGGTGCTCCAGAATCGCACTGATGCGATTCACCCACAGGTCGGCGTCCAACATGCCGTAGCGCACGTTGTTGATCTCCGCGATGTCCGCCTCGTAGGTCTTAATCGTGTTCAGGTCCATGACCAGACCGACCATCAGGAATGACGAGGCGAGGAAGAGACCGAGAGACGCCAGGGTCCGCAGGATCTCTGCTGGGCGGGTTGTCATCGGGGGCTGCTCCTGGGATGACTGGTACAGGTGCGCCTGAGTCTTCCTGATAAGGTCGAGAGAGCCCCACGTGAAGCCGCGCAGGGTGCGAAAAGGCCTGGCCTAGCGTTACTTGAGCGCAACTGTGCTAGCCTCGGTTTTTAGAGACCAGGAACCCGATACCGTAGAGGATCGCGGCATTGACGCCGACGCCTACTCCGAGGAACCCATCGTTAAGCCATACCGATTCCATGCCGAGTGCATTTTTCAGAGCGCGAAGCCAGGAAGATCTCAAGTTTACCAGCTTCCAGGGTCTTGTTCCTACCGCTAATCCATTTAATCTAATATACTAATACGCTGCTTCCAGGAGTTGGCCCAACTTCTGTGTTCGTCACGGGGAGGCCCGGGGCGAGTCAATTGCAGGCCGCCATCAGCGGTTCCGCGGTTGAGTCGCCGTCAGTACGGCAGACCCCTGGGCCCCTGTCTACCAACCTGAGTCATCGATCAACGTCCGTCCGTCATTCGAGGAGAATACAGAGCATGGCAACGAAAGAAGAACTGGAAGCCCGCGAGACAGATTGCAGCAGCGCCACGGATTTTGCCGACCTCGCCGTCGCGGCAAAGGACGTGGATGCCGATTACGCCAAGGCCATGCTGGAAAAGGCGGAGATGCAATGCCAGTTGCCGCCCGATTACGTCGCGGCTGCTGAGGGGGCCATTGCGCTCGGACTGACCGACTATGCCAAGGATCTGTTTGAGCAGGCCGAGGATGCGTGTTTCGAGTCCATGGAGCTCGCGACCCTCGGGGCTGCGTTGGCGCGTACTGGTGTCGATGTGGACAAGGGCCGCGAGATGCTTGAGAAGGCCGCCGGCGAGGCCTCCAAGCTTGATGAGTTTCTGATTATCTCAGGTTACGCCAAAGAGGCATTGGGTGACGAGGAGTTGGCCGCCAGCCTGCTGGCAAAGGTGGAGGCGAAGGCCACCGATCTGGCGGACTATGTCGATCTGGCCAAGACTTTGGCCGAAGATGGCTCCATCGATGCCGCGCGGGGATTCTACGCCAAGGCCGCGCGTCATCTGGACGGTATGCCGGATACGGTCGAGTATGCCAAGGGTTTCATCTCGATCTTCGACGATAAGGACGGTGCGAAGAAGGTGCTCGACGACGCCGGGATGGATTGCCAGTTTCCGAAGGACTTTGCCGCGCTGGCCGCCGCCTTCAAGGAGGTGCTCGGCGATGACGCCAAGGTCGCTGAGCTGATGGATCAGGCCGCGGATTATGCGATGAGCGGCGAGGAGAACCTGGATCTGGCCAAGGGATACTGGCAGCTGTTAGCGGATAAGGACAAGGCCGTCGAGGCCTACGGCAAGGCCCTGTCGGACGTCAACGACAAGGCCCAGTTGATGGAGCTGGCCGGCTATATCGCCTCGCAGGTTGGTGTTGCCGACCTGGCCAAGCAGTTCTATGCCAAGGCCGAGGGGAAGATGTCAGCCGCCCCGGAGCGCCTCAAGCTGGCCGAGGCGGTCATCAGGGACACCGGCGACAAGGATTATGCAGGAGAGGTCTATGGCCGTGCCGCCGAGAGTCTGACCCAGCCCAACGACCTGATGTCGGTGGCCGCGAATGTCGTCGATCAGCTCGGCGACAAGGTCAAGTCCGGCCAGATCTACCGCAAGGCATTCGCCGGCATGGGCGACCTGGGGCAGTACATGAAGTTGCTGGAGGCCGTCGACGCGAAGCTTGGCGACAAGGCGTTCGCCAAAGAGATCCTGGAGAGCGCCGGGGCGGTTGCCGCCAGTACACCGGAGCTGCTCGATGTCGCCAAGCGCGCCATCGCCGTCATCGCTGACAAGGACATGGCGAAGGCCTTCCTCGACCAGGCCGAAGAGCAGGTGACCTCGGTCGGGGAGATGAAAAATTTGGTCGAGGCGGTCAAGACCAACTTCGCCGACGATGCCGGCTGGATCGCCCTGGTCGAGGAAAAGTTGACCAAGCGTGAGGCCAACCAGGAAAAATACGCCGTCTTCCAGAAGCGGGAAAAGGACGCGGATTCGACGATCAAGGTCCTGAGGCTCGCCGACGCCGTCATGGCCGAGCTCGACGACAAGTTCTATGCGCAAAAGCTGCTTATCGATGCCCAGACACGGCTCAATGACGAGGGGTGGGACTTCTCGAAGGCACGCAAGCTCGTGGCCGGCGTCAGCGCCCACCTCGGGGATACCGAATGGGCAACCAAGCTGCTGAAGGATGCGGCACAACGTATGCGAGGTTTCACGAATCTGACGACGGTCGCGGAATCCGCGGCCGAATTGTTGCCGGACAAGGAGACCGCCAACGCCTTTGTGACCGAGTTGCTGGCGGATTGGGAGCAGAAGCTAGACGCTGGCGCGGCGCAGAGCGCCTACGACTACAGCAAGTTGGCCTCGGTCAGGGGGCGTCTGCTGGGTGACAAGGAAGCGGCTGCCGCCTCGCTGGACAAAGCCGCGGCAAAAGGCGGAAACCACTTCACCTTCGCCGAGTTGGCCCGGGTCGCGCAGGAGCTTGGACTCGACGACAAGGCCGCCGGTCTGCTGGATCAGGCGAAGACGGCCTGCAACAGCGCCGCTCAGGCCCAGCAACTGGTTGGGAGGCTGTTGCAAAGCGGGTTCGCCAAGGAGCGCGTCAAGGAGATCTATACCGGTTTGAAGAACAGCATGGCCACCGGGGCGGATCAGATCCGCTGGGCCGATGCCGTCGCCGGGCTGTTCGGCGACCGCGAGATGGCCAAGGTAGCGTTCGACCAGGTCGAGTCCGGCTTGTCCGGCGATGAGCTGGCTGATGCCAAGGCCCGCCGCGCCCGCCGCGTGGGACATATGGCCTGACGGACATGGCACCCAGGTCACTGTCGATATAGCGAAGCGTTTTCCGTTTTAGGCGATTGGCGGAAACTGACATACCAGATTGTGCAGGATTTTTGCTCGCCTTCAAGGCGCGCCAGCAGGCACATAGCACGGCTATGTCACTGCTGGCGCAACGCAGAAGGCGGACGAAAAGACCAGCAAGATGGTGTCAGTTGACAGCAATCGCCTTAGGTAAAAGTCTGTTTCCACTCTTGATACAGCTTGCTGAATCGGAAGTCGGGAACAGGCCACATTTCTGCTACCCTTGCACTTGATCTGCCGTTCCAGTCAAGAGTTGATGAGGTCCTGCATGCAAACAGCCGTTCCACGCATGACCCGAGAGGGCTATCTGAGCTTCGAAGAAACATCTGAAACCAAGCATGAGTTCTTCGACGGCGAGGTGTTCGCCATGACCGGTGGCAGCTTCGAGCACTCAAGCATTGCAGTGAATATCCTCAGTACGCTCAAGGTGTATTTCAAGGGCCGAAATTGCAGGCCGATGAACAGCGATATGCGGGTTCATACACCGTCCGGGCTCGATACCTACCCGGATATTTCAGTCTACTGCGGCGAGCCTGAGTTGGTCGACAATCAGCGTACCTTACTCAATCCGGTGTTGATCGTCGAAGTGCTTTCATCAACCACCAGCAGTTACGATCGGGGTGACAAGTTTCAGCTCTATCGCAGTATCCCAACGTTACAGGACTACCTACTTGTGGATTCGAGGCGGGTATTGGTCGAGCACTTTCGCCGAACAAATGATGGCGAATGGGTACTGCATGTCTACCAAGAGCTAAGCGACGCTGTTTCGATTGAGTCGATTCAGGAGTCTTTGGCCTTGGAGGCAGTTTACGAAGACGTTCTGTTCGAGGGTGAGGTTTGATCCGGAGGCTGGTTTCTTGCCGATCGCCTTACCGATCGTACCTCGCATTGCCGACGTATTGCACGATCATGCGCAGTCCGAGCCAGGCCTGGATAAAGAGCAGCCCTTCGACCGGAAAGCGCATCCTCGCCAGGCCCATGGGACCGGGGATAAAGACGAAATAGGCGCTTGTCAACAGGATGGCGACCAGAAACGGATCCCGAGAACGCAGGATAGCGGCGGCCCCGACCAGCGCGAGCGTTGTCAGGACCATGCGCATCAGCACTTCCACCGCGACCAATACATCCTGGTGCGACAGGAAGATCCACAGCTTCTTCGGGGCCGAGGTCTCGGCGATCTCGAAGTAGTGGAGTCTGTTCGTGCGCAGGCGCAGCGATGCGTAGATCTCGGTGATATTGATCCCGAGGAGCGTCTTCATGATCCCGATGCCCCACTGATAGGCGTACTGGGCTGGATACTGAGCGAGCTCATTCAGCGCCAGGGTCTGACGCATGCGGTTGCTCTCGACCAGATCGAGTGGGCGCCCCAGCGTCTGTTCACGCTGCACTTGCTCAGCGTTCAATCGATCGGCGAACGTCTTTTGTCCCTCACCGAACGGGATTCCCCGCGCCGACTCCCAAACCAAAGGGACATGGTAGTTGGCGAACATATTGCTCGTTTGGGCCGAGACATAGGGGACGCCGAATTGGGTCTGGTTGCGGATCAGCCAGGGGCTGATAACCAGGACGCAGATCAGGATCGGCGCAATGCCGCGGACGATGGAGAGGAGGTTCGGACCATGAGCGAGCCAGATCACGAAGGCGAAAACCACGGGAAGATACATGACGCCGGGCCGGACCAGGATGGCGAGGCCTAGGAGCAAGCCGCAAACCAACAGTGACTGGACGTGCCGATGGCGCAGAAAGAACCCCAGTGACATGACTGAGGCCGAGATCAGCAGCAGTGCTGGTGTATCGGAGAGAAAGCAGCTTGGATAGGCCAGACCGCCGGGCTCGATCAGCAGAAACAGCGTCACGGCGCGGGCCATCGATGTATCGAGCAATGGCCGAATAGAGAAAAAGAAGATGCCGACCGTGATCAGATACAGGAGGTGCTGCACGGCGATCGGCCAATAGGCGGCATCGAGCCCCAACGTCTTGAACAGCGCAAGGAAGGCCGGATAACCGGGGGTTCGGAAGACCTCCGGCGTGAAGGCCTCACTGGATGCGGAAAACCAGCCGAGATCACCGAGGTTTTGCGCCAGCACGAGATAGAGCGGCGAGTCCGGCCGGTGCAGATCACCATCGACGGCGAAGATGGCGACGACGAAGGCGGTGCGCAGCGCCACCAGCAGGATTACCGCGGCCGGGAACCAGTTAGCGGATTCGTTCGGTTCGGCGATCGGATCGATCTGTGGGGCTGAATTTCGCATTATTTCGCCGTCTTGTCATACTTCGCGCGGCCAACTTTGAGACTTGTTCAAGGCTCTGTTGATATTCAAACGTATTGAACTCTATGATAGTAATGGTGATTGCGCGAAGTATATGTATTTTTTATTTTTCGGACGCAATGTTCGCCACATCGTGAAGCCGCAACTCGCAGGCCTGGCAAGCGGAACGGTTGACCCCGCCGTGCGGAAACGGGTCGGAGACGAGTGATTGATGATCTGACATTCGCAAATTATTTCTGGCTCGAACCTCTGAAATTTCAAGGTGAGCAATAGCCTACAAACTGACTGGTCTTTTCGAAATGACCCGGATTGCCGCGAGTCGAGATCCAAAGGCATTGCATCTGTTACGCTCCATCATGGTCGCTTCCGCCTCCGTCCCCGGGGCTTTCCCCCCGACGATGATCGACGTCGAGGCAGGCGGTCAGGCGTACCAGGAGATGCATGTGGACGGCGGTACAATGACGCAGGTCTTTGATGCGTGCGCTGTTCAAGCGCGGCGATCCTGGTGGTTCGCGATATCCGCGATCACCGTGCCTGCCCGTCCATGGAGCAGCTCCCGACGCACCGCATTCAGCCACCACGACTGCAGATAGGACTTAGGTGGTTTGATAGAAAAAAGTTACCCACTCGTCACCGCAGTTTTGTTCGCATTCCCGATTTGTTTCACCACGAAGGACACGAAGGACACGAAGAGCACCAAGAGATTAGATAACGAAGCGCTTGATCCCGTTCTTTAGTTTCGCGACATTGAAGTTCATGAGCAGACCGATTTTGACCCCGGCCAGCTTCATGTATGTCAGCAATTGCGCCTCATGGATACCTTTGATTTGCTCCACGCACTTCAGCTCAATGATCAGTTTCTCCTCTATGAAAAGATCGACCCGGTAGCCGCACTCCAGGCGCGCACCTTTGTATTCGACCGGCAGGGGATATGGCAGTTTGAACACGATGCCATTGAGTTTCAGCTCGTGCGCAAGACACTGCTCGTATGTCGATTCGAGCAGGCCAGGCCCCAACTCTCGATGGACCGTCAGCGCGCACCCAATGACCCGATTCGACAATTCATCGAATTCCATTCTTCGTGCTCTTCGTGTTCTTCGTGGTTCAAATACCGGGTTTAGGTTAACTCTGGGTAACTTTGTTACCTGAAATCACCTTAAGTGACATCCGGAATGCCTCGGCAAAGGCATACCTCAAGGTCCGCTTTGTGTCAGCCTAGTACAAACCCCTATCGTTGAAGGTAGCCGTTCATGGCGCGCAGCGCGAGTTACGGTGGACGGGCTAGCACATTCGATTTCTTGTGCTATCTTCGTCTCGTCCCTTCGGGAAATAACGAAAGGTGGATCGTCTCTTTTTATCCGGGTCTTGCGATTGCGATTTCTACCGCAATCGCAAGCACCGTATCAATCCGCAGTGCAAGCGCAAGGAATGAAACCATGTGGTCAGCGAATCGCCGATTGCTCTCTGGGAAGCGCTCCAGCTACTCCAAGCCATTCGCTGCCCTGACAACCCTGGCTTGGGTACTGGCTTTCTCGGGCCAACCATCACTGACGAGCGCCGAAACACTGATTGCCGAAGGAGACGCTTGGCGCTATTGGTTCGGCCCCTACGCAGCGACCATGGCACGAGCACCTATGTTTCCCGCTCTCGGGAACCACGATATTTGGTCCGAGAACGGGCGCTGGTTTCGCAAGTATTTTCATCTACCGGAGAACGGCCCGAGCGACCTGAAGGAGCGCTGTTACTCGCTGGACTACGGCAATGTCCACGTCGCCGTCATCGACTCGAATCCCTTCAATAAGAACAACAAGTCCGACATGAAGGACAACGTCCACAGCTTTGTCCTTGTCGACATCCAGGGCGACGAACTCGCGCTCAAAGGAATAGACGAAGACGGCAAGGAGATCGATGCTCTCCATCTCGCTCTCGATCATCCATTCGCGATGGACGGAATCTTGCATGACTCTTCGTGGAAACGCTCCAGCCATGGCCTCAACCTCTACGCCGCAATCCGCGGAGATACCCTCTATGTCGCGATGCAGGACGCAGGCGAAGGAAGCGACCACTTCATCTTCCTGGCGGACAGCCCCGGACCTCCCCGGCAGACCTGCTGGAACAAGCGGGGAGGCGTCATGACGTGGAGCGCTTTCCTTGCCGACGAGGACGGAAACGGATTCCACGGCTGGTTCGACGGCAACGAGACGCGGCTCAAAGATCCGCTGACTTATAAGTCCATGACCCCCGTTGAAAGCAAGAACGCCGGTACTGCCGCCGTGCTGGAGGGGACCATCGATCTCAAGAGGCACTTCGGCGAGATTCCGCAGCACCTGTTCATCACCGCGGCACCTTACAAGAGCCCCGACCGCGGACACCTCGTCGCAGCGGCGCAGGTCCCCTCGGGCGATAACGATTCCGACTTGGAGGAGAGCGAGTTTCTGCGTATCCGCTCGCAGGACTTGGTGCTGGATTTCCCATCACCCGACTGAGGCCACCGATTGATTTATCGCCGATCAACTAGGATCTTCATTGCGCCGTCGATGTTACTCGGACCCGGCTCGCGATGACGGTCAAGGAGAAAAGGAGGCATATTTCCATGAGAACCGTTCGTTCCATCCCGCTTGCACTGCTCGTTTTTGGACTTTTGTTTTCCGGACAAAGCGCCGGGGACGTCGTACGAAAGGTCTACTCGACCCCGTCCGCATATTTGGTAGTCGAGTTGCTCGCCGACGACCTCGTACACTTCGAGGCCGCAGCCGGGAGCGCACCTTCCGTCAGCGACCGGGTTTATACCTCACCCATGGTCCTCAAGACGGACTACAAGGGACCGTCGTCTTTCGTCGATAACGGAAACAAGCTGGAGACGCCCGAGATCCGGCTCGACGTAGACGCCGCCAATCTATGCGTGAAGTTGCGGGACAAGGCCCGGGGCGATGCCTACCTGACCACGATCTGTCCAGTCAGGCTGGACGTTCCCTTCAAAGGAATGAATATCGATCCGGGCGATATCGAGCACGTCTACGGGCTTGGCCAGAAATTCAAGGCCGAGGGATCGGCCAACGGCGATTGGATCTCCCATGGCGTACGCGAGGGCTCCGGCGGACACGGAAATGGATTCGACGGTTTTCAGAACGCCGCCGTCGGTAACGTCCAGATCCCCGTCATGTACGCCGTCGGTAACGGCCATCTCAATTACGCGCTCATTCTCGACAACGTATACAAACAGCGCTGGGATTTCGAGGCGTTCTGGTGGGAGGCGCGGATGTTCGGCGACCAGCTGCGCTGGTACGTGATGACCGGGCCAGACCTACCCGACCTGCGCGCCGATTTCATGGAGCTGACCGGAACTCCGCCGGTGCCACCGCGCAAGTCCTTCGGCCTATGGGTGTCCGAGTTCGGCTACGACAACTGGGACCAGGTCGATACCATCCTCGCCGGCCTGCGCGCCGCGGATTTTCCGGTCGACGGCTTCGTCCTCGACCTCAACTGGTTCGGCGGCGATGTACCGGACGATGCGTCGAAGAGCAGCATGGGCCGTCTCGACTGGGACCGACAACACTGATCCCGCCTTACTTCGTTCCCCGACCCGGGAACCCGGGTCGCCGCAGTACGCCCACGACCACATCCGGCATCGTCAACCATCGAGGAATCCTATCTCGCCAAACCCACCGAGCACCTTCGCCCAGATGCCGACCGACCTGACTCGTCCTACCGGCGGACCGGCGGGGTCCTGCAACGCCGCCGAAGCAAGCGAATCCCATCGACAGACGTCACAGGCTTCTGGGGCGAGGGACGGATGATCGACTGGTCCGATCCCGCGGCCGGCAGTTGGATCCACGACAATCGCCGCTTCCCAACATGGTCCAGCTCGGCGTCACGGCGCACTGGACCGACCTGGGTGAGCCGGAGACATTCAATGGTGCCGGCTGCTACGAGGGGGTCGAGACCACGGCCGCCGGCCTCAAGAACGAGCACGGCGACGTCCACAACCTGTACAATCTGTTGTGGAACAAGTCGATCTGGGATGGCTACTTCGACAAGCGCGGTCAAACCCCGGATCTCGGCGAGGTGAATCCGCGCCCATTGATCCTGGCCCGCTCGGGCGCGGCAGGACCCAGCGCTACGGTGTGGCGATGTGGTCAGGCGACATCGCCAGCAACCTCGATCGCTGGCGACCCACTCCAATGCCCAGATGCACATGTCGTTCTCGGGCATCGACTACTACGGCGCCGACATCGGCGGTTTCCGCCGCGAGGTACTACCCCACAACAACAAGAACGGCGACTACCGCGGCTTCCAGGACGAGGCCTACACCCAGTGGTTCGCCAACGGCGCCTGGTTCGACGTGCCGGTGCGCCCGCACGTCGACAACGAGTTCAACCAGGCCCAACCGCCCTACGACACCGCGCCCAACCTGGTCGGGAAGGTTTCGAGCAATCTCGCCAACCTGCGCCAGCGCTACGAGCTGATCCCGTATTACTACAGCCTCGCCCATCTCGCCCATCGCACCGGTGCGCCGCTGGTGCCGCCGCCGGTGTTCTACTACCAGGACGACGCCAAGGTGCAAGGGGATGGGAAATCAGAAGATGATCGGCCGCGACCTGATGGTCGGCGTCGTCGCCAGTCACGGCGAATACGAGCGCGGCATCTACCTCCCCGCCGGCCGCTGGGCGAACTACCACAGCAACGAGGGCTCCGCCGAAGTCGGTGGCTCGAGAACTCTCTCCGCGTTCCCTCCGTTTCCCCATTCTCCCCATCGTGCCCACAAAACCTTCGAAATCGAATAACGTCCCCCTCACACCTTGTCGTTAAGGTCTATGCCGACGCGGCAGCTTCCCAGTTCACCTTCTACGAGGACGACGGCAAGACGCTGCAATACACGGGTACGGCTCGTCCGGTCTACCACCACCGCACGACCTTGCTGAGCCAGCAGCAGACGGCCGCGGATACTGTCGAGGTGACCATAGATCCCGCTGTCGATGCGGGGGGCACCAGCCCCTATCCGGGTGCCGTAACGAGCCGCCGCAACCTCGTCAAGTTGGTGGTTGAGGACGCCGAGTCCAGCGCCGTGCACTTGAACGGAAATCCGCTGGCGGCCCATGCCTCGCAAGCCGCTTTCGACGCGGCGAGCAGCGGCTGGCTCAATTCCGGCAATAACGAGATCCTGGCCAAATCAGATGCCATGGACGTATATGCGACGACGAAGACCTTCACCTTCAGCCTCCAGCCCGTCACGCCCCTGACGTCCGTGCACTTCGTGTGCGACCGGGGGTTTACAGTCCCTGGCGAGAACATCTATGTCGTGGGGAACACCCCCGCGATCGGCGGTCCCGACTGGGATACCGGCAAGGCCCTGAAGCTCAACGCGAATGTCTACTACGAGTACATCTACAATCCGCCGGCGGGTCATGGCGGGCCGGGGCCCAGCGCGCCGGTGTGGACAGCGGTGGTCGCGGGCATACCGGCAAACACGGTATTCGAATGGAAGTGCATCCGCAAACGGATGGATGGTTCGGGCACAGTTCACTGGCAGCCCGGTGACAACAACAGCTTCCTGACGACTGCATCCGGCTATGCAGGACGAAGCTATGGATCTTTTTAATGAGATGACATCGAGAGCGGCGCGCAATGCAGACATGGCTCCGCGCCGAAAACCGGACTCGATCGCTTTGGAGGAAAGAAGATGAGACTTGGATTCAGGGGTGCTGTGTCTGTTCTGCTGTCTTTTTCGGTCTTGCCAAGTGTTGCTCAGACCACCGACGAGCTCTACGGGACCACCGAGCCCTTCGCCTCGGAGGCGATCTATTTCGTACTGACCGATCGCTTCGTCGACGGAGATCCCGGCAACAATCACCAAAACCAAGGCCAGCCGAACGGTACCTGGGAGCGGCGCCTGGATAGTCCCGATGGCCAAGCTACGTTTGTCGGCTACCTGGGAGGGGATTTCAAAGGGATCTTGGACAATGCGGGCTACATAAAGGACATGGGATTTACCGCCGTGTGGATAAGCCCCATCGTGGACAATCCCGATCAGGCCTTTACCGGGGGGCAGCCCGTTCAGTTCGGCTCCGGCGTCGGTACGGACGGCGGAAAGACAGGCTACCACGGTTACTGGGGCGTAAACTTCTACCAGGTCGATGAGCACCTTAAGTCGCCCGGCGTCAGCTTCGCCGAGTTCACCCAAAAAATGGGCGATGACCATGATCTCAAGATCGTGCTGGACATCGTTGCCAATCACGGCAGCCCCTCCTGGGGCATGACACCCGTCGATCAGCCGAAGTTCGGGGAGATCCGCGGGGACGGCGGCTTGCTGGCCGACCACCAGAACCTGCAGCCTAATCAGCTCGATCCCAACAATCCGCTGCATCGGTGGTTCAACAAGCACGGCAACCTGGCACAGCTCTCGGACCTGAACGAGAACAACCCGGAGGTGCTCGATTATCTCGTGGGCGCCTACCTGAAGTGGGTCGATCAGGGGGCCGACGCCTTCCGAATCGACACCATCGCATGGATGCCGCATAGCTTTTGGAAGGCATTCGCGGACCGAATCCGAGAGCAGCATCCCGGCTTGTATATGTTCGGCGAGAATTTCAATTTCGACGCCGGCACCATCGCGCAGCACCAAAGGCCCGAGAACGGCGGCATCAGCGTGCTGGACTTCCCCGGCAGAAGCGCCATAACGGGGGTCTTCGAGAATCCCGGCAGCGACTACAGCAACATCCAGGGATACCTACACCTGACCGACTGCGTATTCACTAATCCCTACGAGCTGGCGACCTTCTACGACAACCACGACATGACGCGGATGAATGCGTCCGAAAACGGCTTCATCGATGCGCACAACTGGTTGTTCACGTCCCGCGGGATTCCGGTAGTCTACTATGGTTCCGAGATGCGATTCATGCACGGCAAAGCGGAGCACCAGGGCAATCGCAACTATTTTGGCCCCGAGAACATCGCTGCCGCCAGAAATGGCGAGGTCTTCAAGCGGCTCGCGCGGATAGCCAACATCCGCAAGCAGTCGGTAGCCCTCCAGAAGGGTCTGCAGGAAAACCTGAGCTTCGCTGAACACAGGGCCGCCTTCTACCGCGCGTACCAGAAAGACGGCGTCAATCAGACAGCGCTAGTGCTGCTGAACAAGGGCGATCAAGCAGGGGATTTCACGATCGATCAGTTTGTAAGCTCGGGCTACTGGCGCGATGCCGACAGTGGCGACGCGATCCAGGTCTCATCGATCGACAGGGTGATCTCCACATCCGTTGGACCCCACGATGTGAAGGTTCTGTTATTCGACGAGGCCATCAATCACCCGGAGCTTGTCACGCGGCTGCAGCAAACAACGAAGCTGTTGGAAGGCTGCCGCCTGCCAAGAGTGGAAGTGGCACCCGATCCCCTGATCGCTGGCGGGCAGGTCAGCATACTCTACCGCGGAGCACCGGATAAAGAGTACGCGCTGCACTGGGGCATCAATAACTGGGGTGGCACCTCGACCCCGGTCGGAGAAGACCCGATGACATTCGATCAAGACGCACTGGCCCAGGGGATCGCTTTCACAATTCCACCGCAAGCGACACAGCTCGATTTCGTCTTCCACAACCTCACCGACGATTCTTGGGACAACAACGGCGGGCAGGATTTCCACTACCAGGTCTTGAGCCACATCCCGGCCCCGCCGACGAGCCTTTCGGTCACTCCCGGTGACCGCACGTTGGCGCTCAAGTGGCAGCAGGTTCCCAACGCAACGAGCTACACGGTCTATTTCACAGACGATGGTTCCGATCCAACCACGGCTTCCGATAAGCTGACCACCGAGAGCAGCGGGCTCACTCATAGCGACCTGACCAATGGCGTAACCTATCGGTATCGGCTTTCCGCCTCCAACGAGCACGGCGAAAGCGCCCTCTCGGAGGGAATAGAGGCCGTTTCGTTCCCCTCCTTCGCCACCCGCTTTCCCACTGGGTCTGTGTTGCGGCTTACAGGCGAGGCATTCTCAGGTTGGGACCCGGACAATGCACAGTACGTCCTGACCTTGGAGCAGGACTACACTTGGAGCGGAACCCTGGCGGTGCCGTCGGAGCTGACACGAACACCCTACAAGCTCACGCTCAACGGCACCTGGACAATAAACTGGGGTGGTGGCGCGTCTGGCAGGGAGGCACAGCTCCCGCGCGGTGGCCCCAATGCCACCGTGATCCTTCGCGCCGGGACTTACAGGCTGAAGGTGACGGAAGGCACCAGCGTCGACAGTGCAGTCAACGTGAAATGGATCGGTGCTGGCGATCCGGTGCTGACTGCCGATCCCACATCGAAGCAGATCGCTCTCGCCAAGGGAAACAGCGATACCTTCGACATCAAGCTGAGCAATAGCGGCGGCGGGGAGCTGCTCGTCAGTGGGGCGTCCACGGATTTGCCCTGGCTTACTGCGAACCTCAACGCAGGCATGGTGACGGCAACCGTAAGCACCGCCGATCTGTCAGTAGGTAAGACAGAAACCGGCACCGTCAGAATCGAATCGAACGGGGGCGACGCGGTTGTCACGGTCGAGCTGACGGTGACCGAACCAAAACCAATGGTGACCGTCTCCTTTACGTGCGAGAACGGCCAGACCTACTTGGGTCAGAGTGTTTACATCGTAGGCAGCAGCCCGGTGCTTGGAACATGGGAGCCGGAAAACGCCACTAAGCTCGAGCCGAAAGACTATCCAATCTGGACCGGAGAGATCGATCTGCCCGCAAACGCCGACTACGAATGGAAGTGCCTCAAGCGCGAGGAGGCGAATCCGCGTGCCGGGGTAGTCTGGCAACCTGGTGAAAACAATACTCTTTGCACAAGCCCGTCCTGCCCGCAGGAGGTCAGCGGGGGATTCTGAGAGCACACCCAATGGTAACAGACCCAAGAAAATTCAACCGCCTACGCCAAAATATCCCATTTGTCTGGAGCCTTGGTCAAGGGGCTTGTCGGGCGCCGCAAGAGCGAGGTGGACGGTTCCGATGGATCCGCGCCGTTCGGTGGGTGGTCTCAGGAGGCGATTTTGCAGGCCGGAAAGGATGAATTTGACGAGCAAGGCAACAGGGGGGCTGCAGCCGCCAACACCCCGTTCCGAACGTCCGCTGTTTGCTAGTTTGCTGCCGTTCTGGTTCAACGACGTACGTCGGCTTTGGGTCGACAGCGGACTTTTCTACTGTCTAATTGCCCCGTTTAATCCGTTGTCTCGATCTCCCGCCGAAGTTGCGCGAATGACAGGTGCCGGGTCACGAAATACCATCCGCCGACCGCGACGATGGGCATAAAATGTGCCAATAGAAAAAGGATGCTGGCCGATAGGGCGACCTCTTGCTCGATGCCGAACGGTGTCAATGCCAGCACGAAGGCCGCCTGCATCGGTCCGATAAAGCCCGGTGCACTGGGTATCGAGACGGCGACCGCGGTGACGCCGACGACGACCATGCACAGCGGCAGCGAAGGGGCAGGGCCGTAGGCACGCAGGGCCAGCCAAACCAACAGCGCCGCGAGCAACCAGCGTAGCAGGGACTCGGCCATCAGCATCAGGACAACCCGCGGAGCTCTCAGCGATGAGAGACCTTTCTCGAACTCTTGTAGATAGATGGTTCCCCGCTGCGCCAAGGCCACTGGAAGCACGCCGTTGACCGTCCGCCATAGCCGATGGACGGTCTCCGGATAGTACAGAAACAGCGCCATGCCCATCAGCATGCCAAGCAGGGCCAGCGTGGCCAACCAGCCACTGGCGCGGAACCCGGGGGGGGCATCGGAGAGTGATTGGAGTGCGGCGATGTAGAGGATCAGGATCGCGGACAGATCGAGAAAGCGCTCCAGGACCAGCGTCATCAGCACGCCGCTCTTCGACCGGTTGAGCTCGGTTGCAAGCAGAAAGGCGCGGATGATCTCGCCGATGCGGAACGGCAGCACATAGTTGGCGGCGAAACCGATCATCATCGATGGTGCCAACTGCGTGACCGAATAGTGTCCAAACGGACGCAGCATCAGGCTCCAGCGAACCGCGTTCGTCACGTAGAAGACGGCCAGGATCAACAGGAATGGGGCAAGGACCCAGAGTTCGCCGGAAATCAGCGTTTGCCACAGATTCGCGAGGTCCACGTCCCACAGGGCATAGGTCAGTGTCAGGCCCGTCAGGATCAGGGCGGCGAGGATTCCCAGGCCACTCTTCATAGGGGCAGGTCGTCGAGCCCGTAGATCCCTTTGACCTGAACCAGCGCCGATTCCAGATCTTCGTCCAGCTCTATGTGCCGGAACTCCGCATTTCGGCCGACGCGGTGAAGGTTGCTGAAAGCGGAGAACAAGCGCTCGGCCTTTTCCATTGCCAGCTCGAAATCCCTGTCGTAGACCGGATAGCCGAAGCGTTCCGGTAGCACGAGGACGTCCTTTACATCCTCCTCGGAGACCAGTGAATAGGTCTTCAATGCCTTCATGACATCGCCAACCGGATCATCGGTCTCCGCCGTCACCTCGGCGCACAGCACCGTGTTATCAAGCGCCTCCAGGTTGGTATGGAAGTGCTTGAATTCCGCCATTCGGTTGATCACGACGTCGCCATCGCCGAAATAGACCCAGTGGTATGGCATTACCTCGGGCTTGGCGATATTCAGATAGACGAGTTGGATCGGGCGGAAGCGCAGTTTCAGCGATTCGCCGAGCATCGATGCGAGGATGGTGGCGGGGATCGTTGAAAAGACGCGATCACAGGGAAATCTTTGCTCCGCGCCGTCTTGTCGATACTTGACCGCGGTGATGCGCCCGTCGGTCCACTCCAGCCCGGTCACGGGGGATTGCAGGTGTAGATGTTCCTGCAGCGGCACGGCCATCGCGTCGGCAATGGTGCCGTAGCCACCTTGTTGCGGATAGTGGAAGCTGCTGAAAAAGGTCTTCGAGTTGCGCTTGATAGTATCGAGCAGGCCTGATGAGCGGAGCTTTTCCCGGCCCCAGATGACGGAGATGTCCGCCGGCGCGACACCGAACATCTTGGTCGTGTAGGGGTCGAAGAAGAAATCATAGAGTCCCTTGCCATAGCGATTCAGTGCCAGGCTCTCGAACGAGTCCTCTGGCAGCTTGGGTCGCCGCAAAAAGCCCCAAACCAAGGCCGCGCCCGTGCGCAGGGGAAAACGCATCAACAGCTCAATCGGGTTGATCGGGTCTTGAATCCGTTTTCCCTTCATCAGGATGCGGCTCTTGCGCTTGTGCTCGGTCAACGGCACAAGGTTGGAGACCAGGCGCAGAATCTCCTGATTGGTGGTGTAGAGGCGGTGTGGTGCCACATCGCAGGGGATGCCGTGCCACTCGAAGGTGCGTGCCAGACCGCCGATGCGGTCGGACGCCTCGAAGACGCTTGCCGTCTTGCCGAGCTTCGACAACAGCCATCCGACACTGAGCCCGGAGATGCCGGCGCCAAGGATCGCAATGCGCTCCGCTGAGTTAGGGGTTTGTTCCATAGGTCTAAGCGCGCGAATTAATGTGTTTCATGGATGCCGGGTTGGTAGCAAGCACAAACACTTGGTGCGCGCAGTATCATTAGCGGAGGTTTTTCTTGTAGCCGGGTATTGTGGCATTGATGGCCTCGGAGAAATTCGCGAACTCTATCGTGACGCTGGCAAGCTCCACGTTGTCGAATCTTGCCCCGGCGACATCGGCCCGCCGCATGATGGCGCCGCCCAGGACCGCGTTGGACAGGTCGACGTCGCGCAGGTTGGTGTTGCGGAAGTTGGCATCCTGTGCCGAGACGTTGCGCAGATTGGCCCCTTCCAGGTCCGCACTCTCCAGATTCGCCAGGTTCAGCACCGTGAAGCCATCCTCGCTAATACTGGACAGGTCAGCCTGATGGAGGCTGGCCTTGACCATATTGGCGTCATTCAGGTGGCAATCCCTCAGATCGGCGTGACAGAGATTGGTTTCGCGCAGGTTTGATTGAATAAACAGTGCCTTTCTGGCGGTAATATGACATAAGTCGCTGCCGTTGAAATCGGCGCCGCGCATGTCTGCCCTGTTCATGTTCGCATTTTGCAGATTGGCCTTGCGCAGCTCGCAGTTGCGCAGATCCGCCCCCTCGAGCTTTGCATTCGACAGGTTTGCCCCGCTCAGCATGGCGGCGCGGGATCTTTGTTGGGAGCCCATGCGGGCATAGGACAGGTCCGCGTTCATCAGGTTCGCACGGTTCAGATGGGCGTTCCACAGCAGTGCATTGCGTAAAATGGACCCGCTCAGATCCGCCTCCACCAGATCACTGAATTCCAGGTTGGCGCCGGTCAGGTCCATCGACCGCAGATCCGCGCCACTGAGCTGCATGTCTCTGAGATCAGCGCCAACGAGGCTGTCGGCATCGATCTTTTCGAGAACTTTGCCTGTTTCTTTATGTTTTATTTCAATCATCTTGTCTCCTCCTTAGGTGATGACGTTCGGCTCCGCACGGCCAGTACGTGCCTCGATCTGTGCCAGCTCGCGGGCGATCAGGATAAGCGACCCCATGGCCTCCTGGGTGTCTTGGTTATGCCGGGCTGGATCGGCCTCGTAGAACTCCAGATAGACACGCAAAGTTGCTCCTTCCGTGCCGGTGCCCGATAGCCGGAACACGATGCGCGAACCTCCAGCAAAGCCGATCCGGATGCCCTGATGTTCGGAACGACTGGCATCCACCGGATCCGTATAGGCGAAGTCGTCGGCATATTCCACTTGATAACCGCCGAGCTGCTTGCCCGGTAGATCCTGAAGCAGGATGCCAAGGTGGTCCATCAGCCCCTTGGCGGCGACGGCATCGACTGCCTCGTAGTCGTGCCGAGTGTAGTAATTGCGGCCGAAGCGGCGCCAATGCTCGCGTACGATCTCGGCGACCGGCTGTTTTCGGATTGCAATGAGGTTGAGCCAGAATAGGACTGCCCACAGACCATCCTTCTCCCGAACGTGGTCCGAACCTGTGCCGAAGCTCTCTTCGCCGCAGAGGGTAATGCGGCCCGCGTCGAGCAGGTTGCCGAAGAACTTCCAGCCCGTCGGGGTTTCGAATTGCTCCACGCCAAGCCTTTCGGCAACGCGGTCTGCCGCCTGGCTAGTCGGCATCGAGCGTGCGATACCGACGATTCCGTCCTTGTAACCCGGGGTCAGATGGGCGTTGGCCGCCAACACCGCGAGACTGTCGCTGGGGGTGACGAAGAAATTCTTGCCGAGGATCATATTGCGGTCGCCGTCACCATCGGAAGCCGCGCCGAAATCCAGGGCGTCCGGCCCCTGGGTCATGGCCACGAGCTGTTTGGCGTGTGCCAGATTGGGGTCCGGGTGCCCGCCGCCGAAGTCTTCTTTGGACTCTCCGTTGATGACGGTGCCGGTCTCGGCACCGAGCCTGTTCTCGAGGATCTCGGTGGCATAAGGGCCGGTGACGGCGTGCATCGCGTCGAAGCGCATGCGAAACAGGCCGCAGTTGAACAGCTGCCGGATGGCATTGAAATCGAACAGATGCTCCATCAGATCGGCGTAGTCCTTGACCGGGTCGATGACCTCCACGACCATGTCCCCGACCAGAAATGTCCGGTCTTGGTCGAGGTCGACGTTCGGGGTTTCAACCGTCAGATAGCGGTCGATCGTTGCGCTGCGTCCATGCATCTCCTCGGTGACGGCCTCCGGGGCGGGTCCACCGGACGCAACGTTGAACTTGATACCGAAATCCTCGTCGGGTCCGCCGGGATTGTGGCTAGCGGACAGGATGATACCGCCCTGAGTCTTGTATTTCCGGATGATGCAGGATGCGGCCGGAGTTGACAGGATGCCGCCGCGGCCCACCAGCACCTTTTTGACACGGTTGGCCGCAGCCATGCGCAGGATGGTCTGGATCGCGTCGCGGTTATAGTAGCGCCCGTCGCCGCCGAGCGCCAGGGCGCCGCCGACCAAATCCGTTTGGGTGTCGAAGATGGCTTGAACAAAGTTCTCCAGATAACCAGGCTGCTGGAAGACCTTGACCTTTTTGCGTAGGCCGGAGGTGCCCGGACGTTGGCCCGTGATCGGTGAGGTGGCGACAACTTTCGCTTCCATCTTCATATGACCCTTGAATTCGAGTAGGTATGCCTATATAGCCCCGAGCGTATGTCAAGATACGCAGAGGGCAAGATTGTAGCCTCAGATGCGGCCTTGCTGTTGACGAATTTTCGCCGCGACGCGGTATCCCTTGGTTTACGATCAATCAATCATCAGTTTCGCAAAGGGCGCCGGCCGGCCTTTAGGACCACTCAACTACGACAGGTGAACAAGACCCATGATGGTAGAAGCGCATAAGGAGACATTGGAATTCAAGGCAGAGGTCAGTCAGGTTCTCGACCTGGTCATCCGTTCTCTGTACTCGAACAAAGAGATTTTTCTCCGGGAGCTGATCTCGAATGCATCGGATGCGGCCGAGAAGCTCCGGTTCGAGGCACTGACCGACGAGAGTCTCTTCGAGGACGACTCGGATTTGCGTATCCGGGTCGATGTGGACAAGGACGCCGGAACGATCACGGTATCGGACAACGGCATCGGCATGAGTCGTCAAGAGGTGATCGAAACTATCGGCAGTATCGCGAGCTCCGGTACACGGCGATTCCTGGACAACCTGACCGGTGATCAGTCGAAAGATAGCCAACTGATCGGCCAGTTCGGCGTGGGTTTCTACTCCGCCTTTATCGTAGCCGATAAGGTGACCCTGATCTCACGTCGTGCAGGTCTCGGAGAGGAGCACGGCGTCAAGTGGGAATCCGATGGTCGTGGCAGCTATACGCTCGAGACGGTTGACAAGCCAGATCGAGGGACAGCCGTGATCCTGCACCTGAAAGAAGATGAGAAGGCGCTCACCGATGCCTGGAGCCTGCGCACCGTTATCAGTAAGTTTTCTGATCACATCACGCTGCCGGTGGAGATGATCAAGGAATCATTAGGCGGTGCCGAGGATGACGAAGAGAAGCAGGCACCGGACAAGGCGCCGGAATACGAGCAGGTCAATCGCGGAACCGCACTGTGGATGCGCAACAAGTCGGACATCACCGATGAGGAATATGCCGACTTTTACAAACATCTCACTCACGATTTCGAGGAGCCTCTGGCGCGGGTGCACACCCGGGTCGAGGGCACCAATGAGTACTCCTCCCTGCTGTTCATTCCGAAGCGGGCCCCCTGGGATCTGTGGGACCAGGGTCAGAAGCACGGCGTCAAGCTTTATGTGCGCCGTGTCTTCATCATGGACGAGGCCGATAAGCTGATGCCGCACTACCTGCGGTTCGTCAAAGGTGTCGTGGATTCCGATGATCTGCCGCTGAATGTCTCTCGGGAGATCCTGCAGCACAACCGCAAGATCGACACCATCCGTCAGGCCAATACCAAACGCGTACTCGGTCAGTTGGAGACCATGGCCAAGGACGACACGGAGACCTATCAGGTATTTTGGAACGAGTTTGGCCGGGTGCTGAAGGAAGGCGCTGCTGAGGATTATATCAACAAGGAACGTATTGCCGGCCTGCTGCGATTCGCCTCCACGGCGAACGACACCGATGATCAGACTCTGTCCCTCGATGCCTATATAGAGCGGATGAAGGAGGGGCAGGACAAGATTTACTACATCACCGCGGACAGCCCGGCCGCGGCGCGTCACAGTCCGCATCTGGAGGTGTTCCGCAAGAAGGGCGTCGAGGTCTTGTTGCTGTCCGATCGGGTCGACGAATGGCTGGTGACGAATCTGTCCGAATACAAGGAAAAGCACCTGCAATCGGTGACCAAGGGTGAGCTCGACCTTGGTGAGTTGGCGGACAAGGAGGATCAGCAGAAGCAGGAGAAGGCTGCCGAGGAGCATGGCCAGTTGATCGAGCGTTTGCAGGGTGCGCTTGGCGAGCGCGTCAAAGAGGTCAGGCCGAGCACCCGGTTGGTCGACTCTCCGGCCTGCCTGGTCGTTGGCGAATACGATATGAGCGCCAACCTCGCGCGGGTGCTGAAATCGGTGGGGCAATCGGCTCCGGATGCCAAGCCCATCTTCGAGGTGAACTTGGATCACCTGCTGGTCAAACGCTTGGAGAGCGAGACGGACGACAACCGTTTCGGCGATTTGGCGATGATCCTGTTCGATCAGGCCCAGTTGGCCGAGGGTGGCCAGCTGGATGATCCGGCGGCCTTTGTCGGACGCCTCAACAAGCTGATGATGAGCATGATGATGTCCGGCGCCTAGACGCTGGCCATGAGAGCCCGCATCGCGCCACCGATGGAGGGATTGCGTTTGGAGATGCAAACGCCGTTGGTAGATGCCCTTGAGCTCAGGTGGGATGTGATGCGGGCTTCTTGAGGAAGATCGCGAACTCTGACCCCGTTTCTCTACCCTTGCTGAGAAGACGCCAGCCGGTTCCACGGGATGATGTCGACCTCACTGCGGTGCTGGGTTTCGTCACCACCGTAGATCAGGCGGGGCCGTGGCACCGTCTGCCCGGTAATAGCTTGCCATTTCTGCAGCCCGCCCAAGGCATCCAGGCTGACGGTCGCTTCCGATTTGACCTCGATGGGCAGCAACTCACCGCCTTGTTCGATCAACAAGTCGACCTTGTGACCGGAACGGTCGCGCCAGAAACTCAGATTGGAGGGGCGGGCCGTATTCAAGCGCATCTTCAGGTACTCGGCAACCACCCAGGTTTCGAATAGGGCGCCGCGCAGTGGATGCGTATTCAACTGACCGGCATGCTCAATTCCCAGCAGCCAGGCCGCCAATCCGGTGTCGAGGAAATAGAGCTTGGGTGTCTTGACCAGCCGCCTATTAAAGTTACGGTGATGCGGCGGCAGGCGATGGATGATGTAGCTTGCCTCGAGCACTGAAATCCATTCACGGACTGTATTGTGACTGATTCCGGCTTTTTCGCCGAGTGCACTGAGGTTGAGCAGTTGTCCGGTACGTCCAGCGCACAGGCGCAAGAAGCGTTGGAACTGACCCAGGTCGCGGACATTTATCAATTGCCTTAGGTGGTTTGATAGAAAAAAGTTACCCACTCGTCACCGCAGTTTTGTTCGCATTCCCGATTTGTTTCACCACGAAGGACACGAAGGACACGAAGAGCACCAAGAGATTAGATAACGAAGCGCTTGATCCCGTTCTTTAGTTTCGCGACATTGAAGTTCATGAGCAGACCGATTTTGACCCCGGCCAGCTTCATGTATGTCAGCAATTGCGCCTCATGGATACCTTTGATTTGCTCCACGCACTTCAGCTCAATGATCAGTTTCTCCTCTATGAAAAGATCGACCCGGTAGCCGCACTCCAGGCGCGCACCTTTGTATTCGACCGGCAGGGGATATGGCAGTTTGAACACGATGCCATTGAGTTTCAGCTCGTGCGCAAGACACTGCTCGTATGTCGATTCGAGCAGGCCAGGCCCCAACTCTCGATGGACCGTCAGCGCGCACCCAATGACCCGATTCGACAATTCATCGAATTCCATTCTTCGTGTTCTTCGTGTTCTTCGTGGTTCAAATACCGGGTTTAGGTTAACTCTGAGTAACTTTGTTACCTGAAATCACCTTACGTCACGCTCCAGATAGGTCTGCACGTAATTCCCATACCAGATGCCGGGATCGAGCCTGCGGTCGAAAATGGGTGGATAACTCCCGGCGACGAGCGCCTCGTCTAGAGAATCCGATAACATCTTGACGTGAATCAACTCGCCCGAAGTGAAGGGCAGCAGGCTGAGTAGGGCAACTCGGCCGGCCAGGCTTTGCGTGATTCCGGACAGCAGGCCGAACTGCTGCGAACCGGTCAGCACGAATTGGGCCGGGCGCCGTAGCTGGTCAACCACGCCCTGCAGCCAGGCAAACAGGTCGGGACAGCATTGCGCCTCATCGATGACTGCGCCGTTGGCGAATTTGTTCAAGAACCCCTGCGGATCTCCCTGGGCAAATTCGCGTTGGACTGGATTCTCCAACGTGATATAGGGGTAGGTATCGAAAATGGCTTGGGCCAACGTGGTCTTCCCGGATTGTCTCGGTCCGGTGATGGCCAGCACGGGATAGCCCTTGGCGATTTAGCGCAGGGTGTTTTCGGCAGTTCTTGGAATCATTCGGCCAATTGTAAGTTAAACCTACGATTAGCCGCAACCGTACCAAGGCTAAGTTGTTCTCTAAACACCGCAACCAAGGTGTGTGCAAAGGGTATAAATCCCATATATTGCACCATGCATAATTGTGGATTAGCCAGCGAACCTCCGCTGTGGCAAACTGCCTGGCCTTAGCTCATACAACAGACGAGGAGACGAAATCGATGCGCATCATTCTGCTCGGTGGTCCGGGTGCCGGTAAGGGAACACAGGCTGGCTTCATCAAGGAACGCTTTTCGATCCCGCAGATCTCGACCGGAGATATGCTTCGGGCGCACGTCAAGCAGGGTACCGAGCTCGGCAAGGCGGCCAAGAAGATCATGGACGAGGGTGGCCTGGTCTCCGACGACATCATCATGGGGATGGTGAAAGAGCGCATCAAGGAGGCCGACTGTGCCAATGGATACCTATTTGACGGGTTCCCGCGCACGCTGGCGCAGGCGGATGCATTGAAAGACGCGGGGGTGTTTGTCGATGCCGTTGTCGAGATCGATGTCCCGGACGAGGAAATCATTAAACGCATGTCCGGTCGTCGCGTCCATCTTTCCTCCGGCCGTACTTATCATGTCCTCTACAATCCGCCGAAGGAAGAAGGTAAGGATAACGAGACTGGTGAGCCGCTGATTCAGCGGGATGACGATCAGGAGGACACGGTCAAGGCGCGCCTTAAGGTATACCATGACCAAACCGAGCCGCTGATCGCTTACTACTCAAAATGGGCGGACAAAGGCGGCGCGAACTCGCCGAAGTACATCAAGATTCAGGGCATTGGCAGCGTTGATGACATCCGCGGCCAAGTCATCGGTGCTCTGGAAGGCTGACGGAGTCGGCAAGCACGCCGAAAGCCGGGCACCAGCCCGGCTTTTTTTCTGGAATCGCCGCTCGCAACCCAGGTCAGGCGATGCGGCATTTGGTCGAATCTGTTACTATTGAAGCCGACTGTTTAAGAGATTCAGGTTAAGCGATTCAGGTAATAGCTATGGCGGTTGTAGAGCTCAATTTTGATAACTTCGAGCAGACCATCAAAGATAACGACTTCGTTGTCTTGGACTTCTGGGCTCCTTGGTGTGGACCCTGCAGGTCCTTTGCACCAACCTACGAGAAGGTTTCGAACGATCACGACGATATCATCTTCGCCAAGGTCAATACCGAGGAAGCACAAGACATCGCACGACAGTTTCAGATTCGTTCGATTCCGACCTTGATGATCTTCCGCGAGCAGATCATTATCTTCTCTCAGCCTGGCGCTCTGCCTGAGAAGAGTTTCCGCGATCTGCTCGGCAAGGCGAAGGAGCTCGATATGGCGGAGGTCAGGAGCCAGATCGAAGCAGAGCAAGTGGCGACGCAGGCCTGAGGGCAGCCCCGTTCTGATATCCCAGCGCCGAGGCCACAGTGCTTCTGGTCTCACGTCATTCGATCCTGGATCGGTGATACAGGCGGGATATCGAGGTGCATGAACGATGCAAGCTCCCTGTTATTCGTGGATCCACGCATGGCTGGTTGCAGCTCGGCCGACCGTCGGCGATCTGATGAGCCTGTGTGAGGACAACTTCCGCTTGCTGACCCGCCTCTTTCCCGATCTGCATCAGGCACGGGGTTGTTACGATTCACAGCTCGACGCCGGTCTGCGTCTCCATCTCCAAGTCTTGGAGCAGGCGCCATATACCACGACGATCCGCTTTACCTACTTCTTCGACGATTTCGTCGATGCAACCCCGGGGCAACCGGAGCCGGATGCTCGATTGCGCGTGTACCATGATGCCCGACAGGTGGAGGTTCTGGATCTGCGTCAAACCGCGCTGCCCCTGTACGGTGGATATCAGTCCCCGGCGCTCCGGGCCAAGTGGAAAGCAAACATCTTTCTGTCCAAGTGGCTTTCCTATTGTTTGAGTGAGGGGCACAGATTTCGGTCCAGTGCGGTCCTGGATTCCGACGAAGGATCCGACGAGCTTCCCTCAACATGTCTCTGATTGCAGTGATGCGTTGGAGCCGTCCCGTTTCCGGGATGATTTTTATGCCGTACCCTGACGAATTGCCCATGGAACCTGAGTTATTTCAGCCTCAGCTATTGAAATGTCAAAATTCCTGACTATTTTTCTATAAAATAGCCACCGGGTCCTCAAGCCGTTCGCCCGTGGGCTCCTAATCAATGCACCACAAAGGCCATTTGTCATGCGACTCTCGACCAAAGGTAGATACGCCGTAACCGCGATGCTCGACCTTGCCTTAAATTCAGGCAAGCGGCCCGTCACTCTGGCGGAGATCTCGGTCAACCAGGGGATCTCTTTATCCTATCTGGAGCAACTGTTTGCGGCGCTGCGTGGAAAACAGCTGGTGCGTGGGGTACGGGGTCCCGGTGGAGGCTACTATCTGGGTAAGCCTGCCGGGGATATCTCCATTGCCGATATCATCTGCGCCGTCGATGAGTGGGTGGAATTTACCCGGTGTGGCGGCAGGGAAAACTGCCGGGACGGTCAGCGCTGTTTGACGCATACGTTGTGGGATCAGTTGAGCGCCGAGATCTTTCGCTTTCTCAGCGATATCTCACTGTCAGACCTGGTGGAGCGGGGCACGCGCAGCGGCGGCGCCATCGACATCGAAGGACTCCGCGGCGACGCCAAGCAACGCGCCGCGTGAATCAGTGTGCGGCCGATCGGTTTTGTACGCCGGAAAATCCCCGCCTATTCATGCTCGTTCTCAGCCAGTTTTCTTATCCATGCTCGTTCGCCACCGGTCGGGCCGCCAAATGCTCTGGCGCATGTGGAAAACTCAACGAGACCTGCGTCCCCGGTCCTTCTTCTGAACGAACCTCCAGGTCCCCTCCGAATGCCTCGACCAGACGTCTGACGATGGCTAGTCCGAGCCCGGTGCCGCCGGGCTTGGTGCTAACGAAGGGCTCGGTGATTCGCGGCAGTAGCGCCGCTGGTATCGGTGGCCCTGGATTGCTGACCGTTATGGTCACGGATCCGGCCTCTGGCCGATCGCTGAGCGTCCATGTGACGATGGAGCCAGGCGGTGCGGCCTCACAGGCGTTTTGAGTCAGGTTGGTCAGGATCTGTGTCAGCCTGTCCGGGTCCGCAAGGATTCGACCGCGACTCGTGCCCTTGAACTCGACCCGCTGCTGGACCAGTGCCTGTGCTAAGGGCCGGTAGTCGCGCAGGAATTGCTCGACGCTCTGCCGGACATCGATGCTTCGCAGATTCAGATTCAGCGGCTTTGCATAGAGTAGCATTTCATCGAGGAAGCGTCCGATACGCCCGGCCTCTTGATGTGCGAGAGTCAGTCGTTTCTGTGCCCCATCGCCAAGCGCTTGGCGGCTCAGATAGTCGAGGCCCAGGCTGATGGTCGCCAGCGGGGTGCGCATCTCATGGGCGATGCCGGAAGCAAACTCGCCGATCGCCGCGAGCCGCCCCTGTTCCGCAAGCCGGACCGTGCGGCCGAAGCTGTGTGTGATCAACTGGGCGATATTCCCGAGAAAATCCAAATGGGATGCGTCGTAGCTATTGGCCTGGCGGGTTGCAAAGACGACAACCGCTGGGACCGGTGTCTGCGTCTGCGGTGTCAGCGGCAGGAACAGACTATCGCGCATGCCACGTTCGACTAATGAGCACAGGAACTGGTAGTTTGGATTTACCGCTGCCCTGTGCTCCATATCGTCAACGTGCATCGGGATGCCACCGGCGAGACAGGCCTCCAGCAGCGTGCCGGGCAGCCGATAGAGTTGCTTGCTGATTCGTTCCCGTTCGCCGTCGAGGTGACTGGCCTCGATACGGACCGTGGCCCCGTCGCTGTTGACCAGCACGACGCCGATCCAATCGAGCCGTAGCAGCGAACGGAAATCGCTGCCCAGAAAGCCAATCACCTCGTCCAGGTCATTGCCCCGTTGTAGGCGCGAAATCAATTGGAACAGCAGGTCGATCCGGCTCGACAAGGCATTAAATTGAATCGTCAGATCGCGGATCTCTGTTGAGCCCTGCACCTCGATATGCCGTCCGAAGTCGCCGTTGGCGACATGGCTGAAGCCCTGGATGGTTTGCTTCAACGGCGATAGGGCTCTGAAATAGAGCACCCATAACACGATCAACGCCAAGGTCGACGCGGCAATGACGGCTGACAAAGAGACTCGCATAACCCGGGCATGCGCCTGGTCAGCCCAGACCCTGAGGCTCTCCGTCAAGGCATGGCTCGCATCTTTAAGAACCTTTGCGTTGGCCGTGTTGTGTGACGCGGCGTACTCGAGCCTTGGTTCCTCCATCTCATCTCCCAGAGCCTCGAACAGCCCGGTCCGATAGCTGTCCCATGTCTCTTCCAACGCGAGAATCGCCTCAGCAACCGCCGGATTGAAACCAGGCTTCAGGGCATCGCCCGGCATGCCCATCTCGCTGCGAAAGTCACCGCTCATGAAGGTGTCGATGATACGGTCAAAGGTGGCGATGTCCGTCATCAGGTCCTGATAGTACAAACGGATATCGCGATAGTAGGTCTCGTAATCACGCGGGGCATTCTGCTTGTAATTCATCGCCTGCATGTGGAGCTGCTGGGCCGTCAGCTCCAGCCGGCCGGCGATGTCGACGACGGAATCATACGACAACTGGTGTTGAAAGGAGAGCAACGAAAACAGGCTGGCGGAGACAGAGCACAGCACCAGGAGAATGAAGGCCGCCGTGATCTGGAAAACGAGACTGGAGAAGAAGCGTGGCATTGGATGTTGAAGAAAATGTCTTGATTTCGGATTGACTGCAAACTTGTCATTCGAGCTGCGGACAGGCTGCCGAAGATGCTATTCTTAGCCATTATTCTTCACAGCTCGTCCTGTTAGTCTAACGGACATGACGATTTGGATCACATGATGACTGAACCACCAGAGGGGCTCGTCTCCATCCAGGATTTCATTCGCTGGGGTGCCAGCCGTTTTAACGCCGCGGAGCTGTTTTTCGGGCATGGTACCGATAATCCGTTCGACGAGTCGGCGGCCTTGGTCTTGCATGCGATCCATCTGCCGCCGGATCTTCCAGCGGATTACCTGGATTGCCGTCTGGACCCGGTCGAACGGCGGGCGGTCACGGAGCTTCTGGAGGCACGGATCAGGGAGCGCAAACCGGCAGCCTATCTGACCAACAGGACCTGGTTTGCGGGGCTCGTGTTTCACATCACCGAGGACGTGCTGGTGCCGCGCTCTCCGTTGGCGGAACTGGTCGAGTCAGGATTCGAGCCCTGGGTCGACGCGGAGGGGGTGGACGGCGTGCTCGATCTGTGCACCGGCAGCGGCTGTATCGGCATTGCCGCGGCCGTCTATATGCCCCATATCCAGGTCGACATCAGCGACATCTCGCAGGCGGCGCTCGATGTCGCACGGCAGAACCTGGCCGAGCATGGTGTCGGTGACCGGGTGCATGTGATCCATTCCGACCTATTCGGTGGCCTGGCAGGGCGCCGCTATGACGTGATCGTATCGAACCCGCCCTATGTCGGGGCGCAGGAGTTGGCGTCGTTGCCGTTGGAGTATCAACGAGAGCCCCAACTGGCACTGGCCGGCGGTGAGGGCGGTCTGGATCTGGTCGTAAGCATCCTGCGGGATGCGCCGGATTTCTTGAACGATGACGGTATCCTGGTCATCGAGGTGGGGAATACCGCTGAAACCTTGGAGCGGTCTTTCCCTGACATCCCTTTTTTATGGCTGGACTTCGAGCGTGGCGGCGAGGGCGTCTTTATGATGCGCAAGTCGGAGCTCCTAGAGTACCGGTCTTTGTTTGTAGAGGCGGTCAGAGCACAATGAGTCTGAGGCGGGCAAAGACTGTCGACGAATTTGTCGAATGGGTCAAGAACGCGGTATTCGAGGTGGACGATCTACGGGATTGTCTCGAATTCGAGATTGAAGACATGACTCGGTTCCCGGCGTTTCTGGATCCGCTGGACGAGGGGATCAAGGCTATCTACCAATCCATGGTCGATGGGTCCTACACGTTCGGCCGCGAAGACCTGCCGTTCATGGACCTGGCCGCGAAGCATGCGGACGAAATCCCCTTTCATACCTTGCTGAAGCAGATCAACGAGACTCACCGTCGAGGCCTTGACCTGGGCGGCGAGGACTGAATCTTCAGGCGTATGTTGGTCCACCCCCCTGTGCTGTCTTCGCGATATTGGGTGGAGCCAGGTACCGTCCACCCTTCTATCGTCGATAGTCCGACCACAGGCTGAATCCATGGACCAGAGTATCGCCTTCGATCTCGATCTGATCCGCCGCTACGATCGTAGCGGTCCCCGTTATACCTCCTATCCGACCGCTGTCGAGTTCGAAGAGGGGTTCGCCGAAGATGCCTACCGGTCGGTCTGCAGCGCCAGCAACGCATCCGGCAACCCACTGTCACTGTATTTTCATATTCCGTTCTGCGACACGGTGTGCTTCTATTGTGCCTGTAACAAGATTGCGACAAAGGACAGGACCCTGTCGCAACCATACCTGGATCGGGTGTACCGGGAGTTGGCGATGCAGAGTGCCTTGTTCGATCCGTCGCGCCGGGTCGAGCAGCTGCATTGGGGAGGCGGCACGCCGACCTTTCTGAGCCATGACGAGATGTCCGGGCTGATGGAGCAGACCAGGCGGTATTTCAGCCTTGCCGACGACGAGGTGGGTGAGTACTCCATCGAGATCGACCCCCGCGAGGCCGATGCCGCGTCCGTGGCCTTGCTCCGAAGACTCGGCTTCAATCGGATGAGTCTCGGTGTTCAGGACTTCGACGCGCGTGTTCAGCAGGCCGTCAATCGTATCCAAACTGAGGCAGAGACCGTCGAGGTGCTGGAGGCTGCCCGCGGCGAAGGCTTTCGCTCCATCAGTGTCGATTTGATCTATGGATTGCCTTTTCAGAACCAGAAGAGCTTTCTGCGGACACTGGAGCGCGTGGTCGCCGTTGCACCGGATCGGCTGTCGGTGTTCAACTACGCTCATCTACCGGAGCGTTTCAAACCCCAGCGCCGTATCAATCAGACCGAGCTGCCGAGCCCGCAGGTAAAGCTCGATATCCTGCAGTCGACGATCACTTTTCTGAGCGATGCGGGATATGTCTACATCGGAATGGATCACTTCGCCCGACCGGACGATGAACTCGCCGTGGCGCAACGTGATGGGACGCTCTATCGCAACTTCCAGGGCTACTCCACCCATGCGGACTGTGACCTGATCGGACTTGGTGTGACGTCGATCGGAAAGGTCGGGGCCACCTATAGTCAAAACGTCCGCACACTCGATGAATATTACGGGCGCATCGATGAGGATCGTCTGCCAGTGTTTCGAGGCATCGAATTGACCCTCGATGACCAGATCCGCCGTGATGTGATCACCCGTCTGATCTGTCATTTCGAGCTTCGATTCGCAGACGTGGAGGCGCGTTGGGATATCCGTTTTGCGGACTATTTCAACAACGATCTGATGCGCCTGGGACCGATGGTCGGCGACGGTCTGCTGCGGATCGATGCAGATGCCATTCGCGTGCTACCTCCCGGGCGCCTGCTGATCCGTAATATCTGCATGGCCTTCGACGCGCATCTTGCCCGGAAGCAGGGGCCGGTCGGGTTCTCCAAGGTGATCTAGACTTCGCGCGGGTCTGTTGGGCATTTTAAAGCGCTGGTGGTTGTTGGGAGCACGGATTCCTATTTTGCCGATCGTGAACGCGCGAAGTCTTGATAACAAGATCCAGAGAGTCTCACGCGAAGCCGCCAAGGGCGCGAAGCAAGAAGCGTTGACTCTCGCAAAGGCGCAAAGATGCAATTCGCTATCTCGTTCGCGGCTTGTATTACAGTTGCACGAGGATGCTCCAGAAAATGCGCTTCCAATGTGGATGGAAATACCGTTGAACCGCAAGAACTGATTGGTCGGTTTCAGTGATTGTCATCGGTTGCCAAAAACAAAAAAATCGTAATTTAATAAATACATATATACTGCGCGCCTAAATCAATGACCAGAAATTCACGAAACCTGGCTACACAATCAATCGTGAAAAGGTCTCAAGTGGCCGCGCGCAGTCTATATCCTCACACAGTCATAAAGGCACGAAGAAGTTTCTTCCCTTCTTCGTGATCACCGCGTCTCCGTGTGAAAAATGGCTGGATCGACTGCTCGCCAGGGCGGTCCTGATCGATCTGGAAACCGGCGCCGATGGTGCAATCCACAAGATCGGGGCGGTTCGTGATGGCCGGGAATTCCGCCGTCAGGGTGCTTTCAACGTCGACCAGGCCCTTGCCGAGCTGGATCGGTTTGCCGGTGATGCCTCCGTCGTGATCGGCCACAACCTGCTTGGGCACGATCTGCCGACCTTGCGTATCCTCGCTCCCACACTGAACCTGCTCGGCCGTGCTGTGATCGATACGCTCTATCTGTCGCCGCTGGCGTTTCCGGAGAATCCGTATCACCGGTTGGTCAAGGACTACAAGCTGGTGCGCGACACGGTTGCGGATCCAGTGGCGGACTGCCGTCACTCAGCGCAGTTGTTGGCTGAGCAGTTCGCAGAGCTGGCGCGCCGAGGGGCCGCCGGCGAGTGCGATCTGCTTGGTGTCTATCAGTTCTGCTTCCGTGGTGCAACCCTGTTGGAGGCGAACGCCACCGGCGGCAACGGTGTTGCGGCAATCTTTCGCCAACTCGCCGGTGAGTTGCCGGGCGTCAACCGGGTCAGGGATATCCTGCTGGCACGCTGGCAAGGGCGGTGCTGTACCAGTGCCGCACCGCGGCTGATCCTGACCCATCTGGCGGATCCGAATCTGCGACCGGTGATCGCCTATGCCGCCGCCTGGTTGGAAGTGGCCGGCGGCGGCTCGGTGCTGCCGCCCTGGGTGCGGCATCGTTTTCCGGCCACGGTCCCGCTATTGCGGGCGCTGCGCGATGTTCCCTGCGGGGACCCGGAGTGCCGCTGGTGCACCAAGGTGCACGACCCGGTTGCTCAGTTGCAGCGTTGGTTCGGCTTCGATGCGTTCCGCGCCGAGCCGGCTGATGACGATGGCCGGAGTCTGCAGCGGCTGGTGGTGGCCGACGGCCTCGTCGATCGCTCACTGCTGGCGATCCTGCCGACCGGAGGCGGTAAGTCCTTGTGCTTCCAACTCCCGTCCTTGGTGCGTCACTACCGCCGGGGTACACTGACCGTGGTCATCTCGCCGTTGCAGGCATTGATGAAGGATCAGGTCGACAATCTGGTGCGCAAGACCGGTAGTACCGCGGCGGCGGCCATCTATGGCCTGCTGACCCCACCGGAGCGCGGTGACGTGATGGAGCGGGTGCGGCTCGGCGATATCGCCGTGCTCTATATCTCGCCGGAGCAGTTGCGTAATCGGTCGGTGGCCAATGTATTGGCGACCCGCGAGATCGGTTGCTGGGTCTTCGACGAGGCCCACTGCCTATCAAAGTGGGGTCACGATTTCCGTCCCGACTATCTCTACGCCGGGCGTTTCATCCGCACCCTGGCGGCACGGCAGCAGGTCGAGATGCCGCCGGTGGCCTGTTTTACGGCGACCGCCAAGCTGGAGGTCACCAGCGAAATCCTGACCTATTTCCGTGACACCCTGGGCCTGGAGCTGAGTTTGTTCGAGGGCGGTGTCGAGCGCGACAACCTGAGCTTCGAGGTTCTGGTGGCGCGCAAGATGGAGAAAGAGGCCAGCATCCATGCGATCCTGACCGAGCATCTGGCCGATGGCGGTGCGGCGGTGGTCTATGCCGCGCGGCGCAATCGGACCGAGGAGCTTGCCGACCGGCTCGGTCGCGAGGGTTGGATGGTGGAAGCCTTTCATGCTGGTCTATCCGCTCCGGAAAAGAAGCGAATCCAGGATGCCTTCATGGCTGGAGAGCTGCGGGTCATCTGTGCCACCAACGCGTTCGGCATGGGTGTGGACAAGGAGGATGTCAGGGTTGTCATCCATGCCGATATACCGGGTTCGCTGGAGAACTACATCCAGGAGGCCGGCCGCGCCGGGCGCGATCGTCAGCCGGCCCGCTGCGTCCTGCTCTACGACCAGGAAGACGTCGAGGCCCAGTTCAGCATGGAGGCGATGTCCGAGCTGACGCGCCGGGATATCGCCGAGATCCTGCGCGGCCTGCGCCGGGCCAAGCGCGACCGTGATGGCCTGGTCGTCGTCACCAGCGGTGAGCTGCTGCGCGACGAGGCGCTGCGCCTTGGCTTCGACGCCGAGAGCCGCGATGCCGACACCCGGGTCCGCATCGCGATCGCCTGGCTGGAGCGAGCCGGTCTGGTGCAGCGCGATGATAACCGGACCGGCGTCTTTCAGGGACGCCCGAAGGTGGCGAGCCTCGAGGAGGCGGAGCAGCGGATCAGCGGACTCGGGCTTTCCGCCGAGCAGCGCAGGCGCTGGCTCGTGATCCTTGAGGCGATGATGAATGCCGAGCCGGACGAGGGATTCAGCGCCGACGACCTGGCGCGGCTGCCGGCCTTCGAGCGTGCCAATCCGGAGGCCGGAGATGCGAGTCAGGTGCCGCCCTGGGACCGAGGAGAGACGCCATCGCAACGGGTGTTGCGCAGCCTGCATGACATGGCCGGCGCCGGTCTGCTGCAGCAGGGACCGCAGCTCACGGCCTTCGTGCGGCACAAGGTGCGCAACCACTCGCAGCTTATCTTGCAGCGGGTCGCGTCGCTGGAGCGCGCCATGCTGAGCGCGCTGCGCGAGCAGGCCCCGGATGCCGAAAGTGGCGAATGGCTGCCATTGTCGCTGCGCCGCCTCAATCAGCATCTGCTCGACGATAGCCAGGACAGCAATCCCGAGACCCTGCGAACCTTGCTGATGGGCTTGAGCCTGGACGGCCGTGGGCTAGCCGGCGCGCGCGGCAGTCTAGAGTTGCGCCAGAGCGACCGTGAGCACTACCGGGTCAAGTTACACCGCGACTGGCGGACCTTGGAGCGTACCGCCGAGCGCCGCCGTGCCGTCGCCGGTGTCGTGCTGAATGCCCTGCTGGCCAAGCTGCCGGCCGATGCCCCGGCCTCCGCCGAGCATTCGGTCAGCTTCGGCACCGACGAGTTGGCCGCGGCGTTACGCGCTGACATCACCTTGGCCGCTGAGCTCCGCGATCCGCTGGCGGCCATCGATCGGGGTCTGATGTTTCTGCACGAGCACGGCGCCATCATCCTGCATCAGGGCTTTGCCGTGTTCCGCTCGGCGATGTCGGTGCGGTTGTTGCCGGAGGCGCGGCGCAAGCAGTATTCGAAGGCTCAATACCAGCCGCTGGAGCAGCACTATGGCGAGCGCGTGTTTCAGATTCATGTGATGGACGCCTATGCCCGGCTCGGTATCGAAAAGGTCCGCCAGGCCGTCGAGCTGGTGTTGGCCTATTTCACCCTCGGCAAGGAGGCCTTTGTCCGGCGGTTCTTCGCCGACCGGCGCGAGATGTTGAAGCGCGCCACCACCGCGGAATCCTTTCGTGCCATCGTCGATGTACTCGGCAATCCCGATCAGGTCGAGATCGTCGCCGCACCTGAAGATGGCAATCGTCTGGTCCTGGCGGGCCCGGGCTCCGGTAAGACCCGCGTCATCGTGCATCGCTGTGCCTACCTGCTGCGGGTCCTGCGGGTGCATCCGCGGCGTATCCTGGTGCTCTGCTTCAACCGCAGAGCGGCGCTCGAATTGCGCCGCCGGCTCGACGCACTGGTCGGCAGGGATGCCCGTGGCGTTACCATACAGACCTACCACGGCTTGGCCATGCGCCTGACCGGCCATTCCTATGCCGAGCGCCTGGTCAATGCCGGCGAGTCGGGGCCGGATTTCGATGGCCTGATAGGCGAGGCGGTTGATCTGCTCGAGGGGCGCATCGACCTGCCCGGCATCGAGCCGGACAGCCTGCGCGAGCGCCTGTTGGCCGGTTATCGGCACATACTGGTCGACGAGTATCAGGATATCGATGCAGACCAGTATCGGCTGGTTTCGGCGATCGCCGGGCGTACCCGCGAGCAGGACAGGTTGACGGTGCTGGCGGTGGGTGACGATGATCAGAACATCTACGCCTTCCGTGGAGCCAGCATCGAGTATATCCGACGTTTTCAGGCCGATTATGAGGCGGAGCTGTACTACCTGATCGACAACTATCGCTCGAGCGGGCACATCATCGCCGCGGCCAATGCGCTGATCGTCCACAACCAGGAGCGGATGAAGACCGATCATGCGATCCGTATCGACCGGCGGCGCATCACCGAGCCGGCCGGCGGGCGTTGGGCGGCATTGGATGGTTATGCAAAGGGGAGGGTCCTGGTGTTGGCCGTGGCGGATGTTGGACGGCAGGCCATTGCGCTGGTCGCCCGTATTCGCGAGCTGAAGCGGCTTGCCGGTACCGCGGTGAGTTGGGGGGATTTCGCCGTAATGGCACGCAGTCACCGTGTGCTGGAGCCGATCCGCGCCCTGTGTGAGGCCGAAGACATCCCATTGGCCTGGATCGGCGAATTGCCGCCGCTGCATCGCATCCGCGAGATTGCCGCCTTCTTGCAGCGGCTGAAGCGGATGGAGCGCACGGTCTGCAGCGTGGATGACTTGAGCGCCCTGGTGTCCGACAATCCCGGTCCGTGGCGCAATGTCCTGGAACAATTGATCGAGGACTGGCGTGCCGAGGCCGGCGATACCGCGGTGCCGGCGTCCGAGATCGCCGAGTTCTGCTATGAAACCCTGGCCGAGCAGCGCCGCGACCGCAGGGTCGGTGACGGCGTGTTGCTCACGACCTTGCACGGCGCCAAGGGGTTGGAATTCCCCCATGTCCTGATTGCCGGCGGCGATTGGCAGCGCCGGGCCAATGCCGGCCCTGTGTCCGCGATGGAAGAGGAGCGACGCCTGTTCTATGTCGGCATGACCCGTGCCCGCGAGACCTTGACGATCAGTGATCTGACTGACGCTTCGCAGGCCAATCCGTACATCGGTCAGATCGACGGCGACTGGTTGCTGCGTGGTGAGCCGACGATTTCACCGCCGGCGACGGACATCCTCGCCCGTCGCTACACTCGGTTAGGCCCCGCCGATCTCGATCTCGGCTATGCCGGCCGCTACACCGAGGAAGCACCAATCCATCGTTACCTGGCTGCACTGGGTAACGGCGACCAGCTCGGCTGCCGAGCTGAAGGCGACCGCATTGTTCTACTCGACAGTCAGGGACATCCAGTCGCGCGCCTGTCGCAGCGAGCTGCCGCCCAATGGTTGCCTCGGTTGGGTGCCATCGAGCAGGTCCGCGTCTGCGCGCTGATCCAGCATGGCCGCAAGCAGAGCGCCCCTGAGTTTGCCGAGCGTTGCCGCAGCGAGCGTTGGGAGGTGCCTCTGGTGGAGATTTGCTGGCGAGTGCGAAATGCCAGCGGGTGATCGTTCAGCCGATGGTGTGGATGCGCGAAAGAAGCGTAGCGGGGAGGCCGAGGTCAAGGGCGAATGCTCCGTCGACGGCCTGCCGCAGCCGGGGGCGGAGATCCGCGTGACCTTCGAAGACCGGACCGGGTCGGGCTCCCCGCGCGGTCTGTTTCCTGTCGGCGGGCCTGACACCCCAATCCGACCCTCATACCACGCCAGTGTGGCGCCTGACCAGCGATCGGCTTACCATCCGGATACCGGACAAGGTGACAGAGGTGTCTGATGCAACACGACGAGCGTACCCACTGGCAGCCGATCCAACTTGACGGCGGCACCACGGCTTATCTTGATCCGCGGCTCGGCGACCCGGCCACCGGCATCGGCTTTCCGGTCGCCGGCGGTCAGCCCGAGTTCGACCAGCTCAGCGCCGAGTACGAGGGCGGGATCCATGCTGAACGATGAGCGGATCCTGCACGATTTCCGGGATCTGCCGCTGGAGCTGCCCGGCTGGGACAAGGAGCGGCGCAGGCGCTGCCTCGCCGAGCAGGCGCTGGGCAAGCGGCACCGGGTCATGTCCGAGGTCGACTGGCAAGGTGGCGCGCGGCAGCTTGCCTGGGAGCTGCCGAGCGCCTGCGAGGACTTCCCCGCGCCCACCCGCCGCGGCCTGTCCCCGCTGTGCGCCCTGCTCGACGCGATGCGCGACGACCTCGGGGCGGCGGCCGGCAAGCTGGGGGAACGCATCGCCTCCCTGGCCGCCCGGCTCGGCTGCGAGACGCCCGAGCAGGTCGACTGGCCGTACGACCCTTATCCCGGCATGCTCGCCCTGGATCACACACAGGCGCCGATCTTCTTCGGCCGCCGCGCCGAGACCGAGGCCCTGCTGGCCAAGCTCGACTCCGATCAGGGCCGGCGACTGTTGTTGGTGGCCGGGGCCTCCGGCTCCGGCAAGTCGTCGCTGGTGCGTGCCGGTCTCTGGGCGACATTGCAGGACGCCGACGCGACGCTGATCGCGGGCTCCAGCGATTGGGTCATCACGGCGATGAAGCCTTCGCAGCCCGCCAACGACCCCTACCAAGCCTTGATCTGGAGCCTCGCCAAGGCCCAGATCCCCGGATTTGACGAGCCTGACCGCGGCGAGGCCGACGCCCTGCGTGGCGATGCCGGCGCCTTCGCCCTCAAGGATCTCTACGCGCAGTGTCGCGGCAAGGGCCATATGGGCCTTGATGACTATCTGGGTGAACGGATCGGCGGCCTGTCCGGCGTCATCGCCAAGCGCGCCGGAGAGGCCGTGAAGCGCGCCGGCGTCGAGACCGACACGGTGCTGCCGCGGGTCTTCTCGCGGCTGCTGACGGTGCAAGCCGACGGCGCCGCCACGCGCCGCCGCGAGGACCTGGACCACTGGGACGGTGATCCGGATGCCCTGAAGCTCATCGATGCCCTGGCGAGCCGCCGCACCCGACTCTGGTCAAGTCCGCCAAGAACAAGCCCGCGGCGGAATCCGACCCGTCTGCGCAGGCGCTACCCGGCAAGCTCGGCCGCGAGGTCGAGGTCGCCCACGAGGCCCTGTTCAGCGCCTGGCCGGACCTGAAGCGCTGGATCGACAAGCGCCGCGAGGCCCTGATCCGCCGGCCCCAGGTGGAGCGGGACGCGGCCCTGTGGGCGGCCGAGGGCCGGCCGGATCACCGCATCTACAAGCCCGACATCGTCTCCGAGACCCGCGCCCTGCTGGAGGCGGCCGAGCTGTGGCGGGACATGGCGCGGGACACGCGCGTCGCCCACTTCCTGGCGCGCGACGCCGCCGATGAGCTGCTGGCGCTGACCCGGCGCGCATTCGACGATGATCGCGGTGGACAACCCGCGGAGCACCGCACGGCCCTGCTGCACACCCTGACCGCCGAGGGCCGCCGGGCGGCCGCCATCCAGGCCCTGGGAGAGCGGGTGCTCGCGCAAGGACCGGACCTCCGTGACTGGCTGCGAGCCGGACTGGAGGGCGTGATCGCGCAGCTGGCGGGCGCCGGGGCGGCCCCTTGGCAAAGACGCCGGCTGCGCCTGGGCGACTTGCTGGCGGCCCTCGGCGACAATCGCCTCGGCGTCGGGCTGCGCGACGACGGTCTACCGGACATCGCCTGGCATGCAGTCCCGGCCGGCCCCTTCCTCTGGCAGGACGGGGAAGAACGCACGACCGGGGCCTACCGCATCGCCCGCTATCCGGTCACCAACCTGCAGTACCGGGCGTTTACCACCGCACAGGACTAGGCCGACTCTCGATGGTGGCAAGAGGGGTATCGTGGTCCTGAGCCGGCCAAGCCCCGATGGGACCAGGCCAACCGCCCGCGGGTCGAGGTCGCCTGGGTGGAGGCCCTGGCCTACTGCCGCTGGCTGACGGCCCGCCGCCGGGAGCAGGGGCTCATCGGCGACGGCGAAACGATCCGCCTGCCTATCGAATACGAATGGGAGAAGGCGGCCCGCGGCACGGATGGCCGCACCTTCCCTTGGGGCGAGGACTACCGCAGCAGTGATGCCAACATCGACGAGACCCGCGACGGCACGGGACCGCTATCGTTGCAGGAGACCACGGCCGTGGGCCTGTATCCATGCAACGTCTCGCCCTACGGTCTGGTCGATTGCAGCGGCAACGTCCGGGAATGGTGCCTGAACAAATACGACGACCCGGACGATAGCGACACCGCCGGCGAGGAGATGCGTGCGTTGCGCGGCGGCTCCTGGTTCTTCAATCAGGCCTTCGCGCGCGCCGCCGCCCGCTTCAGGGGCCTCATCGACGACCGGTACTTCGAGAGCGGTTTTCGTGTCTGTTGTGTGCCGTCCCCATCGGCCACCGAGGACTGAACAACTGGTCACTGAACACTGATCCACTGCCCACTGAACCCGATCGCCGCAGGCGAGCGGGTACGGCGAGCACAGCGAGCCGCGATTTTGTTTGTTCACAAGCAAGCGCGGTATTGCAAATTCGACAACCGGAACACCGTCTGCAATCGCCAAGATGGTCACAGTTGATTGGTCTGCGGTCAAGCTCGGCGCTCAAACCGCCGCTGGTGTGCTCAGTTCCCGGTAACGGAAGCAGTCGACCGTGTGGTCGTTCACCATCCCGACGGCCTGCATGAAAGCGTAACAAATGGTGCTGCCGACGAACTTGAAACCTTGTTGCTTGAGCTCGCGGCTCATCGCATCCGACTCGGCAGTCGTGACGGGAACCTCTCCGATGCCCTGCCAGGCGTTTTGGCGGGGGTTACCGCCGACATAGCTCCAGAGAAGAGTCCCCTGGGGCACGCCGCGCCCTTCAGTTCGGTTTCGCCCGGGCATTGGTCACTGCCGTATTCACTTTGAGTTGGTTGCGTACGATGCCAGGGTCGGCGAGGAGGCGCCCGATCCTGGCCTCGTCGAAACGGGCGATGTCCTCCGGGTCGAAGTCTTTCGAAGGCCGCCGCGCCAACCCTCCCCCGCTTGCGAAGGACGGTGAGCCAAGAGAGGCCGGCTTGGGCGCCCTCCAGGGTCAGCATCTCGAAGGGATGGCGGGTGTTCATCAAATGACGGGGCGCCCCATTCCCTGTCATGGTACGAGCGGGTAGAGAGGGTCTCCGCTGCACCAATGGCAGCGGGTTTTCGTCGGCATGTTAAGTGATCCCGGATTGAGTATCGGGGACAATTGTGGGGTTTTCTGCTTTGCCGTCAGGCGTTATGATCGCAGGGATAAAGCCGTGGGCCAGGGTGCCCGACTTTGTCATAGTTGTTCCGTTCCAGCCCGAAATAGTCCCGGTGCCAGTCGAAAAGCGGGACCTCGGCATAGGTGTAGTGTCCGCCAATCATCTGGATGATGCATTGAATCGGTAATTATAGTTGATGTTTTCCGTTTTTCTACAGCCTCAACG
>CALOFM010000019.1:0-386963 GCA_942492625.1 uncultured Gammaproteobacteria bacterium | reverse complement strand
CACCGTATACGTAATGCCGGTTGTATCAAAGTCAGTATCGGCTTGAAGAACGCCATTGATGTACATTTGCATGCCGCCGGAGCAAAACAGCCATACAAAATGAGTCCATTCCCCTGCACTTATTGCATTGTCACTCTCCAGGAATATCGTACTGCTGCCATTTTGGAATTCCACCCACACCTTATCATCGCTTTCCTCTACGTATAGAGTAACATCGCCGGCATTATTGCCCGACGCGTCCTTATCGATAAACGTGCTGTCAACTGTGGGCAAAACACCGGATTTAAACCAAAAAGCAATCGTACCGTTCGCGATGTCAAAATCCGCCGGGGTTCCAAAATCGACATAATCATCACTCCCGTCGAAATCCAGCGCCGTGCTGATTTGCCCGGTTGTGGTTTCTTCGGCAACGTCATTGTTGGCGTTATCATCCCATGTGCCGTCATTCCCGTTGCCGGAGCTAACGGCAATGTTTCATCCGCTGGTTTCATCCAGTTTCCAGTGGCCAACAAGGCCGGTGGTCAGGTCCGCCCCGGCGAGGGTCGCGATTTCGGAAGGCGTCAAAACGCGGTCGTAGACGCGGATATCGTCAAGTCTGCCGTCCCAGAATTGGGAAGCCCCACTTGCACTCCCGGTATATAGAGGATCGGAATTTGTAAGCGGTGTTGATGTTTCTGTGGCGCTATAGACTTCCGTACCGTTACGATAGAGTTTGAACGTATTATTGGTATCATCGAAAACGGCGGCGACGTGATACCATGTGCCTGTTTGTAAGTTTAGTGTGCTGGTTTCGTGGCTCTGCCAGCCTCCGTTATAAAATCCAGCGCCAAGCTCGTCGTCGTTTAGTTCTATATAGTAATTGACATCTCCTTAACCCCTGAGCCTTTGACAAGAAATGTCATATAACCGCTAGAAACTGTATCCGGGTAAATCCATGCGGCAAGTGAAAAAGAAGAAGAGATATCCAGTGCGTTATCATCTGAAGCGCTGATATCATCATCGCCATCAAAATCCAGCGCCGTGCCAATCTGTCCGGCAACACTATCGTTCCCGGCATCCAGCCCGCCTATCATCGTGCCGTTATTCCCGTTCCCCGAACTGTCCGCGGCGCTCGTGCCGCTCGTCTCATCCAGCGTCCACCAGCCGACCAGCCCGTCGGTCGGCATGGCCCCGACATCAAGCGCAGGGCGAGCGGGCGGCCCCATCGCAATCCAGTTGGTGCCGTCGCAATACTGAAGCATGGAGTGATCCGGGTTATAGAGCTGCCGCCCGGCAGCCCTGCCGGGTTCGTGCATTGCGCATGGGCGATGGCCGGAACCATCACCATAAGAGCAAAAACAAAAGCAATCCGCCGCATCATTCCATCCCTGCCTTTTATTAAAAATTCTATCCCTTTTTTAGGGTTACCACTTTTCCGGTAATAAGTCGTTAACGAAGTGAACTTTTTCCGAAGGAAGCCCACCGAAGCATCCTCACCAACCCAATGTAAAAAATTCGTGACCTTCCACGCTAAACCCCAATAGAACCGCTTAAACCACTGCCCATCTATCCAAAAGACCGGTCGACCCATGACAAGAACGCGGGACCCGCACACTGACAAAAATTCGTGACCTCGCCTCTCAATATCCGCGACCCACGCTGTTTATTTTTCGGGACCCAGAAAGCGCAATTTCCTTGACTCCTCTTCTCCCCTCTTGTCATGGTCTTTTATATTATGGATAGGGATAGACATGAGGAAAAAGGACTATTACGCTCGCGCCGCCACGCAGAGCCGGTGCACACAACAAAGCCTCTCGAAGCCTGTCCCTATTGCGAAGGCCATAAGATCACCCGAAAGGGCGAGCGAACGAATATGGGCGATTCAGCTCGATATCTGACGGTGCAAAGGCGGTCTGCGGAAAAAGCTGTCGCCCCCGGTATGTGCTGGGGAGCGGGCCGTGTATCCTGCACGACCACCGCGCTGACGGCAAGCGAAAGTAACAAATCGCCATATGTTTTGGCGAACATTCATATTGCTCTATACCGGGCCCCCCCCCGAAGCATGTAGCGAGACAACTCTATACTGCCGGACTGCAACGGCGGTTCACTACGCTTGTTAACAAGAACCGCACCTATCCCTTACGCGTGATCATAGAGGCGCTGTCACTTTACAAAAAATACTATTCCTGCCAGCAAACAGCGGACATCATTGCAAAAAAGTACGGCCTTAAGATCAGCAGGCAGACGGTGCGCCTGTGGCTATCGGATTATGAAGACTATCTTCTTTTCAGGCCACTTCGCGAGAAAGCCGCCAAAATCACCCCGACCCATAAATGGATCGCGGAAACACGCTTGCTGCACGGCCAGGTCTACACATACAAGTACCACCGCGCCAAGACAGAGTTCACCATCCGGGCCAATGAGCGCCATGCGCGCTTTGCCGCCTTGCAAGACTATCTGGAGGACGTGCCAACCGCCTGTCCGCACGATCTTTACCGGGAGCAAAGTCCGCGCGCCTCCGCGCAAAAACATTGTTTTCGCCTTGACGGCGTAAAGATTACACCGCGCCACGAAAACGCCGCCGTTCAAAACGCGCGCTTTGTCTTGCAGGCTGTGGCCAACAACAAGCGCCGCCATGAAACCGTGCAGGATTTTATGCTGGTCAATGACTCGGCCACGATTGCGGTCGAGGTGCCGGTGTTACTAGGGGCTGATGATCTTGATGACTTGTGGGAACAGGGTTATGACATCCCTTTGACGCTGGAGCGCGATGAAATTATCACGGGCCATATCGATATTGTGCAAATGCGTTACGGGGTGATCCATATTCTCGATTACAAACCGGGCGCGCGCAGGGAAAAGCCCATTGAGCAGTTGATGATCTATGCGCTAGCGTTGTCCTGCCTGACGGGGATCGACCTTTATCACTTCAAATGCGCGTGGTTTGACGATGCGGATTACTTTGAGTTCTACCCCCGCACCGTGGTTTGCGCAAAACACCCCTGATCCGGCGAATATTCAGAGCAATCCTCTTTCGGCAAAGGAGCAGGTATTTTCCCCGACGATCACATGATCCAGCGTTCGTACGTCCACCAGATCTAGGGCCGCTTTTAGTCTTTGTGTGATACGTTGGTCGGCTTGGCTAGGCTCGGCAATCCCGCTCGGATGTTAGGTTGCATTCGCGGGTGTCACTTCCATTGACCTCAACCGCGCCAATTCCCACACTGGGTCATGCCCGAGTAGCCCAAGCCTCTATCAGAGGCGAGTAGCCCGATGCCTGGGCACTTTTCGGCGACCTCCGCAGGGAGCGGGGGTAACAGATGGGCCGGGTTGACACCCCGAAATCAACATAATGGGTGGTTGTGGGCGAAGATGGCTGCAGCCGCGTTATGCCGCATGGCGGACTTAACCACCTCGCGCGGGTGCACACTCGCCCCGTCGATAGTGCCCCGGAAGAGTTCCTCGAAGGCGATCACCTGGTGCCTGTTATCAAGCCAGAGCATGGCGAAGACCTCATGCTCCAAATGCCCGAGCTTGAGCTGGAGGAATGATTTTGTCTCTTCGGGAGAGGTGATTTTGGCACCCCGGCAAAAACGCCGCTTCATCTCCGACAGGGCGGCCTCGATGATTTCCTCTCCCATAGCCGGGCGGTAGCGTCCGTCGTCCTCCCTGACCATTAAAGCTAAAAGATTAAATTCCCTTTGAATCATAAATATTCCCTTGCTTGTTCCCTATTTGTTCTATATCGATAGGGAAGCCGACGCGCAAGGAAAAAATGGACCAGCGTAATGTCTGCCCATGTTTCGCGTTTGGTCTATGGGGATCATTTGACCACTGACGATCAGAGCAAACGCAGGCGTTGATCGAGTAACGAAGGGAAAGGTAAAGCTATGGATAGCGACCGGATGGAAGGGAAAGGCGAGGTATTCATTCGCACAAAGTTTCGTGAGCAACACGAAAGCGAATATACCCCTCTCACGACAAGAGATGATTGAGAACAAAGACTGGCGCGAGGCTGTCGGCGCGCAGGGCGGTCCCTTTTGCTACACGAATGAAGAACAGCTCATGCCGTTCTGATCCCTGGCTTTTCTTATACGATCTTCCTTAGCCCGCCAGGTCTTTTAGCCACTTGCTGTGTACCCAGCCCTTTGCGCTGTTGTCACGGGCCGCGTCTTCTTTCGAGCTGCACTCGTCGGATGATAGCTCGCCATACACGGCGCCAGCCTGCTTTCCTTTTTGGTCGAACACGTGGACGACATCGCCGTTGTGCAGCTCGGCAAGTTTACGATATTGCAGACCCGGACCCGGAGCGAACCGCGAGGAACCCATCTCCATCGGCAGATAAACCAGCAACAGTGCTGCTGGCGCAAGTGGGGAGTCTTTCACCCATCACTGTCATCATGCTCCATGTTCCATAACGGGCACATCGAGCTTGTTGGCCGAGGCCGAAAGGCTCAGCATCAGTAAGCTTGGCGCGATCAAGGTGGAGATGTGGGTTGCGCACAGTTGCTGCCCTTCGGAAATCAGCGTTTTGAAATGATGCTTTGGCTTGCCATGATCTCCAAAAAGCCTGGAAGTCCATCAATTTGCGCTCCGGGGATGCAGAGACTTCTCGGCTTAGCGCTCTCGCCCAGGGCCTCGGCAGGGGCGAGGGGCTGCCTCGCGCCTTAAATCTGGCCGTTTCGCGTTTTCGCGTCTTGATCTCCTCGTACTGTCCCCGATCCTTGGACAGGAATCGACTCCGCGTGTCCCCTAGATTTCTGAGACGCTCCATGCGGGCCTGCAGAACCCGACGCTGCTCCAGTTGCTGGAACACAAGCGCATCGCGCTCTTGTTGATCGCGCCGCAGCACCTCATAGGTTTCCTGTTCATTGCGTTTCTCGGATACGGCCGTGCTGCCCGCCGAGGCGGTCAAGCAGACCGCGTAGCGCTTTGCGGCGTGCCTGACGCCTAAGGGTTTCCGTTGCGAGCGTGCTGCCTGCGCCTGCAGGAACTTTTACGCTCTGCGGCATGCTTTTCAGCCATCTGCCTACGCTTGTGCTCGATTTCTGACAGGCGAGTCGCGATCGCGGCACTTTGCTCGGCTTTGACGCACGTCCAGACGATCCATTATCGTTCTGGCGATCTGTTCCCTGGCTTCCATCAACGGATGGCAGTGCGGCTGGTCCGTGAGCTTCGAGCGCGTCTCTTTGGTCTTGATGCCCACCCACTTGGGCACGGCGAACTTCGCGGAGCGGTGGTCCAGCGCCACGAATCCCCCCCTGGCCGCTTCGGCCAGTTTTGAGGCGTATTCTTTGAGCGCTTGGGTAAAGGCGGCCTGGTTGTCGCTGACGGCCCAGCAATCCTGAAAGATTTTCGGGTGTTCCGAGAAATTTGTGGGTCAGAAACCAACTCGCCCCTAAGTTTTTGCCGGTGGACTTGATGGTTCAAAAGCACAGCCGCGGAGGCACATGCTGGCTTGTCGCTCCCAGCCTGGTAGTGAACCGGTGGTAGATCCGTCAAGGCCATCCTCACTCGGTCAGTCACCTCGCACTACGCGCAGCGTCCCTGCGTCGAGCGCGCCATCAAGGTCGTTCGTCCTCGCTCGTTCCTCGCTGCGGGCGCTCCACCTGGATCGCGCGCTCGACTCCGGGCCACCGGCTGCGTGCGAAGCGACCGACCGACCGAGGATGGCAACCGCAGGGGCACTCTGTGCTGTGGACAGCACCAGTGCGCGGATCGAAGAGTGCTCGCTCCCTCCCTCCCAAGGATGGCCGCGCGGCCGCTGGCCCGACCTGGTGCCCCTTGGTTAGAGCAAATCTCCGGGGGGAGGCGAGATCGATCCTGACACGGGGGGGTTCGGTGGAGGCGCCCGCGGCGCGGACATTGGCCGTCATTGACGCGGCTTGTCGAACACCGATCGGGCTCGGTTGAGAAGAGCATCCCGCTCCTGGCTCTAAGGCAGATGGAAGTGTGCACAGACCATCGACCGAAGAGGAGGAGACGGGATGCAGCTCAAGACTATCTTGAATCGGGTGCTGCGCCATAGCGCCTTTGTGTATGTCGCCGAGCGCCTGGTGGAGACGCTCGCCGGGCCGACCGTGGAGGTGCAGCTGCGGGCGCGGGCCAACAGTCGTCCGCGCTGCAGTCGCTGCGAGCGCCCGGGGCCGGGCTACGACACCCTGGCAATGCGGCGCTTCGAGTTCGTGCCGCTGTGGGGCATCAAGGTGTTTTTCCTCTACGCCCCGCGGCGCGTGAACTGTCGCCCGTTGCGGGGTGCATGTGGAAGCCCTGCCGTGGGCGGTGGGCAAGCATCGGCTGACCACGGCCTATGCCTGGTTTCTGGCCCGCTGGGCCAAGCGCTTGAGTTGGAAGGAGGTCGCCGAAGTCTTCCAGACCTCTTGGGACAACGTCTTCCATGCCGTGGAGATGGCCGTGGATTGGGGACGTGAACATCAGGATCTGAGTGATATCACCGCCATCGGCGTTGACGAGGTGCAATGGCAACGCGGACATCGCTACCTGACGCTGGTCTACCAGATCGATACCCACTGCAAGCGCCTGCTGTGGGTCGGCAAGGAGCGCAAGGTCAAGACCCTGTTGGGCTTCTTCCGCTGGTTCGGCAAGGAGCGCAGTGCCGCGTTGGAATTTGTCTGCTCCGACATGTGGAAGCCGTACCTGCGCGTCATCGCCAAGAAGGCCGCCCAGGCGGTGCATGTGCTCGACCGCTTCCACATCATGGCCCACCTGAGCAAGGCCATCGATGAGGTGCGGGCCAGCGAGGCCAAGGCGCTCAAGGCCGGGGGCTACGAGCCGGTGCTCAAGGACAGCCGTTGGCTGTTGCTCAAGCGCCCGGAGAACCTCAGCGAGAAACAGGAGACCCGTTTGGCCGAGCTGCTGCAGTACAACTTGAAGAGCGTGCGGGCCTACCTGCTCAAAGAGGACTTCCAGTTCTTCTGGGGCTACAAATCCTGGTACTGGGCCGGGCAGTTTCTCGATCGCTGGTGCAAACGCACCATGCGCTCGCGCATCGAGCCGATGAAGAAGGTCGCACGCATGCTGCGCGCTCACCGGCCCCTGATCCTGAACTGGTTCCGGGCCAAAGGGGCCATCTCCAGCGGCATCGTGGAGGGTTTCAACAACAAGGCGAAACTGAGTATCAGAAAAGCCTACGGCTTTCGTACGTTCCACGGGATGGAAATCGCCTTGTTTCATGCACTTGGCGCTCTACCTGAGCCAGAAGGAACCCACAGATTTTGCTGAAGAGGCAGATTTTCTTGATGGCCTTTGGGTCCTTGCCGATCCGCTTGGCTTGTTGCCATTGCGCAAGGGTGAAGTTCTTGGGATCGAACTGCCCCGCATACATCAGACCGCGCGGCATCGTCCAGCCATGTTCCAGATACAGCTCGCGCGAGATATCCATCAGCTTACGCTTGGAAAAGGATAGCGGGATTGCCTTCATGGCGGCGGTATCGATCCGCGACCATACGGCGTGAGCATGCCTGCGGCCTTGCTTTTCGTGGAAGACGATGGCGCGGGGCTGATCGGAAAGACCGAGCTTCTTTTCGATACGCTCGATGGCCTCTTCGAAGACTTCCGTGGGGATGTTCTCGGCTGGCGGCGGGTTCAGGCTCAGGGAGAACAAGAACTGCCTGGCCTTCGTTCCCCGGCTGACGGCATGGATTTCTTTGAGGGCAGAGATCAGATTGTCGGAGACGAACCCTCGCAGTTCATGCACCTCCACATGCTCGTTTTCTTGCTTGAGCAGGTGAAGGGCCAGGTCCTTGGCTCCGCCGCGCTGGTTTCCGTGCAGGATCATCTCAGTCCTCCGCTGGATTCCTGGAGGACGTATCTCCTGTGTCGATTTTCAGACCGAGTGCCGTGAGCAGAGCATCGCGCATGGCCAGCACGGCCCCGCAGGCATCCTCAAGTTCCTGTTCCACGTTTCGGGACACATCCAGCGTTCCCATGTTGGCGGATTTAGCGAGCTGGTTAAGATTGGAGGAAAGACGCGAGGCTCCCAACTCCGCCAATACTTGCGCGATCTGCCTGTCGTCAATTTTGGGTTTGCGGAAGGTCCGGCGTTTTTCGGCCCGCTCGCCGAGCAGGCGCGGGCGGATATACGCGCCCAGTGGCTTGCCACCCGCTTTCTGGATGAGGTAGGCCCGTTCCTCCTCTGATAGTCTTATCGAGAAAGGAGATGGCGGTTTCTTGCGGCTAGGCTGTGGGGCCGCGCAAGAAACCTTGTTGAAAGTGTCCGAAGCCCGCAGGACAGCTTGGTCCTGCAACGTCATGGTTGGGGCTCCTGGAAGTAGGGAACGTGAGCCTCAAGCTCACGGTTCCACTCCTGAAGAGTCTCGAACAATTCGTTCGAAGTCGCTCCATCTAGGGGCACCATTAAATCAATCAGTTAAACACGCTTTCTGCTGCCTCGCTTCGCGCAGATTCGCGTGTTTTGTGTCACCTAGTGTCACCCGTAGCGTCACCTGCGAGAAAAAACCCCGCCGAAGCGGGGTCGTCTGCAAGCCTCTGAGCGGCTTTCTCAGCCGTCCTTTGCGGCCACCATGCCTTTGCCTCTGTCTTGCCCTTTGCGTCGGCCTCCCTCAGCGCCTTCTGATAGAACCCGTATAGCGGCATGTGCATTTCGCTGGCCTCCGCCACCAGGCTGCTCAGTGCCCAAAGCGCGTTACCAATGGTTAAGCCATCCAGATTCTCGTGGTTGTCGTTCGCCGTGAGGGCGATAAGGATATGCTCGATCTTGGTCAGGCGCTCGGCTACGGCGTCGTACAGGTCGCCGAGGTCGGCGGTCGGGTCGAGTATCAGGCAGCTTGAAGGATTGGACGGCGGGGGCGGGGCCGCACGGGCGTCCAGGGTGTTGGTCGGGTGGGTTTTGTCTTTCATAGCGAATCTCCGGCGTAAGGTTGAGAGCCGCCACTGCCCGGTACCAATCGGGGAAGGTGGCGGGCCGTACAGAGTTGCTACAACCGCCCGGAGAGCGGCCACCCCGAGGGGTGCCCCGCACGGCCCGCCATAAATCGCGGGCACGAAAAAGGCGCGTCGAATGAGCGCCTGTGCGCTCCGGGTAAACGGGGTAGCAATCCCGACTCCCGGATTTTTCCAGGAGCGCCGTCAGGGTCGGCTGGACTTCGTGTCAACAGTTGATATCTTGCCGGTACTCGGACTGTCTCGCTGAATTGTCATGAAGACCATTTACCTCGACCTGGTTCTGTGTGCTACACGAGTGCGTGTTTCGTAGCAACGCATCCTACCTGCTAACGCCCCGGTGTTCTCGGGTGCCCGGATTGTCTAGAGGCCCTGGCACGCGAAAAGCGGCGCAAGCGTTTTGTCGATCCGGACCTAAACAAACACCTTGAAATCATCATTCGAGAGCTTGGCGTTGCATACGCCCGGATTTACCGTCTGCGGTGCGACGGTGCGACGGTGCGACGGTGCGACGGTGCGACGGTGCGACGGTGCCCGGCTGGACGGTGCGACGGTGCCCGGCTGGCCGACATAGGCGCCGAACTCGGGCTCAGCGATCAAGCGGTGTACCAGCGTATCGAGCGCATGAAAACCGTGTTACGAAAACACGCCTGACGGCTGGAAATCGTACGCTGGCGAGCTTTTGCCAGCGGTCGCCCTGGGATCGGGATATGCCCGCTCCTGATTAGCAAGAATCTTCAGCCAGGCTCACGGACTGAGCCACCGGCGGGCGCACACTATCCTGGGTTTTATCGAGAAGGAGTGTGTCATGGCCGTGAATCGCATACAGTTTCAGCCGGGGATGTCGCTGTTTGAGTTTTTCCAGCGATTCGGGACCGAGGCGCAGTGCGAGGCGGCGCTGGAGCAGGCGCGCTGGCCGGAGGGCTTTCGCTGCCCGCGCTGTGGTGGTGCGGCCCACTGCGTGCTGCGGACCAAAGGCCGCAAGACCTTCCAGTGCAACGCCTGCCATCACCAGACCTCGTTGATCGCCGGTACCTTGTTTGAGGGCACCAAGCTGGGGCTGACGGTTTGGCTTCTGGCGATTTATCTCATCAGCCAGGCCAAGACCGGGCTCTCGGCCCTGGCCCTGAAGCGCGACTTGGGGGTCAGCTATCCCACCGCCTGGCTCATTCACCACAAGCTGATGCAGGCCATGGTCGAGCGCGAGGGCGGCTACGTGCTGGGCGGGCACGTCCAAGTCGACGATGCCTACCTCGGCGGCGAGCTCAACGACGGCACCGCCGGGCGCGGCTCGGAGAACAAGGTGCCCTTCGTCGCTGCGGTCGCGCTCGATGAGGAAGGGCACCCGCTGCGTGCCAAGTTCACGCAACTGCCGGGCTTCACGCGCAAGGCGATTGCCGAGTGGGCCAGCGCTACGCTGAGCCCTGGCAGCACCGTCCTATCCGATGGGCTGGCTTGTTTCGCCGGCGTTACCGACGCCGGCTGTGCGCATCAGCCCACGGTCGTCGGCGGGCGCAAGCCCAAGGAGTTGCCTATGTTCCATTGGGTGAACACGGTCCTCGGCAACGTCAAAACCAGCCTCAGCGGTGCCTATCATGCCTTCGGCTTTGACAAATACGCCGAGCGCTACCTCGGTGCCATCGCCTATCGCTTCAACCGCCGCTTCGACCTCCACGCGCTGCCCAAACGATTGTTGGTGGCCGCAGTGGCCAGTGGCCCGCGCCCAGAGTCTTGGATTCGGCTAGCTGAAACTCATTGCTAATCAGGTGCCCGCTTGGTTGCGGGCTTGTTGGAGGGGGGGCACGCTTGCTTCATCGTGAGGCGAGCGTCGGTTGTTCCCGTTCTCTCCACGCTGCCGCCCCAACTCCTTCAGCAGTTCCCCCGCCCGTCTTGCCGCTCGAACCTTGATCTCGGTCGCCCTTTGCTTGCAGTGGCGCGGATTCGACGGCTGACGGCGGCACAATAGAAAGCGCCCCGACATTTCTGCCGTGGCGAGTTACCACCAAGAAGGATGAAGTCTGGCTTCCTGCCGCGGTGAGCGCTAGCCCTGCCTATGCCCCATAGTTAGCCACTGGACATCGACATGCCGGCCGTTTACGGTAGCGGCATGAACACACAAAACCAAATCAAGCGAACGCTGGAACAACCGGCTGCAATCGAGACGATCCGGGCGACGTTGGCGGGAGGGGATGTCGAGAATCGCTCGCGGCTTGCCGATGCACTCTGTGAACAGTTCGGCTTCCACGATCCACGCGGGCACTTGCAGCGAGCGGGCTGTCTGCGCGCCTTGCGAGAACTCGAACAAGCCGGTCATTTCGAGTTACCGGCATCGCGATTGCGGGCCGTCTTCAAGGCACGAGAGCCGAGGCGGCTTTGCGAAGCGGTGGCAGCGCCGACAGGGGTCCCGGCGCAAGCGCAGGATGTCCGTGGACTGGAGCTCATTGAGGTGCGCACGGAACAGCACATGCGGGTGTGGAACGAGCTGATGCTGCGCGAGCACCCACGGGGCGCAGGACCACTGGTGGGGCGCCAGCTGCGCTATCTCATTGCCTCGGAGCACGGTTGGCTGGGAGGACTGGGGTTCGCGTCGGCGGCGTTGCGGCTCAAGGATCGGGAGCAGTGGATCGGCTGGGACGATGCGACGCGCCGCCGGCATTTGGATCGCGTGGTCGGGATGAGTCGTTTTCTGATTCGCCCCGAGGTGGGGTGCCAGAATCTTGCGTCGCGGGTGCTGGGCAGAGTCCAGCGGCAAATCGCCGATGATTACGAAGCGAAGTATGCGCTTCGCCCTTGGTTGCTGGAGAGCTTCATCGACACCGAGACCCATCGTGGGAGTTGTTATCGGGCGGCGAATTGGTCCTGCATCGGACAGACTGCGGGGCGGGGTCGACAGGATCGCCATACCCGCAAGCAGGAAACGCTCAAGGCGGTCTATGTCTATCCATTGGAGAAGGATTTTGGTGCCTTGATGGAGATCGGCGAACCAGCGGGTTCGCCACCGCTGGAGCCCGGCGCCGGGATGGACGGACCGCAGTGGGCGCAACAGGAGTTCGGCGACGCGTGTTTGGGTGATACACGCCTGAGCCGCCGATTGGTCGACAGTGCCCGCCGACAGGCGCACAAACCCGGCGATGCCTTTACCGCTGCTGCCGAGGGAGAACGTGCGACGGTCAAGGGCTACTACCGCATGATTGATCAACCGGACCCTTCGCCGATCACCATGGATGCCATGCTGGCGCCTCACCGCGAACGCACGGTGCAACGGATGAAGGCGCAGTCGACCGTGTTGTGTGTGCAGGACGGGACCGATCTGAATTACTCCGCCCTGGTGCAGTGTCAGGACCTCGGCATCATCGGTGGCAACCAGACCAGCGCCAAGACCCGTGGGCTGCATCTGCATTCCACCCTGGCGGTCACCACCGATGGGCTGCCGTTGGGGGTGTTGCGCGCGCAGTGTTGGGCACCGACCCCGACAGCGCCAGAGAAGAGCAGGCCAAAACGCAAAATACCGATCGAAGAGAAAGAGACCTATTGCTGGATCAAGGCGCTGCGCGACTGCCGAGAGGTGGCCGAACAATTGCCGCAGACACGCCTGGTCTGCGTGTTGGATCGGGAGGCCGACTTCTATGAGTTGTTCGATGAGCAACGCCACAACCCCGGTGTCGACCTGTTGGTGCGGGCCCAGTACAACCGCAACACGACTGACAGCCTCCAGCTCTTCGACTCCCTGCGTGCCAGCCCGGAACGTGGCCGTTTCAGCATTAAGGTCGAGCGCCAAAGCGCCCGCCCTAAACGGAGCAAGCAAAAGGCCAAGTCCGGGCGCCCGGCGCGCACGGCACATGTCACCCTGCATTACCGGCGGGTCGAGTTCCGTCCACCGGCACCCCATAAAAAGCAGGGCCCTCTGTCGGTCTGGGCCGTCTACGTGCACGAATCCGATCCGCCGCAAGGGGTCGAACCCATCGAGTGGTGCTTACTCTCCACCTCGCCGATCGCGTCGCTGCAAGAGGCCCAAACGTGCCTGCGTTGGTACTGCTTGCGCTGGCGCATTGAAGACTGGCATCGCGTGCTCAAAAGCGGCTGCCGTGTCGAAGCCCTGCGCCATGAGACCGCCGAGCGTTTGAAACGCGCCATTGCCATCCGCCTGGTCATTGCCTGGCGTCTCATGCTCATGACGCTGTTGGGCCGAGAGTGCCCCGACCTCCCGGCCAGCGTCTTGTTCTCCGATCTTGAGATCGAGGTCCTGCAAGCATTCGCCCAAAAAAAACTTTCCGCCCCCGGCTCGACTCGGGGAGGCCGTGCGCTTAGTCGCCCGCATCGGCGGTTATCTTGACCGCCGCGGCGACCCACCTCCCGGTCATCAACTGATGTGGCGCGGCCTCACGCATTTGGGGTTACTCTGCGAAGGTTTCTCTCTCCGAGAAGACTGGTCAAGCGGAATCTATGGGGCATAGGCAGCGCTAGCCAAGCGCTTTTGGTCCCGCGCCGTCAAAGTATCTCCGGCGGGACCACCCTATTGTGACCTTCAGCACACAAAACAGCCTGACCCATCGGCGTGATCGAAGACTTGTGATGCAGTTCCCACTTCACGAACGGAAAAAGAAAAGCCCGGCATGAAAGCCGGGCCAATGTGTCTATTTGGTTGGTGTGCCAATCACACCGAATCGAGCCCCCGCACTCCATGTTGATCCGTTCGTTGCTTCCGATACCGCCTGCAACTCATCGATTCGGCGATTGCAGTCTCGCCGGTTTCGTTTCTCGATTCCGGGAATTGGCGCACATATTTTGGCGCTGAAGAAAAATGCTCACCAACAGGTTGGCAATCAGATGACCGTAACGGAGTGTCGGGAGGCGCCAACGCTTTGTGGCGGTGTCGGGGTGAAAAACCAGCATCCGGCTCAGAAACCCCAGGGCACGGCGCACTTGGCACGCTCTCTGCGTTACTTCTTGTGCGTGCACTGAATTAAGTGTGCGCGAGTCCCTCGCATTGGAGCCGCTGCCCCGAAAGGGGTATGCGGTCTTTTTTAGAGCTACGTTCGTGCAACCATCGTGAGGTTGCGGGATTTGTTACGAAAGTGTGAACTTGCTCACATAGCAAGTAGTTGACCCGGAGCAGCAACGTTGCTAACCAGACGGAGTCCTTCAGCAGTCCCTAATAAAGCGTATCTCGATGAAAAAAAAAGAAAATAGTGCCGGCTAAAATGTGACCGATCTAACACAACGGCAGTGGTTCTATTGTGTTAATGGATTTCGCGGTACTTTTTCCACACAGTTATCCACAGATTTTGTGGAAAAACGCCGAATTCTTCTCGCGCTCCTAGCGTTACCGCTGAGTATCGAGAAAGTGCTTTAACGATGCGGTGTAACCGGCCAGGACCCTGATCTCTTTCGCCCAATCTATCAGTGACCTTTTCGCCGATCTCACCAAAAAAATACCCGCCATATCGACGGGCAAAGCGAGGGACTTGCCCCGTATACCGGCGGGGCCACCCGGAAATCAGTCGATGTGCTCAACCATGAGCAGTGACTTGGCGAGGTTGCGCCAGAACAGCCTCGGGGTTTATCGGTGACATCCCGGTTCCATGAAAAAATTTTCTGAACGAGTACACTGGGACTTGACGCACTCCATGCGGTAGCCGGAGAGGTGTCGCGCGCAAGAGCTACCGGCTCAAGGATGATCGGTTGCCCCGTTTCGCGGCCAGGTGGGGCGGGCCTGGTATCGCAAACCCGGCTTACGGGGCAATCTGCCGAGTTTCCGCATTCATGCCCCGTTTACGGCTTGTCCATCCGGACGATACCTACACGAGAAACTGGGCTGTAGCCAACGGCATGGTTCAGCCTGATACCCATCCCGTCCATGGTGTTCGGCGTCTTGCGCTGGTTCTCGGCCCATACTGAATCCCGGCTGCCCGCCAGCGTGGCACGAGCGATAACGGGGAACTCAGTTGGATCGGCCATTACAAACCAACTCGTCGCCGGTACGTGTGCGGAGGCGATGATCTGGGGCGCCGGATCTGCGTGCTGCAGGGTGTCCATGAGCGACAGCGCGGCCACTTCGTCGGCACCGTTGACCCCAGGGTCGCGGCATCGGCATCGCTCTTGGTGCCGCTCTCGGTCTGTTGGTCTCGCAGAGCCGCCAAAGCGGTTGCCAAGCCGTCCGAGTCGAGATCCGTCCTTGTCAGGAGACTACCGGCACCAGCAGACGGCCAGGCGCTGCCGTCGGACATATTCGGATTCGTGGAGAAGAGCCCGAAGCCCATTTCCGCCTCGCGCGATGCGGCTTGGCTGGCGAATGCGCGCACGCCAGCGGCGATAACGCCTGCGTCGTCGTTAATGATGACCTCGCGGCTGACCACCAGGAGGCAGGCCACAGAAGCTACGTGAACTGGCTCACCCATCCCGGTGAGATGCACGCGCGGCAACTCCTTCACATCAAAGGAATAGGTCAGCTCTGGGACGTCATCGATACATCCTCTTCTCAATAAAAAGCGCGGTCGTGTATTTTCCAACGCCACCCGCGTTCGATGTGTGCTGTCGTTCACGATGTCGTCAGGCGCCGAGCAAGTCCTCGACCTTGTAGCCGTGCTCGGAGCACCAGTCTTGTCATTTGGCAAGCTCGACCTTCTCGATGCGCCTGACACTTGTTGTCGCTCACTATATTTCATCGCCGTTTCTCAGATTAAACTGCACCGAATCTGCCCTATTTCTCCACCGTTGGCGGTCGCGCCTTTGAGGCCCGAGAACGTCGCTGGTCTGGGTCGGGTCCTTACGTCAGGTGTCGGCCATGAACGGTGATCGAAAATCCGGAAAACAGCCCAAACAACCGATATGGTAGCGGATGCGCTATGCTCGGTGCAGACCGCTCTACGACCTGTCGTCCATCCGCAACGCGTAGAAACACTCGTTGGTGCGCCGAAGGGGGCCGCGTTTCTGTCTATCACAACGAACGCAGATTCTGTAAAGCACAGCAAACATAGATTCTGTAAAACAAGATGTTAGTCTTTTGACAGACGCACTCAATGAACTAAAACCTTCAGAAAGGAAAGCTCAAACGCTGGGATGACGATAAAGTGAGCCTCAGGGGGAATCCGGTTGTTCTGAGAGTCGCCGATTCGACGCTTGATTTCGCCTGGTATCAAAATTCCGCTACTGCACGCCCGTCCAGTCCAAAGAACTGCCGCACGCAAAGATCTTCGTTGAGTCGCGCTGATGGAGTTGCATATTCGCCAATGGATCACTAGAGGCGCGCATTGAAGTGATTCTGCCCGGTACAGGCGGGACCTGCGCTCAGGCAAGTCGCCCGAACACCGCCAGGTGCCGGTCGCTGACTACTCCCACCTCAAGCCCTTCGAGCCCCGCCTCCTTGAGTTGCGCCACCACCTCCCGCGGCTCGAATGCGGCGTACAGGGAGTTGCGGAAATCCGTGCGCAGCACCTCCGGCGCGTCGGCGGCGTAGGTGGCCACGAGAGACGCCGCCCACATGGCGGATGCGGGGCGCATCAGGTCCATCACGAGCACGATGGCGCCCGGCTTGGCCACCTCGCGGACGGTTCGCCACAGGACTTGGGGATCGTGAAGGTGGTGCAGCAGGCTGTTCGACAGCACCAGATCAAAGGCCGCCTTCGGCAGCTTTTCCGAGGGCAGGACGTCCTGTACGAGCCGGCAGCGCTTGGCCACTCCCGGCAGCTCGGCCAGGGCAAGGCGCGCATGCGCCAACATGGCGTTTGATCCGTCCAGGGCGTCGCATTCGGACTTCGGATAGGCCTTGAGAAATCGTATGACGATGTCCGCCGGTCCGCAGCCCAGGTCGAGGGCTCGGGCCCCTTCCAGCTCCCCGGGATCCTGTTCGCCAAGGAGCTTGATAAAGAGCGCATTGGGCTCGGAGAAATCGGCTTCGGCATAGGCGAGTGCCTGATCGGCCTCGCCCATTAATTCTGGCTCGGGTCGGCGTTTCATGGCAGGAGAGATTCTCCCCGGTAGAGGTCTTCCAGTGACTCACGGCGGCGAACCAGGTGGGCCTCGGTCCCGTCCACCATGACCTCTGCGGCGCGGGGGCGGCTGTTGTAGTTGGAGCTCATGGTGAAGCCGTACGCGCCGCTGGAGCGCACCGCCAGAAGGTCTCCCGGCTCCAGGGTCAAGTCGCGGTCCTTGGCGAGAAAATCCCCCGTCTCGCACACCGGACCCACCAGGTCGTAGTGGGCCCGCTGACCGGTAGGCTTGCGCAGCGCGGGCACCACCTGCTGCTGCGCCTGGTAGAGGGCCGGGCGCAGCAGGTCGTTCATGGCCGCATCGACGATGGCGAAGTCGCGATGCTCCGTGGGCTTTAGGTACTCCACCCGGGTCAGCAGGATCCCCGCGTTGCCGGCGATGGCCCGGCCGGGCTCCAGGATGATCTCGTAGTGGCGGCCCTCCAGATGGCGGTCGAGAACCCGGGCGTACTCGTCGGGCTCGGGAGGCTGCTCGTCCGTGTAGCGGATGCCGAGCCCCCCGCCCAGGTCCAGGTGTGCGATTGGGATGCCGAAGCGCTCGAGCCGGTCCGCCAGCGCCAGCACCCGCTCCAGGGCGTCGACAAAGGGGGCGAGCTCGGTGAGCTGTGAGCCGATGTGGCAGTCGATTCCGGTCACCTGCAGGTTCGGCAGCTCTGAGGCCCGCTGGTAGACGTCGTCCGCGGAATGGATGTCGATGCCGAACTTGTTCTCCTTGAGCCCCGTGGCGATGTAGGGGTGGGTTCCCGCATCCACGTCCGGATTGACCCGCAGGGAGACGGGGGCCAGGGTGCCCATCTCCCCGGCGATCCGGTCGATCTGTGCCAGCTCCGGCTCGGACTCCGCGTTGAAGCAGCGGATGCCGATCTGAAGCGCTCGGCGGATCTCGTCCTCACGCTTGCCGACTCCGGAGAAGACGACCTTCGATGGCTCGCCGCCAGCCGCAAGCACCCGCTCCAGCTCGCCCACCGAGACGATGTCGAAGCCCGAGCCCAGGCGCGCCAGTATGTTCAACACCGCCAGGTTGGAGTTGGCCTTGACGGCGAAGCAGATCAGGTGCGGATGGCCGTGGAATGCGTCGCTGAAGGCGTGCCAGTGGCGCTCTAGGGTGGCCCGTGAGTAAACGTAGCAAGGCGTGCCGAACCGTGCGGCGATGTCGGTCACGGGCAGGCCCTCGGCATACAGCTCGGAGCCCTGGTATTGGAAGTGGTCCATCGGGTTACTGCTGTGCTTTGGTCGGTTCCTGGGGGATCGGTTCCTCAGGGGCCGGTACTTGCGGTAGGTCGGAGGTTTTCTCCGCGTCCTCCGGCGCTTCCCCGGATTGCGCTTGCTGGCTTTCTTCGGCTTTCTTGCCCGCCGCGTTCTGCTCCCTGGCCTCCTGTTCCGGAGCGGGGAGGTACAGGTCTCCCTTCTGGCCGCAGGCGGCTACCATCTGTCCGATTCCCAGCACCGCGACGACACCGATGAAGAGATAGCGTGCCCAGCAGATCATGATCGTCACCAAAGAACGTTTTTCACGGCCTCGGCCACATGCACTTGCTCCGCCTCGGTTAGGTAGGGGTGCATTGGCAGGCTGACGACCTGGCTGGCGGCCTCTTCCGCCGCCGGCAATGCGCCGCGCGGGGGGCCTATGTCGGCAAAGACAGGTTGAAGGTTCAGCGGCACCGGATAGTGCACCGCGGTGGGGACGTCCTGCTCGGCGAGCTTGCGAATGAAGCCGTCCCGGTCGTCCACGCGCAGGGTGTATTGAGCATAGACACTCGTGTTGTGAGGCTCCAGATAAGGCGTGATGCACTCGGCGTCGGCCATCAGCTCACTGTAGCGTGCTCCGATGCGGCCCCGTGCCGCCACTTCATCGGGAAAGATGGCGAGCTTGGCCAGCAGCACCGCCGCCTGCATGCTGTCCAGGCGGCCGTTGAGTCCGAGCCTGGGGTGATGGTAGCGCCGGTCCTGTCCGTGATCGCGTATCTGGCGCATGGCCGCTGCGAGGTCCGCATCGTCGGTGAAGCAAGCGCCCCCGTCCCCGTAGGCGCCAAGGGGCTTGGAAGGGAAGAAGCTGGTGCAGCCGATGGTCGAGAGGCCGCAGGACTGGCGCCCCTTGTAAGCCGCCCCCAGGCTCTGGGCGCCGTCCTCGATTACTGCAATGCCCTGCCGCTCCGCCATGGCATTGATGGCGTCCATGTCCGCGCACTGGCCGTATAGGCTGACGGGCACGATGGCGCGGGTCGTGGGCGTGATGGCGGATTCGACCGCCGCCGGGTCGATGTTGAAGGTCCGGGGATCTATGTCAACGAACACCGGCTTGGCACCGGTCAGTGCGATCATCTCGCCGGTGGCGATGAAGGTGAAGGGCGTGGTGATCACCTCGTCGCCGCGGCCGATGTCCAAGGCCATTATAGCCACGAGCAGGGCGTCGGTGCCGGAAGACATGCCGATGCAATGACTGACGCCCACCATTTGCGCAAGACGCTCCTCCAACTCGGTGATCTCCGGTCCCATCACATATCGCCCGTGCTCCAGCACGGATTGGATGCGGGCATGAACATCCTCTTGGATCCTTGCGTACTGGGCCTTCAGATCAACGAAGTTCATGAATGGGATCTACCTTTTTGGGTGTCAGCTTTGAGGAGAGCTGTCAGCTATCGTTTTGGTTAGCTAGCCCGAAATCGAGCCGGCACAACCTTGCGTTCTTCCACTAAACTCGGCGCGCGGTATTGGGTCGACGCTGAGCCAGTTTTTATATGTTGAAGCTAAAGCAGCCGCCAGGGGCCCGACTCTGAAACCCGTTCCACTTTTCCTTCTGTCTCAAGTTCTCGGACAAATGCAACAACCCAATATTGCTGATTAGACGAGGTGGCATTCTTGCATGCACCCCAATCAAGACCGCATGCCCTAAATATCTGTGCTAGCTTCATGCCTTCTTTGTCTGGCTGACAGGCTGGAGTTGCACGCATAGAGTCTAAGACAAGAGATTTCGCCAACATGCGGATTTCTGCGCCTCTTTCTTCGTATTGGCTCATTACGCATTCCCTTTTACATACGACAGCGCGTCATCGCGGAGGGTGAATGTAGCATAGGCGGTTCCGGCGTGCCCCCTTGGTCGCGGGTCCCGCTCAGAGGGACCCGGCCCGCTTGATCGCGAAGTACTGATTGACGAGGGCGATGGGCAGTTGGCGCGGGAGCAGATCCAGGACATAGGCGCCCAAGTGCTGCAGCCGCTCATGGTGGCGACGGCGTGCCTCCAGGTACCCGTGCACCGCGTGGAAGCGCAGGGCCGTGTCCCGATCCGCGATGGGCGCCGAGAGGGTGCGGTCCAATGCGGACTCGCGCAGGTCGGCGATGACCACCAGATGACGCCGGCGCAGGAACCGGATGGCGGAGGTGAGCTCGGTTTGATCCTCGTCCCGGCTGTTGGTGAGTATCAAGACCATGGCGCGCCGGGTCTGAGTCTGCATCAGCTCGCGGGCCGCGGCCAGCGGATCCGCCGCCTCCAAGGTGGGCTGCAGGTCGTAGACGGCGTTCAGCAACCGATTGACCGTCTCCGGGTCCTTGCGCGGCGCGAACCAGCGCCTGGGGCCGCCGAAGGTCATCAAGCCGACCGCATCGCCCTGACGTACCGCCACGTAGGCCAGGAGCAGGAGGGCGTTCAGGGCCTCGTCCAGGTGGCCGCGGTCGGCGTCCAGATGGCGCATGCGCCGACCGCAATCGAGCAGGAACAGCAGCCGCTGGTCGCGCTCATCCTGGTACTCCCGCGAGATGAGCTTGCGTACGCGCGAGGTGGCCTTCCAGTCAATTTGGCGCAGGCTGTCTCCCGGCCGGTATTCGCGCAGCTGATGGAACTCCGCGCCCAGGCCGCGGCGGCGGCGCAGGCGTACGCCGAGCCGGCCCAGACGGTCGTCCGTGGCGAGCAACGTGTAGTGGCTGATCTCGGCGAAGTTGGGGAACACCCGGATCCGTGCGGGCAAGGGAATCCTATGGCGCCGGCTCCATAGGCCCAGGGGCGAGGCGAGCCGCAGATCGCATCCCGTGAGCTCGAATGCGCCGCGCCGTGGTGGGCGAATCCGGTACTCCAAGGACACCTTCTCGCGTGCCCGCAGCCGCAACTCCCGCGGCAGGCTGCGTGCGTGGAATTCCGACGGGTGCAGGTCGTGGATCGTCAAGCCCAGGGAGTGGCCGGAAGTGTTCTCGATGGTGAGGCGGACCTGGCTCCAAACACCCAAGGGCAGGGTGTTTCCTATCCGTCGTCTGATCCGCGGGAGCGGGATACGGAGCAGCCATAGCAAGTCCGCCAGGGCGGCGGCGGCGAGGGTAATACCGGCGCCTCTCCATGCCGTTGCCGCCACCGGCCACCAGGCGGCGGCGAGACCGATACAAGTCCAGAGGCCGGCCAGCAGCAGCATGCGGCGGCGGGGTCTCATGGTTGGAGAAGCAGCTGTTCGCTCATAGCCGCTAGCGATTCACTGATATTGGCCGCTGGCCACCAGCTTTCTCTGCTCATCATGCCCTGGGAGCCGCCACGTTGGCGAGCAGCTCCACGAGCACGTCGTCCGGCTGGTAGCCCTCGATTTCCAGGTCTGCGCTCAGCTTGAGCCTGTGGCGAAGGACCGCCGGAGCGACCGACTTGACGTCGTCCGGGGTGACGAAGTCGTTGCCGCTCAGCAGGCCCCGGGCGCGGGCGGCGCGAACCAGGGCGATGCTGGCACGCGGCCCGGCCCCGGTCTCGATTCCCTGCCAGTCCCGAGTGGCGCGGACGATGCGCACCGCGTAGTCGAGGACGCTGTCGTCCAGACCCAGCCGCGCGGTAACCGCCTGCAGCTCCAGCACCTCCCGCGGTGACATGACCTGCTCCACCCGTGAGACGTCGAGCTCATCACCTACGTGCCCGGAGGTCACCTGGCGTACTACCGCCAGCTCGTCGTCGGCCCGGGGATAATCGATGAAGACCTTGAGCAGGAAGCGGTCGAGCTGGGCCTGAGGCAATGGGTAGGTGCCCTCCTGCTCGATGGGGTTCTGGGTTGCCAGCACCAGGAAGGGGCGCTCCAGGGGCAGCGCCTTGCCTTCGATGGTCACCTGCTGCTCCTGCATGGCCTCGAGCATGGCCGATTGGGTCTTGGCCGGTGCCCGGTTGATTTCGTCTCCCAGGAGCAGGTTACAGAAAATGGGTCCGCGGCGGATGCGGAAGCTCTCCGCCTGCAGGTCGAACATTGCGTGACCAGTGACGTCGCTCGGCATCAGGTCCGGGGTGAACTGGATGCGGGAGAAGTGACCGCCCACCGCCCGCGCCAAGCAGCGTACCAGCAGGGTCTTGCCCATGCCCGGCAGTCCCTCCACGAGCACATGTCCGGCGGCGGCCAGCGCGACCAGTACCTCCCGAATGACGGCGCGCTGCCCGACCAGCGAGCGGCCGATGGTCTCCTCGAGGCGCTGCAGTTGATCGCCGGCGTGCCGAATGCGTTGCTCCGAGACTGGGTTCTCTGTGCTCACGGGCGTTCCTGAAGATTCTCAGACCGGCATCATCATGCTGATTGCCCAGGAGGCAATGAAGAACAGCGGGAAGCCCCAGCGGGAACTACGGTCGATCCGCTTCGCGAGCCCGTGCTCTCCTTCACGTGCGTAGGCCGCCGTCACGAGTACTGCAATCAGGGATGCGTATATGAGGAAGGTGGAGAACAGGATGAAGATGTCCATTCGGGTTAGGTAGGAGATGGCGGGCAGGTTGGCGCCGATGGCGAAGCGGTAGGCGATCAGGGTCAGCATCGCGGTAATGGTAATGCTGATCTTGGTGCCAGTGTCCTTCGGGTCGATCCAGAACACGGCCCAGGACATGGCGACGATCAGGACCAGAGGCGCGATAACCTTGATCCAGTAATAGCCTCGAAGTCGCTCGACATCGAGAAAAAGCGAGATGCGTGGGTTCTGGGTCTGCCCCTGTCCCGTCGTCTCGATATCCGTGATCATGCGCCAGTCCGTGACCTTCCAGTCGGCGATCGAAAAGGTGGCGCCGATCCCGCTCAAGGGGCTTGGCGACAGGGCCACTTGATTCGGTCCGTAGTCCGCCGCGACCACCTGGATGCCGATCGATTGATTGTCGAATGGAAACTCGTGCAGGTCCAGCGGCTGCGAGAAGGAGCCCCAGAACCGGGCCCGCTGCTTGACCGTGCCGTCCGGATCGATTTCGACGACGTCCGACATGCTCGCCCAAAGCCGTTGTTGATTCAGGATCTGCAGCCGCGGGTTCCAGACTTGTTCCAGGGGGCGGGTGATGGAATGCCCCCGCGCCCGATCCGCAAGGCGCGGGTCCTTCCACGCGGCCGCGAAATAGACATTGGCCTCGAAGCTTTGGGCGGCGCTGTCGATGGCGTCCAGGTCAAGCAGGAAGATCTGGATCTCGACCGGCGTCGGGCCTTGCTCGGGATTCGGGCGGCCGGTATCCGCAGCAAAGGCGGTGCTCACCAGAGCCACCAGCAGCCAGAGCACCATCGGTGGAAAGAAGCGGTTTATGATCTGCACTACGAGCGCTACTTGTCCGTCAGCTGGAATGCCCGGAATTATGCACCAGGGTGGAGCTGTGCGCAGCGTCCGCCGTACCGCGCCCGGACGACAGGCTCCGCCAGAGGCTTTGCAGCAGGGCGGCTTCGGGCACCAGGTCACCCGCATCCACGGCGCTCGGGTACAGGGTACGGTGGACTTCGGCAGGTCCCGAGCCGGCACGCCCTGCGATCCAGTCCGCGCGCTCGGCCCTGTCCAGCTCCCGCAACGACGGGTGGCGGCGCAACCAGGCCTGCTCGACGCGCTCACGCGTAACTTTGGTGAGTTGGCAGCCCTGTCCGTGTCGCCATAGAAAGTCCGCGCTCGCCTGCAGGTGTGCCAGCAGGTCGCGGCGGTCTCCGGCCGGTTGCGGCAGCAGGGGGCCCTGGCGAGCGCCCAGGTTCCAAAGAAAAAGGAAAACCAGACTCAGGAAGGAAACAAGTGCCAAGGGCGCATAGCGCCAAAGCAACTCGCCAAGCCAGGGCATGGCGCTGTCGTAGAGGAGCCAGATCTTTCCGTTGTCGGGTGGGCTTGCCAACAGGGTCAGGAACAGGGCGTGATCATGCTCTGCGATGTGAGGATTGGTGAGAAACTGGTTGTCGCTGGTTACCGTGAGCATGCCATCGCCGATCTGATACTGCAGGAGCCGGAAGCCTTCGCCGGCCACAATCCCGGCACTGGCCTCAGCGCTTGCGTCATCCAGGTAAAACGCGGGGGAGAACCCCACCTTGAGCGGGAGTGGATAGTCTTCGACCCTGACCTCGCCAACCACCTCCTCTTCAACTGTCTGTCCGCTCTCGGGCTCCTGGCGCCGCATCAGACGCACGCCGTAGCGATCCAGGAAGTCGTCTCGTCGGGGACCGGGCAGGTCCGGCTCGTCCCACAGGGCCATAGCCTCGACAATGAGGCGCCCACCCCCTTCGATCCAGCGGTGCAGGGCCCGACGCCGCTCGGTGTTGAGGGCCCCCAGGGCGTTGACGACAAGGGTGTCTTGAGATGGCGGAAGGTCCCGCAGCAGGTCTCGGCCGGAGATGCTTTGCACTGGAATCTCCAGGCGTTCGAGAAAGCGCTCCGCCGCGAGGAAGGGATTGCGGCGGGCGGCCGCGGAGTAGCCGCTGTCTATCTCCAGGCCCCTTTGCTCGAAATTTTGCAGGAACCAGATCAAGCCCGCGACGACCAGGATCGCGCTCAACCCGCCCAGGAGCCAGAATCCCGCGTTAGCGTTGGACTTCACCCGGCCTCCTTGTGCCAGTTTTGCCACTCCTGAAGCAGCGCGGCGATCTTCGTCGGTTCGGGGCGCTGGTGGGCGTAAGCGAGGCGCTGCCAGGTGCCGGTCAGGCGCTGCAGCAGATCGATCTCGTGCGCCGGCCGTGCCTGCTCCACCAGGGCCAGGCATTCGGGTTCGGTGGCGCTGGCCGGGATCTTCAAGCTATATTGCTCCACCAATCGCGAGAGGCTCGCCCGGTACAACAGGGCCAGTGCGGCCCGGAGATCCCCCGCCTCGATCAGGTTGCCGACTTGCGCTGCAACGTCCGCCGGCAGGTCGTCGGCGCTGGCCGTGCCGAGTCTCTGCAGCGTCTGGTCGTCTTCGCTCGGCTGCTGCTCGCCGGCGGTCACGTAGACGCAGATTCAGCAGAATCCGGCGCAGTACCAAGGCCCCAACGATGGCGGCGAGCAGGACGAGGAGCCACTTCGCCAGGGTCGCAATCAGGTTCGCGCCCGGTGCGAAGCGGTCCGAGCAGATAGCGTACCCAATCTGGCAGGTCGATCGCGCTGTCCAGCTCGCCCGGTTGTCCGACGTAGACCCAGGTTCGGGTCTCGCGCGTGGAGCCGAAATCCTCCTGCGCCAGGATCTCGGCGATCAAGGACCGCGCGTCTTCGGGATCGGGGGTTGCACATCGGCCTCCAGGGTGGGTACGGCCCAAAGGAGTCAGCACCAACAGGGCCGCGGCGCCCGGACCGCCGGTCCCGGCGCTCGCCTTGGTCGCTGCTCCTCGGCTTCGGCACGGCGAAACACCAGCTCCAGGTCCCAGGCCTCGAGCTCCGAGCGGCGGGACAGATAGAGGGCAAACCCAGCGCCGACGTAAAAAGGCGCCATGACCGAGATGGCCAGCCAATACAGGACAGCGCTTATCCAGTAGGTACCGGACTCGACCTCGAACAGGGCCGCGGCCGCGTCCAGGAGGGGAAGCTCGCCCGGAACCAACCATACGGCGAGGACGAGTGCGGAAGCCCAGAGGATCGACTCCAGGTGCACACAGATGATGGTGAGCCATGAGGCGGTACTGCCCCGACCTTGCATCACCAGTCGGCGCTGACGGCGCTCGCGCCCGCGCAGGCCCTCGAGCTGAATCAAGGGGAGCGTGAAAGGAACGGCTGAGATGGAAGCGACGCCACAGTAGGCTCGACAGCATCCGCAGCGGCAGGACCCTGCGCCTCTCCCGCCACAGGCCGCGCGGGCTCACGGGCTCGCCGAAGAGGGCGCGGCTGAGCCAGAAAAGCACTGGGGCTTCGTACAGGGGCTTGAGCCACCATACGAGCAGAATCCATAAGTCCGGGCGATCGGAAAGCAGGGTTGCCGCGACGGCGCCTACGGGCAGTGCGGTCAGCCACCAGATCCCCCACAGCGCAGGGAACCATTGCCGCCCCAGGGCGAAACCGAGGTCGAGTCCCTCCCAAGATGTGCGCGGGCGAATTCTGGCCGTGATGCGGTTAAGTCGCATCCCGGCCTCCTCTTCCGGCGAAGGCGAAATAGAGGCCTACGAGTAGCCACCAAAGAGCGCCGAACAGGTACTTGATCGCGGGAGTCTGTACCCGTTTCCGCGGACCAGAAGGCCTCGACGAGTGCGGCCAGCACCAGCATGATCAGAGCGCCATTCACAAGCTTGACGGCCTCGCGGGCATTCTCGCGCAACGCATCCCGCCGCCGGCGCTGTCCCGGGGCCAGTAGTGCGGATGCAAGCAGAAGACCGGCGGCGCCGGATATGGCAATGGCGGTCAGCTCCAGGGCGGCGTGTCCGCTGACGAACGGCCAGAAAGTTTCCCCGTAGCCGAGAGTAGTCAGGTGACCGGCGGCGGCCCCGATCATCAGGCCGTTGAAGACCAGGATGAACAGGCTGCCGACGCCCACCACCAAGCCCAGGGCGAAGGTGCGAAAGGCGATGCCGACGTTGTTCATGACGTAGAAGCCGAACATGGCGAAGTCCGTGTCCGACTGGCGCCAGGCATCGCGCCCCGGCTTTCGATTGGTCGGATCGTACATGGACTCCAGGCGCGCGACGCTCTCGCCGTCCGTCAGGCTGTAGATCAGCTCGACGTCCTGGTAGCAGCCCAGCGCCATGCCCAACATGGGCGCGAAGAAAAGCAGCGCTGAAAGCGCGAACAGGCGCCCGTGACGCCGCAATGCGAGGGGGAATCCCGCGACCAGAAAGTCCAGGCCTTGGGCTGCCCAGTCGGACGGCGCCGGTAGAGATGGGCGTAGCCGCGGCTGACCAGATCGTGGAGGTCTTCGGTCAGGCCGGGGCTGTAGCGGCGGCTGCGGGCCAGGGCGTAGTCGGCGCAGATACGGCGATAGAGGCGCGGAAATCGACTGAGCGGGATTTTATTAGCATCGCGCCGGCGGGCGGGTTTATCCAGCTGCTCGAGGAGTGCGCGGTACTGGGCCCATAGGTGCTCCTGCTCGGCCGCGAATTGTTGCTGCCTCATCGCCCGCGGACCAAATAGTTGGCGTAACCGAGCACTGCCTCCTCCGCCGCCGGTCCTTTGCGGTGGCTGAGCCAGGCGAGGGTCTCGGCAAGCTCCGCCCGCCGCTGGGGCGAGAGGTGGGGGCTGCGCTCGGCATAGTCCAAGATGGCCTGCTGTGTCTCCAAGGGCAGCGGGTGCGGCAGCGGCAAGGGCTCGTGCAGGGGGATGTCTCCCCGGGTCGCAGGCCGATCGACATGCACGACCAGGGTCCCCGCAGCCAGGTCGCCGAGGCGGCGAAAATTCCGGTCCACGAGAGTGCTCACCAATCCGGCGCCGTAGAACAGGGGCAGAAAGTCGACTGCGCGCAAGAGGTTGCGGATCACCGATGCAGCGGGTCCACAGGCGTCCCGTCGTCCTGGACCACCTGCAGGCCCATGGCCCGCTTTCCGGGAGTCGCGCCTCGAAGGAGCTCGAAGAACACGGGGTAAAACCATTCGAGCAGAAATATGCCGAGCAGCAGCAGTCCCAACCCGAGACCGGCGAAGGCGAGCAGGGGCGTCAGGGCCAGGTACAGGGCGCCCTTGATCAGGGAGTCGATGCCGAGGGCGGCCGCCCGCACCACGGGACCGGCCACGCGCAACGCTATGTCTACCCCCTCCGGCGTCTCTCGAATCCGGAGGGTGTCGATGAAGTCCGGGGTTTGGTGTTTCAGGGCTGCATTCCCGCCTGTTAGCTTCTTCCGCGGAGCTGTTTCTCTCACCTGCATGAAGACGGATTATTCGTACAGACCCAGCGGGAAGCTCTCGGTGATCAGGATCACGGGCTGGCCGTCGATGATGATGCGGTAGGTGCGGAAGACCAGGTCCGAGTGCGCCGGCTCCTGCTCTTGTGTGGACGCGCCCACCGGCTCGATACCCACCTCCAGCACCTCGCGGTAGCTCTCCATTCCGCTGTCGCGGATCAGTACACCGATGCCGATCTCGCGATCGATCAGACGGTGGCGGAAGGCCTGGGGAATCAGCTGTGTTCGAATGACCGAGAAAGCCGTGGCGTAGACCATGCCGCTGTCCGCGCCCCGTAGACGTGCCCGGCGGATCAGCACCCGATCTCCCGGGTTGATCCGGATCCACCCGATTGGCCGCTCGGCGGCGACGAACTCTTGTTGCAGGGTCTGCACCTGGACCGGCTCCCAAAAGTAGGCCTCCAGGATCTTCGTAACGGTACCGTCAGTCACCAGGAGCGCGCGCAGAAAGGGCGGCAACGCCTGGATGGGAAGTGTCTCGTCATCGCCTCTGCGGATCAGGCCGTCGCGCAGGAAGCCTTGGCACCGGAAGGGGTTGCTTTGGTCCGGGTCCTGCGGTTTGTCGTAGTAACGGCGGACCATGTTTATAGTATCTTCATGACAAAAATCGTCCGCAGGCTCAGCGGCGGGTGGTTGGCCTGTGAGGTGCTCGCCTCCAGCTTGTACTTGTGTCCGTCCGCCGGTACCCGCAGGGCCTTGCCGATACCCGAACGAAGCATCACCTTGAGTTTATCAGCGTGGAAGGTGTGGCGCGTGCGATTCTGGCAGAATTCAGGGCCATGACTTCGCGACGAAACAAGAAAAACTACGGGTCCCAAGCCCTACGGCGGTATGCCAAGCAGCGGCAACGCAATCTCCTCGCACAGCCGGGGGAGCGATCCTTCGTTGTGGTGCTCGATCACCTCAAGGCGGGATTCAATGTCCCCAAGATCTTCCGCAGCGCCCAGGCTTTCGGTGCCCATGAGGTCCACTTGATCGACATCGGCCCCTTCGATCCCGCGCCCGCGAAGGGGGCTTTCAAGGCCGTCCCGGCGCGCTTTTTCGACGCGTTTGTCGACAGTCATCGAGCATTGCGGGAGCGGGGCTATCAGCTGTTCACCCTCGTGCCGAGCGAAGGCGCTCACATTTGCGAATGCGACCTTCCCGACCAGAGCGCGTTCGTCTTCGGTCACGAAGAGATGGGTTTGAGCTTCGATCCGGCGGACTATCCGGATATCCGCAGTCTGACCATTCCCCAGAGCGGATTGGTGCAGAGCCTGAACGTCAGCGTTGCCGCGTCGATCGTCATGTATGAGTACGTTCGCCGGCGTTGGTAGGCTGATTGACGCTGTAAAGCCTCGAAACCGTGACAAGTGTGGAACCTTTGGTTCTGTCTGGCCGTTTCGAGTCAAGGTCCCGGATAATCCTGTATCTATTTGAATTTTAAGCGCTTGTAGGGGTGTTTGAGCTGGTCTCGTGTGCCTTCAATGGGTCCAAGGCGTTTTCCGGTGAACTTTCGTTGCGTTAGATGTTCGGAAAAACCCTGATCATGTGTTATAAAAAAAGAGCCGATCGGCATAAATCACAAGGAGACACAGCAATGTCTAAAATCACTACGCTCGCTTCCCTGACCGCCGCTGCTGTTCTGAGCATGGGGCTGCTCGGTGGCTGCACCGACCAGCATGCTCGCGACATGGCCCAGGAGGCTATCGACAAGGCGAACTCCGCTCAGGCGTGCTGCGACGCCAACACCGAGCGTCTGGATCGCATGTATCAGAAGATCATGGGCAAGTAAGTCCAGATCTAAAAGATCGAATCCAGAAACAGCCGGCTCGCCGGCTTTTGCCGGCCTCCTACCAAGTGTGGGAGGCCGGTATTTTCATTCATAGCCCTTCTCACCTCCTCCCAATCCACGCTCACTCCCTCGGAACTCGCGACCGCCTGAGGAATAACCTCCGTCGGCGACTTGGCCTTCTCCTCGTCCTTTGCGTGGACCTCCAGGTAGAGCTCGTTGCCCTTCCAGCCTACCTTGAAGGGTTGGTTGACTATATGAACCGGCGTCTGCACCGGGATGTTCGGAAAAAGCTGCTCGATGTCTTCGGGATACATGCGGATGCAACCATGGCTCACCTCCATTCCCAGGCCCCAAGGCTTGTTGGTGCCATGGATGAGATAGCCTGCGGCGCTCAGGCGCAGGGCGTACTGTCCCAGAGGGTTATCCGGCCCGGCGGGAACTACCGCTGGCAGAATGTCCCCAGCCTCCGCATGCTCTTTGCGAATGGATGCCGGAGGGGTCCAGGTCGGGTCCTTGTCCTTGCGCACGATACTGAAGCTGCCCAGCGGCGTGCCCCAGCCCTCGCGCCCGATGCTGACGGCATAGGTGACCACCTCGCCGGACGCGGGGGAGGGGAAGTAATAGAGCCGTTTCTCCGCCAGATTGAGTACCAGGCCCTTTCGGGGGGCGTTGGGCAGGACGTACTGAGTGGGCACCAGCACATCCTTGCCTTCTCCAGGGACCCACATGTCTACGTCCGTGTTCGCGTGCTTCATCTCGTCGTAGCCGAGCCCGTTGTGGCGGCCGATGTCCAACAGGGTATCCTCGTACCTGGTCTTTACATAGAATGCCTGCCCGAAGACGCTGTCGTCGACGTTTGTCAGCCGATAGCTGGTCTGCGCCGCCCACAGAGCGCAGCTGCCACTCAAGAGGGTTAGTCCAAGCGTCCATGTACATCCCGATAGCAGATTCGCCTGCAATGTTTTCCTCTTCATTATGCTGTTCCAACTCCGCTGTTTATGAATAAGTCTATGCCGCTTGCTCAGGTCAGAAATATCGGCGTCGCCGCTCACGTGGATGCCGGCAAGACCACGCTGACCGAGCGCATTTTGTTCTACACCGGCGCCTCCCACAAGCTCGGAGAGGTCCACGACGGTGCCGCGCATATGGACTATCTGGCCGAGGAGCAGAGCCACGGCATCACAATTACCTCGGCGGTCACCAAGGCTCCTTGGCGGGACCATCTGCTGCAGATCATCGACACCCCCGGCCACGTGGATTTCACCATCGAGGTGGAGCGCTCGATGCGTGTCCTCGACGGCTGCGTTCTGGTCTTGGACGGAGTTCGCGGCGTAGAGCCCCAAACCGAAACGGTATGGCGGCAGCGCTGCCGTTTCAAGCTGCCCGTGCTCTTTTTCGTCAACAAGATGGACCGGCCGGGCGCCGGTTTCAGTCATGTCCTCGCCAGCATACGTAAACGCCTCGGGGCCGAGCCGGTCGCCGTCACGGTGCCCCTGGTCGACGATCAGGCCGTCGTCGACTTGGTCAACAAGAGATTGCTGAGGTTCACTGGTGATCAAGGCGGGGAGGTGGCAGCAGGCCCCTGCCCGGAGGAGATCTGGCTGGGATTGGCCGAGCTTCGCGAGGCCCTTATGTTGGCCGCAGCGGAGGCGGACGAAGGACTTGCGGACCGGGTGTTGGCGGGTGAGGATCCCGAGCCCGGCGAGCTGTGGCGGGCGTTGCGCAAGGGGACGCTCGCGGGTGACATCTTCCCCTGTTACGGCGGCAGCGCACTGCGTAATCTCGGCGTTCAACCCCTGCTGGACGGGGTAGTCGAGCTGTTGCCCACGCCCCTGGATCGTCCCCCGTCCACCGGCCACCGACTCGATGGGAGCACGGAAGAGGTGATGATGGAGGCGAAGGGGCCCTTGGCAGCATTGGTATTCAAGGTGCAGATGTGGGACGGCAGGCGCCATCTGTTCGTCCGCATCTACCGTGGCCGCTTGAAGCCGGGGGACCGGGTGGAGGTGCTCGCCGCGGACGGTCAGACTCTCAACGAGCAGGTGGCGCGGATCTTCGATCCGGACGCCGGGCGCAAGGTCAAGCTGGAGCAGGCAGGTCCCGGGCAGATCGCCCTGCTCGCGGGGCTGCGCCACGCCACCACCGGGGATACCCTGTGCCAACCTGGCCATTTGCTCAGCCTCGAACGCATCGAAACCCGCCGGCCGGTGCTCAGCCTGGCCATCGAGCCGGGTGCGGGCACCGACGAGAACAAGCTGCTGGAGGCGCTGGACAAGGTATTGCAGGAGGACCCGACCTTGCGCCTGGAGGAGGACTCGGAAACCGGTCAGCGCCTGCTGCGCGGCATGGGAGAGCTGCACCTGCAGATCGTGCTCGAACGCCTGGAGCGGGAGTTTCACCTGGCTGTGCGCAGTGGCCGTCCGGCAGTGGCGGTGCGCGAAACCGTTCGCGGAGCTGGATCGGGGGACGTCTTGTACGCACCCCCGCCCCAGCCCGATCAGAAGATTCCTGAACGAACTGCCCGGGTACGGGTCGAGGTCCGGCCTTTGGAGCGCCGCGAGGGCGTGCGCGTCCAGATGGCGCCGGCTCTGGTTCCGGCGGGTGCTGCTTTGAGTCCGGAGCAGGCCGAGGCGGTTGCGGTTGGCGTACGTCAGGGACTGGCCGCGGGACCGCTTCAGGGAACGCCCCTGGAGGACATTGAGGTGCGCGTCTTGGAAGTGGAGCTGTTCGGTCAGGCCTCTACGCCCGATGCCCTGAGCGCAGCAGCCTCCAAGGCCGTCTCCAAGGCCGTGCAAAATGCCTCCCCGGCGCCCCTGCACCCCGTGATGGCCGTCGAGGCCGTGGTCCCGGAAGAGAACCTGGGTACCGTGCTGGGGGATCTGCAGTCTCGTCAGGCACTGATCCGCGACACCCGCACCGAAGGCGGTGACGTTACCATCGACTGCGAGGTGGCCCTGGAGCGCCTGCTCGGTTACACCACGGACCTACGTAGCCAGACCCAGGGCCGCGGCCAATTCAGCATGCAGTTCGATCGCTTCGATTTGGTGTGACCGATCGGTTAAACTTCGACGAGAAGCATTCTCATTTGTTCCGCTCTGACCTTGCGTGGATAGCGCTCAATCTCACCGCATGTCCCTTATCGAACTGCCAATCGGGGTCCAGGCTCGCATCGCAGAGATTCGAGGAGGTCGGCAACTGACGCGCCGGCTGCTGGGCCTGGGACTGCGGGTGGGAAGCGAGATCTCGGTGCTGCACCATCGCGGCCGCGGCGTGGTACTGTCCACAGGCGACACCCGAGTCGCCTTGGGAGGCGGCGTCGTCGAGAAGCTGCTGGTCGAGCCCTTGGGCCAGAGCGTTCCAGGCGCCGAATAGCACACAGCCACCCGCGCGCGTCGGTGCCTATGCGGCCGACCTGCCAACTTCCGCACTCCGCGAGCCGCGTTCACCACAAGCAGGCCGATTATGGATTGCTGCGAAAAACATGACATTGTTGCGTCCCGACGGGACGGCGCGGGACTGTCCATCGCCCTGGCGGGAAATCCGAATTGCGGCAAATCGGCCTTGTTCAATGCCCTTACGGGTATCCGTCAGAAGACCGGTAATTGGCCGGGCGTTACGGTCGAGAGGAAAGAAGGGCGGTTAGAGCTCGACGGGCGCGAGATCCGGGTCATCGACCTGCCGGGGATCTACTCCCTGGACGCGGGCTCCCTGGACGAGCAAGTAACCCGCGATTATCTGCTCTCGCGCGACGCGGATCTGATCGTCAATGTGCTCGACGCGTCCAACCTGGAGCGCAACCTCTATCTCACCGTCCAGCTCTTGGAGATGGGGGTTCCCCTGATTCTGTCGTTGAACATGATGGACGTGGCGCGCAGCCGCGGGATTCTCCTTGACACGGAGCGCCTGAGTCGCGAGCTGGGCTGTCCGGTGGTGCCGGTGGTTGCGGTCACGCGGGAGGGTGTGACCGAGCTCAAGGCGCGCATGTTGTCCGTGGCCGACGGCCGCCAACCAGATGGGTTCGTTCTCGCCCAGGAGGAGTGCGTAGAGCGGGCGCTGGCAGAGCTTGCCCCGCTTTTCGAGCACCAGACGGACAAGGCCAACGGACGCTGGCTGGCCCTCAAGCTGCTGGAGGAGGACCCTGCCGCCGAGCGCCTGGCGAACGACCTGATCCGCGAGCGGGCCGCGCACTGGCGCCGGCTCGTTCGCGACCGTTCGGGGGAGGACGTGGACATCCACATCGCCGATACCCGCTTCGGCCATGCCCATGCCCTCGCGCACCGGGTGACCCGGCAGCGCGGCCGAGTCGGCAAGACCCTTACAGACCGCATCGACGGCGTGGTGCTGAGCCGCGTCTGGGGCATCCCTCTGTTCCTGGCGGTGATGTACTTGATGTTCATCTTCACCATCAACCTGGGCGGTGCCTTCATCGACTTTTTCGATGGCGTCGCCGGTGCCTTCTTCGTAGAAAGCATGGCTGCACTGTTGGCCACCGCGGGGGCGCCGGATCTCTTGATCCTGCTCCTGGCGAACGGAGTGGGAGGTGGACTGCAGGTGGTTGCAACCTTTATTCCCATAATCGCCAGTCTCTACCTGTTCCTGTCCGTGGTGGAAGACACGGGCTACATGGCCCGTGCGGCGTTCGTGATGGACCGGTTCATGCGTTCCATCGGGTTGCCGGGAAAGGCGTTCGTGCCCTTGATCGTGGGTTTCGGATGCAACGTGCCGGCGGTCATGGCCACTCGTACCCTGGAGAACGAGCGCGAGCGCAAGCTCACCATCCTCATGAATCCTTTCATGTCCTGCGGTGCGCGGTTGCCGGTCTATGTGCTGTTCGCTACGGCCTTCTTTCCCCATTCCGGGCAGAACGTGGTCTTCGCGCTCTACCTGACGGGCATCGTCGTGGCGATCCTGACGGGTCTGGTGATGCAGCGAACCTTGCTTCGGGGCGAGAGCACCGGCTTCATGATGGAGCTGCCTCCCTACCACTTGCCGACGCTCAAGGGTGTGTTGCTGCGGACCTGGGACCGGGTTCGGCTGTTCCTCAAGGAGGCGGGTCGGGTGATCGTCGTGATGGTCGTGGCCCTGAATCTGCTCAGCTCCGTCGGCACCGACGGCAGCCTGGGGGATGCGGACAGCGAGAATTCGGTATTGAGCGCGGTGAGCCGCACGGTGACGCCGCTGTTCGCGCCCCTGGGCGTGCGGGAGGATAACTGGCCGGCGGTGGTCGGTGTCGTTTCCGGTGTCCTCGCCAAGGAGGTGATCGTCGGCACCTTGGACTCTCTCTACACGCGAATCGCACAGGAGGAGCAGCCGCAGGCGCAGGAGCAGGCCTTCGACCTTTGGGGCTCGCTGGTTGAGGCGGCAGGCAGCGTACCGGAAAACCTGGCAGAGGTTGCCAGCCGCCTGCTCGATCCGCTCGGGTTGGATGTGGGGGATCTTTCGGATCGTGAAAGGGTAGCGACGGAGCAGGAGGTGGCCGGCGGGACCTTCGGTGCCATGGAGGCGCGGTTCGACGGCCGGATAGGCGCCTTCGCTTACCTGCTCTTCGTGCTGCTGTATTTCCCTTGTGCCGCGACCATCGGAGTGATCGTACGCGAGACGGGTATGGCCTGGGCCGGCTTCGTGGCGTCCTGGACCACCGGTATCGCCTTCATCACGTCCACCCTCTTTTACCAGGCCGCCACCTTCGAGCGACACCCGGTCAGCTCAGGGGCCTGGATCGCCGGTTTGTCGCTCCTCCTGGTGCTGGTGGTCTTTATTCTGCGGGCTTGGGCGCGTAACGGGCGTAGCGGGCGTGACGGGCTTGCTGCCGCGAACGCGAAGGCCTGAGGCAGCGCAGCGCTGAATCGACGTGCGGGCAATTCGCCGGGGATGACTCCCCGGAAAGAACGAACGCGGCAAATTCATCCATAATTGGACCGTGGGAAGTGGAGCGGCAGCTATTCGGTACTGCCCGACGCCGAGGTGACGCGAGCGCCTCGCGAAAAGCAACGTGCAAGTGGTTCCGGACAAGTTGCATTTCATGAAGGAAGCAAATCGCTGACTCTGACCCGGGAGGGAAGCGCCTTGATAAACAAGCTATTGATCGCCAATCGCGGCGAGATCGCTGTGCGCATCGCGCGCGCCTGCGGGGAGATGGGCATCCGCTCCCTTGAGAGCGGTGTGAGATCGGTGGCGATCTACACGGACGCGGACCGGCACGGACTCCATGTCAAGAAGGCGGACGAGGCCTACAGCGTTGGTGCCGACCCGGTGGCCGGCTATCTCAACGCCCACCGCATCGTGGATCTGGCGGTGGAGACCGGCTGCACCGCGATTCATCCCGGTTACGGATTCCTCTCGGAGAATCCCCGGTTCCCCGAGATTTGCGCCAAGCGCCGCATTCGGTTCATCGGACCGAGCGCCAAGGTCATGCGCCGTATGGGAGACAAGACTGAGGCGCGCCGCTCCATGATCGAGGCCGGTATCCCCGTGCTCCCAGGTACCGAGGGCAACCTGCTGAGCGTGGACGATGCCCTGCACCATGCCGAGGCCATCGGCTATCCCGTCATGCTAAAGGCGACCTCCGGCGGCGGCGGGCGAGGAATTCGCCGTTGTCATACGGAAGAGGAGCTGCGCAGGAGTTACGACCGGGTCATCTCCGAGGTGACCAAGGCCTTTGGTAACGCGGATGTGTTCTTGGAAAAATGCGTCGTCGATCCGGTGCACATAGAGGTGCAGATACTGGGCGACAGCTACGGCAACGTCGTCCATCTGTTCGAGCGCGACTGCTCCATCCAGCGGCGCAACCAGAAGCTCATCGAGATTGCCCCATCTCCCCAGCTCAGCAGCGAACAGCGGCAATACGTTGGCGAGCTTGCGGTCCGGGCGGCCCGCGCCGTTGGCTACGAGAACGCCGGCACCGTGGAGTTCCTGATGGATGCGGACGGCAACTTCTACTTCATGGAGATGAACACCCGCCTGCAGGTCGAGCACACGGTCACAGAGCAGATCACGGGGGTCGACATCGTCAAGGAGCAGATCCGCATCGCCGCCGGCGAGCCGCTGCACTTCCGGCAAGAGGACGTCCAGATTCACGGCATGGCCATGCAGTTCCGTATTAATGCGGAAGACCCGAAGAACAACTTCCTGCCCAGCTTCGGCCACATCAGCCGATATTACGCCCCGGGCGGCCCGGGGGTGCGGCTGGACTCCGCCATCTACAGCGGCTACGAGATCCCTCCGTACTTCGATTCCATGTGCGCCAAGCTGACCGTCTGGGCCTCTACCTGGAACGAGCTGATACAGCGGTCCTACCGGGCACTGATGGATATGGGCGTCGACGGGGTCAAGACCACGATTCCTTACTACGCGGAGATCCTCAAGTCCCCGGGGTTCCGCAGCGCCCGATTCGACACCGGGTACGTGGAAAACCATCCGGAGCTGGTGAACTATGCGACCGGCCACCGTCGGCACGACATCGCAGCGGCCTTGGCGGCGGTGGTCGTCGCCCACGCCGGTTTGTGAGCAATACAGGGGTATTCGAGACCATGGCAAAAGTAGAAATCACCGAGACCGTCCTGCGCGACGCCCATCAGTCCCTGCTCGCCACCCGCATGCGCACGGATGATATGCTCCCGATCTGCGGGAAGCTCGACAATATCGGCTTCTGGTCCCTGGAGGTGTGGGGCGGGGCGACGTTCGACGCCTGTGTGCGCTTCCTCAAGGAGGACCCCTGGGAGCGCCTGCGCCGATTGCGCGAGGCCTTGCCCAATACCAGGCTGCAGATGCTGCTGCGCGGCCAAAATGCGCTGGGCTACCGCCACTACTCCGATGACGTGATCCGTGCCTTCGTGGCGCGTTCGGCAGCCAACGGCATGGATGTATTCCGCATCTTCGACGCCCTGAACGACGTACGCAACCTGCGCGTGGCCGTGGAGGCCGTCAAGACGGCAGGCAAGCACGCCCAGGGTGCCATCAGCTATACGACCAGCCCGGTGCACGGTATTCCCATGTTCGTGGACATGGCTAGAGAGATGGAGGAAATCGGCTGCCACAGCATCGCCATCAAGGACATGGCTGGATTGCTGACACCCGCGGCGACGGCCGAGCTCGTCACCGAGCTGGCCAAGGCGGTGAGTGTGCCTCTTCACCTGCATTCCCATGCCACCTCCGGCCTCTCCGAGATGGCCGAGTACGAGGCCGTAAAGAACGGCTGCCTGCACATCGACACGGCGATCTCGTCCATGGCCGGCGGCACGAGCCATCCGCCTACCGAGAGCATGGTGGCGGCCTTTGCCGGGACCGAGCACGACACGGGTCTCGATCTGGAGGCCGTGCAGGAAATCGGCTTTTACTTTTACGAAATCCGCAAGAAGTACCATCAGTTCGAGAGCGACTACACCGGGGTGGACACCCGGGTCCAGGTCAACCAGGTACCCGGCGGGATGATTTCAAACCTTGCCAACCAGCTCAAGGAGCAGGGCGCCTTGCAACGCATGAACGAGGTGCTGGAAGAGATTCCGCAGGTGCGCCAAGACCTGGGCTATCCACCCCTGGTGACGCCCACCTCCCAAATCGTGGGTACCCAGGCGGTGCTGAACGTCTTGACCGGCGCCCGCTACAAGACCATCACCAACGAGGTCAAGCTCTGTCTCCAGGGTCGCTACGGGCGGATGCCGGGGCCGGTCAACGAGGCGGTCCGCCAGCAGGCCATCGGCAACGAGGAAGTCGTAACGTGCCGGCCGGCGGACCTGTTGGCGGACGAGATGGACGAACTGCGCGAGCAGATCGGGGAGCTGGCCAAGTCCGAGGAGGACGTCCTGACTTACGCCATGTTTCCGGAGATCGGCCGCATGTACCTGGAGCAGCGCGCCAACGGTACCCTGCAGCCCGAGCCGCTGGAGCCGATGCCGGAGAAAAATCACGAGGCGCCTGCGACGGCGCCGACGGATTTCAACGTGCTCTACCACGGTGAGCAGTACCACATCGAGGTGAAGGGCACCGGCAAACAGAGCGACGCGGAACGCCGCTTCTTCCTAACCGTCGATGGCGTGCCGACGGAGATCCTGGTGGAAACGCTGAACGAGGTCGTACTCACCGGTGGCCATCAGGGCGCGCTCCCGGGCAAGCCGTCCGGCAAGCAATCAAAACGCCCCCGCGCGACCGCCGAGGGGCACGTCACCACGTCGATGCCGGGTGCCATCGTCGATGTGCTGGTCAAGGAAGGCGACCAGGTCAAGGCGGGGATCCGGTGCTTGTCACCGAGGCCATGAAGATGGAAACGGAGGTCCATGCGCCCATTTCCGGACAGGTGAAGGCCGTTAACGTCGCTAAGGGGGACAGCGTCAATCCGGATGAGGCGCTGGTTGAGATCGAGGCGTAAAGGGCGACCGCAATCGCATAGTTGAGGGCAACGGTGTCGCGAACGGATAAGGCAGCTCACCGAAGATCCGATCCAACCCCGCAAGGCCTTCGTGCCGCTCGGTGTCCGCGAGAACAACCGGCCAGCGGTAGCCTGCTCGATCCCTTGGGCCTGAACGTCGGGAATCTCTCTAATCGCACGGAGATGGCGGCGAAGCACGAGGTGAGCAGAGGCCCCTTCGGCGCCATGGAGGCCCGCTTCGACGGCCGGATCGGTGCGTTCGCTTACCTGCTGTTCGTGCTGCCGTACTTTCCCTGCGCCGCAACCATCGGGGTCATCGTGCGCGAGACAGGCATGGCCTGGGCGGGTTCTGTTGCCGTCTGAGCCACGGGCATCGCCTTTGCACGTCCAGCCTCTTCTGCCAAGCCGCCACCTTCGAGCGCCATCCGGTCAGCTCCGGACTTTGGATCGCCAGTTTATCGCTCGTGCTGGTCGCGTCAGCGCGATGCCGGATCCAGGCGTTTGGCGAATATCACCTTGGCGTCGCCGTCGTGAAAGAAGTCCGGCAGCTCGGCCACTTTGCGATAACCGTTGCGGCGGTAAAAGGTGCGGGCCGGCGTGTAAGCCGGGCGCCCCGAGGTGTCGACGAACAGGTGGGTGGCACCCGCGGCAAGAGCAATCGCCTCGGTCCGGCGCAGTAGCTCGCGGCCCAGCCCGGCATGCTGCCGCGTCGGGTGGACGACGATCCAGTACAGATCGAAGCGCCGGTCCGTGCCCGGAATCGGGCCGAAACAGGCATACCCATCGAGGCGTTCACCCCGTTCGGCAAACAGAAAGCGGTAGCTGGATTCGACGCCCGCCTGCAGCCTCGCGTGCACCAACTCCTCGGCGATCGACGCCTCCTCGGCTGAGAACACGCCAGAGGCCGCGGTCAGGTCGCGCACCTTGTCGGCATCGGTTTCCGTAACCTGCTCGCGCCAGCCGGTGTCGGCGGCGCTGGCCTCGGTCCTTGCCCGGCGGCTGGCGGCTGGCGTCAGCGGCTTGTCCGCGCCGAGCACCAGGCCCTCGAAGAAGGCGCGCACGTTGCCGCCCAGGGTGCGCACCCGGTAGCCGCCCTCCTGCACGACGAGGGTCGGGTAACCTTGCTCGCCGATGAGCCGGCCAATCGTACGAAAGTCGCGCCGCCGATGCGCCCAGGAGCCCGTCGGGTCTCCGGCGGCGGTATCGAAGCCCGCCGCCAGAACAAGAAATGCCGGACGGTGCCGCGCGATACGCCTCAGCGCTTTGCTCAACGCTGCGCGGTGCTGCTCGGCCGTCAGCTCCTCGGGTAGCGGGATGTTGAGGTTGCAGCCCGCGCCTGCGCCACGTCCCTCCTCACCGCGAAAGCCGCTGAAGTAGGGATGGGCGAAGCTCGGATGGCCGTGCAAGGACACTGTCAGCACGTCGTCCCGGTGGTAGAAGATATCCTGGGTGCCGTTCCCGTGGTGGTAGTCGATGTCGAGCACCGCAACCCGTCCGTAACGACTCAGATAGTGGGCGGCGACTGCCGCGTTGTTGAAGTAACAGAAACCCCCGAAGGCGTGCCGTTCCGCATGGTGTCCGGGCGGGCGTACCAGTGCATAGGCCAGGCGCATGCCCCCGAGCACTTGCTCGGCGGCGTTGAGCGCACAGTCCACCGCACCGACCGCCGCCGGCCAGGCGTTGCCGTTGATCGGCGTAAAGGTGTCGATGCAAAAATAGCCGGCGCGCAGGGGAAGCTCCCTCGGCGGGCGGGCGGCGTTGCGGATGGGGAACACGTACGGGTAGACAGAGCGGCTCCTGCCCACCTGGGCGCACGCCCGGCGTAGGAAATCCACCAAGCGACCGTCATGCACGGCGCGGATGTGTCGATCGGAAAAATGGCGCGGCTCCTGGCGCTCGAACAACCCGGAGCGCTCCAGCTCCTGAAGAATTGCGGACACGCGCACCGGGGCCTCGACATAGCCCCGCTCGCGCGGCGGTTGTAGTCGGGAGGGCAAAAAGCGCCGTATTTGCGCTCCAGGATGGCCGCGACCACCGCGCGCACCTGGTCCCGCCGCGGCAGGTCTTTATGCCCCAGGGGGTCCAGCACCAGGTAGGGGGGGTTGTCGCCGCCGGGGGTGAGCGGAGTCTCGTAGGCGGTGTTGGCGATCGGACGCGCACCCCAACGCTCGTAAAAGCGCAGCCGCGCGGCGTTCTCCTTGCGCAGGTTGGCATCGGGCGACAGGGCCGGGTCGTCGGGCAGGCACTCGAAGTACAGGCCGTGCACGCCGAGGCGCAAGGCCTGCTCGCGCACCCGCTCGTACAGGGCGCCACCGATGCCGCCGCCGGACCTGCCCGGCAGGCTGGCGATGAAGTCGAGGTAGCAGAATCGGAGGTCTGGTGCGTGCAGCAGCGTCGCGAACCCGCGGACCCCGCCCTCGGCGTCCTCGGCGACAAGCAGCACCAAGCGGAAACGGTATTTGAGCGGATCGCGCAGCTTGGCGGGCAGCCCGTCGATCTCGTCCGCATCGAGCAGCGGAAACGGGGCGCGCAGGATCTGCTGCACCTCGGCAACGGCCGCGGCGTTGGCCGGGCTGTTGTCGTCGGGAACCTGGCGAATACGGAACATGGCAAGACGAGTGGGTCAGCCGACCGGCGGCGACGCCGCGGCGAGCAGCCGGGTGACAAGGTCCCGCAGATCCATCCCGGCCCGCGCGGCGGCGGCGGTGAAACCCGCGTCCGGGGCGATGCAGGGGTTGGCGTTGACCTCGATGATCCAGGCCTCTCCCGAGGTATCGATCCGGAAGTCCACCCGCGCGTAGCCGCGCAGTCCGAAGATTGTCCAGCACGCGCGGGCGAGCCTCGCCAAGTGCTCGCGCAGATCCGCGTCCGACGCGCCGGCGGCGAAGGTGCGTCGGGTGTTGCGGTAGCCGAAGCTCGCGGTATCCCACTTGGCGGCATAGTCGACGATGGGCGGGACGCCGGGCGGGTAGTTCCGGAAGCGTATCTCGGCCAGCGGCAGCACCGTAGGATCTCGTTGGCCGTCCGGGCCGTCCGGGCCGTGCCGTCCGGGCCGTCCGGGGCCGTTCGCCCCGTCGAGCAGGCTGACGTTGAATTCACGGCCCTCGACGTAGCGCTCCGCGAACCAGGCGCCGCCATGGCGCCGCACGGATGTGGCGAGACGCGCGGCCAGTGCCTTGCCACCGCTGACCAGGGCGCCGGCATCCAGGCCCAGGGATGCGTCCTCCCACACCGACTTCACCAGCCAGGGCCCCGGGTCCTGGAACCCGGCGGCGGGCAACGCCGGCCCCATGAGCCAGTCCGGCGTCGGCAGCCCGGCTGCGCGCAGCAGACGTTTTGCCAGCGGTTTGTTGGTGGTGCGGTAGAGTGCCTCGCCGGGGCAGCCCGTGAAGGGGATGCCCGAGGCCTCGAGCAGCTGAGCCGGCAGGTGCGCGAGCCGCCCGTCCTCCTCGATGGACTCTGCCAGGTTGATTACCACCGTGGGGTCGAGGCCGCGCAGGCGCCGTCGCACCTCGCCGAGATCGAGATCCAGGGCAAGCGGCCGCGTGCGGTAGCCGAGCTGTTCCAGTACCCGTGCGACACCGCGCACCTGCTCCATGGTGTCCAGTTGGTCCGGGGGGGCGTCAGCAGGCACCCGGTCGTGCAGCACCAGGGCGAGGCGGCTCACCCCGGTCCCAGGCCGAGTCGCGTGCAGGCCGCGTCGAGGATGCGGTCGATCAGCCAGGCGTGGTCGCGGCCGGCGAGCCGCGTCAGTATCACCAGGTCGGAGCGCACCGGGTGCAGGCCCGCCAGGGGGTTCACCTCCAGGAACTGCGGCTGCCCGGCGGCGTCGCAGCGCAGGTCCACGCGCCCTCCGTCGCGGCAGCGCAAGGCACGCCATGCGAGCAGGGCTACGCGCGAGGCGGCGCGCGCCCCGGTGTCGTCGGCCAGGCGATAGGTGACCCGGCCCTCGTAGTGCTCCTTGTTCTCGTAGGAGTAACTGTGGGGCTCGGCCGCGGCGGTGAGCTGCATCTCCATCACGCCGATCGCCCTCGCCGCGCCGCCGGTGCCGAGGATGCCTACGGTAAGCTCGCGTCCGGGCAGGTAGCTTTCGATCAGCACGGGCTGGCGGAAGCGGGCCAGAAGATCCTCGCACACCCGCGCCAAGGCCTTGGCATCCGTGACATGGGAGGCCGCGCAGACGCCCTTGCCGGTACCCTCGGCCAAGGGCTTGGCGAACACCGGGTAGGAGAGCCCGATACCGACCAGCTCGCGCGGCTCCGCGACAACCGCGAAGTCGGGGGTCGCGACGCCATGATCGCGCACCACCCGCTTGGCCATGCCCTTGTCCAGGGTCAAGGCAAGCGTCAGGGGATCGGAGAACACGTAGGGTACGCCGTAGCCCTCGAGCAGCGCCGGTATCTGGGCCTCGCGGCTCAGACCCCGCATCCCTTCGGCGATGTTGAACACCAGATCCCAGCGCTCTCCCGCGACCAGCCGCTCGGCCAGCTGGAACAGGTTGCCGATGGCTACCGGTTCGTGACCGCGCGCGGCGATACAGGCGGCGATGGCGTCGACCGTGTCCTGCGCGTCGAATTCGGCCGTTTGCTCTTCGCTGAAGCCGCGGGTCGAGGTACCAGTCCCGCAGGTCGTAGGTCATGCCGACGCGCATGTCGGTTCGTCCGCATGGGCCGCTGCCGACGAGCGCCGCCCGGGTCGGGGTAGCGGTAGCTGTTGCCCTCGAAGTTGGTCAACAGCAGGTCGTCTCCTTGCCGCCCGGAAACGTAGCTCGGCAGCAACGGGATCTTGCCTCCTCCGCCGGGGGCGTCGATCACGTAGGTCGGCACCGCGTAGCCGGTGGTGTGTCCGCGCAGGCCCCGGATCATCTCCAAGCCCTTCTCCACTGGAGTGCGGAAGTGGGACGAGCCGCCGATCGGGTCGCACTGATACAGATAATACGGGCGCACACGCCGCCGCAGCAGTCCGTGAAAGAGGTGCTTGAGTGTTCCCAGCTCGTCGTTGGTGCCTTTGAGCAGCACCGTCTGGCTTCCGAGGGGAATGCCGGCGTCGGCGAGGCGGGCGCAGGCGGCGGTGACTTCCGCGGACAGCTCGCCCGGGTGGGTGAAGTGGATGCTCATCCACAGGGGATGGTACCTTACGCAGCATGCGGACGAGCTCTCGGCGTGATGCGCATCGGCATCACCACCGGCACCTTGGTGCCGATACGGACTACCTCCAGATGAGGAATGCTTCGCAGCCGCCCGAGCAGCCAGTCGAGCTTGTCGTCGGCCAGGGTCAGGGGATCCCCGCCGGACAGCAGCACGTTGCGGATCTCCGGGTGGTTGCCGATGTAGTCGATCGCACGTTCCCACTGTCCGTTGCCGAACTCGTAATCGCCACTGTCCCCCACCATGCGCGAGCGCGTGCAGTAACGGCAATAGGTCGAGCAGGTCGAGGAGACCAGAAACAGAACCCGGTCCGGATAGCGGTGCACCAACCCCGGTACAGCGGTGTGGCCGTCCTCGCCCAACGGGTCGTCTGCCTCGCCCGGGCTGCGCAGGCACTCGTCTCCCACCGGGAGGTGGGTGCGGCGCAACGGGTCGGCCGGATCGGCCGGGTCCATGCGGCTCGCGTAGTAGGGCGTGATGCCAACCGGCAAAGGCCCCTGGTGACGGCCAACTGCCGCGCGCTCGTCCTCTGACAGCGTGAACACCTGCTCCAGCGAGACCAGATCACGGATGCGTCGGCGCAGCTGCCAGCGCCAATCGCTCCACTCGGCGTCGGAGACGCCGGGGAAGAAGCGGCGGCGGAAGGCTCGGGTTTCGGGGCTAACCGGGAAACGATTTGGACGGGGATAGACGGCTGGGGGAAGCTGGATGGGCGGCGCCGGGACGCGACTGGGGGGGCTCCTCGGGTATGCCTTCCGCGAATTCCGCCCCGAGGGGCGCTGCGGGCGCAACGGAAGGGACGATGGTCATGTCTGCGAACCCTCTCGGGGTGTGATTATTTGCGGCCTAATCCTAGGTATTTTTCGTCGCCTTGCAATAGGCCGATCGATTTTTTTTGCTGGCAGCGAGCCCTTGACCGCAGACAAGCGGGGCGCAAAGCTCGGCGTCTTCCTATTTCAGCTTGACCGCGATGCTGTCCAGCCCGTCAGCAGGGCGCGGGTCTTGTTCACCTCCTGCTTGCCCTTGTAGGGGCCCGCGCGGACCCGATGGTATGCCTTGCCGTTGACCGTCACCTGTTGGATCTGCGCCTGAACCCCGAGCAGGGCGAGCTTGGCCTTGAGCCGTTCCGCATCCGGCGCTTTGCGGAAGGAGGCGACCTGTACCAAGTAGGAGGTGCCGTCGGTGGCGTGCTGGGGTGCCTGCGGTTTCTCCGGCTTTGCCGCCTGCTGCGGCTGCGGTTTCGGTAGCTCGCCGGGCTGCACCTTTTCTTGTTGCGGTGGCTTGGGCGGGGGTAATGCCGCGGGAGCGCTCAGCTCCTCGTCCGAGACGACCACCTCCATCTCCGGGAGTATGTGGTGAAAATCGAAACGAGGCTTGGCGGGTGACTCCGCCTCGGGTCTGTGCGCTCGGCGTGGTCCCGTCCGGTAAGCGGTCCTGAAACATCCAGGCGATGCCTACCCCGAAGCCCCCGAACACCGCGCCGGTGACGAACCAGAAGAAGCCGGAGCCTCCGCGGCGCCCCCGGTGTGACTTGTTTCTCTCGCGTGCCTTGTAGTCTCTGGTAGCCATTTCACATGCTCTCGGGCGCCGATACGCCAAGCAGGTTGAGCCCGTTGCGCAGCACCTGCCGCGCCGCCAGTATTAGCTTGATGCGGGCGTCGCGCAGGTGCTCGTCCTCCACCAGGAACTGGTGGGCGTTGTAGTAGGTGTGGAAGTCGTTGGCCAGCTCGCGCAGATAGTGTGTGAGCTGGTGGGGCTCTTCGGTCAGTGCCGCCGCCTCGACGATTTCGGGATACCGGGACAGGTTCTTGAGCAGGGCCTCCTCGTGAGGCTCCGTGAGCAGGTCCAGGTTCGTCTCCGCGGGGCTCGGCTCCACCGCGATGCCCTTTTCTGCTGCCTGGCGCAGCACGCTGCAGACCCGGGCGTGCGCGTACTGGACGTAGTAGACCGGGTTGTCCGCGGACTGGGATTTGGCCAAGTCCAGGTCGAAATCCAGGTGCTGCTCGCAGCGGCGCATCACGTAGAAAAAGCGCGCGGCATCCCTGCCCACCTCCTTGCGCAGCTGGCGCAGGGTGACGAATTCCCCGGAGCGGGTGGACATCTGCACTTTCTCGCCTTTGCTGAAGAGGATGGCGAACTGCACCAGCAGCACGTCCAGCTTGCCCGGGTCGTCGCCGAGGGCGGTCAGGGCGGCCTTCACCCGCGGCACATAGCCGTGGTGATCCGCCCCCCAGACGTCGATGACACGGTCGAACCCGCGCTCGAGCTTGTCCATGTGATAGGCGATGTCGGAGGCGAAATAGGTGGTCTGGCCGTTGTCGCGCACCACCACCCGGTCCTTCTCGTCGCCGAAGGCGCTGGAGCGGAACCAGAGGGCACCTTCGCGCTCGTAGAGGTGCCCCGCCTCGCGCAGGCGCTCGATGGCCTTGTTCACCGCACCGCTCTCGGTCAGAGAGCGCTCCGAGTACCACTCCTCGTAATCGACGCCGAACAGGGAGAGGTCGTCGCGGATATCGTCCAGGATGCGGTTGAGCCCGAGCTCGAACACGAGCCGGTAACGGTTGTCTCCCAGCAGGTGGCGGGCGCGCTCGATCAGGGCATCGACGTGGGCCTCCTTGTCGCCGCCGGTCGGCTCGTCCGCGGGCACTCCCTGGAGCACCTCGTCCGCCGGGCAGCGGTAGCCGTCTCCGTGCTCCCGGTGAAGGGATGCCGCGATGTCCCAAACGTAGTCGCCCATATAGCCGTTGCTGGGAAACGCGAGCGCCTCCCCGCACAGCTCCAGGTAACGCAGCCATACGGAGGTGGCCAGGATGTCCATCTGCCGGCCCGCGTCGTTGACGTAGTACTCACGGTGCACGTCGAAGCCTACTGCCGCGAGCAGCTCCGCCACCACCGCGCCGTATGCCGCGCCGCGTCCGTGGCCGACATGCAGGGGGCCGGTCGGATTGGCGGAGACGAACTCCACCTGGACCCGCTTGCCTGCTCCGAGGTCGCTGCGGCCGTAGGCCGGACCGGCCGCAAGGATTTGCGGCACCAGGGCGTGATAGGCGCTGGGAGAGAGAAAGAAGTTGACGAAGCCGGGACCAGCGATCTCCACCCGCTCGACCAGGGGTGATGGGGGCAATGCCTCCACCAGGCGCGCGGCCAGATCGCGCGGCTTGGTGCGGGCGAGCTTGGCCAGGACCATGGACGCGTTGGAGGAGAAGTCGCCGTGGCTCTGGTCGCGGGCGCGCTCCACTTGGATGTCGGGCAGCCCGGACTCCGGAAGGAGACCGCCGGCAGCGAGCTTTCCCAAGGCGGTGGCGAGGAGATCCTTGACCTGTTGCTTCATCGGGCTCGAATGTTGGACTGCAAAGCCCGAAAGCATACCAGCAAACGCGGTCTCAGAGCATTTCCTGGGGGTCCACGTCGACTGACCAGCGTACCCGCGAGAAGCCGCGCAGCCCGCGGACCCTCGGTAGCCAAGCCGTGAGGAAGTTATGCAGTGGCTGGCGGTGATCGGATTGCAGGAGCAGATGGGCGCGGTAGCGCCCGCCGCGCCGCTCCATGGGAGCTGGTACGGGGCCGAGGAGCATAGGCCCGTCTGCGATCAAGTCCGTTGCCTCCTGCACGGCCTGGTGCAGGAAGTCGGTCGCCTTTTGCGCATCGCTGGACTCCGCCCGCATCAGGACCTGGTGAGAGAACGGGGGCAGGGCCGCCTGCCGGCGCTCTTCCAGGGCGGCGGTGGCAAAGGCTCCGTAGCCTTTACGCTGGAGGGTGATCAACAGGGGGTGGTCCGGGTGCCGGGTCTGAAGCACCACGCGGCCGGGGCGCAGCGCCCTCCCGGCCCTACCGGCGACCTGAACCACTAGCTGAGCCATGCGCTCGGGGGCACGATAGTCGGCACCGTACAGTCCCTGGTCCAGGTCTAGAATGCCTACCAGGGTGACGTCCGGGAAATGATGCCCCTTAGCCAGCATCTGCGTGCCCAGCAACAATGGGATCTCTCCGTGCCGTGCGGCGTCCAACAGGCGCTCCAACTCGCCCTTGCGGCGCGTGCTGTCGCGGTCGATTCGAGCCATGGGCGTGTCGGGAAACAGCTCGCGCAGCTCGGTTTCCAGGCGCTCCGTGCCCCGTCCCAGCGGGCGCAAATCCGATTCCTTGCAGTCCGGACAGTCCGTGGGTACCCGGCGCGTCAGTCCGCAGTGATGACACCAGAGTCGGCTCGTGGACAGGTGCAGGGTAAGCCTGGCGTCGCAGTGGGGGCACTCCCCGACCCAGCCGCAGTCGTGGCATGTGAGCACGGGTGCGAAACCGCGCCGATTCAGGAACAGCAGCACCTGGTTGCTCGCGTCGAGCTGCTCGCGCATCAGGCGTATCAGCACTGGCGACAGGCCCGCGCGCAGCGGTTGGCCGCGGATATCCAGCGTGTCGAGGTCCGGCGGCAGGGCGCCACCGGCGCGCTCGGGAAGTGCCAGCACGGCGTAGCGGCCGTTGCGGGCGTTGTTCAGGGTCTCCAGGGATGGCGTGGCGGAGCCCAGGACCACGGGGCAATTCGCCTGCTGAGCTCGGCGCACAGCCAGATCCCGCGCCGAATAGCGGAAGCCGTCCTGCTGCTTGAACGAGAGGTCGTGCTCCTCGTCGACCAAGATCAGGCCCAGCCGCGGCAAGGGCACGAACACGGCCGAACGGGTGCCGACCACCAGGGCAGCCTCGCCGCTGGCGGCGCGGCGCCAGGCACGCTCCCGCTCCACGGCGCTCAAGGCGGAGTGCAGCGTCACCGTTGGGACCGGGACCCGCTGGGCGAGCCGGCGGAGCAGCTGGGGCGTCAGGCCGATTTCCGGGACCAGGACCAACGCCTGGCGACCGGCGCCGAGGACGGTCTGAAGCAGATGTACGTAGACCTCGGTCTTGCCGCTGCCGGTGACACCGTCCAACAGGAAGGCGCGGAAGCCCCCGAGCGCCCCGCGGACCGAATCTACGGCCCGTTGCTGGTGGGGATTGAGGTCGGGACCGGCACCTGCGGGCAAGTCTCTTTGCTCCTGCGCGCCAGACCCGAGCCGGCAGGGCTCGGCCCAGCCGCGGGCCGCCAGCGCCCGCAGGGCAGGGCGGCAATCGCCGAGACGGCTGGTGAGGACAGCGGTTGCCAGTCCGGCCGCACTCTCTAGAAGTTCCCTGCCGACCTGCGCTTGTCGGGGGGCGCGGCGCGCCAAGCCTTCGATACCGTCGCGTCCTTCCGGGGTGAGCCGCCAGCCCGGCTCGCCGGTCACCAGGGTTGGCGATGGGCGGCGCATGCGGGCGGGAAGCGCGGTGAACAGTGCCTCGCCCGGGGGCTGCTGATAATAGCCGGCCGCCCAGAGGATGAACCGCAAGTCTGCGGGGGCGAGCACAGGGGCGGCGTCGAGCAACGAGTCGACGGGCTTGAGCCGTTCCCTGTCCTGCCCGGTTTGGTCGGTCACCTCGACGATCATACCCACGCGGCGGCTGCGTCCGAAGGGAACGAGCACGCGCCCCCCCGGGGCCGGGACCGCTTCGGCACCGGCTGCTGGCAGGTAGTCGAATAGGATTGGCAGCGGTGCCGCTACGGCTACGCGCAAGATGGTGTGGTTGTCCTCGGTCAAGGCACGATCTAAGGAGATTTCCTAAGTGGTTAATTGTTGAAGCGCCGGTAACCCGATGTCTGGTAGGGATAAGTTCAGGGCATGCACAGCAGTTGTGGATAACTCTGGGGAAAAGTCCCACCGAAGCGTCTCCATGCTACGCGGATACTAGGTTTCTATTGGTTTGACCAAAATATTACCGCCGCAGGGTTTGTACGTAGAAACAGGCTGTTACGGTATTCCATGGGGCTCTAAATAAGTCGACCGGGCGAGAATCATTGATCTGGGCTATCGAAAATTTCCGCTTGTGAATACTCGGGGCCGAAAAGCCTGTCCGATGGCGACGTTCTACCGCGAAACCCTGTCGGCTGGATAGGCCTTTGGTACCGGAGTGGGTCTTGTTGCGCAGTGTCTGCAAGTGTGTATCATGCTGGCCATCCTGAACCAACAGGAGCAGCGCCCGACACTGCAGATCAACCGTCATACGGAATCAGAGTAAAGAATCGGGCAGCCAGACGATGTTGCAGTTGAGCCAACAAGTACTGCGTACAGACTTAGCCGGAATGCCCCTGGAATGGATCGACTACCGGTCCGCAGCCAGGTTGTATTTCCTCGGCCAGGTCGCCTATGCCTGCGGCAACCGCCTGTTCCTCCTGCGTGGCGGAATCAATGTCGCGACCAAGCGCCGCAGCATCCTGGAGATCAACTCCATCATCGCCACGCACGGCACTCACCACGAGATCAGCAAGCTCAGGGACGATTATGCGCCTCCCCTGTCCAACCGCACCCTGTTCCAGCGCGATGGCCACCTCTGTCTCTACTGCGGCGGCCACTTCTCCGGGCGCCAGCTTTCGCGGGATCACGTGCGGCCCATCAGCAAAGGCGGCGCGGACAACTGGACGAACGTGGTGACCGCCTGCGTGCGTTGCAACAACTACAAGGCCGGGCGCACCCCCGAGGCGGCCGGTATGGAGCTGCTTGCCGTGCCCTTCACGCCGACCCATGCCGAGTACATCTTCCTCATGGGACGAAACGTGCTGGCGGATCAGATGGAGTTCCTGCGCGCCCACTTTCCGCGGTCGAGTCCCTTGCTGCGCCGGTTGGGGTGATGACCGACTGGAAAGCAATTGCATTCGCCATAAGCCGCGCAGGCGGCCACCCATTCGATCCCGCTCCTGCCCGAGCAGTAAGTGGCGGCTGCATCAACACCGCCTACATACTGGCCGGCGGCGGTCACAGCTACTTCCTGAAGCTCAACGGCTCGGACCGGCTCTCCATGTTCGAGGCGGAGGCGGCGGGGCTCGAGGAAATGGCTGCGACCGGTACCATCCGCGTTCCCCGGCCTCTGTGCACGGGCACAGCGGGCGCGCAGTCCTACATCGTCATGGAGCACATCCAGCTCGGCGGGTGCCGCTCGGGCGGAGCGGCGGAGGCGGGGCGCCAGCTCGCGGCCATGCACCGCGCCACCCGGGAGGTCTTCGGCTGGGACCGCGACAACACGATCGGTTCCACACCGCAGCCCAACGGGTCCCGGGAGAGCTGGGTAGAGTTTTGGACCGGGAACCGGCTCGGCTTTCAGCTTTCCCTGGCGGCTCGAAACGGTTTCGGGGGGCGACTCCAGGCAACGGGGGAGCGCCTGCTCGATGCCCTGCCCGCCCTGATCGACCACGCACCGGTCCCATCGCTGCTCCACGGCGACCTGTGGGGGGGAAACATGGCCTTCGATGGCAGCGGTCATGCGGTAATCTTCGATCCGGCGGTTTACTACGGGGACCGCGAGGCGGATCTCGCCATGACCGAGCTCTTCGGCGGCTTCGGTGGTGATTTCTATGCCGCCTACCGGGATGCCTGGACCCTTGATCCCGGGTACCGGACCCGCAAGGTTCTCTACAACCTGTATCACATCCTCAACCACCTGAACCTGTTCGGCGGTGGCTACTTGTCACAGGCCGAGGGTATGGTCGAGCAATTGCTCGCGCAGGTGCGCTAAGACTGCGATTGTGTTAAAAAGCGCGCAACTCACTGCCGTTCAGCGTTCTTTGCCCGTTTGCTCCGCCCCGATCCCTTTTTCCATATGCCCCGCGAGCTGCTGATCCTGCGCCACGCCAAGTCCGGACTGGGACCCCCGGGTGCCGCGAGAGATTTCGACCGTCCTCTCGCCAAGCGGGGAAAGAAGGACGCGCCGCGCGTCGGCGAGTGGCTCTACCGTGAAGGGCTGGTCCCGGACCAGGTGATCAGCTCGCCGGCGGAACGGGCCCGGCAGACCGCCGTCAAGGTGTGCAAGTCCATGGACTTCAAGAAAAAGAAGATCCGATGGGACGACGAGGTGTACGAGGCCGGGGTAGCTGATCTGCTGGGCGTGCTTGCGCGATGCTCGCGGGAGGCGCGAACCGTCCTGCTGGTCGGGCACAATCCGGGGCTGGAGGATCTGGTCTGCTATCTCGCCGCCGACGAGGTGGAAGAGCCGTTGGACGGCAAGCTGCTGCCGACGGCCGCCCTGGCGCGCCTGGAGATGCCCGACGACTGGAGCGCCCTGGAAGTGGGCTGCGCGCAGCTCGTGGATGTAACCCGGCCGCGCAAGCTGGTGGGTTGAGCCTGTCCGGCATCCGCGGTTCCGCAGTAGGACAGTCGTCAGTCGGACGGGTGCTTATACTCGGGCCGCAATCTTGCTGTCCGGCTCCCCGCAGTGGCGCAGCACAAAAGCCCGTACCTCGTCCCGCAGGCGCACCGCTTCGGGCCAGTCCTCGCCATCGGGCGCCATGGACGGGCCAATGAGCAGCCGCACTCTGCCAGGCTTGGGGAGTCGGCTGTCCCCCCGCAGGATCTCTCTTGTTCCGCTCAAGGCTATGGGTACGACGGGTGCGCCGTGCATGAACCGCCGAGGCGAAGGCGCCCATGCGGAAGGGCAGCAGGCCGGGATCGTCGCGGAAGGTGCCTTCGGGAAAGAAGGCCAGTGTTTCCCCGCGCTCCAGGGCCGCGACGAAGTGCCGTGGCTCCGCGGCGCTGCGCCGCAGGTCGAAGCGCTCGATGAACAGGGTGTCCAGGCGCCGCAGAACCCGGCCCACCAGCGGTTCCTGTTCCAGCTCACGCTTGGCGATGAACACCAGGGGGTGGGGTATGGCCTCGATGAGAACCAGCGCGTCCAAGTAGCTCTGATGGTTGGACGTCAGCACAAACGGAACGCTGGCTACCTGGATCCGATCCGCACCGTCCACCTCCAAGCGGATGAAGGCGAGCCGGCGCAACAGCCCGATGCCGCTCCGCACCAGGACCCATCGCCAGGAGAGCCGGGGCAGCGTCAGCACACCGAGCCAGGACCCAGGGGGCGATCAGGAGCAACAGTGTCCAGGCGTAACCGGCATAGAGGAGGCCGGGTACGAGTCTGATCAACCGCGAGATCCTGGTCCCCAGTCCGCCGGCGCCTACCCGCAGCAGCTGCCAAAGGGGGTGTCCGGGGACCCTCTGTAGCCGGTTCGCAAGATAGAGGTCCCGCGTGGCCCCGCGGCGCAGCTTGCCGCTGGAGGTCTTGAGCACCGCCCGCGCAGGTGCGCCAGGACCACCTCGTCCGGCGGCAGACCCAGGACGTCGCTGGCGCGCTCGCGTATCGCCCGCTTCAGGGCTGAGCGCCGGTCGGGATCCTGCTCCCGCGTCTCAGCCACCACCACCAGGCGCTCGCTGCCGCTCTTGGGGTCTTGTGCGGCGAAGGCGGCCACGCAGCCCATGCGCACTCCGCGGATCTCGCCCACGGCTTGCTCCAGCTCGTAGGGATAGATGTTGCGCCCGCCGCGGATGATCAGGTCCTTGACCCGGCCGGTGAGGTGAATGTCGCCGCCGGCCAGATAGGCGCGGTCGCCCGTGTCGTGCCAGCCGTCTTGAATCAGGCGTGCGGTGGCGTCGGAGTTGTGGAAATAGCCCTGGGTGGCCGACGGACCTTGGAACTGCAGCTGTCCTTCGTGCCGTTCCGGCAGCGGCCGTCGCCGGCTGTCCACCACCCGGACCCGATAACCCGGCAGCGGGCTTCCGCAGGCGACCACCTCCATGGCTGCCGGATCGTCTCCGGGCAGCTGCAGGGCGTGTCCCGACTGGGCGAAGCGCCGGCGGTCGATGCAGTCGATGCGCGGACCCCGGCCCCCGGGCGGGAAGGCGAGCCCCACCGCCGCTTCCGCGAGCCCGTAAACCGGAGCGATGGCCTCTGGGCGCAGGCCGCAGCGTGCGAAGCGCTCCGCGAAGCGGCGCAGGGTGCGGGGGCTGACGGGCTCGGCCCCGTTGAAGGCCCATCGCCAGGAGCTCAGGTCCAGCGTCTCGAGGCTGGCATCGGAGACGCGGGTCAAGCACAGCTCGTAGGCGAAGTTGGGCGCGGCCGAAAGGGTCCCGCCGTGCCGGTCGATGGCCTGCAGCCAGCGAAGGGGCTTGGCGAGGAAAGCCAGGGGCGACAGCGAGATCAGGGGCATCCCGAAGTAGAGGCTGCCGAACCAGGCGCCGATGAGTCCCATGTCGTGGTACAGGGGCAGCCAGCTCACGAAGACGTCGTCCGAGCTGGCCTGCACCGCTTGGCCCATGGCGCGGATGTTGGACAGGAGGTCGGCGTGGGTGAGGATCACGCCCTTGGGATCGCCGGTGCTGCCGGACGTGTACTGGAGGAAGGCGATGTCGTCCCCGGCGGCGCGGAAGGGTTCCGCCACGGGCTCCTCGGCGTCCAGCCCGTCCAGGGTGAGCACCTCCCGCATAGCCGGGACCCCGGCGCGCAGCAGTCGGCCGACTGTACGCGCGGCGGGCACCGTGATCAGGAAGCTGGCGGCGGCGTTGTCCAGGATGCGGACGTGGCGCTGCAGGTGCTCTTCGATCTGCTGGGGGCGCGCTGGCGGGTAGATAGGCACGGGAACACCGCCGGCGTTCATGATGCCGAAGAAGCTGAAGAAATACCCGGGGCCGGTGGGCAGCATGATCGCCACCCTGTCTCCGGGGCTCAGTCCTTCGCGCAGCAGCATTCCGGCGACCTTTGCGGATCCGGCCATCAGGCCCTCGTAGCTGATAGGCTCGGACTGCGCGTCGGTTGCCTGGTGCAGGATGTGGACCCGGTCCGGGTGGCGGGCCAGGTGCCAGTCCAGTGTGTCGAGCAAGGTGCGTGCGTCCTCGGGAGCGCCGGTGATGGCGGCGTTCTCGACGGTCGACGTCCGGGCGGCTTCGGGGGACCGGGCAGCGCCGGCACCGACCAGGGCGAGCAGGTCGCGGGGGGTCGCCGCCAGCAGGGCCTCCTCGGGCAGTGTAGTGTCCAGGCCCTTCTCTACACGGGACAGCAGCTCCGATCTGCCCAGGCTGTCGAGCCCCAGGTCCGCCTCCAGCCGGGTGTCGAGCCCGATCCCGCCCGGGGGTGCCGGCAGGCGGGACTCGCGCGCGAACCCTTCGACTATGTGCAGCAGCTCGGCGGGACGGCGATCGGCATCGAGATTCATCTCTTGGCAGTCGGAGTGCCGACGTTAGCGTTTCCGGTAACCGAACTGCGGTACCCCTGACTGAAGCCACCAGGCGCTGGCTTCCTTGTCGTAGCTCCAGAGCTGGCGGTCGGAGATAGAGTGCAGGCGCTGCGCGTCCTCGTGGACGTACTCGATGCGGACGATTTGCTCCATGTCTTTCTCGCCCTTCATGAGCGGGGGCTGCAGCACCTCGTAACCGGTTACCCGGACATTTTCCAGGTACTCGGGGACCTGCTGGCGTTTGTCGGGGGCGAGATAGCCGTAAGCGGTGTCGAAATAGCCCCAGCGTATGGCCTTGCCGTAGGTGGTGAGCGCAGCGTCCATCGCCTTGATTTTTCGGTCCTTCTCGATGGTGCCGCAACCGCCGACTAGGAAGGCGGCCAGAGAAAGCGCGAGTGGGATCTGTAAGAGCTTCATGACGTGAACGCAGGTGCTGAATCTGCGCCGGATGATACGTCATCGCGTTGAAGCGGACCAACGCCCGGGGTGCTGGGTTATCATGCCGCCGCTTTCTCCCTTCCAAAAGAACCCAAGAATCCACCATGCAAGAATCCGCCGAACCCCGTATCGATGCTCGCCTGGGCGACTCCAAGCTCACCCTGCTCGGCACCGCCCACGTCTCCCGCGCCAGCGTTGATAAGGTGCGTGAGCTGCTCGAGAGCGGCGACTACGATGCGGTGGCGGTGGAGCTCTGCCCCAGCCGCTACAACGCCATCATGGATCCGGACGCCCTGGCCCGCATGGACCTTTTCTCGGTCATTCGCGGGGGGCGCGTCTACATGGTGGTGGCGAGCCTGGCCCTGGCCGCCTACCAACAGCGCCTCGCGGATCAATTCGGCATCGAGCCGGGGGCCGAGCAGCGAATGGCCATCAAGCTCGCCCGGGAGCGACACCTGCCGGTGCTGCTCGTGGATCGGGAGATCGGCGTCACGCTCAAGCGGGTCTCGGGAAACCTCAGTTGGTGGAAGCGGGTAGGGCTCTTCTCTGGCCTTCTCGCCACCATGCTCTCCCGCGAGGAGGTCGAGGAGGAGGAGATCGAGCGGCTCAAGGAGGGAGACGTTCTGGAGACCACTTTCGCCGAGTTTGCCGAAGACCGTCAGGATCTGTATCTGCCTCTGATCGACGAGCGCGACCGCTATATGGCCGCCCGGCTGCGCGAGGAGATCGGGGGCAAGGGCCACGAGAACGTGCTCGCGGTGCTGGGTGCCGGGCACCTCAAGGGGGTGTCGGTATACCTGGAGCAGGCGCCCGTGCCGGATCCGAAGGCCGAGATCGCCGAGCTCGACCGGCTGCCGTCGCCAGCGCGCTGGCCCAAGCTCATCCCCTGGGCCATCGTTGTCCTGATCCTGGTCGGCTTCGGTTACGGTTTTTCCAAGAGTCCCGCGCTCGGCTGGCAGGTGGTGCTGGACTGGGTGCTCATCAACGGCAGTCTCTCCGCCCTGGGTGCTCTCATCGCCGCCGCCCATCCCCTGACGGTGATCGCCGCCTTCCTGGCCGCGCCGCTCACCTCCCTGAACCCGACCGTGGGCGCAGGAATGGTCACAGGCGCGGTGGAGCTCTACCTGCGCAAGCCGAGCGTCGGCGATTTCGGCCGCCTGCGCCAGGATACCTCCCATCTCAAGGGCTGGTGGCGCAACCGGGTCTCGCGCACCCTGTTGGTATTCTTGTTCTCTACCCTTGGCTCGGCCATCGGGACCTATGTGGCCGGGTTTCGCATCTTCGATCGGTTGATTTCCTGATCAGATCCCAGCCGTCTCGCGGATCACCGCAATTGCCTCGTCCAGGTGCTGAAATCCGTGATCCCCTCCCTCGAAGATCATGAGCCGTCCGCATTCGCGGTACTGGGCCTCCGCAATGCGGTAGTCGATCACCTCGTCTCCCTTGTCCAGGAACAGCGTGGTCGGGATCCCGTCGCAGGGGTCGTCTATACCAAACCTGCGCGTGCTCTCGATCAGCTCCTGATCGATTCTGTAGGTCGTGCCGATGGCGGTGGTTTGGGTCTGGCCCAGGTAGGCGTCCAGCAGATCCCAGGGTGTGAGGGCAGGGTTGATCATGAATAGGTGCGCGAAGGGGAAGCGCCTCGCCAGACACTGCCCGTAGAAGCCGCCCATGGAACTGCCGACTACCAGCGGGTGTTGCTCGTCGGCCAGAGAGCGAAAGAAGTCCGAAAGCTGCGCTACGGCCTCGATCGGGCGATGGGCGGGATAGGCGGGGGCGACTACCGGAGCCGGGGCCAGGCGCTCGCGAAAGAGTCCGGCCTTGTAAGACGACGAGGAGCTGTTAAGGCCGTGGAGATAGACCAGCATGGAAACCCGCCTCAGCTATAGAAGTTGCCGCACAACAAGCCGCTGCATACTGCAGCCCGGTAAGGCTGTGAAGACGGCGGCTTGCCTGAAAAGTAAATAGGGCCATAAGAAATATTGGATCTTCTAAAGTATTGCGTTTTTTTTTGACTTGGATCATTCTTCCCGCTCGAAAAAGTTACACTGAAAACAATTGTGGGATCTCACCCGTCTATTTTGCAGGCTTGGTATGCGGCGGCCGCAGCCGACCCTGCCGACGTCGCTGCCGGGGTGGTCGATATCGGTTTGGAGCCTTAGGGGGCACGCGAATGGCGGTGTTCCAAGAGCAGGACGACGCCGGGTACCGGTTTGTCGTTCGCCCTAACTGCGCCTTGAGCTGGCGGACGACCAAGTACCTGATTTGGTTTTTTGCTGCCTGCTTCGCCGCGGTGGGTTCCTACTTCGCATCTCTTGGTGCCTGGCTGGTACTACCCTTTGCGGGTCTTGAGCTGGTGGTGGTGGTGGCCGGGTTTTACCTGAGCGCGATCGCAGGGCACACCAGAGAGGTTATTGAGATCGACGGTCCGGTTCTGCGGGTTTTGCGCGGCGGGCGTCAGCTAAACGAGGTATCCAGTTTTCCGGCCAATTGGACCCGAGTCGTTCTGCAGCGGGACCCGACGGGGTGGTACCCTAGCCGCTTGCTGCTTCGCTGCCATGAGAGCCGGTTGGAGATCGCGGCAAAGATTGTCGAGGCCGAGCGGGAGGAGCTGGCCCGGGCACTCGAGGACTGGCTGGGCTTTGCCGCCTTGGGCGGCGGCGGAGCCAGGCCCGAAGATGCTCGTACCGAGTGGGGTGGCGCGCCGGCCCATGAACTGCACACGCGTCAAGGTGCCGGTGTCTTTGCCGACGATGGCCTCCGGGCAGGGGCCGAACCGAGAATTCCGCGGCGGAACAGGGCGGCAAGGTCTTCCGGAAACAAGTTTTAGAAAATGATGAGAGGGTATATGGCCGTTACCACCAAGCGCCTCGGCGCCGCATCCGTGTTTTCCGTTCTGGCTGCCTGGGCGGGCAATGCGTCCGCCGAGATGAGGCTCAATTTCCCCGAGCCCGCCGCCGGCGTGGCCCAGGAGATCTACGACATCCACATGCTAACCTCCGGCATTGCCGCGGTGTTGCTGGTGATCATCTTTGCTGTCGTGGGCTATTCGCTGGTCCACCATCGCAAGAGCCGCGGCTACGAGGCCGATCAAAATTTTCACGAGACCTGGTTCGGGCATTGGGCCTGGGTCATCGTCCCGGTGCTGGTCTTGGGTGTGGATCTGACCATCGCCAGCTCCGCGCAGAAGACGCTCGAGAAGGTCTGGGAGGTGCCCAAGGGCGAAGACCTGATCGATGTCAAGGTCATCGGTCACCAGTGGTGGTGGGAGTTCGAGTACCTGGACCACAGCGTCGAGGTGGATGGCAAGCCCGAGACACTTACGGTGGAGAGCCGCTACGTTCCGAAGGACCAATCCGGCGACATGTATCTGCGCGCGGTCGACAACCCGCTTGTGCTGCCGGTGGGCAAAAAGGTCCGCTTCCTTCACACCTCCGCCGACGTGCTCCACGCTTTCTGGGTGCCTGAGCTTGCGGTCAAGAAGGACGCCATCCCCGGTTACGTGACAGAGACCTGGGTGGACCTGAACCGCGAGGGTCGGTTCTCCGGGCAGTGCGCCGAGCTCTGCGGTACCTGGCACTCGCGCATGCCCATCGAGGTGGACGTGGTCTCCGAGGAGAAATACAACACCTGGCTCGATGAGCAAAAAGGGCTTATGGTCGCCGCCGCCGCAGAGGCATCCACCGACAAGGAGTGGACCAAGAATGAGCTGTTGGAGAAGGGTATGGCCGAGTACAACACCAAGTGCGCCTCCTGCCACCAGATCACCGGCCAGGGTTTGCCGCCCGCCTTCCCGCCGCTCAAGGGCAGTCCCGTCGCCACCGGGGAATTGGCCGGCCACCTGGACATCGTCCTCAACGGCAAGCAAGGTACCGCCATGGTCGCCTTCGGTAACCAGCTCAACGACTTGGAGCTAGCCGCCATCATCACGTACGAGCGCAACGCCTGGGGCAACGACACCGGCGATGTGGTGCAGCCCCGGGACATCAAGGCCTCCCGTTCGCTGGCCGTCAAGTAAGGGCTTTTTGACTACCGGTCGGCTGATGAGCGCAAAATCTCCCTTCTATTCTGTTGGTCGGATCATTCCGGCCGATCGGGGATACGCTCAGCCGGCCCATTCCGTCTCTCTATTCAGTAAACATTCGCGTCCATTCGCGTTCATTTGCGGATAAACCGTCTTACAGAGGAAACCCGCCATGACAACCGCAACCCTTGATCACGAGCACGACCACGATCACGACCACCACGGGCCTCCCACGGGTCTGAAGCGGTGGCTATTCTCCACCAACCACAAGGATATCGGGACCATGTACCTGATATTCGCACTGATCATGCTCTTCGCGGGCGGGGCCAGCGCGATGGTGATCCGGGCCGAGCTTTTCATGCCTGGTATCCAGCTGGTGGATCCGGACCTCTACAACAACCTTGTTACCAACCATGCTCTATTGATGATCTTCGGCGCCGTCATGCCGGCAGCCGCGGGTCTGGCGAACTGGATGATCCCGCTCATGATCGGCGCGCCGGACATGGCCCTGCCGCGCATGAACAACCTGAGCTTCTGGATCCTGCCGGCGGCGGGCACCATGCTCATCCTGTCCTTCGTCGTGCCCTTCTTCCCAGGCGGCGGAACCCAGATCAACACCGGCTGGACCATCTATCCGCCGCTGTCGGTTCAGGTCGGCATGTCCATGGACTTCCTGATCTTCGCCATCCACCTGCTGGGTATCTCCTCGGTGCTGGCGTCCATCAACATCATCGTCACCATCTTCAACATGCGCGCCCCGGGCATGAAGCTGATGGAGATGCCGATCTTCGTCTGGACCTGGCTGGTTACCGCCTTCCTGCTGATTCTGGTGGTTCCGGTCCTGGCCGGCGGCGTGACCATGCTGCTGTTCGATCGCCACTTCGGCACCAGCTTCTTCAACGCCGCGGGTGGCGGCGACCCGGTGCTGTTCCAGCACCTGTTCTGGTTCTTCGGCCACCCCGAGGTCTACATCCTGATCCTTCCCTCCATGGGCGTTCTGGCCTCTATCGTACCGACCTTCGCGCGCAAGCCCCTTTTCGGTTACAACTCCCTGGTCGGCGCCATGCTGGCCATCATGGCCATCGGCATGGTGGTCTGGGCCCATCACCAGTACACGGTCGGCATGTCACTGGGAGCGGTCAGCTACTTCATGGTCGGGACCATCATCATATCCATCCCCGTGGGCTTGATGATATTCAATTACATGGCGACCATGTGGAAGGGCTCCATGACCTTCGAGACCCCCATGCTGTTCGCGGTGGGCATCCTGCTTATGTTCTCCTTCGGCGGTCTGACCGGTATCATGCTCGCGGTGGTGCCGGCGGACATGCAGTACCACGATTCTATGTTCGTCGTGGCCCACTTCCACTATGTGTTGTTGCCGGGTGCGGTTTTCGGCCTGTTTGCGGGTGTCTTTTTCTGGCTGCCCAAGTGGACCGGTCACATGTATGACGAGAAGCTGGCCAAGATCTTCTTCTGGACCAATATCATCAGCTTCAACATCACCTTCTTCCCGCAGCATTTCATCGGTTTGGCCGGCATGCCGCGCCGAATCATCGACTACAACGTCATGTTCACCGAGTTCAATGTGATCTCCAGTATCGGAGCTATGGTGTTCGGCCTCAGTCACCTGCTGTTCGCCTACATCATCATCAAGACCATCCGTGGCGGTAAGCAGGCGGAGGCGAAGGTGTGGGAAGGCGCAAAAGGCCTGGAGTGGGATCTGCCTTCACCGCCTCCTTTCCATAGCTGGACCACGGCACCCCAAATCGCCAAGTGATCCGTCTGAATGCCGTTAAGTAAGGGCGCCGAGAGCCTACGTCCGCTGACGGGGCTCGACGCGCTTTGAGACTTGGCGCACGAACCTAACGATTTGATCCAGCTTTCACTGGTGTGACCATGACGACAATCGAAATGACCCCCGAGCAGCGCCGCAAGAACGTCCGCACCGCCTGGTTGTTGGCTGCTTTCGCCCTCTTCATGCTCCTGAGCTCCTTCCCGTTTTGGAAAGGTCTCTATCAGATTGCCGTGAACAGCGGGCTATGAGCGACGGTTCCGACAGGGACAAAAAAAAGCGGCGTACGCTGCTGTTGCTGGCCGGCCTTGCCGTCGGCATGTTCGGCTTCGGCTTCGCCATGGTCCCTCTGTACGGGTTGCTCTGTCAGGTAACGGGTGTGCAGTCCGTAGAGCAACGCGCGGCCCTGGGTGAACCGGCGGTAGTCTCCAGACCGGGCGAGGTCGATGAGGACCGCTGGGTTACGGTGAAGTTCGATGCCACCGTGCACCCGGATCTGCCCTGGAAAATCACGCCTATGAAGCGCAAGATGCGGGTGCGTCCCGGCGAGATGCACCTGGTGCAGTTCGTCGCCGAGAACAGGTCGGGGGCTCAAATCACGGGGCAGGCCATTCCCAGCATCGCTCCTTGGCAGGCCACGGGCTTCTTCTCGAAGATGGAATGCTTCTGCTTCAGTCAACAGACGCTCACCGGGAACGAGCGCAAGGAGATGCCCCTGCGCTTCTCCGTCTCCCCGGATTTGCCCTCAGATATCGGCTCCCTGACGTTGTCCTACAGCGTGCTGCGGGTGTCCGATCCGGACTCGCTTGCGGCGACCGATTAGCCCGCATCTCGCGAGCTAGAACTTACAGCAATTGACGAGGAGTAGGAGAGGATGAGTACAGCAGCCCACCACGGTCCCAAAGACTATTACGTACCCGATCCCAGCCCATGGCCGATTATTGCCATGCTATCCGTGCTCCTGATGCTCGGAGGCACGGCCCTGTTCATCAACGGCGTGAGCGCCGGCGGCTGGATGATCCTTGCAGGTTTCGCCCTCCTGGTCGTGATGTTCTATGGCTGGTTCGGCGATGTCATCAAGGAGAACCTGACGGACAGGTACAACGAGCAGGTGGACAGATCCTTCCGTCAGGGTATGTTCTGGTTCATCGCCTCCGAGGTCTTCTTCTTCCTGAGCTTTTTCGGCGCCCTGTTCTACATTCGCACCATCGCGTTACCCTGGCTGGGCGGCGAGGGCTACCTTGGTGAAACACAGGCGCTGCTCTGGAATCAGTTCGAAGCAAGCTGGCCCAGCGCCGGTCCGGGGCAAGCTGGCGGTGAGTTCACGCCCATGGGGGCGTGGGGTCTCCCGGCCATCAACACCCTGATCTTGCTCACCTCGGGTGCCACCGTGACCTGGGCCCACTGGGGGCTGAAGGAAGACAATCAGAAGAAGCTGGTGCGCGGTCTGGCGGCGACCATCGCCCTGGGCGTGCTTTTTGTGCTCCTACAGGCCTGGGAGTACCGTCACGCCTTTCACGAGCTGAACCTCACCCTGGAGTCTGGCGTCTACGGCTCGACCTTCTTCATGCTGACCGGTTTCCACGGTTTCCATGTGACTATGGGCGCGGTCATGCTCATGGCGATACTTGGCCGGGCGATGAAGGGACACTTCTCCCCCCACAACCACTTCGCATTCGAGGCCGTAGCCTGGTACTGGCACTTCGTCGACGTAGTCTGGCTGGGGTTGTTCGTCTTCGTCTACTGGTTATAGAAGAACGACGACAAAGACGCCACGGCGCCGCCGTGGCGGAACGATTCGAGATCCGGGCGGGCGCAGGCCCCTCCGGATCTTTTCTTTACATGCCGTGGGGCTCGAGTACCCCGGTGAAGTGACCGAGGATAAGCAGGCCAAACAGGGTGATGGACAGGACGATGCGCACGGTGAGCGCCTTCACTACCCGAGTCTTGGTAACATCTCCGTCGTCTTTTGCGAGAAAGTACATCCCCTCGAACAGCGAAAAGACGATAAACCCGAGCACCAGGAGAACCGGCAGTTTGTACATAAAATCCATGGTGTACCTCTTCGTTTGTGATGGAAATCGACCGTGTGCACCGGGCGCGTAAAACTGGTGCAGTCCGTTCAGGAATATAGCACCGAAATGAAGTTTGGCGACCTGGAATTTCGCTTTCGATGGGTGCCGACGCTGATGCTCGCGTTGCCTATACCTGTTTTCATTATCCTTGGCTTTTGGCAGCTCGAGCGGGCGGATCAGAAGCGGGAGCAGGCGCGCGTCCTGGCGGCGCGTGCCGAGATGCCTGCACTTGAGCTCAACGAGCCGATCAGCGAGCCGGAGGCCCTTCGTTTTCGCAAGCTCAAGGCGCGGGGGCTGTTCGAGTCGGAAGGGCAGATCCTCATCGAGAACCGCCGCCAGGGTAATCGCAACGGGTTTCACGTGATCACGCCCCTGCGTATCGCGGACTCGGACATGCGGGTGTTGGTGAATCGCGGCTGGATACCCGCGGTCTCTGGTGGCAACCCGGGGTCCGCACCCGTACCCGAGGGGGAGGTGAGGGTTACCGGTGGGTCCCATATTCCGTCGCCCCCGGCCCTCGTGCTGCATGGTGGGACGGATGCGGCGAAGGATTGGGGGGCGCGCTGGCCGTACCTTACGGTGGATCTGTATGCCGCTGCCAAGGGTCATCGGGTTCAGCCCGTGGTCATCCTGCAGGATCCGGGCAATCCCGACGGCTTTCTGCGCAGCTGGCCTCGGGAGAAGCCGAAAGAAGGCATGCACATCGGCTACGCGATCCAATGGTTCGCCTTCGCGTTGATCGCGCTGGTCTTGTGGCTGCGCCTGAGTCTGGTGTCTGGACCTGAAACGGGCATCGAGGCTTGATCGGCATGGCCAACGAAGTAAAAACCCGCAGCGCCGCGCCCCTGTGGATCATGGTCGCCATCTTTGCGGCCCCGGTGATCGCCGCCTGGTTCTTTTACCTCAATCCTGAGTATCTGCCCTCGGGGCGGACCAACAAGGGGGAGCTGATATCGCCGGTGGTCCCGCTGCCGGCAGAGGTGGGACTGTCCACGCCCGAAGGGGTCGACCTGGATCGCAGCGCTTTGGAGGGCAAATGGACCCTGGTTTATCTCGCGGGCGGCGAGTGCCCGGACGCTTGCCTGGAGCGTCTGGTCGCGATCCGCCAGATCCGGCTCGCCCTGGGGGAGGGCCAGCTGAGCGTCGAGCGGCTGCTAATTATGACAGATCCGGACGCTTCCGCCCTGGATTCGGAGCTGGGGACAAAGCTCGAAGGCATGCATGTCGCCGTCACCGACGCCGCCGGCGGGGAGAGATTGCTCGACCTGCTGGGCGAGGGTGCGGCGGCCTTGGATCGGATCTATATCCTGGACCCCATGGGCAACCTGATGATGCGTTACGCGCAGGATGCCCCGGCGAAAGACACGTTAAAAGACATGGAGCGCCTGCTCAAGGCCTCCAAGAACTGGATCAAAGGTGCACAGTATGGCCACAAGTGACCTCAGCCTGAGCGAGACGCGAGTGATTCCTTGGCGACGCTATTACGACCTGACCAAACCCAAGGTAGTGGCGCTGATTCTGTTTACCGCCCTGGTCGGTATGTTGCTGGCGAGCCCCGGGTTGGTTTCATTGCAGACCCTGTTATTCGGCCTGTTCGGCATAGGCTTGGCAGCGGCCGCGGGGGCGGCGCTCAACCATGTCGTCGATCAACGCATCGACGCGGTCATGGAGCGCACGCGCGGCCGTCCACTACCCAGCGGCGACCTGGACGCCCCTCACGCCCTTGGCTTCGCCCTGGGTCTGGCCGCGCTCTCGGTTCTGGTATTGGCGACCCTGGTGAATCCGCTTACGGCGGTGCTGACCTTCTGCGCCTTCATCGGGTATGCGGTCATCTATACCATGTATCTGAAGCGGGCGACGCCGCAAAACATCGTCTGGGGCGGCCTCGCAGGGGCCATGCCGCCGCTTCTGGGCTGGACCGCCGTCACCGGCGAAGTCGGTATCGAGGGGTTGCTCCTGGTGTTGCTGATATTCGTCTGGACGCCGCCCCATTTTTGGGCGTTGGCCATCAAGCGGCGCGCCGAGTATGCCCGGGCGGGGATCCCTATGCTGCCTGTAACACACGGCGTTCCCTACACCAAGCTTCAGGTTTTGATCTATAGCCTGATGCTGCTCACGGTTTCGCTCATGCCTTTCCTGGCTCACATGAGCGGCTTGTTGTACCTGGTAGGTGCGCTCGCGCTGGGGACGGGCTTCGTTTACCACGCGGTGCGCCTGTTGCGTAGCGACGGCGATGGTCATGCGATGGAGACCTTCGGCTACTCGATTGTCTATCTCACCGCCCTGTTCGCTTTCCTGTTGGCGGACCACTACCTGCGTCTAGCGCTCGCGTAGGGTCGGATACATTCGACAAATATTCGGCCGCAAAAAGCAGTTACTCGGCCCGATGAAAAAACGCGCGCAGCACGACCAAGACAAACAGGATGCCGCCGATGACGGCGAGCAGGCCGCCCAGGCCCATGATGCCCATGAATACCTTGGTCCAGATTCCCTCCAGGCCTTGAGCGGTGCCAGCGGTCTTGCGTTGGATGCCAAGGGCCCCGGATGCCGCCAGTCCCCCGATGTGCACCAATTGACCTGCGCCGTAGACGACCGGCTGAATGCGCGCCATGCGGCCCGCGGGACGCCCGAAACCCAGTTCGGGAAGCAGGTGGTAGGTGAGCCCCATGAGGGCGAGGGTGACGCCGACGATCGAGCCGTGGTAGTGGGCGGGAATGATGGTATTCACCCCGGCGATCAGTGCGCCGAGGACGCCGCCGGCAACGAAGAGTACCAGGGACCAGATCAGTGCCCGGTATGCGGGTCTGCGGTCTTCGGCAATCCGCTCGCGACGGTGGCGCAGCAGCGAAACGGAAACGAGCAGGCCGATGGGTACAGCGGCCAGCCCGTTGCCCCACTGCATGAGCTGGATGAAGGCGAGCCGCGTCTGGGCGGAATCGGGGGAATGCTGGCCGTGGATGACCGGGACCAGAATCAGCGGCAGGATACCCAGCACCAAGAGCGCGGAGATCCAGCCTGGGCGAAGGCCGATGGGCCTGTCCGAAGCCCGCAGCAGCCACAGCCAGGCCACGATCATGAGCTGCGTGTAGGCGAATTGGAGTACATGACCCGGTCCCCAGAACAGGTACTCGTAGTAGGCCTTGCCCTGCCACTGGATCGGCAGATCGAGCCAGGTCCAAAGCAAAGAGACTGCAGCGCTCAAGGCCGCAACGGCGGTGGTCGCGATGCCGACTGCCAGAGGATCAGTCCAGCGGGTTGCTCCAAGGCCCCGCGCGAGAAAGGCCAACACCTGCAGCAGCACGCCGCCCGCGAAAACGGCGAGCGCAACCAGAAACAGGGGATGATCGAGAACGGGTACATAGTTGTTGAGCAAGGGGTCGCCGGCGCCGAGGAAGGGCGCCGCGGCGACCAGCAGACAGCCAGCCGCAGCGATGGCGAAGGCGCTGCGGGAGACGGCCGGGGCCATTCGCCCTTGCAGGCTCCAGAGTGCGCCCGCGAAGGCGAGGAACCAGATCAGAACCGATTGGTCCACATGGACGATCAAGGCGACACGGAAGAAATCCTGGGCAGGGAACAGAGCCGAGGTACCCGGCGCGCGTGCCACCACGAGCAGGATGGCGAAGATGCCGGCCAGTGCAAGTGCGGTGACACCCAACCCCAGCCAGGCGGTCGCCATGCGCATCTGCGCCCGGTTGCCGGTGAAATGTCCATGCGGATCAACCGCCGTATCCTCGTCCGTCATCTTCACACCTGCTCGATTGCCCAAACCCGCAATTGTAGGGGAGATGCGGGTGTTGAGGCGAACGCGACAGGGCTGTTTGGAAGGGTTAGGGTATCGACTTCGGAGTAAGCCAAATGACAGAGCAACAGAAATTGGATCAGGTCTTAGGCAGCCGCACGTTGGGTTTTCTTGCGGTCGTCTTCGTGGCGGCAGGGATCTGGTTCGGCCTGATCCTCTTCGACGGTGATTCCAAGCCCGAATCGATCGCGATGGACCTGAAGACGGCGACCCTGCTGCCGCAGCCTAAGCCCCTGGAGGATTTCGCGCTCATCGACCAGGACGAACGGCCCCTGAATCGGGACGCCCTGACGGGGCGCTGGACCTTCCTCGCCTTCGGATACACCCATTGCCCGGACGTGTGCCCGACCATGATGGCGACCTACAACGCCCTGGAGAAGGAGCTGGCCAAGTCCGCAGCGGAGCCGCAGCCGGAATTCCTGTTTGTTTCTGTGGACCCGGAGCGGGACACTCCACAGCGCGTCGGTGAGTATGTCGGCTACTTCAATCCGCGTATCCGGGGGGCGACCGCGGGCCACGAGGTACTGCGCCCCCTGGCCGCGCAGCTCGGTGTCCTGTATCAGCGGGCAGAGGAACAGGAAACGGCCATGGGCTACATGGTGGACCATTCGGCATCCATGTTGCTGCTTGACCCCCAGGCCCGCCTATCGGCGATATTCGGCCCCCCGCACAATCCACGGATGATGGCCGAGGACTTTCGGGCCATCAGTGCGGGCAAGCCAACCGAACCCTGACCGAAATATAGTTGTAGGAGGAACAAGAAATGGCCCAAGAAGCCACAATCGCAGATCCGCATTCCGGCCCGCCGAAAGTCAACGAAATCACCCTGGATCACCCCTGGGAATGGCTCGGCAAGGGGTGGAAAGACCTGCGCGAGGCGCCCAAGTTCAGCCTGTCTTACGGGGCCGCATTTGTCGTCATCAGCTACCTGCTGACCTTCGGGCTCGTGTACGAGCAGCTGTTCTTCATCATCCCGCCCCTTGCTGCCGGGTTTTTCCTGGTCGCACCGCTCCTTGGCATCGGACTCTATCAGATCAGCGCGAGTCTGGAGCGGGGCGAAGAGGTCCAGTTCTGCAACGCCACCAAGGCGTGGAAGGTTAACGAGGTACACCTCTCGGCCATGGCCTTGGTCCTGGTGTTGGTGGTGCTGGTCTGGATGCTGGCGGCCCTCCTGGTGTTCGCCCTCTTCTACGATCAGCCAGTACCGACCTGGGAAAACTTCATTCCGGAGGTCTTCCTCTCCGGCAAAAGCCCCGTGTTCCTGTTCAGCGGCATCTTCGCCGGTGCCCTGATCGCCGGCTTCACCTTCAGCATCACCGCCATCAGCGTGCCCATGCTCATGGACCGGCGGGTGGACGTGCTCACCGCCATGCAGACCAGTATGCGGGCGGTATGGAAGAATTGGCAGGCCATGACCCTGTGGGCCTCGTTGATCGTCATGTTCGTGGGCGTCGGCATCGCCACTTTCTACATCGGCCTGGTCGTGTCGATGCCCCTGATTGGACATGCAACCTGGCATGCGTATCGAGACCTCGTGCCGACGGACTAAGGCGATTTCTGTCAAATCTCATACCATTTTGCTTGTCTTTTCGCCCGGCCTCCGTGCCGGGTTTCGGTTCTCAACCCAGCCTACCGGACCTATCTCAGTGAGATCTTGAAGCTCCAGCGTGTCAGGTAAGAGACCCGACGTTCGCGAGCGCATCGAGCAGCATCGGCGTTTGTGCGAAACGCGGGAAGCCGAAGCTGTTGCAGATGCCACCCGAAAGGCCCTGGCGGATCCCCATTACCTGCAAGTCGCACGGGCGGCTGAGATCTGCGCCGAGCGCTTGCTCTATGGCCTGGAGCCGGACCTGATCCGCGCTTACAATCGTCATCTGAAGAACCCGGCCAAGAAGGACCCGAGCTGCACCGCCAAGGGTGCCATCGCCCGCGCTTTGGTGGCCCTGGATTCGCTGGACAGCGCCTTCTACGCCGCCGGGACCCGTTACCGCCAACCCGAGCCCGTTTGGGGAGGTACCGTCGATACCGCGGTCGACCTACGCTGCTCCTGCGCTATGGGCCTGGTCAGCACCCCCTACCCCCGGGCCATAATCGAGCTGGTCGCACTGCTGCACGACCCTGAGCCCCACGCCCGCAGCGGTGCAGCCCGTGCCATCGCCTGCACCGAGCCCCTGGCAGCGGAGGCGGTACTGCGCTCCAAGCTGCTGGCGGGGGATCGCGAGCTCGAAGTGATCGGCGACTGCCTGGGTGGCCTGCTGCAGGTGGCGCCGGACGAGGCGCCGGGCTTCGTGGCCGAATTTCTGGACGACCCGGACCCCGCCATCGCTGAGCTCGCGGCGCTGGCATTGGGTGAGTCCAGACTGGACCAGGCCTTAGAGCTGCTGCGTGAGCGCTGGGAAGGGCAACCGCTTAAGCGGGACGTGGACCGGGTGCTGCTGCGCGCCGCCGTCCTCCACCGCAGCGAGGCCGCCTTCGACTGGCTTCTCTGTGTCGTGGAGCGCGGCGATGCGAAGAGTGCCGGGCTGATCATCGGTGAAATGCTGGTCTATCGTGCCAACCACAAGCTGCGTCGGCGCCTGGAAGCGGCCCTCAAGCGGCGGGGCGATGCGGGGGTGCTCTCCCGGTTGCAGGAAATTTGGTGCCTGGACGAGGACTGATCCCAAGATGAGCTGGCTACTCGGCGCCCGGGGGCTGGTGCTTGATTTGGAAGAAGACCGGAAGCTGCTCGGGGCGCTGGCGGTGCTGGCGGTGCTGGCGCCCGAGCGTCCGGGCTTGGACCCGGGGGCGGTCGATGCACTGATGGACCTTTTCGTACGCAATGCGGACGGGGACCGGGGCGCCCGAATCCGACTCGGTGAGCTGCTCGCGGGCTACTCGCCAATGGATCCGTCGCAGATCGGTGATCCTTGGCGGCGATTGCCGCGGAACCCGGACGCGCTCTCACGCGAGCAGCTCCGTCCCCTTCTCTGCCCCTTGGACATGCTTGGCCGTGGTCCTTGCGAGGACCTGGACACGAGAGTCGTCTGGCCGGTCGTTGGCGGTACCTCATCAGTCGATGAGCAGGCCTCGGCGAAAGTCCGGGTGATGCTGGGGGCTCGGCGGAGACCAGCGGTGGCGCCCGTCAACGCCTGGTCCTGGACGGTTTGCCGAGACTCCCGGCTACAACCGGTGCTCCGGGGGGTTCCTTGCGAATCGGCTTGGAGGGCGTGGCCAGGTCGGCACTGAGCGCCGGTATCCCGATTCGCTTGGGTGGGATGTCCGCTGGCGCAACGGGCCGGAGCGCGCTCGCGCTCGATTACTACCTGGATGCGGACCGAGGCGCTTCCTTCGCGGCATCCGCCGCGCGCCACCTCGGGTCTCTGCCCGACCCGTATGACCTCGGTCAGGTCGCTGCCGCTTTCGAGGACGGGCGCTTGCTCGGCCTGACCCTGGAGGCCCGCGGTGAGCTGGAGCTCGGCGGGTCCCTTCTGGTCGGAGCATCCTTCTCGATTGCTGCCGGGTCCGGCGCATCCATGGGGCTCTCCCTGGGCATCCGGGTCAAGCGTAGCGGACACTTCGCCCTGTCCGTCGTTCCTGTCTTCGGCGAGAGGGCCGGGGAGATCCTGGTGGAGATCGAGGAGCTTCGCAGTCACGCGCAGGCCGGCTCTGCAGGTCTCGGCGTTTCTCTCGATAGTTTCGGCTCGCTGGCCGAGCGACTGCTGGAGCATTTCGTGGGCCGGAGCAGGCCGCCCTCGGGCTGATGCCGGAGGAAACGGGGGAGGAGGCGATCCGCCAATTGCACCATGCGCGTGCCGTAGAGCCGGGGCGCATAACCCACGAAGAGCTCAAGCTGCGGCTCGACCTGGACGACGACCAGCTACTGCGCCTGCTGCAGATCACGGACCGGGAGGCCGGCCCCTTTGCTGCGGACAATGCTCTCGACGCGGCCAATGTCTATGGACGGGCAGCGCAAGCGATGATCGCCGCGAACGACGCCAGCATCGGGGCGGTCAGGATCGAGATGGCCAACATGCGTCGAGTGGTTGCGGAGCGTGCTCTCGGCAGCGACCTGGAGGACGCCCTGAACAGGCGATGGAAGCTGGGCTTTGGCGCCGCCGCATCCACCACCGATATCGCCGGGTTCAATTCGCTGCAGCAGCTCGATCGGATGCGACGCCGGGCCAACGCCTTCGTCGACGCCCTGGAAAAAATGCGTGAAGTCTACTTCGCGCAGCCTTGCGAATGGCATCTGACGCGCTACCTGGACCATCAGGAGCAGATCGAGAGGGACATCATGACCTGGGTCGCAGGTGAGCTGCTAAGAATCCGACTCTGGCTTCATCACCATCACCCCGATCTCGCCTCCCGGCGCAGGCCCACCCCAGGGCCAAGGACGTGACCGCCCCTCCAACCAATCCTCCAGCTGATCCGTGCGATAAGGCGAGAGTCTGTGCCCGGACTGCCCCAGGTTGAGGGTCCCCCGCGTCTGTGACCAATCCGCCGGCGTGTACACCACCCGCATGGAGGGAACGAACAGGGCCTTCCCCGGGTCGGTGGGGTAGGTCTTCATCGTGTTCACCACATGTGCGTCGCCGCCGACTGGAATGGGGCCGACACCGAACAGCCCGCCCAGCAGGGGAATGCGATTGAAGGCGTGGGGGAAGGACAGGTGCCGCAGGCGGTCCAGGCGCTGCTCGCCGAGCTCGGGCATGCGCTCGTCAAGCTCGGTCTTGGCGCTGCGCAGTGCCCGCGCCCAGACGTGGGCAGGGCCTTCCCGCTCGGGTGTGCGCACGTCGTCCCAGAAGCTCGACTGCCCCGAATACAAGGCTTCCTCCAGGGCGTTGTAGCTGATGATGGCGATGGACATGAGCAAGGGCAGGTCCTCCCCGAGCTCGTCCCCGAACAGGTGCTCGTAGAGGGCCGGCTGGAGCAGGGCGAACAGGGCGGCGGCCCGGCTCTCGGGCTCGAAGTTGCCGTCCCAGGTCATCAGGTACTCGTCGGCGATACGGCGGGCCTCCGGGTCCAGCTCGCGCAGCTCCCGGGCGGAGCGGCCGAGCGCCTGCTTGAAGCGCCTTGCCTGGACGCTGGTACGGTCGAGCTGAATCCGCGCCAGGTCTTCCGCGCTCAGGGGGTTGCGGGAATTGATCAGCTCCTCGATGCGCTCGGCGCGGAACGGGGCCATCCAGGAACGGGTGACGGGGATCGGGTGGTCCAGGGGGATGGTGCGGTTGTTCGCCGTCACCAGGGCGTAACCGGGGGGGTTGGTCAAGCCGGGATTTTGATTCGACGGGTAGTAGCCCTGCCAGCCGTAACCCGGCTCCCAGCCGGGAGAGGGGAAGGTGCCCTGGTCCTCCCCGCGTATCGGGAGCGCCCCGTTGACCTGCCAGCCGATGCCGCCGCCGCGGTGGGCCAGCATCAGGTTCTGGGAGCTGTGCTTGATGTCCAGGACCGCCGTCTGTGCGTCGCTCAGGGAGCTGGCCGTATTCAGCCGGTAAAGGGCCGGGAATGCGCGCTCGGGGACTTCCAGGTTGGTGCGCAGGGCCAACAGATCCTCGGTGTCCTGGTTCGGGAGGTCCGTGCGGGTACCGGCAGTGTCGCCCAGGATATCGTTGACGATGACGCCGTGGCTGGTGCTGCGAATCTGGATCTGCACCGGCTCCGGCCGCCCCTTGACTCCGATCTCCTCCGTTCGGGTCTGGATCTCCCCGGGCTTGCCGTCGGGCCTCATCACGCCCGTTCCATCTTCGGTCAATCGCTCCACGAAGATATCCTGGGTGTCCGCCAATACGGTGGTGAATCCCCACGCGAGGTGCTCATTGTGGCCGATCAGGATCAGGGGCACGCCCGGCAGGGCGACGCCGGCGACTTGATAGCCCGGGGCGATCATCTCCAGCTGGTACCAGATGCCTGGCGTGGTCGGGGCCAAGTGGGAATCGTTCGCCAGCAGGGCCTGACCGTCGTAGGTACGCTCGCCGTTAATCGCCCAGGCGTTGCTGGCGGCACCCGGCGTCGGCAGCGCCCAGCGGGCGGGTAGGGCCAGCAGCTCGTCGAAGCGCTCCAAGAGCCGTGCAGAATCCGCGAAGGCTTCGAGGGCGGGCGCCGGACCCGGTATCCCCTCGTCGGTGGGGAACAGCTCCCGCGCACGTTCCGGACCCACCCGCGCGGCCATGCGCATGAAGACCAGCTCCTCGCGGGCGTTGAACGAGAGCATCCAGGACATGTACTCGGCGATCGCCAGGCTATCCACGGGAGTCCAGGGGGCAGGCTCGAAACGCGCGATCAGGTACTCCAGGGGCAAGCGGTCGGCGGCCTGCTCTCGGTAGGCGTTGACCCCTGCCGAATAGTCTTCGAGCATTCCGCGGTAGGGCTCTTCCAGCGCCTCGAAGGACGCCTTCGCGGCTTGCATCAATCCGAAGGTACGAAACATGCGGTCCACCGCCAGCGCATCCTCGCCGAGCACCTCCGCTAAGCGGCCGGACGCCAGCCGGCGCATCAGGTCCATCTGCCACATGCGCTCGGAGGCGAGCAGATAGCCCTGGGCAAAAAGCAGATCCTCCAGGCTTTGGGCCTCGACGGTGGGTACGGCGTTGGGACCGAACCGGACCTTCACCGGACTCTCAAGCCGGGTCGCGGTGATCTCGCCGGAGTAGGTCGGCTCCGCCCGCTTCGCCGCCCACACCAAGAAGGCCCCCCCGAGAAGGCAGAGGAGAACCGCGGCGGCGAGGGCGAAGAGCAGGATACGGCGGACCATGGTGGGCTCCGAAGTGGTACAGCTCAGGAATTGAGATCGACAGGATGGAACGGCGCCAGGTCCGGCGGCCCTTCGGCGTGAAGCCAGAGCGGCTGCGCTCCGAATCCCGGGTGAGCGGGCAGGGCGATCAAGGCGCTGGAGACGGTGCCGAAGCCGTTGCCCAGATCCAAGTTCATGGCCGCGGTGGGGCCTGACCCCGGCGGGTACTCCCGGCTTTCCAGCAGGCTTCGCCACTCTTGCCAGTGTGCTCGGCGGGGATCCGGTGTCTTCATGGCTTTGAATCGGTCGAGGAAGGCGCGGATACGCGGATATCCGGGGTCGTCGAGCTCCGTGGCGCTGAGCATGTGCAGCCCGGGCGGGATGGGGTGGACGCGGATCTCGCCGTCGCCCCCGTGGCGCAGCCAGTAGGCGTCCTTGGGATCCGCGATCACCAGGTTGAAGGCACGGTAGGCGTCCGGATGCAGGTCCGCCAGTGCGCCGGCGGCCTCCTTGGCCTCGGCGTGGTCCAGGGCCTCGAGCACCAGCTCGCCGCGGCTGCGTTTTCCATCCGCAGGGCCCAGGGTACCTTCCCGGTTCATGACCGCTGCCACGACCCCTTGGTCGTTCATTCCCAGCCAGCTACCGCCGCCGGTGAGATCGATGCCCGCCACCACCTCCGGGCGATCCGGCCAGTGGCGCGCCGGGGCCTTCGCGGGGCGGCCGCGCATTTCGTCCCGGTTCGCGGCCAGCAGCAGGGGCCAGCCGTCCGCGGGGCGCCGCAGGATCACCAGGGTGCAAATAGGCTAGTGCTCCGTCAAGGGGGTAGTGCTGAGACCATCAATATCTCCCTGACGGAGCACTAGGGCGTTGCGGGGCAGGAGCCCGATCCGATGCAGGCGACGAGCAGCACGACGCCGTCGACCCCGGTCACCGTAACCCGGGTCCCCGCCAGGCAATCCTCGCCAGCGACCTTCCAGCTGGTGTCGTCCACGCGCAGCTTTCCTACGCCGTTCACGATGGGCTGCTCCAGGGTGAAGATGCGGCCGATGTAATGGTGCCCACGCTTGTTGAGGGTCGGCTCGTCGGTGGCGATGGGGTGGCGTTTGAGATAATGCCGTCCGGTGACCAGGCTCAGCACGCTGAGGACGGCGAACAGGAGCAACTGGACCTGCCAGCCGATGTCCGAGGAGACCGCCAACACCACTGCGACCAATCCCGCCGCAACCGCCAGCCACATGAAGAAGGCGGTGGGGGTGAGTACCTCCAAGATAATCAGCGCGATGGCAAGCAGGAGCCAGTGCCAGGGGCCGAGCTCGGCGAGCCAGCCAGGGGTCATGGCGTGGAGTCCGATACGGGCTTTTTGTCGGAGGAGCGTTGGAAAGTCTCGCGGGCGATCTCCCCGATTCCTGCCAGGGAGCCGATCAGGCTCGATGCCTCCAATGGCAGCATGATGACCTTCTGGTTCTCGGCGCTGGCGATCTGCTGCAGGGCCTCCGTGTACTTCTGGGCGACGAAGTAGTTGATGGCGTTGATGTCCCCCTTGGCGATGGCCGAGGAGACCATCATGGTCGCCTTGGCCTCCGCCTCGGCCAGACGCTCACGGGCCTCGGCCTCGCGGAAGGCCGCCTCGCGCTCGCCCTCGGCCTCCAGGATCGCGCCTTGCTTCTCGCCCTCGGCCTTGAGGATCGCCGCCTGGCGAAAGCCCTCTGCGTCCAGGATGTTGGCGCGCTTGTCGCGCTCGGCCTTCATCTGGCGGGCCATGGCGTCCACCAGGTCCCGCGGCGGGGAGATGTCCTTGATCTCGATGCGGGTGACCTTCACGCCCCAGGGGGTGGTGGCGTCGTCCACCACGGTCAGCAGCTGGGCGTTGATCTTGTCGCGCTGGGAGAGCAGCTCGTCCAGGTCCATGGAGCCCATGACCGTACGGATGTTGGTCATGGTCAGGTTGAGGATGGCGTACTCCAGGCCGGTGACCTCGTAGGCCGCCTTGGCCGCGTCCAGGATCTGGAAGAAGACCACCCCGTCCACCGTCACCATGGCGTTGTCCTTGGTGATCACCTCCTGGGAGGGTACGTCCAGCACCTGCTCCATCATGTTCAGCTTGGCGCCGATACGATCGATGAAGGGGATGATGGCGTGCAGGCCGGGTGTCAGGGTGCGGGTGTAGCGTCCGAGCCGCTCCACCGTGTACTCCGAGCCCTGCGGTATCTGCTTGACCCCCTTTGCAACGACGATGACCGCGAGGATGACGATGCCGATAACGACACCTTCTTGCAGGAAGAGATCCATGATGTTCGACTCCTGTTTTGGCAAGGCTGTAAGTATACCCGCTGCGCGTTGCTGTGGGTCGGGCTGCAGCCCGACAAGCAGATCGGAGTCGGACTGAAGTCCGACCCATAGTCCGTTACACTTCCGACCCATGAGCGGAACCGGCATCAAACCACCCAAGTCGCTCCTGCGCCAAGTCGGAAAGGCCGTCGTCGACTACGGCATGATCCGCGATGGCGACCGCATACTGCTCGGTGTCTCCGGCGGCAAGGACTCCCTGTCTCTGCTCGCGATCCTGCGCCATCTGCAGAGCTACGCCCCCGTGCGTTTCGAGCTGGGTGTCGTCACCGTCGATCCGCAGGTGCCAGGCTTCGATCCGGGGCCGCTACGGAACTATTACGACAGCCTCGGCCTGCCTTGGTTCTACGAGCAACAGCCCATCATGGAGCAGGCCAAGGAGCACATGGACGGGGACTCCTTCTGCGCCTACTGCTCGCGCATGAAGCGGGGCATCATCTACAGTACTTGTCGCCGCGAGGGCTACGGGGTGCTGGCCCTGGCCCAGCACCTGGACGACCTGGCCGAGAGCCTGCTCATGTCCATCTTCCACGGCGGGCAGCTGCGGACCATGAAGGCGCGATACCTGAACGACGCCGGAGATATCCGCGTCATCCGTCCCCTGGCCTATTGCCGTGAGCGCCAGACCGCCGATTTTGCGCGCAAGGCCGGCCTGCCCGTGGTCCCCGACAGCTGCCCCGCCTGCTTCTCTGCTCCCACCCGTCGCGAGCACATGAAGGCCCTGCTGGCGCGAGAAGAGGCGGACTATCCCCACCTGTACGCGAACATCCTTCACGCGATGCGGCCGCTGCTGACCGAAGGGGAGCAGGGGGATTCTTGAGAGCCTGGGCGCCGCTCTCTGCGGTGCACCGGCTTCGGTACGGGACGACGGTTATTTCCGCCAGCCCGCGCCGCAACAGCTCGGTCTCTGACCGGTCCGCCGCTGATGGTCAGGATCGTCGCACCTGAAGCGGGGCGCCTACGCGACCCTGAACGGTAATTGTCAAGAGCTCCTAGTCTTCCACAACTTCGGGGCCGCTGACCGGATGCCCCAAAATGGTCGTCATACCGAGCTGCTCCCACGCCTGCATCCCGCCCCGGTACCACTTGAGCTTGTGAGGCGGATAGCCGAAGCTCAGCAGTGCCTTGATGTTCGTCGGCGATTGACCGCACCATGCCCCGTTGCAGAACAGGACCAAGGTCTTGGCGGCACTGAAGCTCCACACGCCGTCGGCACGAATCACCCCCATGTCCAGCTCCAGGGTCTCCGCGATCTCTGCGGCCGATGCATGTCCTGGGTCCAAGCTTGTGAACGGGATATTGACGGCCCCCGGGATGGTGCCGCGCGCTGTCCAGTCGGGGGTACGTGAATCGATAATCAAGACGCTGTCGTCGCCGGCTGTCACTCGACGCAGATACTCAATCAGCTCGAGCTCGCCGATGGTCTCGACACCCGGGGCCAATTGCATCGGCTGTATGCAGAACGGAGGACAGGAGCGCGACGTCTGGTCGTACGGAGGCTCTATCCTGTGGTCCCTGTCCTGATGACGCATCAGAAGGACTTGATCGTTTCCCAGCTTTAGCTTCAGGTGCGATAGCTGGTCGGAGATCTTGACCCTGAGCGACTCGAGATTGAACAGGTCCTCGGTCGGATCGGCTGCTTCGGATACTGCGGATAGTACGCAAAGGACGAAACAAAGAACGCGTCGGTATCCGAGTCCCGACCGCAAAGAAGGCACCGGCCCGCGATCACGAGGAAACACGTGAAGCTCCAAACCTCAAGGCTCTGATTGACGCGGATGGCGCTGGATGACCGAAGTTGGATTTTCAGGAATCACCAGCTTGAGTTACGTATACGGCGTCGTTCAGATGGTCTTCGTCGAGCGATTCGGTGGCTAAGCGCTCTTCGCACGGAGAAACGATTTTTTTAGGTTCCCAATAGACTACATCCATGAAATATTCCAGATAGGGTATGTAATCTTCGCGCTCGTTGAATCCGACTACTGGCGTGCCGAGGGGATTGCCTCGATAGTCGACGAGCATCAGGGTTGGGGTGGCGTAGATGCCGTAACGCTTGACGAATATTCTCGTGCGAATCTTTTCTCCGTCGAAATCCCTGATCTTGCCGCCACGGTCTATATCCAGCTCCCGAATCCTTGCAAAACTCCTCAATTCACCGCGCTTCACCAGCGGTTCCAGCACCTCTTTCTTCAGACGATCACAGTAGCCACAATCTTTGTCGCTGAACAGGATCATAACTGGGGTCCCGAATCGTCGGGCTTCAGCGGCTTCGGCGCTCCAGTCGTCTGTCATGACGACGTCAGTCGCCGAATCGGACAGAACCCCTCCGCTGATCAACAAAAGCCAAAGGAAAATTCCGGACTGAGATGGAGCTTGCATGATATCGTCCCCTGCGCTGCAAACCGTGTCTCTCGACTTTCAAAGGTAAAGTCTAGCGGCCGAATGTAAGCGCCGGATAAGGCTTATGTAACGATTTGTAAGCCTTTGTGAAGGGAACGTAATGGAGCCGCCGATAGAGGCGCGCGCACTCGATTGTGCGCCTTTTCGAAGGACTGGAGCGTCGGGTTGCGCTTGGAAATTTCAGGTTATGGAAGCGTCTCGAATCGCTGCCGCAAGCTGGTCCTTGGTGTAGGGCTTGGGTAAGGGGATCGGCATCGACCCCTCGCCGTCTTTGGCGAGCTCGACGAGCTCGGTCGATTGTAAGCCTGTGGTGAGCAGGACTTTCACCTCCGGACGTTGTTCTTTCGCCCACCGGTACAGATCGTCACCTTGGATTTCGCCCGGCATGACGATATCGCTGAAGACCAGGTCGATGGGCGAATCGGCCTGAAGAGCCTCGATTGCCGCATCTCCATTCTCGGCCAATTGCACCTGGTATCCGAGCTCTTTCAGGTAACGGGCGGCAAGCTTGCGGACTCGCGCTTCGTCTTCGACCACCAGGGCGGTCCCTTTCCACGTAAAATCTTGTACGAGGGATTCAGGAGCCTGCGTGACCTCTGCGTCGGCATGGCCGTTCAAAGGCAAGATGATTCTGGCGCGGGTACCCGCTCCGGGCGCGCTCGCCAGCAGAAACCTGCCACCTGCATGCTGGCAAAACCCAAATACCATGCTCAATCCCAGGCCGCTGCCCTGCTTGCTCCCTTTGGTGGTGTAAAAAGGTTCGATCGCCCTGGCCAGCTGATCGGCATCCATGCCCTCACCTGTGTCGGCCACGGAAAGCTCAACATAGGTCCCTGGTTTCAACGTGAGGTCCAGCTCCGCCGCCTGTTTTGCTGCTGCCCGCAAAAAAAGGTGACCGCCTTCGGGCATCGCGTCCCGGGCATTGAGGGCTAGATTCAGCATAGCACTCTCGAGCTGGGGCTGATCGCAGAGCAGGTAGTCGAGTTGCTCCTCGACGTCTGTCTGTACGGCCATGTCCGGACCGATGGTGCGCCGGAGAAAACGCTGGAAGTTCTGAAGAAATGCCGAGATGTCGACACGCTTTTGCTGCAGTGGCTTCGTGCGAGAGAACGCGAGCAGGCGCCGCGTCAGCTCGGCACCATCGTTCGCCGCTGAGAGTGAATCGTTCAACATTTCAAACACCTCGGGATCGCAATCGGGACCGATCGACTTGGCCAGAAGATTCAGGTTTCCCAAGACGACGGTCAGCAGGTTGTTGAAGTCGTGAGCGATGCCCCCGGTGAGCTGGCCCACCATCTCCATCTTCTGCGCCTGAATGAGCTGCGCCTCCTTGGCCTTTTGCTCCGTCAAGTCGAGCCCAATCGCCAGCTCGGCCTCCAGCTCACCCGCCGCATCTCGCAAGGTCGTGTTGTGCCAGGCTATGAGGCGTTTTTGCCCTTCCCGTGTGACGATCGCGTTCACATTGCTGCCGGTTGGTAGTCCGCCATTGGCCTCAGCAGAAATGTCGGTGATCTCAGGGATATCGCGCTTGGCCAGGAAGGTTTCGAACCAGCTGCAACCCTTCACTTCCTCCAAAGCGTAGCCCGACAGCTTCTCCATGAAGGAATTGAATCGAAGGATGTTTCCTTGCGGATCGAGCACCAGGACGATGAACGGCGCGGTCTCGATGAGGCCCTCGGCAAAGTCACGCTCTTGCTTGATTGCCGCTTCGGATAGCTTTCGCTCGGTGATGTCGGTGACCATCCGCAATGCCCCGATGTAGACTCCCTGCGAGCTGTACATTGGTGCGGTGCCCATGATTGTCCACAAATCGGCGCCTGACTTGGTCCGCAAGCGAAAGTCGTGCTTTTCCGCGGTGCCCCTTCGATGCCGATCGAGGTTCGTTTCGACCTTCTTGCACGCCTCCTCATCCATGAAGTCGAATAGATGTCGCCCCTGCATCTCGTCGATGGTATAGCCCAACATTTGGGCCATCCGATGATTGACCTCTTCGGTATTTGCCTCGGCGTCAACGAGCCAGATTCCTTCCTCTGCAGTTTCGAAGATCTCTCTATACCGACGTTCACTACGTTCCAGTGCCTCTGAAGCCGCGACAGCGTCGGTGATATCCCAGGCGATACCGCCTATCAAAGTCTCCTCTTCTTCCGGCCGTGGAATTGCGAAATTGTGGATCCGGAAGGTCCTCTCCTGCCCAGAATTGTCCTTCAATTTTTCCACGATCTCGCACCATCCCTCCGCCAATACCATGCGATCGTCGCGACTGAGTCGCTCGACGACTTTGGCTAGAGAGTCTGCAGAGGCGCTGGCGCTTTGCATACCGGCCGTGCAGAGATGCCTCTTCATGTACTTGTTGACAAAAAACACCCGCCCGTAGGCCGCCTTTATGAAAACCGCGGCCGGCAGGTGATCCATGAACAGGGAAAAAACGGATTGGCTCTCTCGCAGGGCTCGCTGAGCAGCATGGGTCTCGCTGATGTCTTCAGTACTCGACCAGATCAAGGACTCGCCGCCTTTGTTCAGGAGCAGACCGCGCAACCGTACAGGCACCCGATGGCCGTTCTTATGAATGTATTCCTTCTCATAGGGTCCGTAGCACCCTCTTGCGCGAAGACTCGCTAGCTGCCGCTCTTCCTCTTGCGCATATTCTTCTGGCGTGAGGTCCCAATAGCTCAGTTGCCGCAATTCTTCCCGCGTATGCCCGACGATCCGGGCATATGCGGGATTACAGTCCACCAGATCGCCGTTCATTCGGCAAAGGGCCAGGCCAATGGGGGATTGCTCGAACAATAGGCGGCGGTAGCGTTCGCTTTCCTGGAGCGACTGTTCCGCCTGTTTGCGTTTGGTTATGTCCCTTAGGAAGCCCGTAAAAAAAAGGCTTCCATCCATCTGCCACGTGGACAGCGACAGCTCCAAGGGGAATTTCGTACCGTCCTTTCGAAGCCCTTCGAGCTCTATCGTCTTTCCTGCGTCATGCAAAACCCCTTCTCTGGCGACCCGTTGAAGCGCTAAACGGTGAGTTTCCCGGTAGGGTTCGGGCATGATGCGAGTAACGGGCGTACCCTCGATCTCCGAAGGCGAATATTGAAACATCTCCTCGGCGGCGCGGTTCCAGTCGATTATGTTCCCGGAAATATCGATGGATATGATCGCATCTCGGGCAGTTTCGATAATGCGACGAAACTGTATCTCCCGGCCTCGCAGTTGCTCTCGTAACCCGGGCTGCTCGAGTCCGTGCGACTTCTCGTCTGTCGTACTGCCGTCTGAAGTGCGACCGGGCTGCATTGAATACACGATTCCTATCTGTCCAGACCTAAAGCCTAGCCATCGGTCGTAACCACTCCGTAAGCTTTACGTAACGGTTTGTAAAGTTTGGTGACACGACGGCAAGCGGCTATCGAAGCTCGACGGGAGCAGCCAGCTTGTAGCCCGTTCCGCGGACTGTCTTGATGAGTTTTGGGTGGTAAGCGTCGTCTCCAAGCTTTTTGCGAAGCTTGCCGATGAGCACATCGATACTTCGATCGATCGGCGTCCAATCGCGGCCCGACAGAAGCTCTAGAATTGCATCGCGGGACAAGACCCGCTGGGCATGGTCGACGAGGGCCACCAACAGCTGGAACTCGCGGGTAGTCAGAAAAATCTTGGAGCCGTCGGAAGACGTAAGCTCTTGACCGGGGACGTCGAGTTGCCATCCGGCAAACAAGGCTAGGTTGTGGCCTCGCTCGACGCCGGACTCCGGCTGCTTTTGGAAAATGCGTCGAAGAACGCTGCGCACTCGTGCCAGCAGTTCCCTTTCATCAAAGGGCTTGGTCACATAGTCGTCGGCCCCGAGCTCCAGTCCCAGCACCTTGTCTCGGGGGTCTGATTTTCCGGTAACCATGATAATGGCTAGATTCGGAACAGAGCCCAGTTCCTTTGTGAGGGCGAAACCGTCCTCATCCGGTAGTCGAATGTCGAGCAACACCAGATCGATCTTCGACCCGGCGAGTTGCCTCCGCATTTCTTTTCCGCTTGAAGCGGTATAGGTCCGGTATCCTTCCCGTTCGAGATAGCGCTGGATGAGACGACAAATCTTGGGTTCATCATCGACGATCAGAATTGTGTGCCTTTGGTCCATTCTCCGATTCGGTTGCGGGATATTTTATTGAGTATGGCAAGTGTCGCGATTGTGTACCAACCATTCTAGCCGCTTCTTCGCGGGTTAACGTACTGTGGGAAACGCTACCGCTGACATCTCGGGCAGAAAAAGCTCGATCTTTGCCCGATCCTCTGCTTGCGGATCGGCGCACCGCAGCCGGGGCAGGGCTCTCCCTCGCGCCCGTAGACCTTGATGGAGAGGGCGAAGTAACCCGGGCTGCCGTCCTCCCGCACGAAGTCCCGAAGGGTGGTCCCGCCCTGCTCGATGGCGTCTGCGAGAACTCTCCTGATCCGGATCGCCAAGTGTCGGTACCGCTCCCGGCCAATCCGGTTGCAGGGTCGTGCCGGATGGATTCCCGCCAGGTAGAGGGACTCGTTGGCGTAGATGTTGCCGACGCCCACCACCAGCTTCGCGTCCATGATGAAGCTCTTGATTGCCGTGCGCCGTCCGCGGGAGCGCTCGTAGAGGTAGTCGCCGTCGAAGCCAAGCCCCAGTGGCTCGGGACCCAGGTGCGCGAGCAGCGGGTGCTCGTCCGGCTGGCCGGGGGTCCATAAAAAGATTCCGAAACGGCGCGGGTCGCGCAGGCGCAGGCAGGCGCCACCGGTGAGGCATAGGTCGAGGTGGTCGTGCTTTTCCGGGGCGGTGTCGGTGGGCAGCACCCGCAGGCTGCCAGACATGCCCAGGTGGAGAAGAAGCGTTCCGCGCTCAAGTTCCAACAGCAGGTACTTACCGCGCCGCCGCAGCGCTTGGATCGGCTGTCCCCGGACCTGCTCCTCGGTATCCGCCGGCACCGGGTAGCGCAGGCGGCGCTCGCGCACCAGCAGCCGGTCGACGCGCAGGCCTTGCACGTGCGGCGCTATCCCCCGCAGGGTCGTCTCTACCTCCGGCAGCTCAGGCACCGCGAATGTCCTTGTGGTTGTTCCCTCCAATGGTTGCGGCATATCCCGGCCGCCGTTGCCCCGGGGAACAGCCGTTCAGGGATGATGAGGGCGCGGCTCGCAACATGAAGCCTATGGCGGAGCAGCGAGCTAGAAGCCCAGGTCGCTAGACGGCGGCTTAGCGGTATCCGTCGGCGGCTTCGACTCCATCAGGGCCCAAGCGGGCGCTGCCTGCAACAGATAACGCAATCGTAGGTCGAGACGCGCCCAGGTCAGTCCGTCTTCCGAGACCAGAAAACGCAACGACTTCGAGTCTTGCTCGGAGCTCAAGGATAGCAGCCGCCCTGCCAGCTCGGACCCCAGGGGCTGCACGTCCTGCGCCCTCAGCCCGGTAAGATCGGCGAGCTGCGCCTGCGACAGGGTTAGGCCGTTGAGAGTCCCGGTGTCGGCGCGGAATTCGGCTGGCAGCACGGTGCGGTCGACATAGGCGTGCGCCGGCGCGATCAGGTGATGCTGAAAGCCGTCGTCGATCAGGTGGACCTGCTCGCCGATGGCGACATACCTGTGTTGTCCGATCGGGTCGACATCTCCGAAGTGCAGGACCAGGCCGTTCAGGGTCAGGCGCGGGCTGTCGGCCGTAAGGCCCAGCCGCTGAGCCCCCGCGCCCTTGGGCAGCGAACGGTACACCGGGGTGGTTGCGATGCCCGCCAGCTCTGCGATGCGCGACCCGTTGGCCCGCACCCTATGAGGGCTTTCCATGCGCCAGCCGTCCGCTCCCTGGCTCAAGCGGATCGCGGGCAGGTCGGACCGCTCCAGGGAAATCTCCGTAATCCTCTCCGGGAGCAGGCCGGTGAGCGTCGCTGCCCGCCGCCCGCGCTCCAGCTCCGAACGCATGAGGGCGCCGAGCACGATGACCAGGATCAGCAGCAGCAGGTTGACGAGCCAGCGGTTTCGCATGGTTTTGTTGGGTCTTGATATTTAGACGCAGCTGAACGCGAATCAACGCGAACAAAAAAACATAAAGTTGAAATCGGAATTCGCGTTCTGTCAGCTGCGGGTTGGTAATGCTCGTCGTATTCGCCTTTCGCCGCGTTCAACCTTAACCCCGCCGCCGGCGCCAGCCTATGACCAGCCCCGTCAACAGAAAGAGCGCCGGAACCACCGCCAGCGAGCCGCCGCCGACGACCACAATCTGCGCGCGGGTGAGCCCCAGCTTCAGGTCCTGGACAGTGCGGGCCGGGACCCTTGCTGCCCCTCCCGGGTCTGTGAGCCACTGCACCAGCCTCGGTGCCAAGGCCCGGTTCGCGGCGTTGCCCAGGTGGGCATTGCTCAGAAAATCCCCATCGCCGAGCAGCAGAACCCGCTGCTCTCCCGCCCGCTGCGGAGCCGGGCGGCTGAGCGCCAGGGCGAGCGGCAGCGGTCCGGGCAGCTCGCCCAGATGCTCCTCGCGCATGACGTCTCCGCGGATGGGGCCCGTCTCGTTCCAGCTGTTCTCTTGGGTCTTGAGCAAAGTGGCGGTGGTCCAGCCTTCGGCCGCCCGGTCCCGAAAGGCGACGGCCCCTGGAAACAGGGCGTGGCCCGAAAGGCCTTGGGTCAGCGGATGGTCGGGGAAATCGACCACCATGGCCACCGTGGGATCCTGGATATTGATCTCCGCTACGTTGGCGTCGACCATGAGCCCCGGCAGTAGCTCGATGCCAAGGTATGCGATCAGGGGCTCGAGACTGCCTTGGCTCTTCGGATCCATGAGCCATAGAAGGTTTCCGCCGCGCGCCAGGTAGTCCGCCAGCCGCTGCGCCTCGCCGGGGAACAGGTCGACGGCGGGCGCTGAGAGCAGCAGCAGCTGTGTGTTGTCGGGCACGGCGGGAGTGGTGGCCAAGTCGAGGGATTGGAGGCGGAACCCCCGCCCGCGCAGGACCTCGGCGAAGCGCCCCAGGTCCCCGGCGGCCTCGCCGTCGATGTGGCGCTCACCGTGACCCTCCAGCACCGCGACCCAGGGTGCCTGGTCGCGGCTGAGTCGGGCGATGGCCGCGGTGAGCGCCCCTTCGTCGAGCTCACTGATGCTCTCCCTGCGTCCACGGTATTCCAGAAGCATTTGGCCGAGCAGGGAGACCTCCGCCTCACGCGCCTGCTCGGGAAAGAGCTGCGGGTCCAGGAAAGTCACCTCCAGGTCGGCATCGGCGCGGCGGTAGCGGGCGAGCACCTGGGCGATACCCTTGGCCAGCGGGTGGTGCCGATCCACAAAGACGGTCACGCGCAGGGGGGCGCTCAGCTCGGCGACGACCGCGATGCTCTCCTCGCTCAAGGTGTTGCGGCGGCTTTGGGTCCAGTCCCAGTAGCGGTCGTGGCGGGCGCCCAGCCAACCAGTGAGCACCACCGCTGCGGCGAGCAGCAGGTAGAAGAGTCCGTCTACCAGTCGGCGTTCGAGCTGCTCGCGCTGCCCTCGTTCGGCCATGCTGTTCAACCCAGGCGCCGGTTGGCCAGCCGGCGGTGCGCCAGGGCCAGGAAGAAGGTCGTGAACAGGAGAAAGTAGAGCAGGTCGCTCGCGCGCACGATTCCGAGCAGAAACCAGAAAAGGTGCTCGTTCCAGGAGAGCCATTCGAACAGGGTGGCGGTCCCGTTCCCCAGCCCCTCGGCGCGGCCGATCACCGACAGCAGGACCAGGATTCCGTAGGCCACTACCGCGGCGAGTCCTGGCTGGGCCGTAAGGCTCGACGCGAACAGCCCCGCCGCGGCGAACATCAGCCCGGTGAGCCAGACTCCAAGGGTGGCGGTCGCCAGGAGCCCCAGGTCCAGGTCGGTGCTGAAGGCGAGTCCCAGGCTCATCAACAGGGGGATCAGCCCCGTCGCGAAGACCAGCCCGGCGAGCCCGAGGAACTTTCCGAGCAGGATCTCGGCCAGTGTCACCGGGGCCGAGCCCAGAAGGCTAAAAGTACCCTCGCGGAATTCGCCGCTGAGAGTGCGCATGCTCAGCAAGGGCACGGCCAGCAGCGACAGCACCGCCGCGAAGCTGAACAGGTTGAGGGAAAGCTCCAGGCTGATCCCGGTCTTGCGCTGGGAGACTTCGAGGCCGGAGAAGCCTTCCAACACGCGCAGAAAGATCCAGGCGAGGATGAACTGGTTCGCCGCCAGAAGTGTCCACGCCTGGGCCGACAGGAAGCTGGCCTGCAATTCCCTGCGTGCGATGGGGAGAATCACGCCGCTTGCTCCCCACCCAGGATGTCGAAGAAGACCCGCTCCAGGTCGGTGCGGTCCGGTGTCAGCTCGGCCAGTCCCCAGTCGGCGTTCACCAGGATGCGGGCAAAGTCGGAGGCCGGCTCGCCGGGCCGCAGGGTCACGCGGAAGCTCTCACCGTCCAGGTGCTGGGCCGCGGCCACCTGCGGCAGTGCGTTCAGGGCGGGGAGGCCGGGAGATCGCTCCAGGCGAACGCGGAAGCATCCGGTGGGAGGGGTGTTTCCGCCCTGGTCCAGCCGTGCATGATGGAGAATCCGTCCTTCACGCAGAATCAGCACCTTGGTGCAGACCGCCTGGACCTCCGAGAGGATGTGACTGGAGAGAACCAGGCCGCAGTCCCGCGCCAGATTGTGGATCAGCGTCCGGACCTCGCGGATCTGGACCGGGTCCAACCCCTCCGTTGGCTCGTCGAGTATGACCAGATCCGGCTCGTGGACGATGGCCTGGGCGATCCCAACGCGCTGACGGTAGCCCTTGGAGAGCTTGAGAATGGGTCGTGCGCCGGTGTCCTTGAGCCCGCAGCGGCCCTTGGCCTGCTCGACCGCCTCCCGCCTGCGCTGCCACGGGACCCCGTGCAGGCTGGCACAATAGCCGAGGTACTCGTCGATTCGCATATCCGAGTATAGGGGCGGGCGCTCGGGCAGGTAACCGATGTTGCGCTTCGCCTGGCGTGGCGAACGCAGCAGATCCTGGCCGAGGACCTCGACCTCGCCGGCTGTCGGGACCAGGTTGCCGCTCAGGATTTGCAGGCAGGTGGTCTTGCCGGCACCGTTGGGCCCGAGCAGGCCCAGCACCTCGCCCTTCACGAGACGCAGGTCGATTCCGGCAAGGGCCTGGTGCGTGCCGTAGTGACGCTCGAGACCGCGGACGCTGAGAAGCTCATCCATGGCGCGGGACCATACCGCGGTCGGGGCGGGTTGCCAACCGCCGTTGTGTGCTCGATGTCCGCTTTGCCGGGACGCGCGGCGAACGCTACCCCATCGATGCCCAGACTATTTGTCCCCCGGGAATCTGAAACAGTCCCGCCGAACTGCCGCCCTACTATCGATTTCGCGTGGGTCTCCCGGGTTCGCGCCCCAGACGGCAGCCTCGTCGGGCGGCATTCCCATGGTGGCGTATGCTAAAAGGCGGGTAGGTCGCAGCTCCGATGCCTTATCCTTTTTGTCATCGTCGAATCCGGGGCAAGCGTTGAATCTAGTCGGAATAGACACCGGAGGCACATTCACGGACTTCGTGCTGTGGGAGGACGGGTCCGTGCGGGTGCACAAGGTGCTGTCCACGCCCCCGGCACCGGAGCAGGCGATCCTGCAGGGAATCCGGGAGCTGGGCCTCGATCCGAACGGACTGCGGGTGATCCACGGCTCCACGGTGGCCACCAACACGGTCCTGGAGGGCAAGGGCGTGCGCACCCTGTACCTGACCAATCGCCGACTCGGCGATCTGCTCACCATCGGCCGGCAAGCCCGTGACGACCTCTACGACCTGCAGCCCCCGGCTCGCCGTCCTCCGGTTCCGAGGGATCTGTGCCTGGAAACCGGCGGGCGGCTCGGTGCCGATGGGTCCTGGGTCGAGCCCCTGGTGCAGGCCGATCTCGACGCGCTACGCGCGGCCGTGCAGCGGCTGCGGCCACAGGCGGTGGCCATCAATCTGCTCTTCTCCTACCTGGACGACAGCGCCGAGCGGGCGCTTGCCGAGGCCCTGCCCGAGGGGCTGTTCGTCTCCAGGTCTTCGCGCGTGCTCCCGGTCACCGGCGAGTACGAGCGCGGCATCGCCACCTGGCTCAACGCCTGGGTTGGGCCCCTGGTCGCACGCTATATCGAGCGTCTCTGCGGCGGGCTGCCCGGCGCGCGGGTGGCGGTCATGCAGTCCAGCGGCGAGGCCGTGGCGGCAGAGCAGACGGCGGATCAGGCGGTGCGGCTGCTCTTGTCCGGCCCGGCGGGCGGGCTGGTGGGTGCGGGGTTCGTCGGGCGGCTGGCGGGCCGCGAGAAGCTGCTCACCTTCGACATGGGCGGCACCTCCACGGACGTGGCCCTGGTTGACGGAGAGCCCAGGCTGACGAACGAGGGGCGAATCGCCGGTTACCCGGTGGCGGTGCCCATGGTCGACATGCACACCATCGGCGCCGGGGGTGGCTCCATCGCCAGGTTGGACTCTGGGGGGGCACTGCTGGTGGGCCCGGAATCCGCCGGTGCCGATCCCGGTCCCGCCTGCTACGGAAGAGGGGGTTGCGATCCCACGGTAACAGACGCCAATTTGGTGCTGGGCCGGCTGCTCCCGGATGCCTTTCTCGGCGGCCGTATGGAACTGGATGCTGCGGCCGCCCACGGGGTCGTCGGGAGACTTGCAGCGGCCATGGGAACGGATGCGCCGACCGCGGCATTGGGCATAGTGCGCGTTGCCAATGAGCACATGGCCGGTGCGCTGCGCGTCATCTCCGTGCGGCGGGGTCTGGATCCGCGGGACTATGCCCTGATGTCCTTCGGTGGTGCCGGCGGGCTGCATGTCTGTGCTCTGGCCGAGGCGCTCGGGATGCGCCACGCCATGGTGCCCGTTCAGGCGGGCGTCCTCTCTGCACTGGGCATGCTGGTGACCCCGCCCGGACGGCTGCTGACACGGACCTGGCTCGGACTTCTGGAGAAACGCACCGACCCGGAGATCGAGCGGCACCTGGGCGAGCTGGTAGGGGAGGGGGTTGATGCCCTGATCCGTGAGGGCCAAAACCGGGACGCGCTGCAGGTCGCGTCCTCTTTGGATCTGCGTTACCTGGGTCAGGCCTACGGGCTGAACCTCGACTGGCAGGGGTTGGAAGCGACGGCCGAGGCGTTTCATCGGCTTCATCGGGAACGCTATGGCCACCGGCTCGATCTCCCCGTCGAGCTGGTCAATCTGCGGGTGCGGGTCACTGCGCCGCCTCCCTCGCTGGTCCTGGCGCCGACGGTTCGGAGCGCGTCCGACCACCTCGGGCGCCGGCTCCCTGTCGCGGGCTGCGAGGACCCGGTTCCGGTGCTGAAGCGCGAAGCGCTGGTCGGCGCTGACTCCTTCCCCGGGGCGGCGTTAATCCTCGATGCGGTCTCCACAACCTGGCTCGAGCGCGGCTGGACGGCCCGGTTGGACGCGGTCGGTAACATGCACTTGGAGCGGCGCTGAGAACCTTGATGCCAAGAAGGTCTAGACCAACGCGCCAAGGTGCCGGCGGTTCCGTTCCGGCCGGTAATTGGCTATAGTAGAAGTGCCCTAGGCTGGCGATGGTTTTACGCCAACCGTCAAAAATTATCAGGTCTGCGCTGAACAATCTCCCTTCTTCCGATCATCGATCGGCAATTCCATCGCCGCGTCCGGCCCAGCGCCGTCGACTCGTGTGCGTCGTTTTTTCTCTTTCCTCGGAGCTCAGATGACTTTGTACGGAATCCTGGATCTCGACCTGTGGCAGGTGGTGCTGGCCGGGTTGGTGCTCACCCACATCACCATCGTCACGGTAACCGTCTTTTTACACCGGTCTCAGGCCCATCGAGCACTGGACCTGCACCCGGCGGTGAATCACTTCTTTCGCTTCTGGCTTTGGCTCACAACGGGCATGGTGACCCGGGAGTGGGTGGCGGTGCATCGCCGCCACCATGCCAAGTGCGAGACACCCGATGATCCCCACAGCCCCAAGATTCTCGGCTTGCGTAAGGTCCTGACCGAGGGTGCGGAGCTCTACGGCGAGGCGACGGATGATCCGCAGATCGTCGCACGTTACAGCCACGGCACCCCGGACGACTGGGTGGAGCGCCACGTATATGGCCGCTTTACCTGGCAGGGTGTAGGGCTGATGCTGATCCTCGATGTGCTGCTGTTCGGTGTCTACGGTATCACCCTATGGTCGGTGCAGATGCTTTGGATTCCATTTTTCGCCGCCGGCGTGATCAACGGCGTGGGACATTTCTGGGGCTACCGTAACTTCGAGAGCCCCGATGCCTCGACCAACATCGTGCCCTGGGGCATCCTGATCGGGGGCGAGGAGCTGCACAACAATCACCACGCCTTCCCGAGCTCCGCCAAGCTGTCCTCAAAGTGGTGGGAGCTGGATGTCGGCTGGTTCTACATCAAACTGCTGACTGCGCTCGGTCTGGCTAGAGTGAAAAAGGTCGCGCCGGAGCCCCACGTCATCGACGGCAAGGGCGCCGTGGACATGGATACCCTGCGCGCCGTGATATCAGGGCGCATGCACGTCGCCGCCCGCTATGCCCGCGAGGTACTGGCGCCGGTCAGTCGGGCCGAGCTGTGCCGGAGCGAGCGTCATTGCCGCCGTTTGTACAAGCGCGCGCAGCGCCTGCTGGTGCTGGAAGGACGGCGTTTGGACGAGCGCGCAAAGCAGCGCCTGGAGCAGGTGCTGGCGCAGAGCCAGACGCTGGAAACCGTGTATCAGTTCCGCGAACAGCTGCGAGAGTTGTGGGAGCGGACCGCGCCCAGTCAGGATGCCCTGCTGAAGTCCCTGCAGGACTGGTGTCAGCAGGCGGAGTCGACCGGTATCCAAGCACTGGAGACCTTCGCGCGCAATCTGCGCGGTTATACGCTTTCGCCCGCTGCACCGTCTGCGCAAGGTTGAGTATGGGGTGGCGAACTACCGGGGGCCTGCTCCTTGGCGTTGATTCGCTATAGACGCAAGCGTAGGTCTTCTGCATCCCTACGTGCCGGATGCTGGCGATCTGGCTGTAGAGGGCGTTTAGGCGTCGCCTTTAAACGCAGTAGTTCTGCGACCTGTATTGGTGGCCTTGTGGCCCCAGGTCCACTCTCTGGTGTCGTTTCGAGTAGGGTCGAAGCTGGCCGGCGCCGCCTGCGCAGCGGTCCCCTCTGGGGATCTGCGGCTGAGCCCCGGGGTTCGCAACCGGGTATGGCGTATGTCGGGCTGCGACTGGTTTTGGGAAAGCTTGTGGGTATTGGAGACTCGCAAATCGGTGCTTTGCTCGATCAACGCTCTTTCGAGCTTCTGCGCGCCAGAAATAAACCCGCCGCTGGCGTTTTTTTTCTGGCGCGCAGAAGGGGCTACTTGATCTTGCCTTCCTTATACATGACGTGCTTGCGCGCCACCGGGTCGAATTTCTTGATCTCCATCTTGCCGGGCTGATTGCGCTTGTTCTTAGTGGTCGTGTAGAAGTGACCGGTACCGGCGCTGGAGTTGAGACGGATCTTTTCGCGTGCTGCTTTTGCCATGGGGTTTACCTTCCTTAGACTTTTTCGCCGCGGGCGCGGATCTCGGACAGCACTTGGTCGATGCCCTTCTTGTCGATGACGCGCATCCCGCTCGAAGACACGCGCAGACGCACCCAGCGTTTCTCGCTCTCCACCCAGAAACGGTGATAGTGCAGGTTGGGAAGAAACCGCCGCTTGGTCTTGTTGTGGGCGTGGGAAACGTTGCAACCGGAAATGGGTCGTTTGCCGGTCACCTGACAGACTTTGGACATGACGTGCCGCCTTCGAAGCTAGAAAATATCGAGCCCAAGATAAAGACCCGAAATTTTACCCGAGTGTTTACCGTCGGGCAAGGAGCTTTTCGGCGCGATCAGCACCTCACCACCGGAAGTGCCGCACGCCGTGGGTATCTCGCCCAGGCTCCTACAACAGCCCCTGCTCGGCTAAAGATGCCGCTTCTCCTTCCCCGATGATCAGGTGGTCGAGCACCCGCACTTCCACCAGGGCGAGGGCATCCTTCAATCGTTGCGTGATGCGCAGGTCCGCCTGGCTCGGCTCCGTGACTCCGGAGGGGTGATTGTGCGCGAAAATCACGGCGGAGGCGTTGACCTCCAGCGCGCGGCGAACGACCTCGCGCGGGTGCACGCTGGCCCCGTCGATGGTCCCCTGAAACAGCTCTTCGAACCGGATCACTCGGTGGCGGTTGTCGAGAAACAGGCAGGCGAACACCTCGCGCGTATAGCTGTGCAGCCGGGTCTTGAGATAGGCGCGGGTCGCCTCGGGACTGGTCAGCAGGTCCCGGTCCTTAATCTCTTCGGCCAGGTAGCGGCGGCTCATCTCCAGTACGGCGCGCAGCTGCGCGTACTTGGCCTTGCCTAGCCCCTTCAGGGCGCAGAAAACCTTCTCGTCGGCGGAAAACAGGCTCTTGAGTCCCCCGAGCTCGGCGAGCAGGTCCCGGGCCAGATCAACCGCGCTCTTCCCCGAGACGCCGGTGCGCAGAAAGATGGCCAGCAGCTCCGCGTCGGTGAGTGCTTCTGCGCCCCGGGTCAGGAGCTTCTCCCGCGGCCGCTCGTCCTCGGGCCATTCCGTGATCGACATAGCGCTCGTTCCTCCAAGAGTTTCCGATTGCGAAATTACGACAAGTTGCTAAAAACATCCAACCTCCCCAGGGTAACGACCCTGTCAGATGCGCTACAATCGAGGCTCCTACGAAAACAAGATTGTCCGCCACTTTGTTCGTTTCGTGAACGGATCACAGGTGCCAACCGCGAATAGGTGCCCTTCGGGTGCTCCTCCTCCCCCTCGCCGACATCTGATCGTCGGCGGCGTGCTCTCGCCTCGCGCACGGCTCCGGGGCCGTGGGGGCGTATGTGCGTTTTGCCCGAAACCGTACCTGCCGGGTGTGTGGACGCCATGAGCCTCAAGGTACTGTTGGGTGTGAGCGGCGGGATAGCCGCTTACAAGGCGGCCGAGCTGATACGCGGACTGCGTGCCCGAGGGGCTGAGGTTCGGGTGGTGATGACAGCCGCGGCGCAGTCTTTCATCACGCCATTGACGCTCCAGGCCCTCTCGGGAAACGAGGTGCGCAGCGATCTCCTTGATCCCGGGGCAGAGGCGGGGATGGATCATATCGAGCTGGCGAGATGGGCGGACGTGGTGCTGGTGGCTCCGGCGACCGCCAACCAGATGGCGCGCCTGGCCGCCGGCCTGGCCGACGATCTGCTGACTGCGTTGATCCTGGCGACAACGGCGCCGGTAATGCTGGCACCGGCCATGAACCACCGCATGTGGGATCATCCGGCGACCCAGGAGAACCTTGCTCGGCTGCAGCGGCGGGGCGTGCGCATCCTCGGGCCGGCGCGGGGCGATCAGGCGTGCGGCGAGCGGGGCATCGGGCGCATGTTGGAGCCGACAGAGATCCTGGAGGTCCTCGCGCTGCGTGCGGGATCGGAGCTCGCCGGAAAGCGCGTCGTGGTGACCGCGGGACCGACCCGCGAGGCCCTGGACCCGGTCCGTTACATCGGAAACCGCAGCTCCGGGCGCATGGGGTACGCTTTGGCGCAGGCTTTGGCCGCCCGTGGAGCCGGCGTGATCCTCGTAAGTGGACCGAGCAACCTGACGGCGCCGGAAGGCGCAGACCTGGTTCGGGTGGAGTCCGCTTTGGAGATGGAGAGGGCGGTGATGGAGCGAATTCAAGGCTGCGACCTCTTCCTGGCGGCCGCCGCTGTCGCAGACTATCGCCCGGAGGTATCGGCGGGGGAGAAGATCAAGAAGGACCAGACGGAGTTGACTCTGCATCTGGTCAAGAATCCGGACATCCTGGCCGGCGTGGCCGCTTTACCGGAAGGACCCTTTACCGTCGGTTTCGCCGCCGAGACCCAACGGCTTGAGGCGCACGCATTGAAGAAGTTGGAGGCAAAGGGGTTGGACATGATCGCTGCGAACCTGGTCGGCGGAGAGTCCGGCGGGTTTGATCGTGCGGACAATGCCTTGCTGGTACTCTGGACCGGTGGGCGCCAATCTCTGCCCCTGATGCCGAAGACCGCGTTGGCGAACGCCTTGGTCGACCTGATCTTGGAGCGCTACCTTGCACAATCTTCAAGTCAAGATTCTTGATCCCAGGCTGGGTCGTGACCACCCGTTGCCCAAGTACGCCACCGGCGGCTCCGCCGGGCTCGACTTGCGCGCCATGCTCAATGAGCCGCTGGATCTCGGTCCAGGGCAGAGCGAGCTCATCCCCACGGGGATGGCGATTCATATCGGGGAACCGGGTGTTGCCGCCCTGATCCTGCCGCGCTCCGGGCTCGGCCACAAGCATGGGATCGTCCTTGGCAACCTGGTCGGTTTGATCGACTCCGACTATCAAGGGCAGCTGTTCGTGTCGTGCTGGAACCGGGGACACGAGCGATTCCGTATCGGGGTGGGCGAGCGGATTGCCCAGTTGGTGCTGGTCCCTGTCCTGCGCGCACGTTTCGAGGTGGTTGACGCGTTCACGGGCAGCGATCGCGGTGCCGGTGGATTCGGACATACTGGACGCTGATCGTCCGGGTGCAGCCTCGGGCATTTTTTTTCTGCCTTGTGAAATATCCGGATACCGGCCGATTCGAGACTTCTAATTGAGCCAATGGAACCGAAGCATGCGATTGCGATCCGCCGATAAGAGCAAAGCGCCGCAAGAAAAACCCGCGGAGGACGCGTCCCGAAAAAAGGTCCCCGCCTTGATCTCCTTTTGGCTTCATGGCGTGTTGGGTGTGGCTATCGTCCTGTTGCTCGCCTTCGCGCTCGCGCTGTTCGCATGGATGGACAGGGAAGAGGCCAGCAGCTTGCGTCAGCTCGAGATCAGCAGCAACCTGCTGGTGCGCGACCTGAACGGCCGCTTGTCCATGCTGAAAAAACGTCTGCGTGACTGGAGCGCCGATCCGCAGCTGCGCGAAGTCTTTCGAAGTGGGTCCTCGGAGGATCTGCTTACCAGCGAGGAATCCCTGGCGCGCAACATACCCGGTGTACAGCGCGTGCGTCTGGTCAAACCCGGCATCAGCGGTGCGGAGGAAGACCCGCAGACAGATCCGCTGAGCTACGCGGGACTCGATCTGGTACACGAGGCGAAGCGGCAGCGCGATCTCACTCTTTTGGAAGTGCACCGCGTGGGCAGTGCGGACGAGCACCTGGCCATTGCAGCGCCGGTGCTCGATGAGGAGTCTGTGCTCGGTGTGGTGCACGTCTCCCTACCATCTTCCCTGCTCCCCTCGGTAGCCGAAGCGAGCGGAGAGTCGGGACGAATACTCTTCCAGCAGCGCGTCGCAGATCAAGTCGTGACAGTGGATCCCGAGCGGGGCGAGGCGGCGCCGGCGGCATTGCCCGATCTCCAAACGCCCGTGCAGGGTACGCGTTTGCGGATCGTTGCCTGGGTTGACGACAGCGGGATGCTTGATGCGAAGCTGTTGTTTTTCGTCGGCGCCGCTTTTCTCATGCTGGTTGCCCTCGTAGGGGTCGCGCTGTTGGTACCCTTGCGTGGCTTGCGGCAGGCCTTGGCCATGGATTTCGCTGTCGTAGTCGCACTGGTGGAGGATGCTGTGGGCCGCAAACCGGTGCGTCCCGTGCAGTGCAGGTTGGCAGAGACCCAGCCCGTCATTGAAGTCCTTACCGGCTTGCTGCGCGGTCTTCCGCCGGAAACAGGCGGCACGCCACAAGCGCCGAAGGAACTTACTCCCTCCACGGCTCAAGGGACGGAAGTGGGCGGTGCCGCAGAGGAAGAGCTCTCGCACGCAGCTGGCGAGGAATCGGTCGATCATGCGTTCGATTCTTTCCAAGAGCCCGCGTCGGTGCCACCGCCCGAGTCGGTGCCAGCGGAGATCTTCCGTGCCTACGATATCAGGGGCCTCGTCGACGTCGGTCTCACGACCGAGCTGATGCATTTTCTCGGGCGTGCCGTGGGCACGGAGGTCACGGAGGCCGGTGACCAGACCGTAATCGTAGGGCGCGATACCCGCAGCTCGAGTATGGAGCTGTCCGAGTCCCTGGTGAGTGGGTTGCGGGCGAGTGGATGCGACGTGCTCGACTTGGGTGTGGCGCCTACGCCGCTGGTATATTTTGCGACTCGCTACCAAGGAGATACGTCCGGAGTGGTGGTTACTGCCAGTCATAACCCCGAGAGCTACAATGGCCTCAAGGTCGTGATCAACGGCCGGTCGCTGGCGGGACAGCAGATCAAGGCGCTGCGCGAGCGTATCCTGGCCGGGTCCTTCTCTCGGGGGGATGGTCGCTATCAGTTTGGGGACCTGGTCGCCGACTATGTCGACCAAGTGGAAAAAGACGTGGCGATCGCGCGGACGCTGAAGGTCGTGATCGACTGCGGAAATGCAGCCGCATCCGTGTTGGCGCCCTCTCTGTTCCGAGCTCTCGGTTGCGAGCTGGTCGAGATCAACTGCAACACGGATGCGGGTTTCCCGGATGGTCGCCCCCCTGATCCCACCCGTCCCGAGTGCCTGGAGGCGTTGCAGCGCGCGGTCGTCTCTCAGGTTGCGGACTTGGGCCTGGCGTTCGATGGCGATGGCGACCGTCTCGGAGTCGTGGATTCCTCCGGAAAGATCATCTGGCCCGATCGTGTGCTCATGCTGCTTTCGGCGGACGTGCTGTCCCGCTACCCGGGTACGGACGTGGTGTTCGACGTAAAGTGCAGTCAACACCTGGCCACTGAGATCCTACGCAACGGGGGGCGCCCGGTGATGTGGAGGTCGGGTCATGCGCCCCTCAAGGCCAAACTCCAGGAGACCGGTGCCTTGCTCGCGGGCGAGTGGACTGGGCATATCATCTTCCGCGAACGCTGGTTCGGGTTCGATGATGCTCTCTACTCCGGTGCCAGGCTGCTTGAGGTCCTGGCCTTGGATCCCCGCCCGAGCGCAGAGATATTCGCCGATCTGCCCGAGTCGATCAGCACTCCGGAGTTGTTCGTGCATTTGGCCGAAGGGGAGTCCGAAGCTGTCATGACGGCTGTGCTCGCGCAGGCCTCGCAATTGAGCGGTCTGGAGCTGTTTACGGAAGACGGGTTGCGGGCGGAAACGGCGCATGGCTGGGGGCTGGTGCGGGCCTCCAATACGCAGCCGGCCCTGGTCTTCCGCTTCGAGGCCGACGACGAGGCGGAGCTTTCGAGGATCAAAGACCTTTTTCGCGGGATCATGGAGCGCGCTGCTCCCGAGCTGCGGTTGCCGTTTTGATTAGGAGACAAAATGTCAGTTGCGACCGAACGCGCCCGAAACATCGCCCACGTACTTATCGAGGCGTTGCCGTACATCCGGCGTTTTCGCGGGAAGACCATGGTGATCAAGTATGGAGGCAATGCCATGGTCGAGCAGTCTCTCAAGCAGGGGTTCGCCCGTGACGTCGTGCTGATGAAGCTCGTGGGCATCAATCCCGTGGTGGTCCACGGCGGTGGTCCTCAGATAGGTAGCCTGCTCGGTCGGTTGGGAAAGGCCAGCGAGTTTGTGCAGGGTATGCGGGTTACGGACAGCGAGACCATGGACGTGGTCGAGATGGTGTTGGGCGGTCTGGTCAATAAGGAGATCGTCAATCTGCTCAATCGCCACGGCGGCGCTGCCGTGGGCCTGACCGGCAAGGATGGTGACCTGATTCGGGCGCGCAAGATGCTGTTGCGCCGCGATGCTCCGGAGCTGAAGGTCCCGGAGATCATTGATCTCGGACACGTGGGTGAGGTCGAGAGCATCGATGTAAGCGTTGTGGACATGCTGGTGCGCGGCGACTTTATTCCGGTCATCGCCCCCATCGGCGTCGGTGCCGACGGCTTCTCTTACAACATCAACGCGGACTTGGTCGCCGGCAAGGTAGCCCAAGTGATGGGAGCCGAGAAGCTGTTGCTGCTGACCAATACGCCGGGCTTGCTGGATGCCTCCTCAGAGCTCATCAGCGAGCTTGACGTCGACACCGTGGACGAGCTTGTCCGCAAGGGAGTTATCAAGGGAGGCATGCTGCCCAAGGTCCGATGCGCAGTGGACGCGGTCCAGGCGGGGGTGCGCTCGGCCCACATCATCGACGGGCGCGTGGAGCACGCGATTATGCTTGACCTGTTTACGGACGAGGGTGTGGGGACGCTGATCCGGCGGCGGTAGCAGGCCGCCGTGCGCTTCCCGCAATGATTGCCGGCAGCACCTACCTCGGCACCCGATAGATCCGCATTACCAGCGGAATCGACCGTACGCGGCGCATGATCTGCGCCAGGTGCTGGCGGCTGTGCACCATGATCAGAAAATCGAGCGTCGAGCTTGCGCCATCCTTCTCGCGGGACTGGACGTTCTCGATATTAGAGCCCATCTCGGCGATGGAGGCGGCCACCGTGGCCAAGGCGCCACGGCGGTTTCCTACTTCCACCCGGATCTCGGTAGAAAAGTCGCCACTAGCCTCGCTCGCCCACTCCACGTCCAGCCATTTGTCCCGCTGGCTTTGGAAATCCCCCAGGTTGCGGCACTCCTGGCGGTGCACGACGATCCCCTTTCCGGGACTGAACAAGCCGACAATGTCGTCACCGGGGATCGGCCGGCAACAGCGGGCGAAGTTGACGACCATACCCTCGGTACCTTTGATGGAGAAGCGGTGCGGGTGGCCCGCCGCAGTCTCTCCCGGCCGCTCCTTCTCCGCCGCTTCGCCGCAACCGTCTCCCGCCAAGCGCCGCGCGACCAAGGCCGGCATTCGGTTGCCGAGCCCGATATCGGCGAGTAGGACGTCCGCTTCCGCAACATTGGACGTGGCCAGATACTCATCCAAGCGCCCCTCGGGCAGGCCCTCCCAATCGGTTTCGAAGGCTGCCAACTCGACGTCGAGCAGACGCCGCCCAAGGGACTCGGCCTCCTTACGCTGCAGGTTCTTGAGGTAAGCGCGCACGTTCCCCCGCGCCTTTCCCGTGACCACGAAATTGAGCCAGGCTGGATTTGGCACTGCGCCGGGTGCATTGATGATCTCTACCGTTTGCCCGCTGTAGAGCACGGTGCGCAGCGGCGCGAGCCTGCGGTCGATGCGTGCAGCCACGCAGGAGTTGCCCACGTCCGAATGGATGGCGTAGGCAAAATCCACCACCGTAGCTCCCTTGGGCAGGACAAGGATGCGTCCACGGGGCGTGAAGACATAGACCTCGTCGGGGAACAGGTCGACCTTAACGTGCTCCAGAAACTCCACTGAATCGCCGTAGCCGCGCTGCATCTCCAGCAGATTCTGCAGCCAATCGGCCGCCAGGGCTTGGGGGTTGCCGCGGTCACCGTCGCCTGACTTGTACATCCAATGTGCGGCGATTCCGCTTTCGGCGATGCGCTGCATGTCCTTGGTGCGGATCTGGATCTCGATAGGCAGCCCCTGCGGTCCGAACAGAACCGTGTGCAGGGATTGGTATCCGTTGGATTTGGGAATGGCGATGTAGTCCTTGAACCGCCCCGGAACCGGCTTGTACAGGTTGTGCGCCAGACCCAGGACGCGGTAACAGGTATCCACGCGGTCCACGACCACGCGGAAGGCGAAGACATCCACCACCTCGGAGAAGGAGCGCTTTTTGTCCCGCATCTTGCGGTAGATGCTGAAGAGGTGCTTGCGGCGGCCGATTACCTTACCTGAGATTCCGTCGTGGTTCATACGGCCACCAAGCGCGGTCTCGACATTCCCCACCAGCTCGGTACGCACGCCCCGCGCACGGTTTATCGCCCTCTCCAATATGCGGTGGCGCCACGGCCAGTAGTAGGCGAATCCAAGCTCCTCGAGCTCCCGCCGGATGCCGTAGATCCCCAAACGGTTGGCGATGGGGGCGTAGATCTCCAAGGTCTCGCGCGAAACGCGGCGGCACTTCTCGGGCACCATGACGCCCAGGGTACGCATGTTGTGCAGGCGATCGGCGAGCTTGATCAGGATGACCCGGATGTCCTTGGTCATGGCCAGCATCATTTTGCGGAAGCTGGCGGCCTGCGCCTCGGCTCGGGACTTGAAGTCGATCTGGGTGAGCTTGCTCACGCCGTCAACCAGCTCGGCGATCTCCTCGTCGAAAACGGCGGCGAGCTGGTCTTTTGCCGTCGGCGTATCCTCGATCACGTCGTGGAGCAATGCCGCCATCAGGCACTTGTGATCCATCCGCATCTCCGCCAGGATGCGGGCCACGGCGATGGGGTGATAGATGTAGGGCTCGCCGGATTTGCGCCTCTGCCCCTCGTGGGCCTCGGCTCCGAACAGGTAGGCGCGGTAGACCTCGCGGATCTGATCGCCGGAAAGATACGATTCCAGGTAGACGCAGAGATCGCTGATCAGGAAGCGGGGCTTGTCCACCGTCACGTAAGCTCTGCGTGAGATTAATTCGTGGCTAGGTTGGTGGCGGGACCACTCTAGGGCGGTCCTGTACGGTAACGCCCGGCGGGCGCGGAGTAGAATAGATTGCTTACCGAGAGCTGCACGGCAGTCACTATTCGCGTGTCTCTCTTTGCATGTCGGCAGCCAACTCTTCTGCGAGCACCTGCTCCAGGGACTTGTTGGCCTCCTCTTCCTGCTGCTCCGCCGCGGCGACGGTCTCGGCGCTCAACACGCCTTCGGCGATCTCGCGCAGCGCCATGACTGTGGGCTTGTCGTTCTGCCAGGGCAGCATGGGCTCGACGCCGCCGGCCAACTGCCGTGCGCGCTTGGTCCCGAGCAGAACCAGGTCGAATCGGTTGTCCACGTGATCGAGGCAGTCCTCGACGGTAATGCGTGCCATTTGTTGATGCTCCAGCCGGAAATCGAGAAGTCGCGGCGACGATGTCGACGCGCGCCGTCCGCACCGATGAGCGCGGGCTCAGGCGCGGGGAATACTATGTCGGGGGACCGAGTCGCGCGCGGTTCGCACGACCCCATCGTCGCCAAAGGATCTTTTAGGTTACCAAAAACCTTGCCCGGCGGCGAGCGCACAATCAGGCAACCGACGCGAATCAATCCAACAACCCTTGGCCGTGGAGCGGACTTCAGCTCGGCAATAGGCCGCAATCGAGCACGAGCCTGTCGGGCGGAAGCCCAACCCACGCACCCGATGCAGCTCGGATTTCAGCCCGACGTCGTTTGCTCCACCGCCGACAGCTCTTCCAACAAGTGCGCAAGGTGCGGCTCGCGGATCTCCCGCTTCAGGCGCTCGGTCCGAACAAGACAGGCAAGCTCATCAAGCGCCGCGTCGAAGACGTCGTTTACCACCAGGTAGTCGTACTCGCCGTAATGCGACATCTCCGAGCGCGCCTCTGCCATCCGGGTCGCGATCACCGCGTCGCTGTCTTGACCACGTCCGCGAAGACGCTGCTCTAGCGCTTCGGACGACGGCGGCAGTACAAAGATGGATGCCGCAGCAGGAAAGTGCTCGCGGACCTGCCGCGCGCCCTGCCAGTCGATCTCCAGCAACAGGTCTCGCCCCTGCTCAAGCTCGGACCGTACTGTGTCCCGGGCCGTCCCGTAGCGGCTGCCGAACACCTGCGCGTGCTCCAGGAACTCGCCGGCGTGGGCCATGCGCAGAAACTCTCGAGTGTCGACGAAATGATAATGGACGCCGTCCCGCTCGGCGGGCCTTGGCTTTCGCGTAGTGAAGGAAACCGCCAAGGAAAGGCAGGGGTCACGCTCAAGCAGGGCCTTGACCAGGCTCGTCTTTCCGGCCCCGGACGGCGCCGAGACGATAAACAGAATTCCGTGTCTCATTCGATGTTCCACCTGACGACAAAAAAAGATCACAGCCAACTGTTTTCGTAATACTAATAAAAAGAGAGACGACGCGGGGCTACCCGCCTGGCTACCCAGGAGCGGTAACCGGTACCAACTATTTTCGCTTCCACTCCAAGAATTCGCCTCTTGGGTGTGCGACGTCGAGGGGAAATGAGGCGTCGCAGCGTTTGCTGACTGGGGTCTTTGGCCTAAACCGTCAAAAATCTGCACTAGTGTCAGAGGCGGAGTCTACCAGGGATTGGTCGATGGCTGGGCGGTAGAAAGCTCGGAGCAACAGAGGCATACGACGGCGATCTGCACGTCTTCCTGGCCGCCGCCACGGGCACCGGCAAGGGTGTCGGCTTCGTGGTTCCGAACCTGTTGCATTGGCAGGGCTCTGTCATCTGCATCGACATCAAGGGCGAGAACTACGCCATCGCGTCGGGCTATCGCGCCGGCACGTTGAACCAGGACGTTTTCCGGTTCGATCCCTTCGAGGAAGAAGGCCAGACGCACCGCTTCAATCCCCTGGCCTATATCAGCGCGGGCGAGCGGCGCATCAACGACATTCAGACCCTGGCGGGAAACCTGATTCCGGGGCAGGGCAGGGACCCCTGTTGGGACGATGCGGCCCGCGACCTGTTCATTGGTCTTGCGCTGCTGGTGGTCGAGGCCGGCCCGCACCTGGAATGGCCGGTGAGCATCGGGCAGGTCAACCGCCTGGTGCGCACCGCGCAGGAGACAGCCGAGCATTTGCAAGACCTGCTCAAGGACCTGGAAGGGCAGGGGATCGCCATCTGCGAGACCTGCCGGCGCTACATCCTGAGCTGGTGCAACGAGCCGGTGGAGCCGCGCGGCTCGATCAAGTCCACGCCGGCGACCAAGCTCACCCTCTGGTCGAGTCCCCTGGTCGACCGGGCGACCGAGGACAACGATTTTGATCTGCGCGATTTTCGGCGCCAGCCGATCAGCCTCTACATCAGCATCGCCCCGGATGACCTGAAGAAGCTCGCGCCCCTGATACGCGTGCTGATCGAGACCTTCCTCTCGCTCAACACCAGAGCCGGGGAGACGCCGGAGGCCAGGCCCGAGCTACAGGTCCCGGTGCTGCTCATGCTCGATCAGTTTCTCTCGCTCGGTCCCAAGGTGAAGCTCGTCGATGCCCTGGCCTACGTGCGCGGCCGGGGGATCAAGGTCGCCACCGTCATCCAGTCCGAGGCCCAGCTACAGGCCCTCTATGGGCGCGAGCAAGCTGCGCTACTTCCGGGACAAGCTGTTCGCACGGCGCGCCCTGGCGTCATTGCCGCTGCCGCCGACGTTGCGGGGGGCGGGGCAACACCTGAGTGCAACCCGTACCTGAAGAAATTTTTCGATACGGACCCGAAAGACCGGGAAGGGTATCTCAACAAATGTCCGGCAAGCGGCGTTTCCAGGGGAGCGATCAACGAGCTGGCCGCCTATGGTCAGAATTGTGAATCGGAAAAGCTGGCCGCGACCCTGAACCGGCAATTGCGCTCGGCATAGCAAAAGGAAAGAGGAATCCCCTGTCGCGGTGACAAGCCGACGGCTTGGCGCATGTGTGCCCATTACTATGCGGAGCTGACCGACGAGCAGCCGCCGAAGCTGGTCCAGCGCTGCCGCAATGAGCCCGACTATACCGGCGCGCTCGCGCGCGTCTGTCATCATTGGTGGCTTGAAAACGACTATAAGGCCGGGCACCGGAGTTGTCCTCGCCCCGGTGGCGCTCGGCCCTCGATGCTGCGGGCAGCCCCGAGGAATCCAACGAGGTTATCCTGGAGGTTCCTGCTCCCTCAGTCACGCCGGACGATAGCGCAGATTCCGCTCCTTCTTCCGATCCGCCTGTCTACGTCGCCCGTCACTTCGTGGAAAGCCGCGGCGCTTTCTATCACCGGTAGCGCCCGGATGTGTTGGCCTTCTCCAGCCGGGGCCAGCGCGGACCCCGCGCTGGCGAAGGTGCTGGCGCTGATCGAGAAGCGGATGCCGCAGCTTCCCGATTTGTTGTGTCAGGAGTTTCGCCGGCATTTCGATACCGCGTATGCGCGCCTCAGCGAGTCTCGCCAACCCGATTCGCCGGCGCGGAATCGGTCGTCGAAATCGCTGTCCGAACCCCCTCGGTCGCGGTGAGCTTTCCGCACCGAAAAGTGGCGTCCATGCCCGTGCCCGCCGCGCATGCGCTCAGAAAAGCTTGCTGATCGTTTTCTTGGCGCTTTTGTATACGTCGGTTAAGGCGTTCGTCACCGTTTTGATTCCAGTACCCATCACCTCCGTGACGTAGTCGACGGCGTCCCCGACGACCCGTTTGACTTCGGCAACACCTTTCTCGAAGTTGCCTTGGACTTCCATCCCTGTGTCACCGGCGAGCTTGCCGGCGGTTTCCTTGATCTGGCCTTTCATCTTTGCTGCAGCCGTCATGGTTCTCACCTCCTTTCGTGCTGGCGGCGATGATCTACACTGCGAGCGCGCGACGTAGCGACAGGTCTCGCGCGCGAAGGCGAATCGCTCCTTACTGTAAAGATACACCAACCTTGTCTCGGCGCATTGGAGTCAAGCACTTTCAGTTTGTTACAGAGATAATGTGATCTACAATCTCAGGTACGTTCCGCATGATCTTTATGCCGACAGTCGCATCTATATCATGGCGTCAAAGAAAAACGCACTCGTCTACTTCGGGCCACGCGATCCGTGTGCTCCGCCCGGGGAGAAGCACCACCAGTGGATCAAGGAAGTTGCATACTACAAAGCTATGAACAGACGCTTCACCCCCGGCCACGAATTGGTGGATTGGCTCGCGGCGGAAGAAGAGGTAGATGATCTGTGTAGGCACGTCTCAGAGAACTGATCACCACCTCGCAGCCTGCGGCGTTTCGTCATCAGGAGGGCCGAGTCCCCGTCAATCGGCAGGCGTCATGCCGCCATACTCGAAGCCGTCGGCACCGGTGTAGAGGATCCGGATCGATGCTTCGCGTGAGCGGCACGATGAGCAGCGGAGAGCCTTCACAATCTCCTGGACGGTCCTGCCGTCCGGCATCTTGGAACAGTCGAGCGGGCTCTTGTGCTCGCAGGCGACGCAGAACACCAGAATGGTGAAGGCCCCGGCGGGGAAGTCGTCGAGGGTGTTTCCGGTGGCGGCCATGGACTCGATGGCAATGAGCCGCGGGCTCGTCCGGTGAGCCCCGGTTGTCCCCGATTTCTGTGACCGCTATCTGTATTGACAGGCAAACATCCGGCCGCCAACCACTCCGGCGACATCGCCGAGCCCTCCCGGGCCGATCCAAGAATCACGCAACGCCTCAAAGATTCCCTGAACCCGGTGGGCATTCGGGTCCTGGATCACAGCATCGTCGGGGTGGAGGATACGGTCTCGCTGGCGGAAAGAGCTCTTCTCTGCATGCAAGCGTGTTGCCGGAACCAAAAACTCCGCCGGGGAGGCGGGGCAGCGCCGGGGGTTTTCCAAAAGGCTCGGTGACAGGGAGGGGCGGGCTCATTCCCGCCCCCTTATACACCCAACCCTCAGAAACTCAGGTCGGGGTTTCCGGAGACATTCATGTAGACGTCGAGCCACCACAACATCGTGTGCCAACTGGAGTTAAATGGATACCCCCTATGCGTCATTAGTCAAAGCTGGTTTTGCCCCCGATGACAGCAACCCACGATCTAGGCCAAGAGGAAGATTGGCTGCGCACGGGTATCCGGTCGAGTAGCCGGACGCCTCAGGTCCGGAGGAGTTGTTGCTACTGGGCCTGCATGTATTGGTCGCCGACAGGGTTGGGGTAGATCCCCTCAGGGGAGTCGCCCCTCCTCATGACGTCGGTCGCGACCGTTCGTTCGCCTTCAAAGATCGCGGGGTTCATGCCTTTCATGGGTTGCGTTCCTGTCGGCGTTAGTGACGTTTGCCGAGGACGTCGTCGAAGTTGCCAGCGGCAATCCCTTCGGCGAGTTGCTCCATCAGTTTCGCGAAGCGATAAAAGTGGGGGTATTGCTCACAGAGCGTATCCATATCGCCTGGTGCTGCGGTGTCCAGAATCCGCTTGAAGTCATGCATGTACTTGTACATGTTGACGAGAAGCTGCTCCATACTCCCGGCGGTATCGGAGAATTCGCTCACTTCCTTGTCGATCGATGCGGCGATCTCGTGGTGTTCTGGTTTGGGTGCCATGGCGGTCGAGTTCGTGGTGGGGTAGGGAGAAATTGTGCACGCTGGAGGAAGGGGCGTCGAGGTGGGGAGACGGACGACGATTAAGGAGGAAGTTGACAGAAGCGGTTATGCGTGGCGTTCTGTAAAACTGTAAACGGCCTCAGGGTGTCTCGGCGCTGCAGCGGGCCACGGTGGCGCGCCGATCATCTACAGTTATCTATAGAATCATCCCGCTTGCGTGAAAGGACGGCAGGGTGATCGTGGGCGTGCATCCGCGCGTTCATACACGAGCAACAAGAGGACAATGTCATGCCAGATAGCGTCTACAAAATGATCGAGTTGGTGGGTACCAGCGCGGAATCCTGGGAGAAGGCTGCGGCGCAGGCCGTTGAGAAAGCCGCGGAGCACCTGCGCGATCTCCGGGTTGCGGAGGTCTCGGAACTCGATATGCAGCTGAACGATGGCAAGATCGAGGCATATCGCGCGAAGGTGAAAGTCTCCTTTAAGTTCGAGGGAGGCGCTTAGCGTACGATTAGGTTCCGTTCTATAGAGTGACACCAGGAAACGGAATAGCTGAAGACTGCTCTACCCGAGCAGTATGACCCCGGCCAGGTGCCGGGGTCTCTTCGTTTGAGGATGCGTTCAGGTACGCGTGCTGTTCCAACTCGAGCCGAACACGGGATTTACGGCAGGGGCCGTGTGGGACGACACCAAAGTTCGGGTGCAGTCGATCGTGGAGATGATCGGGCGGTTCTATCCGCCGACCACCCACCTGCGTCCGGGCCAAACCCCATGGGTGACCGTGGACAAAGACGAGAAGGGCTCCTACGGCAAACGCATGAGCCAGACCCGACTGACCAGTGTGGTGCTCGACTTGGTCCCCGCCAACGAGGCTACCGAGCGCAAGGACGGCACGAAACTGCGCGAGATCAAGAAAGCGGTCGTGGCACGCCTGTTCACCCAGGCTTACGAGCAAGGTGGCTGCCTGACCAATGTCGAACCGCCCTGCTGCTGAAGATGTCTCCTTCCACCGTCGGCAAGTACACGCGCGAATGGGAGCTTGAGAACGATACCTTCCTGCCGCGACGAGGCACCATCCACGACATGGGCCCCACGCCGACACACGAGAAAGAGATCATCGCGCGGCTCTTTCTGCAGGGCAAATCCGTCGAGCAAGTCATGCGCGAGATCTACCACAGCGCCGAGGCCATCACCCGCTACATCGTCGCCTTCAAGCAAGTGCTCTTGTGCCAACGCAAAGGACTATCCACCGAGGAGATCGCCTTCGCCGTCAAGATGTCGAAACGACTCGTCGAGGAATACCAGAGACTGATTGCTGAGCTTGCCACGAAGAACCGATCCCTCGATCGGCTGATCGAGGACTCCCTCGGTAGTCTCTTGAACTCAAACAAGTAGACCAATACCGTGTAAGTCAATTCGCAGCGGACACCCGACCTGCACCCGTCATGGGGCCTTATTTGTGGTGGGCGAAGATGGTCCCGGACGTCACCGAGAAGGAATGGGCGCACGCCTTGCAGCGCCACTGCCGGCGACAGGGCAGGAATCAGTGAACCTCCACGACCCCGCATTCGCGACGGACCACTTCCTCGCCCTTGCCCCAACGCAGCTCCCGGAACAAATTGAACGCTGCCTCGTCACTGAGCGCGAAGGCTTCCCGCACCGACAACGAGCGGGCCTCGGCTGTGAGTAGGAAATGCTGGGGCATGGCAGTCTCCGAATGCGTCGAGATTGACGCCAGGATGCCCCGGGTGGTGGCTCAACCCGTGAGCCCAGGCCGCGCTAACCGACTGATTTTCCGTAATGTGCAAGTGCTACATGATCCCGCAAATTCTCCAAGGTGCCAGCCAGCTCCGAAGCGACGGGGCCAGCGGCGGATCGCCGCGGAGCGCTTCCGCGAGGTCAATCCAGCGGCGCTTTGAGCGATTCGGCTACGGATTGGCCGCACTCAACTCCTCGCGGAGCACGCGGCGCAACGTGGTCTCCAGATCCGCGCCGCTCTGGCGTTCGACGTGCTCGCGCAGGGCCTCGTTGATCAGCGTTTGGTAGTTTCCCCCGCCCTGTACGCGGCCCCGGAACCACTCGATGATGTCTGGATCGAGTCGGATCGTGATCCGTTCCTTCGTCGTCTTGACGATGGCTCCGCGCTTGCCCCCGGTGAAATCGTACTCGTCGCGCATGGTTCACCCTTACTCCTAGTGTCGGCGCTGGGCCACCGTGGCCGGCCGCGCCGAGATGATACGGATGGTGAGCTCGTCGGGCTGGGTGTAGACCACCACCAAGACCCGCCCGCAACCGTCGAGGCCGACCACGATGAACCGCTGCTCGGCGTGGTGATCGGGATCGGTCATGGAGCAGGCCAGGTCGTCGTAGAAGACTTCAACGGCGTCGGCGAAGTCGATGCCGTGCTTGCGCCGGTTGGTCTGGCGCTTGGTCTCGTCCCGCTCGAACTCAAGGTCCATGGTACCGAGTGTATGCACAAACGTCCGACGTTTCCAGCCGCGGACGAAAGGCAGTAAGGAAAAGAATCTCAGGGGCTTGGCGAGCCGTCGCGCTCCGGCTCCCTTAGTGCTGGTCTCAGCGACAACCGGACATTTCTACTTTGCGCGGCACCAGACATCTGCAACTTGCACTGACAAACATAATTGAGTTAGCTCGATAAAAAATTCTAACGCATTGTTTTCTGCACCAAGACACGACTGCCTTTGTCCCTTTCGGGGTTGGGCGCAAGTAGCCTATATGGATGGCGCCTCATCGAAGCCCTGGTCAGTGCCAACGCTACAACCACGCCGGCCGTCACCTGCTTCAGGTCGTAGACCTGTGCCTCCAGGACCTCCTGCAGATCCACCGGCGAGCCGTTCACGAGGTCGGAGAACCGAGCCGGCAGCGCGGCCAGGTCCACGACCTCGCCCACGGGGATCTCGAGGCGGCGCGTTCTTCGGTGCCGCTTGATCGATTGCTGCCGGCACTGCGGCCGCTGCGAATAACCCCATTATCTCGCCTCGTTATTTCCAGGGGCGTCGGCTACCTTCAGTACTGTGGCCAAGTTGGCCGCGAAAAACGAAAGACGCGACGAGGAAGTGTGACATGTACACGGGCGACATCGTGATTCACATCGACGAGGAACTGGATAACGACCTCATCCACGATCTGGAGCGGCAGATCGGAGACGAACACGGGGTCTACAGTGCCTGCATGCACGAGAAGACGCGCCATCTGATGGTTGTGGACTTCGACGTGACGGAGGTACAGCCAAGCGGGATCGTTCAAGCGGTTCGGGGCTGGGGGCTGCATGCGGAGATGATTGGTTTCTAGCAGCCTGTCGGACTTTCGCTGTGCTGCGCGGCGACTGGACAGGTAAAATCGTGGCCTCACCTCGAAGGACGACGGACGATGGGCAACTTCCACGTGATCGACCGCGACACTGACTTTCTCCTGCCCCCCTCGGTGCAGGAATGGCTGCCCGAGGGGCACCTGGCACGGTACGTGGTCGAGGTGGTGGAAGATCTGGATCCGGGGGACCTGGAGCGGGGCTACGCTGGCAAGGGCAGCGCTGCCTATCACCCGGCGCTGTTGCTGGAACTGTTGATCTACGGCTATGCCACCGGTTGTTACTCCAGCCGCAAGATCGAGCGTGCGACCTACGACTCGCTGGCGTTTCGCTACATTGCCTGCAGCCGCCATCCGGACCATGACACCCTGGCCAGCTTCCGGCGGCGATTCCGCAACGAGTTCGAGGCGGTGTTTGTGCAGGTGCTTGAGGTCGCCCGCGAGAACCAGTTGAGCCGCTTCGGAGCCGTCAGCCTCGACGGCACCAAGATCCACGCCAACGCCAGCCGTCACAGCGCCCTGTCCTATGGGCACGCCGAGGCCATTGAGGCGCATCTGAAGGCCGAGGTCCAAGAACTGCTGGCCTTGGTCGAGGAAGCCGACGGCGCCAACTTCCCCGAGGAGCTAGAGCGCCGCGAGGAGCGGCTGGCGGCCATCGCCACGGCCAAGGGAAAGATCGCGGCGCGCGCGGCAGAGCGACTACGAGGCCAAGCTCGCCGCCCGCGAGGCGAAGGCCGCGGCCAGCGGCAAGAAACCCGGCGGCAAGCCGCCCCAGCCACCGCGACCTGGCGCACGTCCCCAGGAGCAGATCAACCTCACCGATGAGGATTCGCGGATCATGCCCGTGGCCGGCGGGGGCTTCGAGCGGTGCTACAACGCCCAAGCTATGATCGATACCGAAACCATGCTGGTCGTGGTCCCGCAGGTGACGCAGGCCGTCGACGACAAGCAGCAGGTGGCGCCGATGCTCAAGAAGCTCCAGGCTCTGCCCGAGGGGCTCAGCGAACCCGAGCAATTCCTGGCCGACGCCGGCTACTTCAGTGCAGCCAACGTGGACGTATGCGAGGAGGCCGGCTTCGAGCCGCTGATTGCGTTCCAACGCGATGAGCACCATCCCCATTGGTCCGAGCGCTTCGCAGAGCCCCCGCGTTGGCGCAGGAGCCGACACCCGTCGAGCGCATGGCCAATCAACTCACGACTACGGTTGGGCGGGCCGCCTACGCGCTGCGCAAACAGGTCGTCGAGCTGGTCTTCGGCATCATCAAATCCGTGATGGGGGTGTCGCCAGTTCCTCACCCGCGGGTTGGACAATGCCCAAGGCGAGTGGACCCTCGTGTGCCTGGCGTGGAACTTAAAGCGGATGGCCGTATTGCGCCCGCAGTTAAGGAAAAACCTGATCTGCAACGAGTTTCCGCCATCCGAATCCACTGCTCGGAGTGCGGTCCATTGGCCACTGCGGCCACTAGCAGTCGGTTGGGAAGAGCATGGACGTCGAAGCGGCGATTGAAGCGGTAGGCGATGGCGCCGAGGTAGCGCTTGGCGTACTTGTCGAAGCCGAAGGCATGGTAGGCACCGCTGAGGCTGCTTTTGAGGTTGCCGAGGACCGTGTTCACCCAGTGGAACATGTGAGCCTTGGCACGAAGTTTCAGAGCACTCCCCTCCTAATTCTTTATTAAAAACAATTTGTTGTTGAGCCGGTGGGTATGTGGGCGTCTGTAGCTCGGGCCGGTCCGCAGGGATGCGGACTCGTCCACATATCTACCGGCTGGCGTCGACATGGATGCAATACGTGCTGGTTAGCCACCGCCTCAGCCCTTCTGCGGCGCCAGGCGGGGCATCTCCTGGCGCACGATGTCCCAGATGAAGCCGGCCAGCTCGCGGGCGATGGCCACGCACACCAGCTTGGTGTTCTTCCCCGCCCGGGTCAGCGTGCGATAGCGCCCGCACAGGCGTGTCTGGGCCTTCCAGGCGATCTGCTTGGCCTCCTGCGAGGCATTGCGCGCCTTGCCCTTGAGGTGCTTGGTCCAACGCGCCGGGAAGCGGTAGCTCCAGGCCGACTCGACGAGCATGCGCCGAGCATGGGCGTTGCCCGTGAGGGTGATGCCCCCCTGGCGCCGGCGCGTGCCGGTGGAATGCTCGCTGGGCACCAGTCCGAGAAAGGCCATCAGCTGCTTGGGTGATTCGAAGCGGCTGATGTCCCCGAGCTCGGCAAGCAGGACGATCGCCGCCAGCTTGTCGACCCCGCGCAGCAGCCGCGCCAGCTTCAAGGCATCGCGTCGGTCGTTCTTGATCCGCTCGCCCGGCGCCTTGGGAATTCGCGAGGGGGCGACCACTCCGAGCGCCTAATCGGACACGCGGCCGGCTAAGCGCCCGGCAGCACTTAGCGGGCCTTTTCATGCCCAACACCGATCTTTGTACCCATTCCGTGGTGTTTCCAGTGGGCTAGGACAGCACGTCTCTGTCCAGCGATGCCTGCCGAATGGGTGCCCCTTCACATCCCGTCCGCAGTTCCCGCCACGAAGACTGAATCCGGTTCCATGGATCGCAAGCTTGCAGGTAAAACAGCGATCCTGGGGTTGAACGATTACTTGATAATCAATTTCGGCTTCGAAATGAGTCGGGCTGAGCAGGCGTAGTAAGGGCAGTCAGAAGTAGTGGCTCGGATCGCCTTGCTAATTGAAATCCAACGCCTTTGTTTGGGCGCCCGCCCGTCGAATCGGAACCACCTTACCGCCTGTCTCGATGGGGGCTAACACGCACGCCCACTGCTCCAGCGCCTCCAGCCGTTCTTCGAAGTAATCGTAAGTGTTGTAGGTGCCCTCTACGCCCTTGCGCTTGTGATTGAGCACCCGCTCGGCGAAATGTTATGGGACGCCTAGCGCGGCGAGTTGCGACCGCGAGGTGCGCGCAGATCGTGTAGCGTAAAGGGCTCGAGTCCGTGGTCCAGCCGCGAGAGCGATGTATTTAGGGCGACTGCGGATGGCCATGAGCGCTATTCTATGTTCTGCACCTGCTCACGCATTTGCTCGATCAGGACCTTCATGTCCACCGCCACACGGGTGACCTCCACGTCGGATGACTTGGACCCCAATGTATTGGCCTCTCGGTTGAGCTCCTGCATCAGGAAATCCAGGCGTCGCCCCACGGGTCCGGCTCGGGACAGGACAGATCGCACCTCCTGGACGTGTGCTTCCATGCGATCCATCTCCTCGTCCACGTCGAGGCGCTGCGCGAGCAGGGCGAGCTCCTGCTCTAGCCGGTTCGGGTCCAGCTCCACCCGTACTTCTTCGAGTCGCTCGAGGATGCGGGTGCGCACCTCCGCCATGACCTGCGGCATACGTGCCTTGACACGGGTCGCGCAGTCATCGAGCTTGTCGCAACGCTCTCGGATACGCTCGGCGAGGCGGGCTCCCTCGCGCTCGCGGGTCGACACCAGCGACCCGATGGCCTCGTCCAGCAGGGACAGAGCCTGCTTCATAACCGGTCCCAGGTCCTGCTTCTGTTCCTGCAGTACACCGGGCCAACGCAGGATGTCGAAGGGAGACGGCTGTTCCCGTTTACCGACCAACTCCGCCACCTCGCGACCAGCGGTCAGAAGCTGCTCCAGGTAATGACGGTTGACGTGCAACTCGCCCACCGAACCGGGATTCGCCGCATAGCGCAGGGTACAGTCCAGTTTCCCCCTCCCGAGCCTTGCGTTCACCCGCTCGCGCACCGCCGGTTCCAGCGACCGTAGGTCCTCCGGAAGGCGGACGAAGGGCTCGAGGAAGCGGTGGTTTACGGAACGCAGCTCCCAAGTCAGGTCGCCTTCGCTCCCCGTCGTCGTTTCGCGTGCGAACGCGGTCATGCTTTTCGTCAATGGGATCTCCATGGCGTGTTGCAGGGCGCAAGAAGCGACTGTACGAAAACAGGCGCCGTTGCAAGACGCTCCGCGAACTTGGCGGTATCATAACCGACGAGAACAAGAAATAGTCGCATGAAGCGGCCGGCTGCCGCTTTCGGGTTCAATTTATGGCGCTTGCGCGCAATTCTCTCCCGCCGGGAGCGTCCATCGACTGCTACCGCATCGGCCGCACCATCGGCAAGGGCGGCTTCAGTCTCATTTACCTGGCGACGGACGATGAGACGGGCAACGAGGTTGTGGTCAAGGAGTACATGCCCAGAAAGTTCGCCCGCCGCACCAAATCCCACCGGCTCGTCCCCCTGGAGAACAAGTATGCAGAGCGCCTCTACCGCGGCCGCAAGCTCTTCTGTCAAGAGGCAAGGGCGCTGGCCGCTCTGCGCCACCCCAATATCGTAAAGGTCCTTGGTCTCTTCCTGGCCAACAACACCGCCTATACGGTGATGGAGTACGAACGGGGGAAAAATCTCGGTAACTATATCCACGAGCGAAAAGGGGGACTGAGCACCAGCTTCATCTTTCAAGTGTTTCTGCCCGTTCTCGACGCCCTGGCGCTGATACACTCCCGCTCCCTCCTGCACCTGGACGTCAAACCCGGCAACATCCACCTGCGCCAGGGCAACGATCCTATTCTTCTGGATTTCGGGGCTGTGCACATACTGTCGCACGGGCGAACGCCCAGTGGCCAGGTGGTCACCGCCGGTTACTCCCCGGTGGAGCAGTACTACCGTGGCGGCCATATCGGGCCTTGGACGGACGTCTATTCGGTGGGGGCGAGCATGCGCACCTGTATCGCGGGCAAGACGCCGCCACCGGCGCTGAAGCGCCATCACCCGGAAACACTGATCTCGGCGAAGCGGGAGTTCCACGACCGCTACCCCCTGTTCCTGCTTGAGGCCGTTGATTGGGCGATGGAAATGGACCCGGTGAAACGGCCGCAGGATGCGGGCGAGCTGTTGCGCGCCCTCCAGCAGTACACCGATGAGTTGCCGCTCTCGCGCTTCTCCGAAGCGCTCCCCAGAGAGTCCACGCCAGATTACAGCGGACTGGCGCATCACCAGGGGCCCGACTCGGAGCAGATGCCGCCGATTTGACGTGGCGCGCAGGTATGCAGAAGATGTGCGCCTGAATTTCACCTGGAAACCAGTACTCAATGCGACCATCCCTGCGCCGCGCAGATCAAATGCGCCCCCTTCGCTTCACCCGCGGTTTCACCAGCCATGCCGAAGGCTCCGTCCTGGCAGAGTTCGGCGATACCAGGGTGCTGTGCAACGCCAGCGTGGAGGAGCGCGTACCCGCCTTCCTCAGGGGCCGGGACAGCGGCTGGGTCACCGCCGAATACGGTATGCTCCCGCGCTCGACCGGCGAGCGCACCCCACGGGAGGCCGCCCGTGGAAAGCAGGGCGGAAGAACCCTGGAGATCCAGCGTCTGATCGGCCGCTCCATGCGCGCCGCGTGCGATCTCAAGGCCATCGGCGAGCGCACCATCACCTTGGACTGCGACGTCATACAGGCCGACGGCGGGACACGCACCGCCGCCATCAGCGGCTCCTGGATCGCCCTGCACGACGCGGTACAAGGGCTTTTGCGGCACGGAAGCCTGGAGCGCGACCCGCTGATCGCCCAGATCGCCGCGGTCTCCGTCGGCATTTACCAGGGCGAGGCAGTGCTCGATCTGGATTACGCGGAGGACAGCAACGCCGAGACGGACATGAACCTGGTCATGGACGTGCACGGGCGCTTCGTAGAGATCCAGGGCACGGCGGAGGGAAAGACCTTCACTCGTGCCGAGATGGGTGCGATGCTGGATCACGCCGAGACCGGTATTCGGGACATTCTTGCGGCGCAGCGGGCGGCCCTGTCCGAGCAGTCGTCCTGACTCCGGGTACCGAATGTCAGCGCGAAAGGGCAGTATTGTGAGCGGAGTACACAGCGGTGAGTCTATCGTTCTCGCCAGCAACAATGCCGGCAAGGTACGGGAAATCAACGAGCTGCTGCAGACCGAGCAGATTCACGTCATCCCGCAAGGAGAGCTCGGTGTAAGCGAAGCCGATGAGACCGGCCTGACTTTCGTCGAGAACGCCATTCTCAAGGCGAGAAATGCGGCAAGACACAGCGGACTCGCCGCCATCGCCGACGACTCCGGGATCGAGGTCGACGCCCTGCAGGGCGCACCGGGAATCTACTCGGCCCGTTTCGCCGGTGTCGGTGCGTCCGATGCGCAGAACCTACAGAAGCTGATAGGGGCGCTCGCCCAGGTTCCGGACGAGCAGCGCGGCGCGCGTTTCCAGTGCCTGATGGTCTACATGCACCACGGCGAGGATCCCACCCCTGTGATCTGCCAGGGGACCTGGGAGGGGCGCATTCTGCACGCCCCGCGGGGAGAGAGTGGGTTCGGCTACGACCCGATATTCTACGTGCCGGGCGAGGACTGCAGCGCAGCCGAGCTGCCGCCGGCCACGAAGAACCGGCTCAGCCACCGCGGGCAAGCCCTAAGGGCCTTGGTGCATTATCTCGGAGGCGGGGATTGACCAGGACGCACTCCAACACCGCGGACCTGGCTGCGCGGCTAGACTTGGTGCGGGCGCGTATCCGGGCCGCCGAAGCACGCTTCGGGCGCGCGCGCAACACCGTCGCATTGCTCGCCGTAAGCAAGGGACAGGGCAGGGAAAAGATCCGCACCGCTTTCTCGGCGGGGCAGAAGTCCTTTGGCGAGAGCTACGCGCAGGAGGCTGGCGAGAAGCTGGACCAGCTCGCGGATCTGGATGCCGAGTGGCACTTTATCGGACGCATCCAGAGCAACAAAACACGGGAGATCGCAGCGCGCTTCGACTGGGTACACAGCTTGTGCGACATCAAGCACGCCCGGCGCCTGAGCGAGCAACGCCCGGCGCAGCTGCCGCCGCTGGCCGCCTGCGTTCAAGTCAATCTCGATGCGGAGCCCGGCAAGGCCGGGCTGGCCCCAGCGGAAGTGGCCGGTTTTCTCAGGGCATGCGCTGACCTCCCGGGACTGGACCTAGTCGGCCTCATGACGCTGCCCGCCCCGGCGCGGGACGATGAGGCCCGGCGCCGGCCTTTTCGCGAGCTGCGTCTGTTGCGCGACAGGGTTGCCGCGCCTTCGCTGCCGCTACACGTACTCTCCATGGGCATGTCCGCAGACCTGGAGGCGGCCATCGCCGAGGGCGCGACCATGGTGCGGGTGGGTACGGCGATCTTCGGGCCGCGCGCGCCCTGAATGCCGGGATTGACCGACTAGGCTCGACGTGGCCCAAAAAGAACTAAACTACGTACCTGTGTGATTCCTTAGGAACCGGGCACAAGCCAAGATCATAGTGACACCTGAAAAAAGCGCATGACCCAAGAGACTATCGCCTTCATCGGCGGCGGCAACATGGCGACCAGCTTGGTCGCTGGCCTCATCGCCGACGGTCACGACCCCCGCAGGCTGATCGTGACCGATCCGGAACAAGAGAAGCTGACCGCAACGGAATCTCGCTTCGGCGTGCGCACCAGCAGCGACAACGCCCGTGCCATCAGCGGCGCCGATCTGGTGGTGCTTTGCGTCAAGCCGCAAATGGCGAGTCAGGTCTGCCGCGAGCTGGCGCCCGCCATGGGGGAGCGTAGGCCGCTCGTAATCTCGGTAATGGCCGGCATACGTGAGCAGAGCATTCAAGAGTGGCTCGGCGGTGGCGTACCTCTGGTGCGCGCTATGCCCAACACCCCGGCCATGATCCAGTCCGGCGCGATCGTCCTGCACGCGACGCCGGAGACTTCCGCCACCCAGCGCGACCAAGCGGAGACCATCCTGCGCGCGGGTGGGCTGACACGCTGGGTCGAGCAAGAGGAGCGGATGGATGCGGTCACCGCCCTGTCCGGCAGCGGTCCCGCTTACTTCTTCCTGCTGATGGAGATCTTGGAGCAGGCCGGTATCGACCTCGGACTCGATCCGGACAACGCCCGATTGCTCACCATTCAGACCGCTCTTGGAGCCGCGCGTATGGCCATGGAGAGCGATGATTCGCCGCGTGAGCTGCGCGAGCGCGTGACCTCTCCGGGCGGCACAACCGAGTACGCCTTGGGCGTTCTGGAGTCTGGCGGTGTTCGTGGGCTCGTCACCGCCGCCGTCAGGGCAGCGCGGGACCGCTCCGAGGAGCTTTCACGCTTGCTGGCTCAAGAGCGATGACCAGCTCCTATCTCACCAATCCGATTGTCTTCCTGGTTCAGACCCTTCTGGGCTTGTATACCACGGTTGTGCTGCTGCGGTTCCTCCTGCAGTGGGTGCGCGCGGACTTCTACAACCCCGTCTGTCAGTTCGTGGTGAAGGTAACGACACCCGCTCTGCGCCCCTTCCGCCAAGTGATTCCGGGGTACGCCGGCATGGACTTGGCGGCACTTGCGCTGGCTTGGCTCGTCAAGTCCCTGGAGCTCGCCATCGTGGCCCTGATCGCCCTGCCGGAGGCCAGCGCCCTCGGGGCGATCGCCTGGGCGATCCCGGAGTTGGTCAACCTGGCGATCAACATCTTCATCGTCACGGTTCTCATCCGCGTTGTTTTGAGCTGGATTAATCCTGATCCCTATAATCCGGTCGCCGGCCTGCTCGACAGCCTGACCGAGCCGGTCATGCGTCCAGCGCGGCAACTGATTCCGCCAGTCGGAGGTCTGGACCTCTCACCGGTGCTGGTGATGGTCGGTCTCGTATTGCTGAAAATGCTGCTGGTTCCGCCGCTGAACCTGGTGACCGGAAATCCCTTCTGACGTGAAAATAGGCGCCGAAGGTGCTCGTCGTCCCCCTCTTTACCGGGGAATGCGGACAGGGATAAGGGATTGAAGGCGCCCGACCAGCGAGCCTGGTATCGCTGGCAGGACGGGGACTTGCTGCTCAGCTTGCGTGTTCAGCCCGGGGCGAGAAAGGACCGGCTGGTCGGCCCGCAGGGCGGGAACCTGAAGGTGCAGGTAACGGCCCCGCCGGTGGAAGGCAAGGCCAACGAGCACCTGCGCTGCTTTTTGGCGCTCGAGTTCGGCGTCCCACGATCCAGGGTAGAGCTGCTCAAAGGTGCGCAAGGCCGGCTTAAGCGCGTTCGCATCCAGGCGCCCCGCAAGCTGCCGTTCGACATCCGGACCGGGTGAAAACCTGATCCGGTTTCTCTTTTTCGCCGCCCGCGTGAAATATAAAAAGGTGTTGACAGGGTCACCGACGAATATAGTATGCAATGTTGCGTGTTTTTTCGACGGCTGATCCAAAGCTTAGGCACAGAAGTTCATGCAGACTTCCATTTTCCGGCAACGCTTGGCGGCCTACCGTCAATGGAAGACCAGAGTCTCGCGGGCGGTATTGGAACTTGAGAGCTGGCTGGAGGCCGAAGAGCAGGCCACGTCGGAGAGCCGCGAACGCATTCGCCACACCCTCGGGGCCCTGGAAAAAGACCGTCTGACCATTGCCTTCGTCGCGGAGTTCTCCCGCGGTAAGACGGAGCTGATCAACGCCATCTTCTTCGCCGATTACGGGCGGCGCCTGCTGCCGTCCGCGGCGGGCCGAACCACCATGTGTCCCACAGAGCTGATGTGGGACGAGGAGCGAAGCGAGGCTTACCTGCGGCTGCTTCCCATCGAGACTCGCGCTCAGGATATCCCCATCGCTCAGATCAAGAGCGACCCCAAACAATGGGTGCATTATCCGCTCCGCATGCAGGACGCGGAGCAGATGACCGCCACCCTTAACGAGATATTGCAGACCAAGAAGGTCTCGATGGCGGAAGCTACGCGCTTGGGCCTCTCGACCTTCGGCCTGACGCCGGAGGAGCAGCCCTCGGCCAGCCCGATCGAGATTCCCAAGTGGCGCCACGCCATCGTCAGCTTCCCGCATCCGCTGCTCAAGCAGGGGCTGGTCATACTGGACACCCCCGGACTCAATGCCCTCGGTAGCGAGCCGGAGCTTACCTTGAGCATGCTCCCCGCCGCCCAGGCGGTTCTGTTTGTCCTCGCCGCAGATACCGGCGTCACGCGCAGCGACCTGGAGATGTGGCAGCATCACCTGAAGGGCTTTCAGACCAGGCGTCAGCGCGGCATCATTGTTGCCCTGAACAAAATCGACGTCTTGTGGGACGAGCTCCGGGATATCGGGGATACCGACAAATCGGTCGCCAATCAGCGTTCAGGCACGGCAAAAACCCTGGGGATCAGCGAAGACGTCGTCTTCCCCATATCTGCGCAGAAGGCTTTGCTCGCCAAGATCCGCCGCGACGAAAACCTGCTGAACAAGAGTGCGCTTCCCTATCTGGAGGCGTACCTTTCGGGCAAGATGTTGGAGACCAAGCATCAGGTCTTGGTGGACGCCCTCGAGGCCGACCTGGGTCAGCTGCTTGAGCGCAACCGCACGCGCATCTCGACCCGGATCGGCCACGCCAAGTCACAGCTGCAAGAGCTCGAGCAGCTGCGCGAGAAGAGCGACGATGTCATCGGCCACCTGTTGGAGAAGACGCGCCAGGAGCAGGAGCAGTACCTCAAGGGCGTGCATCAGTTTCAGGCGAGTCGTGAAGAGCTGATCGTCGAGACCCGCCTGAGCCGCCATATTCTCGAACGCGACACCATGGAAGCGCTCATTGACAAGGCGCACGGCGATATGGTGCGCAGCTGGACGACCCACGGACTCGCGACCGCCATGAAGTCGTTGTTCGATGAGCTGCGGAGGGCGATGCAGACCATCACCAGCGAAAGTGAGCGTATCCGAAAGATGGTGAGCCTCACCTATCAGAGGTTCGAGCAAGACTTCGGATTCACCATTGTTCCACCAAAGGTGTTCGTCCCCATGAAATACCTGGTGGAAATCGAGCTTCTCCATCAGGAGGTGGAAGCGTTCCGCAAGAGCCCGTCCATGGCATTAACCGAGCAGGGGGTCGCTATCAAGCGTTTCCACCGGCAAATGGTGGGACGCGCCCTGATCCTGTTCGAGCAACTGCGAATCGCCGTCGAAAATTGGATCCGCGACGCCCTTGAACCCCTGGCGGAGCAGATCCACGAGCACAAGCTCATGATGGAGAAGCGGCTCGAGAACCTGCAACGTATCGGCCGCTCCAAAGACGGTCTGCAAACCCGCATCGACGACCTGCAGAAGCAATACGTAGAGCTTGCGAAGCAGCTCACCGCCCTGCGCAATATTCACAACGCGCTCCACTACGATCCGCTGGTCGACGAGCAGCGCAGCCGCAAGCCACACCTGTTAGCCGGCAAGGCCTAGAAATCTGCCGGACTTACGACTGTTCTACGCGGTCACTTTTGGTGTAGCCTCACCAAATCTCTTAACCAATCATCAAAGAAACCCAGATGGAGGAACCTTCCATGAAACGCCGTCACTTGCTCGCCCTGCTCCTGACCTCCGCCCTGCTGGCGCCTCTGGCCGCAACGGCGGAGAACAGCACAACAGCCGGCGGCTTCACGATCCACTACAATGCCTTCACGACCTCAACCCTCACGCCGGAGGTGGCGAAGGCCTACGGAATCCAGCGCAGTAAGGTTCGGGGCATGCTCAATGTCAGCGTAATCAAGGAGAAGGAAGGGACCACCGGAGCATCCGTGCCGGCCCGTGTTGACGTCAATACCCGTGCGCTGACCGGACAGAGTACGCGCCTGCCTATGCGCGAGATCAAGGAGCAGGACGCCGTTTACTATGTCGGAGAGTTTCCCGTTCAGAACGAGGAGAAGGTCGACTTCGTCATTGAGGTTTCGCCCGAGGGGCGCACCGAGAGCGTTGTAATCAACATGGAGCAACAGTTCTTCACGGACTGAGTTGAACAAGCGCGTAGATCCCGAATCCGATGACCATGACCCCGGAGGCCTGCCTGACTTGGGTATGATCGGATAGCCGAGCGGCCGCGCCGGCAAGCATTCCCATGGTCAACAGGTTCGGTAGCGTACCCAACCCGAAAGCGAGCATCAGCAAGGCGCCATGGATGGCGCTTCCCGAGGAAACGGACCAGATAAGCACACTGTAGACCAGGCCGCAGGGAATCCAGGCCCAAACGAAGCCCAACCCAAAAGCCCTGGCCAGACTGCGTATGGGCAGCAACCGCCGCCCCAGGGGCTCGATCTTGCGCCACAGCACCCCACCCAGCCGTTCGATACGGGCAAGCCCGCGCCACCAGCCGCCGAGGTAGAGGCCCAAAAGAATCATGAAGACCGCAGCCAGGGTATAGAGGATCCGCTGCGCGTAGTGCAGCGGCATGATCTCGACCATCAATGTGCCCAGTGCTCCCATCAGGGCTCCTGTCAGCGTATAGCCGGCGATTCGCCCACCGTTGTAAGCCAATTGGTAGGGAAATACGCGAGCTAGACCGGACCGCTTATCGCACGGAAGCCCCGCCGCCAACGTGCCGACGATGCCGCCGCACATGCCGACACAGTGTACGCCACCGAGGAGACCGACGAGAAAGGCGGCCGCTGGCGAGCCCGTAAGCATCGACTAGAATCCGAATCTGCGAGATTCGAGGGAAACCTCCGTTCGCGCGGTCAACGGCTTTCCTCCCCTTGCTGCGCAGGCTTTTCGGCGGTGGTCGCGGATCCGGGGGCGGCGAGGGTTTTCACCCGCATCAGGGCGAGTACCAACAGGATCGCGGGTAGGCCGAGCATGGCCGCGTAGGTGAAGAAATAGACATAGTCGGTGGCGTCCACGATATCGCCCGAAAAGCCTCCGAGAAGCTTCGCTGGCAGCAACATCAGGGAGCTGAACAGGGCGTACTGGGTGGCGGTGTAGGCACGGTTGGTCAGGCTGGACAAATAGGCAATAAATACAGAGCCGGCCAATCCGCCGCTCAGGTTGTCCGCGGAAACGACCAGCGCCAGCAAGGCGATGTCCGCCGACTGAGTCGCCAGCCAGGCGAAGATCAGATTGGTTCCCGCGACCATAGCGGCGGCGGCGAGAAGCATGCGCATGATCCCGAAGCGAACCACCAGCACTCCGCCCAGCGCCGCTCCGACCATGGTCATGATGAGTCCGAAGACCTTGGTGACACTGGCGATCTCGTCCTTGGTGTAGCCCATATCGATGTAGAAGGGATTCGCCATGACTCCCATGGTGATGTCGGACAGACGAAATACCCCGATGAAGGCCAGGATGAGCAGCGCCAGCTTGCCGTTGCGGGCGAAGAACTCGGTGAAGGGGCAGACCACCGCTCCGATGAACCAGGCACCCACCTCACGCCAACGGTCCGATAAATGGGCAGAATTCTCAATGAAGTGAATCACACGCTCCTCCTGGCGCCAAGTATCCCGATCCAGCTTGTGGGGGGGCTCGGGCACCAGGAGGACCGTGATCGCCCCGACGCCCATGCACAAAGCCATGATCGAGTAAGACTGGGACCAGGAGAGATACTCGGCGAAGTAGAGGGCTCCGGCCCCTGCCATGATCATCCCGATCCGATAGCCCATTTGGTAGGTCGCCGCCATGGCACCCTGTAGGTCCGCTTCCACCGACTCGATGCGCCAAGCGTCGATGGCGATGTCCTGGGTCGCGGACGAGAAGGCCACCAGCAAGGCCGCCGCCACCAGCAGGCCCAACGCCTGATTGGGATCGTTGGTGGCCATGAGGAGCAGCCCGGTCACGACGCCCGCCTGAGCCAGTAGCATCCAGCCGCGGCGCTGACCCAGGGTGCGGCTGAGGAGCGGTACCGGGAACCGGTCCACCAGCGGGGCCCAGGCAAACTTCAGGGCGTACAGGGTCGCCACCCAGGAGACGTGTCCGATGGTGCTCCGGTCGATACCCGACTCGCGCAGCCAGGCAGAGAGGGTTCCGAACACCAGCAGCAAGGGGAGGCCCGCCGAGAAACCGAGAAAGAGCATCGCGATAACCCGGGGTTGGCGATACACCGCAAACGCTTCCAGCCAGGAACGGTCATCAGCACCTTGTTTCTTTCCCATCGTCCCCCCGCCAAGCTCAGCACCCATATGTGATCCCAGACCAAGCCGAGCACCCCGGGGTCTGCACCTAAATCCAGAGGCAAGGCGTATCGGCAAACCGACTGCCACCATCGCACACGACACTCGCGAGGATGTATGATACCAAGGTTGCCGCAACACCAACCCGGAAGAGAAAATGCTGGACTACCAACGGGAGTTTCTCGACTTCGCCCTCGATACGTACGTCTTGAAATTCGGCGAGTTCACCCTGAAGTCCGGGCGCCAAAGCCCCTACTTCTTCAACGCGGGGCTCTTCAACAGTGGGCGGAGCCTGGCCCGGCTCGGACGCTTCTACGCCAGCGCCATCGTCGCTGCAGATACGCCCTTCGACCTACTGTACGGTCCTGCGTACAAGGGTATTCCGTTGGCCGTGGCGACCAGCATCGCGCTGGCCGATCAGCACGGCCGGGACGTCCCGTACGCATTCAACCGCAAGGAGGCGAAGGACCATGGGGAGGGGGGCAACATTGTCGGCAGCCCTCTGAAGGGCGGCGTGCTGATCATCGACGATGTCATCACTGCCGGCACCTCGGTTCGCGAGTCCGTTGATATCATCTCGGACCGGGGAGCCAGGCCCTGCGGTGTCGTGATTGCCCTCGACCGCCAGGAGCGCGGCCGGGACGAGCGCTCCGCGGTCGACGAAGTTCGCGATGGCTTCGGCATACCCGTATTCAGCATCGTTACGCTCGCGGACCTGATTGAACACCTGGAGGGGGGCGCCGACAGTAGAGAATCACTCGACGCCCTGCGTGAATACCGCGCCCGCTGCGGCGTGTGAAGGCCAAAGAGGGCATACCATCCATGTACAGAGCCATCGCGATACTGATCCTTGTTCCCCTGCTTTGCAGTTTGGCTTCGCTAGCCCACGCCCGCCTTTACCGCTGGGTGGACGATGACGGTACCGTGCACTATTCGGATTCCGTCCCGCCGGACGCAGTCAAATCGGGTCGCCACGAGCTAAGCGAGGGTGGAATTCGCATCAATTCCGTCCCCCCCGCCAAAACCCTCGAAGAAGTACAGAAGGAGCAAGAGCTGGAGCGCCTGCGCCTTCAGCAAGAGAGGTTGTTGGAGCAGCAGGAGGAGTCCGACCGCGTGCTCTTGCGGTCCTTTCGTTCCGAAGACGACATCAGGATGGCGCGCGACGGCAAAATCGAATCCATCGACGTAATGATTAGTGTCACCAAGAACAACGTCCTGCGCCAGCAGGAATGGTTGGCGGGGCTGCTCACCAAAGCGGGCAATCTGGAGCGCACGGGGAAACCGGTACAGAAAAGTTTGCAGGGCAACATCGCCCAAACGGAACGGGCGATTCGGCACGCGCACTCCACCATCGTCGACAAGGAACGACAGAAGAGCTCGATACGCAGCAGCTTCGAGCAGGACCTGGAGCGATTTCGGCAGCTCAAGGATCTGCCGGAGTCGGAATCTCCCCTGCAGCAGGAGGACCCCCGACCGGTCCTGCACAACATCGTGCCCTGCTCGACCGCCGATGAATGCAGCCTCTTGTGGGGCAAGGCTACGGCCTACGTCCGCGAGCACGCGACCACCGCCGTACAAACGAGTGGCGAAAACATTTTCATCACCGCGCCTCCTTCCGGGGGGCAGGACATCAGCCTGCTTCTGTCACGCATCGGCGACGAAACCGGTTCCGGTGTATCCTTGTTTCTCGACCTGCAATGCGAGCGGTCACCGCGCGGAGAAAAAGTATGCGCAAGCGACCGGGCGCGAAGCATCATCGAGGGATTTCGACCGGCGATTGTCGGTAAGGATGCGGCGCACCCCTGAGTTGGCATCTGATTCGGGTCGCCAGGGCATCTTGTCAGGTCACCGCTGGAGCGCGGGATTTCGCGACCAGCCTTGCCTCACACGACAACGAAAATCGGCCTTCTTCATAGGGCCCGTCTTACCGCGCCGAGCGACCGGCCAGACGGGGTGTCGACACTAGCGCTTGCTGAAAATCGCACTGCGGCGCTTGCCGATTGCGCTTGCAATTCACCGGTCCCACCTCAACTTTAGGGCGTTAAAGCGGTGCTTTTCCGGGACTCGGCGAGCGCCATGACGCCGAAAAATAAAGCGGTACTCCCGATGACTGAAATATCCTCAGAAGAGCGCCTGATGCTGACCCGCCGGACCATGGATCTGCTCGAGGGTTGGGGTCTCGGTGCGCGCGATATCATCCAGATCCTCAGCCTTCCGGAGAGGGTGAAGGTGCGTGCCGTGGCTCGCTTCAGGGATGACGAGCCCTTCCCGGACGACCCGCATGTCAACCGCCGTGTCGCCTATCTGATGCGGATCGAGGAGGCTCTGCACACCTACTTTCCGCGTAACCCGGAGATGCGCTCCATGTGGGTCAAGCGGGGCAACCGGCAGTTCGGTAAGCGCGCGCCTGTCGCCGTCATGGTCGAGGGTGGCGAGGCTGGGCTGGTATCGGTCCTCTCTCACCTCGACTGCACGTTCGCATGGGATCAGACAGGCTCCAAGACCGAGTACAGTCAGCGGAACGCTTAATCGTAGATTCGTGTTCTTCGCGGCAAGACGACCTTGACGAACTTGCCGACCTGCTCAGCATCCTGAGTCGTCGGTCCAGGGGGCCACGTCGATCGCTCAAGCAAGCGGATCCTCCCCCTCCGACCAGTCCCCGAGATACCGCTCCATGAGGTGAAAGTCCTCCCCCTTATGCTCCGTGAGCGTCACATAGACCTGCTCGCGGGGTACGTCCAGCAGCTCATCCATTATGTCAATGAAGCCGACGGCGAGCTCTCTGCGCTGAGACATGGATCTGCCTTGGCGGAGATCTGCGTTCACCAACGCGATCCCTTTTTCCTGGTCTTTTGCGCGACCGATGTCCAGGTTATAGGTCCCGTGCTCCCGGATGGAAATCGCAATGTGGTCCGTTCCCGTATCCATCACCTGCGCGAACAGCTGCTTGAAGCTCGCCGCAACAGAGGTCTTCCGCTCCTGTGTCAGGACTTGGTTGATGTCGAGCTGAAGATGGGGCATTTGTCGACCTCTGGTGTATGACGCTGCAACATCCCTCGCGTTCCGGTCTTAGGCTGCAACCCGAGACGACCTTGTTGGATCCGCAGAGGGCGGGTGGCCTCTAGGTCTGAAGCTTTTTGCCGCGGGTGGGTGGGATGCCTTCAGCCGCCGGTCTGCGGATTGAGCTCCGGCAGCCGGGCGCGGCTCATGTGGAGCTTTCTCCCGCTGGAGCTGGCCAAGCCGCGTCCGCGGCCCACCTGGCGGCGGAACTGCTTCTTCCAGCGGTTGAAGTCGATGTCCTGGTTGCCGTAGAGGGCGCCGTCGAGCTGCTGCATGAGGCGCGTGACTTGTTCTCGGTCTGCTCCGGGCCGCAGGGCCAGTATCTTGCCGGTGACGCCGGGTAAGGTGCTCTGGCTGTCGAACTGCAAATGACGGCAGGTCATGTCCGAGAAGCTCTCGGCCCAGGCGGCGGGCTCCTCTTCCCGGTTGGCTGTGCGCACGCACATCAAGAAACGTGTGGAGGGCGGGAGGGACTTGCTCAGCTTCGGCTTCATTTTCTCCAGCACAGGATTGGGTTTCAAGCGCTTGCCCAGGTCTGCAGCGCCCGCGGTTACCGAAGATGCCGCCCTGCCAAGCTCGGAGCCGAGTCGCGAGATTAGCGAGGTCTTCTGCGTTACTTTCGGGCTGCGTCCCCTGTACCAAACACCGCCCCAGTAGCCGAGCAATATAAGAAGCAATCCCGTAACGGGCAGCCAGAACCAGCTCAGCGCGCCTCTCTCGGTGACGTTGGCTGAGGGTGGCAGACCGAAGGGGCCGGCTTCGCCGTCTACCTGCAGGGTGCGGATGGGTAGGCCGGCATACTCCCTCGAGCCTGTGGTGACATTCCACCAGGCGAGACGGATCTCCGGTAGCTGCAGCTTGCCCCCGGAGCGGGGCACCAGGGTGTAGTATTCCGTGCGCCGTCCTTCGAGGCGGCGGCTGTCCGAGGACAGCTTGCCCTCGTTCAAGGTCTGCTCCCGGTAGACGCGGAAGTCCGGGGACCGCAGCAACGACTCCAGGCTGGGCAGCTGACTACCGGTCGCCCCGACAGCGGTCAGCTCCAGTGCGAGTGTGACCGGTTGGCCCTGCTCCACCTCCTCACCGCCGTCCAGCGTAGCCTTCAGGGCCAGGTCCTGCAGGGGTAGCCAGGGGCGTACCGAAGCCATCGCCGGACGCACTTGAAGCTGCAGGGGCTCCGCGCTGCTGGCCTCGAAGCGCTGGCCTCCGCCCTGCCCGTAACCGTAGCCGCCGTTGACTGCCGAGCTCCCGGTGACACGCATCGGCGGGACTTCGATGTTTCCGGCGCGTAGAGGGGTGAGTGTGTAGACGAACTCGTTGACGATCTCCCGTGAGCCACGCGCTCCGGTGCGCGAGCGCGCGTTTGGACCCTCGATTTTGTGCAGCATTACGTCGTTGCTGTTGGGCATCTCCGGCGTGGCGGTATCCAGGTTCTGATCGCTGACCACCCGCAGCTTGAGCAGGACGTTCTCTTGGACATAGGGTTGGTGATCGCTCAGCTCCAACTCGACGCGAGGGGGCTTTGCGGCCTGTCGTGACGGCTGCTGGCCATAGCCTGATCCATACTGCCCCGGCCACCCCCTTTGGTAGCCCGGGCCGGGCTGATAGCCTTGACCTTGACCCGGCTGGTAGCCCTGACCCGGGGGATAGCCGGGCCGCGACTGGTATCCAGGAATTTGGCGAGGCGGCGCTCCCGCCGGCGGCGCTTGATAACTCGGCGGCACGCCGCGGGCGTTGCTGGGATCTTGGGGCCGATACTGCCAGGGTCCGGGGCCGGGGGGCGGTCGGTTGTCCCGGCTGGAAGAGCCGAGGAAGGGAAAGGTGAAGTTTATAGCCTGCACCTCGGTCGTCACCGCGAAGAGGGTCAGGAGCAGAATGCCGGTTGTGCTAAGCCAGCGCGTCATGGGTTTTCTGAGCTCCACGGATTTTTTCGCAAAGACAATCAGATGAAACAAGAAACGTACGAATCACGCCAATCTCGCGATTCGTAGCTAAAAAAACCGTACTCCGGCAAGCGTTCCGCGGCGCTACCAAGGCCGGCTCTCCCGAAGCGGGCCACCGGACTCACGCATAAACTGCATCTCTTCGAGCATGAACTGATTGCGCATCAGCAGCGAGGGGTCGCCTTCCACCTGCTGCAAGCGCTGCTCCATGATGGCCATGCCGGGGCCCCGCACGGGCAGACCGCCGAGGGCCGCCGCCGCGGCTTGCTCCGCATCCGGCTCCTGCTCGGACATGGGCTGCTCGCCCAGCTGATCGAAACGGTCCACGGCATCCGCCGCGCCTTCCTCGGGGGGCACGTCGGGGGGCATGGTATCCGGCGGCGCATCGCGCCTTTCACCAGCGCCGGCTTGCGGCTCCTCCGGTGGCTGCTCGCCCTCTTTGCCGACCTCTTCAGGCTGCTCTCGGGCCTCCTCGGGCTTGCCGGGTGTCTCCTGCTCCTCGTCCGGGCGTTGGCCTTCGCCGGGCTGCTCTTCCTCGCCGCCTTCGCTGGGCTCTTCTTCAGGCGGCGGCTCTTCTTCACCCTTGCCTTCATCCTGCTGCTGCTCCTCGCCCTTGCCTTCCTCCGGGCGCTCTTCTTCCTCACCGCCGGCAGCCTCTTGCTCGGGCTTCTGCTCCTCGCCGCCTTCGCCTTCCTGCTCCTCGCGCTCCTCCTTTCCCGCGGACTCTTGCGTTTGCTCCTCCTGCGGTTTCTCACCACCGGTCTCTTCTTCGGTGGGCTCCTGCTCTTCCTCGCCGCCGGCCTTCTCCTCGGTAGGTTCCTCCTCGCCGCCGGTCTGCTCCTCGGGCTCTTCCTCCTCCTCGCCGCCTTCGCGCTGCTCGGGCTCTTGCTGCTGGTCGCCGGCAGCCTCGGGTTCCTGCTTCTGCTCTTCTCCGGATTCGGCCTCCTGCTCCTCTTGGGTCTGTTCGCCCTCGCTTTCGGTTTGCTGCTCCTGGTCCTGCCGACCCTTTTGGTCCTCGGTAGGCTCTTCCTCGGATTCGCCCTCCTGCTCCTGTACTAAAGCCTCGCCCTTGGCCTGCTCGCTATCCTCGGTCTGTTCGCCCTCGCTGGGCTCGCTTTCCTCGCTCGGCTCACCCTCCGATGACTGCTCGGACTCCTGTTGCTGCTCGGACTCCTGCTGCTGCTCGGACTCCTGCTGCTGCTCGGACTCCTGCTGCTGCTCGGACTCCTGCTGCTGCTCGGATTCCTGCTGCTGCTCGGACTCCTGCTGCTGCTCGGACTCCTGCTGCTGCTCGGACTCCTGCTGCTGCTCGGACTCCTGCTGCTGCTCGGACTCCTGCTGCTGCTCGGACTCCTGCTGCTGCTCGGACTCCTGCTGCTGCTCGGACTCCTGCTGCTGCTCGGACTCCTGCTGCTGCTCGGACTCCTGCTGCTGCTCGGACTCCTGCTGCTGCTCGGACTCCTGGATTCCTGCTGCTCTCCTGCTCCCGCTTTTCCTGCTCCTGGCGCTCCTTTTCTTTGCGTTCTTCCTCTTCCTTCTTCCGGCGCTCCGCTTCTTCTTTCTTGCGCTGCTCTTCTTTCTGCTTCTCGTACATCTCCTGCTCGATGCGCGCGAGCATGGCGCGGGCCAGGGACAGGTTGTGGTGGGCGTCCTCGTGGTCGGGGTTCTCGCTCAGCACCGCCTCGTAGGCTGTCGCGGCTCCGGCGAAGTCGCCAAGCTGAAAGCGGGCGTTGCCGAGGTTGTAGCCGGCGTCGTCCTGCGCGGCCGCACGGTCTACGCGGCTGAAGGCGTCGCGGCCTCCTGGAATCGGCCGGATTTGTACAGGGACACGCCACGCCGGTAGTCGTCGGCGAATCTATCGGCGGCCTGGCCGAAATCGCCGGCCTGGAAGTGCTCGAAGGCTTCCTGCTCCTGATTCAGGAACCAATCCGCTCGAGACCCGGTAGCCAATACCAGGGCCAATCCGGTCGCGCTCCTCAGCAGTAGCCTTCTCATGTCTTGCGCCTGCCCGCAGAGCGTCCGCGGAAGTTGGGTACCAGCAGGGCTGCGAGTGCCAGCACCGGCAGATAATAGCGCTCGTTCCAGATGCGGGTGCGCTCGTCGCCCGCCTCGGGCGGTAGCCGGGTGGCCGCCGCCGCCTCCAAGATCTCAGACGTGTCGTCGTCGCGGAAGTCCGCCCGCTGATAGCTGCCCTGGCCAGCGCCGGCCAGCTCCTCGAGGAGTCTTCGTTGAGGGAGGTGCGCACGGGCTGGCCGCTTCGGTCATGTATCCAGCCCCCTTGCTGTGCCGGAACCAGTGCGCCTTCCTCGGTGCCGACGCTCAACACGTGAAGCTTGATGCCCTGCGCCGCCAGCTTCTCGATACGGGGGATGAGATCCGGCTCGTCGAAGTCGCCGTCGGAGATGAGCAGGATGGAGCGTGCGCTGTCCTCCGGCAGGCTGCCGAGCAGTGCCTCGGCCCGGTCCAGGGCCTGGTGCAGGCGGCTGCCCTGGAGCCGGGCCAGGTCCGTGGACAGGGCCGGCAGGGCGTTGAGGATGGTGAAGGTGTCCTCGGTGATGGGGGAGAGCACGTGGGGTACCGAGGCGAAGGCGATCAGCCCCAGGCGCACCTGGCGGTTTTGCAGGATCAGGTCCTGAATTTCCTGGCGGGCACGGCCCAGTCGGCTGGGGGCCACGTCGTCCGCCTGCATGGAGCGGGAGATGTCGAGCAGGATCAGCAGGTTGTTGCCCGGGTGGAAAAGGCGCACGTCTTCGTAGTCCCACCGCGGACCGGCCATGGCGACGATCAGCAGCGCCCACAGGGCGGACCAGCGTAAAAAACGGCCCCAGCGCTCGGTCGCCTTGAGCTCGCGCGTGCCGGTCAGGTGGGGCAGCAGATGGGGATCGGCGTAGCGGTGGATGGGGCCACGGGCGGCCTTGGCGGCGCTGCGCCACAGCCAGATGGCCACCGGGACCAGGGCCAGCAAGCCCCAGAACCAGACGGGTTGCGCGAAGTGAAAACCGGCCTCAGGCACTGGCGATCCTCTTGGCGAAGCGCTTGCGCCCCTCCGGGAACAGACCCAGCCCCAGTAGGGCCACCAGGGCCACGGTCAGGGGGACGCGGTACAAGGGGGTCGGCAGGAAGGCGGTGCGCGATTCGGCCTCGGTCTTCTCGAGCTGTCCGATCCGGGTGGAGATCTCCTCCAGGGCGCTGGTGTCGGTGGCGCGGAAGTAGGCCCCGCCGCTGATCGTGGCGATGCGCTGCAGGGTCTCCTCGTCCATGGTCAGGTCGTCCCGGTACTTGATCACGCCTTCTTCCATGATCGGGATGCTCTCCTGCTTGCTGCCGACGCCGATGACATAGATGCGCACGCCTGCTGCGCGTGCAAGCGCGGCCGACTCGATGGGCGCGAAGCCTCCGGCGGAGTTGTCGCCGTCGGCGATCAGGATCATGACCCGCGAGCCCTCGGGGCGCTCGCGCAGCTTCTTCACGCCCAGGGCGATGGCGTCGCCCAGCGCCGTGCCCTGGCCGGCGATGCTGGGCACCACGCCGTCGAGCAACTGGCGCACCGCGAGCCGGTCCACGCTGAGCGGCGAGAGCACGAAGGCCTGGCTGCCGAAGATGATGAGCCCGATGCGGTCGCCCTCGCGGGAATCCACGAACCGGCCCATGACGCCCTTGACCACCTGCATGCGCGTCACCTGCTGACCTTCGACGGTGAAGTCCAGGGCCTCCATGGAGTGTGAGGCGTCCACCGCCAGCATCAGGTCGTAGCCCGGCGTGCTGACCTCGGTGTGGGCCTCCAGCCACTGGGGCCGCATCAGCGCGACGACCAGCGCGGCCCACAATAGATAGAGCAGGGCCTTGTAGAGCCAGCCGGCGAGCTGGCGGCGCGGCCGCCGAGACTGGTAAGCGGCTTGGATCTCCGCCAGGTGGGGATGCAGCAGGGTGATGCGCTGACCCTCCAGGTCCTCTTCCTTGCGGGCACGGCGGTCCGGCCACAGGAAGGGCAGCAGGAACGGGAGGGGCAGGAGCAGGCCCGCCCATGGCCAATCGAACTCAAACATCTTTCTTCTTCCGGTCCTCGACCTCGACCCAGGCGTAAGCTGCGTCGATGAGCGCCATCAGCTCCGCGGAGCGGGACAGGTCGCCGGGCGGGGCGTAGGGGACCTCCAGCAGCAGCTGCCCCTGTGCGGCCAGTCGAAGCCCTTGGGGTCGTTGCCCTTGAGCCAGGCGAGCCAGGGCTCGCCGGTGAGCCCGGCGCATGCGTCGCGCCCGAGGCGGGCCATGGCGATGCGGCGGATCAGCTCTGAAAGCTCCCCGGCCGTCTGCTTGCTGTCCTGGGTGAGCGCGCGCTTGCGCAGGTCCCGCAGGCGGCGGGCGGCGTCCCAGCGCCAGCTGCCCATGGTGAAGACCGGCAGGGGCGGGATGCGCAGGCGGATGGAGGTTCGGAACCGCCAAGCCAGCACAACAAGGGCCACGATGGCAGCAGCCAGCAGCCACCAGCCCGGTCCCGGCGGCCACCAGGGCACACTCTGTATGCCGTGAATGTCACGCAGCTGCTCTATTCCCGGAATCATCTCAGACCGCCCGCGACCGCGCCCGGTGCTGCAGGCTGTGGATGAGGGTCAGATGGATCTCCTCGTCCGTGCGAATCGGCAGCAGGGTGATGTTGATCCGGAATGCCATGGCCTGGAGCATCTCGCGGCGCTCTTCCCAGATCTCTCGGTACTCCAGACGGGCCTGGGGATCGTCGGTGTCGATCTCGATCAGGGTGCCGTCGGTGCCGGTGAAGGTCGTCACGCCCATGGACGGGATCTCCCAGTCCGCCGGGTCGTCCACCGGTATCAGGGCCACCGAGTTGCGCTGGATCAGGGTCCCCAGAATGCGCTCCAGGTCCATCACCTCCCGGTTGAGGTCGGCGATGACGAACACCAGAGACCCGGTGGGCAGTCCCCGCGTGGCCCTCTGCAGGGCTCCGCCGAGGCAGTCGACGGAGGCATCCCGAGTCGTGGCCGGCTCCGTGAGGGCACGCAGTAGCTGCCACAGGGCACGGCGTCCGCGCGATGGGCGGAAGTGCTGCAGCCCCGCCTGCATGTCGCCGAAAGCCATGCCGCCGACGCGGTCGTTGAGCCGGCTCGCGGCCCAGCCGATCAGCGCGGCGGCGCGGGCCGCCTGCACCGACTTGAAGGTGCCGCGGGTGCCGAAGCTCATGTGGGGGCCCTTGTCCACGCACAGCACCACGCAGCGCTCGCGCTCCTCGCGGAAGACCTTGAGGTGGGGCTCGTTGGTGCGGGCGGTGACCTTCCAGTCCATGTAGCGGATGTCGTCGCCCTCGCGGTACTCGCGCACCTCCTCGAAGTTGACGCCCGCGCCGCGGAACACCGAGGCGTAGAGTCCGGCGAAGGTGGAGTTGACCAGGTGGTGCGACGGCAGCCCCAGGGTGTGGGCCTGGTGGCGCAGCTCCAGCAGGTCGTCGAGACGAGGATAGAGACTCATATTGTGAAAAAATGTCGCAGGAACGCGACGTCCGGCTACGGAATCGCAACCAGGTTCAGCAGCCGATTCACGAACTCGTCGGTAGTGATGCCCTCGGCCTCGGCCTCGAAGGTCAGGAGCAGGCGGTGGCGCAGGATCTCCGGTGCTACGGCCTGAATGTGGTGGGGAGCGACGAATTGGTCGCCGTCCATCCAGGCGCGGGCCCGGGCGCAGCGGGCCAAAGCGATACTGGCGCGGGGCGATGCGCCGAAGCGGCACCAGCGCGCCAGGTCCGGATCATAGACCTTGGGATTGCGCGTCGCCTGGACCAGATCGACGATGTAGTTGTTGAGCTTGGGGTCCAGGTACAGGTTGGCCACGTCCCGGCGCATGGCGAACAGCTCCGCCTGGGACAGGCGCTTGGCCGGCGGCGTGTAGTTGGTCTTGAGCTGCTGGTGGTCCAGGTCCAGGATCTTGAGCTCTTCCTCCCGCGTCGGGTAGTCGACCACCGCCTCCATCAGGAAGCGGTCGAGCTGGGCCTCCGGCAGGTGGTAGGTACCCTCCTGCTCCACCGGGTTCTGGGTCGCCAGGACCATGAACAGCTTGGGCAGGGGATAGGTGCGCTGGCCCACGGTGATCTGGTGCTCGGCCATGGACTCGAGCAGGGCCGACTGTACCTTGGCCGGCGCACGGTTGACCTCGTCGGCGAGCAGGATGTTGTGAAACAGGGGCCCCGGGCGGAATTCGAACTCGCCCTTCTCGTGCCGGTAGATGTCCGTGCCTATGAGGTCGGAAGGCAGCAGGTCCGGGGTGAACTGGATGCGGTGGAAATCGCCTTCCAGGGCCTCCGCCAGGGCCTTGACTGCCGTGGTTTTAGCCAGACCAGGCATACCCTCGACCAGGAGATGGCCGTCGCTGAGCAGGCAAATAAGCATGCTGTCGACGAACTGTTGTTGGCCGATGATGCGCGAGGCGATGTGATCGCGGACTGGTTTTAGATCTGCGGGGGTCATGCGGTACTACTTCGGCTCCCTTGGGGAGGTTGGGTTGTCACTCCTGGCGCCGTCTCTTACGGACGGCTGCTACGAAGCGATAATCCTGACTGTTTTCCTGGTTGAGCGCAACCCCCGGATAAACACTTAGCTTGCTGAAAAACCAGCACATCCTGATGTTGCGCTGCTTGTACGCCGATCCGTATGGTCCGCAGAGCCAGCGTCGAGGCAGGCTCCGGCGGCCGCTGCCGAGCTTTGAGTCCGTCCCCGGTGCGTCGCTTGCGGGCGGGTGCGGGTTGCGGTTCTCGAGCCGTTTAGTTTCGTTGTCGCAGTCGACCGAATATCGGCTGTGGCGGCCGTGCGAGAACCGCAGATTTGCCCATAAAACCACTTTATAATTAGTGTTTTCGTTTGGCCATGGTTCGAAGCCCGGGGCGACGGTTTGTGCACACCAGGGGCTTGACAATCGAACGATAGGTAGAAATGCGGATATTTTCCCTGGCGCTCCGGTGAGGAATTCGTATCTCATTGTTTTTAATGAACAATATAGAGTTGTCCAAAAAGTCGCCAATCCGTACTAGTTGTAGGTCCCATGCGGGCTCGGGCGCTGTACCCAGCGGTTGTGCACAGAGTTATCCACAGCTGCTGTTGGCAAATAGGAAGAGTTTATGACCGAAAACGCCTTGTGTTCGAAGTCGAAGATTTCTCTGTAACAAATGCGGCTAAGTTGCTTTTTCTATTTGGTAGATCGGGGTTCGTGCGCCCAGCTCTGCCCCTGGTTCCGTCTCCAGTGCGCGGATCGGCTATACTTCCGCGCCCGCCGCGGTGCGCGAGCCGAGCTTGCGAATCGGAAAACCAACCGGCGATCTCGGACTTTTCAGCCGGCATTTCAGACCAGACAGGGGTCCCCCTCAAGTGATCGAGAATTTGCGTAACATCGCCATTATTGCCCACGTGGACCATGGCAAGACTACCCTGGTGGACCAGTTGCTCCAGCAGTCGGGAACCCTGGGTGATCGCTTCGGTCCCGTGGAGCGGGTGATGGACTCCAACGACCTGGAGAAGGAGCGGGGCATCACCATTTTGTCCAAGAACACCGCCATTCGCTGGAACGGCTACCGGATCAACATCGTAGACACCCCGGGGCACGCGGACTTCGGTGGCGAGGTGGAGCGGGTGCTGTCCATGGTGGATTCGGTCTTGCTCCTGGTGGACGCCCAGGAAGGGCCCATGCCCCAGACCCGATTCGTGACCCAGAAGGCCTTTCAGCACGGCTTGCGGCCCATCGTCGTGGTGAACAAGATCGACAAGCCGGGGGCGCGTCCCGATTGGGTGATCGACCAGGTCTTCGAGCTGTTCGACCGCCTCGGCGCCACCGATGAGCAGCTCGACTTTCCCATCGTGTATGCGTCCTCCATCAACGGCTACGCCGGGCTTGATGACGACGTCCAGAGCGGGGACATGACGCCCCTGTTCGAGGCCATCGTCGAACATTGCCCGGTGCCGGACGTGGACCCCGAGGGCCCCTTCCGGATGCAGGTCTCGACTCTGGACTACAGCTCCTTCGTCGGTGCCATCGCCGTCGGTCGCATCCAGCGCGGTAGCGTCCGCCCCAACCAGCAGATCGTGGTGGCCAAGCACGACGGAGAGCGCCACAAGGCCAAGGTCGGGCTGGTCTACGGCTACTTGGGCCTGGAGCGCAACGAGGTGAACTCCGCCCGCGCCGGGGACATCGTCGCCCTGACCGGAATCGATGCCCCCAATGTCTCCGACACCCTGTGCGATCCGGAGCACGTAGAGGCCTTGCCGCCCCTGACGGTTGACGAGCCCACGGTGACTATGACCTTCCAGGTCAACACCTCACCCTTCGCCGGGCGCACGGGCAAGTACCTGACTTCCCGCCAGCTCAAGGAGCGCCTCGAGCGCGAGCTCATCCACAACGTGGCCCTGCGGGTCGAGGAGGGCAATGACCCGGAGAAGTTCCGCGTTTCCGGGCGCGGCGAGCTGCACCTGTCGATCCTGCTGGAGAACATGCGCCGGGAGGGTTACGAGCTTGCCGTCTCACGGCCCGAGGTGATCTTTCGCGAGATCGACGGGAAGATCTGCGAGCCCTACGAGCAGCTCACCGTGGACCTGGACGAGAAATCCCAGGGGGCCATCATGCAGGCCCTGGGCGAGCGCAAGGGCGAGCTCAAGGACATGGTGCCGGACGGCGAGGGGCGGGTGCGCCTGGACTACGAGATCCCGTCCCGGGGGCTGATCGGCTTTCAGACCGAGTTCATGAGCCTGACCTCGGGGACCGGCCTCAAGTATCACGTCTTCGACCACTACGGCCCCGCGAATCAGGGTGGAATCGCCCCGCGGCGCAACGGTGCCATGATCTCCAACAGCCAGGGCAAGGCCCTGGGCTATGCCTTGTTCAACCTGCAGGAGCGCGGGCGCATGATGGTCTCCCCGGGCGAGGAGGTCTACGAGGGCCAGGTGGTGGGCATCCACTCGCGCGACAACGACCTCACGGTCAATCCGCTCAAGGCCAAGCAGCTCACCAACATCCGCGCCGCCGGCTCCGACGAGAATATTCTGCTCACCCCCCCCGTGCGCTTCAGCCTGGAGCAGGCCCTGGAGTTCATCGAGGGCGACGAGCTGGTGGAGGTCACTCTCGGCGCCATGCGTATCCGCAAGCGGCACCTGAAGGAGCACGAGCGCAAGCGGGCGGGAAGGGGCGGTCTATCCAAGTAGTGGCATCGTGATTCTCCCAAGCGGTCGCGTCGAGCCCTCAGCTGCCTTTGACGAGAGGCGCCATGGGGTCTTGCCGCTCTTGCTCCAGGGGACCCAATCTAGGATTCTCGCACCAGCTTCTGGCGAGAGCTCCTGCGGCCGTGTCTCCGCTGGCCTGTCTGCGTAACACCGCAAGGGTGTCGCGCGAAAAGCGCGGGGTATTCTCGGATTCCATGCTCATGCCGTGCGGTTGAAGGCGATGCAAATCGTACGCCTGCTCGACCTTCGCGAAGATGCGAAATCCCCCGAGATCCCGATCGCCCCAGTGGAAGAACGGGCAGCCAGGCGGCAGAGAGACATCGAGCCGATTGAGCACCTGCACCATGGCAGGCGACGGGAAACCGGCCGTGTACAGGATCACGCCCTGGTCGTCGATCTCGCGGGCATGACGCTGGAAGCTCGCGAGGTTCTCGATGGTCAGCAGGTAGGGGACCGTCCGCGTGGGTTCCAGGGTCAGGATCTGGTCGGGGGACAGACCGACGAAGGGACGAAGCTCGGTAATGTCCCAGTCCCTGCCGCCGTAGTCCATGTGAAGAGGACCTTTGATCAACAGGGGAGGCGGAAACTTCTCCAGGCCCAGGGTGCGGAAGAGCTCGGCGTTCTCTTCGAAGTCCGCCCAATCGGGGTTGCGGCGGAGCAGAACGGCCAAACGGCTCAGGCGGCTCTCCACCGCCTTGCTGTCGCCGAGGAGCTGCACGCTGAAGCGGCGCAGATCAAGGTTTGTCTGCTCGCCGCGGCTGACGGCGAGTGCGATGCGAAACAGGATTGCCGCCTCCTTCGGATCGTCGTGATCGATGCGAAGGGCGGGCTTGCCGAGCCGCCACCTCTGCAGGGAATCGGTGTAGGCCCGCTTCAGCCAGTGCGGAGCATCGGACACGAGCGGATCCAGAGTCGCCGACATGATCCTGGCATGGTCGATGGCGCGGGGCACGCCCAACCAAGCGGCCAGCGTGTCGGCGTCGGATATCCGTATTCGTCGCAGATCTTGGGATGCCGCACCGCTACCCCAATCCAGGTGGATACCGCCGGCCCGCTCGGCGTTGAGCAGCACCGCGTGGATGGCCTCGCGAGCCGCGAGCGAGTCGTCCTCGAAGTAGGGCCTTGCGTACCTGGGTGTGATCGGCAGGGTCGCGCGTCCCCCGCGGTCGGTCTGGGCGAGCAGCTTGCGCAGCAGCTCGTGAGCAGCGCCGCTCATGCCTCGCTGCTATGTGCCGCGGGCCGCTGGGCCGGATTGTCGGCGGCCAGGGCCCTGCGGGCGGCGGGCTTGATGTACTCGGTGTCTATGTAAACGTTGCCGCCGTCGCGGTAGACGCTGACGATGGTGTCCACGTGCTCGGCGATCTGGCCGTATTTCTCGTCCGGCGCCGCCAGCAGAACCTGCAGGCCGAGCTCGTCGAGAAATCCCAGTGCGCTGACCGTGTTCTGCAGGTCCAGCTTGGAGAACGCCTCGTCGAATACCGCCAGGGCCAGGCCGCCGAGAAAGCCGCCCTGCTCGTCGCGCTCGATGCGGTAAGCGGCGGCCAGCGCCGCGCCAATTGCGACGTAGAAGGGGGACTGATGCTCGCCTCCAGAGCCTTTTCCCAGGCGCCGGGACAGTAGCTCCGCGTTCTTCTGCCCGTCCTGGTCGTCGGTCATCCGCACGTCGAAGTGATAGTAACGGCGGTAGTCGGAGAGCCGCTCGTCCCAGCCGGCATTGCTCGGGTCCTTGTCGCCCGCGGCCAGCAGCAACGCCTTCACCCGTGCAATTCCCTCGTGATGGGGATGAGACGGATCATTGGTCATGTCGAACAGGCCGCCCACGTCCGCGGATTGATCCGGTGTCCATGACTCCACCCAGTGAAGCACCGGCTCCAGCTCCTTGTCCGGCTTCTTGATGAAGCTGTAGTACTGACCGTGAAACGGCCGGCGCCTGAGGTTTGCGTTCAGCTCCCGGCGCTGGGTCTCCAACAGGTGCAGGTTTTCCTGCAGCTTGCCGACGAAGTCCGCCCGGAAGGCGGCCTCGGCCTCGTCGAGGGCCGTTTCCGCCTTGCGTTTATACTGGGCCAGCTCGGTTTCCTTGAGTTCCGTGAGATGCTCTAGGACCCAGGTCGACATGGGTAGATGATCGTCGGCGAGGCCCAAGGCTGGCGGCCGATCGCTGGGCCACTGTGCCAGGTATTCCTTCAGGTCGTCACGGGCCTGTGCGCGCCGATTTCTCATGGCGGTCCCCTGGCGAGCCCCTCGCTGCTGGGCCTCCTGTCTCAGTGCCCGCCAGGAGTCGGGGCCTTCGTCCTTCAACAGCATCTGGCCCTCCAGCTCTTCCAGGCGCTCGCCGGCGGATTGGGCGTCGAAGCCGGGAACCGCCTCCAGCTGGCGGCGTTGCTCGGCTGCGATCTGCGATTCGCCCTGCTTGCCCGCGAGCTTGGTCTGGTCGGCCTGTTGCGCCTTCTGCAGCTCCGTGTTGCGCGCGCGGGCGCCGGTCCGCTGCGAGTCGGCCTCGTCGCGGCGCGTCTTCGCCGATTCCACGTTCTCTTTCAGCCTGCGGTACTCGGTATCGTCTTGCAGGGCCTTTTCCTGCGCGTCGAGGTGCTTGATCTGCGCTTGTTGAGTCTGGCGTTGCTCGCTCAGGGTTACAAGATCCGGAAGGCCCTCGACCTGGCCCTTGAAGGGGGAGAGTATCTCGTCGATGAAGCGCTCGAGTCGCTCGCCCTCGCTCTTCGCCGTTGCGTATCCGTCCGACTGGTCGGCGAAGCGCCGCTTGAGGGCTTCGAGCGTCCGCTCACGCGCGGCCCGTCCCAGCATGGGATCCAGCGGCCGCAACCGGGTAATGGCCCCGCCGGTGGCCAGCATGCCGTCGCTGGTGATGGCACGCTCGTGCACAAGCAGGTCCTGCTCGGTCTCGACCCGCAGGACGTTACCCGCCCGGCGGTTGATGTAGGCGATGGCGTGGGGGTCCTCGCTCCTGATGACCTCGGCGAGACTGCCCGGCGCGGCGCGATGCTCCCACTCTCCGCTCTTGCGGGTGTTGACGATCCGGCTCCCATGGATGCCGAGCCGCTTGCCCTCGCTGCGGTACAGGGCGATGGCGTCGCGCACCTCGCCCGGATCCACCAGCAGGGCCTCGCGATGGCCGCCGAGGAATGCCTCCAGGGAATCGCGCCAGGCCTCGTCCGCCACTTCGACTCGGTCGCACAGGGGAACAGCCTCGATACCATGCTCGGACAACATCGCCTGGAGCCTGAGCGTTGCCGGGGAGAGATCGCTGCCGCCGGTCTCCAGGCGCTTGATTCGCTCTCTCAGGTCGGTCAAGGTCCGCTCCAGATCGCGGACATGGGCGATTGTGTCGCCGCGCATTTCCTTTTGCCTGCGCAGTGTCTGCGCGAGCAACGGCTGGACGCGGCCCAAGCGCGTCACGACGCCCGCCGCGTCCAGCGGCCAGGTGTCCGGCATCAGGTCCTCGTCCCCTTGAAGCTGGGGCAGCAGCTCCAGCAGTGCGCCCTCCAGCGCCTTGTCATCGAACAGCTTCGCGTGATCCAGGACCCTGTGGACCAGGCGCAGCCCGCGCCCCGCCTCTTCGAGCTTTCCGCGGGCATGCTGAAACAGGGTCTCGGCGGTTGTTCTCTCGGCCCGGATGGTCTGGCGCTGCTGCTCTACGTCGGTTTGGGCCAGACGCTTGGTCGCCTCTTGGAGCTGCTCGTCCGCTAGCGCCCAGGCCTGATCGAGCCGCTGCATCTCGTCGGCCAGCTCTGCCAGCTCTCGGGTCCGTTTCTCGATGGATTCACGTACAGGCTCCAGCTCCGCCTCCAGGGCGTTGAACGCGGCCTCCTGCTCCACCCAGCGCCAGCTCAGGAGCAGCTGCTCGGCCTGCTCTGCCTTGCGATAGAGGCCGTCGATGTCGGCCAATGCCTTCTCCCGCCGTTCGGCCTCCTCCGTGCGTTTGCGGATCTCCCGGTAGTTACGCAGGGCCTGCTGGAGCGACTTCACCTGGATGTCGCGTTCTTCCAGGATGTGGCTGCGCACGAAATCCGAGACGTTCTTGATGGGCGCGAAGGTGATGGCGTTGCGAAAGGCGCGCAGGAACCGTCTTCTATCGAGAAAACGCCTGCCGTCGGACAAGACCGCGCAGATTTGTTGCTGAAACTTCTCCGGCGAGGCCTCCAGAATCAGCCGGGAGCCGGCACGCGAGCGCAGCTCTTCGCGCATGCGCGGCCAGGGCTTGGGCGTGACCTCGCCGTCGGTACTCCGATCGGTCAGATCCGAAAGCACCAGGTCCAGGCCCCGGGCGATGAAGCGCCCGTCGATCTGCTCGCCCGATTCCTCCAGGCGGGCGTGCAGGGCGAGGCCAACGCTGACGGGTTCACCGCCGCCTTCGTGGAAGACGAGGACCAGGTAGGTGATCGATTGCTGGCGCGGCCGGAACTCCCGGGACAGGTCCTGATTGTCCGGATCGCGGACTACGCCGAGGCAGTAATCGCGCAGGCTGCGGGTGCTCTTTTCGCCCGCGCTGGCGTTGGGCCGCCACCATTCCTTGTGTCCGCCGACCAGCACCGCCTGCACCGCATCCAGCAGCGAGGACTTTCCAGATGCGTTGGGCCCGATCAGGGCCGTGTGGCCGCGGATCTCGATGGTCTCCTGCTCGATTCGGTACCAGTTGACCAGCAGCATCCTGACCAGCCGCTTCATTCCTGCGCTCCCTCATCGTCCTGGTCCAAATCGGCGTCTTCTTCCTCGTCCACGCCGGTCGCACAAAACGCCTCGATGCGCTCGATGACGTTCGGACCGGTGATCAGGCGGATGATCGGCAGGATTCGGAGCCTCGGCAGTCCCTGGTCGTCGCTCTCCCCGGTCTCGATCAGGGAGCGGCGGCGCAACCGCCCCAGCACCTCGCGGTATTCGCCCTTGGGCGGAAGCCGGCGGCCGGTGAACAGGGTCTCGTAACGCTCCAGCAGTGCATTGGAATCGATGAAGACGCTGCCGTCCCTGACCTCGAAGCGGTCCATGCCCTCTTCGTAAAACAGGCGCAGGCAAAGCACCAGCAGCGTGTCGATCAATTTGAGCCGGGCATGGCTCTGTTCCTCACCCGGGAGGATGCCGATGAACCCGAAGTCGTCATCCCGGTGCAGGTCCCACCCCAGGGCGTCGAACAGGTTTTCGAAGTACTCGAAGTGATCGCTCACCAGGCGCAGGTGCTCACGGTCCGCAGCGCGCTCCCGTACCAGGAACTGCTGCTTCAGTAGACGGGCTGCGGCTTGCTTGAGCTGCTCCGCCTCCAGGGACTCGTCCCGGTCCGTGACGCGTCTCAGGTCACGGAGCATATCCTGATCCTATTGTTTCCCTGTGTACGACGAATCCCGGACAGCGCAGCCAGTCGTTGTCGATCCAGGAGCTGTCGCGCTCGACCCGGTACCTGGTGCGCAGGCGACCTGCCCCGGTCATATAGGGCAGGTGGCGCAGATGGGTGAAGGCGATGAAATCCTCCACGCTGCTGATGGCCATAGCCTGTCCGGAGACGGAATCGGCCTCGGCGAGCTGGGCCTCCAGGTAGTTCTCGATGCGCTTGGGGTCGATGCGCCGCCGGTCCAGGTAGTCGCGCAGGGCCGCCTGCCTCGCTCGTGCAGCCGGGTCCCGGGGTTGACGGCGCAGGGGCTGCGGCTCCGGCGGGCGCCGCGCCCGGTGGGGTTCGTACAGGCTCGACAGACCGAGAGGGGGCGGCTCGACCAGTGGCAGCCAGTCCAGCCTGCCCTCGTCGTTGCAGTTTTGCACCAATGGGGTCAAGCGCTTATAGAGCCTGGCCAGGCGGGCCGACATTCCGGGCTGGGTGCGGTCCAGGTAGCGCACCGTGTCCGCCACCCGGTGCTCGACCTTGCTGCGGTAGCGGTTGATGCGGCCCAGGTGGGCGTCCACCTGCTCGAAGGTTCGGCGCAGGTAGTCGATGTCCTCGTTCACCGCCGACCAGGCGGCCTCGCTGTCGGACTCGCCGCTCTGGATCATGTAACCGGAGACGAGTGACTGCTTGCGCTCGACGTCGAATTCCAACTCGCGCACGCCCTCCAGGATCTGCTGCCGGTAACGGAAGGGGTTGTTGCGGGTGGTCAGGCGCTTGTAGTCCTGGACCAGGAAGTGCTCGACGAAATCGTCGAAGAATCCGCTCAGCACGGAGCGGTGGTCGTCCAGCCCGCCGAGCTTCTCCAGCAGGCCTTTGAGCCCGTAGATCATTGAGTTGAGGTGTTGGAGGAAGCGTTTGCCTTCCAACGCCGCCTGGCGCAGGGCAAGGGCTTGCTCTTGGGGTTCCGCGAGGGCTTGGCGCAGGTTGTTATGGATCGACAGTACCATGCCGCCGTAGAAGACCTTGTCGGGTCGTGCGATCTCCATCAGTGCCGCCCAGACTAGCGATACCGCCGGCGGGATCGCTACATGAACGCGATAGCCCTCGCTCTCCTCCTCCAGCCAACCCGTTGAGCGCAGGCGCCGATAGATGGTCGCTGCGGGGCTGGTGTCTTCGGCCGCGGGTGCATCCTCATCCCCTTCCTCCTGCCAGATGAGCGAGATCCGCGCCAGGTGCTCATCGATCTCGTAGCGCACCGTCTCGCGGGACGGAAAGACGTCGGCGTGGATTTGGTCGAAAAACAGCGGATAGAGGTCGATCAAAAGGGCCGCGTAAATGCGCCGGTTCGCGCTGGCCAGGGGCGAGAACAGCCGCTCGGGGAGGCGGTCGAAGAGGTGGTTCATTCGCGGCAGTAGCTTACCGGAATTCCGCCGCATCTTCCGGTCGCAACGGATTCCATACGTTACGAACCCCGAGGTCTGCAAAGTCCTTCACATTCGCGGTGGCAAGCTCAGTTATGCCGTGATGCAGCAACGTCAGCGCGATTCGGGCGTCGAAGATGCGACGTAGCGGGAAATCCGGTTGGCCGGCGAACCTCCACACCTGGTCCATGACGGGCGCATTCTCGATTAGGCGCCAGCGGCGGTTCTGGCGGTATACCTGGCAGACCCCCGCAGCCTGGTCGGCCGAGAGCGGTTGTTGAAGGACAGCTGGATTGCGCAACAGGACATACAGCTCGACGAGGACCAGTTCGCATACGGCAACGTCCTCGCGTCTACCGCAGGAAACGACGAACTCGAATGCGCGCTCGTGCTCGGGGCAATCGCGGTTTTGCGCGTAGAGCAAGATGTTCGTATCGATCGAGAGCACGATCAGGTGTGATCGAAGGGGTCGTTCGCAAGAGAGCGCCATTCTTGCTGGGGTGCCTGGAAGCTGCCGAGGGATCGTGGCGGCGGGGGAGCCCAATCCCGTTGTTGTGGCTGAATCGGTGGATAGACCCTGACGATATATTCGAGCCCGCGCCGCATGACCTCGGCGAGAGAGATCTCGCGCTCGCGTGCGACGCGCTTCGCTTCCCTATAAAGCTCTTCCGGTAGCTGGACTTGGGTTTTGACCATGATGGCAAATTACCATCGATAGGATTCTCCATCAACGAGCGTCGTATTACGTTTAGGTCACCTGGCCGGTAGGCCCAAGCTGCGGGCTTGGCCGTCGCTGGAAAGGGAGGGTGTCCGCTCCGAAACTGTGAGGTAGCAATACCTTTGAGACAGTTCACAAAAGGAGCAGACACCCATGAGCGTACCTATCGCAAACTCCGCCGAGGATCAAGCACGCCGGCTGCAACACAAGACCCGGGATGCGCGTCTTGCCCACTTGGCGGTCGAAGGCGCGGGGATTTCTCCCTGGGAAGCCGATGTCTTGGTAGATGTAGTCAACGAGGTCTATTTCACCGAGCCCGAGGAGCGCCCCCTGCAGGCCGGACAGATGCGCTATGTCTGCGTGGCGTTGAGCGAGGGTGCCGGCAAACCGCTGCAGCGCTGTAAGCAGCAGACGGTGGTGCTGAGTCTGCTGGATCGTGATGATCCGCAGGTGCTGGCGCAGCAGAGCGCCGATGGTCTGCGCCGGCATCGCATTCAGCGCCTGACCGAGGAGTCGCGCCAACAGGGTGGGTTGTTGTCGCAGGAGGATCTGGCGCAGCTTCTGTGCTGCAGTGTACGCACCATCCGGCGTGATATCCGTGAGCTGCGTGAGCGCCATGGGATCATGGTGGCCACCCGTGGTCAGCAAAAGGACATTGGCCCGACCGTCTCGCATAAAGGGGTGGCAATCGGCCATTGGCTTGGCGGCTGCGAGCCCCTGGAGGTCGCACGCAAGATCAATCATTCCCTGCATGCGGTGGAGCGCTATCTGCAGCATTTCTCACGGGTGGTGTTTCTCGCAGGCAAAGGGTTCGAGCCGTTGCAGATCGCCTTGACGGTGGGAATCTCCTCGGCGAACGTCAAGAGCTATCTGGAGATCCATGAGGCGACGCATTGGCAAAGCCGCTACGCGGATCGCTATCGGGAGATCGCGCTGATCGGCGATCAACACTTCGCGGCCGAAGACCAAAAAAAGGGGCCTGCTTCGCGGCCAGCGAGCTCAAGCGGCGCCAGGAGGCGCACATGAGCAAGCGTCTCGCCGACCATGACGCCACCTATGGCCCCCAGGAGTTCAAGAGCTTCCCGGAGCCGCTCAACGCCTTCTTCAGCACCGAATGCCCCCAGCTCGGCGGTCAACGCACCCGCCAGGTGCTGGTGCAACTGATCGTGCAAATGATCGAGCGGTTCTACCCCGAGCCTCCCATCTGCGTCCCGGCAGACGCCGTGGGTGACCGTGGACAAAGACGAAAAGGGCTCCTACGGCAAACGCATGAGTCAGACCCGACTGACCAGTGTGGTGCTCGACTTGGTCCCAGCCAACGAGGCCACCGAGCGCAAAGAGGGCAAGAAGCTGCGCGAGATCAAGAAGGACGCGGTGGCACGGGTGTTCACCCAAGCCTATGAGCAGGGCGGCTGCCTGACCAATGTCGAGACCGCCTTGCTGCTCAAGATGTCCCCTTCCACCGTCAGCAAGTACACCCGTGAATGGGAGCTGGAGCACGGTACCCTGCTGCCGCGACGCGGCACCATCCACGACATGGGCCCCACGCTGACGCACAAGAAGGAGATCATCGAACGGCTGTTTCTGCAGGGCAAATCCGTCGAGCAAGTCATGCGCGAGACCTACCACAGTGCCGAAGCTATAACCCGCTACATCGTCGCCTTCAAGCAAGTGCTCTTATGCCACCGCAAAGGGCTATCCACTGAGGAAATCGCCTTCTCCGTGAAAATGTCGAAACGACTGGTCGAGGAATACCTGAGATTGATCACCGAGCCCGCCACGAAGAACCAATCCTCGATCGGCTGATCGAGGACTCCCTCGGCAGCCTCTTGAACTCCAACAAGGAGATCAATACCGTGTAAGCCAATTCGCAGCGGACACCCGTCCTGCACCGGTCACGTGGCCTTATTTAGATTTCCCGAGGCTGATCTGCGTTTGTTGTCCGCCCCGATAGTTTCTCTGTTTCTTGTGGCTTCTGAGCCACTCACACTGCGACCTGCCGGTGACCATCTGCTTTCTGCTCGTCTGCCATGTTGTTAACCCCTCACGCTAGCAGCGCAGTTGATACCCTGGATGGCGCGAAGCCCCGTCCCTCTGGCGTGCTGGGATAAAACCGCCTAGGCACGGTATCATCACGTGAGCCCCCGGTTGTCGTACCATTAGGCGCAATGGCGTCAGCCGTACTACAGACCCACGCCGTTTTATCCGATATTCAGGACGCTAATGGCACGCGCTGATTTGCTTGTCGACCTCGTCAAAGCCGGTAGCCGGGGCGACCGGACTGCCTTTGAACGCTTGGTGGAATCGATGGCTGCCGAGGAGCGGGGGAAAAACCACTCACTGCTTGCAAATCGTTTGGTGCAGGGTCTCGCGGTCAACGGAAATGGTCGCAAACCGTTCAGGATCGTAAGTCGCGACGAGCAAGCACGTGAGCTGCTGCGCGAGATTACCCCTCAATGCTCTCTGGACTCCTTGTTGTTACCGAAGATGGTACGCAGCTCTTGTGAAGAATTGGTCGAGGAGCACCATCGGGCCGACCTGTTGCGAACCTATAATCTGAAACCCCGACATCGCGTGCTGCTTGCCGGCCCTCCGGGTAACGGCAAGACAACCCTCGCCGAGGCCCTCGCCAACGCCCTCGTAGTGCCGCTGTTCGTCGTCCGCTATGAGGCGGTAATCGGCAGCTTCCTCGGCGAGACCTCACAACGCCTGCGGAGCATCTTCGAACACGTGGCGAGCCGGCGGTGCATTCTGTTTTTCGACGAGTTCGATACCGTCGGAAAGGAGCGCGGCGATACACACGAGACGGGCGAGATCAAGCGCGTCGTCAGTACCCTCCTGATGCAGATCGACGCCCTGCCCAGCCATGTGGTAACAGTCGTCGCAAGTAACCACCCGGAGCTGCTCGACCGCGCCGTCTGGCGCCGCTTCGAGCTACGGCTTGAGCTGCCGCCGCCGACTCAATCGACGCTGGAAGAATGGTTTAAGCGTTTCCAGGGTCGCGTTGAGGAACCCTTGGGATGGACGCCTCGATCTCTGGCCATGCGTCTCAAGGGAGTCAGCTTTGCCGAGGCCGAGCAGTTTGCTGAAGATGTGCTGCGCCGGCATATCCTGGCGCTGCCCGATAGCGATCTGAAGCAGATCGTCCAGACTAGGATCGACGCCTGGAAACAGCGATTCTCGCTCAGCAAACCGGACACGACACCCGCCGCTGATTAAACGGATCGGCTATGAGCAACGGAGAGCACCTTCCCCTCCTACTGTTCCGCGAGCCGGTAACCGCAAAGAAGCAACCCGGTACCGGACGCGGTCCCAAATTTGAACGTCGATCGCGTCAGAAGATCGCCGATTATCTCGACCCGAAGCTTACCCGCCTTGAGCAGGCAATCGAAGCGGAACGTATCCGTATCCAGGCGAGCGCCTCCGGGATCGAGCCCGAGATGGCGCTCGTTATCGAGCTTGCCACCGATCCGAGCAACTTCGCCAAGGCTGCAACGCGCATCGGCCTGGAATGGCTCGCCGAGGACGAGATCGACCTGGAACCGACGGACGAGATCTACACGGTCGATAACAGGGGTCGGCGAAGAGGCAAGGAGTTTCACGGCCGTCTCTTCCTGACGATGACGGACCGCCGCGCCCTCGATGAGCTCTTGGTCCGGTGGCGCAAGTGGCGGGACGACCCGCAGGCGGAATGGCCCCGCGGCGAGACCGCCTGGCGAGACATCTTTCCGTTGATCGTCGATATCCGCCCCTGGGGTATCGAGGATCGACTCCGCGAGACAGGTCTGCTGGAAGACTTGCCTGAGCGGCTGGAAGTCGGCCTGGGCACTGTCCCGTTCGAGGCCGAGTTTTGGTTCCGACAGAGTTCAGAACGACGCGCGCTTGCCGAGGCGGAGGTCTCCCATCTGGTCAGTGAATTGGGGGGCACCATTCGCTACCGATTCCAGCTCCCGGAAATCCGATATCACACGGTGCTGGGGGAGATTCCCGCCGAGGCAGCATTCCGTGTGCTCGAACAGGATGAAAACCTGGAGCTCCTGCGCTGCAACGACGTCTGGCTCTTCCGCCCCGTCGGGCAATGCGCGGCGCCGCTGATTCCGAGCCTCTAGGGTGCAGAGACTGCAGTTGCTGCAGCAGGAGCTGTTGGTCGTTCTCCGGCTCGGTGTAGCGGCTGAGAATCAGGGTGCGCCCATCGGTCGTGGGCAGGTGCACGTCGACCATCTGCATGGCGGAGAACTTCTCTAACGCCGCCCGTGGGGTCAGCCCCGGCGCCACTGAGGTTGGAGCGTAGTAGGTAGCGACCTTCGCGGCGGCGTGCCTGACGCAGCTTCTTGCGGTTCAACGCGAAGGTGAAGGTGTGTGCGTTGAGCGGTTGGTCAACATCGGGCAAGCGGATATCAACCAGGCCCCAGGCACGCCCGGCCTCGGTCTTGGCGGCGCCGAGCTTGATCAAAAGTTGGTCGCGGGTCAGCTTCTGGCGCTGCAGATCGGCGAGACGTTTCCATAGCCGCTTGAGCCGGCGCCGGCGCATGCCCCGTTCCTTGTGCATGCGCCCATGGCTGCGTGCCAGGATGTAGATCTCCCCTTCTTGCTCCAGAAGCTTGACGTCGACGCTCTCGCGCACCTGCGCCCGGGGTTTGGTGAGAAAGGCTTTCTCCAGCTTGCTCAGCCGTCCCTTGGCCCATCTTTACTCTGGCCCCATGATGTAAGACAGTAATTTGCGGCATCCTGTGCAGCAACCTGTTGAAATTCATTGCTTCAGTTGGCGGAATGCCTAATGTAGTGCCATAATCGTATATGTTTCCATTGCTATTCCCGACGAGACTGGCTACGGTTGCGCCATGTATATCCGCCGTACCGCGATCAAGAGCCGGCAGACGGGCGAGCCCTACTACACCTATCGCTTGGTGGAGTCGATTCGCGAGGGCGGGCGGGTACGCCAGCGTACGCGGCTGAACCTGGGTCGACACTTCGACGTACCGCGCGCGCAGTGGGGCGCTTTGGTGCAGCGTATCGAGCACCTGGTTGGCGGACAACAGGATTTGATGCCCGCGTATCTGGATGCGCAATGGGAAGAGGCGGCGCAGCGCTACGCGGCGCAGCTGATCCGCGCCCGGGCCAGCAGGGATGAAAGCGGCTCGGGCGCCGGGGCGGATTATCACACTGTCGATGTCGACAGCCTTCAGCTGCTGCGTCCACGCAGCGTGGCGATCGAGCATGTTGGCCTGGCGGCGTTGCGCCAGGTCGGGCTGGATCGCCAGCTCGACACCTTGGGCTTCAACGGGCCGCAGAAGGCGGCGGCCATCGGTACCCTCATCGCGCGCATGGCCGCTCCCGGCAGCGAGCTTGCCACCTTCGGCTGGCTGCAGCACCAAAGCGCGCTGGGCGAGCTGATCGACTACGATTTCCCGGGGCTGGAGCTCAAGGCGCTGTATCGGATCTCCGATCAATTGCTCAAGCACAAGGCGGCGCTGGAGGGGTTCTTGTACGCCCAGGAGCGCACGCTGTTCGAGTTCGAGGAGGTCATTACCCTCTATGATCTCACCAACACCTATTTCGAGGGCACCGCGCAGGGCAACGCCAATGCGCACTTGGGCAAATCCAAGGAGAGGCGTTCGGATTGCCCTCTGGTGACCTTGGCCCTGGTGCTCGACGCCAGCGGCTTTCCCAAACGCAGCGAGATCTTTGCCGGCAATATCAGCGAGCCCAAGACCCTCTCCAAGCTGCTCGACAAGCTCGTTTCAGGACACACGGACACGGCGCCAACGGTCGTGCTCGACGCCGGAATCGCCACCGAGGAGAACATCGCCTGGCTGGTGGAGAACGGCTACCGGTATCTGGTGGTCAGCCGCAAACGCCAGCGCCAATTCGACCCCGATGCAGCGGTGCTGATCAAGGAAGAGGAGAACGTAACGATTCGCGCGCAGCGCGTGGTCAACGCCGAGACCGGCGAGGTGGAGCTGTACTGCCATTCCTCCCAGCGCGAGAACAAGGAACGGGGCATTGCCGAGCTGTTTGCCAAGCGCTTCGAGGCCGCCTTGGAGAAGCTCGCCGAAGGGTTGCACAACAAGGGGGCCGTCAAGCGTTACGAGAAGGTCCTGGAGCGCCTGGGCCGCCTGCGCCAGAAGTATTCACGGGCCGCTCAATATTACGAGGTCAGCGTCGAGAAGGACCCGCCCAGCGGCAAGGCCACCGCAATTCATTGGCAGCGCACCACCCCCATCGCCGAGACCCTGCCCGGAGTTTATTGCCTGCGCACCAACGAACAGGATTGGGATGAGGCCACGCTGTGGCGGACCTATACTATGCTCACCGACCTGGAGGCGGTCTTCCGCTGCCTGAAATCCGAGCTTGGGCTGCGGCCCATCTTCCATCGCAAGACCGATCGGGTGAGCGGACATCTGTTCATCTCGGTGCTCGCCTACCACTTGGTGCACACGCTTCGTTTTCAACTCAAGGCCGCCGGGATCCATTTGAGCTGGGAGGGGATACGCCGCGAGCTCGCTGGCCAGGATCGTGTCACCGTCACGCTCAAGCGCGCCGATGGCAAGACGGTTCACATTCGCAAGACCACCCGTGCGGAGCCTCCTCAGCAGGTCATCTATGACGCACTGGGAATCAGCGACCGACCCGGGAGAACCGAGAAAACCATCGCGTAGTATCCGCAAACCAACCGTGTAGTGCCATAACGGTACTTATCCACAGATCAACTTATTGATTTACAATGGAATTGCGAAACCGGATGTCAAACTTGGGTTGGGGGTGCCCACCAGGTAGTGCACCGGCACATCGGCCTTGCGCATGCTCGCCAGGGTCGCTTCGGTGGGGATGCCCCGATCCATCACCCAGACCCGATCTGCCTTTCCATATTGGGCCTGGATCTTGGCCAGGAAATCCTCCAGCGTTGTCTTGTCGCTGGTGTTCCCCGGCAGGACTTCGTAGGCCAGTGGAAAACCGTCCGGAGTCACGATCAAGGCGATGACCACCTGCACGCAGTCCGGCCTCTTGTCGCGACTGTAGCCGTACCGGCGCTTGCTGCCCTAACCGGGAGGGTCGGACTCGAAATAGGTGCTGGTCGTAGAGCAGGACCTCGAAGCGGGCATCGAACAGGGAACGCCAGCGCTCCTGCAAGTAGGAGAACAACGCCTCCTTGTGCACCAGCAGCTTGTCCAAACAGCGGTAGAGTGTATGGCTGTGGGCGACGCTGAAGTCTTCCCCGAGCAGATCGCCCATGGCACTGTGGTCGTACCAATGACGGTGCAGACGCCACTCGCTGCCCGGTCGATGAGTCGATAACAGGCCAGGGTCTTGAGCACATGCAACCAACGGGTTCCCTTGCGGCTCGGGGGCAAGCGCGGCTGCCAGAACCGATCGAGCTGCAACTGCCTCCACAGCTCGCAGGCCAGCCAACACCCACCCCACTGGCGCGGGCGCCGCAGCTTCAGGGCACCGAGTCTGACCTGTACCACATCGCAATCCAACGGCGGTGCTCGGCGGTCTTCCGGGAACAGCACCACTTGCGCCGACGCACTCTCATCCTCTTCGAGCACGTCGATGCTCCGGCACCAAGCCGCTTGCTGCGAATCGTTGATCTCCCCGAGGTAGAGCACTTGACGCTGCACTACGCGCCCATCGGCGACCCGGCGGTTTTCGACAATGCTCCAGTAACGATGCTCTTTGCCGTCTTTGATTCGCTTCTTGGCACGCAGAAACATGCCAATAGTGTCGGAAAAATTCCTCTACCATTCAACAACCTAAATAAGGCCACGTGACCGGTGCAGGACGGGTGTCCGCTGCGAATTGGCTTACACGGTATTGATCTCCTTGTCGGAGTTCAAGAGGCTACCGAGGGAGTCCTCGATCAACCGATCGAGGGATTGGTTCTTCGTGGCGAGCTCGGTGATCAATCTCAGGTATTCCTCGACCAGTCGTTTCGACATTTTCACGGAGAAGGCGATTTCCTCATTGGATAGCCCTTTGCGGTGGCATAAGAGCACTTGCTTGAAGGCGACGATGTAGCGGGTTATAGCTTCGGCACTGTGGTAGGTCTCGCGCATGACTTGCTCGACGGATTTGCCCTGCAGAAACAGCCGTTCGATGATCTCCTTCTTGTGCGTCAGCGTGGGGCCCATGTCGTGGATGGTGCCGCGTCGCGGCAGCAGGGTACCGTGCTCCAGCTCCCATTCACGGGTGTACTTGCTGACGGTGGAAGGGGACATCTTCAGCAGCAAGGCGGTCTCGACATTGGTCAGGCAGCCGCCCTGCTCATAGGCCTGGGTGAACACCCGTGCCACCGCGTCCTTCTTGATCTCGCGCAGCTTCTTGCCCTCTTTGCGCTCGGTGGCCTCGTTGGCTGGGACCAAGTCGAGCACCACACTGGTCAGTCGGGTCTGACTCATGCGTTTGCCGTAGGAGCCCTTTTCGTCTTTGTCCACGGTCACCCACGGCGTCTGCCCGGGACGCAGATGGGAGCCTCGGGGGTAGAACCGCTCGATCATTTGCACGATCGATTGCACCAGCACCTGGCGGGTGCGTTGACCGCCGAGCTGGGGGCATTCGGTGCTGAAGAAGGCGTTGAGCGCTCCGGGGAAGCTCTTGAACTCCTGGGGGCCATAGGTGGCGTCATGGTCGGCGAGACGCTTGCTCATGTGCGCCTCCTGGCGCCGCTTGAGCTCGCTGGCCGCGAAGCAGGCCCCTTTTTTTGGTCTTCGGCCGCGAAGTGTTGATCGCCGATCAGCGCGATCTCCCGATAGCGATCCGCGTAGCGGCTTTGCCAATGCGTTGCCTCATGGATCTCCAGATAGCTCTTGACGTTCGCCGAGGAGATTCCCACCGTCAAGGCGATCTGCAACGGCTCGAACCCTTTGCCTGCGAGAAACACCACCCGCGAGAAATGCTGCAGATAGCGCTCCACCGCATGCAGGGAATGATTGATCTTGCGTGCGACCTCCAGGGGCTCGCAGCCGCCAAGCCAATGGCCGATTGCCACCCCTTTATGCGAGACGGTCGGGCCAATGTCCTTTTGCTGACCACGGGTGGCCACCATGATCCCATGGCGCTCACGCAGCTCACGGATATCACGCCGGATGGTGCGTACACTGCAGCACAGAAGCTGCGCCAGATCCTCCTGCGACAACAACCCACCCTGTTGGCGCGACTCCTCGGTCAGGCGCTGAATGCGATGCCGGCGCAGACCATCGGCGCTCTGCTGCGCCAGCACCTGCGGATCATCACGATCCAGCAGACTCAGCACCACCGTCTGCTGCTTACAGCGCTGCAGCGGTTTGCCGGCACCCTCGCTCAACGCCACGCAGACATAGCGCATCTGTCCGGCCTGCAGGGGGCGCTCCTCGGGCTCGGTGAAATAGACCTCGTTGACTACATCGACCAAGACATCGGCTTCCCAGGGAGAAATCCCCGCGCCTTCGACCGCCAAGTGGGCAAGACGCGCATCCCGGGTCTTGTGTTGCAGCCGGCGTGCTTGATCCTCGGCGGAGTTTGCGATAGGTACGCTCATGGGTGTCTGCTCCTTTTGTGAACTGTCTCAAAGGTATTGCTACCTCACAGTTTCGGAGCGGACACCCTCCCTTTCCAGCGACGGCCAAGCCCGCAGCTTGGGCCTACCGGCCAGGTGACCTAAACGTAAATGGTCGGTACGGCACCGCTGCTGACGCAAAAAGGCAGCCCCCTCTACAACACACCGGCCGCCAAGCTGGTTCAGCAGAATAAGTTTCCGGAAGCATTCACGCTGTTTGGGAATGCCATTATCGCAGGTAAAGCGTTGCCGGGTTTCGATGATCCCAAGCTCACCGCTTCGATTTGGAAACAGGTCCAGGACCAGGCTGAAAAATACAATGAGCCTGGTAAGTTCACCACCTTCATCGCCTATGAATGGACCTCACTTCCCGGTCAAGCCAACATGCACCGTAATGTGATCTTCCGTGACACCAAGGTTCCCGATCAAATATTTTCAGCGTTAGACTCCGACAAACCTGAAGATCTGTGGACAGCGATGGAAGGCTGGCGCAAAAACGGCAGCACTGTGCTGGCCATCTCCCACAACGGCAACGCCAGCATCGGCAAGATGTTCTCGATGATCGACTCCAACGGCACATTCATCGATGCGACATACGCAAAGCGCATGAAGCTCAACGAGCCGTTGCACGAGGCGGGCCAGACCAAGGGCACCTCCATGGCCCACCCCATGTTCTCTCCCAACGATGAGTGGGCCAATTTCGAGCTTTGGAACTACCACCTTCCGACCGGCGCACCGATTCCCGCCCTGCGTCCGAACTACGTCCGCGAAGGTTGGAAGATGGGCCTGGCGATCGAACGGGTGATCGGCGAGAACCCCTTCAAGATGGGCGTCGAAGGCGGGTCTGATTCACACAGCACGATCAACACGTTCGAGGAATTCAACTTCCAGGGCAACCACGCCGCCATGGACAGCAGCGCCGAGAAGCGACGCAACGGCCTGCCGGGGCAGAAGCTAGGCGTGAAGGGCGGCAACATGTTCCTCAACCCCGGCACCCTGACCGGTGTCTGGGCCGAGTCGAATACCCGTGGCCCGATCTACGACGCCATGGCGCGCAAGGAAACCTATGCGACTTCGGGCACACGGATCAAGGTGCGGTTCTTCGGCGGCTATGACTATGCGGACAACCTGCTGAACGATAAGGATTGGGTGAAGGCGGCCTATAAAGGCGGCGTGCCCATGGGGGCCGACCTGGCCCCGAACCCGACCGGAAAGGCGGTGCCGAAATTCGCCGTCTGGGCGGTGAAATCGTCACAAAGTGCCAACCTGGATCGTATTCAGATCATCAAGCTGTGGACCGACGGCGTGATGGATTACGAGAAGATCTATGACGTGGCCCTGTCCGATGGACGCAAGGTCGATCCGGAAACAGGCAAGGCGCCACCGGTCGGCAATACCGTCGATCTGAAGACGGCAAAATACACCAATGACATCGGTGATGCCGAGCTGCAGGCCGTATGGTCCGACCCGGACTTCGATCCGGCCCAAAGCGCTGTCTACTATGTGCGCGTACTCGAGATCCCGACGCCACGCTGGTCGACCTACGATGCGGTGGCGCTGGGCCTGCCGCCGTCGGACATGGTGCCGGCCACCATCCAGGAACGTGCCTGGACGTCGCCGATCTGGTATGCGGGGGTCACGCCCGCAAAGCTGGAGGAGAACCCCGGTGCCCATTCGTCCACGGGACACAAGATCGTTGAGCCTGAGAAGAAGTAAGGGTTAAAGGGGAAGTCCGCGGACGTCGCCATCTTTGTTTGCCCGCAGATCACGCAGATGCACGCAGATGGGGTTTGCCACTTGCCTCGAAGCAAGCGCGAAGGATCTGATATGTTTTTCCCTTCGGTAATAGATCGTCTTGCTTTTTATTCTCACTCATCTGCGTCAATCTGCGTTATCTGCGGGCAGAACTTCCTTAGATCAGCGGATCGACAGAAAGCATATCTGTCTCTCATCTTGTTTCTGCTTGTCACTGGCTGGTCCGCTCCGGTTTTTGCGGACATGGTCTTTCCCGCACGCCTTGAGCTGGTGGAAACCCAAAGGGGGCTGTTCCAGGTCCAGTTCAACCTGCCGGTCCAGAACATGGCGCGGATGAAGGCGACCCCGGTTCTGCCGGCTGTCTGCGCAGCCCTGGCGCCGCCGGACGAGGCCTCGACGGCATCCAGCTACACCGCGACATGGCAGGTGAACTGCCCAGCGGATGCGCTGCCCGGCCAGTCCATCGGTGTCGACGGGCTGCTCGGTTCCCGGACCGACCTGCTGCTGTCCATCAAGACCCTGGAAGGGCGGCAGTACCGCGCCATGCTGAAGCCTGCGAGGGCAAGTTATGTCATCCCTCGGCCGCCATCCTTCGCACAAATAGGCGGTCACGGGCTTGTGGAGGGCATGCGGGCCAGTTTCGTGCGTATCGATCTTTTTCTCCTGACCGGGCTGCTGGTTCTGTTCAGCAGTCGACGATGGTCAGCGATCGGCGCGCTGATGATGGGTGGTATCGGGTACGCCGTGGCTCAAGCGCTTGCACAGGAGAATCTGCTGCTGGTGCCGGCCAGTCTCCCAGGCGTATTGGTATTGATGTCTTGCGTGTATTTCGCCAGTCGTCTGGCCGCCGGCGGTGACTCGGCGCAAAAACGGCGCGTACCCCTCTGGCTGGCCGGTGTCCTGACCGGTGCGCTGTATGGCGGCGCGCTGCGGGCGTTTCAGCCGGCACAGGAATTCTCCCGATTCGAGCACGCAACCGCCTTTTTTGCTCACAGCCTGGGCATCATGGTGGGGCTGCTGTTGATCTACTGGCTGTGCGTCGAGCTCAGGCAGCTGCTGCGCTTCATCCCAGGTCTGCAGCAGGATGCCGCTGCACGCAGAATCCTGGCGACCCTGACCGGCATCGCCGCCCTTGGTCTGCTGCTGTATCAACTGAGTGCGTCTTCCGTGCTGCCGACCCTGGTCCCTACCGCGCCGCCGATATTTTTCGTTGTGGCCGCCATCCTCGGCATCTATGCCGCTCGGGCAGAAAGGGGCAACCTATCGCGCTGGTCGGCGGCCGGCCTGCTGCTAGTGGCCGGCCTGATCACTGGCGCACTGGGCCATCGCCTGCCTTATGACACAGTGGTTGTTCCGTTGACCCTGTTCGCCCTCGGCATCGGCCTGGTTGCCAATCGCGAGCTGCCAGGCAATGCCGGGCTCGTGCTAATAGCGCTCACCGCACTCTATTCCGCCGCCCAAGCGGGACTGTTCATCCAGGAAAACCTGTCGAGGGCCATGGCCCACCTGGCCGGTAGCGGCCTGCTGGCCGCATTCGTTTTCCTGGCCGCGTTCAGCATCAGCGGGCGACACCGCAGCCGGTTCTCCACGGGTACTCGTATTGCCGGAGCAGCCGGTGCCGCCGTGGCACTCCTGGTATGGGCGCAGGGCTATGCAGACTGGCTGCACAGCGCCTTTGCCAGCGACTACGCGATGGGCATGCTCCCGATCCCTTTGCTCTCCCTGGCGCTGGTGGTGCTGGCCATGCTCGCCTGGCCCCGGCGCAGCAGGGTAGCAGCCCACCTGAATACGGAGGTTCGCAAACCGGTCGCTCACTTCGCGTTCCTGGTACTGGCGCTGTTCCTGTTGAACGTAGGGACCGTCCAGGCACCGAATCCGCTCTACGAACAGGATGCCCCCCGGCCCGGAACAGGCGAAACGGATCCTCGAGACCATGCTCGGCAATACCTACAGCGCGTTCAATCAAAAGAACGAGGAGCTGCTGTACAAACAGCTGTCCGAGAATGTCGGTGACGCGCTGGTGGAAGACCTGTACCTGGATAGCCGCAGACGCCTGACCAGCGGGGTTCGCCAGGGGTCCGAGGTGACGGTCAAGGATGACAGCGTGCTGAACGTCGGTGCTCCCCTTGCGCAAGGCAATAATGCCTCCGATCAATTCGCCTACGAGGTGGAATGGGTGGTTAGGGCGCGGGTACGACATCTGCAACACGTCCATCATCGCAAGAACATGTACACCGGCGTGTTGACGATTCAGGTGAACGACGGCAAATGGATCGTTCAGCAGGTTGACCTGAAGAGTGAGGAGCGCGCGATTGTGCCGGGTGGAAGCGCGTGATCGAGATCAGGGATCTGTTGTTTGAGTATTCGAACGGCGAGTTCCGACTCGAGATCCCTCAGCTGTCAGTCCGGCCGGGCGAAAAGATTGCCTTGATTGGCCCGAGCGGTGCCGGCAAGACCACGCTGCTGAACCTGGTGGCCGGCATCCTCACGCCGTCGAAAGGTTCGATCAGGATCGACGGACTGGAGCTGGTCGGGCTGCCCGTCGAGGATCGCCAGGATTTCCGGGCGGTCCGCATGGGTCTAGTGTTCCAGGAATTCGGTCTTCTCGAGTACCTGACGGTTGTCGAGAACATCTGCCTGCCGTACCGAATCAGCCCGATGTTGGAGATCGATGCAACGTAACCGGCCATTCCAGGCCGTTATTGCTGGGCCAGCGCCAGGTCTGATTTCATGGGGTTGTGGGAGAACCGCGTTTTCCACTCGCGTGGGGTGAGCTCGATGACGCGGCTGGCCGGATGCGCGCTGACGCGCTGCAGCACATCGACCAGGTAGACGTAGGGATCGACACCCTGGAGCCGGCAGGTGACCAGGAGGCTCTGGATAATACCAATGCGCTCGGCGCCGATCTCCGTCCAGGCGAATAACCAGTTCTTCTTTCCCATCGGGATGGGGCGCAGAGAACGTTCCAGATGGTTGGTGTCGATTGCCACGTCGGGATCGGCGAGGAACACCTGCAGACTGGCCTTGCGCGCCAGGGCATAGTTCAAGGCCTTCGCCAAGAGGCTGCTGGGCAAGAGCTCCGGTCGGTGGCACTGCTTGTCGCACCAGCCCCAGAAGGCCTGTACCACCGCCTCGCTGTGCTCGCTGCGGTAGGCCAGCTTCTCCTTCCCGCTCAGCCCCTGGTCACGGATTACCTGCTCGTGGCGGTAGAGTGCACCGATCAAGGCCAGGGCCTCGGCGCTGGCGGCGGGATCACTGGCCTGCACCCGCTCGAACCCGCGGCGACAGTGGCTCCAGCAGGCGGCGTGCGTCACCTCGGCGTTCTGCTTGGCGTAGGCCGCATAGGCCTCGTAGCCGTCGCTGAGCAAGGTGGCGCTGAAACCGCCGAGGAAGGTCTGCACGTGGCGGTGCGCGCGCGAGGGCGCATAGTGGAAGACGATCTCCTCGTCCTGCCCGTAGATCGGCCAGAAATAGGCCTGGCGCATCTTGCCTTTGCCCTGCCGCCCGGCCTTGATCGGCGTCTCGTCCATGGCCAGCACGCGGCTTTGCAGCAGATGCCGGGCTTGGGCATCGACGATGGGGCGCAGCAGATCGATGGCTCGACCGGCCCAGACGCTCAGGGTGCTGCGGCTGAGGCTCAATGCCGCTCTGCAGCAAACGCTGGTGTTGGCGGTACAGCGGCAGGTGGTAGCAGAATTTGTCGACCAGCATCCCGGCCAGGAAGCTGACATCGGCCACACTGTTCTCCAGCACGTTGGCCGGCGCCGGCGTGGTGGCGATGCGCAGGTCGTCCAAGATCTTGTAGACCGGGCGGGTGTATTGAAGGATCACATAGCTGCCGGGGCGCTGCGCCAGGCGGTAGGTGACCTTCTCGCCGATGTGCACACGCCGCTCGGCGGGGATGGCCTCGATCTGGGGGTCGGTGACCGCGATGATCTCGCGTGGCACATCCTCGGCGAAGCGCAGACCCGAGTCATTGACCGCGGCATCGCGCGCCTTGGGCCGGCGTTGATAGCTGATCGTCTCGGTGGGCACCTCTGGCGGCGGTGGCGGTGCTGCCACGCCCAGGGCCGATAACAGATCGGCCTGCACGCTCGGATCCACATCCAGGCGCTTTTCGGACTTGGCGCCGAACAGCTGGCGTTTGAACCACTCCAGTTGCTGTTGCACGGTGGCGAGCTGCGCCTGCAATTGCGTATTCTCGCGCTCCAGTTCCGCCATCCGCACAGCTGCCGACAAGGTGGGTTATCCATCTGTTTTTGTTGTGAATATTTTAATCGATGCCGGCCCTTTACGCCACCATTCTGTAGCGCTTTCGCTGCCTTGTGATCACCAGATCGACCCCTTCGAGCAAGGCCAGCAATTCGGTGTGACACAGGGCGCGCTTGCGCGCACCGGCAGCGCCCGGCGCCGCGAATTGGCCCTGCTCCAGGCGCTTGCTCCACACGCAGTAGCCGCCCTCCTCGAAGGCCAAAATTTTGATTTGTGTGCGCCGCCGATTGATGAAGGCAAACCACTGGCCGCTGCCGGGGTCCTCCCCCAGATGCTGGCGCACCAGGGCCGAGAGACCATCAAAGGAACGGCGCATGTCGGTTGGCTGCATACACAGCCACACCCGCCGCCCGGGCGGGACGCTCAGCACGGACGGCGCAGGCGCAAGAACACGCCAGCACCCAGCTGCAATTCCACCTCCCATGCTTCGCTCGAAGCACGCGCGTCCGCCGGCAACTCCAAGAACACTGGCTCCTCGGCGATTACTTGGCGCGGCGCCACCGTTTTCCCCAGCTGCCGTCGCCAGCGCTCGAAGCTGCTCACGCTCAGGCTCCGCTCGCGACAAAACTGCTCGCGGCTCTGCCCGCTGCGCTCGAAGCGCTCCAGCAGCGCGCGCCACTGATCGCGGTTGCGCCGAATCCGCGGCCGCCTCGCCGGTACTGTCGATGGGTCCATGCTGCCCCTCCTTCCGCTCAGAAAACGAATCGGTGGGCGACAGCATAGAGAGATTCACGCTGGATGGAATAACGGCTCAGAATGGCCGGTTACGATGCAACCGTGCTGGAACGCGCGCGGGAAATCGCCGAATCAGTCGGACTGGGCGACAAGCTGAACCGCTATCCGAAACACCTTTCCCAGGGCGAACGACAACGTATCGAGGTGTGCCGCGCCCTGATTACGCAGCCCGCTATGATCCTGGGTGATGAACCCACCGGCAACCTGGACCCCGGCAACCGCGACCATGTGGCCGCATTGCTGTTCGAATACGCGACGAAAGGCGCCGCCCCGCTGCCGGTCGTGACCCACGATCATGAACTACTGAAGCAGTTTGATCGGATGATCGACATTGGAGAGATCTGCCCGCAGATCACGCAGATTTACGCAGATGAAAGATAAATAGGATGGAAGGCGAGTTGTTGCTGAAGCAGGTAGTGAGGCAGGTTCTGATTGCATGCCTTGGCGTTTACAACAAACAGCATCTGCGTCTATCTGCGTCATCTGCGGGCCAAAACAATTCTTGGCCGCAGATTACGCAGATGGACGCAGATAGAGACGAATAAAATGGATAACAATTTTCCGCTGAAGCAGGAGACATACCGGATTCTTGGCGCATGCTTTGAGGTCTATAACGAAAAGGGCTGTGGGTTCCTGGAGCATGTGTATCAGGAGTGTCTGGAGATAGAATTGGGACTGCAACAAATTCCGTTCGAAGCGCAGACAACGCTTACGCTTGATTATAAAGGGAGAACCCTTCAGACGACTTATGAGCCAGATTTTGTCTGCTTCGGGAAAGTGATCATCGAGATAAAGGCGGTTTCAACCATCGTCGATGAACATCGCGCACAACTCTTGAACTATCTCAACGCCACCGGACTGCCTGTCGGCCTGCTGGTCAACTTCGGCCATTACCCAAAGCTCGAGCATGAGCGGTTGGCAAATACGAGAAACAAGAACCATCTGCGGGACTAAGAAGATCTTGCCCGCAGATCACGCAGATAGACGCAGATGAAAGAGAGAATAAAATGATGGAAGGCGGGGTTACGCTGAAGCAGATGGTGGGACAGATTCTGAATGCACACATTGGCGTTATACAACAAACAGTATCTGCGTCCATCTGCGTGATCTGCTGGCCAACAAGGATTCCCACCCGTGGATGACGTAGATGCTTGATTTCGTAACTGCTACAGCACGCGATTCGAATGCACCTAGCTACTTGCTCCAATAAAAACCCGTTCTCCACATTTCTTCTCTTTCATCTGCGTTAATCTGCGTCATCTGCGGGCTAAATCCTTTTTTCTCGAATTATCTATGGGCACAAGACCATAAACGACATCCTCTACATGGCCTGGCGCTACCTGCGCTACCACTGGATCAAGACGTGTGTGCTGCTCGCCTCGATCAGCCTGGTGCTGTTCCTGCCGCTCGGTCTGCAGGTGGTCGTGCAGCAGGGGGCCGACACGCTTACCTCCCGCGCCGCCTCGACCCCGCTGCTGATCGGCGCCAGGGGGAGCGCCGTCGATCTGACCTTGGCCGCGCTCTATTTTCGCGACCCGACGGTTGATCCCGTCCCCTATCGAGAGGCAACGCAGGTCAACCAATCGGGGCTGGCCGCTGGTATCCCGCTGCACCTGCGTTTTCGCGCAGGCCGCCATCGCATCGTGGGCACGACAACGGAGTATTTCGAGCTCCGCGGTCTGGTGCCGTCGGCAGGGCGAGCGATGGCCATGCTGGGCGAATGCGTGTTGGGCGCCAATGCGGCGCACAAGCTCGGGGTTCAGGTCGGTGGCTATGTGCTCTCGACGCCGGCAGGCGCCTTTGATGTCGCCGGCACCTTCCCGCTCAAGATGAAGGTGGTCGGCGTACTGGCTCGGGAGGGAACGCCCGATGACGAGGCGGTCGTCACGGATATCAAAACCACCTGGGTGATTGCCGGCCTCGCACATGGCCATATGGACATGCTCTCCCCCGGGGCGGAAAGCGGGGTGCTCAAGCGTGAAGAGGGCAACCTGGTGGCCAACCCCGCGGTGCTGTCCTACACGGAGATCACCCAGAAGAATCTCGATTCGTTCCACTTTCACGGCGACCCGGCCGAATTCCCGGTGGATGCGATCCTCGCCGCACCCTACGACCGAAAGTCGTCGATCATGCTGAGGGGACGTTATGAGGCGGAAGCGGCCGACGTCCAGATGCTGGTCCCGCTGCACATCATCGACGGCCTGCTGGAAACGGTGTTCTCGGTGCGGGACTACATCGTCCTGGGCGGCATCGGTGTCGCCATCGCCACGGTGGCCATCACCGCCCTGGTCTTCGTGCTTTCCGTTCGACTGCGCCACCGGGAGATCGAAACCATCCGCAAGATCGGCGGCCCGCGCCGGCGCTTGTGGGCGATTCTGTCGGCGGAGATTCTGATGGTGGTTTTTGGTGCCGGCATCATTGCCGCAGGCATGACGATGGCGGTTTCCGGCTTTGGCGGCCTGTTGATTCGCGTGGTGTCGGGGCAGAAGAGGCTCGGTTTTTTCGGGTTGCCTCGGCAAATCGATGCACCCGATTGGCTTGCTTCGGGTACATTCACAATTTATAGTCAGACTAGGTCAGACCATTTGAGAGCATCGATGTCCGCCATCCTGAACCTTACCGAGGCCAAAGCTAGATTTTCTGAAGTTGTGGACCGCGCCAGCCAGGGAGAGGAGATCATCGTGACCCGCATGGGTCACCCCGTTGCAAGAATCTCCCGCTACGAGCCCGCGACGTCAAACCGTCGCCTCGGTCTCTTCGAAGGCCGGATCCACCTCGCCGACGACTTTGACGAGTGGCCGACAGACGTTGCCCGCGATCTGGGCTTGATTGATTGAGCATGCGCTACCTGATCGATACCCACACGCTGCTTTGGGCGCTCGGAAAACCGAGAATTCTCTCGGTGGCAGCAAGGGACGCAATCGCCTCTCCTTCGAATCTAATCTTTGTGAGCAGCGCATCTCTCTGGGAGTGCGCGATCAAAGTGTCGATTGGCACAAGCTTGAATTGCCGGAAGATTTCTTGGATTCAGTCCCCAAGGCGGGTTACGAAGTGATCCCTATTCTGATCCCCCACCTCAACATCTATCGTACACTTCCGATGTTCCATCGTGATCCTTTCGACAGGATACTGGTTGCCCAGGCCACAGCGGAAGCCTTGGTGCTCATCTCGCGCGACCCTGAGATTGCGAAATATGACGTCGACGTACTAACTTGCTGACCCGTTCCAATAGGCAATCAGTATCCTGGGTTTCTCGTAACAGCGCTCCCGAGCTGGAATGGAAATGAGCATCAGTCAGGTGAAAAAGAAGCAAAGGCATTTTCACGTCTTCATCAGCATCTTAGTGCTGTCAGCCGCGGCGATCTTCACGATAGATACGGCGGCAAAAGACGCCGCCGCTCCGTTGTCGATCTACGTCGTCAACTATCCCTTACAGTATTTCGCGGAACGCATCGGCGGGCCGGATGTCCGGGTCAGCTTCCCGGCACCGGCAGACGGCGACCCCGCGTTCTGGATGCCATCGCCGGAACAGGTTGCCGCCTATCAGAAGGCCGACCTCATCCTGCTCAACGGCGCGTCCTATGCAAAATGGGTCGCTCGCGTATCGCTTCCCGCATCGCGCATGGTCTATACATCCGCCTCGTTCGCCCACAGCCTCATTCCGCTCAACGACCGGGTGAGCCACAGTCACGGGCTGGGTGGAAAGCACGAGCATGGCGACCTTGCTTTCACCACCTGGCTTGACCCGGTTCAGGTTGTCGCCCAGGCCCGGGCGATCCGGGATGCGCTGATTCGCCGGCGGCCTGAGAGTGCCGCTGATTTCAACCAGCGCTTCGACAGATTGGCCGCTGAGTTGCAGGATCTCGATCGGCAGCTCACCGACGTCACCAAGGCGAGTGCCTCAACGCCACTGATCTTTTCCCACCCGGTCTATCAGTACCTCACCCGTCGCTACGGTCTCAACGGACGGTCTGTCCACTGGGAGCCGGACGCTCCCCCCTCTGCGGAACAATGGGCAGCGCTCAAAGGCATCCTCGTGAATCATCCGGCGCAGTGGCTGATCTGGGAAGGCACACCCGATCGACATACCGTTGACGAGTTGAAGAAGCTCGGGCTCGACAGCCTGACCTTCGATCCCTGCGGCAACAGACCGGAAACAGGCGACTTCCTCAGCGTCATGCAAGAAAACATTCTCAACCTCAAAAAGGCGTTTCCGCAGTAACCAAGGTTTATCCCAGGGCCTGGCAGCCGGAGCACGCTCCAGCGGATCAACCCGCGGACGTGCTGAGCCTGTTTGCTCCGCAGTTTGTTCAACCCGTGCTTTGGTTCCGCTGAACAACGGACAGGCAAGCGGACGATGATACGTGCCTGAGTTCGCCGGGCCGACGCCCTGCCCGCCGGGAAGGTCCGATTCCCACAAGTACCGCTCTCGCTGGCACGTAGCGCCTGATATTCCCCGCCCCCTCATCAATTTTTCATCAACAAGTGGGGATGTGGACCTTGGCCGAAGGAACTATTGTCGACCAATGGACAAACCCGACCCGAAAAACCAGACCACCCTGGCAAAGCATCCCGCTTTTCGCGGCAAGGGCCAGCCCGCTACCGGATCCTGGTAGGAAAGCGTCTCTCGCCGACCTGGTCGGATCGACTGGCGGGTATGGAGATCAAGCCAGTTAATGAGGATCCCTCACAGCTGTCGGTGACCCAACTGGAGGGCATCCTCCAGGACCAGGCGCAACTCTCAGGGATTCTCAACGCACTGCACAACATGGGTTTCCCGCTCCTGAGTGTGCAAGCCCTGGAGGAATAAGCAGTGGAAAACCGGTTGGCGGCCCGCGGGGGGCTTTTCCATTCATGACCCGAAGCTGACGCTCATCGACGGCCCCTCCTGGGTGTACGTGCCTGTGAAGATCGAACGGAAAGGGGACACTACCTTTTTCCTTGCAAGTGTCAGTGGTCATGTAGTTTTTCTTGTAGCCACACTTTTATCAGTGATTGGTAGGGTACGTCACGGGCATTGGCCGCGACCTTTATTGAATCCAAAAGGTGCTGCGGGAGACGAAGAGAAATCGTCTTGGTTGTCGGTTTGAGGTTGGGCATAACCACTGAGGCAGCCTTACTCCAGTCGAGGTACTCGGAGGAATCGTTCTGCTCCCAAAAGCGCCTTTCCTCTTGCTCATTGGCAAACATTGGTACTTCCTTAAGTTGCTTTGTCATAGATCGCTCGTTCTTTTCGATGCATATCTCTAGCCGAGATCACGCGGATTTTTTCCCCTGAATGCAAGCCTCAAGTCGTCACCGGCAGGACCGTCAGGCAATCATCGACGCCCACCACGACATGCTGGATCATTTCGTCAATCCTAATCCGGAGTGGGTCTGGTGGAAGGACCGGCATTGGGGCGACGGGCTAGCGGGCGCCAATCCTCTCTCGCTGGTTGCCCGCAGATGACGCAGATCACGCAGATGTCAGAATTTATCTGCGGAAATCTGCATGATCTGCGGGCTGTCGTTTCGATCTCCCGCACGTGCGGCGTCTGAAGTTCTTCACATTCTCATCAGTTGATGTCAATTTGTTGAGCAGCCGGATGCGTTCGGTCCGGAATGGCTGCTGAAATTCACCTTCACCCCTGCCGTGCAAAACAAGCTCGCCGGGCTTTTCAAATGACCGCAACCATGATCGCTCGACCTAAGCGCGGCACGTCAACCCGGTGTTCGTCGCCCCTCACGCCAACCGCGAGTGAATCACAACAGGATGAATATCTGAGCAGAAACAGAAGGTGGAATGTATGAGCAAAGCAATTACTGTGATCTGCGGAGCTGCGCTTCTAAGCGCATCGATGTCTGCGACGGCCGCTGGCTTCGACGGGTCCGTACCCCTGCTGTGTGCCGTGACCGATGCGGTCAGCTGCGACTCGAAGGGCGAGTGCGTCGAAGGCTCGGCGGAGGCTGTAAACCTCCCGGTCTTTCTTAAGATCGACGTTGCGAACAAGACCACGCAAAGCGTCAGGCAGCGCTGGTGCTGTTCGACATCAATCGCATGGCGGAGATCGAGCCGATCATGAAGACGGACCCGATCGGTGTGATTCAGGCGCTACATGACGATCCGGATCGAGCCTTCACCTTGAGCCTGGTGACCAATAAGGATGCCAACAGCCACGCGGTCGCCGCGCGCACCACGCAACCCGGGCAAAGTGAAATCGGCGCCGCAGACCTGGGTCTTTTCTGGCCGGAAGACCTCTATTCGCTGACGCATGTGGCATTACCGTTTCCGCCGGACGATCCGCTCTACGGCGGCCATCCAACCCAGCAAAGCCCGGGCATTCGGCTTGGTGACATTGCGCTTCGCGGCGAGCGGGGTTTTTTGCAGATAGCCGCATCTGAAATGCTACGGCTGCGCTGGAACCCCTTCTACCCCTACGTGGAGTCGCGGGTGCTGGCGTTTCTGGGGCTCAGTGGCCAGTAGATGGGCACGCCTCGTTTCGTTGGTCCTACTCAATCATGGCCAATCGGGTACCAGTTGCCGCCCTCGCGGCTGAGAGTGCAACACATGTCGACATTTCGCGTATCCATATCCGGGCGTTTCTTCATGAAGCTGATCTTGTCTAGTCTGGTTCTGCTGTTTGTTTCCGGTTGTGCGTCCTACGGCGTGATCGACAACGCGCCCTGGACGGCGGCGGTCTCTTCGGACAGCTACTCGATCCGAGACCGGAGCGGTAAACAGGGCTCGGGCGACATCGCCCTGATCCTGGCCTTCTCCGGCGGCGGAACACGGGCCGCGGCAATGGCCTACGGGGTGCTGGAAGAGTTGCGCGACACCAGCATCGCGATCGACGGGCATCGGCGAAGCGTCCTTGAGGAAGTCGATACCATCAGCTCCGTCTCCGGGGGCAGCTTTACCGCCGCTTACTACGGCCTTTACGGAAACCGTATTTTCGAGGACTTCGATGATCGGTTCCTAAAGCGCAACGTTCAGGGCCAGTTGATTCGCGGGCTGTTGAACCCGCTGGAGTGGGTCAGCTCTTCCGGGCGCGCGGAGATGGCGGTCAAGCTGTACGAGAAAGAGATGTTTCATGGCGCAACGTTTGCCGACCTGAAACGCAAGGGTGGCCCGCTGATCCTGATCAACGCGTCCGACCTGGGCTACGGGGTGCGTTTCTCTTTCGTACAGGAGTACTTCAATCTGCTGTGCTCGGACATCTCCGATTTTCCAGTGGCACGAGCGGTCACAGCCTCTTCCGCGGTTCCGGTGCTGTTCAACCCGGTTGTGATCGAGAACTACCAGGACTGCACGAAGGACAAGTACGGTTTGCTGGCCGCGGCGGAACGCCGCGCTGCGGGAGACCCTGAGCTGGCCCAGATCGTCAGCGGGCTGCAGAGTTATTTCAAGCAGGACGGGCGCCAGTACGCGCATTTCGTGGATGGGGGCATCACCGACAACCTGGGTCTGCGCGCGATCTACGAGGTCATCGAGGTCGGGGGTGGCGCGAAGGCGTTTCTGAAACGACACAACCGCAAGCCCCCGCGCCGCCTGGTGATCATTTCGGTCAACGCCTCCACCGATCCGGAGCCGCAGATGGACGTGAGCAACAAGCAACCGTCCTTGGAGGAGACCATGAATGCGGTGACCGATGTTCAGCTCCACCGGTACAACGCGGCTACCCTCGAGCTGATGGACAAGACCGTGGCCCGCTGGTCAAGGGAGCTGTCGACACCGGGCAGGCCCGTTGAGCCCTATTTTATTCAGCTCAGCTTTCGGGATATCGATCAGGCTGACAAACGGAAGTTCTTCAACCGCATCCCGACCAGCTTCTCGCTGAGCGACGAGCAGGTCGACAAGCTGATCGCCGCCGGCCGCGAACTGCTGCGCTCCAACCCGGATTTTCAGCGTTTCGTCGCGGGATCCAGATGATTTCCATGTCCACACGCGCCAAGGAGGCGATCAAGGTCGGGCTGGCCATGGTCATCGTTTACGCGATCGCCATGCAGATGGGCTGGGACAAGCCGTACTGGGCCGGATTCACGGTGGTGACGATCAACGTGTTGTCGGCCGGGGTCTCGCTGGGCCGGGGCTTGGGTCCGGTCGCTGGGCACATTGGTGGGGGCCGTGGCGGGGCTGGTGATCGTCGCCTTGTTTCCCCAGGAGCGCTGGCTGCTGATGCTCTGCGTCTCCCTCTACCTCGGTGTCTGCACCTATCTGTTGACGGGTCAGAATCAATCCTACTTCTGGTTCCTGGCCGCATTCACCTGCCTGATTATCATCGGCGTCAACTCACCACCAGACTCACAAAGCGTCTTCCAGGTGGCGGTGCTGCGCACCCAGGAGACCGCGCTGGGTGCCCTGGTCTATATCCTGATCGCCGCGTTGCTGTGGCCAATCAGCAGCGTGGGCCTGTTCAACGGCGCCTGCCGCAAGCTGTGGGCAACCCAAACAAAGCTGTACCGCGCTTACAAAGATCTGATGTCCGGCGAGGTCGCGGCCGAAGACTCGCGGCCACAAAGGTTGCAGGAAATCCAGCAAATGGCGCAGGTCGGAGGACTGCTGAACGCCGCCGAGTCGGACAGCTACGAGGTGTGGGAGGTGCGTGATCGGTGGCGGCAGTTCCGTGACCAGTCCCGCGCCCTGATGAAGGCGCTGGAACGCTGGCGAGGGAGCTTCGCCGAGATCCAGTCCCTCGATCTGAACAAGATCATGCCCAATCTGGACGCCATGCACTCGGACCTCGATCGGCGCTTCGACCAAATCGGACGCGTGTTGGCCGGCGAAGCACCGACCCAACCGATGCAGGCCATCACACTGACCGTCGATCAGGGTGAAACTGGTGTCCTGACCCATTTTCAACAGGCGGCGCTGGCGGTGACCCGGACCCAGCTCGCGAACCTCGAACGTCTCACCCGCTCGCTGTACGACTGCATCGCGGATATCAAGGGATACGCCCGGCAGGCGAGCGCGTCCACTTCGGAACCGGCGCCCCGGCATCGGCTGGCCATCGATCCCGACCGGTTCAGCGCCGCCGTCAGGGTCCTTCTCACCCTGTGGTTGGGGTTCCTCCTGTGGTTCTATGTCGATCCCCCCGGACACTCGCTCTTTCCCATGATGGCGGGTATCTTTGCGCTGATCATCGCCATGGTGCCTCAGGCCAACGGGTCGCTGCTGTTCTTGACCTGGGGCGGGGGCATCGCCTTCGCCGGCGTGTTGTACGTCTTGGTCATGCCGCACCTGTCCGGCTTCGGCGAGCTTGCGGTCGTGATCTTCGGCGCCTTCTTCGTGTTGCAGTATCTTCTAAGCAACAATCCTGCCGCCAGGATGTTCACGATGGCGTCGTTTCTCATCCTCATCAGTATCGATAACCAGCAGTCCTGCAGCTTTGCCGGTTACGCCAACGGCGTGCTCTGGATTCTGTTGTCCCTCGCGCTGGCCGTCGCCACGGCCTACATTCCCTCCACCCCGCGCCCCGAGAAAGTATTCTTGCGCCTGTTGCGACGTTACTTCCGGCATGCCGAGTTTCTGTTGGCGGGGCTTGCACCCGATCGGTCTCAGCAGATAGGCATCACGCGACACTGCAGGTCGCTGCTCTACCAGAACGACCTGCTTAAGATCCCCACTAAACTTGCGGCCTGCGGGAAGCAGATCGACTATCGGCTGTTCCCCGAAACCACACCCGAACAGATACAGGCGCTGGTGGCTAGCCCTGCCTATGCCCCATAGTTAGCCACTGGACATCGACATGCCGGCCGTTTACGGTAGCGGCATGAACACACAAAACCAAATCAAGCGAACGCTGGAACAACCGGCTGCAATCGAGACGATCCGGGCGACGTTGGCGGGAGGGGATGTCGAGAATCGCTCGCGGCTTGCCGATGCACTCTGTGAACAGTTCGGCTTCCACGATCCACGCGGGCACTTGCAGCGAGCGGGCTGTCTGCGCGCCTTGCGAGAACTCGAACAAGCCGGTCATTTCGAGTTACCGGCATCGCGATTGCGGGCCGTCTTCAAGGCACGAGAGCCGAGGCGGCTTTGCGAAGCGGTGGCAGCGCCGACAGGGGTCCCGGCGCAAGCGCAGGATGTCCGTGGACTGGAGCTCATTGAGGTGCGCACGGAACAGCACATGCGGGTGTGGAACGAGCTTATGCTGCGCGAGCACCCACGGGGCGCAGGACCACTGGTGGGGCGCCAGCTGCGCTATCTCATTGCCTCGGAGCACGGCTGGCTGGGAGGACTGGGGTTCGCGTCGGCGGCGTTGCGGCTCAAGGATCGGGAGCAGTGGATCGGCTGGGACGATGCGACGCGCCGCCGGCATTTGGATCGCGTGGTCGGGATGAGTCGTTTTCTGATTCGCCCCGAGGTGGGGTGCCAGAATCTTGCGTCGCGGGTGCTGGGCAGAGTCCAGCGGCAAATCGCCGATGATTACGAAGCGAAGTATGCGCTTCGCCCTTGGTTGCTGGAGAGCTTCATCGACACCGAGACCCATCGTGGGAGTTGTTATCGGGCGGCGAATTGGTCCTGCATCGGACAGACTGCGGGGCGGGGTCGACAGGATCGCCATACCCGCAAGCAGGAAACGCTCAAGGCGGTCTATGTCTATCCATTGGAGAGGGATTTTGGTGCCTTGATGGAGATCAGCGAACCAGCGGGTTCGCCACCGCTGGAGCCCGGCGCCGGGATGGGTGGGCCGCAGTGGGCGCAACAGGAGTTCGGCGACGCGTGTTTGGGTGATACACGCCTGAGCCGCCGATTGGTCGACAGTGCCCGCCGACAGGCGCACAAACCCGGCGATGCCTTTACCGCTGCTGCCGAGGGAGAACGTGCGACGGTCAAGGGCTACTACCGCATGATTGATCAACCGGACCCTTCGCCGATCACCATGGATGCCATGCTGGCGCCTCACCGCGAACGCACGGTGCAACGGATGAAGGCGCAGTCGACCGTGTTGTGTGTGCAGGACGGGACCGATCTGAATTACTCCGCCCTGGTGCAGTGTCAGGACCTCGGCATCATCGGTGGCAACCAGACCAGCGCCAAGACCCGTGGGCTGCATCTGCATTCCACCCTGGCGGTCACCACCGATGGGCTGCCGTTGGGGGTGTTGCGCGCGCAGTGTTGGGCACCGACCCCGGCAGCGCCCGAGAAGAGCAGGCCAAAACGCAAAATACCGATCGAAGAGAAAGAGACCTATTGCTGGATCAAGGCGCTGCGCGACTGCCGAGAGGTGGCCGAACAATTGCCGCAGACACGCCTGGTCTGCGTGTTGGATCGGGAGGCCGACTTCTATGAGTTGTTCGATGAGCAACGCCACAACCCCGGTGTCGACCTGTTGGTGCGGGCCCAGTACAACCGCAACACGACTGACAGCCTCCAGCTCTTCGACTCCCTGCGTGCCAGCCCGGAACGTGGCCGTTTCAGCATTAAGGTCGAGCGCCAAAGCGCTCGCCCTAAACGGAGCAAGCAAAAGGCCAAGTCCGGGCGCCCGGCGCGCACGGCACATGTCACCCTGCATTACCGGCGGGTCGAGTTCCGTCCACCGGCACCCCATAAAAAGCAGGGCCCTCTGTCGGTCTGGGCCGTCTACGTGCACGAATCCGATCCGCCGCAAGGGGTCGAACCCATCGAGTGGTGCTTACTCTCCACCTCGCCGATCGCGTCGCTGCAAGAGGCCCAAACGTGCCTGCGTTGGTACTGCTTGCGCTGGCGCATTGAAGACTGGCATCGCGTGCTCAAAAGCGGCTGCCGTGTCGAAGCCCTGCGCCATGAGACCGCCGAGCGTTTGAAACGCGCCATTGCCATCCGCCTGGTCATTGCCTGGCGTCTCATGCTCATGACGCTGTTGGGCCGAGAGTGCCCCGACCTCCCGGCCAGCGTCTTGTTCTCCGATCTTGAGATCGAGGTCCTGCAAGCATTCGCCCAAAAAAAACTTTCCGCCCCCGGCTCGACTCGGGGAGGCCGTGCGCTTAGTCGCCCGCATCGGCGGTTATCTTGACCGCCGCGGCGACCCACCTCCCGGTCATCAACTGATGTGGCGCGGCCTCACGCATTTGGGGTTACTCTGCGAAGGTTTCTCTCTCCGAGAAGACTGGTCAAGCGGAATCTATGGGGCATAGGCAGGGCTAGCCTGTATGCGCTGGCCTTCCGCATCGAGGACTTGATCGAAGCCGATGCTCAACCGCAAGCGCGGCTCGTGCGCGAGCGCTTGCGCGACGACCTGCAGTCCTGGCACCAGGTCATCGATGCGCGCCTGAAGCGCCGGGCAGAAGACCCGACGCAGTTCATCGAGCCGAGCGCCGACGTACGCAATCGGCTGGCGGCACGCCTCGCCAGGCTGGAGGCCAGCATCCAGGAGACCTTTGCCTTGTCGGACAAGGACGCGCTCGGTGTCGAGGATTCCGACAACTTGTACAGGCTACTCGGCAGCTACCGAGGCCTGTCCGAGGCCGCGATCGGTTATGCCCAACTCGCCGAGGGCATCCGCTGGGAGCGATGGCATGAGCCGCGTTTCTGATTTGGCGACTCGTCCGTGGTTTTTCGGGTGTTGGTCTGGATCGAAGACCCCTGGGTCTCCGGCCGGCTGCGCTCCGAGCTGAACGAGGCGATCTGGTGGGCGCTCAAGGACACCGATATCGTCATCGCCGTCCCGCAGCTCGACGTACACATCGACCCCGACGCTCCAGCGGATACTGCGCGGTGAGGAAGAATCATGCAAGGCCCTTCAACAATCGGAGGAACCGGCCATGCTGGAGCTGATGCTTGTAGCCATCTTTCTCGTCGCCTCGAGCGTGGCGATTCACGCTTTCGGGACCGTCTATTGGCTGCGTTATCTGGTGCATCGCTACGCTGGTCATGACGGCAACTTTACGGCACACATGGCGCTGCCCGCAGTGACCTCGACGGCGATCGTCCTGCTGCTGCTGCATGTGATCGAAGTCGTCCTGTGGGCGCTGGCGTACTTGCTTGTGTTGCCCGGGGGCGATCTGGGCACCTTCGAGAAGGCCGCCTACTTCTCCGTCGTCACCTTTACCACCCTGGGGTATGGTGACATAACGCTTGTCGAGCACGAATGGCGCCTGCTGAGCGGGATCGAGGCGTTGGTTGGTATTCTCTTGGTCGGTTGGACCACCGCCTTCTTGTTCGCTGTCGTCCAGCGGAGTTGGAGGACCAGGGCGCAAGGCCAGGGGTATGGCAAAGACTAAGGGGCGCGAGTCGCTCCCCCATGCTCGCGCTCGCCGATCAGCGACGCGTATCACCTTCATGACCCTACGGAGCACCCTATGCAGGTATTCCTAACCATCGCTGCCATCCTCGGGCTGACCGCCTTGTTCAGCTACATCAACGAGCGGTTCCTGCGACTGCAGCAGACCATCGGCCTGATGGTCCTGGCCCTGGGATTCACGCTGGTGCTCATGCTCCTGAACACCCTGAGCTTGGCCGACGCCTTCGCCAAGGAGCAGGCGTTCGTAACCCGGCTATCACTGAACGAGACCCTGCTCAACGGCGTGCTCTGCTTCATGTTGTTCGCAGGCAGCATCAACGTGAAAATCCGCACCCTGGGCGAGGAGAAATGGGTCATCCTGACCCTGGCCATCGGCGCGACGCTGATCGGTGCGATCCTGACCGGCCTCGCGATCTGGTGGCTATTGGGTCTGCTCGGCGTCGGGATCGGGCTGATCTTCGCCCTGGTCTTCGGCGCCTTGATCTCGCCCACCGACCCCATCGCCGCGCTGGCGATCCTCGGCAAGGTCGGGCTACCGCCCCGGCTGGAGGCCATCGTCAACGGCGAGTCGCTGTTCAACGACGGCGTCGGCGTGGTCATCTTCACGATTTGTCTGGCGGTTGCGATGGGTACCCAACAGCCGACGGCCATGGATGCGGTGATCATGTTCCTGCGCGAGGTGCTGGGGGGCGCGGGTCTGGGCATCGCCGCCGCCGCCCTGATGCATCACACGCTGGCCAGGACCAGCGACTACGGTACCCATGTGCTGATCTCCCTGGCGGTCGTCTCCCTCGGCTACGGCCTTGCCGAGCACCTGGAGGTGTCCGGACCTATAGCGATGGTCGTGACCGGCCTGGTGGTGGGCAACTTCAGTCTGCCGCGCTTGGCCGAGCAGCAGCGCGGCCAGTTCGAGACCTTCTGGCAGGCCATCGACGAGGTGCTGAACGCCATGCTGTTCGTGGTCATCGGCCTGCACATCGCGATCGTACCGCAGGACTCCAGCCTGCTTCCGACCGCAACCATTGCTATCGTCGTCTGCCTGGTGGTGCGTTGGATCAGCGTCTATCTGCCGCTGAACGCGCTGTCCGCGGTCGGAGCGCTGAAGGCGGACCGGCTCGGGCTGACCAATCTGCTGACCTGGGGCGGTCTGCGCGGAGGATTGGCCGTCGCCATGGCCATGTCGCTTCCAGACGGTCCGGAGAAGGCGGTGATTCTGCATATGACGTATGGCGTTGTGGCGTTCTCCCTCATCGTTCAGGGCCTGACCATCAGCCGATTCTTCAAGGCCGATCAACTCAAGCGATTGTTGAACTAGTAGCGCTGCTCCTGAGTCGCGACAACAACCTCTGATGAATTCGGCAGGTGTGTTTCCAGGTGTCGGCGCACGAGGATATTGGCCGCAGCGCTACTATATGGAAACCGGACCATATGAAATATCGGTGCAGATCTAACAGCTTGTAGTGAAAAGTCCGAGTTGGTAGCTTGAAGTGGTGAAGTACCGTTATGTTGAGCAATTGCGAGGTGTTGAGGAGACCAAATGACTCAGACCTATGAAGAGGATCTTTACGCTTGGGCATTGAGCAACGCCGATCTGCTGCGCCGCGGGCGCCTTGCGGAGATCGATGTCGATAATATCGCTGAGGAACTGGAGAGCATGGGACGGAGCGAGCGTCGGCAACTTGCCAACCGGTTACAGGTCTTGTTGGCCCATCTGTTGAAATGGCGGTTTCAACCCGCGCGGCGCGGGAACGGCTGGCGCTACACGATAGAGGAACAGCGGCGCAAGGTGCGCAAGTTACTCAAAGATAGTCCTAGCCTGAAACCTCGGCTTGCACAGGAAGCGGTGGATGTCTATGCCGATGCGGTGCTGCTCGCGGCGCGGGAAACCGGCAGGGACAAGAACGAGTTTCCTGTTGGCTCTCCTTTCGATGTCGCACAGATTCTGGATGATGACTACTGGCCTGAATAGGCATAAGAACCGACTGAAATGAGTCTAGATACAAGAACCAAAGAAGCCATCAAGACCGCCCTGGCGATGACCATCGCCTACGGTATTGCCCTGTCTATGGATTGGGACAGGCCCTATTGGGCGGGATTCGCGGTGGCCTTCATCAGCCTGTCCACGGTCGGGCAGTCGCTGAACAAGGGCGCCCTGCGCATGCTGGGGACCCTGATGGCCTTCGTGGTCTCGCTGACCGTCATTGCGCTGTTCGCCCAGGAGCGTTGGTGGTTCATGGTGGCGTTGTCGGCCTGGGTTGGCTACTGCACCTACATGAACGGGGGAAGCAAGCACCAATACTTCTGGTATGTGGCCGGGTTCGCCAGCGTGATCATCTGCTTCGACGCCGGCACCACCGCCGCCGATGCCTTCGGCACCGCCCTACTGCGAGCCGAAGAGACCGGGCTCGGCATCCTGGTCTACACTCTGGTGACCATCCTCGTTTGGCCGACCAGCACCCGCGACGAGCTCGACAAGGCGGCAAGTGACCTGGCCGCGACCGAGCACGCGCTCTACCGCTGCTATCGTAAGCTGGTCTAAGGGGAGGGCGCGGTCGAGGATGCCGACCCGCTGCGGATGCGGCAGGTCCAGCAGTTCGGCCGGTTCGGTCAAGCCCTCGGGGCGGCGAAGACGGAGAGCTACGAGGTGTTCGAGGTGCGTCGGCAGTGGCGGCAGGCCCAAAGCCAGCGAGAGAAGTTGATGGAGGCATTGGAGCGCTGGCGCGAAAGCTTCACCGAGGTCCAGCATCTCGATCTCGAGGGGTTGATGCCCGACATCCACACCTTCGGCGAGGAAGTGGATGGCCGCTTCGAGCAGATCGGGCGCATGCACGACGAAAAGCCGCCAGAGGGCTCCCCACGGCCCATGGACTTGGCTTTGAACAAGGATGCCGTGCGCGCCCTGTCCCATTTCGACAAGGCCGCGTTGGCGGTGACACGGACCCAGCTGCAAGCGATCGACGCGTTGACGCGATCCCTGTTCGAGACCATCGCCGATATCAAGGGATTCGGGCCGGCGAGCGTCCAGCCAAACGAGACCGCAGCGCCAACCGCCGCCGTCCTGCCCGATCCGGATCGCATCCTGGCCGCGGTGAGGGCCATGGGCACGCTGTGGCTGGCTTATCTGGTATGGATCTACGTGGAGGTGCCGGGCGGAGCCGGCTTCGTGATGGCGATCGGGTCGACGGGGATGACCCTCGCAACCAATGCGCAGATCAGGGCATCGATACTGCTGCAACCGGCGCTGGAGGCAATCGCCTTTGCCGGTCTGCTCTACGTCTTCGTCATGCCGCAGCTCTCAAGCTTCGCCGGTCTCGGGGCGATGATCTTCGCCGCGACCTTCATCATCTGCTATCGCTACTCGGAACCGCGGCAGGGCCTGAAACGCGCGATTGGTCTGGCGATGTTCCTGATGATCACGGGCATCTCCAACGAGCAGAGCTATAATTTCCTGTCGGTCCTAGACGCGGCAACGATATGGGTGCTCCTCATCGGCCTGCTTTTGTTTTCCGCCTGGATTCCCATGTCGTCGCAGCCGGAGAAGGTGTACCAGCGCCTGCTCGGGCGCTTCTTCCGCAGCTGCGAGCACCTGATGTCGACCATGCGGTGGGACCCGACCAAGACCCCCACGCGCCTGGATCGGTGGAGGAAGGCCTTTCACGCCCGTGAGGTGGCTACCCTGCCCGCCAAGCTCAGCCTGTAGAGAAAGGCCATCGATACCAAGGCGCTTCCAGGCACCACACCGGAACAGGTGCAGGGGCTGACCACCAACCTCCAGGCGCTGGCCTACCGCATGCAGGAATTGCTCGAGGCGCGCCAGAGTCCCCAGGCCGAACTGTTGGTCCGCGAGCTTTTGACCGATGTGCGCGCCTGGCGATTGGCGGTGCAGCGTGCCTTCGGGGACCTGTCCCGTGACCCGGCGGCCAAGGGAGCGGATGGAATGCGCGAGCGCCTAACGGCGATCCTCGGACACCTGGAGGGACGCATCAGAGAGACCCTGAACCTGGCGCGTGAGGGTGAGCTGAGCGATCAGGATGGCGAGCGCTTCTACCGCCTGCTCGGCGCCTACCGGGGCCTGTCGGAGGCGGTCCTCGAATATGCCGACACAGCAGAAGGCATCCAGTGGACCCGCTGGCGCGAGTCGCGGTTCTGAAAAATGGGCATTACGCATAAATATCGTCCTCACCCTCAAGCTGAAAATCGGAAACATGCAACTGATACCAAGTGAATTCGTTATCGGTGGCGTCTACTTCCCGCCCATGCTGATCGCAGCATTTTTGGGAGCGACGACGGCCTGGCTCAACGTCATGCTGCTCAACCGTTATCGGCTGTCGCGCTTCTTCGCCTACCCGCCGCTGGTGTTTCTCGCCCTGGCGGTGATCTACACCCTTGCAATTGGAACCTTCGTCATACCGGCCTGAATATCATGCGTGGAACTCTGAAAATCCTATCGACCGCAATCGTCGTCCTGGTCGCTGCCGGGGCCATCGCCTTCAAGTACTGGGACTACATCACCAACCCTTGGACCCGCGATGGCCAGGTGCGCGCCAATGTGATCCAGGTTACGTCCCGGGTCTCCGGCCCCATTGTCAAGCTGCTCATCAAGGACAATCAGTTCGTCAAGGCAGGTGATCTGCTCTTTGAGATCGACCCGCGCACCTACAAGGCGAGCCTGGACCAGGCCAGCGCCAACCTGGATGAGACCCGCGACAACCTGGAGGATCTGGCGCAGCAGGTCAAGGCCGCGCAGGCGGCTCTCGACCAGAGCGGCTCGCAGATCAAGCAGGCGCAGTCCGCCGTCAAGAGCGCCGAGGCTCAAGAGATCAAGGCTGCTGCGGACTTCAAGCGCGCCACGAATCTGGTCGCCAAAGGCGACGTCTCCAAGCGGACGTTCGACGAAGCCAAGGCGTCCAACGACGTAGCCCAGGCCGACCTGGCCAAGGCTCAGTCGCAGCTGATCCAGGCCAAGTCCGCGCAGCTGCAAGCCGAGGCGGAGCTCGCGCGCGCCAAAGCGGAGCTAGGTGCGCCAGGCGACGAGAACGCCCAACTGCGCGGCGCCAAGGCCGAGCTGGAGACGGCGCAGCTCAATCTGGAGTTCACCCGGGTCAAGGCCTCGGTGGACGGCTACGTCACCAACCTGAACCTACGTCTGGGTAGCCAGGCTGTTGCCAACCAGCCGGCGTTGGCCCTGGTGGACGTGAACAGCTACTGGGTCCACGGCTACTTCCGCGAGACCCTTGTGGGTGGGATCAAACCCGGGAACCGGGTCGTGATCACCCTGATGAGCTTTCCCGACAAACCGCTGACGGGCGTCGTGGACAGCCTCGGCTGGGGTATCGCCCAGGATGACGGCAGCACCGGACAGGATCTGCTACCCAGCATCAGCCCGACCTTCGAGTGGATCCGCCTGGCCCAGCGGGTACCGGTACGGGTGCACTTGGAGACGGTGCCTGAAGGGGTGGAGTTGCGCGTAGGGACTACTGCTTCCGTGCTGGTGATGACCGGGACAAGCGGCGGCGATGGGTCGACCACGGCGCCTCCGGCACCGGCCATGCTCCAGTGAGGGCCACACTGGCCCGGACCCCGGTGGGGTTAATGGTAACGCCCCGCATCCACCCCCGGGCGATCGGAGAGAAAAGGGGACTGACAAGGAACTGCGGAAGCCGAGATTACGGGAGCAGCAGATAGTCCGCTTTATATCTTTAGCGGACTATCGTGATCTTCCGGCAACCGGCAGCATCACACATGGGGTCGATTTCGGACGCGAACCTGTGGCTGAAAAGAGCTTCGCATAAGAGTGCCGACTCCCACGTCTTGCGGCCGGGCCATGCGTTAGCAGGATTGCAGGCAGCCGTCCCGTCCGCGATCAGTAGTTAACCTGCGCCAGTGATATTCCCGGTTGATGAAGCCCCGCTGGATCACCGCAACGATGCGCCGATGTCGGCAAAGTAGCTTTCTGCGTTCAGGCTGCCTCAACGTATCCTTCCCCCCATTCGGGATCGAGCGATTCCTGCAAGGTGGGATCTTCCCTGGGAACTTCAGATAACAATCTCGCAAACTCCAAGGGAGTAATTTCCTTTACCTCGTAATGCTGCAACGTATCTACCAAGTTGTAACTGAGGCCAGAATTGCCTCGGGTAGCCGAGGCCGAATTGGTTTGGTTGTCTTTCATCGCAAATGGATTCTCGTTTTTGGTCGTGTCGTTGTATTACCGGGCCAGGCTTCCTGGAGTGGTCTAAGCGTTGCGCTTGGCTGTGCCGCCGAGCCTGGAACGCGGATTTCAACTTTCTTGCGCGAGCATCCGTCCAGATGGCTCTGGTCTACGGGCGCAAGCAAGAAGAATCACACGCAGACCCGCACGCCGGATGCCTCTGGACTGAACTCTGCAAATTGCAGGCCGAGCTTGCTGCGATTGCTATTGGCATCGCGAAAATGCGAAATGCGTCAAATGGGGACACGCGCGCAACCGGTTTGTCCTAGCAAAATTTTGAGCAACAGAAATCGTCTGAACCTCAGCGTCGGCTCAACGGACGTCGCGAGACGCGGAGCCAGATGGAATTTGTCGTAGTTGACCGACGGCCGGAGGCTAAATCCAGCTGTTCATTCACCGCGAATCGCTTCGCATACCCAGGTGGGAGAAGTGCTTCTGAAAATTCGAGATTGCCAACAGGTCTCGATTGATGTCCGGTCAGGACGGTTTGCCGCGTGCCCGCGGCACGAATAGATATAGGGCGTGTGCACATTGCCGCACTGGCGCTGGAGCGCGCAACCCACAGGTAGCTACGGTATTCGTCGTCCGGGGCTTTGCGTAGTCGCTTTATGCCGAAGCAGTGGCTCACGGCGATGCGGGAAATGTTCCGGAAGTCAGTTGCGCAGCCGCTTTCCGACGGTTGCAGTTCACGGGGCTTTTTCTGAATGAGAGCCGCAGTTCCGCGGCGATTCGTCATCCTGTTTGCCGCATCTTCCGCGGTGTCTCGCCGGTCCAGCGCCGAAAGGCGCGGGAGAAGCTACTGGGCTCGGAGAACCCCAGCAGGTAGGAGATCTCGCCCAGGCTTATGCCCGGGTTCAGGATGTACTTCATGGCCAGCTCTTGGCGCACGGACTCGGTCAGCTGGCCGAAGCTCTGTCCGTTCTCGCGCAGGCGCCGCTGCAGGGTTCGCGTGCTGATGTTAGCGGCAGCGGCTGCGGCTTCCTCCGAGATTCCGCCTGAGGGAAGTTGTTCGATCACGAAAGCCTTTACGCGAGTCACGATGTCATCCTCCTCCAGGCGTGCAAGAGCTTCGGCGACCACTTGGTCGTGCATCGAAGCCATCTGCTTGTTGGAAGTGGGTAGTGGTTTGTCAATCGCCTCCAGCGGCAGGATCAGCTCGTTCACCGGCGCCGAGAAGTAGACGGGACAACGGTAGAACGCGAAATACTGCCCGGCACAGGTTGGCTGATCCCGGCGCAGGCTCACCGATACCGGGTCCAGCGTCTCGCCGTAATTCACCCGGCACATGTCCAGGATCGCGGATAGGGAGGCATCGACCAGCCCCGGGATCTCCCGCTCCTGCTGGCGGGCCGCCACGAGTCTGACGGACATGCCTTCCGGTGCCTCCTTTAATTGGAGATCGGATAGGTCCGCGAGCAGGCGGCTGTATCGCTGGAAGCGGTCGAACGCCGCTCGTAGCGTCGAGCTCGCCAACCAAGCGTAGCCGAGGGCGCCGAGCATGTTGGGATGCCAGCAGCGGGCCGCGCGCAAGCCGAAACAGGGATCGGAGATCAGGGCGCCGGCTTTTTCCCAGAGCGCTTCAACCCGCGCGTCCGGAAACCGGGCATTCGGGTCCTGCATCCTCGCTGGGTCGAGGCCCTCGGATCTGAAGAGGCGGTCCGCGTCCTGCCCGTAGAACTCAAGGATTTTCCACAGCAGTGCGGCCATGGACGCAAGTGTCGTGGCGTGCAAAGTCAATTTTCCCCCTCGGCTGGTTGACCCGAAATTTTTGGGAGGTAATGCGGATAGCGTCCGAACCTGCGCCGATTTCGAGTGGGTCTCCGCCCCGAAAACCGTCACTTCCGCCACTAGCCGGATCGCGTGCCGGCGAGGCCGTCAGCCTACGGTCAATAACTTGGCGGCTAATGTCAAGAAATACGGTGCCGCAACGACTATCCTGTTGCCATTCCAAACATCAGGTTCGAGCCGACGAACGGGTATGCGCCCAGAGAAAAACAGACAGGAGATTCGGTTTTGGCGTCGCCTGATCGAGAAATGGGAGGCTACTTTTCCCGAGCCGCCCCCGGAACGCATGCTAGAGGCCTTGGAGGATGCCGAACGACGTCTGAACGCGGCCCCCTGGCGGACGAGGGCAGAGAGCGCGTCAAGAAGGCCGATCCACCAGATGAAAGCAATGAATAACCTGCCGGTGGCCGGTGCCCCATCAACGGAGGTACGAAGGTTGGACTACAAGACAGCGATTATGGAATTGGTCGAGGACTCCGACCGGCGAGGCTTATTCAAGAAGCCGAATCAGGGCGTGATGGAGTATCCACTCCTGCTCTCAAGCGGGTCCGCGCGGGCGGATTTCTGCTATGAGATCGGCAGCAGGGGCCGGCTCTTCATCGAAGACGAAGATGCGCCGAAGGCACTCAACAACCTGATGAAGTACTGGCGATGGTGCGCGGATCATCCCGGTATGCGCCCCGTTCACCTGATTCATGTGATCGGGACGGATCAGAGCATCTTCGTCGATCATTGCCGGTTCCTGCGGCCCAGGATCGAGGACGACCTGAAGGCCAACGGCTTCCGTTATCACATCGTTACCCTGGACTGTCATTGGAGCGACACGGACCTCTGGCTGCCGGAGGTATGGGCCGTGCTCGACGAGATCAGCGGCTCGAGCTTGCGAAGCTGGTGAGCTGTTCAGTCGACCCAGTCGACGAGATGCAAGATCAGGGGGCCGGCGTTCTCCTCGCTGATGACGCGCCCGTAGACGGATTGTCCGGCCTCCTGCGTTGACGCCGGATCTCCGGTGATCAACGGGTGCCAGTCGGGCAGGGGCCGTTTCTCCGCGACCAGCCGATAGGCGCAGGTGGAAGGCAGCCATTCGGGTTTCTCCAGCACCGCCGGGCTCAAGGTTATGCAAGTGGAGACGACCTTGGCGCGGTTGGCGTAGTCGGAGCAGCGGCAGCTGTCCCGGTCCAACAGCTTGCAGGCCACGTTCGTGTAGTGGATGCGCCCGGTGTCCTCGTCTTCGAGCTTTTCCAGACAACACTTGCCGCAACCGTCGCACAGGGATTCCCATTGCGCCGGGGTCATTGTGGAGATTGCGGTCGTTTCCCAAAATCTGTCGTTAGTCTCTTCCATGAGCCGAATGATCGGGCACAGCTCCGGGAGCGTGCAACCCTTTGGCCGTTTTCTTTCCGAACGGGGCCGGTGCTGAGGCGACGCGCGAGGATGGCGCCAAGCTACAATGCGGCGACGCTCGACTCTGCGGGGCAGCAACCAACCGGTCCGTCCAGGTTCCAGCGAGTGATGGTCGCACCGCAAGGAGCCAAGCCTGCCGAGGGGCGTTCTCAGGCCGGTATGCGAGGGCAGCCCGCGAAGTCGTTCTTCCTAAAAGCCGTATGTAAAACCGCTGATGACCCGAAGCATCCAACCGTCCAAGCTGATCCGGCGATCTAAGTGACAAGGTGGGCAGGAGAATCCTCGAGGCCAAGCGCAAGCTCGGCGCCAGGCTGATCCGCTCCTACTGCATCACGAAGGGTGTGGTTGTGGCGCTCAATCCCATCCCGGTGGCCGATCTGCTTGCCGCCGCCGCGGTGGACGTCGGTATAGTGGTTCATCTCTCGAAGCTCTACGGGCTGCCCCTGTCCAAGACCGAGGCGGGGGGCTGGTCAAGACCATCGCCACCCAGATGACCCTGTTCGTGGGCACCGTATGGGGGGTGAACTTCCTCTCGTCGGCCCTCAAGCTGGGTACAGGGGGGCTGTCCACGCTCTTGACCGGCACGGCCCAGGGTGCAGTGGCCTACTATACGACCTAGTCGTGGGGCAGGCGGCCGAGGTACCTGGCGCAGGGCAAGTCCTGGGGCGAGATGGGCCCCAAGCACGTGATCCGCGGCATTCTGGATGGTATCGACCGGGACTCCATTCTGTCCCAGGCGCGGGCGGATATTGCGGGGCGGCTGAAGTCTGCGTTAGAAATCCATCGAGGTCGAGAAAAACATGGCTGACATTGGCGCATTGATTGAGACACCCATGGGTGTCATCGGTGTAGAGCTGCAGGACGGAGTCCTTAGGGTTGTGGATTTGGAGCCGGAAACCACACGGAAATCGTGGGGGGATTTGCCGTCCGCAGTCGGGGAGCAGCTGAGGGCCTATTTCCAGGACGGATCGGCGAGCATTGACCTGCCCGTCGACCTCCGTGGGACGCCCTTCCAGCTCCAGGTATGGAGAGCATTGCGGGCTATTCCTGCGGGAAGGACGGTCACATACGGCGAGCTGGCAAGCAAGCTCGGAACCAGCGCTAGGGCAGTTGGTGGTGCCTGCCGCGCCAATCCCTGTCCTATCGTTATCCCATGCCATCGGGTGGTTGCCTCGAACGGCCTCGGAGGATTTGCCGGCGACACCAGCGGCCGAAGGCTGGAAGCCAAACGTTGGCTGTTGCGTCACGAAGGCAACACGGAATTTTGAGTGCGCGCGTCAACCGACGGTTGGCCCTTTTTCACTTTGTGCCTTCGGCGCCTTTGCGGTTCATCGTCTCCTGAATGACCGATACCGCCGCTAATGACCTCATCGAGCGCTTCGCCGATTCCCTTTGGATGGAACGGGGCCTGAGTGCCAACACCCTGGCCGCCTACCAATCCGATTTGCGCGGCTTTGCCCGTTGGCTGTCCAAAGAGAGAGGGAGGGGCTTGGAACAGGCGCAGCGTGGCGACCTGCTGGACTACCTGACCCTGCTCTCGCAACAGGGGCGCAAACCCCGTTCGTCTGCCCGGCTGCTGTCCTGCCTTCGCCAGCTCTACCAGCACCTGCTGCGCGAGGGCAGGATCAAAGAAGACCCCAGCGCCCGCGTGGAGGCCCCGAAGCTGGGGCGTCCCCTTCCCAAGACCATCACGGAGGCGGAGGTGGAGGTCCTGCTCCAGGCCCCGGACACGGATGACCCCCGCGGCCACCGTGACCGCACTATGCTGGAGGTGCTTTACGCAACCGGGCTGCGTGTGTCGGAGCTGGTGGGATTGACGCCACAACAGGTGAGCCTGGTCCAGGGCTTGGTGCGCGTGACGGGCAAGGGGAACAAGGAGCGGCTGGTGCCCCTGGGAGAGGAGTCATTGTCCTGGCTGCGGGAGTATCTGCGCGGGCCGCGCCAGGATCTGCTCGGCGGGCGCTTTTGCGACTTCATGTTCCCTACCCGCCGCAGCGACCGCATCACGCGCCAGGCATTCTGGCAGCTCATCAAGCGTTATGCCCTGGAGGCGGGAATCAGTAAGCAGCTTTCCCCCCACACGTTGCGCCATGCATTCGCTACGCATCTGCTCAATCACGGGGCCGACCTGCGGGTCGTGCAGATGCTACTGGGTCACAGCGATCTGTCCACCACTCAGATCTACACTCACGTGGCGCGCGAAAGGCTCAAGCAGATCCACGCCCACCACCATCCTCGGGCCTGATCCGCCCGCCACGCGGTGGAACTCGGTGCCGGCTTGCGCTACCGTATGAGCGGATATACTTCGGCAGAAGCTGGTCCAACGGAAAGCTTGCCGTTTCAAACTTTACGAGATCGAGGATTGAGCTATGTGGAAATTTGGCATTGCCGGAAGCGTAATTCTTGCCGGTGTCGTTCTGGCAATGGGGTCGTCGACCCTGCTTGCGGGCCCCGAGGCCAAGATCAAGGCCCGCATGCAGAAGCTGCTGCCGGAGTACAAGGTCGACAGCATCAAAGAGACGCCGGTCCGCGGCCTCTACGAGGTGGTCATGGGTCCTCAGGTGATGTACGTGAGCAGCGATGGCCGTTTCATGGTTCAAGGGCGCATGATCGATCTGGCGAATCGCGAGGACCTGACCGAGCCGCGCAAAGCCGCCGCGCGCAAGCAGGCGGTGGACAAGGTCGGCGAGGACAACATGGTGATCTTCGCCCCGGCCAAGTACGATCACACCGTGACGGTGTTCACTGATATTGACTGCGGTTACTGCCGCAAGCTGCACCGTGAGATCAAGGATTACGGGGCCGAGGGTATCCGCGTTCGCTACGTGTTTTTCCCCCGGGCGGGTGCAGGGAGCGATTCCTACAAGGAGGCGGTCTCCGTCTGGTGCTCCGACGACCGTCAGAAGGCCATGACCGAAGCCAAGTCGGGCAAGAAGCTGGCTGCCAAGAGTTGCGATAACCCCGTCAAGAAGCACATGAAGCTGGGCGAGCTGCTGGGAATTTCCGGGACTCCGGCCATCGTGTTGGAGAACGGCGATATGGTCCCGGGCTACGTACCTGCGAAGCGACTGGCGGCACTCCTCGAGGCCCAGAGGCCTTGATGGGCTCGCGCGCCCCGGTCCAATCCTCCTGCTACCCAATGACCTGCCCCTAGACGGGGTCTGCATGTCGAAGCACCAACTGGATTTCGCTTGGCGGACCGATACGGGCAAAGTGCGCATCCGTAACGAGGACGCGGTCTGCGTCTACCCCGATTCCGGGCTGGTGATCGTCGCGGACGGTATCGGCGGTGCGAGCGCCGGGGAGGTGGCGAGCAGTCTCGCCATCCAGACCGTTGACGAGCGGTTTCAAGTCGGACGGCCTCTGCCCGTAGACAAGGAAGATGCCCTGGAGCGTGCCCAGGAGGCGGTGGACGCGGCAAACCGTGTCATCTGGGATTCGGCCCGGATGACACCGCGCTACGCCGGCATGGGAACCACGGTGGTGGTCGGTTACACAGCGGAGGACTGGCTGGTTTTCGCGCATGTCGGGGACTCCCGACTCTATCGCTTGCGCGATGGCGAGCTCGTTCAGCTCACCCGCGATCACTCACTCATTCAGGAAGTCGTCGACCAGGGTTTCTTCCCGAGCCTGGAGGATGCGCAACGCTACGGGATCAACGAAAATATACTTACCCGCGGCCTTGGTACCGTTAACCCGGTGCCGGTGGATGTCGGCGAGGTCGCCCTGCGCCCGGGCGATCTCTTCCTGTTTTGCACCGACGGCTTGACCGGCATGGTCACCGACGAGAGCATCCGCAACCTGCTGGTCACCGGTGGCAATGACCTGGATGGGTTGACCCGCTCACTGATCGATCTCGCCTGTGAAGGCGGGGGATTGGACAACATCACCATCGCCTTGATGCGCGTCTCCTGAACGATAACGGCCGGGGCCGTTTTCGATGTCGGGACACTCCTGAAGATCATGAAACAACGCAGCGGCAACGAAAAGAGGTCCAGTGAATCGCAATATGGCTGTCCTCCGCGTCTATTGCGCCAGCCCCTTCAAGCGATAAATCACGTCCAGCGCATCCCGCGGCGAGAGCCCGTCCGGGTCCAAGTCTCGTAGCGCCTCCAGGGCCGCGTTGGGGGTCTCCAGGGGGAACAGGGAGAGCTGATCCGCCCCTTGGTCGGTGTGCCGCCGGGCGTCGTCCTCCAGCTCTCGCAGTCGGGTGCGGGCACGGTCGATGACCGCGCGGGGCACTCCGGCCAAACCGGCCACCTGCAGTCCGTAGCTCTGGTTCGCGGGACCCTCGCGGACTGCATGCAAAAAGACGATGGAGTCCCCGTGCTCCACCGCGTCCAGGTGCACGTTGGCGATCCCCGGGTATTCCTCCGGCAGGGTGGTGAGCTCGAAGTAGTGGGTGGCGAACAGGGTGAAGGCGCGGATCCTGGTGGCCAGCTCGATGCCACAGGCCCAGGCCAAAGACAGGCCGTCGAAGGTGCTGGTGCCGCGGCCGATCTCGTCCATCAGCACCAGGCTTTGCTCGCTGGCGTTGTGCAGGATGTTGGCCGTCTCCTCCATCTCAACCATGAAGGTGGAGCGCCCGCCGGCCAGATCGTCCGCGGCCCCGATGCGCGAGAAGATGCGGTCCACCGGTCCCAGGCGCGCGGAGCGGGCAGGTACGAAGCTTCCGCAGTAGGCCATCAGCACGATCAGCGCCGTCTGGCGCATGAAGGTGGATTTCCCGCCCATGTTCGGACCCGTGACCACCAGCATGCGCCGCTCGTCGCTCAGCCGTACCCCGTTGCCCACGAAGGCGGCGTCGATCACTTGCTCGACCACCGGGTGGCGTCCGTCCTCGATCTCGATCACGGGGTCGGCGGTCAGCTCCGGGCAGGCCCAGTCCAGTGTGCGGGCGCGCTCCGCCAGGTTGCAGAGCACGTCCAGGGCAGCGGTGCCGGCCGCGGCGGTCTGCAGCCCTGACAGCCATTGCCCGAGCCGCTGTAGCAACTCTTCGTACAGGGCCTTTTCCCGTGACAGGGCGCGCTCACGAGCGCTCAGGACCTGGTCCTCGAAACGCTTGAGCTCAGGGGTAATATAACGTTCGGCACCTTTGAGGGTCTGGCGGCGGACGTACTCGGCCGGGACGCGCTCGGACTGGCTGCGGCCCACCTCGATGTAGTGGCCATGGACTCGGTTGTAGCTGACTTTGAGATTGGCGATTCCGGTGCGCTCGCGCTCCCTCTGCTCCAAGTCGAGCAGAAAGCGATCGGCATTGGTCGAGAGGTCGCGCAGCTCGTCCAGCTCCGCGTCGTAGCTGGGCGCTATCACGCCCCCATCGCGGATCAGCACGGGTGGGTTATCGATGATGGCCCGCCGCAGCAGCTCTACCACCGCGAGATCGGTGCCTACGGAATCCGCCAGCTCCCGCAGCAGGGGGCTCTGCGGGGGCACCAGCGCGCTCCGGACCGCGGGTAGGCATTCCAGGGAACTCAGCAGCACCGCCAGGTCTCGCGGCCGTGCCGAGCCCAGCGCCACCCGTGCCAGGATGCGCTCCAGGTCGCCGATCCCCGCCAACTCGTCCCGCACCGGGGCGTAGGCTTCGCCGGTAGCCAGCTCCTGCACGGCGGCATGGCGGCTGCGGATGGTCTCCTGACTGCGCAGGGGGCGGCCGAGCCAGCGCCGCAGCAAGCGGCTGCCCATGACCGTGGACGTGCGGTCCATGACCCCGGCCAGGGTGTGCTCGGGCCGGCCGCTCAAGGTCTGGGTGATCTCCAGGTTGCGGCGGGTGGCGGCGTCGAGGACGACCGAGTCGTCGCGCCTCTCGGTGCTCAGCCCGCGGATATGAGGCAGGCTGTTGCACTGGGTATCCTGGACATACTGCAGCAGGGCGCCGGCCGCACCTACCGCCAGGGGCAGCTCGGCACAGCCGAATCCGGTCAGATCCCGGGTGCCGAACTGGCCGCAGAGCAGCCGTTGGGCGCTGTCCGGGTCCAGGTGCCAGACCGGGCGGCGCATGATGCCGCCTTTGATGTCCAGCGTATCGGGCAGGCGACTGTCTTCCGCGAACAGGATCTCGGAGGGCTGCAACCTTTCGAGCTCGCTGCGCAGGGAGTCCAGGGTCGGTACCTCCAGCACCGAGAACCGGCCGCTGGAGAGCTCCAGCCAGGCCAGGCCATAGCCTCTGTTCCCCTCGCAGACAGCGGTGAGAAGATTGTCCTGGCGTTCCTCCAGCAGCGCCTCGTCCGTGAGTGTGCCGGGGGTGACGATGCGCACAACCTTCCGTTCCACCGGGCCCTTGGATTTGGCCGGGTCTCCCATCTGCTCGCAGATGGCCACCGATTCCCCCTGGCGCACCAGCTTGGCGAGGTAGCCCTCTGCGGCGTGGTAGGGCACACCTGCCATGGGGATGGGTTGGCCGGCGGTCTGGCCACGCTTTGTCAGGGTGATATCCAGCAGGCGCGCGGCCCGCTGCGCATCCTCGAAGAAAAGCTCGTAGAAGTCCCCCATGCGATAGAAGAGCAGCATCTGCGGATGCTCCGCTTTGATGCGCAGATACTGCTGCATGACAGGGGTGTGCTTGGCTTGCGCCGGCTCTCTGCTCATCGGTGCGGGAACGGGTGCTCGATGTCGGCGTTTGGACGCTGAATTGCGATTGTAGCTTAATGGATTCAGTCCGGTCCCGTACGCCGGTTACGGGGGCACTGCGAGAAGGGGTAAAATCGAAAAGCTATGAACCTGCGATTGAATCCTCTCTACAAGAAGCTGCTCCTGCTTGCCGTCGTGCTCGGGCCAATCTACTGGCTGGTCTTCACGGACGACGGGCAGCGCCGGATGGATCTGGCCATGCTGTATGTATTCGGCGACGGTGGCGAGCTCAACCTGGCGATAGATAAGCTGCACTCGGAAATGACCGAGGACCAGTTCCGAGCGCTGTTTCCGGACTTGGCGCTGGTTTGCGACGATGGATCCAACCCCTTCGGTGACCGGCTATGCACCGTCGAGGTGGATGCCTTCAGCGGGATACCTGCGCGCGCCTTCACCTTGTTCCTGAGTGGCGAGAGTCTGCGAGCTGCCAAGCTCAACTACCGCCGCTCATACCATGAGACCCTGCAGCAGGATTTGACAAGACGCGTCGGCACGCCCGTCCCCCAATCGCTGCAGGGACCGGAGGTGATCGAGGGGCCGTTGTCCTGGGTGGTGGGCGACGGTTTGTTGCTGATGCCGTCGCAAGAACCGGAGTCGGAAGCGAATGCTGCCGTGATGTGGTTGTCGGAGTTGGCCGTGCAGAGGCTCCGTGAGTCCGGTGACGCGAGCCGCTGAGCCGGGAAAACTGGATTGCTGACGAGGAGGCAGTTCTCGGAGAGTACGCCTCTAAGCGGCGATGCCCGGGGCGATCAGGTCCCTGCGGTGGAGAACCGCCGAGATCTGTCCGATTGATCCGGTTTTGTCCAAGCCCGACAGCTTCGTGGCTGATTGAACCGGGGCGCGCAGCACGCGCTTGGCGTCGGCGCGGTGTGCCGACGTCGCGCTCGTGCGATTGACGAAGAGCAGGTCCGTCGGTCCGTTCTCCACCTGCCTGATCAGGGTTGCGCCGAGGCCTTGGGCGCGTAGCTGAATGTCGTTGCTGATCATCCGCACGCCGGGAATCCAGCGCCGCAGCTCATAGTCTTTCTGAACGCCGGAGCGCTCCGGGCGGTGGCCATGAATCACGAGGTTGATGCCCAGGGAGGCGAGCAGGGCCGCAGCCTCCCGGCCGTGGCGGCGGTAATAACGCGCCGGATTGGGCACGTCGTGGAGCAGGCAGCCGCGACAGGCGTTGCGGCGGGGATAGGCGTACCGGACGAGCCGCTTGGGGTCGTCGAGCGCCGGCTGAAAGCAATCCTGGTTATAGGCGTTGATGTCCTTGCCCGTACCCAGCCGGTACGCCCGCATGTGGCGCAGCAGCTTAACGGTCGGGTAGCCATGGATGAATAGCATCGACCCGGCCACGTGAAACAGCCTGGTAGTGCGGATCAACCCCTTCATTGCCAGTCGGTCGAGGCGTTTGAGACCCAGGCGCTCCCCCGATTGCAGGCGCTGCCGGATCTCCAGTTCATGGTTGCCGGCGACCAGGTAAAGGGGGCTGCCGGCGGTTGCCGCGCCGGTGCGCAGCTCTTCCCAAAACTGGACTACGCGGGCGCTGGGGGCGTTCTTGTACAGCAGGTCTCCGGTCTGAACGATCTCGGCACCGCGGTTCTTCGCCTTGAACCTACCCTGCTTGCTCAGCATTCCGGCGAAACGCAACGTGTTCTCGACCGAGCTTGTGTCGTTCTCACAGTCGCCGATTACCAGGACCCGCCGCTGCGGCGCAGGCGCGGCGATTTTCGGCAGGTCTATCGCGATCCCCATGAGTGTCTCCCGAGTGTTTGCTGATTATTCGAACTTCCGCGGGTGGCGGATCTGACATGCGCCCTGTCGAGCCTGCGCATTCCACATTTTGAGGATGATAGGTTAAAAATAGTCCAGAACTATCTGTATTGTCTAGAAATAATTTCGGAAAATGTGACGCTGTTCCTGATTGGTCGGCACAAATGATGGTCTCGGCCGTACTGGCCGGTGGCGAATAGAGACGGTATGCCGTTACGGACGGCGGGCGATAGGCGCGTTCAGTTTGGGTCGGGGCTGTGAATCGGGCCGCAGGGGACGCGAACGGACGAGTGATCGACGCCCGCGAGTTGCGGCCTGTCGACAGATCACCGCGATCTAGGAGGTTGCAGTTAGTTGTGGCCGGCGCGAGCGGCACTTTCGCCGGCCGCCGGCCCGGCTGCCGGCTGCCGGCTGCAGGATAGGTGAATGTCACTGCGCGAATTCAGGCATGCCACCATAGCGCCCGCGGCGCGGACCGGTTCCTCTTCCAACGTTGCCCAACTGATGACCACACAGTGGACGCGATATCGAATAGGAACACACTCCGAAGTCCTTGTAACACGTAGGGGTCTTGCCGTTTCAGGCCTCTACCTCGAGCATAACCACGAATGAAGTGGTGAGTACCGCCGATATCGCGCTCAGAACCCACTTCAAATAAGATCCCGTCCGGCGACGCATGGTTTTTATGGGAGGGGTTTTTCTGTTCATGGTGCTCCTTGATCGTTCCTGACCGGAGTAATAGGGCATTTGTAGGATCGACTGATCCCCCAACGAATTTCCGAAACCGGCGCCGTTGGTCGAAATAATACCTGACGGATTTAGTAGGTCAAGCGTAGAGATTGCGACACCGCCGGAAATTGCAAGGAGGCTCCGCTATTGAGAGGCACCGTATCCATGCGCCGATGCGCAGGCAACGGCGTTCGGTCGCGATGTCGCCGGCGGTTCCAGGCTCGGGGCGACCGTCGAGCGCTGTCTCGCCAGACCGGAACGCGTTCCTCCCTGCTCCTACTGCCGGGGGCTCAACTTCTTCGCCGCGGGCTACATGGTCAATGCCTACCAGGGCACCGGTGAGGCCCTCGCCCTCGGTGGGTGCAAGGTGCACGATTGGTGGTTTCGGGAGCTGCTTGGGGTGCGGATCGGCTGCGCATCTTCCGGCCTCGATGGAACGCACGTCTAGGAGCCTGAGCCGATGTTAACCTGGCGGACGGTCTCCGCCCCGTGCGCCCGCGCTACGGACGCGCAAGTCGGCCGGGTTCTAGGGGCCGTCGCAGACCGATCTTTGTCTCAACCGCGCCAACTCCCGCTTCAGCCAGCTTGCGCTCGGCTCCTCGTGCCCGGAGCAGCGCACCCGGTAGGGCTCGCCACTGGTGCTGCTCTCGGTCGCGGTGTACTCGATGAACTGCTCGGTGGTCTGGATATGGCGCTTCGCGTAGTCGTACTTGCGCTCGATGTGGGCCCTCGCATCCACGCTCTCGTGTGCCTCGCCATTGCGGATGAAGCTGCAGGGGGATTTACCGACAAAGTCCAACAACCGATCGATTTCACATTGGGTATCCGCCAGGGTGGCGGGGCTGACCGACCAGAGAATAAGAAGGGCCGTGAGTGCGTCTCTCATCGTTGTTTACCTTATGCGTTGGAGTTAGGGGACGATGAAGCTCACCAGGACAGGGTTATGGTCGGAGCTTGAGACGTCAACCGAATCCGCCTCGATTACCTCGATACCCCGGTAGAAAACCAGGTCCACCGAATAGCCCAGGTGGAGGCTGCGGTTGTCTTCGGCCAACGTCAGGGGCGTAAGCTGCAGCCGCCGGGTGGTTCCGCCCAAGATCTCGCTGCGTCTTTGGCTCCAGTTGTTGAAGTCTCCCGCTAAAATCAGCGGACCGGTATGCTGCTCCAGCACGTCCGCCAAGGACTCGAGCTGGTGCCGGAATTGTCCCGTGCCGAGCGTGAAGTTAATGCCGTGGAGGTTGGCCACCCAAAGCTCCTCCCCCGAGCCGTCCAGCCGGTAGCGCGACAGCAGGCTGGACTTCGGGACCCGGATCAGGGGCTCGGGGATTCGTGTAAGGCAGGTTGCGGACGGTTCTACCTTTGCGGCAGTGAGAACACCCGTCTCCGCACCCTTGTAGTCGAAGGCGCGAGCCATGGCCCAATGGAAACGGCTCTCCTTCAGAATGGAGCGGAACAGCGGTGTGAGATGCGCCTCCTGCATAAGGACCAGGTCCCGGCCCTTGCTCAGGCGTGCGAAATCCCGCGGCCAATCTAGCTCCTCGGCCTTGTGCACGTTCCAGGTCATGAGGCGGAAGCCGGTTGGGTCGATCCCGGCGGCCTCCGGCGAACCGGTAGGGCCGGTGTACCATTGCGTCGAGCAGCTCGCATGGTCCGTCCGGGTGATTGCGGCTCCGTCGGACGCGATGAGCTGATTGCCCGGCGCGAAACCGACGCACCCCGCCAGGGAGAGAGGGCCGAGGCAAAGCATCGCCGCCATACCGCTCTGGCGGAGCAATGCGGTGCCGCACCGGTGCAGGTGCTCGATCGTGCGGCGCGGGTTAGGTACCAGGCTCGACCAACGGGGCCGCGACGATTCCATCCCTTGCGGTAGCTTACCCGCGGCTCATCCCGCCCCCGGCCCCAGGGGCTTGAACGTCACGATGAGCAGCGGCAGCAACGTGAGATTTGCGATGAGTGCGATCAGCATGGCTAGGCCGGTCAGCAGGCCGAAGTAGATGGTCGGAATGAAGTTGGACAGGACCAGGATGGAAAAGCCCAGGGACACTGTCACCGAGGTGTAGTAGATGGCGCGTCCGACGCTGCCGTGACTGCGCTCCACGGCGGCCCAGTAGTCGCCGTCCACCGCCAGCTCCTCGCGCACCCGGTGTACATAGTGAATCGTATTGTCCACCCCGATGCCGATGGTGATGGCCGCGATGGTGATGGTCATGATGTCCAATGGGATGCCGAGCCAACCCATGGTGCCGAGGATGGCGGTGGCCGCTGCCATGGTGGGGACGGTGCCGATGGCCGCCAGCTTCCAGTTCCGGAACAGGATCAGGAGCATCACGCCGATGGCCAGGAAGACGACCGCCAGGGTGAGGATCTGGGAGCGAAACAGGCTTTGGAGCACGTTGTTGTAGAGCACCAGCATGCCCGAGAGGTGCACCTGCTCCTCCTCTAGGCCCAGATTGTCGACCAGGTCGGTGCGGATACGTTTGATCAGCTCGTCCCGTTTAAGGTCGGTGTCGGAGTCGATGACCCGGATGGAGAAGCGCAGCTGATTACCGTCCTCCGACATGTAGGGCGCAAACAGGGTCTTGAGAATGGCATCCGGCAGCCGGTTGTGCAGCACGGCGAGGGTGAAGTTGTCCATGGGCTCGTCGTTGTTGAGCATGGTCACCAGCGCCATGGTGGTGGAGATGGACAGCACCTTGCCAGTCTCGGGCAGGCCGTCCAGGTAGGCGTGTATCTTGTCCGCGTCGGCGAGCTGGAACATGTTGAACCAGTAGCTATCTCCGCTGATCCCGGCGGTTTCGCCCTCCGCAAGCGCGTCTTCATACAGCGGGTCGTCCTCGAATTCGTCGGCCCCTGCTTTCTCGGTGGGTTCCTCTTCGAGCATCTCCAAGAAGCTGCGGTCCGGATCGACGACCACGTCCAGTGGTGTGGTGCCGCCGAGCTGCTGGTCGATGAGCACCATGCCCTGGTAGATCTCGGTGCTCTCCTTGAAGTAATCGATGAAACGGTTCTCCACCGTGAGTCGGAACACCCCGGCGATGCTCAAGACTACGAGCAGCGCGTAGATCACCAGGGTAGGGGTCCGGAAGCGCTCGATGACCCGCGCTAGGGATCGGGTGATCGCGGCCGTCACGTCGTGGTGGCGGAAAACCGGCTTGCCCGGCTTCAGCCGCACCGTCGCGGCGGGGAAGAGCAGGAAGCACAGGACGAAGGCCAGTCCCACGCCGGCCACCATCATCCAGCCGAAGTCGATGACCGGGCGGATGCCGCTGATGATCAGGGAGGCGAAGGCCACCTGGGTGGTGAGCGCCGTGTAAAGGGAGGGCAGGAACTTGGAGCGAATGGTCTCTTTGACCATGGCGCGCTGGTCGCCGTCGGGGCTCTGGGTCTGCAGCTCCAGGTAGCGGACCATCAAGTGGACCGTCAGGGCCAGTGCCGTGATCAGCATCAGCGAGATGAAGTTGGACGAGACCACCGTCACCCGCCAGTCCATCAAGCCCAGGTAGCCCACCATGCCAATGGCGGCTGCGATACAGATCAGCATGGGAATCAAAACCCAGCGCGGGCGCTTGAAGGCCACCGCCAGCAGGCTGATCAGGAACAGGCCGACGCCGACACCGAATACCCGGATGTCGCTGCGCACATAGTCGATCATGTCGGAGGTGATCATGGGGATGCCCCCCAAATGGATCTCCGCCATATTTCGGTGATTCTCCAGAATGGTCCGTACGGCGGCTATGTCCTGCTGCTCCAGGTCCTGGAGCTCGGCGCTGTGCGACTTGAACTTCGCGGAGACGGTCTCCAGCTCCACAAGTTCATCTGGCGTCAGATCCCGTTCGGATTGCGTAAGACGCAGGGACTCGCGCCGCTCCAGCATGGACTTGAACTGCTCGTCTCGGCGGAAGTTCACCTGCATGGCCGTAGTTTGCCCGTCGGGGCTGACCACAAGGTTGCGGTAAAGCGGGCTTTCGGTGAGCTCCTTGCGCGCCATTTCCCGGTCCGTACCCGGACTCTCGAGGGTGCGCTGCTCGTTTTGGATCTCGGTCAGGGTGGTGCGCGGGCTGTCGATGAGGGGTACGTCCAGCAACGTGGTGACGGATGCCACCCGTTCCAGGGCAGTCAGCTCCTCGCGCAGGTTGGCGATATCGGCGAGCACCTCGTCGGACATTAGGTCCGCCTGCGGCGTATAGGTCACCACCAGGAAGTCGTCGGAGCCGTAACGGGCGCGCACCCCGCGGTAGTACCGCAGGTCCGCGTCGTTCTCCAGGATCAGGGAGTCGGAGGATGCGTCGAGCTTGAACCCCTGGGCGAACCAAGCGGACAGGACGACGAACAATGCCACCGCGAGCAAGACCAGCACCGGTCGGTCCAAGGTTAGGCGATAATACAGGTCCGTGAGCTTGGCCAGCATTGTTCTTCCCAATAGCGGACGCGGGAAACGCCCTGTTACATCCTATTGTCGGCGGGCGCATGCGGATAGATCAACCTGGAGGAGAAACTCCAACCGAAGCCGGGGCGCGAAGGTCGGACTTCAGCCCGATGCGAAGCCGGCTGTCGGATTGAAGTCCGACCCACGGACTCCGTTTCCGAGGGTGCACGGCATTGAGGGCGTCACAGGCTGAAATTGAGCCTCAAACGCTGCTGAAGCTGCTTCGCCTGCTTGAACGCCTCCTTGAGCATCAGCTTGTTGAGCTCGTTGAGCGTAGTCGGGTCGACACGATTGACCTTGTCGGGATCGTTCGTCGTCAACTGCTGCTGGATCCGGAAGCGCTGGACCAAATGGAAGGCCTCCACCGCCGCGGCCGTCACGTCCGGTTGACGGTTCATCCCCTCGGCGGCACCGCGCAGGCGGTCTGCGGTGTTGGTCGCCCAGACGCCGTGGGCCAGGCTCCAGATACGCGCCGCGTCGACGAACGGGCGGGCGCCGTGCAACTTGAGATCGATGGTTCGTGGATGCTCCCGCCCGCCGTCGTAGGCGAACTTGCCCATCCAGCCGATGGCAGGCTCGCAGGTGAGGGCGTCTTCCGCCATGCTGCGCAGGAAGCGGGGATAGTCCGGTGCCTGCGGGAGCAGCCAGGAGCGTAGATCGTCCACCAGGTCCTGGCGTCCGTACAAAGGGCGGAAGTCGAAGAAAATGGTGCTGTTCAGCACAGCTTTCGGCTCGGGCAGGCGCATCCAGCCGGAATAGGCCCTTTGCCATTCGTCTACGCTCAGGCACCAGGCCGGGTTCCCCGCCATGATGTTGCCCTTGCACAGCCTAAAGCCGCAGGAATCCAGGCCTTTGTTGACCGCCTGGGCAAACTCCACGAAGACCTGCCTCAGCTCTTGTGTGTCCCCCTCGGTACCGGGGAGGAAGATGATTCCGTTGTCCTGATCCGTCGAGAAGGTCTGCTCCAGGCGCCCTTCGGAGCCGAAGACCATCCAGCACCAGGGGATGGCTGGGAGGTCGAGCTCGTCTTCGATCAGCTCGATGACCCGGATGCACACCAGGTCGTTCAGGGCGGACATCCAATGACAGATGGCCTCGGCCCCCATGCCGGCGTGGAAAAGTTCGGAGCCGCGCTTGCGGATGGCGTCCGCCGCCTTGATCATGGTGCGCACGTCGGCGGCCTGTGCCACGGACTCCGCCAAGGTCTCGGCACCGCCGCCGCGCAGACCGAACAAATCAGCCTGGGACAGCAGGTTGTTCACCCGCCCGTCCCGGTCCACGAGCACCACATGGCGCGCGTAACGCTTGGTCATGAGCACGGTCGCCCGGTGGGACGGGGCGTCTGCAGGCAGGGTAGGGGGCGCGGCGGTCATCACCGCTACCACCGGCTCGTCCAAGTCCCCTTGGTCCATGCTGATGCGCAGGACCACGTCCGACAGGGTGATTAGCCCGAGGGGCAGGCCGCTCTGCTCATCGGCAACGACCGCAGCGTCGCACTGGCTCCGGTCGATCAGGCCCAGCGTCTCGCGCACGCTGGTCCCCGGCGATACGATCAGCGCCGGGCGGCGGGGCAGCGTGTGCAGGGGGCCGTCGCCCAACCCGTAGCTGGCATACGGGGATGTGGGGGCGGCCTCATGGCCGGACTTGGCGCTGTGCATGTCAGGTCTCCTCAAGGCCGAGCAGATTCCTCACCTGTATCACCAGATCCCGGGTGGAGAATGGCTTGGTGATATAGCCGTCGGCTCCGAGTGAAAGCCCTTTGTCCATCTCGGCCTCGCGGCCTTTGGCGGTCAGCATGACGATGCGCATGTCCGCCAGCGACGGGTCTTTTCTGAGCCGTTCGCACACGTCGAACCCGTTGATCCTGGGCATCATTACGTCCAGCAGCACCAGGTCCGGCCGCTCTTGCTCGACGCTGGTCAGGGCCTCTTCCCCGTCCCGCGCCACGACGACCTCGAAGCCCTCACGGCGCATGAGGAACTCCAGCGAGATGACGATGTTGGGCTCGTCATCGACGATCAGGATTTTGTTGCTCATTTGACTCATTACTCGTGGATCGCAGCGAATGGTTAGGTTTCATGCCGGTTTGGGGAGTGTGAAAGAGAATGTGGCACCGCCGTCGGGGGCGCTCTCGGCCCAGATCCGGCCGCCCAGGTGCTCGATGATCCGCTGGCTGATGGGCAGACCCAGGCCGGTTCCGACCGGCTTCTCCTGGCCGCCGCTCCCCTGTCGGAACTTCTCGAACACCAACGGAAGCTCGTCAGCGGGGATGCCGCTGCCGTTGTCGGCGACGCTCACCAGGAACCCGTCCGGGTTCTTCCGCAGCTCGATGTCCACCTTGCCACCTTCCTCCGGTACGAACTTGGCGGCATTGGAAAGCAGGTTTAGCATCACCTGCATCAGCCTGTCCCGATCACCCCAAAGTACCGCGGGCCGATCGGGTAGGCTGAGCGAAACCTGGCTCCCCTTCTCCTGGAAGAGCCGTTCGGTACTGTCCACGGACTGTTGGATCAGCTCGCCCAGGTCCACGCGCTCCGTCTGCCAGTTGGCGGAGCCGGACTCGATCTTGGCGAGGTCGAGCACCTGGTTCACTAGTCTGGTGAGCCGCTCGGTTTCGCTGACGATGATGCCGATAAAGCGTGCCCGCTCGTCGGGATCCACATCCGGATTATCCTGCAGGATCTCGGAGAAGGCACGGATCGCCGAAAGTGGCGTGCGCAGCTCGTGCGTCACCGAGGACATGAAATCGTCCTTCATCCGGTCCAGCTCCAACAGCCGTTCGTTTGCGGCGCGCAGCTCTTTCGTGGCCGCCTGAAGCTCCTGGGATTTCTGCTCCAGCTCGTGGCTGTAGGCGCGGATCTGAGATGCCTCGTCCAGGATGTCCATCACCTCGTCCAGCCCGAGGGGCTCTTCCTGGGTCACCGAGGAGACCATCACTCGCGCCGACGCACTGCCGATGGCCCCGGTCAGTAGGGTCTCGGCGAAGGTCACCGTGTGGGCGTCGGCGGGGAGTTCGCTCATGGAGCGCAGCCCGAGCTTGCGGGCATGATCGGTGAATGCCTGCTTCGCCCGCTCTGCGCCGAGGAAGCGGCCTGTCAGACCGATCAGCTCCTCGACCTCGGCGCTGCCACGCCAGAAGCCGCCACCGACGGGCCGGTCCCGCTTCAGGGCGTCCACAAACAGGGTCGCTTGCGTTGCCTCTGCGGCGTTGGGTGCGCGCAGCAGGGAGACGGCGAGAAAGGCACCGAGATTTGCGGCCAGGCTCCAGAACAGGCAGTGGGAGATCTGATCCAATCCCACGACGCCGAACAGGGCCTGGGGCTTGAGCCAGAGGATTCCGAACAGTCCCTCGTCGACGAAAGACATCGGCAGCCAACCGGACTTGGCAAATGAGGGCAGCAGCAGGGTATAGAGCCACACGGCGAAGCCCGCCGCCAGTCCGGCCAGGGCGCCTTCCTTGGTTCCGCCCCGCCAGTAAAGGCCGGCGATCATGGTTGGTGCGAACTGGGCCACGGCCGCAAAGCTGATGAGACCGATGCTGACCAGGGCGTAGGCCTCGCCGGCGAGGCGGAAGTAGATATAGCCCAGGAGCAGGATGACGACGATGGCCCAGCGGCGGATGCGCAGAAGCACTGCGCTGACGTCCTCCAAGGGGGGCGCATGCCCCCAGCGGCGCAGCAGGGCGGGGAGCACCAGGTCGTTGCAGGCCATGGTGGACAGGGCGATGGTCTCGACGATGACCATGCCGGTGGCGGCGGAGAGGCCGCCGATGAACACGAATAGGGCCAGCCACTCCTGCTGGTGAACCATGGGCAGGGTCAGGATGAAGGTGTCCGCATCTACTCCGCCCCCGGGAAACTCGAGCTGGCCCGCCAGGGCCATGGGCAGGACGAAGATGTTGATCAAAAGCAGGTACAAAGGAAACAGCCATATGGCCCGGCGCAGCTGGCGCTCGCCGCTGTTCTCCACTACCGCCACCTGGAACTGGCGCGGCAAAAGCATGACCGCCAAGCCAGCCAGCAGACACAGAGAGAACCAAGAAGCGTAGCTGCCGACCGCCGGCTCGAACAGGGGCTCGACGTGTCCCGCTTCGAACGCCCGCTGAAAGACGTCGCTGAAGCCACCGAAGAGCCCGAAGGTTACGAAGATGCCAACGGTCGTGAAGGCCACCAGCTTGACCACGGACTCCAGGGCAATTGCGGCCACCATGCCTTCATGGCGCTCGCTGGCGTCAAGGTGGCGGGTGCCGAACAGGACGGTGAAGGCGGCCAAGAGCAGGGCTACGTAGAAGGCCTTGTCCTCCCATACGGGTACACTGTCCGCGTGCCTGGGCATGACGATGTCCGGGTATTGCAACAGAATGCTGAAGCTGGTGGAGATGGCCTTGAGCTGCAAGGAAATGTAGGGAACGATGCCGACGATGGCGATTACGGTTACCAATCCACCCAGCAAATGGCTCTTGCCGTAACGCGAGGCGATGAAGTCGGCGATGGAGGTGATGCGCTGGCTCTTGCTGATCCGCACCATCTTCAGCAGCAGAAAGCCCCAAAGCGCGGCGGCGACGGTTGGACCCAGATAAATGGGCAGAAAACCGATGCCTGTCGCTGCGGCCCGGCCGACGCTACCGTAATAGGTCCAGGCCGTGCAGTAGACCGCCAGAGAGAGGGCGTAGACGGTCGGGCTGGCGATGACTGAACGCCCCTTGTCCGCCCGCCAGTCCGCCCAGTAGGCGACAGCGAAGAGCAGCCCCAGATACAGAAAGGACGCGAGGACGACTACCGTACCGCCGAGCACCGCTCCTCCTTATCTGTTTTCGTGCCCGTCATTCGTCGTGCCCCTGGAGAATCCAAGCCATTAGGGCGATGAACGCGGTCCAAGCGCAGAACAAGTAGAGATAAAAAAGCGGGATGCCGTCTTCGGATACGGGGCGGTCGAACAGCACCGTTACCGGCGAGCAAAAGAGCAGCAGGCCGACGAGAAAAGCGGCTGCCAGGCGGTGGCCGGCAAGTGCGGATCGTCTCACGATCCCCCCCTTATGAAGCAGTATCGGATGAGTATAGTGCAGGGAAGGGGTGTCAGGGCCGCATTTAGGCGTCGCTCACCCTTGCGCGAAACCACTGCGGGTTCCGGACCGACTTGTGGCATCCATTTTCAGGAAAGCACAGCCTGTGCTCTCCTTGTGGGCCACGTCAGGCCACCATGGATTGCCAGGGCGGTATTTAGGCGGCTTTACGGCGGGTGGCTGTCCTGCGATACCCGAATGCCGCCAGACGCCGCGCTAACCGCCGTATCCTGCTGAGCGGCGCACCGCAATACCGGCGAAGATAGCCAGAACGGCGCCCATGCAGCCGCCGCCGGTGCGGACGTTGCCGTCAGGTCCAGTCCCTTACTCGTCGTCGATATCGTCTTCGGCGCCCGGGAGGCGAATTTCCACGTAGGCCTCGGCACGGATCTCGCGTAGCCACAGGTCGATAGCCTCCTCGGCCTTGCGCTCGCGGAGCGCCTCTCGGGCCTTTAAGCGCATGATGTCGTCCGTCGTGTCCTGGGTACGTCGCTCAATGACCTGAACAATGTGCCAGCCGAAGGTGCTCTTGAAAGGCTGGCTGACCTCATTCGGGCCTAGTCTATCCATCTCCTTCTCGAACGCGGGGACCGTGTCTCCCGGATTAACCCAGCCGAGATCGCCGCCGCGCAAGGCGGAGCCCGTGTCGTCCGAATGGGAGCGTGCGAGGGTTGCGAAGTCGTCGCCGCCGATGATGCGCAGCCGCAGCTGCTCCAGGCGGATTCTGGCTTCATCGTCGGAGAGCACTTCGTTGGTGCGGATGAGGATATGGCGTGCATTGGTCTGGGTGACCTTCTCGGGGGCCGAGCCCTTTACGTCGGTTACCTTGATGATGTGAAAGCCGCTGGGGCTGCGCAAAGGCTCGCTGACCTCCCCCTTGGCCAGGGTATGGGCGGAGTCTTGGGCCAGGGAGGGGACCTCGGCCATGGGGAACCAGCCCAGATCACCGCCTTCGAGGGCCCTTCGCCCGTCGGAGGAACGTACCGCCACTTGCGCGAAATCGGCGCCTTTGCGCAGCTGCGCGACCAGGCCCCGGGCCTTGGCTTCGGCCTTCTTGGAAACCTCTGGCGGCGCACCTTCGGGGACGGCGACCAGTATGTGGGAAAGCTTGACGTCGGAGCGTTCAATCAAGCGGCTGGAGTCGCGTTCAAGGAAGCGATCGATTTCCTGGTCCGTGACCCCGATGTTCTTGACGACTTCCTGGGCCTGGAGACGTTTGGTGATAAGTTGCTGGCGTGTATTTGCGGCGAAGTCCTCGAAGCTTACGCCTCCGGCCTCCAGCGTCGCCTGGAGCTCTTCCAAGGCCATGCCGTTACGGGCGGCGATGCTGGTGATGGCCTCTGTCAGCATGGCATCGTCGATTGCGATGCCCAGCTCGTCTGCCTTCTGGACCTGGAGCCTCTGGAGGATGATGCGATCCAAGACCTGCCGCTCCAAGTCCGGACGCGGCGGCAGCGGCGTCCCTCTACCCTCGATTTCGGGGATGACAAGCGCGATCTCGTGCTCAAGCTCACTTTGGACGATGACGTCGTTATTGACCACCGCCACGATGGAATCCAGCTCTTCGATCGCCGTTGCTGCCCCAAAGGGCGCCAACAAGCAGATCAGAAGGGCTAACAGCCTCTGGTACGGAAGCCCCCGCTTGTTAGCGCCCTTAGTCCGCGTGATAGCCATAGATTCCGCGCTCCAAGAATTTGTCGACTTGCTGCCCGATGGACCCGAGTCCAGCCAGCTCCATCTGGACCATGAAGGTGTTGCTGCCGGCGCTGTCAGGCCTGTTTTTCAGGTGTTGGCCCAACAGGCGGACGCGCCAGCAGCATCGCCCGTACTCGACGCCTGCAAAGGCCTCGACCGTCTGGCTGTTGAGTAGGGAATAGTACCAACGGCCTACGAATTGCAGCTGCGGGTTGACCGGCACACGGAACGATAGGTCCGTGTCCTCGTATCTGGTCGCCTCGCTGGTACCCTGATCGAAGCGGTAAGCGAGATTGAGCAGCCGATCTTCGCTGGTCTGGTAGTGCAGCTCCACCGCGTGCTTGCGATATTGATCATTTTCTTGGTTGGGGTCCCACACGAAGGTCGCACGGCCCGTCAAGTCTTGCAGGAGTCGGGCGCTCAGCTCGCCGGCTACCGATGAGCTGCTCTCATCCTCCGGTGGGCCGCTGATCTGGACGTCCCGGTCGCGGAAGTACAGGATTTGACCGACGCTGGCCCGCAGCAGCTCCAATCCGGAATCCATTGCCAGGGTTCGCGATGTCAGGCCGAGGGTGAGCTGGTTTGCATCGCCGATACGGTCCGTGCCGGTGAAGCGATTTGGCCGGAACATGCTGAAATAGCTGAAGTTCAGCTCGATGCTGTCGAACACGGGTATATCGTCCTGATCCTTGAACGGGGTGTATAGGTAGTAAATTCGGGGCTCGAGCGTCTGCAGTGACTCCTGACCGAACCACCGGGCCGTGCGCTCGAAGATCAGCTCCCCGTCCAGGTTGAAGCTCGGGATGGCGTACGATGGGCTGTCGCTTTCACCTGCGTCTTGGTCCTGCAGCCCGTAGGAGGCCAAGTAGAGGTTCAGTTGCGGGGTCAGGTGGCCGTAGCTCTTGCGCAAGGGCCACGCGGCATAGGGACGCAGGGTCGCGCGGTTTCCATGCACCTTGGCGTTGTGCTCGAAATAGTTGTACTCGGCGCCGACTCCCAATTGGAGGCCCGAGTCAAACTGCAACGGCGACGTTGTGAGCAGTACTTCAGGCAGACGCCCGTAGGGACGGTTGATCGGTCTTATGCTCGAATCAACGGTCTGGTAGTCTTGCAGGCGCGCACGCAGCTGCCAACGATCTGCGCTATAGGCGAGATCGCCGCGGCGCTGGATATTGCGCTTACTGGTGAGCTCCAGGTTGTCGCCGAAGTCCTCGAGATACTCGTCGTCCGACACGGCGTTGTAGTCAATCGTCGACGACCAGCGGGGACTCCAACGCCCTCTGTGGTCGATCCGATATGCCCAGCGTGTCGGGTTGCCCTCGAATTTGTCATCCTTGGGCAGGATCTCGCCGTACAGCTCCCCGTGCTGGCGTTCAGTCAGGTATCTGAATTCGGTCCCCAGCATCGCGCCGCGCTCGCTCATCAAGCGGGGAAAGAAGGTCGCATCCATGTTCGGGGCGATATTCCAATAATAGGGGACGGTAATATCGATGCCGTTGTCTTCCGATTGGCCTATGGACGGGACCAAAACGCCGCTCTTGCGGCGATCATCGATGGGGAAGGACAGGTAAGGGGTATAGAGCACGGGCACCCCGCGCACGCGCAATTTCGCGTTTCGCGCCACCCCTCGTCCGGTGGACTGATCCAGCTCCAGCTTCTTGGCGTCAAGGGTCCAATCTTTCTGGCCAGGTCGGCAGCTGGTGTAGACAATGTTCTCATATCGGGTCAGCTCTGGGTGGACCAGCTCCGCCCGGTCAGCGCTTCCGCGCGCATTACTCTTGCCTGAAAGCCGGTATTCGACATCAGTGAGGTTGCCTTTGTCGGATTCCAGGTTCATCTCTGCCTCGTCGGCAGCGATCCGGATTCCAGGATTGGCCAGGATGGTGTTTCCCTTGGCGTGTAGGTCGGTGCTCCCGCGGTCATAGGTGACCTTGTCCGCGCCTACATAACGGCTGCCTTGGACCATCTCCACATTCCCGGTCATGGTCAGGAGCTCGAGCTCTTGGTCGTAGTCGAACGTATCGGCTCCGACGTAGAGGGGGTCTTCTTCGCTGGGCTGAGGCGTTACAGCGGCTGGTCCGAGCTTGGCCGGGCGCGGACCGCAATATTCCCATTCCAGGCCCTTGTGGATGCGTTTTGCGTCATCGGAAGTGGCGCCCTTGCTCTTCGCCGCGGCGCTGGCTGTTGGTGCGACGCCCGCCTTACCGGAGCTGGTCTCGGGATTTGTTGCGTTGCCGGTTTCGGACGCCGTTTTCGTTGTTGCGGCGCTGGCTGTTTGCGGCTTGGTCCCTTTGGCTGACGGCTCGTTACTCGATCTGCTGGCCGCTTTCGCAGCCGTTGTAGCCGTGGCCGTCCCAGCCCCGCCGGTCCGCGCTTTCGGTGGGGTGTTGGGCGTCTTGGAAGCCCGCGTTGGCGTGCTTGCCGGTGTGCTGCTCGGAGCAGACGCCCTTGTTGCCGGCTTTGCTGCGGATTTTTGCTCTTCGGGTTTTCGGTTGGCCGGGCGCGTCGGCGAGGCGGACCTGGTTACGACTGCCGCGCTCGTCGCTGTACGGGCACTCTTCTTATCCGGTGCCGGTTTTTCTGCTGTGCTGTTTGCGGAAGTAGCACTAGCCCGCGTCGGCGGGGGCGTGCTATCGGTTACTTGTTTGGTCCCTGGCTTGGTCGATGGCGCCTTGGACGCCGTGCCCGCGGCCTCCGTCGCTTTGGGGGGCACCGCGGGTTTCCGTTGCTTGGTATTTCCCTGCCCGGTGCAGGCCCAACCGATTCCGTTGGGGCCCGTGACGCAGTTCCAGCCCTCTCCTGCACCGGCTGCGGAAGCGGCTGCGAGCAGCAGGAGCTGGCCGGCAAAGAGCGCGTGATTTCGGTGGCGGGTAGGCACTGTATCCGTTCTATCTGTGGGCGGTACACTGTTTAGGAGGCTGTCTGACTTACGACTATCCTACTGCGGAATCGCGGATGCCGGCCCGATTTCCCCCGCGATCTCATTAAATAGGGCAGGCTATTCGCCTCGATCGCGGGAATGATCGGTCTCGGCCCCGCGATCCCTCGCTACGGACGCGCAAGCCAGACAGCCTCCTTGCGCCCGGCATTCGGGGCGCAAGGGCAGTGCTCCGACGGGGCAAAACGTACATTTTAGCGATTTCGAGCCGGTTTCGGCACCAAAAGTCGCAGGAGAGCAAAATGTCGGAGCGTCATTCCCGAATAATAGATTGGGTAGGAAAGACCTTGGGGGGCATCGAGTGCTCACTGGAGCCGGCCTCGGGTGACGCCAGCTTCCGCCGCTACTGGCGTCTTCGTGGAGGCGGGTGCAGCTATATTGTAATGGATGCGCCTCCGGTCGCCGAAGACGTCGAGCGCTTCGTGCTCATCGCAGATCGGTTGCGCTCGCTGGGTCTGAATACACCGCAAGTCTATGCCCAAGACCCCGCTCAGGGTTTCCTGCTCCTGGGCGATCTGGGGACTCGACTCTATCTCGATGTCCTCGATGCGACGAATGTTGACCGCCTCTATGGGGACGCTCTCGCGGCGCTCGCGGTCATTCAGGCCTGTGCGTCCACGCAGGGGCTTCCCGCGTTCGACGGGCCCTTTCTGCGCCGTGAGCTGGAGCTGTTCCGCGAGTGGCTGCTTGAAAAACACCTCGGGTTGGACCTTTCGGCTGAAGACAACCAGACGTTGGACCAGACCTTCGAATTCTTGGTCGCGAGCGCCCTGGAGCAGCCAAGGGTGTGCGTGCACCGGGACTATCACTCGCGCAACCTGATGGTTACTGCCCCGCCGTCGCCGGGCATTCTGGATTTTCAGGACGCAGTGACCGGGCCGGTGACCTACGATCCCGTATCCCTGCTGCGAGACTGCTACGTCGCTTGGCCGCGGGAACGGGTGGGGGACTGGGCGCGGGGCTACGCGGCACTGGCGGTGCAGTCGGGCATCCTCCAAAAGGAAGATGAGGCGCGGTTCATGCCTTGGTTCGACCTGATGGGGGTCCAGCGTCACCTCAAGGCCAGCGGCATCTTTGCCCGCTTGAACATCAGAGACTCCAAGCCGGGATATCTCACGGACATTCCCCGAACCCTCGGCTATGTGCTCGATGTTGCCCCGGCTCACCCCGAGTTGGCGTTCCTCGCAGCGCTGGTTCGAGCCCGGGTGTTGCCCGGCCTGCGTGAGTAGAAGCACCCTACACCACCGGCGCCCAAGCCGTTCGCTGCTGCGCAGCTCACCCTGTGCAATCCAGTACCTGATTCCCCCTGAGGCTCAGCTATTGAGCCTGTGGGGGGCGCACACTGAACCTGAGCCCAAACGAGGAGAGCGCCATGGCTAAGAATCAGGTTCAATTTCAGTTCGGCGTTTGCGATGCCGATGAAGATGAGTTGTACGCTGCCATGGATTGGCTGCTGGAGCGCCAGGGGGCCATCGAGCAGCGCCTGGCCAAGCGCCAATCCCTACTCGGCGCCACCACCGCAGAGCTGGAGAAGGTGCGACAAATGGTGACCAATGGGCGTCTGAAGGAACGCGATAGGATCGGTGTGCGTGTGTGGGCAAGGTCGTCAACAAGCACAAAATGTCCAAGCACTTCGTGCTCGACATCGAGACCGGGCGCTTCGACTTCCACATCGATGCGCAAAAGGTGGCCGAGTGAGGATCAGCAACGCCGGGCTCTTCGCGACCCGGCGGACCCGGCGACCCGCTCCGAGGGTGCGCTCGAAAAAGCGGCGACGAAAGTCCTCGAACACGGCTCCCCGGCACACAGCTCCCGGACCCTGCTCAACGAATTGTCGACCATCGTTCGTAATACTTACCGACGCAAAAAACGCCAACGATTCCGAGGAGACCTTCGAGCTCGACACCAGGCCCAATCCCAGACAACTGGCCGCACTCGATCTGCTCAAGACGATCCGCGTGTAGCCAGACGCGTACGCCGCGATCTTATGAAAAATAACGTGAAGTCAGTCAGTTCGCTCGCGCCGCTGAAGGGAACTTCAGTCTAAGGATTTGTCGGCATCGGCGGCTCGGTCCAGAGCACCCCAAGCTTGCGGTTCAGCGTTTCGACGTCGTCGAGCGAGCCGTCCCGGTACAGAGCGCACCGGATCTCCCCGGTCCAGTCTCGATAGAGGATTTGGACCACCAGGTCCCGGCCATCCTGCCGGACATGGCCGATTCGGATGGCCGGCGGCAAGCTTTCGGCATACACCCCGACGCACTGCTCGGCTACCGCCTCGGACGGATGCTGATCAAGGCCGCCGAAGATGGTCGCTGCCAGGAGCAGCAAGACGGGTATCAAGCCTAAACCCTGAGCGGGTGATCGATTGCGGTGCGCAGCTCCGCTGCCATCGTGGAACGGCCGTTAGAGCTCGCTTCAGGGCCGTGTAAACACTACTCCGTCGCCCGAAAATTGGCTGCAGGCTTTCCGTCCCCGTCGGTCAGCGTTAGCTTGCCCCCCTCGATCCGGTAATTGGCGACGCTCTGCAGCGCTTTCAGAATGGCCGCCTCCTGCTCCATGGCCCACCCCGGTTCCGAGCAGGCCTTGCGGGTGCCGGCGATGGGACCGAACGCCAACCAATCTCGGTTAAGGGTGTAACCGCCGCGGAAGCCATTGCAGCCGCTGTTTCCCTCTAGGCTCCCGTCTTCGCCGAATCTGAGTCTCGGTTCGGTCCCACGCAGGGGCGCGGCTATTGCCTGATTGCCGTTATTGTAACGGGTCAGCCGCCAGTCGGTGCCCGTCAGGGACAAGGGCTTGAGCCTTGCGTAGACCAAGACCGGCGCGTAATCCCTGTCGAGAAGCACCAGCCGGTCGCCCTGCAGCTCGTATCCCGCCACCTCTACCAGGGCCTTGGCGACGGCCTGCTCCTGCTCCATTCCCTCCGGGCAGGCCATCATGGTCATGCCGCCGACCGCGATGGAGAGCTGGGCACCATGCAGGTCGTAGCTGCCCATGAGCCGGTTGCAGCCGCCGCTGCCGCTGATGCTGCCGCCTTCCAGCCGTAGCGTGGCGTCTCGGCTGGAGATTGGCTGCCGGTCCAGGCCCTCGGACTTGAAGCTTTCCAGACGCCAGATGGTGCCTTGGATGCTGTTCCGCTGTTGGTCGGGCATGACGGATTCGGCTACTTCAGGTTGCGGCTCGGAGGCCGGGAGAAGGACCGGGGCGAGCAGCACGCCGATCAAGATTGCGGCGCTAGTGAATCGTGGCATGAGGCTGATCCTCGGGTAGTTTCAATCGGGCTGTTGCGCGTGCAGGGCAATCAAGTTACCCCAAAACGCAGGCAAAAATAAGCAAGCCGGCTCGCAATTCGGTGGTGCGCGCTTTACGGCCCATGGCCCCCGGCCTAGACTCGGTGGCAAATCCGCAGTGGCGCAAGGGGGTTGTCATGTCTGGATCGGGCTGGATCTTTCGCGAACCTTTTTCTTTCCGACTCGCGTTCCTTATTGTCCTGATGCTGCAAGCGATTCTCTTGTCCCCGGCCGCAGGGGCGGAGCGCCGGATGACCATGATCGAGGGGGCGGACTACTTCGGCCTCGATTACGAGACCCTCAAAGAGATCGACCTGGAAGACTGCAAGGCCACCTGCATCGCGGATTCCCGATGTCAGGCCTTCACGTACAACACCAACGCCCGTTGGTGCTTCCTGAAGAGCAACTATGGCGACCTGCGCTCCTTCGAAGGCGCCGTCTCCGGGCACATAGCCCGCGGTGGCGCCACCGAGCCGGACCTCCCGTCGGTGCGCACGTCCGAGCTTGGCTTTCTGCGCTCGGGAGCGGTGGATGAAGCGAAAGCCCTCGCCGGGCGCATAGGGACACGGGCCTCGGCGGCGCAGGGCTCCTTCGACGCCATCGTCGCCGATGCCCGGGCCGCTGCGCGATCCGGGAATCGGGAGCGTGCCGCCGATCTGTACGCCGCCGCGCTGAAAATTGCCCCGGAGAGCGGGGCGCTGTGGCTGCAGCTCGCCGATAGCATGGCCGCCGCCGAGCCCCGTGCCTGGAAGCTGCGCCAGCAGTTTCGCCAGGACGCCGTCGCGGCGGCGGTGAACGGCTACTTGCGCGCGCAGACCAACGCGGATCGCGCACATGCGCTGGCGGTCATGGGTCGGGCGCTGGCCGCCCGATCGGAGTGGAAGCCCGCGATTCGCGCCACCCGGGCCTCCCTGGCTCTCTATGATGATCCCGCAGTGCGCACGGCCTACGACAAGTTGATGGCGGAACACGGCTTTCGCATCCTCGAGCACCGGGTTGACTCGGATGCCCAGAGCCCCAGGATCTGCATCCGTTTCTCCGACCCGCTGCCGCGCAACCTCCCGAACCTGGCGGACTTCGTCAAGGTTTCCGGCGGCGAGAACCTGCCCGTCGAGGCGGAGAGTCAGCAGATCTGCATCGACGGTGTGGCCCACGGCGGGCGCTACCGCATCCTGGTGCGCTCCGGCCTGCCGTCCCTCGATGGCGAGCGATTGCCCAAGAACGCCGATCTAGACATTTACGTGCGCGACCGCTCCCCCATGGTTCGATTCCTGGGCCGTGCTTATGTCCTGCCCAAGGGTGGAGAGGCGACCATTCCTCTGATCTCGGTCAATACGGACCGGGTGGTGGCCGAGGTGTACCGGATCGGCGACCGCGGCATGGCCCGGACGGTGGGAGACGGCACCTTCCTGCGCCAGCTCGACAACTATGAGCTGGAGCGTCTGGACAAGGATACCGGCGAGAAGGTCTGGAGCGGAACGGTGGAGGTCGGCAAGGAGCTCAACCGCAACATGACCACCGCCGTCCCGGTCGGCGCGATGATCCGGGACCTGGAGCCGGGGGCCTACGTGATGACCGCCGTCCCTCGGGACGCGCCCGAAGACTCGGGTTCCCGTGCGACCCAGTGGTTCGTGGTCTCGGACCTGGGCCTCGCGGGGTTCTCCGGCAACGACGGGCTCCACGCGGTGGTGCGCTCGCTGTCGACGGCGGGGCCGCTGGGCGAGGTGGACCTGCGGCTGGTGGCCCGCAACGATGAGGTCCTGGGGCGGGCCACCACCGACGCCTCCGGTTACGCCCGCTTCGAGCCCGGGCTGCTGCGCGGCACGGGCGGCAATCGGCCCGCGTTGCTGGTGGCGGAGGGACCCCACGGGGACTATGGCTTCCTGGATCTGACCAAGACGCCTTTCGACCTCACCGACCGCGGGGTCGAGGGGCGACCGCCCCCCAAGCCACTCGATGTCTTTCTGACCACCGAGCGGGGTATCTACCGCCCCGGCGAGACGGTCCAACTCACCGCCCTGGTGCGGGACGCAGTGGCCGACGCAGCGTCGGGGCTGCCCCTGACCCTGGTCGTCAAGCGCCCGGACGGCGTCGAGCAGCAGCGTGTGGTATTGGATGACCAGGGGCTCGGCGGCAGGCACCTTTCCTTCGACCTGATGCCGGCGGCCATGCGCGGCACTTGGCGGGTCCAGGCGTTCACCGATTCCAAGGACAAGCCCCTGGCCCAGCTCGCCTTCTTGGTGGAGGACTTCGAGCCGGAGCGCCTGGCCCTGGAGCTCAAGAGTCCGGTGAAGCGGATCGACCCGGACGATCCGCCGGCCATCGCCGTCGATACCCGTTTCCTCTACGGTGCGCCGGCCTCCAACCTGCCCATCGAGGGCCAGGTATCGCTGCGGGCCGCGGACCTGCTAGCGGACTTTCCCGGATTCCGCTTCGGTCTGGCGGAGGAGAAGGTCGAGCCCCTGAGTCGCCCGATCCCGGGCGCCCTGACCGATGCCGAGGGCAAGGCGTCCATCCCCCTGGAGCTGCCGACCATGGTCCCGGTCAGCAAGCCGCGGCGGGCCGAGGTCACTATTCGGGTGCTGGATACCGGAGGCAAGCCGGTGGAGCGCTCGGTCGAGCTGCCGGTGGTGGACGGGCAGGCCCGCGTCGGCATCAAGCCCCTGTTCGAGGACGCGGTGGACGAGGGCGGTACGGCCACCTTCGAGGTCATCGCGCTCGGAGCGGACGGGAGCCGCACCGCAGGTCAGGGTCTGAGCTGGACCCTGTCCAGGGTCACCAAGTCCTTCCAGTGGTACCAGGTCGAAGGCCGATGGGACTACGAGCCTGTGGTCTCCCGGCAGCGGGTCGCGAGCGGGGTGCTGGACCTGGGCGAGAGCCAGGCCGGGCGCATAGAGGCGGGTGTCGAATGGGGCGGCTACGAGCTGGCGATCCGGGACCCGAACGGGGCCCTTCTGCCGGCGAGCATCGGCTTCGAGGCGGGCTGGTATCAGGCCCCCGGCGCCTTCGACACACCGGACTTGCTCAAGGTCTCCCTGGACAAGGAGGGCTATAGCATCGGAGAGACCGCGAGGGTGCGCATTGAGCCCCGTTTCCCCGGAATGGCTCTGGTCATGGTGCTGCACGACCGGCTCGTCTCCATGACACCGGTCGAGGTGCCCGAAGAGGGCGCAACGGTCGAGCTGCAGGTCACGGAGGACTGGGGGACCGGCGCCTATGTCACCGCGGTCCTGTACCGGCCCATGGATGTGGCCGCCAAGCGCATGCCGGGGCGCGCCCTGGGTTTGACTTGGGCCGCAGTCGCCCCGGGAGACCGAAAGCTGGACGTCAGGCTCGAGGCAGCGGCCCAGGCGAAGCCCCGTGGCCCCCTTGACATCGTCGTCGCCCTGGGCAACTTGGCGGCGGGGGAGGAGGCCTACGTGACCCTGGCGGCCGTCGATCAGGGCATCCTCAATCTCACCCGATTCGAGGCACCGGCCCCGGACAACTGGTATTTCGGGCAACGGCGCTTGGGGATGGATATCCGCGACCTCTATGGTCAGCTCATCGATCGCATGCAGGGTGTGCCCGGCGTAGTGCGATCCGGCGGCGACGCGCCCCTGATGCAGCTCCAGGGGCCGCCCCCCACCGAGGCCCTGGTGGCCTTTCACTCCGGCATCCTCAAGCTGGATGATCAGGGCAAGGCGAGCGCGTCCTTCGACCTTCCCGACTTCAACGGCTCGGTGCGCCTCATGGCCATGGCCTGGTCGCGGCAGGGGGTCGGTCACGCGGTGCAGGACGTCGTCGTCAGGGATCCGGTGGTGGTCACCGCTGCCATGCCGCGGTTCCTGGCTCCGGGTGACCGATCGCGGGTCTTGATCGAGCTGGCCCACGTGGAGGGGCCGAGCGGCGAGGTTGCGCTTCAGGTGGGAACGTCCGGCGGGCACGCGGCCGTGGATGCGGGTGCGGCAGCACGGTCGCTGCATCTTGCCGAGGGTGTCCGCGAGCGGGTCCTGGTCCCCGTCGAGGCCCTGTCGGTGGGCGATGACGAGCTGACAATCACCCTGATCACGCCGGACGGCATGTCGCTTACCAAGACCCTGACCCTGCCGGTGCGCTCCAATGAGCCGCCTGTACTCAGGCGCTCCGTGTTTCCCCTTGCGCCGGGTGGCGAGGGCATACAGGTCGGGCTGGACTTGCTCTCCGAGGTACTGCCCGGCACCGGAAGCCTGCTGATCTCGGTCAGCGGTGCCGGCGCCCTTGACATTCTCGGCCTGGTGCGCGCGCTGGACCGCTTCCCCTTCGGTTGCGCCGAGCAGCTCACCAGCCGGGCGATGCCCCTTCTGTACCTGGACGAGGTTGCTTTGTCCGCCGGTCTCGGGCCGGACCGCGAGGTTGCAGAGCGGGTGCGCGACGCCGTCGTGGGTGTGCTGGCGAAGCAGTCTTCCAGTGGCGGGTTCGGTCTCTGGGGTACGGGTAGCGGCGACCTCTGGCTCGACGCCTATGTGACGGACTTCCTGACCCGCGCGCAGGAGAAGGGCTACGAGATTCCCAAGGTCGCCTTCGGCTTGGCGGTGGACAACCTGCGCAATCGACTCGCCTACGCCGCCGACTTCCAGTCCGGGGGCGAGGACGTTGCCTATGCGCTGTACGTGCTCGCTCGCAACGGACGTGCCTCCATCGGCGATCTTCGGTATTACGCGGAGGCGAAGCTCGATAATTTCGCTACGCCCATGGCCAAGGCTCAGATCGCGGCCGCCTTGGCGCTTTACGGTGACCGTCCCCGCTCTGATCGGGTCTTCAGGGCGGCGCAGGAAATGCTGCGCGCAGACACTGACCGGGGAGGGTGGCGTTCCGACTTCGGCTCCGGTCTCCGGGACACGGCGGCCTTGCTGACCCTCGCCGTAGAGGCCGGTACCTCGGCGGTGGACATCCCCGAGCTCTCGGGCGAGGCCGGGGATTTGTGGGAGGGAATCACCCATATCAGCACCCAGGAGCAGGCCTGGATGCTGCTCGCCGCCCATGCCCTGACCTCGGGCAAGACTGGTCCCCGTCTCGCGGTCGGTGGCGAGACATTGGACGGTGCCCTTTACCGCAGCCTGGATTCGGCGCAGCTGGAGACGGCGCCGCTGGCTGTCCGCAACCTGGGAGAGCGGCCGGTGACTGCCCTGGTAACCGTGACCGGTGTGCCGGTCGCATCGGAGCCGGCACGGGGCGTGGGCTACGAGATCGAGCGTGCCTACTACGACCTGGAGGGCCGCCGGTTAGAGCCCTCCGGTATCCGGCAGGGTAAGCGCATGCTGGTCGTGGTCACCGTCAGGTCCAACGGCAAGCGGGAGGCGCGTCTCATTCTCAACGATCCGCTCCCGGCGGGCTTTGAGATAGACAACCCTAACCTGGTCAAGTCCGGTGACGTCAAAGGGATCGACTGGCTGGGCTTGGTGGATGCGCCGGCGCACAAGGAGTTTCGGTCTGACCGGTTCGTCGCCGCCATCGACAGGGGAAAAAACGATCCCGAGCGGTTCCAGATCGCCTACCTGGTCCGGGCGGTCTCCCCTGGCGTCTTCGCCCACCCGGCGGCGACGGTGGCCGATATGTATCGTCCCGAGCGGCGTGCTCGCACGGCGTCCGGGGCGGTCGAGGTGGTGGGGGCGCTACGCTGAGCTCGGCGGGTGTCCACGCGCTCAAAAATGTTGAATGGAGCGGTGTGACGAGACCAAGGTAGCGGGGACCAGGAGCAGCTGTTGGTGAAGGTGTACAAGACGAGGCTCGACAAACGGAATGCAAACCTGAAGATGAAGGGACTGCTGCCGATCGATCGGCAGATCCTGATGCAGGTCGGGCGCAAGTTGACACCTGCCGGCGCAGTCGATGCGGCTGCTTCCTACTGCTTACAGGTGGCCGCCATGACCGCCGTCGATGCCCAGATCATGAAGACGCGCACAGCCTGTCGAGCAACCACGGCCGTGGGAAAATCGGTGGCGGTGCGGATTTCATGCGCAGAGACGAAATAGCGAAAGAGAGCAACGACTAGTTGGCCGTGATTAGGTCGAGCAAGGTTCGCATTACTCTCATCTCAGTCCTGCTGGCTGGGCTGACGGCGGGCGTTGCTCTGCTCGGATTAGAGATGCTGGTCGACGTCACCGAGCCGCCGGCCGTGGAGATCGAGTCCTCGACCCTGGTCCTGGACCGCAAAGACAGGCTGCTGCGTGCCTTCACGGTGGCGGACGGTCGTTGGCGCCTACCTGTGGCGCTGGAAGACGTCGACCCCAAGCTTATCGACATGATCCTCGCTTTCGAGGATAAGCGCTTTCGTGAGCATTCCGGCGTCGACTCCAAGGCGCTGGCTCGCGCCGGTGCGCAGATGCTCGCCAACGGGCGCATCGTCTCGGGGGGCTCGACCATCAGCATGCAGCTTGCGCGGCTCTTGGAGGGCGGCTCCACACGCAGTGCGCGGGGCAAGCTGCGCCAGATCCTGGCGGCCTTGGCGCTGGAGCGTCGGATCGGTAAGGACGATATCTTGGCCGCCTACCTGACCCTGGCTCCCTATGGCGGTAATATCGAGGGGGTGCGTGCCGCCACCCTGGCCTGGTTCGGCAAGGAGCCAAAGCGCCTGACGGCCGCCGAGGCCGCATTGCTCGTGGCCCTGCCCCAGTCGCCGGAGGCCCGTCGGCCTGACCGGGATCTCGCGGCGGCACGCCGGGCCCGAGACCTGGTGCTTGCCAGGGTGCGGGAGGCTGGCGTCATCGATGTGGCGGAGGAGGCGGCCGCCCGCAGCGAGCCTGTGCCGCACCAAAGGCGTCCGTTTCCCATGCTGGCTGCACACTTGGCGGAGCGTCTGGTTCGAGTCCGGCCAGGCATCAAGATTCACCGATCGACTCTCGACCGGGAGCTGCAGCAGCGGCTGGAGAGGCTCGCCGCAGATCGTGCCGATGCCTTGGGATCGGGCCTGTCCGTTGCCATCCTGGCGGTGGATCATGGTTCCGGTGAGGTCCTCGCCTCGATCGGCTCTGCGGGGCTCCTGGACGAGCGGCGCGACGGCTTTCTCGACATGACCCGCGCGGTGCGCTCGCCCGGCTCGACCCTCAAGCCGCTCATCTACGGGCTTGCGTTCGAGGCGGGGATCGCTCATCCGGAAAGCCTGATCGAGGATCGGCCCACGGGCTTTGCTGGCTACGTACCCAGCAACTTCGATCGCGAGTTCCATGGCACCGTGACCGTCCGCCGTGCGCTTCAGCTGTCGCTCAATGTGCCGGCGGTGAAGGTCCTGGAGGCGGTGGGACCGGCGCGGCTCGTTGCACGCATGCGCCGCAGCGGCGCCCGCCCGGTGCTGTCGGACCTTGCGCCACCTGGCCTCGCCATCGGCCTGGGAGGTGTGGGTGTGACCCTGACCGACCTGGCCCGGATCTTCGCGGCCATCGCCCGCGGTGGCATGCCTGTGGCTCTGAAGGAGAGCCGGGACGACGGCGGGCCGAGCGGTAACGCGAAGCGAGTGCTCGATGAGCGGGCGGCCTGGTACCTGGGCTCCATTCTCAGTGGCTCGCCCGCGCCTTCGAGCGCATTGAGCGGTGGGCTCGCCTTCAAGACGGGTACCTCTTACGGCTACCGCGACGCCTGGGCGGTGGGCTTCGACGGAGGTCACATGGTGGGTGTCTGGGTGGGACGACCGGATGCGGCTCCGGTACCGGGATTGGTCGGAATCGACGCCGCCGCCCCGATCTTGCTCGACGTATTCGTTCGTCTGGGAGATCGAGTGCCGCTGCCGGCGGCCCCGCCGGGTGTGCTCGTGGCGAGTACTACAGACTTGCCCCCGCCCTTGCGCCGGGTACGCGCTCCCGATGCGCAGCAAGCCGGCGATCTTCCGGGGCCTGAGATCTCCTTCCCGCCGAACGGCGCGCGCGTGGAGCTGGGAATATCCGCCGGGGGCGAAACGCCGCTTGCCCTAAAGGTGAGGAACGGTTTTCCTCCCTTCATCTGGTTCGCCAACGGAGCGCCCATCCGGCATGAGGCGTTCGCGCGGACCGCGCGCTGGGTACCGAATGGTCCCGGCTTCGCGACCCTGTCGGTGGTCGATGGGCGAGGGCTGTCGAGCCGGGTGAGCGTGTTTCTGGAATAAAAAAAGCCCCCGAGCAGTCCCTGCGCGGGGGTCATGTCGCCGAGCTTGGTTGGCAAGTCGGTCCTTGTGGGCGGTGCGTCCCGCTGCCCTTGCGTCTTCCTGACACTCCTGTATGGCGACACGCTAATAATGGCACATGGGTGGTGTCACAAATGTGATCCGATTCCTTGTTGCTTGTAGGAAAAATCCTAAGGCGCGATTGCGGTACCCGGCACCGGCTCGTATGCTTCAACCTAGAAACGGCGGTTGGACGCCGCCCAGGGTGCGTACCGGGTGGTGTCTGGCAAGGCGCAACGAGGCGGAATAGCCCGCTATTGCAACGAGTTGCAACGCAGCCAGGCGCCGCCGGGTGTGTGCACTGGGTGGCGTAGCGGCCTTACCCATTGAGTAAATCTCCGCGGCGCCGCTGTCTCTTGTGTAAATCAGTCGGTTGACCATAGCCCAAAGCGGTCAACTACCGTTTCCAGGTTCCAACCATGCAAGCGGAAACCGACCTCTATCCCCCGATCGAGCCTTATGTCACCCGCCGTCTTGCGGTGGACGATATCCACCAGCTGCACCTGGAGGAGTGCGGAAATCCGCACGGCATTCCCGCCGTTTTTCTGCACGGTGGTCCGGGGGCGGGGTGTGAGCCCGGCCATCGCCGCTTCTTCGACCCCGCCCGCTACCGCATCCTGCTGTTCGATCAGCGTGGCAGCGGCCGGTCAAAGCCCCACGCCGAGTTGGAGGCGAACACGACCTGGCACCTGGTGGCGGACATGGAGCGCATCCGTCAGGAGCTGGAAATCGATCGCTGGCTGGTCTTCGGCGGCTCTTGGGGATCGACCCTGGCGCTCGCCTATGCCGAGACCCATCCCGAGCGGGTAGCGGCCCTGGTGTTGCGGGGGATCTTCTTGTGCCGCGACCCGGAGATTCATTGGTTCTACCAGGAGGGCGCCAACTGGGCCTTTCCCGACCTGTGGGAGGATTTTCTCGCGCCCATTCCCGTGGAAGAGCGCGGTGACCTGCTCCATGCTTATCACAGTCGTCTCACTGGCAGCGACGAGATCGCACGCATGGCCGCCGCCAAGGCCTGGTCGAGCTGGGAGGGCCGCACCATCACCCTGCTGCCGAACCCGGACCTGCACGCGACCTTCAGCGACCCGCACCTGGCGCTGAGTTTGGCGCGGATCGAGTGTCACTACTTCGTCAACCATGCCTTCCTGGAGCCCGAGCAGCTGCTGCGGGACGCCCATCGCATGGCCGCGATCCCTGGCGTCATCGTCCAGGGCCGTTACGACCTCATCTGTCCCGTGCGCTCGGCCTGGGAGCTGCATCGGGCCTGGCCGCAGGCGGAGCTGAAGATCGTTCCGGATGCCGGCCACGCCGCCTTCGAGTCCGGCATCCGCAGCGCCCTGGTGGCGGCCACGGACCGTTTCGCCCTGGAATTGGCATGATCGGCCTTCTGCAACGGGTAAGCATGGCCCGGGTGGAGGTGGAGGGAGTGCCCATCGGCGCCATCGGCCCCGGCTTGCTGGTCCTGGCCGGGGTTCAAAAGGGGGACGACGAGCAAAGGGCGGATCGGTTGTTGGAGCGCCTGCTGGGATACCGGGTGTTTCCGGATGAGGCGGACCGGATGAACTTGAGCCTTCGGGACATTGACGGCGGACTGCTGCTGGTGCCTCAGTTCACGCTGGCCGCGGACACCCGAAAAGGCACGCGGGCGAGCTTCACCAGCGCTGCGCCGCCGGTGGAGGGGCGCCGACTGTTCGAGTATCTGGTCGAGCGGGCGGGTCGGGAGCATCGCCAAGTGCAGACCGGCCTGTTCGGAGCCGATATGAAGGTGAGCCTCATCAACGACGGTCCTGTTACCTTTTGGTTGGAGGCATGATCGCCTTTGACCTCACAAGGGACAAAGAGCCGCTCCGGTGAAATCATCGCCTCCGGATCCTGCTTCTCATGCTTTGGTTTTGATTGTGTTTCTTCGTGTTCTAGCCGGTGTACTGTTCTGTCCAAGATGAGTTAGGAGTCCCGCGGCTCGGCTTTGCTCTTCGCAACCGGGGTTGAAATCCCACCCTGTCCATGCGCCCCGGTCATCGCGAGCGTGGGGTTTTTCTTTCCTCGTCCGCCCAAGTATGCTCTGGGGCTGGTTTTTGGGCTTGAGGAGTCTCCCGATGGAAGGGGCCGAAGATCTTAGTGCAGGGGTTGCCGATCAGCGACGGGTTTGGGAGGCGGCGTTGGCGGAGCTTGGAATCGGGGTGCCCACACACCCGTTGCTCGACCGGACCCTGCCGGCCGTCTGGGAGGCGAGTGACTACGTGGCGGTCAGTTGCACGCGCCACCCGAAGCTTCTTCCCGGGCTGCTCGACTCCGGACGCCTGGAAAGCTCGTACGACGAGGGAGAGATCGACCGCCTGCTTGGCGATGCCTTGGCGAGCGCCACCGACGAACTTTCCCTTGGGGCGGCCTTGCGCCGTTTCCGCCGCGAGGAGATGGTGCGAATCATCTGGCGGGACGTCGGCTCCCTGGCGCCGCTGGACGAGACCCTCGAAGACTTGAGCGCCTTAGCCGACGCATGTATCAACAGCGCCCTCCACCTGCTCTACGGCTGGACCGTTGCCGAAGTTGGCACGCCCCGCGATACGGACGGCGTCGCGCAGCGTCTCGTGGTGCTCGGGATGGGCAAGCTGGGGGCGCGCGAGCTCAACCTTTCCTCGGACATCGACCTCATCTTTGCTTATCCCTCCAGCGGTCAGACCGACGGCCCGCGTGCCCTGGCCAATGAGCAGTTCTTCGTCCGCCTGGCCAGACGCCTGATACAGGCCCTGGACGCCAACACCGCGGACGGCTTCGTTTTTCGTGTCGACGCGCGCCTGCGCCCCTTCGGCGACGCGGGACCATTGGCCATGAGCTTCAGCGCCATGGAGGACTACTACCAGACCCAGGCCCGGGAGTGGGAGCGCTACGCCATGATCAAGGCGCGGGTGGTGGGCGGCGACAGAGATGCGGGCGCGGAGCTCACGGCCATGCTGCGCCCGTTCGTCTACCGGCGCTACCTGGACTTCGGCGCCATCGAGTCCCTGCGCGACATGAAGCAGATGATCGACAAGGAGCTTAAACGCAAAGGCATGGCGGACAACGTCAAGCTCGGTCCCGGCGGCATCCGCGAGATCGAGTTTATCGGTCAGGCGTTCCAGCTCATCCGCGGCGGGCGCGATCCAGACCTGCAGATCCGCCCAATCCGGCCAGTTCTTCGCCTGCTCGGCGAGAAGGAGCTGCTGCCGGACTACGCGGCGAGGCACCTCGACGATGCCTACGAGCACCTGCGCCTGGTGGAGAACCGGCTCCAGGCCTGGAAGGACAAACAGACCCATCTACTTCCTGAAGCCGAGGAAGGGCGCCTGCGCCTCGCTCGTGCCATGGGCTTCGCAGACTGGGACGGCTTTGTCGCGGTGCTCGAGGGACACCGGCGCCGCGTCCAGGGGGAATTCGACCGGGTCTTCGCTGCCCCCCAGGCGGATGATGAGCACCAGGAGCAGGCCTTCTCGAGCGTCTGGGGTGGGACGGCGGATGATACGCATTACCAGAGACAGCTCACGGAGGCCGGCTTCCAGGATGCGAGCACCGCTCTCAGGCGCCTGCAGACGTTGCGCGACACGGCGGCGCGCAAGGGACTGAGCAGGCGCGGCGGCGACCGCATGGCTCAGCTCATCCCCCTGGTCCTCCAGGTGGCGGCCGGCTCCAAGTCGCCGGACCTCGTGTTGGAGCGTGTGCTGCGGGTGCTCGAGTCCATCCTGCGCCGCACAGCCTATCTGGCGATGCTTACAGAGCACCCGATCATTCTCTCCCAGCTATCACGCCTGGCGGAAATGAGCCCATGGTTCAGCGACCAGATCGTCCACCACCCCCTGCTGCTGGACGAGCTCCTGGATCCGCGCCGCCTTTATGTACCCCTGCGCAGGGTGGACTTGGAGGAGGAGATCGACAGCCTGCTCGCACCGATTGGGGAGGAGGACCTGGAGCAGCAGATGGAGCGTCTGCGCCAGTTCGCCCAAGGCAATATGCTGCGGGTGGCCGCTGCGGATCTTACGGAAGCCATCCCCCTGATGGTGGTCAGCGACTACCTGACCGAGATCGCCGAGGTCGCCGTCTCCAGGGTGCTGGCCTTGACCTTCAGGCACCTGAGCGGGAAGCACGGGCGCCCCGGCGCGATACAGGGCGAGGGGACCGGGTTCATGGTGCTCGGCTACGGCAAGATGGGGGGCATCGAGCTCGGCTACGGCTCAGACCTGGATCTGGTCTTTCTCCATGGCAGCAACTCGGTCAGCGCCATGACCAGCAGAGGCAAGCAGATCTCCAACGACCAGTTCTACATGCGCCTCGGGCAACGGATGATCCACATGATGACCACTCAGACCTCTTCGGGGCAGCTCTACGAGGTGGACATGCGGCTGCGTCCCGACGGAAACAAGGGCATGCTGGTACGCTCGCTCAGCTCGTTTGCCCGGTACCAGGCGAACGACGCTTGGACCTGGGAGCACCAAGCTCTGGTGCGGGCCAGGCAGGTGGCGGGGGACCCATTGCTCGCCGAGCGGTTCGGCCGGGTGCGACGCGAGATCCTGTGCATGGAGCGGGAGCCCGAGGGCCTGAGAAAGGACGTACGGGAGATGCGCGAGCGCATGCGCGAGAATCTGGACAAGACCCGCGGCGGGCGTTTCGACCTGAAACAGGGCCGAGGTGGTATTGCAGACATCGAGTTTATGGTTCAATACTCGGTCCTTCGGTGGGCAGCGCGGCATCCGGAGCTTGCCGACTGGACGGACAACGTGCGGCTGCTGGAGACCCTGGCACGCCTCGAGCTGCTGCCGGGCAATAGGGCCGAGGATTTGACCGCCGCCTACAAGGATCTGCGCGCCGCTTACCACCGCAGCGCTCTGCAGGAGCAGCCAACCACCGTTCCCGAAGACAGGCTGGTGAAGCCGCGGGAGCGAGTGCGCATGCTTTGGCGGGAGCTGATGGAAGATTGAGATGCAATCCAGGTACATGCCTCGTGGGGGCGTGCCCGGATATCCTATAGAACATGCGGAGACGACCATGACGACGATGTCAGATCGTGACGGCCTTATCTGGCTGGACGGCGAGATGGTGCCCTGGCGCGAGGCCAGGACCCATGTGCTGACCCACACACTGCACTACGGCATGGGGGTCTTCGAGGGCGTCCGGGCCTACCGGACCGACCAGGGAGCCGCCATTTTCCGGCTGCGCGATCATACCGAGCGGCTTTTCAACTCCGCCCATATCCTGGGTATGACCATTCCCTTCGACCGAGCGGTCCTGGACGAGGCCCAGCGTGCGGCGGTGCGTGAGAACGACCTCGACTCCGCGTATATCCGCCCCATGTGCTTCTACGGCTCCGAGGGTATGGGTCTGCGTGCCGACAACCTTAAAGTCCATTGCGTGGTGGCGGCCTGGGAGTGGGGCGCTTACTTGGGCGAGGACAACATGAAGAACGGCATACGCATCAAGGTGTCGTCTTTCACCCGCCACCACGTCAACATCACCATGTGCCGGGCCAAGGCCAACGGCAACTATATGAACTCCATGATGGCCCTGCAGGAGGCCCTGCGCGACGGCTATGACGAGGCGCTGCTCCTCGACTCCGAGGGCTATGTCATGGAGGGCAGTGGCGAGAACATCTTCATCGTCCGCGAGGGCGTACTCTATACCCCGGACCTGACCTCGGCTCTGGACGGCATCACGCGAAAGACGGTGATGTCTCTGGCCGGCGAGCTGGGGATCGATGTGGTGGAGAAGCGCATCACCCGCGACGAGGTCTATATCGCCGACGAGGCGTTCTTTTCGGGGACCGCCGCCGAGGTGACCCCGATCCGCGAGGTGGACGGACGCGCCATCGGCAGTGGTACCCGTGGCCCCATCACCCAGCGCTTGCAGGAACTCTACTTCGACCAGGTCCATGGCCGCCGCGATGAGCATCTCCAGTGGCTTACTCTGGTCTGATTCTCCTTTGGGAAAAATCAGACGGCCAACATTTTTGCAACGCTTTGATCGAGAGATCCTAATGAGGAGAGTGGAAAATGGCAGAAACGGCTGAAAAGACGCCGCGCACCGGGTCGGTGATCAAGGTCGCCCGCGCCGACCTGCCTCTGTCCTGCCCCCGCCCGCAGGACGAGGTCTGGAACATGCATCCGCGCGTATTCCTACCCATCGAAAAGACCGGAGAAACGGTCTGCCCCTATTGTGGTGCGCGATATTCGCTCGAAGACTGAGTGCCTCACGAAACCCACCGACCACAGACGCAATAACCAGCTGAAATTGCGAACATACCGGAAGTCGTCTCGACACAGCGGCTACCGGGCACGAACGAACTCCGAATCAATGCTTCGGGACAAAGCCAGAGGATGGGTGAGAGCAGATGAGCCTGCGGGAGCTGTTGAACCAGAGGGAAAAGGGCTTGCCCGAAAGATTTCGCGCACTCATTCTTCGTCAACCCACTTCTGCAAGGTCTCTATCAGTGCTTGTGCCTGGGCCTTGCTGGAGATGTTGAACTTGGACTGCTGGCGGAACTCGCCGCTTCGTTTCTGGTAGCGGCGGATGGTGTATTTCTCCGGTCCGTAGGCCTCCTTGGCGCGATCCCATTCGCGGTAACGGAAGAGCACCGTGGACCAGCCGCCCTTGGACAGGATCGCCTTGTCGAGCTCCTGTACGATCTCTGTTCCGCCTTCGTTGTAGCTGACCGTGAGCTCGTCTACCGTTTCCGTCATTGGGTGATTCCTCTATGTGATGGGGTCGCGTGTCAGCGCGTCGATTCGGTCGGATCGGCCCGGGCGCCAAAGCGCAAGAGCAGGTCGATGATATGCCGGTTGTCTTGCTCGGTGGCGATAGACAGCGGAGTCCTTCCCTCATTGTCCGCACTGTTCACGTTGGCGCCGAGGTCGATCAGACGTTTGGCCAGCAAACGTCCGCCGTTGCCTACGGCGATGTGAAGTGGCGTGACGCCTGCCTGGTCCTTGGCATTCACGTCCGCGCCCTGTCCGTTCAGGAGCTCCAGCGAGTCCCGATCGTCCACGCCTGCCCGCACGAGCGTGAACAGCAGTTCCTGTGGGTTATCTGTCGCGCCTTCTTGGATAAGCACGCCGGCCAGCTGGGTCTTGCCCTCGATCAGGGATACCTGCAGCGGGGTTTCGCCCGCCTGATTCGTCGCGTTTGGATCTGCGCCGTTCTTCAGAAGCTCGCGGGCGATAATGACGCGGCCGCGCCGGGCGGCGACGTGCAGGGGCTTCTCTCCCTGGGGGTCCGACTGATTGATGTCGGTGCCCCAGAAAATGTGCCGCTTGATCTGGTCCAAGTCCCCACTCTGGATAGCACGGTAGAGGTTGATGGTCGGGTCGGGAGGCTCGCTGCAGGCGCCCAGCAGCAGGGCGGAGAGTGCGAACGCGGCAAGAATTCGGGCGACGGACATCGGATCTGTTCTTAGGATCATGGATCGGAGCTGAGGTCGGGCATGTTAAGTCCAGGAGTTGGCCCACCGCAACAACGGCAGCAATCGCGGGCAATGGAAGGGGCATGGCGGGCGTGCTACCTTATCGGCTGATGTTCGGAAAAATCTTTCTTACGGCCGTGGTGATCCTGGGTGCCTACCTGGTGATCCGCACGCGTGTGCACCGTGGTCGGGAGGTCGCTGCAGCCCCGCATGCACCTGCGCGTGAGCCCCTGTTGCCATCGGGAACCCTGAAGGTCGTCGCCTATGGCCTTGTGGTGGTCATGACCGCAGGTAGCCTGCTGTGGCTGTACCTGGACTATGAGGCCGGCCGGGAGGTGGTGACGGTTCGGATCATCAATGCTAACACCGGTGATGCGACCACCTATATGGCGCGGCGGGCCAACGTCAAGGGACGCCAGTTTACGACCCTGGATGGCCGTCCGGTTACCCTTTCCGATGTGGATCGCATGGAGCTGGGGGCAGGGCGCTAGGCGGCTGTCCAGCTTGCGCGTCCGTGACGAGAGATCGCATATGCCGGTCGGGTTTTTCGCCCGATTTCGTTTAAGACAGGTCCAGCATTCTCCTGCAACCGGATTTCCCGCGGTTTCCCACTACTCCCCTAAAGAAGCGGGTCCTGAGAGTCGGCAAGGGACTTGAGAAGTCTATCAACCATTGCGTCCTGAATCTCTTGTTTTCGCCGCGCTGGATGGGCGGTGGTTGGGCGCATCGTCAAAGACAGGGTAAAAGCGGTCCGATTCATTTCGCTATGTTGTTGTGCTGATGGAACCCCCAATGGGTTCGGTTCGCCAACTATCCTATTGTACGCTAATGGTCCGATTGCACCGGACGGCGACTGTATCAAGCATCGCCTTTGTTGAGCATATTGCGCCATCAGAAATAGAGCACGTGGATAGCCATCCGATCAACAAATGCAAGGCAGCTGGCGTCCTGTTCCCGGCTCTCGAGAGGGGCAATGGACTGGAAGCCTTGTGCGTATTCAGCGCGGCAGTAGAACGAAAATGATTCGAGCCAAAGTTATTTTATCAAGGGTTATCTTGACTTTGTGTCCTGTTACTATAAATTATACGACTGTTGGCAGGTTATAGATTTTTTACCTCTGAATCCATAACAGAGAACAACCCAAACTGGAGGCGAAACGTGGGAATAGATAACTTGAGCGTAGATGAAATTCAGCAGCAATTGGACGACCTGGCTCAGAGCCAGGCCGATCTGGAGCAGGCGTTGGAGAATCGCCGGCAGCAGGTCAAATACGATCTGGCCCAGCAGATCAAGGACCTTATTCAAGAGCAGGGATACGACTTGTCCGAGATCGTTTCGCTTCTCGGCGCGCGCCGTAGACGCGGGGCTGGATCCAAAAAGGGCGGCTCGCGCCAATACACCAGATACGTCGATCCCGATAATCCGGATAACGTATATGTCCGCGGCGTAATCCCGGGTTGGATGAAGCAGAAGATGCAGGATCAGGGTTACGATCCCGGCTCCAAGCAGGATCGCGAGGCCTTCAAGGCCAATTCCCTGAACGTATTGGAAGACTAGTCCTACAAAACAATGCGTCCGGTCAAGTAATCTCGTGCCGCCGTTGACTCCGGTTTTCGGAAGAACCTCGAAGCGGCGGTCTGCTCGACGACTTGGCCGTGGTGCAGAAAGATCACCTCGTCGGCCAAGCGCGCTGCCTGGCCGATGTCGTGAGTAACGAAGATCATTTTGGTGCCGTCCTGGTGTGCGGCCCTCACGATGGCCTCGATGGCAGCGGTGGAAGCCGGATCTAGGCTCGCGGTCGGCTCATCGAGAAACAACACCTCAGGATTCGATGCCAGCGCCCGAGCGAGGGCGAGCCGTTGTTGCTCGCCGCCGGAGAGTTGGCGGGCATCTTGGTTTGCCTGGCTTGCCAGTCCGACCTTTCTGAGGAGCTCAAGACAGCGTTGCCGGGTCCCAATCTTGCGCAGCCGCAACACGAAGTCGACGTTGGCGGCCACGGAGCGGCGTAACAGCACCGGGCTTTGAAACACCATAGCTTGGCGGCGCCGGACCTCCGCATCCGGCGGCCGTCCTCCCCACAGTACAGAGCCCGACGTAGGTGCGGACAGCCCATGCAGCAGCCGCAGGAGAATGCTCTTGCCTGCGCCGTTGGGACCCATAATGACGCTGATGGGTCCGCCGGAAATTTCCAAATCGATTTCGTCGATCAAGCGTTTTCCCGCGATCTCGTAAACGAGAGAACGGGCTTCCAACGGCAGAAGGCGCTGCTTCTCGTCGCTCATTTGGTTCGATAGGTCGATTCGACGCTGACGGTTATGCGGATGCGTGCCGAGCCGCGGTGTAACGCAGCCCCACGAGGATGGTGTTGACGCTCAGGGCGATGACCATCAATACGATTCCAAGCGCCAAGGCAAGAGGGAGATCTCCCTTGGAAGTCTCCAACGCAATCGCGGTCGTCATCACGCGCGTGAGGTGATTGATGTTGCCGCCCACGATGATGACAGCGCCAACCTCGGCGACGGCCCTGCCAAATCCAGCCAACGCAACTGTCAGTAAGCTGTAGCGGGCATCCCAGATCAAAGCTTGAATTGCTCTATGCAGCGGTACGCACAGGGACCGGAATGATTCATCATACTCGTCGTGCAGCTGCAAGATGATCTCGCGCGAGAGGGCGGCGATGATCGGGGTGATGAGAATGGATTGCGCGATGATCATGGCCGCTGGCGTATACAGCAGCTGGAGCCAACCCATAGGACCCGCCTTCGACAGCGTCAAATAGACAATCAGGCCTACGACCACCGGCGGGAGCCCCATTAAGGCATTCAACAACACGACGATTGCGCCGCGGCCGGCGCAACGGGTCATGGCGATGGCCGCGCCCACTGGCAATCCGATGAAACAAGAAATGATTACTGCGGTGAGGCTCACCCGAAGCGATAGCCCGATAATCTCGATCAAATCGGGATCCGCTGAAAGCACGAGCCCAAACGCCATGCGAAAGGCCTCGCCGAAATCCTGCATTGTTTTTCGACCTCTAGGTTATTTGCCTGGAAAATCGATTTGGCGCGGGCGAAGCGTAAAGCGCGCCCCTGTGCTCTCATGGGAATTGCTCGCATGTATTCGAGCATAAAGGACCGCCGATTACGTCCTATCCTCAGTTGATGTTCCGGGGTTTTATTTTCCGGGACCTTTTGCGGAGCGCCGAATCCGGTGTTAGGTTGCCTCAATTTCTGGATGCCGACAACCAACCGGATCAGGTTCGGAGCCCGTGCGGAATGCGCGCCGGGCGACAGACGCAGTCCGGCATTAGTTGTCGAACGGGCTCTTTCGGTGCTGGTATCTCATGCGCGGGTGGCGATGGGTACGCGCCGTCGAGAGGGCGGCCCGTTGCGGTGCCAACGGGCGAATCTTGGTGGTGCTTCGGGGCGGAGACCAGGAGTCTGTTCGCTGCGGATTATTCGGCGGCTGGTGGGGCCGAGCCCGCCTTGCGGCGGCGGGGCTCATTGATCAGGTTTGCGATCTCTCTTGCGTCCAGCTCCTGTACTTCATATTGATCCAGTGTGCTGTTCAGGGAGAACGGCTCTTCGCGCTTGCCGGACGATTTTCTCGGGTCTTTCGTTCCAATGTTGGTGCCCATCTGTCTCTCTCCGGAATTCCTGTCTGACGGCGCCTTGCCACGAACGCCTGTTAACCACCTTGACTTCATGGTGCCTGATCGAGCCGTACGCATCCGAGGAACAGGTCACAGTCTCGGGAAAGGATTAGGAACTCACCGGATTTGTTCCGGATTCGGCCTCCGACATTTGTTGCCGGAGCGGGAGAGACCTCCGGATACAGCTCGATCAGCGCCGCTGCGATTCCGTTCGGTTGCACTACCCGCGCGTGAAAGTGCCTGTGCCCACGCGGATTTCGCACGCAGCAAGAGCGGGCGATGATTTCCACTTCGTAGGCCATGTTCTTGACCTAGTCGGCGACGCGTTGGGCTTTGGTGGGTGGGTGCAGCCCCCGATGCAGCTTCGGGTCGTGGGTCGTGATTCCGGTGGGACAGGTGTTCTTGTTGCAATGCAGCACCTGAATGCTATCGATGTTCTTCGCCGCACGTTAGACCCAGGAACGCTGTGCCCGGTTGAAGGGGGGCTCCTCTCGGTCCACGGGGAAGAAGTACTAGCGGAGGAACTCGCCCATATTGGCGAAAGAGTAGCGGAAGCAGCCGAGTACCGGGTAGTTCCGGCGCACCGCGTGCTTCGTCTGCGTGACGTCGACGAAAAAGGCGATGACCGCCCGCAGCGCCACCAGCCCGACGACGATAATGAACAAGGCCGCCATCAGCTCCATGGTGGTGGCCAGCAGGGTTTGGGTTTCCTCGGATATGATGCTTGCTCCCTCGTTGAACGGAGCCGGGTTCAACCCGAGCTTGCCAGGTGCAAGCTAAGCCCTAATCAGGAACACGGCAACGGCGAAAGCCATGGACATATTGGGGGGGATCGCGGCCCGAGAATCGGAAAGCACCTCGGGCCGGCGCCAGCTCTTGTTGAAGCCCCTGCTCAGGCGGCATCCTGCAGGATCTGGTCCAGCCGCTCGCGCGCGGTCATGTCCACCAGAACCAGGTTGCCCTTGATGGCATGGATCGCGTCGACAACGCCTCGCATCTCGTTGCGCACACGCTCATCCAGGCCGCCCATCTCGATGGCTTCATGCAGCTCGCCCTCCGCATTGCGCAGACTCCCCTCGATGTGCTGAACGACTTGAAATGTTTGAAAATACCAGTTGGGTATTCCTGCTATTGGCGAAAACTTTTCACTCATGCTCTTAACTCCGGTGACGGTCCCTTAGCCTCCGCGTTGGGTTGCAGGGGCCGCTGTGCCGATTCGTGTTCAATAAAGCAAAATTTGGACCAATCTCTCCTGCGAGCGCGGCACTCAGGGCTTGCGGAGGCTTGCTTTGGGTCTTCCGGGCTCAAAGGAACCCCTACGCATTCATTCTGTCGAGATCAAAAAAGCAAATTGAATCAGTGTGCGATAAGCGTCGAAGGGCGATCGCGCTTGCATCTCACAGGTCGGGAGAAGGTAATCGGCGCTTGGGTTCGAGCGCTGAGCACTTGACTGGATCGGTGCAGATCCGGGGGAAAGTCTTCCCCCGTCAAGGGTCGTGCGCAGGAGACACCTCGACAGGGAGAGCTTCAGTCGCGGGAAAGCGGCGAAAAGAGCTCCGTCAGGTCCTCGGCGTCGAAGCCGGTGTCCGCCTCACCGCTGCACCCGCGGTAAATCCCGTCCGCCAGGGCCTGTTTCTTGGTCTGCATGGCGAGGATCTTCTCCTCCACCGTGCCCTCGGTGATCAGCTTGTAGACGAACACCGGCTTGTCTTGGCCGATTCGGTGTGCGCGGTCTGCCGCTTGGGTCTCGACCGCCGGGTTCCACCAGGGATCATAGAGGATGACGGTGTCCGCTTCGGTGAGATTCAGGCCTGTGCCGCCGGCCTTGAGGCTGATCAGAAAGACGTCCGCCTGGCCGGAGCGGAAGCGCTCGATGGTCTGATCACGCTTGCGTGTGCTCCCGGTCAGCTTGCTGTATGCGATGCCGCGCTGCTTGATCTCGGCCTCTATCAATCCGAGCATGGTCGTGAACTGGGAGAACAGAAGTACGCGCCGGCCTTCCTCGATCTGCTCGGGCAGGATGTCCATGAGCAGGTCGAGCTTGGCGGAGGCCTCCACGTCGGCCGCCGCAGGCAGGGACAGCAGGCGCGGGTCGCAGCAGGTCTGCCGCAGCTTGAGCAGGGCGTCGAGAATGGTTATGTGGCTGCGGGCCAGCCCCTGCTCGGCGATGGCGTCTCGGACGCGCTTCTCCATGGACAGACGGATGCTCTCGTAGAGGGCTGCTTGCTCCTCTCCCAGCGAGACCGCGCGGACGATCTCGGTCTTGGGCGGCAGCTCGTCCAGCACGTCCTGCTTACGCCGCCGCAGCAGGAAGGGAGCGATACGCTGCGCCAGCCGCCGACGCCTGTCGTTGTCGCCCTGCTGCTCGATGGGTGTGCGCCATTGGCGTTTGAAGCGCGTCTCGTCGCCGAGAAAACCGGGCAGCAGAAAGTCGAGCAGGGCCCAAAGCTCACCCAGGTGGTTCTCCATCGGCGTGCCGGTCAGGCAGAGACGGTGACGGGTACGCAGGGCGCGCACCACCGTTGCGGCCTTGGTGCGCGGGTTCTTGATGTTCTGGGCCTCGTCCAGGATCAGCGAATGGTACTGCTTATCAGACAGGGTCTCCTCGTCCCGCGGTAGCAGCGCATAGGTGGTGAGCACCAGATCGAAATCGGCGAATGACTCCTCTTGGGCGTGGCGTTCCAGCCCATGATGGACGAGCACGCGCAGAGCGGGCGCGAAGCGCTCCGCCTCCCGCCGCCAGTTACTCATCAGGGTCGTGGGTGCGACCACGAGTGCGGGTCGCTCGAGGCGCCCCGACTCCTTCTCCAGCAGGAGGTGGGCCAGGGTCTGGACCGTCTTGCCCAGCCCCATGTCGTCGGCGAGCAACCCGCCGAGCTGGTACTCGCGCAGAAACTGGAGCCAGCTCAGGCCGTGGCGCTGGTAGCCGCGAAGCTCGGTTTGGAGTCCGGCGGGCGGGTCCGCGGGCTGTATGCCCTCGAATTCCGATAGCTTGCGGGCGAGATTGCGCAGCCTTTTCGCCCCCCGGACCGGCGTCCCGGATGTCTCCAGATCGACGATGGAAAGCGCGTCGAAGCGGGACAGGGTGAGGTTGCCGTCGGCGTTGATACTGCCATTGTCGAGCAGGCCCCGTAAGGCGTTGAGAAAGGGGACCAAGCGCGCCGTGGGTAGGTCGACGTAGCGGTGTCCATCCTCCTCGCCGCCGGCCGGCTCCAGGGGGATGCTCAGGGTGTCGGGCAGGTCTTCACCAACTCCCGTCTCCAGCAGGGGTGCCAAGAGCGGGAGCAGGGGCAGGCGGCGTCCATCCAGCTCCAGATCGAACCGCAGGGCGAACCAGTCGTTGCCGCCGCTCTCGTCTTCCTGGACCTCGACGGCCCAGTCGCCGTCCTCGAAACGAAGCAGAAAGCTGGCGTCGGTCTCTACGCGCCAGCCCTCCGCCTCGAGCTTGGGCAATCCCATGCGCAGGAGCTGCGACCAACGGCTGGCACTCTCCATCTTGTTGCCGCCGGGGGAGAGCAGCCGCAGCGCTCCGGCCGCCGCCCTGGGCTCTGGCATCGGCTCGAAGCCCAGGTCTGTGAGGGTCCGCCGGGCTTGGTCCTCAGCAGCCAGGTCGCGCGCGATCCTGACCAGTTGGGCCCCTGAGTCCAACGTGGTTTGCGCTGCGCTCGGCAGGGTCGGCACGCGCAAGCCCTGATATTCGAAATCCAGCAATAGCAGGTGCTCTCGTCCCGTGGGGATCTGCTGTCCTGCAAGGGTCAAGCAGGGCACGAGGGGGGCGCCCTGGATCTCTTGCAGATCCAGCTCGACCGGCGTCGGCAACGGCAGATCCGGGAAGCGGCACAGCAGGGTGCGGCTGATGGCCTCGGCCTGCTCCTTGCGCAGCTCCGGCGACTCGCGCAGGCGCTCCAGCTGCGCGCTGCTGAGACCAGGGGTCGTCAGGGGGCCGATTTGGTGACTGCGGGTATCGATGTAGGCCGCAGGCTCCGTAGTCAGCAGTACGGAGTCCGGCCCGGGGTCCAGTCGGAGCTGCAGATGTTCGCCGGCTATCTCTTGCCATGTGATCTCAAGACGGCGCGGCTCCCCCTCGCTGAGCGGAGGGTTTTCGGTGTCGCCCCAGAAGCAGCGCCCGGTCGCGACCAGATGCTCCAAGGCGAGGAAGCCGACGTGTCCGTGAAGCTCAGGGTTGGTCGACCAATAGGTGGGCAGCAGTGCGCGCAGCAGGTTCAGGGCGTCCCCGTCCTCGGGGCGCAGGTAGGAAGGCGGTTGGTAGGCATCGACGATGGAGGACAGATTGACCGTGCGCCCCTTGGTCAGACCGATCCCGCGCTTTCGCGGCCGCACGACGCGCAGGTCGACATCCAAGGCGTGAGAGCCGGTGTTACGCGGCTGCTTCAGGACATAGGTCAGCATTTCGTCCTGCGGCTCCGTTGTGGCTGTCCTTCCCGCGTCGGTGACGCCTTTGAGCCAGCCATCTACAGCCGCAGCCTCACCGGCCGAATCGGACGTGGCGCAGTCCGGTGCATGCGACAGGTAGCTCAGGCAGGCCGCCGCCACATGCTTGCAGTCGAAATCCATCGGGCAGCTGCAGGTACCGCTAATCTCGGCGAGATCATCGAGCCATTCGATCTCGATGGCCTGCTCGTAGACCTGTTCGCCGCTGCCCCGCACGCTGGCACACAGGCGCACCCATTGGGGTGTGTCTTCCAGGACCTCGACCGATTCCACGCGGCCCTGCTCGAAATAATCCCTTCCGCGGGAGAAAAAGCGACCGCCGACAGCGGCGACTATGTCCTTGCGGGTCAGCTTTCTTGGCATCGAATGGAAGGAATCAAGGGTGTTGGCAATGGTTGCAGGCGAAAGGATACGCGCTCGGCGGTGGGGTGCAACCGCTTCACGCCAAACTGCCGCTTCGTGAGCAACCGAAGCCAGCTTTTTCGTTTTCGGCCTTTTTTGCTCCCCCGGCATCGCCGGCGACAAGGCCGTCATTCAGGCGGCCGAGACCCTGAAGTACACGGAGGAAAAGGCCAGGGTCATCTTCATCACCGACGGGCTCGAGACCCGCGATCAAGACTCCTGCGCGGTCGGTTCGGGCTTGGCGGGGGCGGGGGTCGGATTCACCGCCCATGCGGTCTGTAGTTTTTTCTCGTACGAGCCCGGCGATCCGCGGGGCTCGTAATTTTTTGGCGGTTGCCTGCGCGGGACGCGATCTTTGGCTGCCCGCGCGCTGCTGCGGTCCAGCCGGTAAGCAGCCGCGACGCGCGTCCCAGCCTGCCAGGGGTGCTTGAGCTTCGAGGTTCTGGTATGCCCATGTATCCCATCCGGTTGCGTTTAACACCATTGTCGGTTATTGAAGAGGGTCGCCAGCGATCTGGGCTCCGGCGTGAGCCGCCCCATCTCGCGTATCTCGCAATACTGCCCCCTGGACGATAGGCGAGCTCGGCCCCATGCCGGTCGGGTCGACGGGCGGGGCTTGTTGCTCGCAGGTCCAAGAATTCTCGGCCCTCGCCGAGTTGGCCTCGGGCGTGGGCAAAAACCAGCAAACTTGAGCCAAGGGAGACCTGGCTTGGAGGAGTAATAAAATGAGTGGTAGAGAAGTTGTAGTGTTGAGCGGAGTTCGCACGGCTATCGGAGACTACGGTGGCACCCTGAAAGGGCATGCCCCGGCGGACTTGGCGGCTGCCTGTGTCAAGGAGGCGGTCAGCCGTGCAGGCGTGGAGCCCGGCGACGTAGGTCATTGCGTCTTCGGCAATGTGATCCATACCGAGAATCGGGACATGTATCTGTCTCGCGTGGCCGCGCTGAACGGTGGCCTGCCGGTCGAGACCCCTGCCTTGACCCTGAACCGGCTGTGTGGCAGCGGCCTGCAGTCCATCGTTTCCGCCTCCCAGGCCATAATAATGGGCGATGCCGACTGTGCGGTGGCGGGCGGTGCCGAGGTGATGAGCCGCAGCCAGTACTGGGTGCCGGGGCTGCGTTTCGGTCAGCGCATGGGTGACGGGCAGGTGGTCGATGCAATGGTCGCCGCGCTGAGCGATCCCTTCGATGACTGCCACATGGGCGTCACCGCGGAGAACATCGCCCAGAAGTGGGGTATCTCCCGCGAGGATCAGGACGCCTTGGCGGTCGAGAGCCACCAGCGCGCCGCGAAGGCTACCGAGGCCGGCCGGTTCAAGGACCAGATCCTGCCCGTGGAGATCAAGTCCCGCAAGGGCACCGAGATCTTCGACAAGGACGAGCACATCCGCGGTGACGTGACCGTCGAGGGTATGGCCAAGCTGCGCCCGGCCTTCAACCGCGAGGGTTCGGTGACGGCAGGTAATGCCTCCGGTATCAACGACGCCGCGGCTGCCGTGGTCTTGATGGAGCGGCAGGCCGCGGAGCAGAAGGGGTTGCAGCCCATGGCGCGTCTGGTCGGCTATACCCTGGTCGGGGTCGAGCCGAAGTACATGGGCATAGGTCCGGTGCCTGCCGTGCGCATGCTGCTGGAGAAGACCGGACTGTCCCTCGGCGATATCGACGTGTGGGAGGTCAACGAGGCTTTTGCCGCGCAGGCCCTGGCGGTGTGCCGAGACCTTGATCTGCCCATGGACAAGACCAACGTGAATGGCAGCGGAATCTCGCTGGGTCACCCCATCGGCGCGACGGGCACCATCGTCACCATCAAGGCCCTGTATGAGCTGCAGCGCATCGGCGGCCGTTACGCGGTCTCGACCATGTGCATCGGCGGAGGGCAGGGAATCGCTGCCGTGTTCGAGCGCATGTAGCTGCGTTCCGGACGGACATCCGATGCAAATAAGCCACCCGCCGCTCGGCGGGTGGCTTTTTTTTTCTCCTGCGGTCAGTTGCGGCTGATTGCCGTGCCTATTTACTCGTCCTCCAAGACGTAGATCTCCACACGGCGGTTCTCACGCCTGCCCGCGCCGGTGGCGTTGTCGGCGATGGGCCGTGCCGCGCCTATGCCTTCGGCGGCCATGCGCTCGGCGGGTACGCCGCGATCGAACAAGGCTTGTTTCACGGCCTCGGCCCGCTGCCGGGAAAGCTCCAGATTGGTCTCTTCACGTCCTTTGCTGTCGGTGTGGCCCTCGATCCGGGCAGTCAGCGTCGGGTGTGCGACGAGCAGCGCGGCGATCTGGTCCAAGCTTGGAAGATCGCCTTCGGGTAGGTCCGCCTTGCTGATGCGGAAGCGCAGATCCTCCTCGGCGAGACTGAGCAACATGCCGCGATCCGTATGCCGCCCCCCCAGCTTGGAGAGCTCGGTGTGCACCCGGCGGACGTAGTTGACGGTCTCTTCGCCCTTGCGCTTGCTGGCTTCCAGGTCCGCTACGGCCTGTTGCTTGGTCTGAGCGAAGTTATCTTCCAGATCTTGGATCTTCGACCGGGCCTCGCCGATTTGTTTTTCGTGGGTCTTTTGCGCCTGCACCGCTGTTTGCTTGGCAGAGTCCAGCTGGGCTTCGACCTTGGCCAGGGTCTGTTGGGAGCTGTCGAGGGAGCCTTGCAGCTCGGTGACGGTCGACTGGTGCTTCTGCTGCAAGGCGAGCAGGGCGGCGGTCTCGGCCTGGAGCTTGCTGCCGAGCTCGGAGATCCTGGCCTCGGCCTCCTCCCGGGCTGCGGCCGCATCCGATTTGGTCTTGCCGTGTGCAGCCTCGGCGGCCTCCAGCTGCTGCTTGGAGGCTGCGAGCATCTCGCCGGCCTGGGCGGCGGCGGCCTCATGCTGCTGTTGGAGGCTGGCGAGCGCGGATTGACTCTGCGTCAGCTCGCTCTGCAGGCCGTCCAGCTTCTGCCCGGCTTCCGCAAGGGCCTGGTCCCGCTCGGCCACGACCCGGCTTGCGTCTGCCAGCTGCGCGTTCAGTCCAGCCTCTTTCTGTTTCAGTCTGTGGATTGCCTGCTGGGCGTCCTGGATGGCTTCCTGACCGGATTTGACCTGCAGCTCCAGGGTGACAAGTTGCGTCGCGCGTTCCGGGTCGCTGCCTTCGAGGGCGGTGCGGTAGAAGCCGATCTTCTCCTTCAGCTGATGCTCGATTTCCAGCGTCTGGGCCTCGTTCGCCGCTGCCGCCTCCGCCATCGCCTGTTTCTGCTGCTCCATGCCGGCCTCCAGAGCGGTTATCTGTTGGCTGGCGGTGTCGAGCCTTCCCTGCAGCTCTGCATAGGCTTGGCTTGCCTTCTCCTTCTCGGCGGCGAGGATCTCCGTGTCTTTGACCTTGAGCGATTCCATCTCACCCTGGAGGGCTTGGTTGGCCTGCGCGGCGGCGTCCAGCTTACCCGTCAGCTCTTGTTTCTCCGCGTCGTGCTGCTTGGTGCGTGCGGCAATCTCCAAGCGCAGGGCCTGCTCCTTTTCCTGTAATTGCCCCATCCTCTTCTCGGAATCGGCCAGGAACTCCGCCGATCGGGCGATATCCGCGTCCTTGCCTGCGATGGTCTTCATCTGGTTGTCGTTGTGCCAGCCGTACAGCGCCATGACTCCGATCAGGAGGATCGCCAGGAGCCAGACCAAGGTTCTTGATGCCGAGGGCGTCGATTCGGGCATGTTCACCTCCTTCGGGGTGATGGACGAGCGTTCTTATCGTACGGGTGAGTAGGGCGGCTATTATGCAGCATCCGCGGGCGAGAATCCGGTCAGGACTCCCACATTACGTGCTTGTTGCTCTCCTTCGCCGCCGTCAGCAGCTCGATCAAAGGCAGCGCCCGGTGGGCGAGGCTGACGTGAGGACGTTCGTCGTCGTCGTCGCCCTTTTTTTCCTGCGGGTCCAGGGGCACATCCGGGTTGGCCGCGACGCCGGCCTTGAGGCGCTCGAGAGCGTCCGGGATGTCCTCGGGCATCAGGGCGCCGGGGATGGTCCCGCTGTGGCCCATGAGCTTGAGCAGGGCGGCCGCCACGTCGCCGAACATGGTGATGCTCGCGTAAGACTCGGTCTTGAAGGTAACCAGCATGTTGTCCTCTCTGTGTAGTTGACGCGGGTATTAGGCGATTTGACAGAAATCGCCTTATGGGTGTCCCGGCTTACAAGGGCTCCCACTGCGAGAAACAGGCGGCTTGACCGCAGAGCCGGCTATCCTCGTCGACCAGGTTCCAGACTCGGGCGCGGTCGATACGAAAGCGTTTGCCCTTGCTGGAGATTCGCACTCCGGAATAATCGTCGATGTAGCCCTTTTCCGCGACCCGCGCAAGCAGACGCGCCCGCTCCTCCTGGTTGGGCGTCTCCGCCGTGAGTCGCGAGGGCATGGCCGTGAGCTCCTCCCAGGTTAGCTCGAATAATCGCAGGGCAGCCAGGTTGCCGTAGGTGAGGATCGGATCGGGCGCCTGGTTGTGGGACAGGAGCACGAATGGGGCTTGGTACAATAGGCGGGCGGCCTCGGCGTCCCCCACGTCTGCGTCGATCAGGTCTCTACCCGTCAGCGCGCGCAGGTTGCGGCGCAGCAGGCAAATGTGGTCTGTAAGATGGAGATTCTCCGGACCGGGTCGGGGCAAGGCGCTCATTGACGGGCTTCCGCAGATGAAGGTGCCGAGATATTACGCGTCACTTCTCGTTCAGGTCGAATGCGGCGCGGGCCAATGCGGAGACGGGACATCGAGACGCCTGTCTCCCGCTTGTAACGTCAATCTAAAACCTTGAGGAGTCAATGGCATGCCAGCCACTATCGTCTTCGATGTCAACGAGACCCTGCTTGATCTGAGAGCGCTCGACGGCTTGTTTGCCAGGCACTTCTGCGACGGTTCCGTGCGGCGGTTGTGGTTTGCGCAGGTGCTGCAGTCCGCCCTGGTCTCCACCGTTCTCGATGAGTATCGGGACTTCGGGGTCATGGGGGCTGCCGCCCTGGAGATTATTTCAGCGAGATTGGGCACCCCGTTGAGCGCAGAGGCGAGCCACGAGATCCTCGACGCCATGCGGGCCCTGCCGGCGCACCCGGAGGCACAAGGAGCACTCCGGCGGCTGAAGGAATATGGATTTCGCCTTGCGACCCTGACGAACTCCTCCCCGGCGATGATCGAGTCTCAGCTCGCGAGCTCCGGGCTGGAGAGTCTTTTCGACGCCTCTTTGTCCGTAGACAGGGTCCGGAAGTTCAAGCCCGCCCGCGCCGTCTACGACATGGCCGCTCGGGAGCTGGGTAAAGTGCCGGCCGACCTCTGGATGGTTGCGGCCCACAATTGGGACACCACCGGGGCGATGAGCGCGGGCTGGAATGCCGCGTTCGTGCAACGCCCCGGAATGGTGCTTGGCCCGCTGGACAAGACCCCGCAGGTTATCGGTAAGGATCTAGAAGAGGTCGCTTCCGGTCTGATCGAGATTTTGGGCTCCTAGTCGCTTGTGAACCCTGCGTCCTTGTGGCTGCCATCGCAGAAGGGCTTTTTCTTCGAGGCGCCGCAGCGGCACAGGGCTGTGCTCGTGCCCTGCCAGGCGATGCGGCCACTGCCGGCGCGGATGCTCAGGTTGCCATTGACCAGCAGCGGGCCGTCCGGCAGCGGCTTGATCTTGAGTGCACCGCCGGTGGCCTTGAGCGCCTCGCCTTTCTCTCCCACTGCGCCATAGTCCTCGAAGCCCGCCTTGAGGTGACTGTTGTCGCAGAAGGGCTTGTTCCCTGATTGGCCGCAGCGGCACAGCGCCGCCCGGAAGCGAACGCCCGGCATATCATCCGGCGCACCTTCCAGGGCCAAGTCGCCGCTGGCGTAGAGGGGGCCGTTGTAGACCACCGCTACGCAGTTTTCCGCCGGCGCTTGCTCCGGTGCACCCGCCTTGTCCCGGGAGGTCAGCGCACCGCTTGGGCAGCGCTCGACGACCTCGTGCACATGCGCCTTGGAGCACTTGTCCGGGATGCACCAAGGGTTCCGGTCCCCCTCGAAGAGCTCGTCGGCGGAGCCGCCGCACTCGCCGATGTGGATACAGAGTCGGCCGTCCCATTGGACGTCGATCTCGCTGCCCGGGTAAGTGAACACGCCTTTATCACTCATCTCTGCCTCCTCTGTGCGGTAAAGGTCCCGCTGTTGATCCGACGAATGTCCACGAATAGTAGCAACTGGACAGGGCACTGCTACCCGCCGCGAAGTAGGTTATTTTTATCGCTGAATTGACTTGTTGAAAACGATGGATTATTCTGGCGGATTACGCTCAGGTGCCTTTAAAGGCTTAATAGGGAACCCCGTGTAAATCGGGGGCGGGCCCGCCACTGTAACCCCATCCTTGTCGCGTCGAGCGACAAGGAAATCCTTTCGGCCTTCGTGTGCCACTGCCCCGTTGAATCGGGATGGGAAGGCCGCCGAAACGGGAGGGAAGCCAGGAGACCTGCCTGAGTAGAAGGCGTGCACCCCCGTGGAACGGGGCCGCTCTGCAGCCCCCGGGATAAAGTCGGGAAATCCCGGGCCGATTGTCATCGGTCCGGGATTTTTTGTGGATCGGTGTTGACGACTATCCGTTCGACATTGGGGGCAAGAATGATCCGCTCGAAATCCTTTCCCGGCTTGGTATTGAGTCTGCTTCTGATCACGGCGACGGCCGAAGCCGCCAGCGAGCTTGCACCGAGTGCAGACCCGACCGACTCCTCCGCGAGCCTGGGGGAGGTCGTCGTAACCGCGACCCGCTACGAAGAGACTACGGAAACGGTTCCCGCCAACGTCTCGGTGATCACCGAGGAGGACATCTCAGCCTCCACCGCCAGGGACGTCCCCGGCATCCTGAAGCAGAAGGTCGGGCTGCACGTCTACGATATCACAGGGAACGGGCGTACCTTCCGGGTGGACCGCAGCGGGTTCGGAGAGACCGCTGCCCTGAACACCCTGGTCCTAGTGGACGGACGGCGGCTGAACAATCCGGATCTTTCCGGAGCGGACTGGATGCTCATCCCCTTGGACCGGGTCGCGCGGATCGAGGTCGTCAGAGGCAGCCGCGGGAGTGTGCTCTATGGCGACAACGCCACGGACGGCGTGATCAATATCATCACCAAGCAGGGCGAGGACGGCTTGCGGTTCGGCGTTGAAGGCGCCGGCGGCAGCTATAACACCCAGAATCCGAGCGCCTACGTAAGCGGAACCTATCGGGATTTGTCCTACGCCCTTTCGGGCCGCTACTACAAGTCCGACGGCTACCGAGACAACAGCGATACCGAGCAGGGCGATATCGGGCTCAATCTCGACTACTTCTTCGGAGATTTCGCCAAGATCGGGTTGAGCGCCGGATATCACGAGGACGATACCAGTCTGCCCGGCGCCCTGAGGCTGAGCGAGCTGGAAGCGGGCGCCAACAGGCGCGACAGCACCCATCCCTTCGATTTCGCGGATACCGACGACTACTACGCGCAGCTGAGCCCCGAGGTCTATTTTCCGGGGGACAGCTATTTCAAGATCCCGCTTTCCTACCGGAAGCGAGAGGTCGATCAATTCTCATCTTTCTCCGGTGGCGAGTTTCGGGGGGGGACCCGGATCGATTACGCCACTGCGTCGCCCCAGATCGTTGTAAAGGAGCCCATCGGCGGGTTCGACAACAACCTGACCTTGGGGTTTGACTACTTCAGTGCCGACGAGGACATAACGAACGAGTCCCTGTTCTTCGGAACCCTGGATGCGGGCCGCTTCGATCTGAAGAAGAAGGACTATGGCCTCTATGTGTATGACGAATTTTTCCCCATCGAGAGCTTGGCCCTCTCGGCGGGCTATCGCTGGGACTGGGTCGATTACGAGTTCTCGCCCACCGATCCCGGCACCAAGGATGAGGCGAACTATAACGAAGGGGTGTTTACCGGGGGGCTGAATTACCGGTTTCTCGACACATCCTATCTCTATATCAGCTTTGCCCAGGGGTTTCGGTATCCGGTTTTAGACGAGATCTTCAGCTTCTTCACCAATACGATCAACGTGGACCTGGCTCCCCAGACCTCCGATGACTATGAAATCGGCGTGCGGCACCATTTCACCGATAACATCTACGCCAACCTCAATCTCTTTCGCCTGGAAACCAAAGATGAGATCTTCTTCAATCCGGTCACCTTCAATAACGAGAATCTGGACGCGAAGACGAGGCGTGACGGTCTTGAGCTCGCGGCGGGATACGACGCATCGAATGTAAGCGTCAAGGGGACCTATACCTACCGGGAAACCGAGATCCTGAGCGGCGCCTTTTCCGGCAATGAGGTGCCCAACGTGCCTCGGCATCAAGCCAGCGTGGATCTCCTATGGCGTCCCTTGGACGGTCTGACACTGACACTGAACGGGATCTACGTGGGCGAGAGGTATCTCGAGAGCGACTTCGGGAATGATTTCAAGGAGCAAGAGCACTACAAGGTGTTCAACCTCAAGGTGAATTACAGCTGGCAGAGATATACGGCGTTCCTTGATCTGAACAACATCTTCAACGAGAAGTACTCGTCCTATGGCGTTCTTGCGACCTTCCCCGTCGAGCCGGCCTTCTACCCATCGCCGGAGTTCAACTTTTTCGCCGGTCTGCGTTTTGACTACTAGATGAGTGTTCATAAAGGGTTGCGTGCTATGCGAGCAATGGGTGCTGTCCGTACGCTGATCCCGGTGTTCCTTGCCGTCTGGACCAGCATGTCCCCCGGTGCACTGTTCACGGACGACATGGGCCGGGAGGTGTCGATCGAAACCGTACCGCAACGGATCGTAACCCTGGCGCCGAGCATCACCGAGATCGTCTATTTTCTCGGGCTGGGGGATCGGGTCGTCGGCGTGACTAAGTACAGCTCCTATCCGCCCGATGCGGCGCGCAAGCCAAAGGTCGGCAGCTATGTCGACCTCAACGTGGAGATGATCGTCAGTCTGTCGCCGGATTTGGTGATCAGCACGGCCGACGGCAATCAGCCCGGGGTCATCGAGTTGCTCGAGAAGGCGGGTATCCCCGTCTTCGTGGTCAATCCACGGGACCTGCGCCAGGTGATCCGAACCATCCTGGACATCGGCGAGGTCTGCGGTGTGCCGGACAAGGCGCGGGAGCTGGCGAATGGGATGTCGGAGCGGGTGGATCGGATTTCCGCCAAGACTGCCGACCTTCGACGCCCCCTGGTCTTTCTGCAGGTGAATCCCAAGCCCATCATGACGGTCAACGCGAGCACTTACTCCAGCGACCTCATCCGGCTCGCGGGCGGGCGCAACATGGGCGACGAGGAAACCATCACCTACCCGAGAATCAGTGTCGAAGAGGTCATTCGGCAGAAGCCGGAGGTCATTATCGTCTCCTCCATGGAGCGGGGCGGTGAGTTCGAGCGGATCAAGCGGCATTGGCTGAAGCTGGACATGATTCCGGCGGCTCGGGACGGACGGGTGCATTTGGTGGACTCGGACCTGATAGACCGCCCGTCCCCGCGGGTGGTGCAGGGATTGGAGATCCTCGCCCGCCAGATTCATCCGGACCTGAATTGGGATGACTGAATGGCGAACGGGCGTTTGGACAGACCCCTGAGTCCGGCCCGGGTAGCGCGCGTATCGCTCGGCATGGGGGCTGCGCTGATCGGGGCCTGTTGTGTTTCCCTGTTGACGGGGACGGCTGACATAGCCTTGGGCCAGGTTCTGGCTCTTTTCAGTCCGAGCGCTGCCCCCGAGGCGGGGCAGGCACGCCTGATCCTGCTGGAGATCAGGTTGCCGCGGATTATCCTGGCGGCATTCGTCGGATTCGCCCTTGCGCTGGGTGGCGTGGTGTTTCAGGCCCTGCTGCGCAATCCGCTTGCGGACCCCTTTATCCTGGGTGTCTCCAGCGGCTCGGCGTTCGGCGCCGTGATCGGGATCCTTTTGGGCTTCAGCCTGGGTATCGGCGTCCCGATCATGTCCTTTGCCGGGGCGTTGCTGACCCTGTGTCTGCTCTTGCTGTTCGGGATGAAGAGAATTGGGATGGAGTCCTCGACCATACTCCTGACCGGCGTCATCATTAACGCCTTCTTTACGGCGACCATCATGTTTTTCGTCTCGGTCTCCTCCGATGCGAAGCTCTACTCGATGCTCTTCTGGCTCTATGGCGACCTGTCCCAGACCAGCTATTCCTATCTGTACCTCATCGCCCCGGTGCTGCTCGCATCCTTTGTGCTGCTCTACGGCTTCTCGAGCCGATTGAACCTCCTGACGGTAGGAGAGGACTCCGCCCTGAGGATGGGCGTCGACGTAGCCAGGACCAAGCTAGTGCTGCTCGTCGTCGTGTCCCTGATGATCGGCACGGTGGTCGCCTTTTCGGGCCTTATCGGTTTCGTCGGGCTTATCGTTCCCCACCTGGCGAGGATGGCCATCGGATCGGATCATCGCCTGCTGCTGCCAGTCGCATCCCTCGGCGGGGCCTGTTTTCTCGTCGTCGCGGACACCCTCGCCAGGACCCTGATCGCGCCGAGCGAGCTTCCCGTCGGTGTCATCTCGGCCTTCGTGGGTGCGCCCTTTTTTCTCTATCTGCTGCTCGGGAGGGAGAGTCAATGGAGCCGATCCTGAGCCTGGAGGGGGTGGGTTTCGGTTACGGCCGGCATACCGTTCTGGCCGATGTCGACCTCCAGGTCCCGCGGGGGGAGGTGCTCGGGATCCTGGGTCCGAACGGCTCGGGCAAGAGTACCCTTTTGAACCTGATGGACGGCATTCTGGCGCCGAATACCGGGCAAGTGCGGATCGAAGGTGTCCCCATCGCCAGCATTTCGCGGAACCTGATCGCCAAGCGGATCGCCATGGTGTCGCAGGAGCAACACTTCCGGTTCGACTTCTCCGTGCTGCAGGTCGCGTTAATGGGCCGCTACCCGCACCTCGGGCGGCTGCAGTTCGAGGGCACGCAGGACATGGAAGTCGTTCGGGACGCCCTACAGGCGACGGCTTGCCTCGGATTCGCAGAACGCTCCATCCACGAGCTGTCTGGCGGCGAGAGACAACGGGTGCTGATTGCACGCGCCTTGGCCCAAGAGCCTCAAGTGATCCTGATGGACGAGCCGACGTCCTTTCTGGACCTGAAGTTCAAGCGGGAGATCTTCCGCCTGATCCACCGCTTGAGCACCGAGAAGAATCTGGGCGTCGTCCTGGTCTCTCACGACATCGATCTGGTGGCCCGGCATTGCAACAAGGTTGTCTTGCTCAAGGATGGATCCATACATCAGATGGGCGATCCGCGCGACGTGATTACCGCCCAGAACGTGGAAGCGGTGTTCGATTGCCCGGTCCAGGTCGACCGGAATCCGGCGACGGGCAGGCCGCGGGTGAGTATCTTGTAACTCCGGCATTTCACCGGCAGGGGCTCGCCGCCCTGCGGGCTGTCGTCCCGGGCGGGACCCCGGGTCCAGTCGTCCAGCGATGGCAAGGCCGCGGTTTGCACCGTGAAATCGATTGCGAAACGGAAAGCAAAGCGCAACCAGGGACGTATCCAGGGCGTCGCGCGGGAGGCCATGTCCCCTGTCCATGGTTTGCCTTAGTGAGTCAAGCCGGGTTGGCATCCAGGTCGATCAGGACGTCGACCGCCACGTCTGCGCCGACGGTGGCCACGGGCAGTGGCTCGCCGGCCTTCCAGGCGGAGACGGCGTCCCGTTTTGCAGAACCGGTCACCAGGATCAGGATCTCCCGGGCGCTGCTCAGCGCCTCTGTGCTCAGGCTGACTCGGTCTGGCGGGGGCTTGGGGGCATCATGGATTGCATGGGTAAGCGCCCCTTGTGAGTGCACCTTTCCCGGGAAGAGGCTTGCGGTATGGCCGTCTTCCCCCATCCCCAGGATGACCAGATCGAAGGGCAAGGCAGAGCGGATTAGAGGCGCGTAGGCGATGGCTGCGGCCTCTGCCCCGAGCTCGGCGGGAATGGGGTGGATGTTCTCAGCGGGGATCGGAACCTGGTCGAGCCAGGCACGCGCAGCGGCCCTGCTGTTTCGGTCCTCGTCGTCCGGTGGCAGGCAGCGTTCGTCGCCGAAGTAGATATGCCAGCGGCTCCAGTCGGCGGCGGTCTCGGACAGCAGCCGGTACATCGCTAGCGGGGTGCGTCCTCCGGCCAGCAGGATGCGGAAAGCGCCGCGCTCTGTGATCGCAGCTTCGGCCGACATGAGGGCCCGCAGGGCGCCCTCCTCGGCGACGGAGGGCGCATCCTCGAAGACATGCCATCGGGTCGAACGTTTCATGTGCCTATTGTATCGTCCCGATTGATCGAAATTGCAGGAGGTTTATCGTGAAATTGGATTGGCTCGAAATCCGGGCGGCGCGGCTCGATGACTCGGTGCGCCGCGAGGCCTTGGCGCGGCAGGCCAGGCTGACCAAGCCTCCGGGATCCCTCGGGCGATTGGAGGATCTCGCGGTGCGTCTTGCCGCGATGCAGGGGATCGAATGCCCCGCCGCCGACCGGGTCAGGATAACCGTGTTTGCCGCCGATCACGGCGTCGCGGCGCGTGGTGTATCCGCCTTCCCGCAGTCCGTAACCGCCCAGATGGTCCAAAACTTCGCCCGTGGCGGAGCCGCCATCAGCATCCTTGCCCGGGAGCTCAGCGCCGAACTGGAGGTGATCGACCTGGGTACGCTGAGCGGCCCGACAGCAGCGGACGGGGTGGTCGACGCGTGGCTCGGTCCGGGAACGGCGGATTTGTCGACCGGGCCGGCCATGGACGAGCGTCAGCTGGCCTGCGCCCTGAACGTGGGCCGCCAGGCGGCCGAGCGTGCCCTGGAGGTCGGCGACGAGCTCTTCATCGGCGGTGAGATGGGCATTGGCAACACCACCGCGGCTACCGCCGTCGCCTGCGCCCTGCTCGGGGCGGATCCCCGAGAGCTGACGGGACCGGGTACGGGGCTGGACCCGGGTGGAGTGGCGCGCAAGGTGTCGGTCATCCGCGAGGCGCTCGCGACGCATGACGGGCACATCGGCGAGCCCCTCGAGGTGCTTCGCCGCCTGGGGGGATTGGAGATTGCCGCGCTGACCGGCGCCTACGTCACCTGCGCCCAACACCGCCTGCCGGTCCTGGCCGACGGCTTCATTTCCGGCGTCGCCGCGCTGGCGGCGGCACGGCTGTGTCCGGGCCTGGAGGATTGGCTGCTGTTCTCTCACGTCTCCGCGGAGCCCGGACACGCGCTGGTGATGCAGGCACTCTGCGCGCAGCCGCTGCTCGATCTCGGCATGCGCCTCGGCGAGGCCAGCGGAGCGGCCGTCGCCGTACCGCTGCTGCGTCTCGCTTGTAACCTGCACAACCGGATGGCGACCTTCGACGAGGCGGGCGTGTCGGAGAAGGGCTGAGCTGGATCGCACGAGGCCCGGTTCCTGAATCCGGCTCAGGCGCCGACCTGGTCGGCGAGCAGCTTGAGCGATACCGCCAGCGAGGCGGCGACCAGAACCGGCCGCACCAGCCGGGTGCCGTGGCGCAGTACCAGGTGCGAGCCGATCCATGCGCCGATGAGCTGACCTGCGCCCATGATCAAGCCGATGCTCCAGATGACGTGTCCGCCAGGCAGGAAGAAGAGCAAGGCCGCCAGGTTGCTGGTGAAGTTCAGCAGCTTGGTGTGGGCGGTGGCCCGGCGCAGGTTGTAGCCGAGCAGGGCGACGAAGGCCATGGCGAAGAAGGTACCTGTACCGGGTCCGAAGAAGCCGTCGTAGAAGCCGACCGCGGTGCCGACAGTCAGGGCGAACGCCCCCTCGCCGATGCGGTGGTGGGAGTCCAGATCAGAGACCCGCGGCGAGAGCATGAAGTACAGGGCGAAGCCGATCAGCAGCAGGGGGATGATCCTGGCCAGCAGGGCGCTGCCCAGGTGCTGGACCAGCAGGGCGCCCGCAGCGGCGCCGACGAAGGTGCAGGCTACGGAGAACGCTGCTCGGCGCAGGTCGATCGCCCCCTTGTGAATAAAGTTGGCGGCGGCGGTGAAGCTGCCGAACACCGCTTGGGCCTTGTTGGTGGCCAACGCGGCCACGGGAGGCAGGCCCGCCCAGAGAAGGGCCGGTACGGAGATCAGCCCGCCGCCGCCGGCGATGGAGTCCACCAGGCCGGCGAGCAGGGAGAGGAGGAAAAGGATGAGTGCGGTGTCGAGGGCTTCCACGGTTTCTGATTCTCCGACTGGGTCGGTACCGCAATCTTGGTTGAAAATCTCACGTCGGGCCGGTAGCTTAACGAGGTTACCTCTCCTCGTACTAACCTCATCCGGCTGTTTCGCCGTCGACCGAGCTCATGCTGCTTGCCGCTAGCATGCCTTCCCTGGACGACTGGACCCCCGGGGTCCAGCCCGGTGAGACGGCTGCGAGGAGACGCCGCGGCTTACTCGTGCAACGATGCACTAAATCAGCGATGAAACGACCTGCGCAATACCAAGGGCAAAATTCTCGCGCCGGGACGCAAAGCCCGGGAGGTATCTTCTTTGCGTCTTTGCGGACTGGCGCGCGCGCTCGTCGGGGGCCTTCGGCGACGTTAGCGGGTTTGAGCTCCAGGCGGGCGTGCTGACCGCCATGCCCGCACTCGCCGTACGCAATCTCACGAAGGTCTACCGCAATGGCCACGAGGCCCTCAAGGGCGTAGACCTCAGGGTGGAGAAGGGCGACTTCTTCGCCCTGCTCGGTCCCAACGGTGCGGGAAAGTCGACCCTGATCGGCATCGTCACCTCCCTGGTCAACAAGACCGGCGGACAGGTGGAGGTCTTCGGCCGGGACCTGGACCGGGAGCCCGAGGCGGTGAAGTCCTGCCTGGGTCTGGTGCCCCAGGAGTTCAACTTCAACCTGTTCCTCCCGGTGATCGAGGTGGTGCTCAACCAGGCCGGCTACTACGGCATCGCGCGGCGGGAGGCCCGGGAGAGGGCGGAATTCTACCTGCGTAAGCTCGAGCTCTGGGACCGCAGGGACTCGGAGATGCGCGTGCTCTCCGGCGGGCTCAAACGCCGTCTCATGATTGCCCGCGCCCTGGTGCACGAGCCGAGGCTCCTGATCCTGGACGAGCCCACCGCGGGCGTGGACATCGAGATCCGGCGCTCCATGTGGAACTTCCTGCGCGAGCTCAACGCCAACGGCACCACCATCATACTCACCACCCACTACCTGGAGGAGGCAGAGAGCCTGTGCCGTAACATCGCCATCATCAACGACGGCCGGATTGCGGAGAGCGTGGATATGCGGGCCCTGCTCGGCAGGCTGCAGACCGAGACCTTCGTCCTCAATCTCAAGGGACGCCTGGCGGAGCTGCCGCAGCTCGGCGGCTTCGTGCTGGAGCATGTGGATGACTGCACCCTGGAGGTGGAAGTGAGCAAGGACAACAGCATCAACGGCCTGTTCGAGGCCCTGTCGCGCAACGGCATCGAGGTCATCAGCCTGCGCAACAAGCAGAACCGGCTCGAGCAGCTGTTCCTGGACATGGTCGAGACCGGCAAGGGCGGCGGGGATCTGGCCGCATGAGCCGTTACGGGCGCTACTGGGTTGCCTTCTCCACCATCCTGGTCAAGGAGATACTGCGCTTCTCGCGCATCTGGGTGCAGACGGTGCTCCCGTCGGCCATAACCACCGCCCTCTATTTCGTGATCTTCGGCCGGTTGATCGGCGCGCGCATCGGGCCCATGGGGGATTTCGACTATATCGATTTCATCGTCCCCGGGCTGGTGTTGATGGCGGTCATCACCAACGCCTACGCCAATGTGGTCTCGTCCTTCTATTCCAGCAAGTTCTCCCGCTACGTGGAGGAGTTTCTCGTGGCCCCGGTTCCCAACTGGGTGATTCTGGCCGGCTTTGTCGCGGGCGGCGTCGCACGGGGCTTGGTGGTAGGGGTGGCGGTGACCCTGGTGGCCATGTACTTTACGGACATCGAGGTGCAAAGCTACGGTGTGACCTTTTTGGTGTTCACGCTGACGGCGATCCTGTTCGCCCTGGGGGGATTCATCAACGCGGTCTATGCCAACAGCTTCGACGATATCTCCATCATCCCCACCTTCGTGCTCACGCCCCTGACCTACCTGGGGGGAGTCTTCTATTCTATAGAGCTGCTGCCGGTCTTCTGGCAGAACCTGTCCCTGGCCAATCCGGTGCTCTACATGATCAACGCTTTCCGTTACGGGTTGCTCGGAGTCAGCGACATTCCCTTGGGGCTCGCCTTCGCCATCATCCTGGTCTTCATCGCCGTGCTTACGGTTTTCAGTCTCCGCCTGCTGGAACGCGGGGTGGGAATCAAGACTTGAAGCGCCTTGTATGCGGCGGCTGCAGATGGGACCATAGCACCTTTGAAATCCTCCCGACCCCCTACTCTTTCAAAGAGGGGCTTCGCGGTGTTTCCCCAACCTCCCTTGTCCAAGTATGCATCAAACATTCTCCAGGACGCGCCGCTTGGGGCGTCTGTTCACTCGGATGGGAGGCCGCCGCTGAGCCGTGTCCCGACCTGACAAGACTGGTGCCCTGGCCATGCGCAGCAAGGGCCGGAGCAAACAGCTCGGCCTACTGAAGAGCATCGGACGCTGGGCGCTGCTGCTGGTCCTGGCCGGCGGGCTCGCCGGCGTTCTGTACGCCGTTTATCTCGACGGAACCGTCCGCGAGAAGTTCGAGGGCAAACGCTGGGCCTTGCCGGCGCGGGTCTTCGCGCGGCCCCTGGAGCTCTACGCCGGCCGTCCGTTGAGCGTTGAGGCGCTGCAGGGCGAGCTCGAGCGCCTCAAGTACCGCCCCGTGAAGAATCCGTCCAGCGCCGGCACCTACGCCCGCAGCGGTGGCCGGTTCGTCGTGCATACCCGGCCTTTTCGGTTTTGGGACGGCTCGGAGCCCGAGCGGGTCTTGGACATTCGGATCGAGAACGGCCAGGTGTCGCAGCTCAGAGACGCCACCGGTGGTGCCGACACGGCGCTGGTGCGCCTCGATGCGGTGCTTGTCGCCAGCATCTACCCCACCCACAACGAGGACCGCGTCCTCATCCGCGGCCAGGACCTGCCGCGGCTGACGGAGGCCACGTTGCTCGCGGTCGAGGACAGGGATTTCGACGACCATTGGGGTGTCGATCCCTCGGCCATCACCCGCGCCATGTGGCGCAACCTGCGGGCGGGCGGGGTGGTCCAGGGCGGCAGCACCCTGACCCAGCAGCTGGTCAAGAACTTCTATTTGACCGACGAGCGCACCCTGACGCGCAAGATCAACGAGGCCTTTATGGCCTTCCTGCTCGAGCTGCATTACAGCAAAGAGGAAATCCTGGAGGCCTACGTCAACGAGATCTTTCTCGGCCAGGACGGCAGCCGGGCCATCCACGGCTTCGGGCTAGCGAGCCGTTTCTATTTCAACCGCCCGCTTCAAGAGCTGGGTATCGCCGAAACCGCCTTGCTCGTGGCCCTCATCAAGGGGCCCTCCTACTATGATCCGCGGCGCCACCCGGAACGTGCCGAGGCGCGCCGTAATCTAGTCATTGATACGCTCCATGAGCAGGGCCTGATCGGTGCGGAGAAGGCCGCGGCCGCCAAGGCTGCACCTCTGGGTGTCAGCACCAAGGGCGGTAGACCGTCCGGGGCCTATCCCGCCTTTCTCCAGCTGGTACGCCGCCAGCTTCAACGGGACTATCGGGAAGAGGACTTGCAGTCCGAGGGGCTGTTCGTCTTTACCACGCTGGACCCCCTGGTCCAGGCGGCCGCCGAGGAGGCGGTAACCACACGGATCCCTGAGCTGGAGCGCTCGCGGGGGTTCAAGGAGGGAACCCTGGAGTCCGCGGCCGTGGTGACTTCCGCCGCCCAGGGGGAGGTGTTGGCGCTGGTGGGCGGGAGTGATCCCGCCTATGCCGGGTTCAACCGCGCCTTGGAGGCGGTGCGTCCTATCGGCTCGCTCATCAAGCCGGTCATCTACCTCACGGCTCTGTCGGACCCGGCGCACTACAATCTGGCTACCATGCTCACCGATAGCCCCGTGAGCTTGCGTACCGGCGACGGGAAGCTGTGGCAGCCCCACAATTACGACCGCAAGACCCACGGACTGGTACCCCTCTACAAGGCGCTGGCCAAGTCCTACAACCTGGCGACGGTGAATCTGGGTCTGGAACTGGGCGTGGACCAGGTCGTGGAGACCCTGGAACACCTGGGCGTGCGGCGGGCGGTAGATGCCGTGCCGGCGATGCTGCTGGGTTCGGTCTCCCTGACCCCGATCGAGGTGGCGCAGATTTACCAGACCTTGGGCGCGGGCGGCTTTCGCGCCCCGCTGCGTGCGATCCGTGAGGTGCTGGATGCCTCCGGACGGCCCTTGAACCGCTATCCGCTGGCGGTGGAGCCGGCGGCGGACGCATCCGCCGTGTATCTGACGACCTGGGCGATGCAGCAGGTGGTCCAGCAGGGGACGGCGGTGTCGCTGAAGAAACGTCTCCCCGAGGGTCTCACCCTGGCCGGTAAGACGGGCACGACCAACGGATTGCGTGACAGCTGGTTCGCCGGATTCAGTGGTGACAAGGTCACGGTGGTCTGGGTCGGACGGGATGACAACAAGCCCACGAAGCTGACCGGGGCGAGCGGGGCCTTGAAGATCTGGGGTGATATCATGACATCCGTCGAGAATCAGCCGTTGTCCGAGTTTACGCCCGACGGGGTGGAGGAGGTCCGGGTTGATCCCGGCGACGGACTGCTTGCGGGCGATGGTTGCCGGCGCGCGATGACCTTACCCTTTGCGGCGGAGGGCGTGCCGACAGCGACTTCTTCTTGTGGTGCGGCGCCGAAGCGGGGGCAAGAGGGCGCTCAGGTATCCGCTAAGGAAAAGCCGGGGACACAGCGCAGCACGCTCGGCGAGTTCATGCGTAGTTTTTGGGGTAACTGATGACAAGAGCAATTGCGATCGTCCTGGTGGCGGCGGGTTTAACCGCCTGTGCCTCCCAGCAGCGGACCGAGCCGCCGGCACCGATAGTGACGGGGGGTAGTCCTGCGGCTTCCTCGGAACCGGGCACCTCCGGGGCGCAGACTCGGCCGGACGACTCGGTGGAGGTCTATGCCTATCGGCCGCCCTCGGCGGCACCCGACGCGGCGCCTGCCCAGGGGAGCGTTCCGTCGGAGAGCGGGCTGGGGGCGAATGGCTCCCCGGTTTCGGAAGGTGCCATGACCGGGGCCGCGGAATCCGCTCCCGCCGAGAGCAGTGTGCCAGCCTCGGCGCCTGCTCCGACCCCGCAAGTCGTCGCCTATGCCCCGCCGGCTCCCACGGTCCCGACGCTGATGCCCGCGGCCGACGTGCTGGCCAGGCACGCGGAGCAGCAGCGTAAGGCGGGGGATTACGTGGGAGCCGCTGCGACCCTGGAGCGTGCCCTGCGCATCCAGCCCCAAGAGACGTCCGAGCAGGCCTATTTGTGGAACCGCCTGGCGAGCGTTCGCATGGAGCAAGGTCTGCATTCGCAGGCCGGCAACCTCGCCTCCCGCTCCAATGCCCTGGCCAAGGATCAGCCCTCCCTCAAGCAGAGCAACTGGGGTATCATTGCCGCCGCTCGGCGGTCCGCGGGGGATACGGCTGGCGCAATGGAGGCGGAGCGCAAGGCCCGCGGCGGTTAGTGCCGGAGCTTGGTAGGACGGGCAGTTTTTAAGGTGGGCTGAGCGCCGCGAAGCCCATCGACTAGAGCTCGTACGCTGCCCAAGGGGGAATTCCGAATTCTGACGCATGAGAACCGACCCCGTAGACCAAATCGGAGAAATACTCGGCCCATCTGGCCTGCTAGCTCAACGCCTGGAAGGCTACAATCACCGTCCCCAGCAAGAGGCCATGGCGAAGGCGGTGGCGCAACTCCTGGTAGAAGGCGGGAGCCTCATCTGCGAGGCCGGTACCGGCACCGGCAAGACCTTCGCCTATCTTGTTCCAGCCCTGCTTTGCGGTCGCAAGGTCCTGGTCTCCACCGGCACCCGAAACCTCCAGGATCAGCTTTTCCACCGCGACCTTCCCCTGGTGCGCGAGGTTCTGAACGCCCCGATCCGCGTCGCCATGCTCAAGGGGCGGGCGAACTACCTGTGCCGCTACCGGCTCGATGTGGCCCTGCAGGACCATCGGCGAGGGTTCGTCGAGCTGCGCCAGCAACTGCTCCAGGTGCGCGATTGGGCCCCGGTCACTCGGAGCGGGGACGTGGCTGAGGTCAACCTGCCGGAAGATGCCCCCGTGTGGCCGGCGGTGACATCCAGCAGTGACAATTGTCTCGGCCAGAGCTGTCCGGAGTGGAGCCGATGCCACTTGGTGGAGGCTCGGCGCCGTGCCCAGGAAGCGGATTTGGTGGTCATCAATCATCACCTGTTGTGTGCGGATCTCTCGCTCAGGGACGAAGGCTTCGGCGAGATCCTGCCCGGGGCTGACTGTTTCATCGCGGACGAGGCCCATCAGTTGCCCGAGGTGGCGGGCAGCTTCTTCGGGGCGGCGGTGAGCGGCCGCCAGCTGCTGGACCTGACTCGGGACCTGGAGCTGGAGTACCGGCGTGAGGCCGGCGATGTCCCGGAGCTGCTCGACTACGCCACCGAGCTGCGCCGCGGGGTGCTGGATCTGCGTCTGAGCTTCGGCGAGGACGCGCGCCGCGGACCCTGGAGCGAGATCGTCGCAGACGCGCTTGCCTCCAGGGCGCTGGATGCGGTGCGTACCCGGCTCAACGACCTGCACGCGGCCTTGGACGCGCTTCAGGGGAGGGGAAAGGGGTTGGACAGCTGTCTCGCCCGCAGTGCCGAGCTTGGCCAGCGCCTGGACCTGCTCACAGAGGCGGAAGACTCGGAAGAAATACGCTGGTACGAGATCCAGGGCAAGGGCTTTCGGCTCCACCAGACACCGTTGCAGGTGGCAGATATCTTCCAGTCGTACATGGAGCGGCACCCGGCGGCCTGGGTCTTTACCTCCGCCACCCTGGCGGTAGGGGAGAGCTTCGATCATTTCGCCCGTCAGCTCGGCATCAGCGGCGCACGGACCGAGCGCTGGGAAAGCCCCTTTGACTATGGCCATCAGGCGTTGTGGTTCGTGCCCCGGGGAATGCCCGACCCTTCCGCCGGGGACTACGTGGGCGCGGTGGCCGAGCTCGCCGAGCGCATCTTGGAGTACAGCAGCGGTCGTGCCTTTCTGCTCTTCACCAGCCACCGGGCGTTGCGGGAGGCGGCGGATTTTTTGGAGCCGCGCATCCCCTATCCACTGCTCGTGCAGGGCAGCGCGCCCCGCGCGGAGCTGTTGGACCGCTTCCGGCATTTGGGTAACGCGGTGCTGCTCGGGACCGCGAGCTTCTGGGAGGGGGTGGACGTGCGTGGGGAGGCCTTGTCCTGCGTCCTCATCGACAAGCTGCCCTTCGCCTCCCCCGGTGACCCGGTGCTCGCCGCCCGTATCGAGGCCCTGCGCCGCCAAGGCGGCAATCCCTTTCGAGACTTTCAGCTTCCGCAGGCGGTGATTACCCTCAAGCAGGGTGCGGGGCGGCTGATTCGCGATGCCTGGGACCGCGGAGTGCTGGTGGTGTGCGATCCGCGCCTGCTGAGCCGCTCCTACGGGCACGCCTTTCTGAAAAGCCTTCCACCCATGGCGCGTACGCGGGACCCGGAACAGGTCCGGCGTTTTTTCGCCTCTGCTTGATTCGCGTTGGGGCCGCAATCGACTAAGGTATCAGCGGGCACGGTCTTTGCTAATTGTTATTAGCAGCAAGGGTCTCGTTGTGAGCCCCGTTACCCCTGAGACCGTACGACCGGGATGCTGGGACCATGTCCGAAGGAAATCTCTGCTTAAACCACGACCGCGCAGCGCCGCATGCCCATCGAGGCGCCGCGCCTGGATCCTGCTCGAATCTCGCCTGGCCGGACCAGCAACCGAAAGGGAAGGTTTGCCGGGCTGTTGTCCGCCTGATCGTCGAGCTGGGCCAGATTGCCAACCGGCCGCTTCCGGCGGGCAGACGGATCTCTCTTCTTCGGGAGCTCGAATCCAAGGTCACCTCGGTCTCCTCACGGATACCCAAGCCCGTCGTGTCGTCACGACGGTTCGGGTCCGAGCAGGCGGTCCGGCAGACGTGTGAGCAGCGCCTCGGCTTGCTGATGATCAAGAACTTGAAGGTGGCATTGGACGATCTCGACCGATCCGAGGTGGCTTACTCGAGAACCTCCGCAGGGATGCGCTCCTGGCTCCTGAAGCGTTTGTACCGCATCGTCGGACAGCAGATCGAGTATGCCGTGCGTTGGGACAGGACCTATCCGCCCGGCGTATGGGAGACGCTGCACGAGCTGTACTTCTATCTGCGCTCGCGCGAGGACATCCGCGGCGCTCTGAACGCCGGCACGAGTGGTAAACCCTTCGACCCGGAGATAGAGTACAAACGCCTGCTCCTGTTCGGACTGGTTGGACAGCTCGTTCCGGCCGCGGACCGCGCGCCCCTGCTCTACGAGGCGCTGGAATCTATCGCGGGGTACAGCAAACTCGAGCACCCGGCCAGTTACGGCGGCGCCTTCGATATGTTCGTGGTGGAAATCGCGCAGGACAAACCGCCTCATGTTTCCGGCGTACTGGATCACGGGCTCAACGGGTGGGTTCTGGTGCCCGGGCGGGAGTTTTTAGATCTGGTTGGCGCAGCCGGCTATTCCCCGGGGACATTCATGTTGTCGAATCGCAGATCTGGGGGCGATGAGCCATGAGCGAATCCACTAACTTTTACGCCATTGCGACGACGCTCTGCGCCGGGCGGGCTAGCGCCGAGTTCGGTGTGGGTCCCATGGATGCGTGGCTCGCGGCTCTGCGTGATTCCGGTCTTCGTCGAGCGGTCCCTCAGCTCGTCTTGAAGTTGGATAGAATGAGCAGAGTCGCTTTGCCGGCAGCGGGGCGCCTGGCCGTCCTGCGTAAGGTCAAGCGGCCATTGCTCAAGGTTGCGGCGGGACTTCCGAAGCCTGTCGGTACAGAACGGCGCCAGAATACGGACGACGCCCGAGCACTGCTGCTGGAGCAACGTCTCTATTGCCTCATGGCCAGAAACCTCAAGCAGGTTTTGCAGGATCTGGACCGCTCCATGGATTCGCTCAGCGCGCAGGTGGACAAGAGTCGGCGCTGGGCGCTGCGAAATCTGTTCCGCTTTCTTGGCCGCCAGATAGAGCTCGGTCTGTCTTGGGAGCACCCTTTGCCGTCTCAGACCTGGCAGGAGCTGCACGATCTGTATTCCTACGTATCGTATCGTGGCATCGCGCGTGCCCGCGGCAAGGGCCGCCGAGCCCGAAGCGACCGCGATTTGGACCCCGAGCGGGAGTACAAGCGTCTGCTCCTGCTCGGCTTGGAGGACAGGCTCGTCCAAGAGCGCCCCCCAGACTCCATCTTTCTTGATGAGCTGGACTCCTGGGCGGAGGACACGACGCTGGAAAGTCCCTGCTCCTTCGTTGGCTCATGCGATCTCTACGTCGCCGAGACCTTAACCGATACCCCGCCTAGGCTGATGGAAGGTGCGCTGACGGAATCGTTCTGCGGTTGGGTTCTGAAGCCGGCCAACGGGTTTCTCGGCTACACCGTCGCCGCGGCGCGGCATGACCTCGCTTCTGCGCCCCGGGTGGAAATGCGTTCGGCCTCCGGGATGAATTGAGCCTGAGCCCCCATTGAAGATTCTGGCCATCGACACCTCCGGCGAGGCTTGCTCCGTAGCTCTTCTCATCGGTGCCGATTCGGAGCAGCGTCTGGCGCAAGAGCCGCGCCGCCACGGCGAGTTGGTGCTGGGGATGATGAATGAGCTGCTCGCGCGGGCGCAAATCGGTTTGACCCAGCTCGACGCCTTGGCTTTCGGGCGCGGTCCCGGCTCATTCACCGGGGTGCGCATTGCGACCGCCGTCGTCCAAGGCGCGGCCTTCGGAGCAGATCTCCCGGTGGTGCCCGTTTCCACCTTGGCTGCACTGGCCCGGGGACAGGTTCGGGGCACCGGGTGCCGCCGTATCCTGGCTGCGCTGGACGCGCGGATGGGGGAGCTGTACTGGGGGCCTTATCAGCTCGACGCAGGTGATTTGGTGAAGCTGGTTGGGACGGAGCAGGTAGCGTCCCCGGAGCTGGTTTCGCTCCCGCAGGACGGCGATTGGTGCGGATGCGGCAGCGGTTGGTCCGCCCATGGGGAGGTCTTGCGCCAGCGCATGGGATCAAGGCTCTTATCCCTGATGCCGGACGCCTATTGTGAGGCGCGGGACATTGCCGCTCTTGCCGCCGCCGAGTTCGCCGCCGGCCGGGCGGTCACGGCGGAGCAGGCCTTACCCGTCTATCTGCGTGACCGGGTGACCGCAAGACCCTGACGAACCTCAGTGGGCGGTGCTCTGGTCGCGCTCGCTGTGGCTACCGTGGCGGCAGTGGCGCCTCATGCAGCTGAGGACGTAGTGCAGCACGGTCGAGGCGACGGCGATGAAGACCGCGCAGCTTCCCGTGATTATCTCGATCTTCTCGAAATCCGAATAGGAGAGCGTCAGCCAGGTGAGGAAGGCGCTCACGCCAGCGACGAAAACCACCATGACGAAGGGCAGGGGCGACCTGCCGCATTGATGACAAAGCTTCATTAGATGAGTCCTGAAATGTTTCGGCAATTTTAGGCGTGACTTCCAAGATGGGCTCAATGACAATGCGCAACGCGCTACGTGTTGATTTCCGCGGGTTGACTCAATCGCGCGGAAAAACCGACCCGTATGCGCGGTTCTGCGGTACAAAAGTCGTACGTCAGACAGGCTCCTAAGGTCATCGAGAGGTCCCGAATGGCTGCCACTCCCGATTCCCGGCGCTTACTCACCCAAGTGTTCATGCAGGCCCTTGAGGCGGTTCGGGGGCGTCCCGCCGTGCGCCGGGCGTTGCAGGCGCGGGGCATCGAAGGGCCGGTGACACTCGTCGCGGTGGGCAAGGCGGCCCAGTCGATGACCGAGGGTGCCAGGGACGTCCTCGGCGAGCAGATACGAGGTGGGCTGGTGATCTCGAAGCCGGGCCATCTAGACCCTGAAGGGCTCGCGGGGATCGGTCTCGAAAGCGTCGCCGGGGGTCACCCCGTGCCAACCGAGGGCAGCCTGGAGGCAGGGCGCCGACTGTTGAAGCTTTTGGACAAGACGGGCGATGAGACACTGCTTTTTCTCGTCTCCGGCGGCGCCTCCAGCCTGCTGGAATCGCCCGTCTCGGGGCTCGGGCTGGGTGAGCTTGCGCGTCTGAACAACTGGCTCCTGGGTAGCGGGTTGGCCATAGATGCCATGAATCTAATTCGCAAGTCGGTCTCCCGCATCAAGGGGGGAGGGCTCTTGAGCAGGATCAAGGGCCGCAAGCTCCGCGCCCTGGCGATCTCCGACGTGCCGGGGGACGCCCCGGGCATCATCGGCTCTGGACTCCTGGTCCCCGAGCCCGATCTGGCCGCCCGACTGCAAGGCCTGGAGCTGCCGGACTGGCTCCAAGTTTGGAGCGACTGCGGCCTTGGCGAGCGCGTCGGCATACCCGAACAGGGACCAGAGGTCGAGCTGGTGGCGACGCTGGATATCGCAAAAGAGGCCGCCGCCAAGGCTGCCAGGGACGAGGGGCTGGCGGTGTGCGTCCATCCGGAGTTTCTACAGGGTGATGCCGGCGAGCGCGGGCGCGAGCTGGCCCGCCGATTGATGACGGGACCGACCGGGCTGCACATCTGGGGGGGGGAGACTACGGTGCGCCTTCCGGAGCACCCGGGGCGCGGTGGACGCAATCAGCACCTGGCCCTGGCGGCGGCAGTGGAGCTGGCCGGTACGGACTGCTGCCTCCTGCTTAGCGGGGGCACCGACGGCACCGACGGTCCCACCGAAGACGCGGGTGCCCTGGTGGACGGCGGTACCCGGGAGCGGGCGAAGCGCGGCGGCTTCGATGTTGCCGACACCCTGGCGGCGGCGGACGCTGGTACCTTGCTGGACGCAATCGACGAGCTGGTGCACACCGGGCCGACCGGCACCAATGTCATGGATCTGGTACTGGGCCTGAAGCTGTGACAACGGGCTCGGATGGCTGTCTGTTCGACCGGGCCGCGGACTGTCTTGCTTGTCGTTTCTCCCGGCTTCCGTGTCGCGGCGACAGTTCCGCGAACCCGAACGACCGGACCGGGAGGGAAGGGTGGACTCACGAGGAAGAGGCGCACGGCTGCGACTATGGGTGAGCGGCGATCCAGCGCCTGATCGCGTGGGCGGCGCTCCGCCCAAGGAAGGGTTCAGCCAGGTCCGATCGACTCTCTTGTCCAACTCCCATCGGAGTGGACCAACACCTCCCCCCGGTGCTCATGCCATTCGGCTAGCACTGATCGCGATACGGTCCTGCCGTCCAGCTCGAAGGAGTGATCCGAAGGGCGATGGGTGTGGCCGTGGATCAGCCGCCTGGCCCCGAAGCGACGCATATAGTCCTCCACGGCTTGCTGGTTCACATCCATGATGTCTTGTGTCTTCTCCACCATCGCCGCGCCGCTCTTTCTTCGGTAGTCGGCGGCCATCGCGCGACGCTTCTCCAGGGACTTCCATAGGGCGATGTGGGTAACGATCGGGTTGCGGATGCGCCGCCGGAACTTCTGATAGGGGATATCGTCGGTGCACAGCAGGTCGCCGTGCATGAGCAATGTGGGGGTGCCTGCCAGATCCATCAAGTGCGGGTCCTTGAGGAGCGCGCAGCCGGCGTCGCGGGCGAAGGCGCGGCCGACCAGGAAGTCGCGGTTGCCGTGCATCAGGTAACAACGGGTGCCGGATGCGGTCAGCCCGCGCAGCGCAGCGCGAATCTCCGGATAGGGCCGGGTGTCGTCGTCGTCGCCGATCCAGGCGTCGAACAGGTCGCCGAGAACATAGAGGGCCTGCGCCTCCCTTGCACGCGCGCTTAGGAAGTTGAGGAAGAGCCCCACCGTGGCCGGGCGCTCGGGTGCGAGGTGGAGGTCGGATATGAATAGAGAGTCCGGCACTATGTCTGGTCAAACGATGTCCGTGCAAGCGCGTTGCCGGGTGTTCAGGCTGGGCGAGGAGGAGAGCTTAGGGTTGCTCGAATCGTTTTTTTGCGTCCATGCGCGTCCATTTGATGACCTCCTCATCCCGATCGAAGCTGAAAATCAGCTTTCGACAATCTCTGCCTTCTCGATGATGACGTCCTCTACCGGCACGTCCTGATGCCCGGCCTTGGAACGGGTCTTGACGGCCTTAATGGCGTTCACCACGTCCATGCCCTCGTTGACGCGGCCAAAGACGCAATAACCCCAACCGTCCTGTCCCGGGCAGTCCAGAAAGTCGTTGTCCGAAACGTTGATGAAGAACTGGGAGCTGCCGGAGTGGGGCTCCGTGGTGCGGGCCATAGCGAGGGTGCCGGTGAGGTTCTTGAGTCCGTTCTTGGCTTCGTTCTGGATCGGCTCGCGGGTGGGCTTCTGGCTGAAGTCCGGATTCATCCCCCCGCCTTGGATCATGAATCCGTTGATCACGCGGTGGAACAAGGTGCCGTCGAAATGGCCGTCGCGCACATAGCGCTCGAAGTTCTCGCAGGTGATGGGCGCCTTCTCCACATCCAGCTCGATGAGGATGTCGCCGTGGTTCGTGGTCAGCTTGATCATGTGTATCTTCTCCAGGTCAGTCTTTGGCGAGGCTGATACTCTCGATGACGACGGTGCTCCGGGGCACGTCTTTCGGAAACGGGGCGCCGGGTCCGGTGGGTGTGGTGGCGATGGCGTCCACCACGTCCATACCCTCGGTTACCTTGCCGAAGACGGAATAGCCCCAGCCGCGCTGGTCTTTGGGTGTATGGTTCAGGAAGTCGTTGTCCTTGTGGTTGATGAAGAACTGCGCGGTGGCCGAATCCGGGTCGCTGGTGCGGGCCATGGCCAGGGTGCCGCGCTCGTTCTTCAGTCCGTTGTCCGCCTCGTTCTTGATTGGGGCGTGGGTGGATTTTTTCTTCATGTCCTGGCCGAATCCGCCGCCCTGGATCATGAAGCCGTCGATGACCCGGTGGAAGATGGTCCCGTTGTAGAAGCCCTCGTTCACATAGGTGAGGAAGTTGTCCACGCTCTTCGGGGCTTTGTCGCGGTAGAGCTCTGCGGTGATGGAGCCCTTGCTGGTTTGGATTGTCACCTTGGGATTCTCCGCCAAGGCCGAGGCGGTGGTGCCGAGCAGGATGAGCAGGGTGGTGGCTGTTGCCAGGAGTCGTCTCATGTTTGGGTTCCCCTTTGCCGAAATCAGAATCGAGTCAGCGGCGCATGTTACGGACTTTGGCCGGGTCGGGAAAGCCTTTGGCTCTTGCGCCTTAGGGCTGCTTTGTTAACATCCCTCAGCTTTACCCACTCCCGGTTCCCCCCAAGATGCTCCAGATCTATAACAGCCTGACCAGGCGGAAAGAGGATTTCGTACCCATCGAGCCCGGAAAGGTGCGCATGTACGTCTGTGGTATGACCGTCTACGACCTCTGCCATCTGGGACATGCCAGGGTGATGGTGGTCTTCGACGTGGTGTCCCGGTACTTTCGCGAGCGCGGCTTCGAGGTCAACTACGTCCGCAACATCACCGATATTGACGACAAGATCATCAATCGAGCCAACGAGAAGGGCGAGCCTTTCGGGGAGCTTACGGAGCGGTTCATCGCGGCCATGCACGAGGACTCGCAAGCCCTGGGCATCCTGCCCCCGAGCGATGAGCCCCGGGCGACCGCTCACATGGACGAGATCCTGGCCATGATCCGGGCCCTGCTGGACAAACGACACGCCTACGTGGCGGATAACGGCGACGTCTACTATTCGGTGTCCAGCTTCGAGGGTTACGGCAGGCTCTCGGGCAAGGACCCGAAGGAGCTGCGTGCGGGCGCCCGAGTCGATGTTGAGGACGCCAAGCGCGATCCCCTGGACTTCGCCCTGTGGAAGTCCGCCAAGCCAGGGGAGCCGGCCTGGGATTCCCCCTGGGGTGCGGGCCGGCCCGGCTGGCACATAGAGTGCTCGGCCATGTCCACCTGCTGCCTTGGCAATCACTTCGACATCCACGGCGGTGGCGCCGACCTGCAGTTTCCCCATCACGAGAACGAGATCGCCCAGTCCGAGGGGGCCACCGGCGAGCCCTTCGTTAACCTGTGGATGCACAACGGCTTCGTTCGGGTGAATGAGGAGAAGATGTCCAAGTCCCTGGGTAACTTCTTCACCGTGCGCGAGATCCTGACCCGCTACCGGCCCGAGGAGGTGCGCTACTTCATCCTCACCAGCCAGTATCGCAGCCCGCTCAATTACGACGATGAGCACCTGGACAACGCCCGCGGTGCCTTGACCCGCTTGTACACGGCGCTGCGGGGGCTGCCCGCAGCCGAGCCGGCAGGCGGCGAGGTCTTTCGCGATCGTTTTCACGCTGCCATGGACGACGACTTCAACACCCCCGAGGCATTGGCGGTGCTGTTCGACCTGGTGCGCGAGATCAACCGAGTGCGACCCGGGGATGAACCATCGGCGGCCGGATTGGGCGCAGAGCTCAGGTATCACGGAGCGGTGCTGGGCGTTCTCCAGGACGATCCGGAGTCCTATCTGCGCGGGGGCGGCTCGCATGAGGGCCTGAGCAATGCGGATATCGAGGAATTGATCCGGCAACGGGTGGAGGCACGCAAGTCCAAGAGCTGGGACGAGGCGGATCGCATCCGTGACGAGCTGCAGGAAGCCGGCATCCTCTTGGAAGACGGGGCTGCTGGAACCACCTGGCGGCGGGGGTGAAGCGGGGGCTTTCTTCGCTTTTCTAAACGCTGAATCTCGAGCTTCAATCCCTGTGGGTGCCGGACCCGAAAAAACCGATTCGGGCGAAGTAGAGGCCGATTGATTTTCGACAGGCGTAGGCGCTAGCCGCCGGCCTCCGCCGCATGCAGCTCTGCGGCCTGCAGGGTGTTCTCCAGCAGGCTGGCGATGGTCATGGGGCCGACGCCCCCGGGAACGGGCGTGATCCAGCCGGCGCGTTGGCTGGCGCCGTCGAAGTCCACGTCTCCCACCAGCTTGCCGTCAGTGCGGTTGATGCCCACGTCGATGACCAGGGCGCCCTCCTTTACCCAGTCCCCCGGCACGAACCGCGGACGGCCAACCGCAGCCACCAGCACGTCCGCATTGCTGGCCTTTTCGGCCAGGTGCTTGGTGCGGCTGTGACAGACCGTTATGGTGCAGCGGGCGGCCAGGAGCTCCAAGGCCATGGGCCGGCCCACGATATTGGACTGGCCGATGATGACCGCGTCCAATCCTTCGAGCTCTTGCCCGGTGCGACCCAGCATGGTCATGATGCCCTTGGGTGTGCAGGGGCGCAGGACGGGCATGCGCAGAACCAGCCTGCCGACGTTGTAGGGGTGGAAGCCGTCTACGTCCTTGGTGGGCAGGATGCGCTCGATGACCGCCTCCTCGTCTATCTGGTCCGGCAGCGGCAGCTGGACCAGGATGCCATCGATCTGCGCGTCCTCGTTGAGGGAATCGATCAGCTCCAACAGCCGCTCCTGAGAAGTCTCCGCAGACAGCTCGTGCTGCTCGGAGTGGAATCCCACCTCTTCGCAGGCCTTGCGCTTGTGTCGGACGTAGACCTGGGATGCCGGATCGCCACCCACGAGGACAACCGCCAGTCCCGGCCGGCGCCCACCAGCGGCCAGCAGGGCATCGACTTTGGCTTTGACCACGGCTCGGACATCGGCGGAAATGGCCTTGCCGTCGAGTATTTTTGCACTCATGGAATTACCGGTCCGGTCGATTGATGCTTGACATTCCGGCATGATAGCGGCGGCGCCGACCTTTGCAAGATGCGCTCGTTACATCCACTGGCCGCAAGCGGCGCAGCGTTTGATTTGACGAAATCGGGATGGATGCGTATTATTTCCGGTCTTCCGTGACAGGATCATGTCGGAAAGCGGGGTATAGCGCAGTCTGGTAGCGCGCCTGCTTTGGGAGCAGGATGTCGGGGGTTCGAATCCCTCTACCCCGACCATACGCTGGGAAGACGTGCCGAGCGCCCGTAGCTCAGCCGGATAGAGCAACGGCCTTCTAAGCCGTGGGTCGCAGGTTCGAGTCCTGCCGGGCGTGCCAAAAGAATACCAGACGCGCGGTGTATGGCACCGCGCAGCCCAGGGACTGGACGGAAGCAGTTGCACTATGGTGGACGTAGCTCAGTCGGTAGAGCGCAGGTTTGTGGCACCTGTGGTCGTGGGTTCGATCCCCATCGTCCACCCCATATTGAAGCGACGTTGTTGAACAGGCTGCGCCGAGCGCGTCAAGTTGGCGTCATTGATTTTGGGCCGTTAGCTCAGCTGGTAGAGCAGTGGACTCTTAATCCATTGGTCGAAGGTTCGAATCCTTCACGGCCCACCAGTAACGGCGGGGCTTTGCGGGAAACGCAGAGACTACCCGCGCAACCTGGACTACCGCAGAGAAGAAAGGTGGTTTGGGTCTCCCTGGAGCGGGGAGACCTGTGAATGTTGTCAGGCGGCGCGCTTCGGCGGTCCGTCCTGATCGTCATGCCACTTCAGTTGGCCCGGCTCCAGTTGCTGCTTGCCGCATCGTGGGTATTTGCCATTTACCAACTCGACGACGGGGTGTTCTCCCTGCAGACCTCCTGTTATTTTCAACCCTATTTCATAGCGAATTTCTCAAAACCGCCTACCTCGCCACTGGCTTAGTCTGCGGCACTGCGTCACCGCTGAAGGGTCGGTGGAAAGGTCCGTAGACGATCCTGAAGAGACATCGAACCTCTGATTAGGAGCAGCGGTAACGCAACCAAAGCGGACGTTACCCAAATTCGTTCGATGATAGTCAAACATTGAGTCAGGGGTTGCACGGTGCTGATTTGTCGTCAGCGCCAGATACGCAATCCCGTTGAACCGTCGTACCGCAATCGCTAACCTAGCGCGGTTTCCCTGGCCCCATAGGCCCTTATCGAGGAGTTACACATGGCCAAGTCCGGAACCGAGCATCGCTGGCGTTTTCGACGTCTCGGCGGCTTCGATCAAGTCATGCTCGAAAGCGGCGCCGACATTTGTCACCTGCCGGAGCTGGATCAGAAACTCTGGGCCGCGTTGAGCTGCCCGACCACAGGGGTCGATTTCGACATCCACACCTTGTCGCTGCTCGACACCGACGGCGACGGACGTATCCGCGTGCCGGAGATTGTCGCCGCGGTGGACTGGACGTGCCGGGTGCTGCGTGACCCGAACGACCTGCTCTCCGGTGAGACCGGCCTGCCGTTGGCTGCGATCAACGCGGAAACCGAGGAGGGCGACAAGGTGTTGCGCAGTGCCCGCGCCGTTCTCGAAAATCTGGGCGTGGCCGACGCCGATCGCATCGACGCAGCCGACACCGCGGACACCAATAGGATCATTACGGCGATGCGTTTCAACGGCGACGGCATCGTGCCGCCCGCAGCAGCCGGCGAGGACGAGGAGCTGGCGGCGGCGATCGAGGACATCCTCGGGTGTGTCGGCGGCACGGCAGACCGCTCCGGGGCCGAGGGCCTGTCCGCGGAGCAGCTCGACCGGTTCGTCGAGCAGGCAAACGCCTACCTGTCCTGGTATGCAGAGGCAGAGGTGGATGCGACGCAGATCCTGCCACTCGGCGATGCGACCGAGGTGGCCGCTGCCGCCTTTTCTGCGGTGCGCGCGAAAATCGACGACTACTTCACCCGCGCGGCGCTGGTTGGATACGATCCGGCGGCGGCTACCGCACTGAATCCGGCGGACACCGATTACGCGTCGATGTCGCTGACGGAATTGTCCGCGGCCAACGCGGAGCTTGCGCGCTTCCCGCTGGCCCGCGCCGCGGCGGCGCTTGGGCTGCCTCTGCAGGACGGTGTCAACCCTGCCTGGGCGCAGGAGCTGCACCGCTTTCGTGATACCGTCGTAGAGCCCCTGCTCGGTCCGCAGGATACGCTTGATGTCGCTCACTGGCGGGATCTCAGCGGCCGGTTCAGCGCCCATGCCGCCTGGGTAGAGCGGATGCGCGGAGTTGCGGTGCATGGCCTCGGCATCGAGCGCGTAAGGGGGCTGCTCGCGGCGGATATGCCGGCGCGGATCACTGCACTGATCGCCGAGGACGAGAAGCTCTCCGATGAGGTGGACGCAATTGCCGCGGTGGATCGGCTGATCCACTACCGCCAGCACCTTTATCAGCTGCTGCGCAATTTCGTTTCCCTGGAGGATTTCTACAGCGAAGACCAGCGTGCCATCTTCCAGGCCGGCACACTATACCTGGATGGCCGCAGCTGCGACCTCTGCGTCGAGGTGCGGGATGTGGCCGCACACGCGAACATGGCGGTGCTGAGTGGCACCTACCTGGCCTACTGCGACTGCACCCGGCGCGGAGGTAGCGACAAGCGTACCATCGTAGCCGCCTTCACCAATGGCGACAGTGACAACTTGATGGTCGGCCGGCATGGCGTGTTCTACGACCGCGCCGGGCAGGACTGGGATGCGGTCATCACCCGTATCATCGACCAGCCCATCAGTGTCCGTCAGGCCTTTTGGGGCCCCTACAAGCGACTGGCACGAATGATTGCCGAGCAGATCCAGAAGTTTGCGGGTGCCCGCGAAAAGGCGGTCGAGAGCGCATCGGCGGAGGGCGTTGCCAATCTGTCGGCGAAGGCGGAGAGCGGCAAGGCCGAGTCCGCAGCCCCGTTTGATATCGCCAAGTTCGCCGGTATCTTCGCGGCCGCTGGCCTCGCGCTTGGCGCCATCGGAACGGCACTGGCGGCGGTGGTGACCGGCTTCCTGGGCCTTGCCTGGTGGCAGATCCCCCTGGCAGTGCTGGGCATCATCTTCGTCATCTCGGGCCCATCAATGCTGATGGCGTACATGAAGCTTCGCCGGCGCAACCTGGGGCCGATCCTTGACGCCAACGGGTGGGCCGTGAACACCCTCGCCCGGATCAACGTGCCCTTCGGCACCACGCTGACGCGTACCGCGGTATTGCCGCCGGGTTCCCGGCGTTCGATGAACGATCCCTTCGCGCAGAAGGGCCAGCCCTGGGGGCTGTACTTGTTGCTGCTGATCCTGGTGGGCGCGATTGTGGGCGCTTGGCGGGTCGGTTGGCTCGATGGCTGGCTGGCGCAGATGAACCTTTCGTCTTTGGTCTCGCCGGCACAGCACAGCGCGGATGCCACCGCGGAAGGGGCGGATAGGAAGACAGCCGAGTCGGCGCCGGAGTCAGCCGCCGATCCCCAGGGCGACGACAAGGCGGAGCCGGAGCAACCAGCGGCCGGCGCAACCGAGTCCGAGAAGCCAAAGCCCGAGAAGACCGAGACCGATACGTCTGAGGATGCCGCGATTGACGACGACGAGCCGGCAACGGCGGAGTAGTAACGGGCTGACCAGGCAAGTTCCGAGAGCGATCCGTCCGAAGGGAGCGCGGCAGCATCGGGTAAGGATTCGGTTTTGGAGCCCGCGGCCGAACCCGAAGCGGCCAAAGACTGATCGCTTCCCGCGCGAGTCGCGGTCGGGGACGGGAACGTCGACATAAAGCCAAAGCTACTTTCTCACGCTGCCGGCCATGGAGAGTGAATACGAAGGCCGGTAGTCGGGAGGTGGCGCTCCTACAGCACGACCGGCGTGCGTAAGCGCCAGAGGTCAGTGCAATAGGAGCTATCTGCCACCGTCCAGTCATCTCGGGAGCCGAAAGCGCAGCCGGCTCTGAGCTCGCGAAGATGTGGCGTAGCATCGGTGACCGGGACGGCCGGGGCACTAATGGGCTGTCGTGACAAGCGAGGGCGAAAGGGGGACTGGGAGTCCCGTTTCGCATCCTCAGCGTCACGACACTCCGAGAGGGTTACACGATTGCCGACGAACGAGTGCAACTTAGGAACACTCAATCGCTCTTCTTTTGCGCGCTTGGAAAAGCTTATTCGAGCGTATGCCGATGTTTGTGCGTCTGGACCAACACCGTATAGGAGCACCACCACGTTTTCGATTCCGCGCCGGGAGCTATCATCCGCTGTAAAAGGGACGATTACGTGGTCGGCGGAAACCGAAGCAAGCTGCGTATAGACCGCGAAGCTTGGATTACAGTCCAAAATGAAAAGAGTATCTCGATCACCACTCTGATCAGCCAGCGCACCGCATAAATCTCTTATCCAGGAGATCACTTGTCGCCAAGCGTCTACCGGGATTGCGAGCTGAGATGTCTGACGAATTGCCTCGGCGAGGATCTCCAGGAGGTTGTCACCACACACGAGCCGAAGATTGATAGGTGTTGCGACCTGCAAACATCCGGGCCGACCCAGATTATCTGCAAACAGTATTTGGTGTCACAAGCAACCTTCGGCGACAGTCTGGAAACGACCCATAACCGGTGTCGGCTCAGCGAACAACGACGGCAGCAAAACGAGCGATAGCGGACATGGCGGGCATCGCCGTTTTCGTGACCGAGACCTTACCGCTCAAGCGCATTCTTGTCCTATATCGGCAAACCAGGCTAGATGCCGCCGGTGGCGCCTGCCTGTGGACAACGAGACTGGGCTGATGCGCTCCAGCCGCTGCTGCACTGGGGGCCTCATCGCCTAGCGGGGGCCTACTTCGATTTGGACCAGCAACTCTATCTGGTAAGCGATGTTTTCAGCCAAGTCCGCAGCATTGCGTTCTCCCGGCACTCGCTCCCCGCTATCGCGTTTCTAAATGCAGCGCTCGCGAGAGCCTGGAAGAGCGGCCCGCACCCTGGCGAAAACCGCGCGCCGCCTTCTACCGCTCCGACCTGCTCCCGATCATGGCTATCGTCGCCACCACCGCTGCTCCGTAACCGCCCGCTTGGAGCGGGGAGCGGCTGGATTTCCGATCAGTATTCCGGAAAGACGACGTCGTGCAGGGGCCGTCTTCCAAAGCCTGTGGCAAGTATCGTCGGCAGGATGGGCATTCCCGCGGGATGATCCCGTTCTTGTCTGCAATGCGGTGTCAATCGCCGGGAATCCAGTCGCCCTTTTTAATGAAAGCGTCCATCCGCACTTTTCGCAGTGCGCATGGGCAAAGGTCCCCTGCAGTCGAGTCCGCTGACGATCATTATGCTGTTGGGATCGAGGGCTTCTTGCCCCTATGTGCATATCTCAGGATGCCTGAAGCATATCGGAGGCATCTTTTCGGCTCGCATCGTCGCTGCCTGCGTTCTGGCGACTTGATCCAGATTCCATCCGCGTCCTGCTCTGTTTCAATCCACCTGATGAGATGAAATTGATGAAATCACTGTTCCTTGTTGCCTTGCTCCCCGTCGTCGCCGGCTCCGCCCATGCTGGTATCCCGCTGTTCAACGCCTCATGCCCCGGCAATCTCGATGTGCATGGTGACGAAGGGGGACCGGTCTTCATCAACGGCAAGGAGACCAAGCTCAAGAAGTTCAGCGACAACTACTATGAGGCAACGGGCGCTGGTGTGACGATTTCGATCAGCGTCAACCCGGACGACTCAACGAGGATCGCCTACACCGGCAAGCATGGCGTCAACGGCGTCTGCGAAGGCATAACCTACTGAGCACCAAGCACCGGGCGTTGCTTCTCTCGGCAACGGGGACGAACCGCGACGGGCCTATACTGGCGCCGCCGCGGTGCGACGCTCAGCACCACATCTCGAATCAACACGACAACCGAGGATCTCGTATGCAATTCGTCACCGCCGCAAAGTTTTCTGCCTTCGGCATCGCCGCGCTCGTGCTCGTGGGCTGCGTTGAAAGTACTGATACGAAACCTTCGATGCGCTCGGGCAGCATGGAGGACGAGAACGCCTGTCTAGCGGCCGTTGCGCGGCAGACCAACAACAGCGTCAGCGTCATCAGCTCCGACTTCTCCCAAGCAAACACCATGGTCATGGTCGGCGTGGGGCCGCAGCGAGCGCCGTGGCGCTGTCTGGTCTCAGGCGGCCAAGTCGCTGAGGTGATGTCCATGGTGGATGAGGGTGCCCTTTGAGAGTCGCGTGTGGCGGATTGCCTGGACGGGCCATCGTTATGGCGACCTGCCTGGCCGCATCCGCGGCGTCGGCACAGGCGACCGAGCTCGGCACCTGCGACGTCGCGGTTTCGGCACCCGAAGCCGTGACCAAGGTCTTGGATCGTTTCCTGATCTCGCTAGTCGACCCCGAAGGCCCGAAGGCCCGAAGGCCCGAAGGCCCGAAGGCGTCCCTGAGCGGCTGCGCACCGGGGGCGGTCTTGTCGGTAGTCGGCCGCGACTGGCGCTACAAGCGATCGGCCGGCCACACCCAAGTGGGCGGCGACACGCCGATCGACTGCGCGATGCCATTTCAGATCGGCAGCAACACCAAGATGATGACCGCCACGGTCACCCTGCAGTTGCAGGAGGAAGGCAAGCTATCGATCAATGACCGGCTCGCGCAGCACCTGCCCGAGATTGCCGCTAAGCTTCCCCACGGAGAGGCCATGACGCTGCGACAGTTAGCGACGCAAACCTCCGGCGTCTACAGCTACACCGACAATGCGCCGGATGGGACACCGGGCATCATGGAGGGCGGTCTGAGCGACCCGGTCGCGATGGCCCAGGGTTACGCGCCCAAGGAGTTGGTCGACTTTGCGATTCGCCACGGAGTGCCTAAGTTTGTGCCGGGCGAAGCGGGGGCCTGGTCCTATAGTAATACGGGCTATATCTTACTCGGCCTGATCATCGAGAAGATCACCGGTAAGCCTCTGGCCGCCGTGTTCAAGGAGCGGATCTTCGCTCCGCTGCTAAGGGATGATACCTTTCTGGGGAACGACGTTCCGAACCCGGACTTTCGACTGCCCTCATCCTATTTCGCGGCACCCTTTTCCGCAGAAACGACTAATTGGAACTTGGCACAGGGCTGGGCGGCCGGAGGCGTCATTTCGACGTCCGCCGACATGACCATGTTCATCAGGGCGCTGTTCGAGGGACGGCTATTTGCCAAGGACAGGACGCTCAAGGTGATGGAAGAGACGGTCCCCACCGGCAGCTTCGTGAAGCCATACTATGGCATCGGCTTGATCGAAAAGCAGCCGGGCTTGTGGGGACACGGAGGGCAAACGCTCGGCTTTGCATCGGACGTGGCCTATTTCACCGAGGACGCTATCTCGGTCGTGGTGTGGACCACCTCAGCGAACAATGCGGCCACCTTTGGGGCAATTTCTGTATCGATTGCGCTGCAAACGGCCGAAATCATCACAGAAAAGTCTGCAACGCATTAAGTTCGAACAGATAGAGGTGTATCTAATGAAATCAATCACGTCTAAGTCTGTCGCGTTCTTCGCGACCGCCGTCCTGGCCGTCGGAAGCCTTTTTGCAGTGTCTGCCGCGCAGGCGCAGGGCACCGAATCTTTTGAATACATCGACCGCTCCGATGGAGGGGTTGAGATCAAGTACGGGAGCGGATGCCACATCTCCTACGATCGTCAGGCACAGCGCCAGGGGCACGCGGGCAGTTGCAGCCAACAGCAATTCGTCCGGGCAGACAAGGCAGCATCTTCTTTCTTGCGCGGAACAACCTCCCGAAGCGCGGGCAGCGGTGGACCGCAGCTTTCAGCAAAAACAGACGGGGGCGTGGAAGCCAGGTTCCCGAGCGGATGCTTCATCGCCTATGATCGCAACGCGAAACGCGGCGGCCACGCAGGCAGCTGTAGCGACCGGGAGTACGCACGAGCCGACCGGGACGCAGCCGCATACCTGACGAAACGGTAGTCTGGAAGCGACCGAGACCTTTCAACCGCTCAGCCTAGCCTGGTGCCGGCCTCGCACCCATCAATGGACAGCCCCGGCTGGAAGCAGCCGGTGTGCCAACGATTCAAGTTAAAAGATGGAGCATCGACATGCCTGAAACCACACGCCTCGCCACACTCGCCCGGGGCTGCGCGGCAGCCCTGGCCATTGCCATCGCACCGGCCCTCGCCGACGAGGTTACCCGCGTCAATGTACAGTTCGCACCGGGCAACAGCGGCGCTACCTATGGCAAAGAGATTCGGGGCTACGCGAGCGTTGATTATCTGCTGCGGGCCAGCGCCGGCCAGACCATGCGCGTGACCCTGACGCCGAGCAATCCAAGCAACTACTTCAACGTCTACGCGCCGGGCGCCGATGCAGCGATGTTCATCGGCTCGACGTCCGGCAACAGCTTCACCGGGCGGCTGCCGTCCAGCGGCGAGTACCGGGTGCAAGTCTACCTGATGCGTAACGCGGCCCGGCGCAACGAGACCTCCGACTACCGCGTCCACTTCGAGATCGACGGCGCACCGGCGGCCAGCTCCGCCCGGCCGTCCAACGACTATGCCGACGGTCTGGCCGGCGGCCCGGACTACTGGGCCATCAGCGGCGTCGCGAGCAATGACCGGCTCAACATCCGCAGCGGCCCCTCGCCCCGTGATGCTGTCGTCGCCCGCCTGAATAACGGTACCGTCGTAAAGAATCTGGGCTGCCGGATGACCGGCGGTCAGCGTTGGTGCCGAGTCCAGTTGCCCACGACCGACGGCACTGAGGGCTGGGCCGCCGGACGCTATCTGCGCGAGTCCGGGGCACCCTTTTAGGCGCCCTGTCGGCGTGACCATCCGGCGGCGGCGCGGCTCGCCGATGGCGCCCCGGCAGGCGAGGCGATCGCCCCTCTACTGGCCGGGCTCACCCCGTCGGTGACGACCTGATCTACGCTGCCCTGTGGCCGCGGAACTGACCACGAGCAGCTTTCGCCATGACCCTGAGTCGGCCCTAAACCAACGTTGACACTGGTGGCGAATTCATTCTTGCCGCTGGTGGCTGGAGCATTGACGGCGGCGGTGCAGCAATCCACGGTATAGATGAAGACCATACCGCCAGCGCACAACCGACCCGGAGGTTCTCCATGTCGCTCCCAACCCGCACGGTTTTTCAGGTCCCGGTAGAAACCCAACGCGTCGCACGCGCGTCCTTTCCCAAGAGCAACTTATGTTTGCGGATTGCCGATGCGCTGGGTCCGCTCTATGCGGACGAGCGGTTTGCGGATCTGTTCCCTCGGCGCGGGCAACCGGCCGAGGCGCCCGGACGGTTGGCTTGGGTGACAGTGCTGCAGTTTGTCGAGGACTTGGCCCAAACCTAGGGTAGCTGTCATAAGGGGCAACATCAGCATTGTCTAATGTCGCATGTGCCTCGCCGTCCAACGATCAGTCGTCCCAGAAACCATCGAATCGGTGCGGTGCCAGCTCGGTATAGGCCTTTTGCGCCCATCGCCCCGAAAAGGCAAAAATAAGGCGGTGCTAATATATTGAGCCCTGTAATATCAGTTACTTACAGCGCGACCTATGTGCGCAGGTGCCGCCAAACCAAGCATATCTGCTATTTGTTAAAAATCTCTACATATCAAAGCATTAAAGAATGCGCAATCTTGTCCGTATCGAGGGGATGGGCGCAAAAGGCCATGCGGCGATTCTCGGGACGACTGCTCCTCGGGTCCAACTTGATCGACAGTATCCGCCGCACGAGATCTGTTCCGATGGTGTTGTTGTTCCCTGTCAGGAAGAACGTTGCGTTGGTCCGCACTACCGCGTCTTTACTGAGGCCCAGCACCCGCCCCCCGAAACTCACCGCAGTCAGTACCTGCGAAAGCACGGAATCAATAATCGTCATTCCATCGGGGATGTTGTCCCAGCAAATCAGTTCCGGGTTGCCGAGCAGTATCGCCAGCATGCTCTTTTTGGACTCGGTACGATCTTCCGGGAAGGTCGTCACGGGCATATCCGCGCCGGTGACCGCAACATGGATAGCACGGGCCAAACTGGTTTTGCCACTGCCCTGGATACCCGCGCCAAAGTGAAAAGCGGGCGCGAGGTCCATTAGCTGCCGAAGTATCACGGTAAGCAGGCTCGCAATCGCGCCGGACAGGTCCAGGTCCAGGACTCGGTAGCCTCCGACCGTCACCTCCGAGCAGAACTCGATTTCTCCCAAGAACTCCGTACGAAGTACTTTGGCCGCGTTGGCCGCGCACCGCACTCGGTCGATCGACGCGTAGAAGTCCGAGTTTATCTCAGTGAACTTCGCGACACCGAAGGCCAGGAACAGTCCTGTCCCGCTATCGAATCCAGGTGCATCTATCATCCGACCGCGCGGCGTGAGGATGGGGTGGCTGATCAACCCGCGGCAAGCCGGAGTAACCGGGTCCTGATGGTGGATGAGAGAGTTACACAGGATCGCTGGAATCGGCTCGGGGTCGAGCCGCGTCTCGCCATTTTCCAGCGTCACTTCCTTAACCAGCATCACGCTGCGTTCAATGCGCAGACCCAGTGAGTGACGCTCGTAGAACTCGAACCGGGGGACGTGGGGCGGTGGAGCGTCGGGGTTGTCGATGGCGTGCATGTGGTCGGGGGCGGACAGGCCCACCCGCCCGTAGAGATCGCCCATGCGTAGCAAGTAGTCGCCATCCTTCCCATGTTTCATCATGGCCGCTTCGGTGTCCCGGACCATCGGGTTCATGTCTGCCGGGTCCCATATGATCCGATCTCGGCCGCTGCGTTTCCTCTCCAGATTCTCCGCAGCCGCGCGTATCACCTCATGCTGCTTGCGTTGGTCCCGGTATTCGTACCATGATTTCTTCAAAGCGCGCTTGCCACCCATCTTCCTGTCGACGCACTTCCCCAGGATATTGTCCACGTCCGTTTCGTGGGGCTGAGAGTCGTAGATAAGTTGCGCCCAAGTATCCACGGGCAGATCCTCCGGCTCGCCGCTGAACTTCCCCAGCACCGCGTCTATCTGTGCGACAATCTCGGCGGCCCTGCTTCCCTGCGTCGGGTCGATCCCGGCCCGCTCCAGTCGTGAAGCGGCGGCGGTATCCGGCGTCGGCAGCAGTTTGACCTGCGCCCCGTGATCGAACGCGAAAGCCAGGCCGTTCTCATGGCGCGCAAGGAACGCGTTCCCGCTGGTCGAGCCCCGTTAATCGGCTTGGCATCGGATCTTCGGGGTATCGCTCAACCAGAAATCGCGAAAGGTGATGTCGCCCGACGGGGTTTGAAATATCCAGTCGGGGGTGAGAATCGGGGCTTCGTAATAGACGCTGATGCCGCCGCTCTCCCCCGTCGCGTCTGCCTTCTGCCCCGGAGTCTTTGCGGCGGCCTACCTTTGCTCCACAGTCTCCCCGGTAAACGTTCTGTAGGCGTCTCGGTTTTCCGGCGTCAGTGGGGTTACGGCGGTACAGTCCCATACACCCCCGGGAACCACCTCGACGGTTGCCGCTGTCACCACGGCACCGGCTGCGACTGCTGACGGGCGCAGCCGTGGCGGACATTCGAAGCTGAGCCTATTGGAGCTCTTGGCGGCGATGGAATCGAAGGGCGCTTCGAACCTCTGCCCGATCTTCTGTCCCTCTTTCTCTCCGGTGCGCGAGACGATCGGCTTGCAGTAGCTCAGGAAGTTGGTAATCGACCTGATACGTACCACGACCACCCATGAGAGGTCGGCGCCTTCGGGCATGCGCACGTAAGAATGAAACGAACCGGAGGCAGGCATTACCGGCTTGCCGTCCACTTCCACCCGGCTTGAGTTGGATCGCGTGACGACCATCTCGGCGGCACCCAGGCCGACCGCGTGGGGGTCCATGACCGCGCGCCACTCGACGGGACTCCATCGGCGCCACTGTTCCGGCGTGTGCTCGGTGGCGTCGAAATCGAAGTTCCGCCAAGTACTCGGCGCCAAGTTCTCGACCACCCGGCACAGGTAGATATGGCCCGCGACTTCCCCGGTTTCCGAATCCTGCATACGGAACGTGTAGAGGCCCAGGGGCGCGGGCGGGTCGACCCCTTTGGGCGGATTCTCCATCCCGAGCATATCCCGCATCTTGCGGGCGCTCACCATGTGGACAACAGTTCCGGCCTCCAGGCCCGGAATCGAGCCAAGCACCGAGGCGCGGGTATCATCCATGGTTTCGAGGGTCGCTTTCAGAACTTCGCCCGTAGGCACATGGTGAACGGTGCCGCGGTAGTAGTTGCGCTCGGCCGCCGCATGCTTGCTCCACGTACCCGTGGCAGTGTCGAAATCGATTTCCTTATTGGCAGTGCCCCCGTCGCCGGTCTCGACTACCACCAAGTAGTCGATCGCTCCGGTCGGTTGGATGGGCTGCCAGGTAACGTTAGGGGGCAACGGTACTTCCTGACCGTCGCGCGGAGACCGGGTCACTTAACCATAAATTAACTTAATTTGAATGAGCTATGGGTGCATAGTGCGTATCCAGTGAGTGAGAGAGTGGTAGGGGAGGCTGAGAGAGGGGCAGGGCGGCTCCTGGACAGTTCGCCAGACGCCGCCCCGGTTGATCAGTCGAATCAGGCCTGAACCTCGGACAGCACATTCTCCCCTGTGAGAATCTGCGAGAAGTGCACGTCATGGGCGGCGATTCACAGTTCTTCCGCCTGAATCTTGAACAGTTCGGGCGATGGTTTTTTGGCTGTGCTGTGCTGAGAGAGGTAGGCCGCCATGCGCTTGATGCGAGCCGCCTCGGGGCTCCCTCGGCCTCACGGATTATCTTCAGAGCGGGCTTTATATGACGATGCTCGGCATTGAGGTACGAGATACGATTCACCGCCTTCTCCCGGTACTTCGGAACCAACTCGGCGCCGACGAAGCCGCGCCCCAAGTCCCTCGCCGCGATGGCAGTCGTTCCGCTCCCGGCGTGGGGATCGCAAACCAGGTCGCCAGGGCGGCTGAACAATCTCACGATTCGACGCGCAAAGACCTCGGGAAAAGGTGCGTTGTGGTCGAAGCCTATCCCATCTTTACTCTGGCCCCATGATGTAAGACAGTAATTTGCGGCATCCTGTGCAGCAACCTGTTGAAATTCATTGCTTCAGTTGGCGGAATGCCTAATGTAGTGCCATAATCGTATATGTTTCCATTGCTATTCCCGACGAGACTGGCTACGGTTGCGCCATGTATATCCGCCGTACCGCGATCAAGAGCCGGCAGACGGGCGAGCCCTACTACACCTATCGCTTGGTGGAGTCGATTCGCGAGGGCGGGCGGGTACGCCAGCGTACGCGGCTGAACCTGGGTCGACACTTCGACGTACCGCGCGCGCAGTGGGGCGCTTTGGTGCAGCGTATCGAGCACCTGGTTGGCGGACAACAGGATTTGATGCCCGCGTATCTGGATGCGCAATGGGAAGAGGCGGCGCAGCGCTACGCGGCGCAGCTGATCCGCGCCCGGGCCAGCAGGGATGAAAGCGGCTCGGGCGCCGGGGCGGATTATCACACTGTCGATGTCGACAGCCTTCAGCTGCTGCGTCCACGCAGCGTGGCGATCGAGCATGTGGCCCTGGCGGCGTTGCGCCAGGTCGGGCTGGATCGCCAGCTCGACACCTTGGGCTTCAACGGGCCGCAGAAGGCGGCGGCCATCGGTACCCTCATCGCGCGCATGGCCGCTCCCGGCAGCGAGCTTGCCACCTTCGGCTGGCTGCAGCACCAAAGCGCGCTGGGCGAGCTGATCGACTACGATTTCTTGGGGCTCGAACTCAAGGCGCTGTATCGGATCTCCGATCAATTGCTCAAGCACAAGGCGGCGCTGGAGGGGTTCTTGTACGCGCAGGAGCGCACGCTGTTCGAGTTCGAGGAGGTCATTACCCTCTATGATCTCACCAACACCTATTTCGAGGGCACCGCGCAGGGCAACGCCAATGCGCACTTGGGCAAATCCAAGGAGAAGCGTTCGGATTGCCCTCTGGTGACCTTGGCCCTGGTGCTCGACGCCAGCGGCTTTCCCAAACGCAGCGAGATCTTTGCCGGCAATATCAGCGAGCCCAAGACCCTCTCCAAGCTGCTCGACAAGCTCGTTTCAGGACACACGGACACGGCGCCAACGGTCGTGCTCGACGCCGGAATCGCCACCGAGGAGAACATCGCCTGGCTGGTGGAGAACGGCTACCGGTATCTGGTGGTCAGCCGCAAACGCCAGCGCCAATTCGACCCCGATGCAGCGGTGCTGATCAAGGAAGAGGAGAACGTAACGATTCGCGCGCAGCGCGTGGTCAACGCCGAGACCGGCGAGGTGGAGCTGTACTGCCATTCCTCCCAGCGCGAGAACAAGGAACGGGGCATTGCCGAGCTGTTTGCCAAGCGCTTCGAGGCCGCCTTGGAGAAGCTCGCCGAAGGGTTGCACAACAAGGGGGCCGTCAAGCGTTACGAGAAGGTCCTGGAGCGCCTGGGCCGCCTGCGCCAGAAGTATTCACGGGCCGCTCAATATTACGAGGTCAGCGTCGAGAAGGACCCGCCCAGCGGCAAGGCCACCGCAATTCATTGGCAGCGCACCACCCCCATCGCCGAGACCCTGCCCGGAGTTTATTGCCTGCGCACCAACGAACAGGATTGGGATGAGGCCACGCTGTGGCGGACCTATACTATGCTCACCGACCTGGAGGCGGTCTTCCGCTGCCTGAAATCCGAGCTTGGGCTGCGGCCCATCTTCCATCGCAAGACCGATCGGGTAACCGGGCATCTGTTCATCTCGGTGCTCGCCTACCACTTGGTGCACACGCTTCGTTTTCAACTCAAGGCCGCCGGGATCCATTTGAGCTGGGAGGGGATACGCCGCGAGCTCGCTGGCCAGGATCGTGTCACCGTCACGCTCAAGCGCGCCGATGGCAAGACGGTTCACATTCGCAAGACCACCCGTGCGGAGCCTCCTCAGCAGGTCATCTATGACGCACTGGGAATCAGCGACCGACCCGGGAGAACCGAGAAAACCATCGCGTAGTATCCGCAAACCAACCGTGTAGTGCCATAACGGTGCTTATCCACAGATCAACTTATTGATTTACAATGGAATTGCGAAACCGGATGTCAAACTTGGGCTAGGGCTTCGGGAACGCGATGATCTGGTTCTGTAGCGCGGTGTTTCGCCTTGCGTCAGAAGCCTGAATCGACGAAGTTGGGATTCACAACGCGGTTAGGCGTGTGCGCACTCCATGCAATGCGGATCCGCAACAATAAGAATGGTGCCTGCCGTGCGACACGGCGATACGCCCGGCGTTAAGCGGGCTGGATCGGCGGGCGGCTCCGTTCCCGGGCAAAAGTGTCTAGGAAACCAGGTAGAGGTGTCCTGTTTCGTCCTCCTCCGCGCCTCTTGCTCCCACTCGCACGGGCATGACCCAGATCAACTTGCGCAGCGACCGGCCCGGTCCGAGAGCCTGATTGCGCCAATGTCCGCGCCGCCAGTGGGTGGTCACGTGCCTTAGACCGGTGGTGGGGTTTATTTGGGTGTTGATCTGGCTGGCCAGTTGCTGCCCGCAGATATGCACGGGGACATAGCCGAGCGCCTCGAGTTTCGATTTTGCCCGTGTCTGCTCCTTTGCCTTGCCGAGTAGCGCCTTGCGCTTGAGTCGAGAAGGCGTTTGCTCGGGCCAGGCGGCGGCGATATCGTCGGGGTAGGCGGATACGTAACACAGCGCGTTCACGATCAGTCGCAGGGCCGTCCGGTACACAGGATGGCGGCGGATGCTCGCGGCGAGTCGCTCCGCGGCAAGCTTGGGGCTGATGTCTTCGATACGCAAGTCGTTCGGAAACGGCTCGCCGGTGCGGTCGAACTCCTGTTGCAGGTTGGCAGTGATGTCGCCGCCGGCCTGTTCCTGCCGCCTGTGTAGTTCCGCCCGATCGTCAGACAGAACCATATCGGTCGCGGTTGCCAGGTCCATGAGCCGGAAATCCTGAACGAAGTCCTGGGCGTATTGGACCTCGGGAAGCAGATACCACTGTCGCGACAGCCCGTGGTCGTTAGGGACCGATGTAACGGTAAATCGTATGTCCCCGGCGACGCCGCGGGATTCGACATAGGCTCCGTCGATCGACCAGCCGGGTTCCAGTTGCAGGTCGTCCTGCGGGCCGAAGTAGAGGTACTGACAGGCGTAAGGTAACTTGATAGTGTTCAGGGGAACGTCGTCGACGTTCGTTCTGGATAGCATATCGGTCAACGCCGGCGGAAAGTCCATGATCTGGCGTCCTGCCTGTACGAAGCGTCCATAGGCGGGAGCAAGCGAGCACTCGGCCTCTATGACAAGTGAAGGCTGCGGGTAGTCATCCTTCAATTTGCGGGGAAACGCAGCCGACCTGCGGTTCAACTCCATGTTCACAGGGCGCATGACTTCGTTCAGTTGATCGAGGGTCAGCATCCCGGAAGTGGGATCTACCTGCGCGTTGTAGAAACTGCCTACTTCACCGGCGTAGTCCCGATTGGCCTTGAAGCGCTCTGGGTGGTAGCGGTAAAGGGGGGACTCTTCTGCCTCGGTCTTTTTGGCTTCCCACCGGTAATCCCGCGTATCAAACAAGAAACCGATGCTGGCGAAGGCCATCACCGGATCATCCACCGCCGCCGTCCAGCGATCCCAGACGACCTGTCCCGCCAAGAGGTCCTGCCAGCCGATCTCGACGGTGACCTCGGGACCGTGGTTGAGCATCACGACGCAGCTTGCGTAAGGCCGCGGCATTGCGGCGAGAAAGGTGTCCATCTCCTCCAGGCGTTGCTCGGTGCGCAGGAAGAAATCCTCTTGTGATGCGGTTCCTTCCCAGTCGATAGCGGCGTCGGAGACCAATTCGTCGAAGACGCGCTCGAGCGCCAAGACGCTATCAGGCTTGTGCAGGAGACGTCTGGTGAAGCCCCGCACTTCATCCGTGTAGCCGTTGACCAACAGTTTCTCGAGGTAATCCGGCTTCAACTCTGGATTGCTCACTGGTACGGGAACTCCGTGCGCTTTTTGTCGACGGCGTGCAAATTTTGTTCGGTCCGCTTCCAAGGACTGCGCCCGAATGCCTTAAAGTTTTGTGTCACTCACGTATCGAGGGACGCTTGCGGAGACGGGACAGTAAACTGTGCTACATTTTGTAGGCACATGTTTGGAGGATAAACTATGGACCTGATCGATGTATTTTCCGTTCGGGATCTGCGCAATCGGTCTGGCGACCTCTTGAAGGACGCCGAGGCTGGGCAGATTTCGTTGATCACCAAGCACGGACGGCCGGCCGGCGATCCTTGCCGTCCCTTTCGATGAGCGCCCGATCGGCCACGGCGTTCATAGGGCGATGGCCCTGCACCTTTTTGAATCCCACCAGGTCACGCTGGCTCAAGCCGCAAAATTGGCTGGGCTTTCCCTCGAGGAATTCGTCGAGCTATTGGGAGAATTAGGGCTTCCGGCTGTGGATTATCCCGCCGCGGACCTGGAAAGCGAGCTAGCGGCCGCCATGTGACGGCGATTGTCGTTGCCGACGCCGGTCCCCTGATCGGCGTCGGCCGGATAGGCCGCCTGAATCTGCTGCGTGACCTATACGAACAGATACTGACTCCTCCTGCGGTTCAGCATGAGCTGTGCCTGGATTCGGGACGACCCGCTGCGGCGCATTGTGCGGAGGCCATCGCGCAAGGCTGGCTGCAAGTTCGGGCACCTTCGCCTTCTTCCGCTTCCTCCCGTTCCGAGTTGAGGCTTGTCCGTGATCCGGGCGAGGCCGAAGCAGTTACAGATCTTCGTCGCTGCCATCGTTCCCTGATCCTCCGTTACGGACCCAATTCCCCTTTCGGCGCTCGGTCCGGTCGCGGAACGACGGCGTGTCGTCGGGCTTTTTGCCTTGAAGGAGCCGCTCAAAGCCCGGCATAAAGGAACTCTTGCGGCCATGGTTCAGACGAATCTCGGCGGCCAGCTCGTCCCACGCAGAGTCTAGTCCGGCCTTCCGATAGCATCGTTTGGCCTGCTCGAAGTTTGACAGTGCGGCATCATAGTACTTGCTCTTCTTCGCGTTGAGGATGCGCATCCCTAGGGCACGATAGATCTTCGCCGCGATGTCCGGGTGGGAGCGCAACAGCTTCTTAGCCGCAGGTTCCGTTCTGTAGTGGCTGAGCGATTCGAGCTCTTCATGGGAGGCGGCGCGAAGCCGTTCCACCAGACGTTCCGTCTCTTTGGTCGCGAGCCACAACTCGATGACCGAATTCAGACCTGCCTGAGCCGAGGCATTGATCGCCTTGTCGTGCCACGCAGCCCGCTCCCCCTTCGACATATACTTCATGAGCTGGTCGTAGGCCGACCGGGACGGATATTTCTCGAACTCCGACCATGCGGATGCGACCGCTTCTGAACTCCGATCGAGCTTGGTCAAGAGTGCGCGCTTCATATCGGCCAGCTTGTAGCTTGCACCTCGGCCACCAGCGGCCTGCTTCTGGAGCTCGAGGCCGCGCTCTACCCAGGCGAGGGCCTGGTCCGGCTTGCGCCGGGACTGGAGTATTCCCGCCAGTATCTCGCAGTCGAGCGGCACCAGCTCGGTCTCCTCACAGAGCGACACGTAGGATTTTACGTTCCGTTGGGCGGCGTAAATGACCTTGAGGGCTTCGCCCCAATAGCGGTGGCGGTAGCTATTGTCTAGGGCGTCTTTTCTCCCTTTGGTCCGGTCACCGGCCTCAAAACGGGCCCGAACTTGGGATGCGAAGGCCAATAATTCCTTCTTGTTCCGAGCCTTTACGGCTTCGCGTTCGAGTTGGTAGCAGAAACCATAGTCGTCGTTGTCCATCCAGCCGAGCAGCATTCGAGCGGTCTCCTCGGCATCGGAACCCGCGGCCTGCCGAGCCCTGATCCAGCCGCGGAAAAGATCCTGGACAAACATGCCGAAACTGCCGCTCGAGTCGTCGATCTCCTCGGCCTTCTCGTAGCAGCCGGCGACGAAGGTCTCGTAAAGGTCGATGGCGCGCGCAGGTTCTGCGCTCAGCAACTCTGCGATGTCCCTCTCGACCTCCTCGAGCCGCGAGACAAATTCCCATGATGCGCCGTAGCCGATAAAGTCGCCGAGCCTCAAGGCAAGCTCCATGGCCTGCTCGATCGGATCCCGACGGCGGCCCCGTCTCACTCGGCTCATCGGTCGAATTTTTCCTTCGCGGCGGCGAGGTCGAAGGCGTCCGGCCTCCAGCCGCCCAACCAGGTGCGCAGCCCTTCCGGGTCGTCTTCGAGGATATCCTCTCCGGTTTGGACGAAGTGCACCATACGCTCGTAGCCGGATACGCCGCCACAGTCCTCCGGTGGGCATGCGCGGTCGCCGGCCAGCAAACGCTGCTTGAAGCTTTTCTCGTCCGAGACCACCCGAATCAGCTTGACGTCGTGACACCAGCTGTCGCCGAAGTCGTCGTCGGTCGGGAGGCCAGCGATAGGCATTCCGTTAAAGGTCGGGAGGCGAAATTCCCAAAGATGGCTCTCCCACCACCCATAGCTCTGCTGGATGGCTTTGTGTAGCTGCTCGGAGGTCGAGGTGGTACGGATCAAAAACCGCCGCCGGATCCGCGGTTGGATCTCCTGCAGCGCGACATCAAGCTTGAAATAGCGGGGCATACCAGTCTCTATCTTTTAACTTGCAATCGTCACCGTCGACGAGTCGGCTCCAGAGCGCGTGGATCTCCGATCTAATTTTTTGGGAAGGAAGGGGTCGACCAACTCGATACCGCAGTCTGCGAAATCGCTCGTGTTCCGGGTAGAGATAGTAAGCCCGTTGATTTTCGCGATGGCCGCAATCTGGCCATCTGGTATGCTCATAGGGTGGCCGATTTCCTTCCGGAAGCCCATGATATCGCCATAGGTTCGGGCTGCCGTTTCGTCATAGGGTAGGACGCGCTGCGCGAAGGCTAGCGAAATGAACCGCTCGAACCTTTCTTTGAGCCGCGTTCGGCGTTTGCCTGCTGGCAGGATCCGCAAACCGTATTCGATTTCACCGATGGTGATTGTCGAGATGAAGAGAGAACTCGACGTTTGGTTATTGAGCCATGTCACTACAGTTTCTGATGGCGCCACCTTCATGACCTCAGAGACCACATTGGTGTCGACGAGGATCATTCAGCGAGGTCCATCGGAGAGGTCGATGGGCCTATGGGGGACATGTTCAGGCAGTTCCAGATCCACGCCGTGACGCGGACCAAAAATCTGTAGCGCAAGATCACCTAACCGTTTCGGTGCGGATACGGCCTCCCTTAGAATCCGCCGCGCTTCCTCCTCCATCGAGACGCCGTGGCTGGCGGCGCGTACCCGCAAACGCGCCAGTGTTTCTTCATCAAGCTTTCTCACACTTAGACTTGCCATTCTCTCCCACCCGTCGGGTCGGTTTCGTCAATACTGAAATGCTAGCGTACGCCAGCAATGCCAGCGAGTGCAAACGACTCTCGAGATGATTAAGCAAGAGGCGAAGCGTATTGGGCATTGTTTAGTGCCCCCTCGACCTGAGAGCAATCGATAGGAGAGCGGCAGCGGCGGAAACCGGCTCTCCGCTACTCGGCGGTCATGAACGCAAGCCGAGAAAACAACGCCTCCAACCCGTCGGGTACAGCAGAGGTATATCACGAAGTTTCCTGTATGTTCGCCGGAGTGCGTTATCGTGCGCTACGTTACTGTTCGCGAGGGATTTCTGCGGTTCGCTCCAGTGCGCGTCTGTGCGTACTATTTCGCAATATAAACATAGAGATACAGTTTCACTGATTAACTCTTAATCCATTGGTCTAACGTTCGAATCCTTCACGTCCCACCAATATTTTGAATTAGTTAGGCGCATTTTCTGTATGATTCCGGCGTCTTTGCTACCCGCATATTACCCTTTTGGCTAATATTATTTCCCCCCGATCCGCACCACTTGCGCCGCGAAGATCAACGTAGTCGATGGTGTTGCGGGCTTTGAGCTCGGTCCTCGCGATTCTGATTGCAACCCGGCTGGGGTTTTTCATCGGTGTGGCCCGGCTGTCCTCCAACTGGCTGGTCGCGCGAATGGCAGCGGCCTATATCGAGATCTGTCGCAACATCCGGTTGCTGATGCAGGTTTTTTGTCGGACTTCGCCGTGCTGCGGGTGCTGCCGTCGCCGCGCCAGAGTCCGGCGATCGAGGACTGGGCCTTCGTGAATATCCGCAGGCTATATTTGCCGTCTCCAGCGCCCCGGCCACGCGCCGTACTGGTCCTGGCTTCGCTCACCCTGACAAGCTTCGCTCTAATCCTGATCACCCATTGGGCCAAGCGCCGGCAATAGGCAACGGGCCGCACCTTCCACTCGCAGATGGTCGCCCCCGTTTTACCAAGCCCTCAATCGATGATGGTGAGAAGGTAGAGATTGCATCCGTAGATCCGGATCTACTCCAATTGTCGTAATGTCTGTCACTGTCGCCTCTCCTGGTTTGTGGGGAACCTTGCGGCGCCCACTTTGGCACCAAGATGCCGGTTCAGGAAGGGGCGCCCATCCCATTGGCCAACGTCTCGACGGCGATCCTGTTCGGACTGCCTTGCACCGCTTATCTCGCCGCCAGTCAACCCCTGGGCGAGCCCTCTTCCGCCTTGGACCCGGGCATGGCCAAGCAGATTCGGGACGCAATGATCGAGTTGGCAGAGGAGGGCATGACCATGATCGTGGTCACCCTTGAGATGGGATTCGCCCGCACAGTGGCGGATCGGATCATATTCATGGATAGCGGAGAGATCGTAGAGGAGGCCGAGCCGAAGGTCTTTTTCAGCAATCCTCGCTCGGAACGTACGCGGTTGGTTTTGAGCCAAATACTGCGCTGATTCGGGCGTATCCGATCCCTGGAAGGGGAGACGACCCCGGTTCTTGGAGCCTGGCTGGCAGCATTGGCAATCGCGCACGAAACTGGCTGAGTCGCCGCAAGCTACTTCGCGAGAATCTGATGAACCACTGCTTTATCTCACCGCGCTGATAGCGAATCAGACCCGAAAATGCCTGCAATTCGCTTGCAGCAGATTCTACTGAAAGGCCATCAGCCGAAGTGCGACCGACTTTCCAACGGCCGTGCGCGCTGTGCACGTTGTTCGAGCCAGCATGATCCGGTGGTCGTTGATCTCAGCCCTGCGCACGGAGAACAGGAAGCGCGCCGAGTTGATTCCGAGCCGAGCGGCGACGCGCAATCGAATCCAGGCGTCGAGATCCTGCTCTCGGATCCGCAGGATGGGATGTGTCGGTAGCAGCATCAGCAAGCTCGTCGCTAATCGCCGGCTCGGTGCCGAAATAGTCTGACTCCTCCCCATCGGAAGCCAATGACCGGCAGTATCAAGGTTTCGATAAATTCGAATCAACCTGGGATTGGATTGATTACTCGCCCGATTTTCTGTCCCATGCGCACGTCGTCTCCGGGTTTCAACGCCGGATCCCAGGCGACGGCTTGCGGTGGAAACACCAGGATGACCGTAGAACCCATGTTGAACCGTCCCATCTCCTCGCCTTTCGCGAGCCGGATCGCCGCCTCGCCTGCGTAAACATCGGAGGGATCGTCTCCGCCGGTTGGTGTGACCTGGCCCGTCCAAACGGTCTCCATACTGCCGACGAAGATGGCGCCCACCAGGATCACCGCCATGGGGCCGACCTCGCCCTCGAACATGCACAGGATCCGCTCGTTGCGGCCGAACAACCTCGGCACCAGGGATGTTGTGACCGGGTTAACGCTGAACAGCCTGCCGGGGACGTGAATCATCTCACGCAGGCTTCCTTCCAGGGGCATATGTACCCGGTGGTAGTCCCGCGGGGAGAGATAGATGGTGGCGAAAGTGCCGCCGTTGAGGCGCTCCGCCCAGTCCGCGCGTCCCCCGAGCAGCTCCAGGAGCGAGTAATCGCGTCCCTTCGCCTGTAAGATGCGGCCGTCGGTGATGGTGCCGAGCTGACTCAGGGCTCCGTCCGCCGGGCAGACGACCGCGTCCTCTTGCTCGGCAAGGGGGCGGGCACTCGGGCGCATGGTGCGGGTGAAAAACTCGTTGAAGCTCCCGTAGGCGGCGGGATCGCTTTGCAGCGCCTCTTCCATGTCCACCCGGTAGTGGCGGACGACGTTGCGAATGACCAGGTCCTTGAGCGGCCGCCAGCGTATGCGCGTGATCCGAAACATGAGGGCCGAGAGAAGGTGGTGGGGCAACAGGTACTGCGTGCCCACGAAAAGGTGTCGGTGCCAGTGCAGGGGATTTTCAGTCATAGTCCGGGTACAGCGAATGCGGGTGCTGGGCGATTTTGGTCAAGTCGGAGGCGATTGATGCAGCGGGTTGGGCGTCCGGGAACAGGGCGAGCAGCCGTCCTTCGGGTCCGATGAGATAAAAAGGGGCCTGATTGGAAGCGGCAAAGACCGGGCTTTCTCCGGCTCCCGGCGATGCGCCCAGAGATGCACGCAGCCGCTTCAGCTCGCTGGAATCTCCGGACAAGAGCTTGAGCGCTCCGGTCAAGCGGCGAAAGTCCTGCGCCAGGGCTTGGTCCTGATGTTCCTCCACCAATACGAGTTGAACCATGCCTTGGAGATCCAGGTCTACCGCCACGCGGTTGTAGACCTCGATCATGCGCCTGATCGCCTGATGGCCGGGCGCGAGGCTCAGCTCGCCGAAGGTCAGCAGGGTCCAATGTCCAGTGAAGCTGTCGCGGGTAAAGGGTTGGCCCAGGGCATCACGCAGCTCGAATCCCGGCAGTTGCGGTGGTGGATGGACCAGGACCCCCTCGATGGCGGGGGGTGTTGGGTCAGCGTACTTGTAATGATTTCCCCAATAGTAGCCGAGCATGAACAGACCGAGCGCAGCGGCGACCATGGCCAAGCGGGTCGTGGGACCCCGCGGATTGCGAGCCAGCATTCTCAGAGACCGGCTTGGGTGGATGGGCTACAGATCAAGGGCCGTCCGGACCCTGTCCTGGGCCGCATCCGTGTCGACGGGCATGCCTAGGTCGTTGAGCACCGCGCCGAGTGCACCGATGCACAGCATGATGTTCTCCGCGCGGCTGCTGTAGCCCATGAGCCCGATGCGCCAGACCTTACCCGCCAGGGCGCCGAGACCGGCGCCGATCTCCAGGTTGAAGTCTTGGAGCAGCCGCGAGCGCACAGCCAAGTCGTCGATTCCCCCCGGGATGGCCACGGCGTTGAGCTGGGGCAGGCGCTCGTCGTCGGGGACGATCAGCTCCAGGCCCATGGACTCCAGCCCGGCCCGCAGGGCGAGGTGGTTCTCATAGTGACGTGCCCAGGCGTTCTCGATGCCTTCTTCCTTGAGCATGAGCAGGGCCTCGTGCAGCGCGTAGAGGGCATTGATCGGCGCGGTGTGGTGATAGGTGCGGATCTCGCCCTCGCCCCAATAGCCGAGAATCAGGTTCAGATCCAGGAACCAGCTGTTGACCTTGGTCCGGCGCCCCCGCACCTTCTCCAGGGCGCGCTCGTTGAAGCTCACCGGCGACAGACCGGGCGTGCACGACAGGCACTTCTGGGTTCCCGCGTAGACCGCGTCGATTCCCCAATGGTCCACCTCCAGCTCGCAGCCGGCCAGGGACGTGACCGCATCGACGATGGCCAGGCAGTCGTGGCGGTGGGCGATGTCCACCAGGGTCTTGGCATCGGAGCGCGCGCCGGTGGAGGTCTCGGCATGGACAAAGGAGACAATGCATGCGTCCGGGTTGGCCTTGAGCGCATCCTCGAGCTTGGCCGGGTCGACCGCGCGGCCCCAGGTGTCCTCGACGACGACCGCGGTGCCGCCGGCGCGCTCCACGTTCTCCTTTATACGCCCACCGAACACGCCGTTGATGCAGACCACCACCTTCTCACCCGGCTCCACCAGGTTGACGAAGCAGGTCTCCATGCCCGCCGAGCCCGGCGCCGAGATCGGAAGCGTGAGCTTGTTCTCGGTGCGAAAGGCGTAGCGCAGGAGCTCTTTGAGCTCGTCCATCATGGATACGAATTGGGGATCCAGATGACCGATGGTCGGGCGCGCGAGGGCGTTGAGCACACGTGGGTGCACATCGGCGGGTCCGGGACCCATAAGGGTACGAATTGTCGGGTTGAAAGCGCGGATGGTCATGAGGGAATCTGATTGTCCAGCGGGGAGGGTGCATTTCGTAATCAACAGAAAAAACCTATGAAGTATATGAGACCCCGGGTAATTCCTCAAGAATATGCGAATATTAGGGGATGCCTTTGCGGGGCGCTGGCTTTCCGCCAGCGATACCCGCGGAAAACCGCTTCGCCCATGCACCGACTTGCTGACAAGAGAGACCGCGTACCCATCCAAAAACGAGCAACTCCAGGAGTCCTGCCAATGAACGACAAAATCGAAAAGACCGACGCAGAATGGCGCGAGGAGCTTACGCCCGAGCAGTTCCAGGTGTGCCGCCTCAAGGGCACCGAGCGTGCCTTTACCGGCAAGTACAACGACCATAAGGGAAAGGGGGTTTATCTGTGCGCCTGCTGCGGAGAAGAGCTCTTCAGCTCCGAGAACAAATACGACTCCGGTAGCGGCTGGCCCAGCTTTTGGATCCCGACCGCAGAAGGCGTAGTAGGCTCCGAGGTCGACATGGCCCTTGGTATGCGCCGCGTGGAGGTCCATTGCGAGCGCTGCGGCTCCCACCTGGGACACGTCTTCGAGGACGGACCCGATCCGACGGGCCTGCGCTATTGCATCAACTCCTTGTCGTTGGAGTTCGAGGAAAAATCAGTGGATTCTCCTTCGTAGTTTTCTCTTTCTGCCCTGAATCAGCAGCGCTCCCCATCTACCGCGGGTCTATGTCTCTGCGGTAAATACGTCTGCTGATCGAGTCCGCCTGGTATCCCCAAACTCCGAGCTTGCGGGACAGGGCGATCTTCTCGATGGCGTGGTACTCGAAGGGGGCGTGGGGCAGGGCGATCGCCCATCCGCGCTCGATCAAATAGGCGGCCAGATCCTCTCCGCGGTTAAAGCTGGTGCGGTCGACGTAGCAGACCGCGTTCAGGCTGCGGTCTTGGTTCTCGGTTTGGGGGAAACAATGGAGGAAGCCCTTCACCTTGAAATCGAGGGCCAGCACCGCTCGAGAGTCGCAACGGACCGGCCGAATCCAGTCCCGACATTGGCGATCGGTGGGCGGAAGGTAGATCCCGTCCAGGTGAACGACCTGCTCCTTGATCAAGAGCGTGCCGTCGCTGCGCACGATGGCATGGCCTACAATATCCCGCGCGAATGCCGGGTCTGAAGCGAAGAGAGAGAGGAGAAGCAGGATAATAGGGTAGCGCATGATACCTCCCGGATCAGGACCAGTCGTTCTTGTCGTAACGTTCCCATTCGTGCTCTGGTCGCTGAATCCGAAATCTGCGAGATTCTTTCCTTTGAGCGGGTGGTCCAAGATGGAGAAATTGAACCGCAGAGCGGCAAAATGCCATTTTGGGTGATCGGAGTCCTCACCTTGTAATGCCGCTAGTATCCTTCGGGCCAGGCCGCTGTCAATGTGCTTCCAGCCGTCCCAACTCGCTCAGGATGTCCAGCACCAGCGTTTGCCCCTGTGCGTCCATGCCCTTGCACAGCCGGTTCGGATCGCGCTCGCCGTTGATCAGCGGGCGGATGATGGCGGCGAGGCGGCCCATGCTTCCGCCGACGGTGCTCATCTGCTCGGCCATGTTGCCGATGAGCATCAGGGCCTGGACGTTTCCGGTTCCGGCGGCGTTGATCATGTGGGCGAGACCGGGGGCGGCCAAAGAGGGGTCCGGTTTTACCTGCGGGTCGGGCAGGGTCGAAGGATCCTGCAGACCAAGGAGGACAGCTTCTGCGATGACTTGGTCTTCCTCGTCCAGTCCGGCGAAGACCGATTGCCCGCGCTCGCCTGAAGCGATTTTGCGCGCGGCGCCGACGAGGGCGGTCCATCCGTTTTCGGCGGCGGAGTGCAACAGGGACTCGAAGTGCTGTTTGCGTTCCGGATCATGGCAGGTTTCGACGACCTGGCGGATGAAGTCAGCGTGGACGAGGCGGATTTGTGCGTGACGGTCCGGGGGAGTGGTCATGGTGGTCTCCGTCGAGATGGTCCCGGCGCATACGCCGGGCCTGGGCGGAAGGCCGTCGTGGGTTTTGCCTGCGGCGCTCGGCAAGCCGTTGTTACCTGGGGCTTGCGGCAGCGGTTGGCCAAAAAAGCGGACTGTCGAGAGTTCCACGAGAGTCGAATCGGTTTTAGCGGCGAAGACGCGGAGCGACGGGGCGACGTCGCTACGCCGCCAGGTTCACGCGGTTGTGCATGATGTACTGCATGTACGCCCTGTGCGCGGGGAGGTCTCCCGTCCGCCAGTAAGCGAGCTGGATCCCCACACCTTGCCCTTGAGCCTGATGAACCACCATCCCACGTAAGCGATGTCCCAGCCCGTCGACATGAAATCGCAGGTCGAGGAAACCGTCAGTAGGGCACTGGATTGATCCTGTCTTCAAGAAGAGACCTTCTTGACCGACGTTGCAGCTAAAAAATCTCCCCAGATATCGAGCGCCAAAATAAGTGTCGAAAGGCAAGTGCGACGTTTTCCGTTCGCGGTGGCGATGGTTCATAGTAGCTGTGCCAAGCTGTGGTAAATGTTTTCATATGCCCCTCGCGATTCCACATTTTTTGATTTGCGATCATGCAACTACGTCTATTTTTCGCAGAGCAGTCGCCTAGCGCAGACCCGATGCAGGGGACGGGTGTGTAAGACCCCCACATCGATAACTGTGCATCCCAGAAACCGCCGAGACGGCGACAACCGGAAATTGCTATGGTGCTTCAGCCAGCACCGTCGGTGCGAATATGTTTTCGGATCATCATGTTGCGACGCACAGTCACTCAAGGACGCTTGTCTGCAGGTTGTTTTGAGGAGCCTGGAGTTGAAAATTAGCCGTAAGACTACGCAACTTCAATCGTGAAAACTCAGTTTCAGAATTATCCTACGTGTAGACCACCGAATTGGTAAAGGCGAGTTGACGCTTGCGCAGAACCGGGCGCGGATGCGAGCAAAAACAAGGGCTCGACGGCAAAGCCATGAGATTTCATTTTGCCTTGCGCCTAGCGGTGGGATTTTTGGGGCAAGTGCGTCATCGAGCTTTTTCTGCTGGTCCTTGGGTCGCAGTGGATCTCTAAAATTGGCTGATTTAGAAATGGTGCCGAGGGTCGGACTCGAACCGACATGGTGTTACCACCGGTAGATTTTGAGTCTACTGCGTATACCAATTTCGCCACCCCGGCAGGGAGCGGGAAGGGTCGGGATGCCAGCGGCGAGCCTTCACTGGTACAAGAGGTGCCTGCGTGTACTGGCTGAACGGCCCCGGTCCTTTGCGATGGGGAATGATATAGCCGTAACTGCCGGCGGGGCAAGGTTTAGCCCGATGCCTGCTATGATTTTCCGCCATGCAGCTTTCCGACTTCCGTTTCGACCTTCCCGACGAGCTCATCGCCCAGCGGCCCTTGCCGGAGCGGGGGTCCAGCCGTTTGTTGGGACTGGACGGGATGACCGGGAAGATGCGCGATCTGGCCTTTTCCGATTTGCCGCAGTTGTTGAATCCGGGAGACCTGCTGGTGTTCAACGACACCAAGGTGATGCGCGCACGGTTGTTTGGGCACAAGGAGACCGGCGGACGCGTTGAGATCCTGATCGAGCGCCTACCGAGCGATCGGGAGGCGTTGGCCCACCTGAAGGCGAGCAAGTCACCGAAGCCGGGTTCACAGATCTGGCTTGATGGAGGCGAGAGGCTGGTGGTTCGTGGCCGTGGCGGCGACCTGTTTCGCCTTGGGTCCCTCGACGCCGGTTTTGGTACCTTGATGGAGCGCCACGGGCATATTCCGTTGCCGCCTTACATTCGGCGTCCCGACGAGGCATGCGACCTGGAGCGCTATCAGACCGTCTACGGGCAACGGGAAGGGGCGGTCGCCGCACCCACGGCGGGCCTGCACTTCGACGAGCCCATGTTGGCGAGATTACGGGAGCAGGGCGTGGAGTTCGCCCAAGTCACCCTCCACGTAGGGGCGGGGACCTTCCAGCCGGTCCGTGTCCAGCGCCTGGAAGAGCACCTGATGCACTCCGAGTGGCTGGAGGTGGACGGGTCTGCCTGCGGTGATATCCAGGCAGCGCGGGAGGCTGGTGGGCGGGTGATCGCCGTCGGCACGACCAGCGTACGCAGCTTGGAGACGGCCGCGCAGGACGGGGAGCTTCGGCCTTACAGGGGTAACACCCGACTCTTCATCCGCCCTGGCTACCGGTTCCGGGTAGTGGACGCGATGATCACCAATTTCCACCTACCCGAGTCGACCCTGCTTATGCTTGTGTCGGCCTTTTCCGGATATGAGCAGATGATGTCCGCCTACCGCCATGCCGTGCGGCGGCGCTACCGGTTCTTCAGCTATGGTGATGCAATGTATCTGACCAGGAGGGGGTGATAGTGGGAGCGCCGTTTTCGACGTTGGGATGAACCTGGATTCGGAGGATGGAATCGCAAAGGCGTAAAGAAAAAAAAGCGCGACGGGGGACGTCGCGCTCAAGATTACCACCAAAGGAGGATGGAGGAGTGCACTGAATCACTGTGCAGTGCTTCAGTACATCAACAGTTTCTTAAATACCTAACTTCCTGTCAAGCATTATTTCAATCATTTGTTTTAATTGTGTGCTGCGGATCTCAAAATCGCGGAGTCAGGCAGGGAAGGGGATTCCACAGCCCCCAATTCCACAATAACCGCCCGGATTCTTGGCGAGGTACTGCTGGTGATAATCCTCTGCATAGTAGAAATCGGGTGCCGGCAGAATCTCCGTGGTGACGGCGCCGCGGCCGGATGCCTGCAGGGCGCCGTTGTACCGCCCGCGGCTTGCTTCCGCCGCCAATCGCTGGCCGTCGTCGAAGCAATAGATCCCCGATCGATACTGGGTTCCGACGTCGTTGCCCTGGCGCATCCCCTGGGTTGGATCATGGGCCTCCCAGAACTGGCGCAGCAGCTCTTGATACGAGATTATCGAAGGGTCGAAAACCACCAGCACCACCTCGTTGTGCCCTGTGAAACCGGAGCACACCTCGTCGTAGGTCGCGTTTGGGGTGTGTCCCGCCGCATAGCCGACGGCGGTGGAGTAGACGCCCGGGAGTTTCCAGAACCGCCGCTCGGCGCCCCAAAAGCAGCCTAGCCCGAACATGGCCTTTTGGTAACCAGTTGGAAACGGCGGCTGGATGGGCGTGCCCTTGACGTGGTGCCGGTTAGGTACGGCCATGGCGTCTTCACGGCCCGGCAGGGCCTTGTGGGCCGTTGGCATTTGGGTCTTTTCTTGAAATACGGGCATGTTCCGGGTTCTCCGGTTCTGTTTGGTTCATCTCTGAGTGCACAATGTGGGCCCGCGAACGGATAGCAAGATGAGCGCGACGAATCCTTACCGGCTTCTGACCGTCGACCTCGATGACACCCTCTGGCCCTGCGCCCCGACGATCCGCCAGGCGGAGGCGGTGCTCTACGCCTGGCTGGAGCAGTCCGCCCCGCGCCTGACCGACGCCTGCGGCCTGGAGGCCATGCGTATCCACCGACATGATCTGATGGCGGCCAGGCCGCAGATTGCCTATGACCTGACCGTGGTGCGTCGCGAGTCGTTACGCGGAATGCTCTCTGCTCACGGCTATGACGTTGCGCTGGCGGATACTGCCATGGACTTATTCTTGGAGCATCGCAACCGGGTCGAGCCCTATGCGGACGTGATCCCCGCATTGCGCCAGCTTGGGACCGATCGCCGGCTGGTTTCTTTGACCAACGGCAACTCGGACGTGGAGCGTACGCCTTTGCGTGGTCTGTTCCATCACGCACTGACCGCGGCCGACGTCGGTGCCCAGAAGCCGGACCCGGCCCTGTTTCTAGGCGCATTGCAGTGGGGACGGGCCTCCCCGGAGCAAGCCCTGCACCTGGGAGATGATCCATACACGGACGTAGAGGCCGCCCGCCGACTGGGCATGCAGGCCGTGTGGGTCAACCGGAGCGGAAAGGCCTGGCCCGATGACCTGGACCCGCCTGCCGCCGAGGTTGCCGATCTCGCTGAGCTTGGTCGCTGGTTGGAGGGTTTCAATCGTGCGCTTTGAGCTCCTGGCGCAGGAAGGCGCGGCACGTCGCGCGCGCTTGGACTTCGCGCGCGGGACCGTAGAGACCCCCGCCTTCATGCCGGTGGGCACGTACGGCACGGTCAAGGCTATGACCCCCGAGGAGCTGAGGGGAATCGGGACGCAGATGATTCTGAGCAATACCTTCCACCTGATGCTGCGCCCCGGAACCGAGATCATCGCTCGCCACGGCGGGTTGCACGACTTCATGCACTGGGATGGCCCCATCCTGACCGACTCGGGGGGATTCCAGGTCTTCAGCCTGGGGGATCTGCGCAAGATCACCGAGGAGGGTGTGCACTTCAAGAATCCTGTGAACGGCAGTCCCGTTTTCCTGTCGCCGGAGGCTTCCATGGCGGCGCAGCGGGAGCTGGACTCGGACGTGGTCATGATTTTCGATGACTGCACACCCTATCCGGCGGACGAGGAGCGGACGCGCGCCTCCATGGAGCTCTCCCTGCGTTGGGCCGCCCGCAGCCGCGAGGCCCACGGGGACAACCCGGCGGCCCTGTTCGGCATCGTCCAGGGGGGCGTGTACGAGCACCTGCGCGAGGCGTCCTTGGCCGGGCTCACTGACATCGGCTTCGACGGCTACGCGGTGGGTGGCCTCTCCGTCGGGGAGCCCGAGGATGACCGGCTGCGGGTCTTGGATTTCCTCGCCGGGCGCTTGCCCCTGGACCGGCCCCATTACGTGATGGGCGTCGGCACACCCCGGGACATCGTTGAAGCGGTTCGCAGGGGCATCGACATGTTCGACTGCGTCATGCCGACCCGCAACGCCCGCAACGGTTATCTCTTCACTCACTCAGGCGTGCTCAAGATCCGCAACGCCAGACACAGGTCCGACCGGGGTCCGCTCGACCCCCATTGTGATTGCTACACCTGCGCGAACTACAGCCGGGCCTATCTGCATCACCTGGACAAGTGCAACGAGATCCTCGGCTCGCGGCTCAACACGATTCATAACCTGCATTACTACGAGGACCTGATGCGGGGGCTTCGCAATGCGGTGTCCGCCGGCTCGTTGGATGCCTTCGTACAGGAATTCTATGCGCAGCAGGATGGCGAATCGCCTTGGTAGCCCGTCTGGATTAGGCGCCGCAATCGGGGTTGGGATTGTTCGGTGGGGCTGGATCGTCCGCGAAGCGCTCGGTAAAGGGCTGCTTATGCCGTTCGCGACTGGACGGCATCAGCGGCTCGATGCCGGCGCGTTGGCAGTGTTCGACGTTCGCTTCGCTGTGGTAGCCCGTGCCGGCCAAAAATACCGCGACTTCGCCGTGGTTCCCGGCAGGCCGCAACCAAGTACTTCTGGTCCGGCTGATCTACGATCTCGACGACGGACCGCGCCAGATGTTACTCCGGTAGGTCGTCTTGTACGAAGATCTTGCCCTAACCCTATCAGTGAGTGAATTTAATTGATTTGGCGGAGAGGGTGGGATTCGAACCCACGGAGGGCGTAAGCCCTCACTTGATTTCGAGTCAAGCCCGTTCGGCCACTCCGGCACCTCTCCGGGACGCTACGCCCTTTGCAGTGGTTTCGGGTGCAGCAAGCTTGAGATTATAGCCGCTTCCCGTGGGCGTAGCACCAGGGATGGGTTATCTGCGTTTCCGGAAAAAATCCCGCAGCAGCCCGCCGCACTCCTCCTCTAGCACGCCGCCTGTGCACTCGGTCCGATGGTTGAATCGCTCGTCCGAGGGCAGCAGGTCGAAGACGCTGCCGCAGGAGCCACCCTTGGGGTCGGCGGCACCGAATACCACGCGTTCCACCCGCGCGTGAACGACTACGCCGGCACACATGGGGCAGGGCTCCAGGGTGACGTAGAGGCTGGTTCCGGGAAGCCGGTAGTTGCGGAGGCGGCGGCCGGCATCGCGCAGGGCCATGATCTCGGCATGGGCGCTGGGGTCGTTCTCGCCGATAGACCGGTTCCAGCCCTCTCCAACCACTTCGTTGTCCCTGACCAGAAGGGCACCCACGGGAACCTCGCCCTCCGATGCCGCCCGCTCGGCCAGCACCAGAGCGCGGCGCAACCAGTCTTCGTCTCTTAGTAGGCTTTTCATAGGCAAACCCAGCCACTTACCGATACGTCAACCTCATTAGAGCAATTACACCGCAGGGATGCAGAGAAAAACCAATGAGCTGGAGCTACTTCGGATTCACCCTGCGGGTGAACGTCGTCGATTCCTTAACGTTTTGGCGTCGTTGCGCGAGAAACTTTCAAGAGGTGGCTTTAGCTGGAGAGTCGTACCGCGTCGTCACTCCCACTCGATGGTCCCGGGCGGTTTGCCTGTGATGTCGTAGACGACACGGGAGACGCCCCGGACCTCGTTGATGATGCGTCGGCAGACATGGTCCAGGAAGTCATACGGCAGGTGTGCCCAGCGGGCTGTCATGAAGTCCAGGGTCTCTACCGCACGCAGGGCGATCACGTGGTCGTAGTGGCGATTGTCGCCTACCACTCCGACGGATTTGACCGGCAGGAAGACGGCGAACGCCTGAGACACCTTGTCGTACAGGTCCGCCTTCTGAAGCTCCTCGATGAAGATGTGGTCCGCTCCGCGCAGGATGTCCGCAAATGGCTTGTGGACTTCGCCCAGGATGCGCACCCCGAGACCAGGACCGGGGAATGGGTGGCGGTAGACCATCTCGTAGGGCAGACCGAGCTCGACACCGATCTTGCGCACCTCGTCCTTGAACAGCTCCCGCAGGGGCTCGACCAGGCCCAGCTTCATGTAGTCCGGCAGTCCGCCTACGTTGTGGTGAGACTTGATGACTTTGGCCTTGCCGGTCTTCGACCCCGCGGACTCGATCACGTCCGGATAAATAGTCCCCTGGGCAAGCCACTTGACGTTAGGCAGTTTCTCGGACTCTTCCTCAAACACATGAATAAAGGTGTTACCGATGATCTTGCGCTTCTGCTCCGGGTCGGTCACGCCCTCGAGCTTTGACAGGAAGCGCTCCTCGGCGTCCCCGCGGATCACCTTGACCCCCATGTGGCGTGCGAAAGTGCTCATTACCTGGTCGCCCTCACCGAGCCGCAGCAGGCCGTTATCCACGAAGACGCAGATAAGTCGGTCACCGATGGCCCGGTGCAGCAGGGCGGCGACCACTGAGGAGTCCACGCCCCCGGACAGGCCCAGCAGGACTTCGTCGCCGCCGACCTGGCGGCGGACCTGCGCGATAGAGTCATCGATGATGTGGTCGGGGGTCCAGAGATTGCCGCAGCCGCAGATGCCGTGAACGAAGCGCTCGATGATCCGCTGACCCTGGCGCGTATGGGTGACCTCCGGGTGGAACTGCAGACCGTAGAAGCCTCGTTCCTCGTCCGCCATGCCGGCCAGGGGCGCGTTGTCCGTAGTGCAGATGGGATGAAAGCCGGAGGGCAGGGCGTCCACCCGGTCCCCGTGGCTCATCCAGACATCCAACAGTCCGTATCCCTCGGGGCTGGTGCGGTCCTCGATGTCCCGCAGCAGCCTGGAGTGGCCGCGGGCGCGCACCTGAGCGTAGCCATACTCTCTATGCGACGCCGAGGCGACCTCGCCGCCGAGCTGGGCGGCCATGGTTTGCATGCCGTAGCAGATACCGAGCACCGGGACTCCGAGTGCGAAGACGGCGTCCTCCGCCCGTGGCGTTTCATCCTCGTGGACCGACTGCGGCCCGCCGGAGAGGATCACGCCCTTGGCGCCGAAGTCACTGATCTGAGCGGCATCCATGTCCCAGGGATGGAGCTCGCAGTAAACCCCCGCTTCTCGTACCCGCCGAGCGATGAGCTGGGTGTATTGGGAGCCGAAGTCTAGGATCAGGATGCGGTCGGCGTGGATGGACATTGGGGTTTTAAGTCTCTATCCGGTAGTTCGGTGCTTCCTTGGTGATCTGCACGTCGTGCACGTGCGACTCGCGCATTCCTGCCCCGCTTACGCGTACGAACTCCGGTTTGGTGCGCATCTCGTTCATGTCGCCGCAACCCGTGTAGCCCATGCTGGAACGAACTCCCCCCATCAGCTGGTGGATGACGTTAAGCACGCTACCCTTGTAGGGCACGCGTCCCTCGATACCTTCGGGGACCAGCTTTTCCTTGTCTGTGGATTCCTGGAAGTAGCGGTCGCTGGAGCCCTCCTTGGCACCCATGGCGCCGAGCGAGCCCATTCCGCGGTAGGACTTGTAGGAGCGGCCCTGATAGATCTCGACCTCGCCCGGAGACTCGTCTGTACCCGCAAAGAGTCCGCCGATCATGACGCTGTGGGCACCGGCCGCGATTACCTTGGCGACATCGCCCGAGTAACGCAGGCCCCCGTCGGCGATGACTGGAACGTCGCTACCGGCGAGGGCGTCGGTGACGTTGGCGACGGCCGTGATCTGGGGAACGCCGACGCCCGCGACGATCCTTGTCGTGCAGATGGAGCCGGGTCCTATGCCGACCTTGACAGCGTCCGCGCCCGCCTCTACCAAGGCGCGGGCCGCCGTGGCCGTGGCGATGTTGCCGCCGATGACCTGTACGGCAGGGTATTCCCGCTTGACCCGGGCGATGCGGTCGAGGACGCCTTGGGAATGGCCGTGGGCGGTGTCCACCACGACCACGTCGACACCCGCTTCCACCAGGGCCGCGACTCGCTCGTCCGTCCCGGCGCCGACCCCGACCGCGGCACCTACCCGCAGACGCTCGTGGCCGTCCCGCGATGCCTTGGGGAAATCCTTCGCCTTCTGGATGTCCTTTACCGTGATCATGCCCCGCAGCGCGAAGCCTCCGTTGACCACCAGCAGTTTCTCGATCCGGTGCTTGTGCAGAAGACCGACCACTTCTTCGCGGCTGGCGCCTTCGCGCACTGTCACCAGCCGGTCTCGGGGTGTCATGATCGAGGATACGGGGGCGCCCATACGGGTTTCGAAGCGCAGATCCCGTCCGGTGACGATGCCGTCGAGCTGCCCGTCCTTCGTGACCACCGGAACGCCGGAGATGTTGTGGGCACGGGTGATCTGCATGACCTCACCGATGCTGGTCTCGGGGGTGACAGTGATGGGATCGCGGATGATGCCGCTTTCGTACTTCTTAACCGCCAGCACCTCGCGCGCCTGGCGCTCGGCGCCCATATTCTTGTGCACGATTCCGATTCCACCCTCCAGCGCCAGGGCGATGGCCAGCCGCGCTTCCGTGACCGTGTCCATGGCCGCTGAGACCAGGGGAATCTTGAGCTCGATGGCGCGCGTCAGGCGCGTGCTGAGGTCCACTTCGTTAGGCAGCACCCGAGAGTGGGCGGGAACGAGTAGTACGTCGTCGAACGTGAGGGCTTCCTGAATCAGGCGCATGGTGGTACCGGTCGCGAAGGGGGTCGGCGTTCAGAAAAGATAACGTCGAATTATAGGATTGGAAGCCTGGGGGGTAAACTCGACTGACTACTGCCCACTGCCTGTTGCCCAAGCGATGAAGCAAGACCCGGCCTCGAAAGCACTCGACTTCTCCAGAGACATCTACAGCGTCTCGCGTCTGAACCGCGAGGTGCGCGCGGTGCTGGAGGGAAGTTTCCCGCTGTTGTGGGTTGAGGGGGAGGTCTCCAACCTGGCGCAGCCCGCCTCCGGACACATCTACTTTTCTCTGAAGGATTCGGTCGCTCAGGTTCGTTGCGCCATGTTTCGGTCCAAGCGCCTGCTGCTCAACTTCAGGCCCGCCAACCACCAGCAGGTGTTGGTCCGGGCGCGTGTTGGTTTGTACGAGGGCCGCGGCGATTTTCAGTTGATCGTCGAGCATATGGAGCCGGCAGGGGAGGGAGCCTTGCGCATGGCGTTCGAGCGGCTGAAGAAAAAGCTCGCGGCCGAGGGGCTCTTTGACGAGGCACAGAAACGGCCGTTGCCGGCGATACCCAACCTCGTAGGATTGATCACCTCGCCGACGGGCGCTGCCATCCGTGACTTGCTCAGCGTGCTTAACAGGCGCTTTTCCGCGCTACCCGTGGTTGTTTACCCTGCGCAGGTGCAAGGGGACGGCGCAGCCGAAGAGCTTGTCCAGGCACTGAATATCGCCAATGCGCGCAAGGAGTGCGACGTTCTGATCCTCGCCCGCGGGGGCGGATCGCTGGAAGATCTGCAGGCCTTCAACGACGAGCGCCTCGCCCGCGCCATCCGCCGATCGGCCATCCCCATCGTCACCGGGATAGGCCACGAGATCGACCTTTGCATCGCCGATTATGCGGCGGACAAGCGGGGAGCCACCCCCTCCGCGGCCGCGGAGCTGGTCAGTCCCTCGGCCAAGCACTTGGCGCAGCGTTTGTCTGCATCCGAGCAGCGGCTGAGCAACGCGCAGATGCGTGTTTTGTCCGCCGGTCGTCAGCGTTTCGCGGCGGCGGAGCGGCACCTGCGTCTGCTGCATCCGTTGGGGCGTCTGCAACGCCAGCAGCAGCGGGTAGACGACCTGCAACGGCGCGTGGGGACCGCTCTGGCTAGAAGCCTGGAGGATTGGCGCAGCCGTTTCGAGCCGCTCGGACTGCGTATGAAAGGCGCCTCTCCCGGTAGGGGGCTGGATCGCCAGCGCTTACTCACTGAAACGCTCTATCGGCGGCTGTCCGAGGCCGCAAAGCGGTCACTCAGTTCTCGGGGCGAGCGCCTCACTCGTGTCGTTCAGGGGCTTGAGGCTCGTAGCCCTCTCGCTACCCTGTCGCGAGGCTACGCGATCCTACTGGAGATGCCGACAGGGCGGGTCATCACCGACGCTGCCCAAGTGGAGCCGGGAGCTCGAGTGGATGCGTGTTTAGCTCGGGGTAGTCTTAACCTGGCAGTCGTCGGTACGAATGCGGAGGATTGAGCACTTCTATGCACCGATCCTAAATGTGGTTTCGTTTTCCGCGTAGTTGTTGAAAGGTGCGTCGGAACTTGCGACAAACTTAAGATACCAAATGGATAGCGTCTAGATGTTGGCAGCTTTTCTAAGGTTATCGGCAACATTCTTCCAATCGAACTCTTTCTTGGCAAATTGATGGAGTTCGTTCTGTGCCTTTTGAGAGAGCGCCAAGGCTCTGGGGGCGTTTTGTATCAAATCGGTGATGGTCTTATGATGTCTCGGATCAAGCTTCATGGTGGAAATCAAATCCGGTGAAAGGACTTTAGCTGAGCGATCGATATTGGCTTGGATACCCGCAATATAGGGTCCCATGGGGACCACTCCACTCGACATGGCTTCGAGGAAAACCATCGGTCCGGATTCAGGGACAATCGAAGGAAAACAAGCGGCATCGACGCATGGAACCAGAAGAGAAAGTTCCGGATGAGAGAGGTAGCCGGTAAAAATCACGCTATCGTCTTTGAGCTTTGCTTGGCTCAGCTTGAAATAGCGTTCAAGCTTTTGTTCTTTTTGAAGGTCTTTGTAAAATTGGTGAAGGCCACCGAAGTATGGCTGGGTGTCTGTGCTTTCCATAGGACTTGCCCAGTCGACTATGTTCTGTAGAAACCGTCGGTCCCCGTTTCGAAGGGCGACGACAAATGCTTCCAGTACTTCTCTTAACGGGCCATGACCCACGAAAAGCGTTTTTAAATTGGGTTTCTGTTCCAGAATGAGCGGTAGAGCTGCCAGAATCGTCTGCGGTCCTTTGGCGGCAATGAGCCTGCCAACAAATAATAAAATCTCATCTTGTTTCCAGTTGATTTTTTCCATTTTAGCGCCGAAATCAGCGTCGGGAAACTTGCTTGAGTAATCTCCAAGGCTACGAAGGGTATTCTTGTAATATTCCAGATCTTGGTCGCTCGACAAAGCCGATGCGATAGAACGTGACTGTGAAAGAGTTTTTCCAGTTCTAAGTTTCTGAGTCTGTTCTATCAATTTTTTAATGTTATTGGGGCGATCTGGCCGGTTAATTGGAACAAACTTTGAAGTATCCACGCCGATCGTAAGCTTCTTCATTTTTTTCTCAAGCCCATCCAGGTTGGGGTAAATTGTTTGGAGTCTCTCCCTAATGTCTTTGCTTTCTACAAAGATGACTTCAGCGTTTTGAAGTGCTTCTTTTCCAAAATCCAAAAAGCGTTTGTCTTTCTTTACTGCATATTCCAAGCACGATCCATGTGGCATAACGCCGTAAGTGATGCCTAGTCTTTTTGAAACTCTCTGTGCGACGACTGACATTAGAACTGTATGATTTGCATGTAGGAATTTGATACCGTACTTTGCGACGATCCGGGAAACGACATTAAAGTTACGATCTAGGTATATGTTGATCAGATCGTTGGAAAACGCGGTCATGGGAGCCACTTTGCCGAATCCGGGATAGCGATCTCCCACGTAAACCGGAAGAGCGTCTCCAATATCCGGGACATGTAAGATCGCTTTTCCGGGTAGGTCGGTTTTACGGTGAAACAGGGTTTCTACGTATGATTTCTGTGGCCAGAGAAAAGCTTCGGAGATAAAGGGATAGTTTTCTGGTTGGGGATCTTGGCAGACGACATGGACGTTCTCGCCCCCCCGGCAGAGCGCTTCTAGAACCGAACGGGTCCACAAATTACTCCCCGAGCCTTCTAAACCATAGCCATGCAGGATGCAGATCATTGAGCTTGACCTCTCTGTCAAGAAAGCTCCCTACCGGAAATAAGATAGAAAAGTCTTGTTGATGAAAATCTAAACAACCCGTCGTGGGTTTGGTGCGGACGCTCGCGTTGCTGCACTGCAGCAGTTTAGGGTTATCAGCTGCCTACCGCTGTGTGACGGCGGTCGAGGACGGTTCCGAAGCCGACGACTCAGCGAAAAATGCGACGTCGGCCGTGTCGGCGGTAGGCGGTTGATAAGCCGTGAAGGAGAAAACCGCGGGAGGCCGAGCGAGGCCAACGGTTGGAGCGCGCTATGGGGCCCCAAGCGGCCCAAACAGGGGCGTTTCCACCAAGTGCCAGGAATCTTTATACCTGACGCGGTTTCACCTCAAAGTTGGGCAAAATGTGTATCTTCATGTCAGCTTTCGGGGCGCGTATTGGAGAATCTTGCGCACGACGGGGGTAGATTTGGCGATTGCGCTGATCCGGTGGCGCAAATATGTGGCCCGGACGTATTTTTCGGAATCGACCCAGCAGAACTGCAGGCTCTTGCGCTCACCTTTTTGCGGCACGAAGCCGTGCCAGGAATGATCGCAGACGCGAAACATGAGCATTTTTCCGAACTCCGGCGGGAATTCAAACTCATAGTCCTCGCGATCCTCGCTGCGCATGATCCTCAACTTGCCCCGGTCATAGGGCCAGTCGCGGCTGAAACCCAGCAGCACCGTGATGATTTTGTGTTTCGAATCGGGATGGCCGTACCCCTCGTTGTAGTTGCCGGTTGTGTTACCCATCATCACGACGGTCGTCGGATAGGGGCTGAGATCGATATCGAATTTTCGTTCAACAAGCCGTTGGAAACGTGGGCTCTGAAGATCGTCGATCGCGGCCTGAAAGCGGGGGCCAAATTTCATATAGGGCACGGCGTAGGTTCCGCGCTGGGGGATCTCCGGCGCATCGGCGAGCACCTCGTCCTTGTACTTTAGATCGATGGCATGATCGACGAAGGCAAAATCATAAGGATCATTGCGCAGGTCCGCCGCGGCGATCGCTTTCTCGTCCAGCAGTGAAAATTGAGGATCGGTATGTGTCATGGTTCTAATCCTTGTTTTCGGTTGGTCAGAATGAGGGAAGATCGGGCTCATCATTGGCGCTGATGGCGATGCCTTCGATTTCGACAAGCCACTCCGGTCGACACACCGCGCCTTGGACCGTGATGATCGGTAACAGAGGAAAGCGGTTGGCAAGATAGTCGTCAACACGCCCTACATCAGACGGATCCCGCAGGTAGACGATCAGGTGCATCATATCGTCTAGGCCTGCCGCTCCTGATAGCAACAGTGCCTTGACATTGCTTAAGGCGCGTTCCAGTTGCTTGAGAACGTCTCCGGGATGCACCACCTGCCCGGTATTATCGATACTTGCCGTGCCCGAGATGAACTGGTGCGACCTGTCGGCATAGGCGATACGCGTGCCGCGCTCGAAATGTACATTGTAGTCCTTGGTCGCGCACAATTTGTCGAAATCGTCGAGATACGATACTTGTTCCGGGGCCAGATCGAGGATGGAATAGGCATCCATCAAGACAAGATCAAACCGGTGCGGACATGCGCCCTCAATACCTGTGCTGGCAATATAGTGAGTGTCTTTCGTCATCCCGTGCTGGGAGAACAGTCTGCCCCGGCTGTCGACCATGCCCTGATAAAAGACATCGACATCCTTGATGTAGATCCATGTCCGAACACAGTGGTCCCGAAGATTTGCTCCTTTGTGGGAGAGCGTGTTGATAAGGTCGCCGAAGATCTCCCAGGTTTGTGTTTCCACCGAGGCGGACGCACCATAGTTCCCGGCGCACAGCCTCGTGCTCCAGAGATGGCGCAGGCCATTTTTCTCGACAATCATATGCTTTGGCGACAGGCGGTGCTTTTTGATGTCGACCGCCTCGACGTGGTATGCCAAGAGAGCGATCTTTGAGCTGGGCAATGGCGGCTGCTGCACGATCGAGACGGCCACGGGACTGGCGGCCGGTTCGACAACGAGTGCGCTTTCACGGACCAGCGCCGCCTGATTGATTACATCGCTTAAATACACACGCCTGAATATCGCTGTCGCTGGGGTCAGGCCAAGAGCTTTAATGGCTTCCGCGTAGCGCTTCTGTACGAGTACGATTTGGTCCTTGATGTTGAGGTTTCCGGGAGCCGTTACCGAGATGTAATGTTCCGCCCCTCCTTCGCCCGTCTGGAAGCTTTTGCTTGTGATCCCGCTTTCTACGACCATGGCTTGCGCCTATTCCCAAGAACTGGCAATGCCCGATAGAAGCCGTTGGGCATACCCCTCCCGACAGCCAGTAACCCGTTACTGGATGGAGTTCCCCCGGTTTCGTCGACGGTTTCTGAATGATTCAGGAGGGTCTTTGCTCCGCGCCCACCGCAAGTTGTCACAGGCGGCGGAAATCCTAGAGCTGCGCAACGACGATTTCCCGACCGCGGCCAAGTGCAGCGCGCGGGTCACAATCCACGGACGGCTCCCCTTATGTCTGCTCCTCGCCGTTATCTGCTCGTCGCACAGACACACCATCGAGTGTCATCGGAATTTTACACCACCGAGTAACGAACGGCACTCGGAATGTCAGCTTATAGCCGTACCAGTGAAATCTGCTGTGGTTAGTGTTCTGGAGTCCTGTCGCCGAGCGATTCCGGAGATTTCTGCTTGTTTGGAATGAGCGACCGCATTCGTGCGGGCTCTCGCCGGGAAATGTGGGCGGACCACTCCAATTCTTATGGCGCATAAGCAAAAGAGGCGGAGGTAAACAAACGCTCTAGTGAGCCGGCGCGAACTCAGAATAAGAGCACGTATCCCAGAAAGCCTAGCAGCCCCCAAGAAATCGAACCGAGGACCGGCCCAACGACAATCCCTCTTGCGCCTTCCAATGCGTCCGATTGCTGAGAGTTTATCTTTCGCTTAGGTCCGGAGACTAACGTCGTCTTAGCCGAAAACGATTCCGACGGAACATTTATCGGCGTCGGAGGCTGGATAAAGCGTACTCCGTAACTATTTCGGTCGTTTCTTTCGCAAACGTGCCCTCTCGGTACGAATATAGACCGTGCTGTAAACGACATCTCTTATTCCCTCGCAATCTTGAAAGAAAACCAACTTGGCGCCGGGTGTTGCTTTCGATTTATTATCGATAGTCAAGAAATCGTGAGTCGTTGACGTATGCTATGTCGCCCTCAGGCGAGTGTTGATACTCTCGACTTACACCGATTCTTGAACCGCTTTATAACACTCACCGAAACCCATTGGTGCGACCGACGTCCCAAAGTTGCTTTTTGCGAGACAGATGTTTCCTGTTGGCTAGGTGTGCGCTTCGGGCGGGACAGAAACGAAAACCGCTATGATCGCCGTCGCCCGCAAATTGCTGCACCGCAAATGCCAATCGGGTGGTAAGCCGCCGATCAATCCACGGTTGAAAGCTACGTATCCTGTCACCGGCACTCCCAAACATTGCCGCGGCTGCGCTAAGCTTCAGCGTGGCGTTGCTCACTTCCTCAGGGCTCGGATCAGCGCAAGCAATTCGGAGTCGTCCCAGGTTCGCCCGCCAATCGCGCGATAGGCCAAACGTCCCTCCGTTTCGACCACGAAGGTCGTGGGTAACCCGCGAACCGGCCACTCTCCTACAACCTTCGAGTCGCGGTCCATCACCAAGGGGAACCCTACCGGATAATTGGCCGTGAACTGAAAGATCGTGTCCGCGTCTTCACCTATGTTCACGGCGAGCATTTGGATATCTTCCTCTTTCAGCACCTCCCAGGCTCTGTCCATCGAGGGCATCTCATCTCGACAGGGCGGGCACCAGGTCGCCCAGAAGTTAATGATGAGCACCTTGCCCCGGTAGTCGGATAGCCAATGGGTGTTACCGTCGATGTCGGTCAGTTCGAAATCCGGCGCCTGGGCCCTGTCTTTCAATAACACTAGCCCCGCACCGGGTCGCTGGGCTTGGGCGGGCAGCGCAAAGCCAACCAGCAAAACAACTAGAACCAGTGATCGCACGGTGCCTACTCGCATTACCGGTCGGCAACGCACACCACCGACGGAACCTCGGCGGCAACCGGTTCGTCGTCGATGCTGACAATTAGTAAGAGATCGAACCTCTCTCCGGGCAACAGGCCGAAGCTCGTCATGCCCCAGTTGTAGTCACCGGGCTCGAAGCGTTGAACGGATGGCAACAACGCCCACCGAAAAGCGGTGCGTGCCGCCTCATTGACGCCGCGGGTCGCCCATTCCGGATCCCAAACCTCCCGGGTGCGTAACCGCAGCCGCCCAGTTCGGTGACGAACGGACCAAGTACGCAGATCATACTCAACGGGCCGAACGCCATCGTTGCGGAAGATGGTCTGAAACACGCAGGTGCGGCCGATCTGGTCGGCTTCCTCTCTACCGAACCCACGTCCGAGAAAAAAGGCGCGCGTCTGGTCCGGCAGCAGCTGCAAGAGTTGGATCGAGACGCCATCGTGGCTCCACGTCCAGGACCGCAGCCTGGATTCCGTTTCCTGGTCGGTGATGACCTCGGCAGGAACGATACCGGCGAGCACGTTCGCTCCCAGCAACATGGCAATCTGTCCTTTCCGTCGGCCGGGACGCGGCTCCATAGGGTTTTTCCTCCTCTCTTGGTGGAGAGTTTTGGCCAAGCACGTGTGCTTGCTTGGTCACGTTAACAGCGACGTTCTTATCGGATTCGATGGCGGCACTCGCGGCAGCTTGATCCGTGAACTGGACGGCGATGAAACGCGTTCCTGCAACTTCCTGTGGTTTTCAGATGACCGCCGTCAATGACTGGATACTGCAGTCCACTTTGTCTGGCCGAGTTGCCGGTCGTTGATTCTGGGCTAGTGTCCGGACTTGGCCGACCGCTGTCGATAGGCTACTCGCGAGGCCCCGCGACCGCTGAAGGTTCGAACTCGACCCAGAGAAGGCCCAGTGATTTCCGCTTGTGGGGTTTCTAGCCATGGGTTTTACGAGGCAACCTTACGGCAAAGACAGTACAGAAACTGCTGCACGTTGCCGGTGGGGGACTTATGAGACTCTATCTGCTGGCCCAGAAGAGTAATTGATTCCCCGAACTCCGAGTGCAGTTCGTCTGCGCTATAGCGCTTAACGGGAAGTCCACTGCATTTAGTGGGACCATTTTCGGCGAATGTTGCCACGATCACGAGACCGTCCGGCTTGAGCGAGCGCAGCACTGTCTGAACGTAAGCGCGTCTTTCCGCGGGCGTGACTAGAACACCTTCGACGTCTGCTTTCGGCCGACTGCTGGCGGTTGGGTGATCTGCGTGACCCTCTCCTCGAAGGTCTGCAATTCCGCTTTGGACATAGCGGGCTTAGGGCAACTCGATACTGAGTGCCGCAGAGCTCGTCCCCTGCCGAGACGACGACGCCACCCCCTGTTACTCGCTGATCCACTCCTTAGCCGCGCCCAACTCGTTTAGCGCGAAGAGCTTCACCGGACAGGGGATCATGAAACCCATGACCTTGATGGTATTATTAATCCAGTCCGTGTCCGAGACTAAAGCGAACTTTTCGAACGCAAAGAAGTGACTCAGGCCGAACTTGGTGTCGTCCCAGACGGCCCCCGCCGTGAAACCGGTGTTTGGATCGAGTTGGAACAACACGCGCACCTTGTTGTGGGTTTTCAGCGTCTCTTCGATGGCCGGGATCAGGACATTTTCATAATCTTCAGCCGTTACGGTTCCGCTGGCGGTGACTAACACCAGGTTGGCCGTCGTCGGTTGCATGAGTTGGAGCACGGATTTTCTCCTAATTGAAGAAGTAAGCGTTTCGGTTCGTGGGTACGGATTGCCGCGTATGTTTCGCTTCACGTACGCCTTAATCCTTCGGGTTATCCGACTCATGGACAAACGGTTCGCCGAGGCCATCGAGCCGGAACAGCTCGAAGACCCGGTGGCCATTCATATCGAGCACCCTGAGGTCGTCCGACTCATGCAGATCATTGACCACCGTTTGGAAATGGCCGCCGTAGAGTGTCTTAACCTCGTCTAACGGTAACTCGTAGGCCAGAAATTTCTTCACACCTTTAGCCTTGAGCTTGGCAAGGAAGACTTCGTCGTCCGGTGTGTCGTGGGAAGAGAGGACCAGCATGGGCCCGCTTCCCGTAATGAGCATCAGCGATTTCATCTCAAGCCCTCATTCGGTTTTCGACTTTGCCTGTTCCTATTATGGGATATTTCCCGCTGTTCGTGTTGAGGCGGGGTACGTACTTAAACCCTCAAACGCCAGCGGGATCGGATGGGCGTCGGGAAACCCTGCACTTGAGAGGTACGGGCGCAATGTCTCTAAATAGAGCGTGCATCGCGTCGCGCCTGCCGTTTTCGCATGCCGTGCGGCTGGCGACGGAGGTTGTATACCACCTGGCCAGATTGTCGCCGAGCGATACGCGCTAGAGTTAGCGTTTGCGCTGAACGAACTTCTTGAGGCGAGCGCGCTTGCGCTGTTGCGTTGGCGTGAGCTTGTTGCGCCGCCCCTGGAAGGGGTTGGACCCGGTGCGAAATTCCAAACGCAGCGGCGTGCCCGCGAGATCCAGCGCACGGCGGAAACGGTTGATCAAGTAGCGGCGATAGGTGTCGGGGACCTCCGCCGTCTGATTCCCGTGAATGACGATGATGGGAGGGTTGCGCCCGCCTTGGTGCGCATAGCGTAGCTTGATCCGGCGACCGCGCACCAGGGGAGGCTGGTGCTCCTGAACGGTGGCCTCAAGGATGCGCGTCAGCTCAGGCGTGCTCAGACTGCGTAGGGCATTGCACAAAGCCTGGTCGGCTTCTTTCAGCAGCAGTCCGATACCGCTGCCGTGTAGGGCGGAGATGTAGTGCACGGCAGCAAAGTCCAGGAATCCCAGCTTGCGGGCAAAGGCGTCGCGCACCTTGGCCCGTTCGTCACCCTGCAGACCATCCCACTTGTTGACTGCGATAACCAGGGCGCGGCCGCTCTCCAGAACGTGGGAGGCTAGGGTTGCGTCCTGCTCGCCGATGCCTTGGCGAGCGTCGAGGACCAGGATGACCAGGTTGCATTCTGCAATCGCCTGGAGTGTCTTGATTACGCTGAACTTCTCTATTGCTTCCCGGACCTTGGCGCGGCGGCGCACGCCGGCCGTGTCGATCAGGGTATAGGGCTTTCCGTTGCGCTCGAAGGGGATGTGGATGCTGTCGCGCGTGGTGCCCGGACTGTCGCAGGTCACCTGCCGCTCCTCACCGAGGAGGCGGTTGACCAGCGTGGACTTACCCGCATTCGGCCGGCCGACCACCGCGATCTTGGCGCCAGCCCCCTCGCTCGGAATGCCGGGCGCATCCGCAGGGGCCCCGGGCAGGCTCCCGATCACTCGCTCGATCAGCGTCATGACCCCGCGGCCCTGGGTTGCGGAGATGGGAAAGGGCTCGCCGAGACCCAGGGCGTGGAACTCCGCGGTGGCCAGAGCGGGATCCGTGTGATCTGCCTTGTTGACCACCAGGGTGATGGGCTTTCCCGTGCGCCGCAGGCGCTCGCCGATGTCTAGGTCGGCGCTGGTACAGCCGTCGTGGGCGTCAACCAACAAGAGCAGGTGATCGGCCTCTTCGATGGCGAGGCTGACCTGCTGCTCCATCAGTCCTTGCACGCCCTCGGAACTGCCGCTCAGTCCTCCGGTATCCACCAGGATGTAGCTCGCGGGTCCGAGAAGGCCGATGCCGTACTGACGATCCCGGGTCAGCCCGGGGAAGTCCGCAACCAGGGCGTCCCGGGTCCTGGTCATGCGGTTGAACAGGGTCGACTTGCCGACGTTGGGCCGGCCTACCAGGGTGAGGATCGGAAGCATGGGGGATCAGCGGGAGGATCTGTCCTCGCTGCTCTGCGATTGCGGGGCCGGCTTCGGTGCTCTCGGGCGCGACGGCGGGGAGCCGGCGGAGAGGGCGGCAACCGTTCCGTCATCGCCGTAAACGTAGAGCTTGCCGCCCGACACTTGCGGGCGTGCGGTGATGGGGCCGCCGGCGACTCTGTCGCTGGCCACGATGCGGCCGTCACGCCGGTCCAACCAGTGGAGGTAGCCGTCCAGATCGCCGACCACGACCAAATTGCCAAGCACTGCAGGTGCCGTCAGACGCCGGTACTTGAGCCCTTCCTGCTTCCAGGTGCCCGTTCCATCCTGAGGGCTTGCCGCCCAGACCACGTCGTCGGAGTCGGTTACATAGAGCATGCCCGATTCCGCCGTGATGCCGGCGTGTGCGGAGAGCTCACGGCGCCATAGGACAGAGCCGGTGCTCAGGTCGACGGCGGCCAGGTCGCCGTTGTAGGTGGCGACGTAGACGATGCCGTCCACGATGACCGGGTCGGCGTCCAGGTCGGCGATGCGCTCCAGCTCGGAGCGGCCGTGGGGCGGGGTTACCGTGGTCTCCCACAGGGGAACGCCTGTTTCCAGCTCCAGATTCAGCAGCTTGCCGCCGGAGATTCCAACGATGGCGCTGTCTCCTGTGATGGCCGGAGAGCTGCTTCCACGCAGCGTGAGGATCGGAGCCGGAAAGACGTACTTCCACCGCTGATCGCCCGAGGTCAGGTCGAAGGAGTAGACGCTGTCGTGCAGGGTGTGTACCACCACCGACGACCCGGCGATACGGGGCACGGAGAGGATCTCGCTGTCCACGCGGGCATTCCACAGCGGCGTACCGTCTTGGATGTTCAAGGCGACGAGGTCGCCGTTGCCGGAGCCCAAAACGATGTATCTCCCGTCGACCTCCGGTCCCCCGCTGAAGGGCAGGCCCGTCTCTCGCTGCCACAAGACCTTACCTGTGGCGGCATTCATGGCGAAGACGGCGCCTTCGGCGTCCGCGACATACAGGCGCCCACCCTGTATCGCCGGAACCAGGTCGAGGCGCCTTTCATCGGCGCCCTCGCCGACCTTGTTGGACCATAGCTTGGTTACTGTGATCTCGGGTTGGCGCTTCTGCAGCTCCGTTGGCGGCCGCGGGTCTTTTTCGCCGCCGAACCAGGGGATGTAGCTGCAACCGCTCAGCAGCAGGAGGGAGATCGCAGCCGGGAAGCTCTTAGGCATGTCAGTCTCCGGCCTCAACCGGCGGGGGGTAGATTTTCGAGCTTCAATCGAAGCTCCTCGGGATTCGGGGCGCCGGCGGCGATCGCTTGCTCGTAGGCGGCCCGCGCGTCTTCCGGGCGGCCGTCCGCCGATGCGATATCGCCGCGCGCTGCGGCAAAGGCGCCGGCAAAGCTGCCGCCTTCGTCGTACTTTGCGGCCAGGTCAGAGGCGGTCGAGAGATTTCCTTCGGCGATCAGAACGCGCGTCAGGCGCAGTGCGGCGATTCGGGTAAGGCCGGGGTCCGGGGACATGGCAATGGCCTGCTCCAGCGCCCCACGGGCACCGGCAAGGTTCCCGGCATTGAGCTCGACCCGCGCCTGCACCAGGGCGGCGAGGGTCGCGTAGGCGGTGGAGGAGAATTCCTCGGCGATGAGCTGGGATTGAGCAACCGCGGACTGGGAGTCCTCGCCGCCGACGCTGGCCAGCAGCTGCTCGAACGCGGCGGATGCCTGCTGCCCCACCGAGTCTTGGTAGTTGATCCAGGCGCGCCAGCCGAAGATTGCGCCGAGGCCGATGGCCACTCCGCTGATGACGGAGACACCGTTTTCCTTCCACCACTTCTTTATCGCTTCGACTTTTTCCTCGTCGGTTTCGTAGGTGCTCACAGCTTTCTCCAACAGGTTTGCTTTCTTTCGTCTTGTTGCTTTGCCGAGCTCAGGGCTTTGCGGCGAAAAACTCGGGCAATCGGTCCAGTGCGACCTCTTGCTGCGCGCCTTCCTCGCGCAGGGGCTTGACGCCGACGACGCCGCGCTCCAGCTCGCCTTCACCCAGCACCAGGGCGAAACGGGCCCCGCTGCGGTCAGCCTTCTTGAACTGGCTCTTGAAGCTGCCGCCGCCGCAATGGCACACCAGATGCAGCCCCGGTGCCGCATCGCGCAGCTTCTCCGCCAGGGACAGGGCCTTGGCCCGCGGACGGTCTCCGACGGCCACCAGATAAGCGTCCAGGCTCGAGCTCGTAGCCGGCGAGCGGGCCTCCATCAGGGAGATGAGACGCTCCAATCCCATGGCGAATCCGACCGCCGGGGTGGCCTGTCCACCCAACTGGGCAACCAGTCCGTCGTACCGCCCCCCGGCGCACACGGTGCCCTGGGCGCCCAGGTTATCGGCTATCCATTCGAAGACGGTCCGGTTGTAATAGTCGAGCCCGCGCACCAGACGCGGATTGATGTCGTAGGCGATGCCGGCGTCGTCGAGACCGGCGCAGAAACGCTCGAAGTGCTCCTGTGACTCGTCCCCCAGGTGATCGATGATGCGCGGTGCGCCGGCGATGATCTCCTGCATGTCCGGGGTCTTGGAGTCGAGCACCCTCAAGGGGTTGGTCTGCAAACGCCGTCGGCTGTCCTCGTCCAGACGGTCCAGGTTGGCCTCCAGATAGGTCACCAGGTCGCGGCGGTAAGCCGCACGCTCTTCGCCTTCTCCCAGGCTGTTGACCTCCAGCCTCAGGCCGCCGAGCCCGAGCCTGTGCCACAGGCGCTTGGTCAGAAGCACGACTTCCTGATCTATGTCCGGTCCGGCCAGCCCGAAGACCTCGACGCCGACTTGATGAAACTGGCGATAGCGGCCCTTCTGTGGCCGTTCGTGCCGGAACATGGGGCCCCGGTACCAGATGCGCTGGGGCTGGGCGAGCAGGCCGTGCTCGATGGCGGCGCGTACGCAGCTGGCGGTCCCTTCCGGGCGCAGGCTGAGGCTGTCCCCGTTGCGATCCGCGAAGCTGTACATCTCCTTCTCGACGATGTCGGTCACCTCGCCGATGGAGCGCTTGAACAGCTCCGTCATCTCGACCAAGGGGGTGCGGATCTCCCGGTAACCGTAGGCGTCCAACACCTGGCGGGCGCCGTCTTCCAGTGTTTGCCAGAGGGAAACCCGTTCCGGGAGGATATCGTGCATCCCCCGAATCGCTTTGATGTTTTGTGCCATTGGGTCCTTTCGTCCAGGAGGGTGGCGGTGCCGTGCAATGGTCAGGGCGATTCGTTCGGATTCAGGATAAAGCGGGCCACATTGCCTTGGGATATGGTGCTCAGATCGAACGCGGCGCCGCCAACGGTAATCTTGACTGCGGCTGCGTTGCCGAGGATGACCGAGAAAGGTGGCTTGCCTTCCAAGACATGGCGGTCGCCTTTCTTCATCTCGCCGAAGAGCTTGTTCTTGCGCTCGCTGTCACGCACGTCCACCCAGCAGGGGCCCTCGAAGGTCATTACAATCTCTCCGGCCTCCGCGGTTGGCGCTGCTTCATCGTCCGCCTGCGAAGCATCCGCGGTAACGTCCGCGCCGCTGGCCTGCGCCGCTTCGGTTTCCCGGGTGGCGGCCCCGCTCCCGGCCGTATCCGTCTCCCGAGGCTGCTGTTCCATCGCGGCATATACGGGCCGGGTCGCGGTCTCCTCGGATTGAATCGGTGTCTGTGCTTGCGGCGGCATTGGCGACGTTGGTGGTGCAGCAGGTGCACCAGTCACCTCGGCTCCGGCGATACCGGGTGCAGGTCCGCTCGGATCGGGCTCGGGCATCTGCGGCGGGAGCGCTTCTCGCTCCGAGGCGGTATCGCCGGGGGGCAGCTCTTCGCCGGGCGGTTGGCTCCGCCACCAGGTAAACGTCAGTGCCGCCAGCAGGACCAACACCCCGATGCTGACGACGCGCATGATCGGATGTCCGCTTCCGGCCCGGGTCTGTGCGCGCGGTGCAGAGCGCGGGAGCAGCCAGGTCCGCGTCCCCTTCGGCACGGCTTGGTGGTATGCGGCCACCAAGGGCTCCGGGTTCAGTCCCAGCACACGCGCGTACTTGCGTATGTAGCCGACGATGAATACCTCTCCAGGCAGGGCTTCGTAGTCGTCATGCTCGAGAGACTCGATCATCGCCGCACCCAGGTGCAGCTCCGAAGCGATGCTTTCCAGCGTCAGGCCCTGGGTTTGACGCGCCACGCGCAGGCGTCTGCCGGGGCTGTCCGTAATCTCCGGGGTGTCGTTCTCTTCCGGACCTGGTGCGATGTGAGCGCTCATGAGCGTCGACACTTGGTTAGAGTTGACGGGTTTCGCGCGAGTTCGGGTAGGTCTTGCGCAGCATCTGGGCGTATGTACGTGCCCGCTTGGACGCCCCCAGCTTGCGCTCTACGCGTACCGCCAGAAGAAGCACCTGGGGCGTGGGTCGCGCTACCTTAAAATAACGGTCCAGATAGGTCCGCGCCGACTTGTAGCTCCCTCCGCTGTAGTCGAGCTCGGCCATGGCGGCAAGCGCGGGTCCGAAGCTCGGACTCGCATTCAGTGCCTGGTCGAAATAGGTCCTGGCCTTGGTGCTGTTGCCGTTGCGCTTGGCGCAGGTCCCCAGGTTGGTCATGGCGACCCACGGGGATGGGTACAGCGGGTTGGCAAGCGCCTTCTTGTACTGCGCCTCGGCCTCGGCGAACTTGCGCTTATCGCAGAGGAAGGTGGCGTACGCGTTGAGGACATAAGGGTCTTTGGGCTTCAGGCTGATGGCCTTGCGGAAGTGCTTCTCCGCCAGCTCGTCCTGGCCCAACCGCCCATAAATCAGAGCGATTACGCTGTGGGCACCGGAGTTGTCCGGGTCCTCTTTCAGCGCCTTGTTGACCTTTTGCAGGGCGATTTCCGTCTGCCCCTCCTTGAGGTACTCGAGTGCGAGCTTGACGTATAGATCCCCGGGGCTGTCCTCTGCCTCGGTCCCCAGGTCACCGGTGGCGTCGCCGTCACGCACGCCGCTGCCCGTGCAGGCCGACAGCAGTGCCATGGAGCAGATCAGGAGCAATAGCCGGGATGACCGGAACTTTCTCATAGTGTGGCTACCTTGATATCGGCCTGCAGTGGGGCGGCTCGCCGGCTGCGGTCTTGGACCCTGCCTACGAGTTGCCCGCAGGCGGCGGCGATCTCGTCGCCGCGCGTCTTGCGGGTGATGGCGACGACGCCGGAGCGCAGGATTCGCTGACGGAATGCCTCCACCCGCTCCGGCCCAGACGTGCGGAAGTCCGAGTTCGGAAAGGGGTTGAAGGGGATCAGGTTGAGTTTCGACGGGACGCCTTCCAGTAAACGCATCAGGCGCTTGGCCTGAGCGATGCTGTCGTTGACCCCGTCGATCATGACGTACTCCCATGTGATGCGGCGCCGCTTGTCGCCTTGGATGAACGCCTTGCAGGCAGGGATCAGCTCCTCGAGCGGATACTTGCGGTTGATGGGTACCAACCGGTCGCGCAGCTCGTTGTCCGGGGCGTGCAGAGAGACCGCGAGGGAGACGTTGCTGACCTCGCGCAGGCGGTAGATGTTGGGGACGATGCCCGAGGTGCTCAGGGTCACGCGGTACTTGGAGAGCATGTAGGCCAAGTCGTCCTGCATGATGGCCATCGCCTTTACCACCGCGTCGAAGTTCGCCAGCGGCTCCCCCATGCCCATCATCACAACATTGCTGGGTGCCTCGCCGAGGGCGCGGGCCGCTTGCCAGACCTGGCCGATGATCTCACCGGTGGACAGATTGCGGTTGAATCCCTGTTGGGCCGTGGCGCAGAAGGAACAGCTCAAGGAGCAGCCTACCTGGGAGGATACGCATACGGTGGTGCGGCGCGCCTCGGGGATGAAGACGGTCTCCACGCGCTGACCGTCTGCCAGCTCCATGATCCATTTTCGGGTACCGTCTGCCGACGGTAGCTCATGGATCAGCCGCGGTGGGCAGATCTCGGTCTCCTCGCGCAGCCGAGCGCGCAGGGCCTTGGCGAGGTCGGTCATGGCGTCGAAGTCGGTCACGCCATGCTTATGGATCCATTTAAATAGGTTGCGGCCATGGAATGCCTTGAAGCCTAGACCAACGACCAACTCCTCGAATCCCTTCAGGTCGAGGTCGAGCAAGTTGGTCTTGGCCGCAAGGTGTTCCATGGTCGTCGAGTCAGCTCAGCGGGTGCGCTCGCAGACGCCTTCCGGAAAGAAGAAGGCGATCTCGGTGGCGGCGGTGTCGGGACCGTCGGAGCCGTGGACCGCGTTCTCGTCGACGATGGTGGCGAAATCCGCACGGATGGTGCCGGGCGCCGCCTTGGCCGGATCCGTCGCGCCCATGACCTCCCGGTTCTTGGCGATGGCGTCCTCGCCCTCGAGCACCTGGACCATGATCGGGCCCGAGGTCATGAAGTCCACCAGCTCGCCGAAGAAGGGCCGCTCCTGGTGCACGGCGTAAAAGGCGCCCGCTTGCTCGCGGCTCAGGTGCATCATGCGTGCCGCTACGATGCGCAGGCCGGCCTGCTCGAAGCGGTCGTAGATGGCCCCGATGTGGTTCTTGCCGACGGCGTCGGGCTTGACGATGGACAGGGTGCGTTCAATGGCCATGGTGGTATCTGACGAGCTCTTGTTGGTTGTGGAGAGATAAGGCGATTTCTGTCAAAGCACACTGGTATGTGTTTCTCCGGCAATCGCCTGAAGGCGGAAAAGCGGGTGCCTCGGCCATGATTTCCGAGTTCGGCACGTCCATTCGTTTTCTGCCTGCGAAAATCAGAAAGTGTACTAAGTCCATGACCAGGGGGCAATCGGCCGTAACGGGGTCGTGCTGGTGGTTCGCCGAGGGAGCCTCCATAATCCGCCCCCGATTGAATCGACAACGCACGGGGTTTGATTGAAACATGGCCTATTTCGACGTATTCAACGGCGACGCGGACGGTCTCTGCGCCCTGCAGCAGCTACGCCTGGCAGAGCCGCGGGACGCCACGCTGGTGACCGGCGTCAAGCGCGACATCGGCTTACTCCGGCGCGTCGAGGCCCGCGTTGGCGATGCGGTGACCGTGCTCGACGTCTCCCTGGACAAGAATCGGGCAGCCCTGCAGGGACTGTTGGAGCGTGGCGTTTCGGTGCGTTACTTCGACCATCACTTCCCGGGTGATATACCGGTCCACGAGCGCCTCGCGGTCCACATCGAGACCCTGCCGGACAAGGGGACCAGCCTGCTGGTGGACGATTTCCTCGGCGGAAGACACCGCGCCTGGGCCCTGGTGGGAACCTTCGGCGACAACTTCGATGCTGCAGCGCGGCGGGCCGCCGAGCCGCTGGAGCTCGACGAGGGGCAGCTCGCATCCCTGCGTGAGCTTGGGATCTGTCTGAACTACAACGGCTACGGGGCGCAGTTGGAAGACCTGCTTTTCCCGCCGGACGAGCTCTTCCGGCGCCTGAATCCATACGCGGACCCGTTGTACTTCATCAGAGAGGATGAAGCCTTTGCCACTCTTCGCGCAGGCTTCCGCGACGACATGGCGCGCGCCCGGGCCGTGCGGCCGGAGCTTGCCGACGAGCGCCACGGACTCTACCTGTTGCCTGGCGAGCCTTGGGCGCGCCGGGCCAGCGGCGTCCTGGCAAACGAGTTGGCCCAAGCCGCACCGCAGCGGGCTCATGCGCTCCTGACCCGGCTGCCGGAAGAGGGATTCGTCGTCAGTATTCGCGCACCGATCAACCGGGGAGAGGGCGCTGACGAGCTTTGTCGCCAGTTTCCTACGGGCGGCGGACGCAAGGCGGCGGGGGGGATCAACAATCTGCCGGACGAGAGCTACGATGAATTCGTCAAGCGGTTTACGGGTGCTTTTTCAGGGTCGTGAGTGCCGTACGCTTTTCTCTGTATTTCGTCCGCAAATGACCGCGAATAAACGGCTATGGGATATGGAGGTTACGGATTGGAGCAAGGGCTTATGCATGATCTTCGGCTCCCAAGCGCATACTGTGATGCGCTTACGGCTAGGAGCAAATAGCGCACAGCGTTCCTCGGTAGGCTGTCGACTTTCACAAGTCTGCAGAGACTGAGCGCTCGAAATACCTCAACCTAGCTGATAGAAATGGGTCGGAACTCGAAACGCAACATAGCGTTTTTGGCAGATTGAGCCGGAAAGTGCAGGCTGTTCTCACACACCAAAAGACAAAATATCGAGGAGGATCTACGGGCATGAAATTGGCCGTGCCCGCGGTGGCTGTGGTGACATCACGACTTATTGTCGTCAACGTAGTATCAGCGCAAAAGTGTGGCGGCTTTTATGTCGACGGCGCACTTGGCGCGCGAGGTACGACAACGGATTTTGACCGATCTTTGTCGGCATCGGTGCGTTCTTCGACTTAGCCAGCGATGATGCTGGAGAAGGGAAGGAAGGCCGTCGATATTCAGAGGTAAGAAGCGGTCCTGGATTCTCAGAATCCTTCAGCGCATCCCGTCTTTTCGCGAATCCCGACATGCTAGCAATGCCGATTTTGGGCGCCCGTCATCCGCGATGGTCCCGATTTCGAACGCCAGGTCCTCACTTGCTCACTACTACCGGGTCGCCGATCTTCATGCGCTCGAACAGGAGCCTTGCATGATCGTGACCCAAGCGGATGCAGCCGTGGGAAGCCGGTTGTCCGGGCAAATAGCCTTCGTGTAGGAAATAGTTGCCGTAGAACTGCAGCGAGTACGGCATCCAGGCCGGCGTACCGACCTCATTGTCGTACTTGGAAGATTCCTTGTCTTTGTTCTTGCTCAGGACGCGAAACTTACCCGTCGGGGTGGGGGAGCTTGCCTTGCCCGAGGCGATCGGACCGCTCGCCACCACCTCGCCGTTCTCCATGTAGTTGAATGTCTGGGAGCTCAGGTGAAACTTTAGTGCCCTGGAATCGGCTTCCGGGAGGGTCGCCAGGGCCTGGTACTGTTGTTTTGGCGTCAATCCATCGGTTTTCGGGGCAGTTCCCGATTGGGCCGCGGCGTCGTCGCCTGGCTGAGCGGAGATCTCTTCGGCGCCCTGTGCCGCCTCATCCGGAAGGGAGACAAAGCTCTCTTGCGTTTGTCCGGGGGACGACTCAACCGTGCCTGCCTGGTCTTGCGGCGAAGCCTCTCGCGGAGGGTTGCTAGAGCAACCGGCCGCAATGGCCGCGATCAGTAAAAAAAACGCTAGTCGTATCATAACCATCTTCGTACCTAACCCTGTTTGCTGTAACCGCCCGCGGGTCTGTCAAACGCCCGGTGGGCTTGTGGTCTTGCCGCGGGGTGCTGCAGCTACCTGTTTCGTTTTGCCATGCTTTCCTTCAGCAGCTCGCCGAAGGTTCCCAGATCTTTGGCAGGCTCCTCAGGATTCCGGTAGGCGTTCGCCTGCGCGGTCTCTTCCGCTTGTGCCAGGCGGCTTGCGTCGAGTGAGAGCCCGATGCGTCGCTTATCTTCTTCCACGCTCAAAACCGTCGCCTCGACCTGGTCACCGGTGTTCAGCACCTCCTGCGGGTGGCTGATGCGGCGTCCGGCGCCTAGCTCGCTGATGTGGGCCAGCCCGTCCACGCCGGGCTCCAGCTCGACGAAGGCGCCGAACGACTGGAGCCGGGTGACCGTCCCCTTGACCCGCGCACCGACCGCGTAGCGCCGATCGGCGTCCTGCCAAGGGTCCTTGGACAGTGCCCGGATGGACAGGGCGATTTTTTCCGGGTGCTTGGGGTCGTCCGTCTTCTCGACGCGCAGTACCGAGACCTCCACTTGCTGCCCGGGGCCGAGCACCTCCTGCGGGTGCTTCACGTGCCCGAACGCCAACTCGCTGATGTGCACCATGCCCTCGACGCCGCCCAGGTCCACGAATGCCCCGTAGTCCTTTAGCGAGGTGACGGTGCCTGGAAGCACTGCGCCGACCTTCAACCTGGCCCTTGTCTGCTCGGCCAGCGCCTGCTGCTCCTCTTCGAGCAGCGCACGGCGGGACACCACCAAGTTGGCCCGCCGTCCGCCTTCGTAACGTGTGATGCGGAAGCTCAGGTGCTGACCGACGAAGGATTCCATGTCCTCGATGTAGCGCAGGTCGAGCTGCGAGGCGGGGCAGAATCCGCGCTGACCGGCGATCTGTACCTCGACGCCCCCCTTGGTGACGCCGGTCACCAGCCCTTCCACCGGAAGTCGGTTGGCGTAGGCGTTCTCGATCTCGGCGCTGCCGTGCAGGTGGCTGCCGCCCTTGCTGCCGAGCACGAGCGTCCCGGTTTGCTCGTCCTTCTCGATGACGATGGCCTCGAGCGAATCTCCCAGGGCGACCGTCAGCTTGCCGTCGGCGTCGGTCAACGCGTCGACGTCCATGGCGCCCTCGGACTTGGCGCCGAGCGAAACGAACGCGTGCTCGCGGGTTATGGAGATAATCCTGCCGCGGACCTTGTCGCCCACATTCAGGTCGCGCTGAGGCGAGCCTTTTTGCTCGCGCTCTAGCTCGTCCAGGAGCGCTGCGAAATCTTGATGTTCAGTCATAACGTTACAAGTTTACAGGACCGGAGCGAACGCGTGTACGTAGTTCCCCTGTTTCGAAGGTGGAATAGGTCGCGCGCCTGCGTGCGATAGGCATGGACTATGAGGCGGATAAGCAATACCCATTAGCATCTCTTGGGTAACAGATATACCTTGTATGGGCAGCGCAGGGCAGGGCCCGCGCATCAGCACAAACTCAAGCAAATCGGAGGGTCCTTCATGGATCTCAAAGGCAGCACGACCGAACAGAACCTCAAAGACGCATTCGCAGGCGAGTCCCAGGCCAACCGCCGTTATCTCTACTTCGCCTCCAAGGCGGACGTGGAGGGCTACAACGACGTTGCAGCCGTATTCCGCTCCACCGCAGAGGGTGAGACCGGCCACGCCCACGGCCACCTGGAGTACCTGGAGGCCTCGGGCGATCCCGCCACCGGTCTGCCCATCGGCGGCACCGGCGACAACCTGAAGGCCTCCGTCGCCGGCGAGACCCACGAGTACACCGACATGTACCCGGGTATGGCCAAGTCTGCCCGGGATGAGGGCTTCGACGAGATCGCCGACTGGTTCGAGACCTTGGCCAAGGCGGAGCGCTCCCACGCCAACCGTTTCCAGAAGGCCCTGGATAACCTGGACGCCTGATCCGGTCCGGTTTCAGGCGCCTCTCCCTTCCGGCCGATCGGCGTCTCAAGGCGGGGAGAGGCGTTCTGTAGAAGTTTCCCAACCTCTTGCATCCAGGAACACAGACATGAGCACCCGCGAAGGCAGCCTCCAAGCACCCACAAGGCACGCGATCGACTGGACCGATCCCAAGTTCTACGACGAGGAAGACCTGTTCAAGGAGCTTGAGCGGGTGTACGAGATTTGCCACGGATGCCGGCGATGCGTGAGCCTTTGTCAGTCATTTCCCACCTTGTTCGACCTGGTGGACGAGTCTGACACCATGGAAGTAGACGGCGTGGACAAGGAGGATTATTGGCAGGTCGTCGACCACTGCTATCTGTGCGACCTGTGCTTCATGACCAAGTGTCCCTATGTGCCGCCCCACGAGTGGAACCTGGATTTCCCGCATCTGATGCTCCGTGCCAAGGCGCTGAAGTACAAGCAGGGCAAGACCAAGCGCCGGGACAAGATCCTCTCCAATACCGATGGGGTCGGATCTCTTGCCGGCATACCCGTGATATCGGGCATCGTGAATGCCACCAACAGGTCCGGGCTCGGGCGTAAGGTGCTGGACTTGGTCCTGGGGGTCCACCCGGACGCGCGGGTCCCCGAGTATCATAGCAACAGCCTGCGCAAGCAGCTCAAGAGCAGGATCGGGCGCCAGTCGGAGGGCGAGGCCTTAGGCCCGACCACCGGGAAAGTCGCCTTGTTCACCACCTGTTACAACAATGTGAACGAGCCGGACGTCGGCATGGATCTGGTGAAGGTGTTCGAGCACAACGGCATTCCCATCACCATTCCAAGTAAGGAGAAGTGCTGTGGCATGCCCAAGCTGGAGCTTGGTGACCTGGAGGCGGTTCAGACCGCGAAGGATGCCAACCTTCCGATACTGGAGAAGCTGGTGGACGACGGATGGGACCTAGTCGCGCCCATCCCCTCTTGCGTGCTGATGTTCAAGCAGGAGCTCCCGCTCATGTTCCCGGACGATGCGGCCATACAAAAGGTCAAGGAACATATCTTCGACCCATTCGAATACCTGATGCTGCGCCACAAGCACGGCAAGCTCAACACCGAGTTCAAGCAGTCACTCGGCACCGTCGCCTACCACGCCGCCTGCCATCAGCGGGTGCAGAACATCGGCCAGAAGACCCGCGAGCTGCTCTCGCTTATTCCCGATACCAAGGTGGAGATCGTAGAGCGCTGCTCCGGCCACGACGGCACCTATGCGGTGAAGAAGGAGTTCTACGAGTACTCTATGAAGATCGTGCGTCCGGTGGTCAACAAGGTCAAGCAGGCTAAGGCGGACCACTACGGAAGCGATTGTCCCATGGCCGGCCAGCATATCGGTCATGCCCTGGCGGACGGCAGCAAGCCGGAGCATCCTCTCACGCTGCTGCGTATGGCCTACGGGCTTTGATATATCGCTTTGAACCTCAAACGGTTGGAGTTGAACGATGAGCCACTTGAAGCCGGAAGACCTCTACAGTCTCGAGGAGTATTCCAGGATTCGTAACGATTTTCGCGCCAAGGTCATGGCGCATAAACAAAACCGAAAGGTACATGTCGGTGCGAATGCGACCCTCTATTTCGAAGACCGGCTAACGATGCAGTATCAGGTCCAGGAGATGCTGCGTATAGAGCGCATCTTCGAGGCCGATGGAATCGCCGACGAGTTGGCGGCCTACAACCCGCTAATTCCGGACGGCAGCAATTGGAAGGCGACCTTCATGGTCGAATACCCGGACGTGGAGGAGCGACGCCAGGCCCTGGCGAAGCTCATCGGGATCGAAGGCAAGGTATGGGTGCAGGTGCAAGGGCATGACAAGGTCTTCGCCATCGCCGATGAGGACCTGGAGCGCGAGGACGAGACCAAGACCTCCTCGGTGCACTTCCTGCGCTTCGAGTTAGCCCCCGAGATGGTGGCGGTAATGAAGGGCGGGGCCGATCTCGCGGTCGGGATCAATCATCCAAACTATCAGTTTGCAGTGACCGTCGACGAGGCCGCACGGGGATCCTTGGCGGAGGATCTCGGCTGACACTCGGCTCTCAATTCCGCGGCTGCGCATCGGCAGAGAGCTGCGAAAAATCATGGCTTTTCATGCCTGTCGACTCTAGCCTCTTCGGCGCTAATTTCCGGAAGTTCGGAACAGACGTCAACACGCGAGAGAAGAGGGCAATCATGAACAAGAAACTCATCACTTTGGCAGTGACATTAGGCTTGGCGGCAACGCCTGCGTTCGCGGGCGATGATCAGCTGCGCGAGAAGGTTAAGGGGGCGGGACTGGAGCCTGTCCCTTACGGTATGCAGGAGGTGACGGACAACCCCCTGACGCGGGAGAAGATCGAGCTCGGGAACATGCTGTTCTTCGATCCGCGCCTGTCCGCCAGCGGGGTCATCAGCTGCAATACCTGCCACAACCTGGGCACCGGAGGTGACGACAACCTGCCTACCTCCGTAGGGCATGGCTGGCAGAAGGGGCCGCGCAACTCGCCGACGGTGTTCAATGCGGTTTTCAACAAGGCCCAGTTCTGGGACGGTCGGGCAGAGGACCTCAAGACCCAGGCCAAAGGCCCTGTCCAGGCCGGTGTGGAGATGGCCAACAAGCCCGAAGCGGTGGTCGTGACCCTCAACAGTATGCCCGAGTACTTGGAGCGCTTCGGCAATGCGTTTCCGGGTGAGTCGGATCCGGTGACCTTCGACAACATGGCCAAGGCGATCGAGGCATTCGAGGTTACCTTGGTGACGCCCGCTTCACCTTTCGACCAGTGGTTGGAGGGTAACGATGCGGCGCTCTCGGCCGATCAGAAGTCCGGTCTGGACCTTTTCGTGTCAAAGGGCTGCACCGCATGCCACACGGGAGTGAACTTCGGCGGTCAGGAATACTACCCCTTCGGGCTGGTCAAGAAGCCCGGTGCTGACGTTTTGCCGCCGGAGGACAAGGGACGCTTTGCCATCACCAAGACCGCCACCGACGAGTATGTGTTCCGCGCCGCGCCCTTGCGCAACATCGCGCTGACCGCACCCTATTTCCACTCCGGCCAGGTGTGGGACCTCACGCAGGCGGTGTCCATCATGGGCATAGCACAGCTGGGTACCAAGCTGACGGAGGAAGAGTCGGGCCTCATCTCCCTATTCCTGCAAAGTCTGACCGGCGAGCAGCCGAGGGTTGAGTATCCAGTGCTTCCGGTGGAAACGGCGGACACGCCCAAACCCGTGTTGTAACCGGCACATCGGGGCGGGGCCTCACTGGACTCGCCTTGAAACTGACAGGTAAATAAATTAGCATACGCTTATATGCTAAATGAATTGGGGCAATGCAATGCTTACCTGTAAACGCATGCGGAACGCCGTTCTTCTGTCCGCCTTTTTGTTAGTGGTCGGTCTGGTACTGCAGACTTTGGTCGAGACGCTGCTTGTCGCCGTTCCCGCGACCTATCTGGCACTGATGTTGGTTCTGGCTGCCGCGCTCGTACTGGCACTGACTCTCCTGGCAAGCTGGACCCCGGGGACCTCTGAACGGTTGAGGGAATGCTGGCACTAATCAGACTGATCCGGTGCAGAGATCTCACCGGGAGCCTTCTCGTGTCCTGCCCGGAAGATGATCTCGCGCAGAGCCGCCAAGGCGCAAAGGAATACTTGGCGGGCCTACGTCTTAGCGCGAGTTAACTTCTTTATTCTTCGTGCGGTCCGATGCATCGGCGCAGATGCCGCGGCTATTCGTTCGCCAATATCCGGTCGGCCTCACCCGCCGGTAACCCGAATTCCTCCTCCACCATTCGGTTCCAGGCGTCGCGCTTGAAGGTTTGCTCGTCCGGGACCTTACGGTGCACCAAGTTGTAGTGGCACTCGACACAGGACTTGCCGTCGGTCTCCTCCTCATGGATGGCCGCGGTGTTTGCCCGCTTGCCCTGTATCGCCTCCAACTCATGGCAACGCATGCAGGTGGCCGAGTCGTTGTCCTTGAACCATCGGCGGGCGTGGAACGCCGCCTCCGGCAGATGCAGCATGTTGACCACCGGGTCGTCGTAGTCGGGACCGAAGAGCTGTTTTATCAGGTCCTTGGTGCCCTTGATGTGATCCAAGGTCGCGGCAAACACGCCTTCGGAGACGTGGCAGTCACCGCAAGAGGCACGCACGCCGGAGCTGGAGTTGAAGTGCATCGACTGCCGGTAGCTCTCCTCCGCGTAGGTCATGGAGTGGCAACCGGTGCAGAATTCGTTCGAGCTGGTGAAGTGGTCGAACTCGATCAGGAAGACCATGAAGACCACCCCGGCAAGGCCGCCGATGACCAACGCAATAAGCACGTGGCGGGTGATGTAGGAGGGCAGCCGAAATCTAGCCATCGCCGGCTTCCTCCACCACACCGAAGCCGAGGATGGGGTTGGGACGATTCGGGTCCTGCAGCCATTGGTGCTGATCCTTTGCTCCTCACGTGGCGCTCGATGATGTCTTGGGCATGCTCACCGGCCGTCTCCCGGATCTGGGGCAGGAAACGGGAGTAGAAATTGCGCCCGACCAGGTACATTCCCTCCCACCAGGCATGGTTGGGGCTCGCCATGGAGGCACCGTGCCGCGCCCGGGCGCCCTCGTCATGCCATAGCTCCCAGTAGGTGAGCTCCAGGGGCTCGTCGAAAGGGGTCGGAGTCAACAGCTCTCGCTCGTAGAGCTCCGCCATGATGTTGCGGGCGGGAACCGCGAACTTCTCGTTGTAGAGATCGACCACGTTGTCGAATTGCTTCATGAAGCCCGTGGTGAAGGTCTTGCTGTGACACTCGAGGCAGACCAGGCTCATCGCTTGGCGCCGTCGCTCGGGTGTGGCGACCGTCTTGACCTTGGCCAGGGTGCCGTCCGCCTTTTCGATTTCGCTGCCCCGCTTAGGCGCCTTCGCGGACGCAGGCAGCTCCAGCTTGCTCCCGTCTTGGAGCACCACGAGGTACTGTCGTTCAGAGACCGGGGTGTTCAGGCTCCAGGCATTGCGCAGGCCCACGTCGTGGGTAGTCGGCAGCTTGCCGGCCGCGCCCATGTGACAGGTCACGCAGGTGGGCGCGGCGGTATAGTCCTTGCCCGCGATCCACTCCGGGGCGTCGAGGTTCATGTCGTCCCGCTCGGAGGCGTAGAGCATCCCGTGCTTGGATGCCTCGAAGACCTCCTTGTCCGGCGAGTCCGGCCCCGAATGACAGCGCACGCAGGCCTCGGGCTCGCGTGCCTGGGCTTTGGAGAAACGGTGGCGGCCGTGACAGGACGAGCAGGACCCCTTGGAGCCGTCCGGGTTGATCCTGCCGATCCCCGAGTTGGGCCAGGTGTCGGGATCCAGGGTACCGTCCCCTTTCACCTTGATCACCGAGCCGTGACACTGGTCGCAGCCGGCCGCCTGCATGGCAGATCCCGTCAGATTATGGGCCAGAGCCGGTACCCTGTCCTTAATGATGGCGTAGGCTTCGGCGTGGACCGAACCCTGCTGCTCCTTGAGCTCAGGCTCGTGGCAGCGCCCGCAGTCCTTGGGAGACACGACGGTGGCGATGACCTGGCCCTCATGCTCCATGGCGTCCGATTCCGCCGCGTCCGCTTGGTGACAGTCCATACAGTTGACGCCCGCGTCCGCGTGTGCGCTCTGCTCCCACTGCCGGGTCAGCCCCGCCGACGCCTTGGCGTGACAGCTCACGCAATCCTGCCCCGCCTCGTGTCCCCAGCTGTCGCGAGGCAGCTCGACCTTTGCCGCCCGGGCGGGCAGGAAGCAAAGCGCAAGGATGGCCACAGACGCCAGGCGCCAGCAGGCCAGGCGCAGGCCCGCAAAGATGCTGCACATAATCAATGCTCCTTCGGCAGAGGTTACGACTTGCGGTCTGCTCGCTTTGAGGGTGCGGACTTGGTTCTGCGGAGCAAGCGCAGCTCCTGATCCGACCTCTCTCAACGGCGCATGCCGCATGAAAACGCGCAAATTATGTAGCCGACTCCGCAGGGGTGCAACGCATTGTCATAAATCGGTAATCCATTAACTGTCGAAATACTAAATGATTTTTCTGATTGACAGGAAAACGCCGAGCGACAAGCATTGCCGGATGAAAAGCAGAACCACAACCCCTATCCGCTCACGAGGAGATACTAACGATGTTTCGAAGCAAGGTCGGACGGGCGCTGCCCCTGTCGCTGTTCGCGGCATTTTCCATCTTTGGCGCGGCGGGCACGGCCCTTGCCGAAGAGCCGCTGCACCATGTCCCGTCGGAGGTCTGCAAGAATTGCCACCAAGAGGTCTACCGCCAATGGAGCGCCTCCATGCACGCCCAGAGCTCGGCCCTTAACGATCCCATACATTTGACCTTTTACAAGAAGGTGGCCGGTTCGCCAACAGAGGAGGATGTCAAGCACAAGGCCTCGGGTACCTTTCCCGTATGCCTGCAATGCCACGCCCCCAATGCGGCCCGAGACAAGACCACCAAGCTCGACGCCAAGCCCGCCTACAGCGAGGGTGTGAACTGCGTCGCCTGCCACACCCTGACCAACTTCAAGGGCATCCAGGGTCCGGAAGGCAAACTGCAACTCGGGCTCAAGTCCTATGATGCCGCCGACAAGCTCCAGGGACCTTCGGGCTTCAACCGCGGATTGCAGAAGCTCATCGCATCGGACGATGTTTTCGGCGGTGCCGGCGGGGACGAGGATCAGAAGCCCAACCCGCACCTGGGCGAGTCCGTTCAGTTCCAGGGTAAGGACATCCCGGCGCTCCCCATGGAGGGCAACCCCACGCAGATGAAGACCAACGACGCCTGCATGGGCTGCCACGACCAGCGCAACAATCCCCACGGCGTACCTCTGTGCCAGACCGGCAACGAGTACACCATGGCCAAGACGGACGTGAACTGCCTGTCCTGCCACATGCCGATCGCCGATGGTATCGCCGATCACGGTATGGGTGGTGGCCACGACCAGGCCATGCTCAAGCGCTCGGTGGTCTTCGACCTGAGCACCGAGACGGCCGGCGATCAGATCAAGGCCAGTGTGCTGCTCAAGAACCAGCAACCCCACTCGATGCCGACCGGTGCGCCCTTTCGCAACGTCGTCATGAAGCTAACCGCCTATGACGCCAATGGCGAGGTCGTGTGGGAGAATGCCGAGGGCCACCCGGCCGAGACCGATCCCCAGGCGTTCTTGGTCCTGACCCTGACCGACGACGAAGGCAAGCCGGCTCCGCCTCCTACCGCCACCAAGCCCGGTAAGGACACCCGCCTGAAGCCCCATGAGGAGCGCACCCTCACCTATGATATTCCCGCCCAGGGCGTTGTTCTGGTCCGTGGCGAGCTCTTCTATAATCTGCTCTGGCCGGGGCTGGTCAAGAAGTTCAGTCACTTGCCGGAGGACTTGACGGCACCGGTTCTGATCGCCGAGGCAGAGCAGGAGATAGCCGCGCCCTGATTCCGGCGCAGACGGCAGGGCCAAGGCAGGCACCGCGGCTCGGCCGCGGTGCCTTTTTTCTTTTTGTCGAGTCGAGGGAGGCTAGCGGATGATTCTGTCCGAGCTCACTGCCTATCTCACCGAGCAGAAGCGTGTGGCGCTGCTTGACTTGTCACGTCGCTTTGACTCTGAACCGGATGCCCTGCGCGCCATGCTCGCGATACTCGAGCGCAAAGGCCGGGTCCGCAAGCTGCCTTCCGGAACCGCTTGCGGCGGTGGGTGTAGCAAATGCGATCCGGCGTCTATCGAGATCTACGAGTGGGTGGGGGCCGGCAGCTCGAATACCCGAACCGAGGATATCTCCCGGTAACGACGCGCTAAGGCGATTGCCTGAGAATCTCGTACCGGATTGCGCCGCAGTGGCGGCTCCGGGCGGGGGACTCATCCCGACGTATGGCAGGGATGCGCCAACCGCGCCGGCAATTGGAACCGTCCTTTTTCACCAGCAGTCGGCAGCAGTCATACCGCTGCCGGATACGCCTTGCTCGCCGGCGGAGGTGAGGGTGTAATTGCCGCACTTGTCGCCGCTCTGGAAAGTACTCGTCGGCGCCGCCTGCAGGCTGTACGAATCCGCTGCCAGCGCGGAAACGCTCAGCGTGTAGTGTCCGTTCTCGGACTGGTCGCCGCCGCGGAGGCCGGCGACCGTGGCCCCCGTATAGGTCCCTTGGTCGGAGTAGTAACGCTCCATGCGGTTCGCCAGATCCAGGAGGGCGCTCATCGCCTCCGTCCGTCGTGTCTTTCGGATGTGCTCGCTATAGGAGGGTATAACGATTACCGCGAGGATCGCCATAATCGCCATGGTAACGCCCAACTCCACGAGCGAAAAACCTCGGATCCTTTGTCTGCGCGCGCTCATGGTTACCTCTCTCGATCGCGGGTCCGGCAATATCTATCGTTGACGGGGGCGCCGCGCAGTTGCAGATGGCGTACGCCGGAGCGGGGCATTTCGATCGTCCCCGAATCGGCTCCCGGACGTGGCGCCTGTCGCCTCTATCACCTCAGCTCTTTCCAGCCCCGTATTCCGGTCGAGATTGACTCGTTGATGAGAAAGGCCGCGGTGACGCCCGTGCTCTGGTCCGGCGCCTGGTCCGCGTGGCCGTATCCAACCAGATTCTCCTGGCTTGGCAGATCGCTCACATCCGCGCGCGTCGCCTCTCCGAATCCGAGGACTATGTCCTCGACGATGACGACGCCGTCGGTCCCATAAAAGGCATTGTCCGGGAACTGGCCGTCGGTCAACCGGTAGAGGTAATAGAGCGCACGGTCATAGCAGGCCCCCGTCACCGGCACTGTCACCGGGAGAATCACGCTGTCGGCGACAATCCGCGCCCCATCCGTGAGGCGCGCGCCCGCCGGAACGCTTTGAATGCCGCTGGCTGTCACGTCCGTGGCAATGCCGTCGCCGTCGCTGTCGCTGGGGGCGCCGCTGTTGTCGGCCGTATAGTCCCCCGCCGAATCCCAGCTGCCGGCGCCCGTGACATAGCTGGTCCACAGCTTGTCCCACTGCGCCGTCGATGCATCGTACCGCAACAGGGTCAGGCGCTCGTCGGACTGGGCGCGCAGATAGTACTGGTGGTCCGTCATGGAAGGGGCCGCTCCCAGAGACCGGATTGCCTCCGCGGCCCCCAGGTCCCCCACACCGAACCCCTCCAGGTCGGTCTTCAGCGCGGCGGCGCTGCGCAGGGCTCCGGAATCAAGCAGGGCGGTGCGGCGGATCGCGCCGTTGTCGAGTCCGAGGTACAGTGTCTTTGCCGCCGGGCCGCCGGCGTCGGCGAAGTCGGGCATGATGTAGGGCGTCGAGGTGGCGTTGATGGCGAGCGCCACCTCGGTCTTGGCGCCGGCCTCCGCGACATTGCGCAGGACGAGGGTGGAGAGACCCGCGTCAGTCGTGAGCACGTAGGCGGCATAGGTCTGGTCCGAACCGTCGCGAAAATAGCCCATCTCGCCGTTGTTGGGGGAGGTTGCGAAGCTCGCGCTGCGATCCTCGTCCCAGACCAGGTCCGCCAGCCCGCCGTTTCCGTCGAGCTTGAGCACATAATGGCCGAGCCCGTTCTTGTAGGCCCCCACGACATAGGTTGCATAGGCCCCCGCGCCGTCCTTGGCGTCGATGACCTCCAGCTTGCCCCGCTGGAGGCGGCCGCTCTGGAAGCTATCGAAGTGTTGCAGGTCCCCGGCCAGGGAGCGCGGCATCCAAGCCCATTTCAGCGCGCCGTCGGTTTGGTCGAAGGCATAGAGGAAACCGTCGTCGCTCCCCACCAGCACGAGCTCGGTCCGGCTGGATACGGTTCCGGAGTAGAAGCTGCGATAGCTCGAATCCTCGAGATAGAGCGGCATATTGAGCATCCGGGTCATCAAGGCGAGGTCGTTGCCGCGCCCGATGGTGCCCAGGAACGAGCCATTGCTCCTGCCGGCCAGATAGGTGCCTCCGTTATAGGACGGGTCGATAGTGTAGGCCTTGATCTGCGCGACCGTCGGCGTGCCGGCGCTGGCGAAGGCCGCGTCGTCCAGGCTATCGAACAAGCTCAAGCTGCCCGCCGCGTCGGTGGAGTAGAGCCCGTTCTGGCGCTCGGTGGCATCCATCAGGGTGGCGGCATCCCAGGCGGCGCTGCCGGCGATCGAGCCGTCGGCGTTGACGCTGTAGGCCTTGAGATGCCCTGCCGCCGGTGAGGGGGTGCTCGAGGCGACGAATACCTTGTCGCCCGAGCCGACCTGCAGGGGAATGGCAGGGGCTGCCTCGCTGACGTCGCCGGAGAGGCCGGTGCAGGCGTCGGCGACACTGAGCCCGTAGTCCTCGACCTCGCCGTCGCGGGCGGAACCGGTCGGAACCGTGGCGCGTGAATCCAGGCTCAAATCCTGATGGAAGCCGGTATCACCCGACAGAGTAACGTCTCCCCCCACGGCACAGCCGTAAAAACTACCACCTCCACTGATGGTCAGCTTGTCGGTGCCGGGCGCATAGATCGACATGTACGCGCGTGTCCCGCCGCTTGAGACCGTCAGCTCGCTGGCGGAGAAGATCCTGAGACTGTCCGGGTCGAGCGTCGTGTTGTCGAGAGTGCCGCCGCTGAAGGTGCCTTTGTCCGTGAGGTAGATATCGGTCGGCCCGGTGATTCGGAGAATGCCGCCACCGGACAAGGTAAATGTGTTGAAACAGTAGGTCCCCGGTGCCAAGGTCAGGGTGTTGCCGCCCGAGACTGTGATATCCCCCGTAACCGTGTCATGGGTCAAACCGCCCGTCGCGCTGATGCCCGCGCCGTCGCTGTAAGGGCTGCAGGCTGCGACCGCAGGCAGGCTTTCGGCGGGAACCCCTTCGTAGACATCGCCCGAGACCACATCGCCTCCGTCCACGGTGCCGCTCGCTCGCACGGTACCCGACACACTGCCCGACAGCTTGATGTTGCCGTTGCTCCCGATCTCGGCGGCACCGCCGGGGCTCGAGCGGTCGTAGGTGCCGGTATAGGAGTCTACGATGCTGCCGCCGCCACTGATGTCCAGCTTGACAGTACCGAACAGCCCCTTGCCTTTGCAGATACCGTCAGAGGCGGTGCGCAAACGGGCGAAAGTGTCGCCGACTGTGAGGCTGCCCGGGAAGTTGCCGTTCGCGGCGTCCCAGGTCAAAGTGGCGTTGCCGCCGCTGCACTCGGCGCTGGCTCGTTCGCTGTTGGGGCTCTCGTTGGTGAAGGTCCCGGACCGGTCGAAGTCGATCCAGCCCGCCACGATCTCGGTGCCGGCGCATGGTACCGTCAGATCGTAGCTGTTGGCGTTTGTCGCAAGATCGGGCAGGCTCGTAAAGGCATCCTCGTCATGGTCTCCGATCGTATCGTCGCCCCTTGCATCCACCGAGTGATGGGCCGGGCCCTCGGCGTCCGGTGCCATCGTACCGAGGTAGACCGAGGGCGTCGGCGGCACCCCGTGCTTCGCGTCCCCGTAGCCCGCCGGTGCGTCGCCATAGTCCTGTGCAAGGGGGGCCGGCGCGGTCACGGTATTATCGAAGTCATAGCATTTGAAATAGAGGGAGCTCAACCTCTTCTCCGCAGCATCGTCGAGGCCCCCGCCCCCGCTGTAAGTCGCTCCCAAATCCAGCGTGATGGAGGAGGCATTTTGGTACCCAAGCAAGATCATGAGCTCCAATATGGATTCCTGTACGCCGTCGTAAGACGCGTACGGCCCGGCAGACCTCAACGCGCCGCTCAGGGTCAGATCCGTGGAGGATTGGAGCTCATGTTTCTGGTAGCCGCTTACTGCCAGAAATTCGCTGACATAAGCCGCCCCATCGATGTCCAACCCGGTCATGTTCAGTTCCGGGAGCGATACCGGATTGCCCGTTGCGGCATCGACGAAATTGAAAGTGAGGGTCACGGATTTGTCGCCCGGGGATTGGTATGTGCCGTCGAGCCAGTTGAAGTCGATGATTGGTTGAAAGGCCGCATCATAACCGCCGTTGGTAACACTGGGCTCATCGATGCTGACGACATCGATGTCGGAATGAGATTTACTGACGATGGTCAGGATGGCGTTCGTATTGGGCAGCACATTCGAGAACAAGTACTTTGCGCCCTCTGCTCCGGCTGTGCCGCTCTGCAGCACGGGATTCTCGAAGTTCAGGGTCGGCGCCGAACAGGAAGTGCAGCTCGGGTCATTGCCGTCAATCAACCGATCGCCATCGTCGTCGATTCCGTTGGTACAATTTTCGCCGCCGGCGACCGCCCCACTTATCAATAGGAGAGCGAGCGCGCAGCGAGCAAGCAGCGGGAATTTCGCAATATTCATAACGGCAATGTCCGAAAGAAAAGAGACGTAATCGTCAGGATCGTCACCTGACCAGATCCAAGAAGCACCCGCTCTTGGGGATAACCGCGATCTTGACGAGGGACTGACTGGCAGGACTGCTGCCCCGCCCCGCGCCGACGATACTGAAGGGGATACACTTGCGGCCTTCGCTCCCCCTGCGCAGGACCGGCGCATGCATACCGATGGCGAACTGCGGGCGGCTGGCGAGGGCCATGGGGTTGCCGGCGGCTATGCTTTGGTTGCTGGGTATCTCCCCTCGTTCGGTCGCGTCGCTCCAGGGCCAGCTGGCCGCGGTCAGTTTGTTCGCCCAGTCTGACATCGACTTGTTGCCCGAGACGGTGCCGCTGGCTCGCAGGTCGTAGAGTGGTGCGTAATCCGTGTGACTGGCGTTGTCGATGAAATCGGCCACATCGAAGGTCTCCGCGCTAAGCAGCGACCATGCGTAACGGGTCGCCGATTCGGCGGCCTGCAGGGCCTTTTGCCGGTCCTGCAGGTTGAAGGCCATCTTCTCCTGGGTGCCGGCGGATTTCATGGCGGCGACGCTCAGCATGGTCACTACCGCCAGCATGATCATCCCGATAACCAGGGCCGTGCCGCGCTGCTCGCGGGGAGCTGGCCGTCGTACGTTTGCCATGAGATTTACCGTTCCTCAGAAGGAACGGTTCCGCAACGCTGCGACGCCGGTGAATACGCGCCGCAGGCGCCGGTCGGCATCGACAGCGGGCGTAGTATCGCGGCTGAAGTTGTGGGCGCTGGCGTCAAAGCTGAAGGAGTTGTCTTGCTCGGCCAGGTTGTCCTCTCGGCTCGCAAGCAACAGGGCGATGCGCACGCTCAGGACCGCTCCCCAACCGGTCACCGCGGAGGCGCTCCGGTAGACGTCCGCATCCAGGTCGGCATCGGTGTCCACCCCGAAGGAGAGCTGCAGGTCCTCGGCTTCGTCGATCAGCTTCTCCTCCCGTAAAGCCACTGTGGAGCCGCCTGTGACCGCGAGGCGCGCCTGATACAGCGCCGGCCGTCCGTTGGCCCGGTTCTTGATGTAGTAGAGGGTGGTGTTGAGGCGTCCTATTTCGGCGTCGGCGCCGAAGCGAGTATTCACCGTTCCGCCGCTGTTTCCCGGGGTCATCCCACCGCCGGCCGCATGCAAAATCGTGGTGACGCTCCCGACGCTAGACACGGATGTCGCCTGAAACAGCGCGGCCTGGTCGCAACCGGCGACCAGCAGGATATCCCCGGAGGTAAAGAGGTTGGCGCCGGCCTCGACGGTGAAGGTGTCGGTGTCCGGGTTCGAACCCAGCGGCACGCTATCGCTCATGCCCGTGATCAGCAGCACGTCGGTTCCGGGCACAAAGCCGGCGATGCCGCCGATATTGGTGCCTGCCGACACGTTATCGTAGGCCCGTAGCGTATCGGAGATGCTCCAGACGAGGTTGGTGGGACTGTTCAATACATTCTCCGCTCCAACGCCGAGGTCGCCGAAAAAACCCGAGTATCCGCTCCGACGGAGCTCCGCGACCATCTTATCGATGGCGTAGCGCCCGTTTTCCTGCAACGCGGACATCGCCTCCACGACGCGATTGCTCTGCTGGTTGAGCCCCAGTACGGAGACGACCGCGCCCAGCACGAGGAGACCCAGAACCAGCGCGATCATGAGCTCCACGAGGGTGAAGCCTCGCGCTCCGGCGCGGTGTCGGTGCATGAGGCGGGCCTTCATAATTGCGCCGCCAGCGTCTGTTGCTCGAGAGCGGTTGCGCCCTCGGCGCGGGAATCGTCCCACTGCACCGTGACGGAGCATACTGCGCCGGCAGAACAGTCAATAGCGCCCTTGCCGCCGGGCAGGGTGGCGTCGAGCTCCCTGAACCAGTCGTAGCGGTCGATCTCGACGATGCCGTTGCCGGGAGTGCTCAACTCGCCAATCGAGCTCAAGGCGATGTCGTAGCTCCCGGAGATGGCGCCTGCCCGGTTCGCGCGCATGCGGTCGATGATGGAATAGGCGCTCAAAGCCGCCTGAGAGCGTAGATAGGCGCTGTGGCTGTGCCGCACCGTTGTCAGATACAAACCGGCGGTGCCCAACAGACCGAGGGAAAGAACCACCAGGCTTATAAGTACCTCGACCAGCGTAAACCCACCATTCTTCTTTTTGGTCATCGTTTCTCGTCCCGGGTGGCGCCACCGTCAGCGAACAAGGCGTTGGGCGAGGACGGCGAGCAGTAACCCGGGCCTGTATCTTTTGACAAGCTGCTTTTCTCCAAAATAACGCCTTGCTCGGGAAGGCGCTGTGACCGGGTCTTCAAAACGGTTCCTATCCCCTCGCTTATAGGTGTCGGGCAATCTCTTGGTGCTAGGACTTCAGCAAGAGGTACGCCCGAAACCGGGGTGGAGATGACGAAATCGGCGAGTGACCGGCCTTCCCCGAGACCGAAAGGGGTCCGGGTGGCGGGGGATGTCCGGCCCTTCGAGGGGTCCCGGTGCGCCCGATGACGGCGAGGTCGAGCCAGCGGTCATGAGCATCGTGCCCTAGCAACCCCATGGCATCTGTCCGTTTGGCCGGCCAGGGTCGACGACACGGCTAGGGGTTGCAAGTCGTTACATCGTTGCCGTCGTCGTCCTCCGGGATGTCGTTGTGGTTCCCGTCCTGCCCCAGGTACGCGTGGCCCGTTGTATTCACGAACAAGGCACGGGAGAGCGCCCGGTCAGAGTCCTTGCACAGGACGAAGCGTCCCGGCGCATGGGCCTGCCCGGTGGGATGATAGGAGACGAAATTGGCGTAGCTCGCGTCGGTGCGCAGTGTGTATCCCGAGTCGCTTGGCGCGGCTCTTCTTAGCACCTCCTCGCCGGTATCCACGACCGCTGGACTGTCGGCGTCGCTGTTGACGAACACGATCCAGCCTTGCTCCCAGTGCTTGTCGGTCCCGCCGCAGCTCGCGCCGTCGCTGCTCTGGCAGACGGAGACGGTGCGGTTGCGCTTAACTGCCTCGTGGCGCGCCAGATTGAGGGCCATGACCAGCTCGTTGATCTGGCTTCTCAGCTGGCTATTCATCACGAGGCTGCTGAAACCGGGGACGGAGGCGCTGAGGAGGATGACGCCCACGGCCAGCGTCACCATCAGCTCCACTAACGTCAGGCCCCTCATCCGGCGGCGTCGGGAGTAAGGCCGGGTCACCGGGCGCGACATCGCGACGTCCACGGAACGAAACGCAGGCGCGACGGCTTCGCGGACGATGAGCTTCGGAAGAGGGACGCCTTGCTTCTTTCTTTCGCTTTTGGGGTGATCCATGGGGTGAGTCCCTCGCTTCTCGATAGAATTTAGTTATATAGGAGCATGAGAGCAAAGACCGTGCCTCTGTCTTCAAGGGATTCGACGATGCGACGGGCACAGGGGCACCTGCGGATGTGGTTGAAAACCCTTGTGAGCCTGCGTTTGTGCTTCGCTGAGCTCGACAGCGAGAGACAACGATCTCATCCGGCCCGCCGCTCGCAGGCATCGGGGCGCGAGCGACCCAAGGTCCGGTCAGAACATAAAAAAGCTTTAAAAACAATATTATATGAGCATTCCTGCTTTCCTGCGGAGGCAGGCATGGTACCGACCTGCCGCGGGCGCCAGCCAGTCGTGCGGATTGCGAACCGGGTCACAAAACGCGGGGTGGGTGCACAACAAAAGCGATTGGCAAGAGCGGGTCCTCGTCCCGCTTTCGTCTGGCGCAGACGACAAATTCGCTGCGCGGTCCACTTGGCCGACATGGAGAAGGTGGCGATCGAGCCCCGCATCTTTCGCCCGGGTCTCCGAACCTCGCTGGAAGCGACGTTTCAGTCTATGTTTAGTACCGATGCGGCGCTGACGAGACGTGAGCCCGGCGATATCGATACCAGAGAAACCACAGGAAGACTCATGAGCAAAATCGTACAAGAGGTTCTATCGGCGAACGATGGCTATGCCGCGGATTTCGGCGACAAGGGCAAGCTCCAGATGCCGCCTGGACGGCGCTTCGCCATTCTGACCTGCATGGATGCCCGTCTCGACCCGGCCAAGTATGCGGGCTTGGCCGAAGGGGATGCCCACGTCATACGCAACGCAGGAGGCCGCGCCAGCGAAGACGCGATCCGCTCGCTGGTGATCTCGCATAAGCTGCTCGGCACCCGCGAGTGGTTCGTGATCCACGATACCGACTGCGCAATGGAGACCTTCACCAACGACATCATGGCCGGCTTGCTGAACAGCAGCCTGGAGACCGCCACCGTCGATGCCAGCGGTTGGCACGACACGGGCGAGGGACCCGGCTCACCCGAGGGCCGTTACATCAATTGGTTGACCATCCCGGACAACGCGGACAGCGTGGTCGAGGATGTCATGCGTATCAAGACCCACCCCCTCGTGCCGAGCTATATTCCTGTATATGGCTACATATACGACTGCAAGACCGGACGACTTGTAGAGGTTGCCGAAGCAACGGCTGCTGGTAAGGCTACCTGAACACGCAATGCAAAGCTGATTCCGACCAAGTAGAAGGGTCAATGGTGCTTCTGGTGGTCCATTTTCAACTCGACCTTTTTCACCGGCGCCTTCAGCGTCGTGCGGCTGCCGTCCTCGAAGACCAACGTGATTTCCACGTCATCTCCCGGCGTCAGCTGTTTTTCCAAGCCGATTAGCATGACGTGCAGTCCGCCGGGCTCCAGCTTCACCGTCTCGCCCGCGGGCAGGGCGATCTGTTCCACCCGGCGCATCTTCATCATGCCTTCTTCCATGAGGTGGGTGTGCAGCTCCACGACTTCGGAGACGTCGCTCTCGGCGCCGGCCAGGGCGTGGTCGGCATCGCCCTGATTGGTCAGGGTCATGAAGGAGGCGCTATTGGTCTGGCCCGGTGGTACCGCGCGGGCGAAGGCTCCCTCGACCTGAACCGAATCGGCGGCACTGCCCGCGTAAAGGCCGGTGGAAAGGCACAGGGCGGCGCAGGTGCCGGCGAGTTGTTTGAGTGTCATGCTCATGGGGATTCTCCTACTGTGAGTTGTGAACGAATTGCAGTGGCGATGCGCTCCGGAGGGGTGGCGTGCTCCAGCGCCTGCTGCAGCGCTCCGGACCTGTCGAGCAGATAGGTAAAGGCGGAGTGGTCGACGGAATAGCCCATCGCCGAGCCTCCTTCCTCTCCTCGGCGGTAGGCCGCGCCGTAGAGGGCCGCGGTCTGCGCTACCTGCTCGGGGGTTCCGGTCAGCCCCAGGAAATCCGGAGCGAAGTAGGCGGTATATTCGCGCAGACGCTCCGGGGTGTCGCGCTCCGGGTCCACGCTGATGAATATCACCTGTACCTGCTCCCGTTCTTCCGGGGTTAGGCTGTCGAGGGCCAGCCTGAGGTAGCCCAGGTTCAGGGGGCAGATGTCCGGACACCAAGTGTAGCCGAAGTAGACCAGGACTACTTTGCCGCGGAAGTCCGCCAGCGAAACGGGACCTTCCTCGGACCTCAGGGTGAAGTCGCCGCCCGTAGGGGGTTGCGCCAGGTCCAGGGCCTGGTGGGGCGCGGCCTGATCGGGGACCGGGTCCCAACCCATCAGCATCCAGGCCAACAAGGCGCCGAGCAGAAGCACCAGGGCAAGTGGTAGAAGCTTGTTCAGGATCGGCCTCCGTCGATACCGCAGACGGTTTGCTGTCAGGCAGGTGTGTTGCGGCTGTGCCGCGAACTTGGGATCGCGTTCAACGACGGCAATTCCTCAAGGACTTTCGCTCCCGCAGGAGCGGGCGCCTTGCATTGGGTCAAGGCGCCGGCGATTCCGAGATATCAATAGCTGATGACCACCGTGTCGTCCGCCGTCATTGCCTTCATGGTGACATCCGGGCCGCCCTTGACTACTCCGTCGACCACATCGTCCATGGTCATACCCGCCTTGCCCATGCACATGGGGCAAATGATCGCTTGGGCCCCCTTGTCCATCGCGGCCTTCAACATGTCTTGCAGGCTCATTCCGACTAAACCGTTCGTGTCTGTCGCGAAGGACTTGGACGCGATGAACACGCCTCGGACATTGAGGAAGATGACGACCTTGTAGCCCGACTCCAGGGCCTTGCTCGCCTGTCCCAGCGCCATCCCCGCCGCCCAGGCCTCGTCGGTCGTCACATTGTAGAAGATGGTCTTCTGCTCGTCCGCGGAGACGGGGGCCGCTGCCACAAACGAAAGCAGGAGTAGAACAACTAGCGAATGTCTTAGAGCTCTCACGACTTTTTCTCCTCTCATAGCTAAGTACGATTGCCTCTTTCGGACGGTGCCGAAGTGATACCTACGGAAATCCCGGCGTTTCCAGGTACGCTAGGCGGGCGGAAGCCGGGAGACTCCACCGCGCCGGAGCAGGGGTCGGAAAAATAGCATCAATCGGGGGTGATCGGCATTGAGAATTGCCAGCGTGTTCGCCTTGTGTAGCGAGATCTAAAACCTGGCCCACAACCGTATCGCGAACCTATCGTCCAACTCGCTCAGTATTTGGCTCGGAGGAGCGCTTCCGGGCAGACCGGGGGCATCAACGTCGCGGAGCTCGTAGTCGGCAAGAACTCGAAAGTGCTTGTTGTGCCGATAGGTCAGACCGAGGGTGAAGGTCTCGAAACCGCGCTCCGTGTCCCTCTCGTCCGTTCCCCGATTGAGGCGGTCGTAGCGTGCACGAATCTCCCATTTGTCGAACAGGGTATAGCCCCCGTCCAGGTACCATCCGTCCGCTTTGTCTTCTGGCAGGACGTTGTAGCTTGCGATCATCTTTCCGTTGTTGCTCAGAGCCCCGGGCACGGCTGCGCCGTCGGTGCCGTTGAAGATCATTCCGTCTGCCTTGATCCACTCGCCGGCGGTGCGCCACGGACCTTGGCGGAAGGTGGCTCCCAGGCCGTAGCGCTTGCGGCCGAATGTCTCCTCTGTCTGCTCCTTGCCCGTGCGGATCTCGCGCCTGCCGTCCTGGTACCATCCGGTCAGCTTCAGCCCTTCACGGCGGGGTCCCTTGCCACCGAACACCAGCTCCGAGCTCCAGTAAAGATGCCAGTCCGGACGGCCCACGCCCAATCCGTTGTAGATGGCGAGGCCGGTGCCGGTGCCGGCCATGAGCGCATAGGTGTGCTCCCATTGCGCTGTCTTGAACGCGTCGAAGATCTGGATGCCTGTGTCGCGCCAGCCGCTCAAGGGTCCGTCGTAGACGTTGTCGTTGTCCTTGGGTGTCCCGTCGCTGTCGAAGAATCGCTCGTTGACGATTTGCTTGTTGACGCTCGTGGGATTGACAAAGTCTCGCAGGACGACCGGTTCTAGTCCCTCCTCGGAGCCTGGATACTTGAACTGGCCGATGCGGATACGGGCGTGGGCAATCAGATTGAAAGTGGCGCTCAAGTCCGTGAACTTCACATTGGGGCTTCCGTTGTAGGAGATTCCGTTGTAACCGGCCAGCGGCGAGACCCAATAGTTCAGCTTGCCGTCGAGCAGGCGCCCCCTCAGCCCAACTCGAGCATAAGAGACCTGAAGCTCGGACGAACTCTCCAACCCGGGACCGATCTGGTTCAGAATCAGCGGCTGCCCCTTCCACGGACCCGCCGCCAAGTCGGCGCCACCGGTTTTCTGGTACTCGACGCCGACGAAGCCGAACGGCTTGTATTCGGGGGTCTTGTCAGTCTCGGTGCCCTGGAGCATGATCCAGTTGGTTGCCGACGCCGGCGTCGCAACGAGTAGAGCGCCGACCAGAATGAGGGTTGCTGAATGTCGGCGATGGGAAGTAGAGCGCTTCACTTGGCAGTGTCCTTGTTTCTTAGTTGAGATCTGTCGAGTTAAAGCAATAGATGGGCCAAACACATTTCTCTCGGAAAATTAGGGTGTTGAAGGAGTCTTGTGGCAAAAAGCCAGCATAAACGGGTTATTTCAACCATTTGCCTGCGGGATATCCCGCGGGTGGGCGTCCTTCCTGAATTGGGCTTTACGGAAAGCGGTGCGGGGGTCTCGACGGGGCGCCCCCGGAGTTTGTTGCACTGACTGACTTTTCGATCCCAACGAAGGTGCAGCCACGTCTGCCCCTCAACTGCTGAGTTAGACCGGTGAGGCGACGGGGTAGGGTTTGGTCTTATTGTCAGTAACAAACCGCGTGCACTGAGGAGTCGGAAGCATACCTGTGGAGCCTTCTGTTCCGCTGCTTTTCGCGATCGGCCTTTTCAGCTCGACGCATTGCGTCGGTATGTGCGGCAGCATCGCCGGAGCACTCGCCCTGAGCTTGCCGCTCGATTGTCGCCGGAACTCGCACTGCCTTGCCCGGTACTTGGCCGCTTACAACCTTGGTCGCATAGCAAGCTACGGGGTCGCCGGCGGCGTCGGAGGTCTGATCGGCTCGGCGCTGTCGGGCGCGGAATTCGTCCCGATCGCCCACGATTTCTTCCGCGTGTTTTCGGCGGTGGTGATCATCGCGGTAGGGCTGTATCTCACCGGTTGGGTACCACAGCTCAAGAAGATGGATCGCCTCGGCGAGCCGTTGTGGCGGCGTATCGAGCCGGTCGGACGCAAGCTCCTGCCGGTGCGAAGCCTCTCGCGCGCGTTGCTGTTCGGCGTAGTGTGGGGCTGGCTTCCGTGTGGGCTGGTCTACTACGCGTTGCTTCTTACAGTCTCTGCCGAGAGCGCTCTGCAGGGCGTGCTTTACATGCTTGTATTTGGACTGGGCACGCTCCCTGCCGTCGCTCTGATGGGGTCGGCCACCGGTTGGCTCGCGGGATTGACCCGAAACCCGCTCCTGCAGCGGGCAGCGGGGTTGGCGCTTATCGGAATGGGCGTTCTCGGCTTGGCCTTCGGACAAGGCGTTCTTTGATCCGGAGATTGTTCGTGGTAGTTTCTACGAGTTTCATCTTGGCTGCTGCGAGGCACGAGGATCGCGGCCTCGACGAGGTTTCAATGAGCGCATTCGATCGCACCATGCGGGGCTCGACCCCGGCTTTCCTGGAAGTCGTCAACGCCGCGCGTATCGTTGCCGCGACCGACGTCACGACTCTGATTTGCGGTGATACCGGCACGGGAAAGAGGCTCCTGGCCCAGGCGATCCATGCCGAAAGTCCCCGTGCAGAAAAACCCTTCTTATCGGTCAACTGCGCGTCGTTGACCGAACAGCTCTCAGACTCGCTGCTGTTCGGCCACCGCAAGGGCGCTTTCACCGGGGCAGACGCAGACCATGCCGGCTACGTTCGTACCGCCGCGGGAGGGACCCTTTTCCTCGACGAGGTCGCGGAGCTACCGCCCGGTACCCAGGCCAAGCTGCTGCGCTTTCTGGAGTCCGGGGAATACCTGCCGATCGGCGAGGTGACGCCGGCTCGAGTCGACGTGCGCATCCTGGCCGCTACCAACCGTGATCTGTCCGCGGAGGTTGCGGCCGTTCGGTTTCGCCAGGACCTTTTCTTCCGCCTGAACATAGTGCCGCTGACTCTTCCGCCCTTGCGGGATCGCTCGGAAGAAATCCGGGAGCTGCTGCAGTATTTTCTTGCGCAAGCCTGCGCGGCGTACGGCCTGGACCTGCCCCGATTCGATGTGGCTGCGCTGCGGCTTCTGCGAGCTTACGTCTGGCCGGGAAACCTACGTGAGCTGCGCAACTTTGCCGAACGCATGGTGATTCTTCTGGGCGGCCGCAGCGTGACCCCCGAGAACCTGCCGGCCGAGATACGCGGGTTGCAGTCCGCGTCGGGGGCATCGTCCGATTCCGAATTCACTCTGCCTGAAGGAGGCATCGTTATGGATCGGCTGGAGGCCGACATGATCCGCCAAGCGTTGTGCCGAACGGGCGGGAACAGGACCCACGCGGCGCGTTTGTTGGGAATCAGTCGCGACACCTTCCTGTACCGGCTGAAAAAGTACGCAATCCAATAGCAGCCAGGCGCCGTCCGGTGCGCGCATTGGGTGGCGTAGCGGGCTCACCATTAGCTTAGGCTCGATAGCGCTTCGTCATTTACATGGGTCGAGCGGTTGGCTCAGCGTCGAAGCGGTCAACTGTCGTTACTGGTAACCGGTCCGCCTTACGGCTGCTCTAATGCGGAAACGCGGATGCCGGACAGGCTCCTAGGTTCCGATGGTTCCGCCGTCGTCCTTGGTGATCACCACCACTGACGGGCGCGGCGGCATCTTCGGGTCGAAGTCGGGCCAGCGGGTAGCGGGGTCCGCGAAGGTGGAGCCGCGCTCGAAGCCGGGGAAGTCCTCGGTGCCATCCGTCGCGGGGTGCTGGACGGCGACGAACAGGGTCTTGTCGTCCGGCGTGAAGCGGGGGCCGCACATCTCCGCGCCCACGGGTACGCGGAAGAACATCCTCCCGATACCACAGCCGTCTCCCTCGGTCTCCAGTGCCCAGACGCCGTCTGCGGTTCCGGATGTCTTCTTCCAAGCCGCCCCCTGATCGGTGGTGACCCAGAGCCGACCCTGGTGGTCGACGGCGCAGTTGTCCGGGCAGGAGAACCAGCCGTTCTCGCTGGTGGCCGGATTCCAAATTGTCCCGGTACCTTCCTCTCCCGGGTTGCCCGCCTTTATCAGGATGTCCCAGCCGAAGGTGATGGCCCCGTGATCTCCGTTGGCGGGCGTGAGCTCCAGGATATGACCCCAGAGGTTGGTGGCACGCGGGTTCGCCGGGTCGATCTGGTCGGGTTGGCGCTTGGAGTTGTTGGTCAGCATGACGTAGACACGATCGGAACCCGGGTCGGGCTCCACGTCCTCGGGCCGGTCCATCGGCGTGGCGCCCAGCACGCTGGCGGCATGCCGGGTCTCGATGAGAACGTCGGCTTGACTGTGGAAGCCGTTCTTCGCGGTGAGCCCGTTCCAGCCGAACAGCAAAGGCATCTAGGTGAGGGTCCCGTCGGCGTGAAACTTGGCGGCATAGAGGGTCCCTTCGTCCAGCAGGTCTCGGTTGGCGGCGCGGCGGTCAAGATCGACTCGGCCGGCGGAGACGAATTTGTAGAGAAACTCGAAGCGCTGGTCGTCACCCGAGTAGAGCACCAGACGGCCGTCTGCGTTGACTATGCACTCGGCGCCCTCGTGCTTGAAGCGTCCAAGGGCGGTGCGCTTGATCGGGGTGGACGTCGGGTCCAGCGGGCCTACCTCGACGATCCAGCCGAAGCGGTTGGCTTCAAAGGGCTCGGCATTGACGTCGAACCGATTGTGGAACCTAGCGCCCGCTCGGCACCCCGTAGCGTTTAAAATTGGTCTTTTCCGGGTGTTCTCCGGTCAGGTCGCCATCGGTGTTGGATGCGCTATCGTTACTATCGGCGGAGCCGCGTAACGGTTGGTCGTTCAGGTTTCCCAAGAAATAGCCGTGGAAGTTCTCCTCGGCCATCAGGTAGGTGCCCCGGGGCGTGATGCCGCCGGCGCAGTTGTTGATCGTTCCGAAGCGGAAAGCTCAAGTCCTGCGGGAGTAGAATTAATCCTACGGCCATGCGTTCATGGCTGGCACGCCCCGATACAAGTCTGACAGGGGCAAATTCGCCGCCGAGAGGTCACGAAATGCCAATCGACAACAACGAGCAACGGCGACCACGACAACCCTTGAAGGCCTACCTGAACGAGAAGTTCCTGTTGGGCGCAGGGGCGCGGTCTCTGCGCATTCTGTCCGAGTATCTGGAGCCGAGAAACAGGTTCGACCGCTATCGGGTCGATGATACCGTCGTATTCATGGGCAGTGCCCGTATCGTTTCGCGGGAGCAGGCGGAGCGGGAGCTCAGGGCCGCCGAGAGCGGTAGAGGCGACTTGGGTGAGGCGCAGCGTCGCTTCGAGATGTCAAGCTACTACGAGTCCGCACGGGAGCTGGCGAAGCGGCTTACCGAGTGGTCGAAGCAGCTCGACGAGGACGAGCGTCGTTTCGTGGTCTGCACCGGGGGCGGACCAGGGATCATGGAGGCCGCGAACCGCGGCGCCTCCGAGGCGCGGGGCATGAACGTGGGGCTTTCCATATCGCTTCCCACGGAGGAGATCGACAACAGGTACGTCACAAGGGCCCTGTCGTTCAACTTCCACTACTTCTTCATGCGCAAGTTCTGGTTCGCTTACCTGGCGAAGGCCGTCATCGTCTTCCCCGGAGGGTTCGGGACCCTGGACGAGCTTTTTGAGATCCTGACGCTGCTGCAGACGCGCAAAATCCGCAAGCACTTCTATCTGGTACTTTTCGGCACCCACTACTGGGATCAGGTTGTCGACTTCGACGCATTGATTGACAACGGAATGATCGACGACGTGGATGCCAGCCTGGTCCACCGAACCGATTCGGTGGACGTAGCGTTCGATTTCGTCACCAAGCGGCTCTCCAAGTATGCCCTGGACGAGCGCGGCGCGATCCTATAGTCGCAACGTATCGATTTATTCGGCTCGTCGTTTTGCTGTCGTTAAGTTTGACGGGCTCGAGGTAGCTGAGCCTCCGATTGATCGACGTGCATTGCCAAGATCCCGCGCTGAATGACGATTCCGTTTTGCCTTGCAATGCGGTGCTCGACGAGTTGGCTGCGCGCGCGATGTCGGAGCGGCCCGACGTCCGGGATCTGATCACCGCCGGCGGTGATTGCGGCTGAGCTTGCAGCCTTGTACCACGGACTCTCAGCGCCGCTGACCCGGGGCCATCATCTGCTGCATCATTTCCATGGGGTTCATCCGCTCGATCTGCTCCCCACCGCGGTGGAGGACGCCGGTCATGGTATCCACGTTCTCGCGGATTCCGTGTACGTCCTCCGCCAACGAGGCCATGTGTTGGACGCTGGTCTGGATACCCGAGACCTGCTCCACCAGTGTTTCCATCTGTCTGCTCATACGTCCCATGTCCGTAGACATGACGCTGACCTGATCGGTCATACGTGCCATGTGTCCGGTCATGTCGTACATGAGCTTCACCATGACCAGGAAGGCCGCTCCGCCCACGAGCACCAGGATGTAGTTGAGGGTTCTTCGCATGACTTTACCTCCTGTTTTGCATGGTATCAGCATGACACACTCAGGCCAGGGCGGCATGCCCTGCTTCGCGAGAATAATCCGGTACGGGTTGCCTAAAGCCCGATCCGCCGCTACCTTGTAGACCATGAGAGAGCATCGTTCGCTGGCCAGGATACTGATCCTGCTGTGCTTAATCGCAGTGCAGGCGCAGCTTTTCGCGTCTTCAGCGATGGCCTGTAAGTATGGCGGCAAGGCAGATAACCAAACCGACAGCGCTTGTCCCTTCCACTCCATGGTATCCCCGCCTCGGGGATCGGACAGCCCGGGATCGATGCTCGATTGCCAGAAATGCGTTCTCGGACTGTTCTTCGGACCCTGCCATTCGATGACGTCTACGTTTGTAACCGGGCTGGCCGATAACCCTTCGGTTAGTGCGGCGAACTACTTCAAGCACTTCTACCATTTCGTTCCCGACCGGTTATACCGGCCACCCATCTCCCTTCTCTCCTGAACCCGCCGGTACCGAAACGGCCTCATAGGTCCTGCGGTCCGGTCGTTGCGTTAAGCCTGTTTCCCATTCGCCGGATCGCCGCGCGTAGCCGTTACTAGCGCGCGTGCTGGAGAAGAAGATGTCTGTTTTCCGTCCGCGTGGGAGGGGATACTCCCTCGCCGCATGTCTCTCGTTTTTGTTACTGAACGCTTGTGGGCAAGAGGCGTCGACGCCTAGCGAGCCCATCGCCGATGCCCTGGACGACAGCGCCATGGAGCACGCAGCCAAGCACCTGGATTCCAAGTATGTCTGCCCGATGCACCCGCAGATCGTCAAGGACGAGCCGGGGTCTTGTCCCATCTGCGGGATGGACCTGGTGGAGAAAATGATGGACCCGGAGGCGGGCAAGCACCCGGCCGTGGCCTTGAGTGGCGCCGTCGTCCAGAACATGGGGGTGCGTACCGCCAGGGTGGAGCGGGGAACCTTGTGGAAGTACGTCCGCACCCTGGGTCGGGTGGAGTACGACGAGACCCGCCTGGCCCATGTCCATCCGCGGGCCGAGGGATGGATCGAGGGCCTGAGCCTGCGGGCCGAGGGCGAGCCGGTGCGCAAGGGGCAGGAGCTGGCTCAGCTCTATGCGCCGGAAATTCTGTCCGCCCAAGTGGACTTCCTCCTCGCCCTGGAGCCCCGTCAGAGGGGCGTCGCGGGGGTCAAGAAGGACAAGGCCAGAAATCTCTTGCGGTTGCTGGACGTTCCGGACGAGATCATTCGGGACATCGGGCGTTCCAGGGAGACCCGGAACCAGATCCCGATACTCGCCCCCATCGAGGGTGTCGTGACCCAGATGATGGCCCGCGATGGCATGTTCGTCAGCAAGGGCACCGAGATGTTCACCATCGCGGACTTAAGCCAGGTGTGGGTCTTGGTGGAAGTCTTCGAGCACCAGATCGCCTGGTTGAAGCCCGGACTCAACGCCGAGATCGAGGTTCCGGCCTATCCGGGCGAGAAGTGGGAGGGAAGGGTGGATTACGTCTATCCGGACCTGGATCCCAAGACCCGCACCCTGCGTGTGCGCCTGGTCTTTCCAAACCCGGACCTGCTGCTCAAGCCGAACATGTTCGCCGAGGTGGTGATCTATGGCGGGCCCAGGGAGGGTGTGCTCAAGATCCCGAGCGAGGCGCTGATTGTCACCGGCGAGCGCGAGAGTGTGGTCACGGCCTTGGGCGAGGGCCGCTTCCAGCCGGTGGACGTGGTTACCGGGATGCAGCGCGGGGGGGAAGTGGAGATCCGGTCGGGTCTGAACGAGGGCGATGAGGTCGTGGTGTCCGGTCAGTTCCTCATCGATTCCGAGTCCAGTCTGCAGGCGAGCTTTATGCGTATGTCCGAAGCGGGAAACGCGTCGGGGGGGGATACATCCGATGCGCATGCGCAACATGGAAATTAGGAGGATGTCACCAATGACGTCGCATTGCATTTCCCGCTCATGATGGAGATTTGACGCCATGGAACAAGTAATCCGCTGGTCCATCCGCAACCGCTTCCTGGTCTTGCTCGCCACGCTCCTGCTGACGGGCTGGGGTATCGTCTCCATCAAGCAGACGCCATTGGACGCCATCCCGGACCTCTCGGATGTGCAGGTCATCATCCGCACGACCTTTCCGGGCCAATCGCCGCGGGTGGTGGAGGAGCAGGTGACCTATCCAATCACCACCACCATGCTGGCGGTGCCCGGGGCGAAGACCGTTCGCGGCTACTCCTTCTTCGGGGATTCCTATGTCTACGTCCTCTTCGAGGACGGAACCGATCTCTACTGGGCCCGCTCCCGCGTCCTGGAGTACCTGAACCAGGCCGCCGCCGACCTTCCCACCGGCGTTCAGCCGCGGCTGGGGCCGGATGCGACGGGCGTCGGTTGGGTGTACAGCTACGCATTGGTGGACCGCACCGGTGCGCACGACCTGGCCCAACTGCGCAGCCTGCAGGACTGGTTCCTCAAGTTCGAGCTGCAAACGGTCCCGGGCGTGGCCGAGGTCGCGACCGTGGGCGGCATGGTGCGCCAGTACCAAATCGTCGTGAGCCCTACGAGGCTGCGCGCATTCGGGATACCGCTCTCCAAGCTGACCGCCGCCGTACGCAACGCCAACCGGGAGGTGGGTGGCTCCGTGGTAGAGCTGGCCGAGGCGGAGTATATGATCCGCACCCGCGGTTATATCCGCGGCCTGGAGGATATCGAGGCCATTCCGGTGGACCTTGATCCGCGCGGGACCCCCATCCTGCTGCGGGACCTCGCGACGGTCCAGGTCGGACCCGAGATGCGGCGCGTGGTGGCGGATTTGGACGGGGACGGCGAGATCACCGGCGGCATCATCGTCATGCGCTACGGGGAGAATGCGCTGAGTACCATAGCCGCGGTCAAGCGCAAGCTCAACGAGCTCAGAGATGGCCTGCCGGAGGGAGTCGAAATTGTCGAGACCTACGACCGCTCCGAGCTGATCCTGAACGCGGTAGACAACCTAGAGGAGAAGCTGATCGAGGAGTTCGTCGTCGTGGCGCTGGTGTGCCTGATTTTCCTGTTTCACCTGCGCTCGGCCTTCGTGGCCATCGTCACCCTGCCGCTGGGGGTGCTAGTGGCCTTCATCATCATGTACTACCAGGGGATCAACGCCAACATCATGTCTCTGGGGGGCATCGCCATCGCCATCGGGGCCATGGTGGATGCGGCCATTGTCATGATCGAGAACGCGCACAAGCACCTGGAGCGCTACCGTCATGCCTACGGACATGAACCAAAGGGGCGCGAGCACTGGGCGGTGATCAGTCATGCGGCCAGCGAGGTGGGTCCGGCCTTGTTCTTCTCCCTTCTCATCATCACCCTGAGCTTCCTGCCCGTGTTCACCCTGGAGGCCCAGGAGGGACGGCTGTTCGCTCCCCTGGCCTACACCAAGACTTACGCCATGGCCGCGGCGGCGGGTCTGGCCGTGACCCTGGTGCCGGTGCTCATGGGCTACTTCATCCGCGGCCGCATCCCGCGGGAGGAGACCAATCCCCTGAACCGGGTCCTGATCTGGGGCTACCGTCCGCTGCTCAAGGCCGTGCTGGCGGCGCCTCGGGTCACCATAATCCTGTCCCTTTTGATTCTGCTCAGCACCCTTGTCCCGATTTACGGCATCGGCGGCATTCTGGAGCCGCTCAAGTGGCCGGTCCATGCGGTTGGGATGGTGCAATCCGAGGGGCCTCACCAGCGTGCCCTTGTTGTTATCGAGGGTTGGCAAGCCGATCTGTCGAAACGTTGGCGGGACGCAACCCGCGGCATACCGGTGCTGGAGGACTGGGGCTCCGGCCTGGGCTCGGAGTTCATGCCCGAGCTCTACGAGGGCGACCTCATGTACATGCCCACGACGCTGCCGGGGCTCTCTGTCGGCAAGGCCCGGGAGCTTCTGCAGCAGACCGACCGGCTGATCGCCACCCTGCCCGAGGTGGAGCGGGTCTTCGGCAAGATCGGGCGGGCCGATACCGCCACCGACCCGGCCCCATTGACCATGATCGAGACCCTGATTCAGCTCAAGCCCGAGTCCGAATGGCGGGCGGGCATGACCGTCGACAAGCTGATCGCCGAGCTGGACCGTACCGTCGACTTTCCCGGTGTAACCAACGCCTGGGTCATGCCCATCAAGACCCGTATAGATATGCTCGCCACCGGGATCAAGACGCCCGTGGGCATCAAGGTGGCGGGTCCGGACCTGAAGGAGATCGAGCGCATTGGAAAGGACCTGGAGCGGGCGGTGCTCAAGGTACCGGGGACGGCTTCGGCGTTCTCCGAGCGGGTCGCGGGAGGACGCTACGTGGAGATTTGGCCCGACCGCCTGGCGGCGGCCAGGGTGGGGCTGAATATCGAAGACATCAACGAGGTGGTGGCGGCGGCCGTCGGCGGAATCAACGTCACCCAGACCGTGGAGGGACTCGAGCGCTATCCGGTCAACTTGCGGTTTCCGCGGGAGCAGCGCAACGACCTGGTCAAGCTGCGCGAGCTGCCGCTGGTCACCCCCAGTGGTGCCCAGGTGCCCCTGGGGCAAATCGCCGAGGTGACGGTCGTCGACGGAGCACCCATGCTCAAGAGCGAGAATGCCCGCCTGAATGGTTGGACCTTCGTCGACATCCGTGGGGTGGACGTGGGCACCTATGTCCGTGAGGCACAGGCGGCGGTTCGCGACGAGGTGCGGCTTCCACCCGGCTATTCAATCACATGGTCCGGGCAGTATGAGTACATGCTCCGAGCCCGGGAGCGGTTGACGCAGGTGGTGCCCTTCACCCTCGTCATTATCTTCATCCTGTTGTATCTGACCTTCCGCAGCACCGGTGAGGCTCTCCTGGTCATGCTGTCGCTGCCCTTCGCCCTGGTCGGCGGTTTCTGGTTCGTCTACTTGCTGGACTACAACCTCTCGGTAGCTGTCGCGGTGGGCTTCATCGCTCTGGCCGGAGTGGCGGCAGAGTTCGGTGTGGTGATGCTGGTCTACCTGGACAACGCCCTGAAGGGATTCCGGGCGGAGGGCAGGCTGAACAGCGTTTCGGATCTCAAGGCGGCGATCATGGAGGGCGCCGTCATGCGGGTGCGGCCCAAGGCCATGACCGTGGCGGTCATCATCGCGGGCCTGCTGCCCATCATGGTCGGTCATGGGGCCGGATCCGAGGTCATGCGTCGCATCGCCGCGCCCATGGTGGGCGGCATGATTACCGCTCCGCTGTTGTCCCTGTTCGTCATTCCGGCCATCTATCTGGTTTGGCGGCGGCGGGAGGTCAGCTCGGAGGAGTCGGATTACCAAGGGGAGGCCGAGCGCGTTGCTGCGGCGCAGGCGGATATCCGGTAGGTCAGGCTCTAGGTCGGACTTCAGTTCGACAGAAATCGCCTTATCCCCCGTTGTCCGGCCAAAGTCCGACCCACATTGTGGGCGTGGGTCGGACTTCAGTCCAACAAAGGGCCTTGCGTTCGATAGGGCGGCAGTTTGTCGCGTGCTTCCTAATTTTCCGGCATCAAGCTCTGCGAACCCTGACGCCGTATGTCCCGGTAGCAGATGGGCTGAAATGTCTCACTCGGACAAAATAGGTGCCGACCGCCAGTGACTCCCGGATCCGAGACAACAAACCGGGTCCACTGTCATCGTCTTGAGCGATGCGGCTGGTTTCACTGTTCGGGCCGAACAGCGACAGGAAGGTGTCCGTGGAGCCCGATGTCTCGATCACGTGATCTCCCGCGCTGGTTACGCTGAAGGTAAAGAGGTCGCTTTCCGCGGGCTGCCCGATATCCCCCTGGGCTTCTGGACCATCGACTTGAATCTGCACCGCTCCGGGAGTGGCGTTCGAGCTTACGGAGATCCCATAGGGTCCGCTCCCCGCCGGGCTGAAATGGCGAACCTGCACAAGATAATCTCCGACTACCAAATCCTGCACCAGCAAGGACAGGGTCCCCGGTCCGCTGTCGTCATCCGCTGCGACGAGTGTCGTATCACTATCGGGGCCGAAGAGGCTCAAAAACGTATCCGTGGTCCCGGTTGTGTCAATCGTGTAGGTCCCCGGGGTGGTTACCTTGAGCCGGTAGAGGTCCTGCTCGGCGGGGTTGATTTGTCCCGTTACCTCCGGTCCGTTGATCTGCAGCTCCTGTATCGGCCGGTTACCCCCTTCGGCTCGGATTACCAACGCATAAGTCTGCGGAAACAGGGGTATGCGATGGGCGCGAACCACAATATCGACGTTTCCGGCCGGGACGTTGTCCCAAACGAGTTGCTCCACGTTGTTGTTCCGGTCAAAGGCCGTTGAGTTGGGGGAGACGTTTCCATGGCGTTCCTGGCCATCGGCGCTCCGGACAATCAGATCGAGGTCGTTCTGCAGCGTCGGGCCAGCCCTGTCGGTCCACACGAGGGTTGCCTTTAACGAAGCTCCGCCGCCGACCGGGATGCTGGTGGTCTCTTCCTCACCTGTGTCAAGCGCCGATGCCTCATCCCGAAACTGGACTGAATTACTCAGGGTCGAGGCCATGTCAACGCGGCCGAAGCCCTCTGAATTATTCGGTATGACCCCGGTCTCCGAAGGCACGTATTGGCCTGCTATATTCCTGGCCCCATTGATCAACATCGCCTTGACTAAGGCCGCGCTGGGGTTGGTCAGCTGATGCTCTGCCGCGAGGAACTCCCTCACCAGCGCAGTGCAGCCGGCTACCAGCGGAGTCGCCATGCTGGTTCCGCCGTTGAAGTAGTACAGAGGATCTCCCGAAAGCCCCCATCCCGAGGAATTCGTATCCCGTGATCTCGTCGACAGGATGAAGCTGCCGGGTGCCACCACGTCCGGCTTGATGCGCCCATCGGTGGTGGGACCACGGCTGCTGAAGGCGACCATGCCTTCCGTATCATTCGCCAACCTGTCAGACGCGATCGGGTCGGCCGGATACCCGAAGGCTTGCTCGTAATTGACCGTGAAATTGGGCCGGTCGTTCTCGGTCGCGCCGATGGTAATACAGTTCTTGGCGGTGCCGGGAGGTGTTATGGATCGTGAGTCGATCACGCCGTTCTCATTGCCGTCCTCGCCCTCGTTCCCAGCAGAGAAGCAAATAACACAGTTGCGGTGGTCCCAGACGAACTCGTCGAGCTCTTGCGAATTGGAGTTGTAGCTTCCGTCGCCCTTTGTGCTTCCCCATGAATTGGTGTGAATTCGGACGCCGTCGTCGTCGTAGGGTGGCCCGAACAGGTCGTGCAGGTCGTCCGGCAATCCACCGAGTCCGCCGCCGTTATCCAAGACGGACTGCAGAACCAACCTGGCCTTCGGGGCGGTGCCCTTGACCTCATGGCCGAGCGTCGCCGAGCTTCCGTCGGCGAGAACCGATCCGGCAACATGGGTGCCGTGCCCGTGCGGGTCATTCGGATTGTCGGTACGTCCGAGTGCGTACAGCTTCTCGACGCGTCCACTGAACGCCTCATGCACGTTCGTCACCGACCCGGTATCGAATCCCGTATCGCAGACAGCCACGGTTTGGCCCCCTCCTTCAAAGACTCTACCCGGGTTCGGTGGGGGCTCGACGTTCAGGATCCGACGCGCAACGTCATTGTGCAGCTTCATCGGGAACACCTCTTCCACATGCCGGATCTCATCGATACGGGCGAGGTCAATCAACTGATTCGCCGCTATGCTGACGCGTATCTTGTGGCGCGTCAGACGTAAATCCGATGGATCGAGTTGGACTGCCGATGCCAGCTTGCTTCGAATAGATTCTGGATCGATATCGGAATGGAAAACCACATCGACCGTCTTCGGGGTTGTGTCCAGGGTTCTGGTGGACTCCGCAGAGAGTTCCGTTGGACTAGCCAGTCTGGTACCTGCGGCGACGGCCCCGGCTCTCAACGACGGGGCGACCTTGAATCCCTGCATATAGGTGTTGGCCCAGACGACATAACTCAGCGAGCGAAGCTGATCGAGATCCGTTCCTGCATAGCCACACAGGTAGGTGTCATCCGGTACATATTCCAAGATCACAACTCCCTTGTCCTTCAACTCACTCTTCATGTCCTTGTCGAGCGGTTGATCCGTCTGAATCAGGATGTAGTTCGAGTCGGTTGCATCGGCTGAACGCAGGTTAGCGGCGGCGAGAGCCGGTCCCTGTGCCACTGGATCGATCGTAATACCGTTTACTGTGATCTTTGCCATCGTCAGCTGTCTCCCGTGACTATTAAATTGCCGTCATTGACCTTCTCCGCACTCCTGAGTGTAGACCGCTCCCTGCAAGGCGTCGACGTGTTGTTGCGGCGTGCCGGATTGATGGAATCGAGGCGATGCCCGTGCATGGGACGCCCGGCGGGACTGTTCATATCCTGACATCATGCGCACGCCCGAGGTGGGCGGGCAGTTTCTTGCCAATCAACCGAAGATCGTCCCACCCAGGCAAAGGTGTGGTTTGTGACTTACAAGAAGGCGAGCAGTTGTCCGTCCTCGAGCTTGTGGTCGAATTCGCGAAGCGGCCGATTACCTTTCTCTACGCATTCGCCGGTCTCCACGTCGAAGGCCCAGTGGTGCTTGGGACAGGTCAGCTTTCGGCCTTCCAGGGCCAGGTGGGGGATGTCGGTAACCTGATGCGGACAACGGGAGTCGAAGACCTTGATCGAATCCTTGTTGCGGTAAACAAAAAGGTGTCTTCCTGCGGCCTCGAGGAAGCTGATCTCCCCGTCGGGCAGTTGCCCCAAGGCGGCCACCGGGTGCCAAGTTGGCTCGGCGTCCAAGTTCTCGGGACGGAACTCCGGGATGTCCATGTCCAGGAGGATGTCGGTCGCCCAGACGATCTTGGCCAGACCCAGGACGGGAAAGGCCATCAGCAGGGCGTCTATTACCTCCTGCGGGCTGGCTCCGTTGCGTAAAGCACGGGTCAGGTACTGTCTGAAGCCGGGCTCCGTCTGAACGGCGACCTTCGTAATCACGGATATAAGGTCACGGGTGCGGGTATCGAGGTGATCTCCCGCCTTCTTGAGGAACTTGAAATAGGCGCCCATCGCGTCGGGGCGTACGTTTACCAGGTAATTCAGGGCGTCGCTCATGAGGTTCTCCTACAAAAACTGCTGAGGGTTACAGCCTCGGTATGCTTGCCGGGGCGCACCGCCTATTTTCCGGCAAAACCGCTACTGGTTCGATAGGCCCAGGTCAGCAAAACGGGCGCCTGGGAGGATTGCCATTGTGCTGGCAAGTCGGCAGCAAACAAACGAAGTGGGCTTCCACCGGGGAGGATCTGCGCCTCCAGTGCGACGGAGATGAGCTTGCGCTGGCCGAGGCCGAAGGGCTTGTGGCGGATCATTGCCCCTGAATGGATTAGGTAACATGTCGGAATACGCTTCATTGCCAACTTTACCAGTGCCCGCGCGGCTTCGCGGGGAATTCCTACCGCCTCAAGGCGTCAAATCCAGCCGTCCGGGAACCGCGAAGCGGTTTTGGGTCGGCTTGATTTGATTGTGAGATTAAAATACACCATAACTTTGGCTAGTCAGGCTAAAATCTGGAATCGTTTTCACATGGAACTCCATCGTGATCACCATCCATTGTGGTATTCGGGCAATTTTTAACGAAATATTCAGCTTCAGCTCTTGAATTCATTTGGCTGCAGTATTGCCTGCCATCACATTTAAAGCCTAACGCTCTATGATCGTCGTCTTTATTGGAGCGAAAAATTTCACTCGGAACTATCTTTATTGAACCTTTAACCGGCTCCAGCCTTTCACATAAAGTTCCTTGTGGTACGCTCCCATATATAACTCTACCCTCTTTCGTGACGCACTTTACTTTTTCGCCAGATCCAAAGTAGGTTGACGAATTTTGTATAAACGGCAAATCATTATTTTTATATAGTAGGTTCCCATACCATCCAATAGCTAGAATTACGGTAATCAGACCAATTCTATTCATCGCTGACGTATCTTTTCCTTTTGAGTTGATCCTGACGGGCAAGCTCAGTCGCGCGCGGCACGGCCTTGCAGGAGAACCACCGTTCTTTAGCGCGTCTGCTGGAGTACCCTGTTAGCGAACCGGTAGGTGCTTTCCAATTTCTTTAGGAATTTTGTTCTCAAGGCTTGTCCATTTTATTGTTTCCAAGGCACAACTTCATAAGATAGGTTTCCAATTTTTTTTTTGATGCTCGTAATCACATAACCCAACCCTGGATCATCTACTGTTACCACGCTATCAGCAGGGGCGACTTGCGAAACCATTCTTGTGCGCAAGTCAATCTCAAACAATTTTCCTAAACCATATACATCGGACGTTGCGATGTATAGTGTAAATCCGTCAGGAGACCAAGCGAAACTCGTTACGTCCGATGCCCATAACAGATCCTGCCACTTCCGATTCACGAAGCTCCAATTGTCATGGAACTGCAGAGGATTTTCAGCTGGAACTTTCGCAACGAACCTGCCAGCGGATCCAAGTGAATCGTAGTACATCATTCCCAGATAGGTGCCGTACACATCTTCACAGAATAACGCAATTGCAAACGGTCCACTAGGTTGATGATGCAAGCCGCGGTGGCAATTTGCGAATAGATCAACCCCGGCCGTTATTCCCTGCAGATGCCTCGCATAGGCTTTTGTGAAAACACGTTACCATTACGACCACAAATAGACCCCCGAATTGTTTGTGAAGTGACCTGATATGCATGGACGACAATTCGCTCGCGTTTCTTATGTTCACGCCCCTGGAAAATCACGCAGGCGATCATTGCGATGTCGCAAGACGATAAAGTTCACGAACGACGCTGGAAGCCAATAACAAGTTGTGACGAGACCTCCCATCAGCAACGCGAAGATTATTGCATTCCATGCGTGCTGCAGATCGGTAATAGGAATAATCAGCTTGTGTACACCTGCGACCCAAGCGACGACACATGTTGTATATGCGCCGATCAGCAGAAGAAAATAGCTACGCAGGCATGAGCAGCACATGGCCATAGGCCAGATAAGAATGGATGTTAGAATCAAGCCGCACCAACCGATGATCGTGAACTTGTAGTATCCGCGCAAGTCCATGTATTGAACAAACCCATAGGCAGGCATTGAGAGCAATGGGAAAGCCAGCAAGTTCCCCATCAGTAATACGAGTCTTCTTCCGCGCAATCGTCGGTCAGACATCCATTGGCCTTCCTCCGTAACATCGCAAATCACCGGCGGCAAAAAGCACGGCGACGAAGAAGCGGCGCTTTTTGACGTCCGAGTCAATTCTGTCAATAAGCGATGATGAGGGGGCGTTCATGGAGGCGAAAACAGCTATCGCAACCACGAATAAAAAACTAGTAGTTTTCTCATTTTTCTTGATTCCCCCTTTGAAACATACATGCTCAATTTGACTAAGTTGTGTTATAGTCTTTCTGAAGAAACTTTGTGTGTTCTTCTTGCGACCAAAGATCTAACGCAGCTCTTTTCGTATTCACTTCCGCTGGGTTCTTGGTGGGCAATGGATACACAACACTGTTTTTTACTTCATGCCGTGCCCCATAAATTTGATGTTTACCCTGACGAATTAAAACTCTATCTTGTAAATAGGCAAGAAAACACCCTTTAGCCTCGCCCCTTTCAACAGCAACCTTTAGCAAATCAATACATTCTTCTTGAAACCCAGGCTCTAGGACTGCATGTTGCACAATTAGCCAGGCTGCTTCAGAGCCATCTGTACCCACTTCACTTTCCAGTGGCCAACCAGACTCTTCAACTATTTGTTTTTATTGTTTTGTTATTTTCTTCATGGACTGATCTCATTGCTGGGTGATACTCCTTGTAATCAAGTTCAGCCCTCTTAACAAGCCTAGCGCGAGTAGAAAAATCCTTCTCTCTCATGGCAAGAAGTTCTTTTCGTAGTGTCTCTTTCATGTTTTTCTTGCTGCTAACGACAAAGCTCCTGCGATGTGAAACCGAGCGGCGTTTGAGCGGTCTGTTGGAGCGATTTGTTATGGGCGTTCATAGCTCCTTGGCCTCATCCCACAGACGTTCCTTCTCCACCTGCTGAAACCAAGCCTCAAACCTATCGCGATATTGCTGCCACGGTTCCGCGAGGGGCTGACGGGGGTCGTTGCTAAGAGAATACGCCATACCTTCGATAAACCACTCGCGAGCGAGAAAAGACGTAAGGACGCCTAGTTCTTCAGCTTGGCGGTGGTGGATCATTTCATGACGCAGGTAATAAACCGACCACCCCCGCGGGCTGACAACTATCCCGGACTTGCCAACGGTGCTTGCGGAAGCTTTGTTGAAACCGAAAGACTGATAGCAAGCCTCAGTAGTGCAAAATATGACGCGAGGGTTTTTCTGAAACGGGCCAACAACGTCAGCAATGAAATGCAAGGCGTTCTCATATAACTCGGTTGCTTCTGGATGACGCGATTCGTCATCGATACAAATATCGAAACTGACGCAGGAAATATTTTCTACCCACTCAGGAGCAAGCACCCTTATCGGCTTATACATTGCCCATGCAGCAATAGGCGCTAGCAGTATTAGGATTACCAGTATCAATAACACCCTTTTCATGCTGTCTCCTTGAACGCACAACGTTTGGCTCAGGCGGCTTAATGCCGAGCTGCATTGAGCTTGAAATTTAGCACAGAATCCGCGTCGCGGCATTGGGTCGCCTGCGCCTTGAGCCGCAAGTTAGGACGCTCGTCTGATTTCGGGAAAGAAGTCAAAAGTGAAGACCTGAACCCTGTCTTGGCAATGGATGCATCAAGGTGGTGATATTCAGTTATTCGGCATCACCGTAGAAGGCAAGTTGACACCATTTACTTATTTTCCCCTCACGACCTTCAGAATCGATTGCCCACACACGCCAACGCAAAGATGTCCCGCCAGCCTGACGAAGCTTTACATGTACGTTAGAGCTATAAATTGGATTCTGCAGTGTTCGCCTACCGAGGCCCGACTTGATATGCCAAGGAGTGCCAGACTGACTGTACCATTTGTTCGGGTACTGGCCGCAGCCAAAGCAATCGACTTCGGCGGAATAGGTTGATGCGCCATCTACAGGCTGCCAATTGAGTATAAGGTACTTCGTATCAGAAAGAGCCTTAATGGTGCTACCGCAAGCTGGACGCTCCGGAATAGGCGCGGGCAAGGTGTTGGATTCAACCGGTTCTTTCTCGCCTATAGCGCCCGCTTGGTACAACATTGCAACTACGCCGCCTGTGGCCGTTATTACAGCGGCGATTCCAGTCAATATTCCAGGCAAAGTTGACCAGAATGATTTCTTATCGTTCATAGAACGTGTCCTATAGATCATCTGTGGTCAACAGTGATGGCCTAAAGGAGAGAGCCGGGTTACGAGAGGCGGGGTCTTGTAGTTTGCATCTTCCTTTCGTCGAACGATGCGACTGACTTGCGAGTAGTGTAAACCGAAAAACGAGCCTATGGCTTTCATGGTATGACCTCCGCCAGCGTATGCGGCGGCGATGGCGTCATCGCGCAGCGCGTGCTGTCTTGCGTACTCAGTCAGTGGTTTCCCGGAGGGACGACGTTGGGCACGCGGAATTTCAGAAAGATCGCGATCGCCCGGGCGCTTTCGCTGTGTCGCTGCGACAAAGGTTTCGTCACCGAGAAAGACCTGATGCTTCAGGTTCTCCCACGGGGAAGGTTGAGCGATTCCGTCGGCAACGAACAGCCTGTAGCTTGCGACAGCTTCTTTCTCGGTGGCTGCGAACGCCGAGAGCAACCGGTCGCGCTGCAGCCATCGGGGACAACGCGCTTCGCCGGTGGTTGCCCGAAAGCTGCTCCACGGCCAATCGCCAGCCGTGCGCACCATGGCGGCGCGGACCGGGTTCAGCACAATGTACCTCGACAACTCCAGCAGGTACGCGTCCTTCTGAACGATGATCGCCTTGTAACGCCCCTGGAAAACATGGCCGCAGCGATTGTGGATCGCGTTGAAGCGTTGCGTGTAGACGCCGTTGAGCTGCCTCATTCCCTTGGAAAGGTTGCCGTCCGGCGTCTCAACGAGCAAGTGGTAGTGGTTGGTCATCAAGCAATAGGCGTGCGCCCGCCAGTTGAACCGGTCACAAACTTGCGCGAACAGGTCGAGAAACTCCCTCCTGTCCCCGTCCCCACGGTAGATGTCTTCCCTTCCGTCGCCGCGGGAGGTCAGGTGGTACAAGCCACCCGCAAACTCGATGTGCAAAGGTCTTGCCATGTGCTGGAGCTTAGATTATCCCGCGCAAAATACAAGACCTGACCCCTGACACCCCATGGTATGAGTTTATATCGTGTTTATGCCAGCCGATTGATCCGCCATCCGGCGCTTCCCTCGACCCGACGGATACGCTCCATCGCCCGCTATACCTACGGTTTGGCTAGTGCGGCCACCCCACATCTGATCGCTGCCATGCCGAAGCACCTCACGCGGCAACGGATGTGAGTTCAACACCGGGCTAACTGGGCAGTTACTGCTCCAGGAGCATTTGATCTTGCCATTTCGATAATACCTCGAACCGAATGCTCATTCAGTCGTAACCTACGCTTGCGTGGTTGATACCCAAGGCCAAGCTTCCGTTATTGATGGTTGATGAAGGCGGGAAATCTGGAGATTCCCCGCCTTAAAGAGGATCAACCACCAAGTCGTTCTTTCGAATCGGGTTACTTGGCTTTCGATAGACTGCGGCTTGATGCTCTCTCAGTTCGCGACCGATTGGCCGACCGATCGCCGTAAGCTCACATGTTCGCCAGGCTGTTCTTAACAGGTCTATCTACCATCAATCCGCTTTGTTTTTATCGTGGCACCAGAGGTCTTAAACCGAAACTCCACGATCAGGTAAGTTCCTGATGTGAGTATTTATGCTTCGGGAACGAAGAGTTGCCGATTCTTCGGATTTGGGTTTGCTTGCGGCAGGGGTGTCGCCGGAAGCGACGGCGCAATGCAGCAATGGATTCATGAGGACTCGAGAAGGGCGAGACGCAACGTATTGAGGCCGATCACGGCGCCCCTTTGTTGGAGGGCTCGGAAATCGCCGCCCATCTGCCATGCAAAATGTTTTTCAAACCCGTCGCCGATGGCAGCGGAACATGCGTGCAAAACCGTGTTCGGCTCAACCCGCTCTGAAAAGCCAGCGATGGAAAGTGCTACGTCGACCTGCGCGATCTCCCGCACCTTATGGGCAAGGGTCGTCGCAGTCCGAGAATCCACCGGTCTGCTGCTGTCTCCCGATAGCGTTTTCAGCCTCTCCTGCTCGGGGATGACGCGGCTGTCCAGCAACTGGGACGACGGAATGCGGTACAACCTCTGTGCGGCCAGCCCGGCTGTAAATGTCTCCAAGATGGCAAGCGTCAAGCCCTTCCTGAGAAGCATGTTCTCGATGACACCCTCCAGCGTCTCATCGTCGATCCCGAAAATCTTGTTGCCAAGGCGGGATCGGATCTCCTCTTCCACCGGCCGGATCAGCTGATCGGCCTGCGTATCGCCGCCTGCGGTGGCCGTTACGCGAATTTTGATCTCCCCTGGAGAAGCCAGTAGTCCCACTTCTGGATTCTTGCCGACACCCATCAGATCGACGATCAAGCCGTCTACCTTGCTTTCACTGAGCCCTGCGACCTTCAGAACCCTGTAAGTGACCTTGTGATCCGAAAGCCGAAATCTTTTTCGTATCCAGGGCGAAACTTCCCGATCCCACAGATAGCCGAGTTCCCGAGGCACACCTGGCAAGCAAATGATGGGTTTCCCGTTCGCTTCAGTGATAAAGCACGGTGCCGTTCCAACCGGGTTGAGAATGACTTCGCTACCTGCCGGCACATAGGCCTGTTTTCGGTTATTTCCAGGCATCTTGTAACCGGCCCGCTCGAAGTATTCCTCGATCAGGTCCATGAGATCTTGCTTGAATTCCAGCTTCACCCCAGCCACCTGGGCGATAGCCTCGCGAGTCAGATCATCCAGCGTTGGTCCGAGTCCACCAGTCGTGATGACCATCTCGCAGCGCTCAACCCCGTTCCGGATTACCTGGTTGATCTCCTCAAGCCTGTCTCCAACAGAAGTGCGAAAACGCGTGGTAACGCCGATTCGCGCAAGTTCCTGGGCAAGGTAAACCGTGTTGGTATCCGTGATCTGGCCGAGCAGAAGCTCGCTGCCTATCGTCACAATCTCGCAGTTGGGGATATCGGGAGTCGCATTCATACTTACGCTTCTACGACGATCTTTTTTGCTAAACCTTAGCGTCGGTTGCGCTAGGGAAACGGTACGCGCGACGCTCGTCGGCTTTCGGTGTGCTGGGCAGAAACCGTTGGCGGAACTGATTTGCTGATTTTCAAGAGAAACGTGGGGGTAGATCCAAAGTCGCACGATGCGGACCTTCAAGGATGAGCCCAGATAGAAGAGATTGGCAGCCGGCAAACGAAGCGCCACGCACACCTCGTCGCCAATTTGCATATGGTACCCATGTGCCCGTTGCGATGGGTCGCGGTCCGCTCGTCCGAGATGATCAACTGAAGCCGGTCTTGACGGGACGCGAACTTAGCGGATCTTCACACGCGTGTGACATCGGTGCAATCCGCGGGAGAGAATGGGACACGTCCACAGCCGTTGCGTCAACGACGAGGTTTCGATGCCTTCGTGGAAACCCGGCGATCGTCGCCTTTATTTCGAAAGCTCCGCTCAGCGCGGCATACTGGAGTTTACCGGCTGGTTGCCTACGCTATTTCTTGCTCTTATACAACGGTCTTGAGGCCGGATTGGTGCCACGTTTGCTGCTTCGACTGGTAAGGATTCGACCGGTGTTCTTCAGCTCTCTTTTCCGCCACCCTTTTGATCTATGATGGCGACATATCCCCACTGATTACTGGTCAATGACCGAAATCACGAACGTTGCCATCGCCTCCGAATCTCCCTACACGGTCGACGCCGGCCGCCAACTGGCGGAGGCGGGCGGCAACGCGGTGGACATCGCCTTGGGTTGCGCGCTGGCGGCTACTGTATCAGAGGCGTTGATGTGCTCGCTGGGAGGTTCCGCGTTCATCAATATCAAGCTGCCCGGCGAGGATCCGGAACTGATCGACGGGGCGGACGTTATGCCCCATATCCCCGAGGCGGATCTCAACAGCGGGGAGAAGGCCTGGAAAGCGGCGAACATTCCCTACGGGGACGGCATCACCGTCAACGTGGGGCACGCCTCCGTCGCGGTTCCGGGTATGCTGCGCGCGCTGGAACTGGCCTGGCAGCGCCACGGCTCCCTGACCTGGCGGGAGATCCTGGTGCCGGCGATCGCGCTGGCGAAGTCCGGCACTACCGCCAACCAGACCCTGGTGAACTGGCTGAGGATGGCGGGCCATGCCGTGTTCTTCGAACAGCGAGAGAGCCGTGAGACTTTCTTTCCCGACGGCGTGGCACCGCTGCAGCACGGCGAGCTCTACAAGCCGCCGCACCTGGACAGCTCCCTGGAGTTGATCGCGCGGGAAGGTGCCGACGCACTCTATCGCGGCGATCTGGGTAAGGCCTTCTCGGAGGAAATAGCCGGCAACAACGGTTATGTCACCATGGATGACCTAGCGGCCTACCAGGCGCAGGTCAGGAATCCGATTATCCTCGAGTCACATGGTTACAGGCTGGCACTCAACCCGCCCCCCTCGATCGGCGGAGCCATGGTGGGCTCCATGGTACAAATGTACGACGCCCTATGGTCCGAAAGGATGTCCGGGGCGGAGCGCACCCTGAACATTGTCCGTATCCAACGCACTATGTATTCCCTGCGCCATCAGGAGGGCGGCGCCGACTGGAGCGATGAGCGGGCGGCCATGATTTTGGAAAAGCCCTGGATTGAACACTTTTACCATAAGACCTTTTCCCCCAATACTATGCATCTGAGTGTGGCCACCGGGGACGGCGCCGTGGTGGCGATCACCATGAGCAATGGCTATGGCTCGGGCATCTCCATTCCGGGCACCGGTATTCCCACCAACAACAGCTTGGGAGAGCCGGAGCTCAATCCCGCGGGTTATTTTCGCATTCCCTCCGGCGGCCGGCTGGTGTCGAACATGTCCCCTACCGTGGCATGGAACGACAGCGGCATGGCCCTGGCCATGGGATCACCCGGAGCCAGCCGCATCACCACTACCATACTGCAGGGCTGGATACGGCTTGCCTTCGAGAACATGAGCTTCGAAGACATGGTGCGCGCACCGCGGCTGCACGTGGAGAACATCGGCGGCGACTTTGTAGTGCAGTACGAACCCAACATCGATGTTAGCCTGTCCGGCAAGCACTTCAAGCTGCGCGCCTTCGGGGAGGCCGACATGTACTTCGGGGCGCTGAATGTCGCGGGCAGTGATGAAGCGGGGTCCTTGAATGCTGTGGCGGACACACGGCGACACGGTACCCAGTATATTTCCATAAAGGGATGAGCGGCTGCTGGGTGGGTTGAGACGGGTGCGTTACGAAGTATGGTGAAACCGTAGCCTTGCGCACCAGGATCGGTAATCTTGTGGTGGCAACAGAGGCTGCCGGACGAACCCGGCAGCCAATGTGAATCCTGCCGCATCAGGAAAAACGAACTCATGCCCGCAACCGTATTCGCAGGTTCAGTGCCCGCACTCCCCTTACGCGGACTGAGCCGATGAACGCCTGATCGATGGATTACGGCAGCTATTTACTGATTCCCTTCATCGGCGCCCTGGCGGGCTGGGCCACAAACTCGCTGGCTAACAAATGACCTATTACCTACTGGATTATGTACGTATGTATCCGTTCGGTTGCGGAGGTGGTGCCTTTCCGCACCCGACAAGTTCGCCTCCAGCATCGTAGACATCACCATCGGCCGCATCGGCGGTTTCGACACGTTAATGTGTGCGTCATCGAAGGGGTTTCGAGTGCATCGACGATTGGCAGGATTTAGCTATCAACGACCGCTATGCTGACCTAATCTGCCCATCCACGGGTGTGCGCGACGAACCGCTTTTGGCCGACTGAGACGAAAGCCTCCAAAGTCATCGGTCCACTCAGTTTGCTGGACGGAAACAGTCTCTTCCCGGCGCTTTGCCATCGCTCGCTTCAAGCTCAAGGAAGGTCCGCAATGAAAATCTATTGCCCGAACCGTTCGTGGGGTCAATCTGCGACTCGGGACAGCCGACTCGTTCAGATACCAAAATCCGCCTCACGCCACTGATGAAGGCCGGCGTTGATCAATGCAACACCGAGGACTACCCCAAGCAGAATAGCGGAACCGAAGGCACCCATCACGATAAGCAACGCCCCGAGCACGATACTCAACCATAGCCCGATTTTCCGAAGCAAGGGTGGGTTGACCACCCCCACGTCGCGCAAGGCCGTCAATCCAGTGATGCCGCTCAGAATAAGACCGCCGCCCAAGAGGATAGCTACCAGCCATAAGGTCAATTCGGGCCAGATCAAAATCACCATACCAGCTATCACCTGCGCCCAGGGGCCGAAGACGCTGACAGGAAAACCCCGCTTGCGAGCGTCATTGACGTAGAGCAGGGAAACGATGCCGCTAGCTAGCATAACTCCCCCAAGCGCCATCACCGCCAAGGTTCCGAAGAAGTACGGGAGGACGATCGCTGCCACCCCTAGCACGATGGAAACACCAGCGAAGAATCTAGTCGAAGTCACGCGTTAGCTCCTGTGTACTTACTGAATCAATTGGCCGGCCAATTAGCGCGGTTGGACCGATCAATTTACTTGGTCCGGCGTTTGCCCGTGGGTTTCAGTCTACCGCATGGCAGAGACGGCCGAGCAGCGACTGAGTAGCGCTTTACAACTGCCCCAAAAACAACCTGCCCCCTGGATTCCGACTCGCTGTGCGATAGCTGTCCCTTCCTGGGTCACGCCAGCCGCGATTTCCAAACTGAGCCCTTGTCCTCCGCAGTGTTTCCAGGGATGGCCCCCTTAAGGAATTCGCAGGGGGCAGCGCATCATGAATCCTGAAACGTGGGAGAAGCAAGTTCTGGTACATCCAGTTCCAACTCAAGGGTTGACGTACGTCTTCCCTTGAGTTGTCTGCGCAGCATTGCGAGGTTCAGATGCGTCGTTAGATGCTGCAAAATGCGCTAACCTTGGCGCTCCGTCAAACCTTCAGAGCTCACCGCCAATCTATGCCCTGTTCACCGTTGGCTCGTCTTGTCCCGCTCCTGGCCGCGGTGGTGCTGCTTGCTGGTTGTGCCAATCTGACCAAGCCCTGGATCACCCCAGGGGTCACGCTGGTAGGTATACGGCCTGCGCAGATGACTGCCGAGAAGCAAACCTTCATCGTCAGCCTCAACGTCAACAACCCCAACGACCGCACGTTGCCGATCAAAGGGGCAGCTTACAACCTAGAAGTCGAGGGCCATGAGATCGCCAACGGCGCTGGCAGTCTCGACAAGCAGATACCGCCGTTCGATGAGGGCGTCGTTGACGTCGAAGTCAACACCAGCCTGATGGACCTGACGCGGACCGTCCCGGCCCTGGCCTTCACCGGCGGCAAGTGGAGCTACAAGATCTCAGGCGTCCTCAAACTCGCCGGCGGTTATCTCCCGATCCCGTTCCGCTATAGCGGCGAAGTCGAGACCGCGCAGATCATCAATCAGCTGATGCGCTGAAATGCTCACGATGGATCCGGAATGGAAACGGCCTCGTCGACCCACGACTCAAGTGGCGCAAAAATAGGATGTCGAAGAATCGAGAAGAAAAGCGTCGGCGCAAGATGCAGAAAAGGCGCAGTCGGGGACAGTCGTCGCCGATGAGCCAGCCGAAGCGTCGCGAAAACATCGCTGTGCCCAGCGCGCAAACGATGTGGCGGACAATGCATCTCAACTTTCGCGTTCAAGAGACGCTCATCGAGACCACGATGGATCTGCAGCCATCACTCTGGAAACGAGATGCCAACAAGATCCAGCGGATCGAACAGGCGGCCGGTATAGAAGCCGTCCTTGACCTCGCTCCAAACGCGGGCGGCTTAGCCGAGTATTCGTGGCTCAAGCGGGTGCTTGAATTTGGATCCAGCGCTGCGCCGGCAATTGTAGCGAGGCTCAACAGCGACTGGATGCGCACCCATGCTAAGGAGCGGACGGGTATCCAAGAGAGGTTTATCAGCGCATTACGGTTTTGTGGTGATCAAGCAGCCGACGGACTAATGGGTTGTTGGGACGCGCTGGACGACTACGGGCGCAGCCTGGCGTGCGTCGCTCTCGGCTTGCTTAATGCGCAGCCGGCAGCTGACCGGCTCTGGACGTTCGTTGAGAAAACGCGATCCCAGTCGAAATCCCTATGGGTCGGTCCGCTCTGGGGCTTGATCGATTTGGGCGATCATCGTGCCGCAGACGCTTTGGTTGAGCTGCCTGCCGACAAACGCGCTTTTTACGAGAAATATGGCTTCTTTTCCCGCGCGGGCGATGAGCGCGCTGTGCTTGCTTTGATCACTGAGATATTGGACGGTGCTGACGAGATAAAGGGCGACGCGATGTGGGCACTGACGGGAATTGCCCACCGATTGGGCCGCGAGCGCTTCTTTGAGGTCTTTCGGGATGGCGGCGATGCCCAAGAGACTGGGGAGAGTAAATTTGATTCGTTCGTGGACCGTGTCTTTCTCTACTCCCAAGAGGATGTCGAGAAGCACTTTGAGACTTTCTACGATAGAAACGCAAGCAGCCTGAAAAACCACGCCAAGAAATCGGATCGTCAATATTGAGTCAGGGCATGGCCGCCTGACGGAAGCGGAAAGAATCGTATTGAGGCGGAGCAAATTTTCGAAGCTGATATGTTGGGATGGGAATCGATGCCCCCCCCGGATGACCGGAAACGACCCAAAGCAGAAGTCGCAAGGCTCGCCAGGGCGTTAGATTTCTTCACACTAACCCTACGGGCGGCTTATCAGGAAGGATAGCACCTGTTCCAGTCAGAAATATCACTGATCAGACTGAGCGGTCGGCACATCGGTCCTGCAAAGAGATCAATAGTTGTTGTTAATATATTCTTTACTAAGCCTTTCACCACAAACTGTTCTTAGTTCATCATAAGATGAGGAATTTTTCAGTCTGTTTGATAAGAGAGGTACTATGTTGTCCTCAGCTACTGTAGCGTCTAAAACTTCGTTAAAACTCTTCTTAGTTCTTTCCAAGCACTCGCTATCCCGGTTGTATACCTTTATTGAACTGCCGTCAGACCAAAACATGCTTAAGTGTCCGTGCAGCACAATATTTCTCGCTAACCACATCTTAATCTGCTCATCTTCCGAGAACAAGGACAAAATCCGTCTTGAAAGAGATTCGACACGGTCTAACGTGCCTATCACCTCCGTTAGATCTTTGGCATTATCTCCAAGATTATCTATCGATTCTTTCCTTTTGTCAGATTTTGCTAGAAACTCTATGAGTGCTCTCACCCAGATCGCTATCGCATTAGCGCGAAGCAAAGGGTGATATCTAGCTTCGTCTTCGATTATCGGTATCCATGCATGATATACGTTGGCGAACGCAATCAGGCTACCGTTAAGAAATCCTTTCGGAGGTATGTCTTTCAGACTATTTTGACTACACATTCTCGGTCCCACGAAAGATGGCCGGTTTCTGCTTAACCAATAAGCAATTCTACCGCGTTCTTCTACGTCTCGGCTCGACGACGCCCAATAAAAAATGAGGAATTCTTTAGAGCACCGCGTCTTGGCTCACAGAGTTGACTTCCGGAGTTGGCCGAACCCGGCTGTTCGGCCCCTCCTGTCGAGGCACACTCCGGAAATTTTTCACTCCTCCCGGCCTCCGCCGCCCCCAACAGCCGGTTTCGACCCGGAAGAGTCATCGCTCTTTCGTGTTCGTTTTGGTTAGACCCTCATTGCTACGTAGCCGCAGCGTGGAACACATTAACGGATGGGTGTCTGGGTATTGGGTCCGTGCTGCTAACCGGCAAACAGATAATTATCTCCAGTGTTGCGCCATATCCACTCGTTCAAGGAATAGTCTTCTCCTTCTACCATCCAATGGTCTAGGCCATTTATAGATGAAGCTGACACAAACTTGGCCGCCGCCGAAGGGCTTCGGAACGTTATTGCCGAGACCACCTCATACAAATCTTGCCCCGGAATTTCTTTGAGTTCGCCAGCATTGATACACGATGCTCGGTTCTCGCGAATAGTTTTTGGAAGAGATGACAATTCGTCCTTGCATACCGTTGACCCTGGCAACAAGGTGATCTTTCTCTCCCCAGCACGCGTCGCGCGCGCCTCGGCATTTTTGATTTTTAAGTAAAGTTCAACATTCGGCTCCTGTTGTTTGGCGTGTCCCCCGTCCGAGGAAGAAACCTCGTCGGAAACATCTGGGACGGTCAGACGCGTCCTCTCTCGTATCTGAGCATCGAACGACGCAAGCCATTCGTCTCGCAGGGCGTCTACTTTCTCGAAAAAGGCGTCGAGAAGCTTACCGGTTGCAATCAAGGATTCTGTTTCACGGAATCCCTCCTCATCTAGAACAGCCTTGGTCTGACCCTTGATTTCTTCGGAGACTTCTTGCAGTTCCTCCATAATGATCTCAAACGCAGTCAAAACACCGTCACTGCTCATATCTTCGTTCCTCCGAAACTTCCTGCTTGATAGGGTGCTCTACGTTCATGTTCGCCCTCGGTGTTAGAAAGCATTCGTTATTCTTGCCTACCGTCCTTTGCGGCTATTCCGCACAATTAGCCTCGAGAAAACGCGAGGGTAGATGGACCGACGCGGGCGGCAACAGGGATGTCTACTTTTGGCCGGTGGCGGCTGTCTGTCCAAACGTCCCGCCAAGTCTTGGGAAAGCCTACACCGACGAGGTCCTTGCGGCATCCGCTTTGTCCGTAAGTGGAAGAAGTCACCGTCGCGGTGACCGTTAACCGCGCCTCGGAGCTGTCGCGGTTGAATCGGCTCTGCGATCCCCAGCCAACCCCTGTGCCTGATGCGGTTCTCTCCGAATGAGCTGAAACAGAGCGGGGCTCACGGCTGGCGAGTTAGCCATCTGGGCAGGGCAGATTGGGCAGGCTGCGGTCATCTGCCGCTTCGGCGCGAAAATCCAAGCAAGTATGAAGCCTTCCTTCAAAGGAGACATCGACCCGCACTCGGCCCGGTTCGGATCGGACCGCGAATCCGGGTTGGTCCGCGGGCTGTGAGCGAACGAGATCGAGGGTCTCCGCGGAATACTGGACATCGATCAGGACGCGCATGGGGAAGTAGCCGTCGAGGAACCGGCGCATATAGGGGCCGTTACGCAGGCGATAGTACCCCTGGCCGAGATCCGATAGGGCTCGGCTCTCTGCGGAGACGCACAGCCGCGCTCCGGTTTCGATGTCCTCCAATTGGACCGTGTGGGCCTCCACCCAGGCGCGCCCGATATGCACAGCGTTCGTTATCCGAAGGTTGCGGATCCGTTTCGGGTTGAAGGTGACCTCAGCCGCTGGTACCGCGTCCATGTGCTCGTGACACTGACTGAGCGCGACCCACCCGTCGGCGAGGCTCTGCGCCTCGATGCTTATGTGGTTCTCATGGACGTGAACGCCGGTGGGGACCCCTTCCGGAAGCAGGCGCAACTCACTGTCCCCCACCGCTGAAATGCGCGCTTCAAGGTCCCAGTCGGACCAGTCCGGCTCTGAACCGGCCCCGGACGCTCCGGCGAATACTGCAAGGGCGAGACCAAGAGCGCGAAACGGTATAGGGTGGATGCTCATATCGCTTCGGTATTGGGTACCAAATTGGCCCTTCTTCCCAATGACAATCCAATCGGTCGCGCCCTCAACCGGATCTTCGCCCCAAAAGATTGCCATCGACCGCCGGGGTAGTCGAGCAGTATCGCCAGCTCCCTGCTAAGGGTCCAGAATGGAACCCGACTGTTCGGCCTCCGCTGTCGTAGAGCGTCCCACGTCCTGAGCGATCCGATGGCCTCCGACAGCCGTTATCGACCCAAAGCGGAAGTAGAGCAGGAATCTCGAACTAAGCCCGATCCACTGTTTCGTTGCACGCCGATCCACTTGCTGCCTGATATCAGCCGGCGTTTGTACAGGCTCCCCAATCAGTATATGAGCTTCTCCTGTTTATGCTGAGTCTCTGCCACGATCAGCAACAACGACTTGTCAGTTCCGCGAGGCTACCGTCCATACCCAGAGCTGAACTTGCAGCATAGCCCTCGGTGGAACCAAACTCGGAATCCCTGCATCTCCATACGCCAAGTGGGGAGAAACGAGGACTTCACGATAGCCTTTTGCTCTCATGCCTTGAAGCGATTTCTCCACTCCAGCTATAGGGCGTCTTTTGCCAAGCTCTGTCACATGGTCAATCAGTTCAATCCCGTCAATACAACGACTCCCAAGATGCGCCCTCGCGCCTGCAATGATCTCAGCATCCCGAGTAATTTCGTCGCCTCGCCGAAGATAGAATCGAGCGTTATAGGTAACAATTGCACCGACTACTGCCGCGGGTCCTTCGCCTACGACCTCGTTGAGCAACTCGATCCCTCTTGGGAGCTTTCTGCTCATTGAGCTTGGATTTCATCGCCTGTATCGGGCGCTTCCGCGTATCGTATTTTCGTCTTCAGCAAACTCAGAGTGTCTTGCGCACGCTCGTAGACGTTTTCATGGACTTGGTCAGGCTGAACGATCTCCAACCAGCGTACCCAGGCAGCGACGGCGTCGATCTCTTCGGCTGACAATAGCGGCCAGCGTGGTAGGAAAAAGTCATCCCAGTAGTCAGGTTCCGGGCTGCGATCGAGGCAGCCGATCAGCGAATCGTAGGCATTCGAATCCCAGCGACTCTCTCTTAGGCCTGCAGCCAGAATCCCCGGTAAGTAGTAGCAAAACGCCTCCGGAGAAAACCAAAACACGGCATCCGGATTTCGCTCAATCTGCAAAAATCTTACGTCCTGCCATTTCAGTCCTTGAAACGCCATTACCTCTGCGAATTCGCAGTCAGTTAGCTGCTTGGAATCCGTCAATTCCTTCGGTGGCGCTCGATTGCAGAAAGCCTTAGTTATCAAGTCGAGCGCGACGATAGCGGTAGATTCGTTTGCTTCGTTGCTCATGGCCAGGCATCCCCATTCACGGAACTTTTCAATCTGCTTTTTTCTGCGCTAATTGAGGCATCCATAAGCCGAGGGCGTAGCCTTTACTGGATTGTTTGCCTTTAACTGTCTCTACCAGGCTTGAGTTTCTCACGAGAACAGATCGGTGATCACAAAGTGGCTCGAATTGGTTCGCTCCATGGCCAACGTGATCTCAGACACATCACGTAGCTTCCGGCTTCTTCGGGAGTTAGCCAACCACAGTCGGCATTCGGACTGAATCCCGTGACGATCATACTCAATTTGCACAATTACCCAGATACCAACGGCCAGAAAACGATCGATGCGGACGGTTTGGCGGATACCATTTGTTAGCAAAGAATTGATCGACCGAATACGATAGCTGATGACAGCCAGGAACACGGTAGCGATCAGACCAACACCGACAGAAACCTCGGTCCAAGACTCCTTCGGTTGGAAACCAGTAACCTGGGAGTGAACGTATATCGCCAGGACGATTGCAGCGGTACAAAACAACAGGAGCGCGACGACAAACGATATCGGATCCGTCGACACCACGGCAAACCAGTTGGCTCTCTCCGCCACTGCTCGTCTGTTCGCGGTATTGCTCATCTTTCGTGGGACGCCGAAGGGGCGGCGGCCTTTGCCCGTCCTGGTGGATGCCGGAGAAACGAACGCTGCCGGCCACGGAGAGCAAAAGCGAAGGCCGGGAGTCCGCGGAAGACGTCGGCGCGTGCGTGTGACCGCAGTGGCGAAGGGGCCGCAGGTCCCCGTAGCCGGCGGAGGTCATATGCAAAGCGCAATCCGACACGTCGTCTAGTTATTTGTGGGCGCTGTGGCGCTCCGCTGTGTGGAGCGTCGCTGCGACCGCAGGACGTCCGCGGCACAAAAAAGGTTGTCGCCATTGCCCGAGTCCCGGCGGCGCAGGACGCACCCGACGGAATTCACGAGGGCTAACGCGACACGCCGGAGAATACTCGACGCCGGATGGTTCACCGAGACTGCAACAAATCTATCATGCCGCTCTTGCTTCGAAGTGGTGGGACGGCGATGCACCATGAAATATTCATCTGTTGGCTTGTAGCGCTCCGGCAATTGCTGTTTCCGCTTTTTGCCGAGACCTGTCCTCCGCAACCAACGTAGCGTAAGTGGGAAGAAACTTTCCAGCCCGGTGCCACGGACGGCTCCGCGAATGTCTCTTCCTGGCCGGTTGCTGTCCTTCGCCGATTGCCGGAATCAAGGCGTCAGGAAAGGCTCGGGAAGGAGGTTTCAGATGGCAGCCGTGAACTTGGCGAGCGTCCGTTTCCTGGCAGACCGGTAGGGACAGATGTTGGCGGGTCATTGAGGTGCGAAGCGCGACGACCCACTGGTTGTCTCGGCTCATGATGCGATCTCCGCCGCCGTTCCATGTCCCTGCGCCGAGCACCCCCGGATCTCACGGTTCCCGAATCCCAGGCTGCGAGCTCAGTCCCGCCCCCGCGCGTCTCCCTTGATGTAGTCGCGAATGACGTCAGGATTCGGAAGCCCCTTGACGACCAGCTCTGGTTTGTCGCCAGAGGTGTAGATGGTGACATCGCCCGCGTTCATCATGCGCTGGATGATGCTCTGGTTCACCCGCACCGTCCGTACCGAGCCCGTGCTAATCTCCACGTACTGCTTGCTTAGCAACCCGTGGGTCCAGACCAGCTCGTCTTCCTTGATTTTGAAGTGGTCGAACTTCGTGGCAATCCACCAAGAGAGCAGACGGAAAGCCCCAAGCACAGAAATAACGATTCCGACGATGCGAAAGAGGCGGCTGTCGAGGTCCCCGCCGGGGAGGTTCAACATGCCCACGATCTGTGTTCCCCCGACGGCGATGGCGACACCGGCCAACACCAGAATGATCATCAACACGGTCCCGACCGGATTCATGCGCACCATGGACGGACTGGCTTCGTAGAGGACTTTGGACATCTCGGAACCCTTGGGACTCGACGCGGCAACCGCTTGTGTTTATCGGAAATCCCTAGACGGACCTGCCGCACAGTAGAAAAGCCCCGCTTCGGCGGGGCTATTATCTTTTAATTAATCCGATGACAAACAATAACAACGCAGCCCCGGCGGTTGCAGTTACTATGGAACCAACTAATCCTCCAATCGAGATTCCGAGCAATCCGAATATGGAGCCGCCTATGACTGCACCAATTATTCCGACTACGATGTTACCAAGTAACCCAAAGCCACCACCTTTCATTAAGGTGCCAGCGAGCCAGCCAGCTACAGCACCTATTGCGAGATAGATTAGCAAGCCTGTTATATCCATGATGAACCCTCAGCTGTTTTTGACTTTGGTCTGATAAAGGATAATCGCTTGAAAGCGGACACCGATGCACTCAAGCAGCATCGTCCCTCAACAATCTCTCTCTTGCTGTCAGGAAGCCAGCATGCTCTTGCGCATTGTGAAAATACCATAATTTTGCTACGGAACTAGGGCGCTTGAAGCGAGTTTGGATTGGTTAGCTGACGGGGGTCAATGTCCGTTCCTGGCCGACTACGGACCATCGAAAAAACTCGCCACGATACCTGCGTCCCTCAGGGCAACCTTCGACGCGAGAGAACGTAGCGTACACAGGAAGAAGCGGACGTGATGGTAGGGGGTAACGTTAGCCGGTCCGTCTGCCAGCAAGTTCAAACACCCGATTTGCTCCCTGACGTTGCAAACGCTTCTAACTCCCGTCTGAGACGGCGGGCAGCGTCGCCAGGACCCAGACCCGAGATATCAACCTGTAGATTTGCCCGCTCGTAGGTCTTCTTGAAGTAAGTGATGTCTTTTTTTATCTCCTTTAGATACTGGCGCTTTTCCTCAGCTGTCAGATCCTTCTTGATCAGCCTCGAGTCACGATCGTAGAACGTGATTCTACGCAAGATGTTTTCCGGCTTGTCGGTTAGTGCGACGGTGATACCGCTGGACCTCTTAATCACTCGCAGATAACCGCCCATCAGGCCGCTCGGAGGCAGGGCGATGACGCTCTGTTGGCTTTCTGGTCTAGCCAGCAAGTGCACCAAAGCTTCGGCTGCTTTGTCACGAAAGGAATGGATCGTGAGAAAACTGTTCTGAAGCCGCTCTATGCTCGTTCCGAAAAACGCTTCCACCTCCTCGTCGAGGTCGAAGAACGCCAGGCCAAGAAGCTCCGCCAATTCTCTTCCCACAGTCGTCTTACCGACGCAACCGACACCTGTCAGAAAGATTCGCATTGCTCTCGCAGGTGGTTACTCATCTGCTGTTCGACGGCGGCAATTTAGCCGGACTGCTACTCCGGACGCCGGTTCAGCCGTTTCCCATCCAAGCGGAAATTTTCCGGATACGATACGCCGCAAGAGATTGCACCCCTTCGCTCGAACCCGCTAGCTCAAATTCCGGCCTGAACCGTTGTCCTCTCGCCTGTTTCCAGGGATGGTCCCCCCCAAGGAATCGGCAAAGAGCAGCGTAACATGAGCATCCTGAAACGAGGCAGAAGCAAGTTCTGGTACATCCAGTTCCAGTTCAAAGGCAAGACGTACGTCAAATCCTCAAAGACGACGGATAAGAAGGCAGCAGAGCAGATCGAGCGTGAGATGCGCCGTCAGCTCCATGCTCAAGAATTCCTTGGCCAGAAGGAGCGGATCACGGTTCGCGAAGCGCTGGAGCAATTCTGCGTCTCCAAGAGAGGAACTGCCAACCACAAGAACCTGACGATCCACACGAGAATACTCAACCGCCTTCTTCGGACGAACCGTTATCTTGATGAGCTGACATCGGAGGACCTCGAACGGCTGAAGCGCGATCGCCTGCAGGAAGGGACGACGCCTGCAACGTTGAAGCACACGTTCACCTTGATCCGCGGCGCATGCAAGTATGCCAAGCGGATGGGGTACCGCGTTTCCGACTTCGAGTTTCCTGAGATCAAGATAACCGGTGCTCGCCTTCGATATCTGTCCGTCGACGAAGAGCACGCGTTGCTGAACGAGCTTGATCCGATGCGGGAGGGAGCCGGTCTTCGTCCTTACGAGCAGCGCTCGGCCGAGGTGAAGCGGAACCAGCATGATGCGTACGATATCGTTGTCGTCCTGCTCGACAGTGGTGCCCGCTACAGCGAGATCGCCGGTCTTGAGTGGAATCAGATTGACTTGCGAGAGCGGACAATCCGGTTGTGGCGGCCGAAAGTCCAGAACGAATCCGTGCTGTACATGACAGACCGGGTATTTCGAGTTCTCTACCGACGGCACGCTGAAAACCCGAGCGGATACGTTTTCTCGAACAAGGCAGGTGACAGCCGTGGGTACACAAGCGGGGCAATCCGTAAGGCGTTTCGCCGTGCTGGTCTTCACGACTGCACGATTCACACGCTGCGGCACACACACGCCTCCCGCCTGATCCAAAACGGGATGAATCTCTACGAGGTGAAGGAAATCCTCGGGCACACGGACATCAAGACGACGATGCGGTATGCGCACTTGGAGCGCAGGGATGTTTCGTCCAGGGCAAGGGACGTTATCAACAGGCTGAACAAGGACTTAGAGAAGCCAGAGCTGAGGTCTGTCGGGTAAATCCATCTTGGAGAGGTACACCAAGAGCTTACCGAGCTGTGAGCCTACCTCTGGAGAGCGGTGGACTTTGTGGAGAGTCTTGGGGTGGGGTTGTTGGCGGAAGCGGGACTGGTACGGCTGGTGGGAGGATTCCGGTTTCGAGCTTGGATGCGGCCCCAGCATATTCTCCGGAACTCGGTGATTGGGGGAGGCTCTGCTGCAGCAGCATCACGCTGATTGCGGATATTGATCTCGGGCAGGTTGGCGGTGGGCATGGCCCTTTGCCATCCCGCCCCCCCGGAAGTCTGAATGTCCGTTATCGAAGGGTCGCCCGACCTATCGGGTGCGCCGAGCGATGCTTCGATACGCTCCTGTCCAACCCCGGATGGTAGATATTCTGGCTATCTGTACCATACTTTTTCTGGGAACCCCGATCGCGCCACATCGGAAGATCGGTCGCTACAAGGAGGAATTCTGTGGCGGCTCTCGGTCGCAGGCGCTGAGACGCGGCACCCGCCTGCCGCGAATCGGAGCGGCGACCCCATATGCTACGGGGACCGGGGGGGAACGATGTGTATCACCCAACGTTTTTTTGGTTGGGGCACGGGCACGCGCTGTCGTGCCTGCCGACCGAAGACCCCCTATGACGTGGTGGCAGATGATCTTTCGCGCGCGTGCAGCGAGCGCATCAACCGGCACCTGAGCAGCAATGGACAGGAGACGCGATCATGAGCCAGTACGGCACTTTCGACGGCGACGTTGTAGCCCGATGGCTAACCCATGGCGGCGACGACCGCGACATGAAGCTGTTGGAGGACTTCGCCTTCACCGGCTCGGATGGGAAGCGGTGGGTCGCTCCGAAAGGGAGTGTCGTCAATGGGGCGTCGATACCCGCGGCGCTTTGGTCAACGGTAGGACCGCCGTTCGTCGGCGATTATCGTCGCGCCACTGTGATCCACGATGTCGCGTGCGATGAGAAGACGGAGCCCGATGATGAAGTCCACCGCGCGTTCTATTATGCGATGCGGGCCGACGGAGTCGGGTGGCTGAAGGCCAATACCATGTATCAGGCCGTCAAGCAGTTTGGGCCAAGGTGGAATATCGACACCGGCATGGCGACGCCGGTCCGCTCGCCCGGTGTCGCCGAGATGGAGTCGTTCCTCGACGCCGTGAGGCAAGCGTCCGAGGAGGTCGGCGAGGGAGGCGACCCGGAAGAGGTCGAGCGACGTACCGACGAGATTCTTCGCTCGACCCCGGGACCCTCATCGCCCCAAACGCCGAAACCAAAGGCGGCTCCATCGCACCAGCGCTCCCTGAACAGACTCACGCCCCTCAAGAGCGCCGCGCCGAAAAAGCGCACCGAGTCCGCACACGAGATCCCCTTGTTCGCCAAGGCGCCCGCAGCCACGCGCCCGCAGCTTGCCGAGACCGTCGACCTGCCCAGCTTCCGGGCCACCACGCATCGTTTGTCGAAGCAGGAGCGGCTCCTCCTGGTCGAGCAAGCGCAGGTCCTGCTTGAACGAAACTACGTGCATCTGCCGCTGAAGGAGGCGATGCACGCGGTCGAGCCACTCCAACGCCTGCGCTTGCTCCACCGGCGCGTAGAGCAGACGCCGGACGGAGACTTGGAGGACGTGCTGGGGTTCCACCACGAGCTGGCGGCGATCTTTCTGTCGCTGCGCGACCTGCACACGAACTATCTGCTCCCGGATCCGATCGCGCGCAAGATCGCGTTCGTCCCGTTCATGGTGGAGGACTTCTTTGAAGAGCAGGAGGCCAACGGACCCCGCCGGTACTTGGTCACACGGCTCTTCAACGGCTTCCAGGAGCCGCCTTTCGCCCCCGGTGTCGAGGTCCTGCGTTGGAATGGAATACCCATCGATCGTGCGGTGGAGCTCAATGGCGATCGATTCGCGGGCAGCAACCCGGAAGCGCGGCGGGCCCGCGGCATCGAGACGCTGACCGTGCGTCCCCTGATCCAGTCCCTACCCCCGGACGAAGACTTCGTGCTCGTCGAGTACCGCATCGCCAACGGTAGCGTGCACGAGCTGCGTGTGCCCTGGTTCGTGTTTGCACCGGATACCAGCGGCGTCGCCGGACTCGGTGAGATCACCGCAGACGTTGTCGCGGAACAAGGCATCGACATGGAACAGACCTTGGTGCGCCTCGCGCGCAAGGTGCTGTTTGCCCCCGACGTCTTGACTGCGGAGAGCAGGATGGCGCGGCGCAGGACGCCCGCGCGGGACCAGGGACTTGCCAGCATGATGCCGGGCGTTCTCGAGGCGCGCGCTGTGACGACCAACGCCGGCGAGATCGGCTATGTGCGCATCTGGACCTTCAGCGTGCCGAATGCCAACACCTTCGTGGCGGAGTTTATCCGTCTGGTCGAGCAGTTGCCGCAGGACGGCTTGGTGATCGACGTACGCGGCAATGGCGGCGGTCTGATCCCGGCGGGGGAGCAGTTGCTACAAGTGCTCACCCCCCGCAAAATCGAGCCGACGCTGTTCCAACTGCGCAATACCCGGCTCAATCTACAGCTCGCGGAGCGCACCGGGTTCCTGTCGCGATGGCGCGATTCGATACAACAGTCCCTGGTGACCGGTGCGGCCTACTCCGCCGGCTTTCCGATAACCCACCCGCAGGCCGCCAACGCAATCGGCCAGCGCTATCACGGCCCGGTCCTGCTGATCACAGACGCGCTCTGCTATAGCACCACCGATATCTTCGCGGCCGGCTTTCGGGATCACGGGGTCGGACCGATCCTGGGCGTGGACGGCAACATGGGCGCCGGCGGAGCCAATGTGTGGGGGCACGATCTCCTCCGACAGCTTTTCACAGGGGCGGATTCGCCGTATAGGCCGCTGCCCGGCAACGCAGGCATGCGGGTGTCCATGCGGCGGACGATCCGCGTCGGGGCCAGCGCCGGCACCGTGCTGGAAGATCTGGGGGTGGTTCCGGATCAGATCCACCGTATGACACGCGACGATCTCTTTAGCGGCAATCCGGATCTCATTGCGGCCGCCACTGAACTGCTCGCGGAACTCCCAAACCGCCGTCTAGCGATCCGCTTTGGCCAGGTAAGCGAGGCGGGACAGGAAGTTGTCGCGGACTGCCTGGGACTCGATAGGCTCGATGTCCTCGTCGATGGGCGGCCGCTCGGATCGATGGACGTCGCGGACGGCGAGAATCCGTTCATGATGCCTGTGACGCGTCGCGCTGTGGCGGACTTCCGCGGGTATACGAACGGCGAGCTTGTGGCCGCGCGGCGTATCCCCCTGGACTGATACCGGCGGTGGTGATAGTCGAGGGCAGTGTTTACCCCGGAGGGGAGCGTATTCGGAAATGTGAACCTGACGTTGACTGCCTGCGACTCGGTGGGAGCGCTCTAGCTGAGGCATGAAGCTAGTCGCTCAGCAGAAATGGACCGACACTGGTCCTTCTGCGATCGGCAGCCCAGCGACGGCAAGACGCTGACTCCGGACGGCCACGGTCTACGGCACGAGTGTCCGAAGCCCAGCCCAATCCTGCCGGTAGGATCGGCAACTCTCACCGGTAGCTGCGCCGCGTTTGAAGACGCCGAGACTAGGGATAAATGCGGCGCACGCAAACTGCCGCCAATGCTCGCGGTGCAATTTTTAGCCGTCTGCAATCTCAAGCGGAGCGCGGACCTTAGGCGCAGGAAAAGACTGGCCACCTTTGCGGTCAGATTTATCGGCCAGACCAGCTTTGCGCAGCCCGTCGACCAAGTGCGCAAGATCATCAGGATCGGTAAACGGGTATAGCTGGCGCATGCTGTCTACGGAGACATCTGGATTCGTCGCGAGAACCTGCTCCACCTCCCATTCCGCATCGTCTTCGCGCCCAACCTGGGCGTAGGCCGCCGACAGCCACAGATGCGCACGCTCAGACGCCGGATTGGATTCCAGCACCCGCTCGAAGGCAGTGACGGCCTCTTCGTAGTTACCCAGAATGTAGTGGACTTGACCGAGGTGGAAGCTGTAGTTGTAGGGGTGATTCGGATTGAGCGCGATTGCCCGTGTCATGAGCTCCAGCCCCTCCTGCGCTTTTCCATCGAAATACAATAGCGTGGCTAAAAGCACATGCGCACCGGCATAATTCGGATCGTAGTCGATGGCCTTTTCGGCCTCCACGAGCGCGTGTGGTCGATCCCCCAGTTCACGGTAGGCTAACCCGCGAACGAAGTAGGCAACCGGCATCGCTCCGTCGAGATCGATCGCTGTGCCAGCAATGTCCAGAGCACGCTTCAGGGATTCCTCGCGCGATGTGGTCCAACCGTTCATGGCGTCAAACGCGTGCGTCCATGCGAGCATCGCGTACGCCAAAGCAAACTCGGGATCGAGAGCGATCGCCCGGTCGAACGAATCGCGGGCCTTCCGGTTTTCCTCAGCATCGGCATATTGGAAGAAGAGTTGCCGACCGTACAAAAAGTAGTCATAAGCCTGCAGGTTTCTGGTCCGTGGCCGGCTAAGTTCTTGTCGATCCTGGACATTCAATTGGCCGACCAGTGCAGAGACGATTCGATGCGTGATTCGGTCCTGTAATTCGAACAGGCGCGAAGCGTCGTCGTCGAAATGATCGGCCCACAGGGCCCTACCCGTCTCGGTGTCGATCAACTCGGCGGCGATCCGAACCTGGTAGTCCGCGCGCCGCACGCTTCCCCGAAGCAGGTAGCGGGCGTTGAGCCCCTCGGCAAGGTCATTCTCCGTGAGCGACGCATCCTTGAAGAAAAACGTGGAATCACGGGCGATGACATCCAAATCGGAAAACCGTGCGAGAGAACTGATCAAATCATCGGTCATCCCTTCGGCGAAATACGCCTGCGCGGGATCGACGGAGAGGTTGCGAAACGGTAGCACCGCGATCGTCTTGGCTTCCACTGCCTTGACCGCCGTCTCATCCGTCTGCGGCCGATCCTTAACCCAAACAACGACGCCTACGGCGATCAGAATGCCGCCTGTGATCGCTGCAATGCGAAGTGCACGGGCACCCGAATGTTTGCCCCCGCTGTTTTCATCTCCGGTTTGGTCATCGCCAAAAAGGGCTGAGGTGTCTGCATGGGACACCGGCGCAATCAGGCTATAGCCCTTTTTCGACAGTGTCTCGATGAAGCGCGGATGCGCCGAATCGTCGCCGAAGGCTTTTCGCAGCTTCTGAATGGCGCCCGTCAGTGCATCGTAGCTGACAACGGTGCCGGCCCAAACGCTGGCCTCTAGTTCTTGCCGGCTTACCATCTGGTTGGGCCGACTCGCGAGGTGAACCAACACGGCCATTACCTTTGGCTCCAGCCTGATCTGTTCGTTTTCGCAGACCATGCGGTTCGTCGACGGATCGACCTGCCATTCCGCCACCTTGAAGCCCGATCTACCGAATTCTTGCTCTTGCATTGTTGTAGTCCGAGGTTTTCGTTCTGCTCCGCAGATCCGCCGCTCCGGCCCCCAACCGCTTGCTTTTACTCTCCTCCATAAAATTATCGGAAAAAATTCGGAAAACCACCGAAGTTTCGCCACGACTTTCTCCGCACGACTGCTACGTTCCTTCGCAGATGGGGGGCTCGCAGCGCATGGTCCAGCGCATTCGGGCTTGCTCACGTGGCCGTGCATGTTTGCCCACCGACCTATCGACAAGCAACCTGAGATGAGGCGGAGGAATAGACATGAGCCGTAGACTGAGTTATTTCGTTTTGGTCGGCGCTCTGTCCCTGAGCAGCTTCGGGAATGGCTTGGCGGCGGCGTCCGACAAAGGGGAGACCATCCAGTTCGGCGTGCTTCCCGTTAACGAGCCTGAGACGATGGTAGAACGTTTCGCCCCTCTAATCGCCTACCTTAGTAAGGAGACGGGCTACGACTTCGAGCTCAAGACCTATCCCACCAGCGGCGAGGGCGGTGGCTACACCGCAGCGGTTCGCGGATTGATCTCGGGCGACACTCCGTTCGCGTATCTTGCTCCCGTCACCATTGCCCAAGCGCGCCATCACGACCAGGCAATAGATCCGGTGGTGTGTGCGGTCCGTGGCGGTTCTCCGACCTACGTCGGACAGATTGCCGTGCGCACCGACTCCGACATCCAGCGTCCCGAGGACCTTGTCGGCCGTCGGGTCATCGGTGCCAGCCCGTCTTCTACCTCCGGAAACCTGATTCCGTCCGGAATGCTGATCGAAAAGGGCATCGACAAAGCAAGTTTCGCCGCCATGGACTTCGCCGGGGGACACGCCAAGGCGGCACAAGCTGTTCTGGATGGCGATTATGACGCCGCCTGGATCAACGACAAAAACTTCCAGAAGTTCAAAGACAAAGGCGTCGGTCTGCGCGCCATCTGGGTTCACGACCCGGTTCCGGAGTTCCCCGTCACGGTGAATACGCGATTCGTGAAGCCGGAAGTGTTGGAGAAAGTCCAAACCGCGCTGCTGCAGATGCACGAGAAGGACTTGTCTGCACTCCAAGCGATCGATCCGAAGTACGAAAAATGGGTAAAGATCCGGTGGGAGGACTATGAGCCTGTCAAAAGAACGGTCGACGCAGTACTTGGCCTTGCGTTCTATGAACTCAAGGATTAGTTACGCGAAGGCGACGGTGTCGTGGGCGTGGCCGCACACCGCATCCACGACCGATTCCTAACCAAGATCATTTACGGATGGAGGATACGAGAATGCTGATCGAGAAACGTACCGTTATAGCGGCAATCCTGACTTTCACCCCAGCCTTTGGCGCGACGATTGCGAGTGCTGCGGACACGACATTCGAGAGCGCCGTGGTGGAGCCTCCACCGGGAGCCCCAACAGAGCACAAAGGATTTGAGACGCTCAAGAAGCAGGTCGTTGACCTGGGACCTGAAATCACTGGGATGGAGGGTCGGCAGTTGCGGATACGCCTAATGACGATAGAGCCTGAGGGCCAAATCAAGGTACATAGCCACAAGAATCGGCCTGCGGCATTTTACGTCGTCGAGGGGGAGACCACCATCACTTATGGCGATGGCGCGGTGAAAAGCTTTCCGGCCGGCAGCATGGGATATGCGGACAAAAACACCGTTCACTGGCACCAAAATAACGGGAAGGAACGCGTTGTTTTTCTGGCGGCCGATGTCTTTCAGTTGAAGAAGAAGTGAGGATTCTGGACCGTCCCACACTAACTCTACGAGATTCGGTGGAATGACGGTCAATCCTTCTTCTCTCAACAGCATAACCACTTACCTGCCGCTCACCGGGACGGAACGGAGCGACTCTTCTGTGAGATAGTCGGGTAGCTTTGAAACGGTAAGTATTTTGACGAGTGA
>CALOFM010000018.1:0-115040 GCA_942492625.1 uncultured Gammaproteobacteria bacterium | reverse complement strand
GGTAGCATCCTGGAAGTAGTCCAGCACCTCGCGCCATGCGGAGTCCTCGTTGGCGCTGCCACGATGGCACTCGTCGATGACCACCAGATCGAAAAAGTCGTCGGGGAACTGGCGGTAGATCTGTTTCCATTCCTCCGTTCCGGTGACTGCCTGATACAGGCAGAGGTAGATCTCGTAGTTCTTCTTGACGGTGCGATTGGTGATCTTGTGCATGACCTCGCCGAAGGGGGCGAAGTCCTGCCCGATGGTCTGGTCGATAAGGATGTTGCGGTCGGCGAGGAAGAGAATGCGCTTTTTCTTCTTGGCTCTCCACAACCGCCAGATGATCTGAAAAGCGGTGTAGGTCTTTCCCGTGCCGGTGGCCATGACCAGCAGGATGCGCTGCTGGCCTTTGGCGATTGCCTCGATGGTGCGGTTGATCGCGACGCGTTGGTAGTAGCGAGGTGCCTTGCCGCTGCCATCCGTGTGGTAGGGCTGGGCGATGAGTTTTCTCTGCGGTTCTGACTCGATGCCTTTCCATCGCTGGTAGATCGCCCAAAGCTCATCGTAGGTCGGAAATTCTTCGAGCGACAGTTCGCGTTCGCTCGGCTGAGTGATTCCGGTGCGGTCGTGCAGGAGAAAAGCCTCGCCGTTGGAGCTGATGGCGATGGGGGCGTCGAGCATCTCGGCGTAATTCAGTGCTTGCTGCATGCCGTGGCCCACTGCGTAGATGGCTCGTTTCGCCTCGATGACGGCAATGGGGATGTTTCCGTTGGCGTACAGAACGTAGTCTGCTCGCCTCGGGCCTCCCTTGATCTCAGGGTTTTGCAGCCGGTACGCGAGTTTCCCACGGACGATGACGCGTCCGTCCGTCAGCTTGACCTCTTCGCGAAATTGACTGTGCACCCATCCAACACCCACGAGGGCAGGGGTGATGAACTTCGTGCAGATGTCACGCTCGCTGAGATCCTTTTTGTTCATGCGGCTACGGGGCTGAAAGCCTTAATAAGACTTGATAAGCCTAAGTATAAGGGAACCGAAGAAAGCGATGCGGCCGAGTATCTCACGCTTTCGAAGTGGAACGTCCATGAGCGCTTTCATTCTTTCGTCCCCTCACCGTCCAGCTGCCGGGCGGCCAACCGAGCACGCGATATCTCTATGGCTGCATGCAGCTTCTGTTGCAGCAGTTCACGAAAGGAAGGTTTCGAGCTCGCGGAGGATGGCGTCTTCGAGATCTTACTCTGGGTAGCAGTCCTTTAGTCCAAGGAAATCGAGGATGTAAGGGTCGCGAAAGACAAGGTCCGGTGAGAGCTTATCATCGGCACGGAGCTGTGCGAGCTCGGAAAACGACTCCGAAAATCTCATCATGTGGCGGAGGTTTTGAACGGAAAAGCCGGACCCGAAGTCCTTGACCAATTGTCTCGACAGCATAGAGACAATCTCTTTCCCGTATTCAGCGCGTTCATTGCGAAGAACGTCCGACTGGATGCGCCTGCCGATCCGCCAATAGAGCAGCGTCATGCTCGCGTTGACGGTGCGAGCAACGCCCCTCGCGCGTCTGCGAAATCATGCCCCGCACATCGGCAACAAGGCCCCCGGAGCTTTGGACGATCTGGAGATCGTTTTCGGCACTCATTGCGAAGCTCCTTATCTAGGCAGGGTCAACCGCAGATGACACAGATGGGCGCAGATGATGCTTGAAACCAATGATTGCGTAAGTCTCCGGGTCTTTCTTCAAACCTGTGGTCATCTGCGTCGTCGACGGTTAACTTCCCAGTTCTTCTGGACCACGGAGGTCCTACGTTCTTTTCCGTGCCAGCGGCGCCTCTCAGTCCTCGTGGGGAGCATACGAGGGGTTCTTTCGGGCTTAGAGTTTCGCCCAGTATCCAGTGCGGAGCAAGTAGTGTTCCGGGTCCCGTCGGCCCCTATGAATCTTCGACGCCAGGCCGTCGGAGGCCGAGCCGCTTCATAAGCGATTCGAGGGTGGTGGGCTTGATCGCCAGCCGCTCGGCAGCCCCGCCGCAACGCAGATCCGCCAGACCGTCTCATATTCGGTCCGCCAACCACCGGGGAAACATACGCCACGGAATGGCAGTATTTCCTCCGGGCAGTGGCCGGCTTCTTTCGACGTTGCACACCAGTAGACCTTCGTCCGCGGCGTCGGAACCCGCAATAGCCTTAAAGCGGTTCAGTGGATCGCAGTGACGCGCAGTTGGTGTCGCACTGCGTTTGATCTCGACAGCGTGCAGCTCTCGACCGAGTTGGATGATCAGATCGACTTCCAGACCATCGTGAGAACGCCAAAAATAGAGATCCGGCTTCCCCCCGACGATGGCGAATGCCTTGATCGCCTCCGCAACCACCCAGCCCTCGACCAAGGCACCGCTCATCGGATCCGCGAGGGCAGCCTCCGCATCGGGTTGACGAGTAAGCGTTGCGACGATCGCGCTATCCAGAAAATAGAGCTTGGGGCTCTTGATCAAACGCTTGCCATAGTTACGGAAGTATGGCGGCAAAAGGCCGATGACAAAAGATGCCTCTAGAACCCCAATCCAAGAGCCGATAGTCGGTTGAGACAGACCACATTCCCTGGCCAAACTCGCCTTGCCAAGCTCTTGCCCGTGGTGTGCGGCACAAAGACCAAGAAACAGCTCAAATGCTCGCAGATCGGCGATATCCTTGATTTGTCGGACGTCCCGCTCCAAGTAGGTGCGGATATAAGACCGTGCCCATAGATCCTTGCGATCAGGGTTGAGAGCAGGAATCGGATAGCCCCCCGTCCAAACAGCCTCGGCCAAGCTCTTCGGCATTAACTCCATTGCGCTGAACGGATAAAGATCGAGGATCGCCACGCGGCCAGCCAAGGACTCGCTGAGGTTGTGCATCAACTCGAACTGCTGCGAACCGGTTAACAGCCAGCGCCCGGTATCCTGGGGCGCGTTGTCGATTCGGATCTTCAGGTAGGGCATCAGCTCCGGAACATACTGGATCTCGTCCAGAAACAAATCGAACGTCGGAGGGTATGATTCCGTGGCTAACAACCCTCTCCGGCCAACATGGATCAAAGCCCGCCGCCCCAGACGCCCGAACGCAAGCTGTAGATCGCGTGCGCCTGCGTCGCATAGATCGGGTCCTGTGAGCGCCGCTTGCCGCCGTTGAAGTCATCGTTGTCCGTGTACAAGGTGGCTGCTGCACTGAGCTCCAATGTCCACCGGCCCAAAGCCTTGGAGACGCCCAGCTCCGGCTTGATGGACCAGCGGTTGGTGCCGATGTTGACCAAGCGGCTGTCGTCATACTGGCCACTTGGCACCGATACTTGCAGGCTTGCGCCGACGATCACATCCTGCCTGTGGTCCTTGAACTCCTTCAGCGTGAGTGCCGGCGCCCCGTACAAGTTGACCGAGAAGTAGCTGATAACTCCTGAAACTCAGCCTTCGCTCAACACGATTGTTGTCTTCGAAAGTGAAGGAAACATTGAGGTCGCGGAGAACACGGCGGCAGCTCTGCTGGAGCGATTGAAATCGGGAGCATCACGACACTGCGGCCCCGCGCATTGTGCATCTCCTGCAACACGATCCGGCGAGCAGATGGGTCCCGTGCATCGCGTTGGATGTTCATCGGATCCAGGTAAGGGTGATCTCGTCCGCCCGGATCTGGCTCGGGGCCGCGCCGAGCAACTCGAGGACAATCCCCAGATGTGCCCGAAGGATAGGAGATTCAACCGCATCACAGCGAGTATAGAGGCGACGAAACGACTGGAAGAAGCGCACGAGCAAGCGCACGGAAAGGCTCGTTGGGGCGACAATCGCCGGCGTGATGTTCCCTGGGGGCGCACCTTTTCGACACCACACCTGTCCCTTCTGAAAATTCGATCGGGCACATATGGCCGTTGGCGCTGGTTCGCGAAGGGCTTGCGCGGCGGTGAGCTGTGGCTCACAGGCGTCGACCTTCTCGCCCGGATGTTACATGTCCAGTCAGTAGTTCGCTGTCGAGGTGGTTCCTGGCCGCGGGAGGACAAACAGACGCGGAGGTCCTTGGCCCGAGTAGAAATCGACTGGTGTCCGGCCGGGGCTGGGTCTTTTTGCGCTGCTGGGTGGCTACCTGGCCTGGCGCTATTTCACAGCGCATCCGTCGATGGACGATGCCTATCTGGGTGCGGACGTGGTGCGTATCGGCTCCCAGGTGACCGGGCCGGTGAGCAGCGTATCGGTGCACAGTCGCCAGGCGGTACGGCGCGGCGATTTGCTGTGTGAGGTCGATCCGGCGCTCCTGCAGGAGCTCGAGGCACAGCGGGAGAAGGTCCGGCGCCGCGCCACCCAGGCCGCCAAGGCCCAGGCGGCCAGGAAGGTAGCTCAGGCCCACGGTCTTCTACCATTGCCGGCGGAGGAAGAATAAGAAACTGTACCTTGAGCGCGTGGATCCCGGTCGTCATGAACGGACGTTCAAGGCGGGTTTGAACAGAGATCTTCCCGAATCGGGCCTTCCGTGTATCATGGTGCGCACCATCGGCATTTCTCCAGTAGGCTACTTGTGCCCCCCACCTTCATCACCCCAAACGCACAGCCCACCGAACGGGCGTTTTTCATCTCTTTATCGATCTGTTGGCAGCGACTCCGCAGGCTGACTGCGCTCGGCATACTTTCGACGCTCTTCGTCTGCGGTCCAGCCGCCGGAGAGGCTCCCTCAACCACCGCGGCCGAGCTGTCATCGTTGGGCGCGCTGAGCGAGGCGGTGCAGGACCTTGCCCGCCGGGTTCACCCCTGCGTGGTCAAGGTGGTCGCCATGGGCTACCTCGGTGCGGAGGACCAGGGCTCGGACCAGGGGAGGGTCAGCCGGGGGCAAAGCTCCGGCTCGGGTGTCGTTATCGATCCGGGCGGCTACATCGTGACCAGCGCCCACGTCCTGGGCGGGGCCGATCACGCCCAGGTGACCCTGCCGGCCAGCGCCCTGCCCTCCGGACAGGAGGGCTGGAACCCGGGGGCCGGCAAGATCCTCCCGGCGCAGGTCGTAGGTATAGACGCGGAGGTGGACGTCGCCCTACTCAAGGTGCCCGAGACCGGGCTCCCCTTCCTACCCCTTACTCACTCGGAGCCGATCCGTCAGGGGCAGGTGGTGCTTGCCTTCGGAAGCCCCCTGGGGCTGGACGACTCGGTGAGTCTCGGCGTGGTGAGCTCCGCCGTGCGGCAGTTCGAGCCGGAGGACATGGTCTCCTACATCCAGACTGACGCCCCCATCAACCCTGGCAGTAGTGGCGGACCGCTGCTCAACGCGGCAGGCCAAGTGGTCGGGATCAACACCCTCTTTTTCACCGAGTCCGGCGGCAGCGAGGGCCTCGGCTTCGCGGTGCCCGTCGACCTGGTTGCGGCGGTGGTGGAGCAGTTGCGCCGCACAGGCCGGGCCGTCCGCGCGTACATCGGGCTCAATGTGCGCACCGTCACCCCCGCCCTTGCGGCGGCCTGGGGGTTTCCGGCCGCGGGCGGTGTGGTCGTGCAGGACGTGGAGCAGGAGGGCCCGGCGCGGGACACCGGCATTCAGCCCGGCGATCTGATCAGCTCGGTGGATGGGCAACCCCTTGCCAACCTCCTGCAGCTCAACCTCCGCCTCTACCGCGCCGCCGAGGGCACGCGGCTGGAGCTAGGCATTCTGCGCGATGGTCAGCGTCTCGCCATCCCGGTCAAGGCTCGCGAGCGCGAGTCGCCGACATCGCGGATTGTGTCTGCGATCCGGAAGCGGAACCTGATATCCCAGCTTGGAATTTTCGTCGCCGAGATGGACAAGGACCTTTCCGAAGAGCTCGGCCAGGCACGGGGAGAAGGCGGCCTGTTGGTCGTCGCTACGCTCGGCGAGACACCTGCCCTCGGGGAGGATCTCAACATCGGCGACATTATCTACCAGATGAACCGCCAACGGGTCTCGAGCAGCATGCGGCTGCGGGAGTTGGTGAATGAGATGAAGGCCGGAGACCCAGTTGCCTTCCAGGTCGAGCGCGAGGAGCGGCTGCGCTTCGTCGCGGCGGAGATCCCCTGAGGGTGAGATCGTCGCCTCGCTCAGTCACACGGGCTGCGAGAAGTCTACCCTCTTACGGATCGTCCGCGTCCTGACCTCCTGCCAGAAGCTCAAGCTCATTTTCGGCTTGCTGACGATCATCTTGTTCGCGGCCGGTTTCTTTGCCAGCCTACTTGTACTGGCCGCGAGCGGGGCGCTGCTGACCATGACGGCCGTCAGGCTGAGGTGGCGGCAACGTCAACAGCGTACCGATATCATCGAGGCAGCATACCGGGTGATAAGGAAGGAGCCGTAACCGTTCCGTATGCGCTGCCCTATACGGGAGGCAGCGAGCACCTTTCCCTCGCATAACTTACGACGACTCCTGGAGCTTACCAACGGGGATCGATCTTGCGCATATTCATCCCATGCTGGTGCATTTCCCTTTAGCGCTACTGCCGGTTGCAATCGCGTTACAGGGCATCGCCCTCGCACGCAGGCAGAGCATATTCGAGCGGGGGTGCCTGAGCACGACGGGCCTTGCCATACTGGCGGTCGCCGCGGCCGGCGCCGGGTTCGCTGCGATATTTGGCGACATCGCCTTGGACATGGCCGTGTCCGCGGGCTTTTCGCCATCGCAGCTCGAAGACCACGAGGAGCTGGGGAAAATCAGCGCCCTGTTGCTGATCGCGCTGGCCGCCGTGGAGGGTGGGCTTTACTGGCGGCGAGCCAGCTCACGTCTGGCCTCCTGGAGCATGCTGGCGGCCGCAACGGCGCTCTTTGTGCTGCTGCTGGTCACCGCGGCTTTTGGCGGCCATTTGGTATACGAGCTCGGTGTCAACGTTGGACCGGTGTTTCCAGGGCAAGATCATTGACCTGTCCGTTCCAGAAGGCGGGCGCCAGCGGCGCGGTGGCGTAGTCCAGACCCTGCCTGAAAAGTCGCGTCATGTTCTGCAGATCGATCTTGTCGGCCATGAGCCAGCCCGCGGTCGTCAGACTGGACAACAAGCTATCGGCGTCCTGCGCCACCAGAACGAGGCCCACAGGTAGCCGCCTCCGACCCACTGCAAACCCCAACCGATGCCGCCGAGCACATTCCAGATGAAGAAGGTTTGGCGCCGCATGCCGACGGTACCGGCGACGAACGGGGCGATCTCTTTGATGCTGGGGATGAAGCGGGCGATAAAGATGCCGCTCGGGGCGGGTGTCGCAAGGCGCAGAACTGTAGTCCGTCCAGGATCGGAAATCGCAAAACTTGCCAGACGGTAATATTCTTCGAACCAAAAAGATCCGCACAATCGACATTTTTCCTGAGCAGGCGTCTTCACCGTGTACGTCATACCAAAAACCGTCCTGATCCTCGGAATGGTTTCCTTCCTGAACGATGCCGCCAGCGACATGATCGCCCCCTTGTTACCGCTGTTCCTGACCGCCACGCTGGGCGCCGGGCCAGCGGTGGTGGGCTTGGTCGAGGGCGTAGCCGAGGCGACAGCCAGCCTGCTAAAGCTCCTGTCCGGCCGCCTCGCGGATCGGGGCTGGAGCCATAAACGTTTGGTTGTTGGCGGTTATGGGGTTTCCAATCTGGCTCGGCCGCTGATCGGACTGGCGTTGGGCTGGGGCTGGGTGCTGCTGTTGCGTTTCCTGGACCGCGTGGGCAAGGGCATCCGCACCTCTCCCCGGGATGCCCTGATCGCTTGCAGCACCACCGATGGACAGCGCGGTACTGCCTTTGGCTTTCACCGCGCGTTGGACAATGCCGGGGCCATGGTAGGCCCTCTCATTGCTTTCGCCCTGCTGCGTCTCGGATTCGATATGGGGCTTGTGTTCCTCTGGTCGATCGTGCCGGGTGTACTGGTATTGCTGCTCCTGATCGGTGGACTGGAAGAGACGCCCCTGCACCCGCGGCCATGCGTTCCGACGCCGCTGCGCTGGGGCCATCTGGACCATCGGGTACGCGGGCTGATCCTGGCGGCAGGCGGACTTGCGCTGGCCAGTGCGCCCGAGGCCTTTCTGGTGTTGTAAGCGAGCGATCGCGGTTTGAGCCTCGCTTGGATACCCTTGATCTGGGCCGCGGCCAATGCTGTCAAGGCGTTGGTTGCGGCGCCTGCCGGTACGCTTTCCGACCGCTTCGGCCGCGGACCTGTCCTGATCGTCGGTTGGTCGCTGCGCATCGTCCTCTTGCTGTTGCTGGCTCTCGGCGCCGGCGGCAACAATGATCCGGTCACCTGGCTACTTTTTCTGGTCTATGCCGGCGCGCTGGCTGCAACGGAAGGCGCCGAACGGGCGTTTATCGGGGATTGCACGCTTCGGGAGGACCGTGGTACGGCATTCGGGCTTTATCACATGACCATAGGTCTGGCGACCCTGCCCGGCGCACTGATTTTCGGTAGTGTCAGGCAGTTCTGGGGGAGCCCTGCCGCCTTTCTGCTAGCGGCGACGATCGCGGCCTTGGCCGTTGCCGCCAGATCGCGGATTTCTATGGGCTCCATTTCACCACTGTTGGAAAGATCCTGCGCAAAGCGCGAGCATTGCAGTAGTGGGGAAATATAGGGAGACGATGGTCGGCTGGCTTCGAATCTAGACCTGACCCTATTTTCTGCCTGACCCTATTTTCTGCCGCTGCTTTATCAAAGGCATGAGCCGACGTTTTTCTAGGCGCTGCCAGGGCATTCTTAGGTACCGGGGAATCACGACGCCTATGTGCACGAGCCCTGGCGGTCGACACTCGACCTCTGGACCCCCTACATGGCAGGCGACGAGGCACCTCGGGGGAGCAGCGGAGAGCAAATGTTTCCCAGCCTGTGGGTGCGCGGCCACCTGGCCATGATCGGCCTCAGCTCGGCCCACCCCTCGGCCCCGCTGCTGGCGGTCGGTAGCCTGGGCGCGCGCCAGCTGCAGACCCTGACCACGCCTGTTGGAGGAGACCGGCCGCCGCGGCCTGTGCCGGGTATTGCAGATCCACCACCCGCCGGTCCCCGGCAGCTGCGCTTGGCGCAAACGGTTTACCGACGCCCCGCAGTTGGCCCGGGTGATCGCCGCCGAGGGGGTGAAGCTGGTGCTGCATGGCCATACCCACAAGTCGGCCCGCCACTGGCTCACCACCCCGGCAGGCCGGGCCCCCGCCATTGGGGTGCGCTCGGCGTCAGGACTCGGCCGCAGGCCCGGACGCCGGGCCCAGAACCGCCTGCATCGAATCCTTCCCAGCGGGGGAGGATGGCGCATGCAGATGAGCGTGCGTGAATATCTTTCGCCTGCCCAGGGATTCGCCGAAACGGCGACCTGGGAGACCGCATTGGGTCGGGCCGCCGGCAGCGCGGGGGACTGAAGCGCGCAAGCCCAGGGGACGCCGGAGGAACCGCCCGGCAGCCGGCGTTTCCCACGCCGATACCCGGTGCCCTGGCCGCAGCCCAGGTTCAGTCCAGGGAAAGAAAGGCGTCGCGAATCCTCGCCACCTGCTGCGGGCTGTGGGCGGCGCTCAGACTGCAGCGCAGCAGGCAGTGGCCGCTGGGGGTGGCCGGCGGCAGTACCAGGTTGACGTAGACACCCTGCACCATCATCCGCTGCCACCAGGCCAGGGCCTGTTCCTTGGTTTCCACTTCCACCGCAACCACCGGCCCGGGGTGCGGGCCGAGCCGGAATCCGGCCTGCTCCAGCGCACCATACAGTTGTTCCACATTGCGCCAAAGCTGTTCCCGCAACTCGTGCCGATCCCGCAGAATCCCCAGGGCGACCCGGGTCGAAGCGATCACCGATGGCGCCAGGGAGGCGGTGAAGATATAGGCGCGGATGGCGTAACGCATAACCTCAAGCTGTGGATGGCGGCTGACGCAGAAGCCCCCGACACTGCCCAGGCTCTTGCTGAAGGTGCCGACGATGAAATCCACGTCGGACTCCACCCCGACGGCTTCGGCCAGGCCCCGGCCCTGCTCCCCCAACACCCCCAGGGAATGCGCTTCGTCCACCAGCAGGTAACCGCCGTGCTCGCGCTTGACTGCCGCGATCTCCGCCAGTGGCGCCTGATCGCCGAGCATGCTGTAGATGCCCTCCACCAGGATCAGGGCATCCACGGCGCGCTCCCCCAGCCGGCCCAGGCGCTTGGCCAGATCGTCCGCATTGTTGTGGCGGAAGCGGATAATCTCGGCCCCGCTCAAACGGGTGCCCTCGTAGATGCTGGCGTGGCAATCGGCGTCCATCAGGATCACATCGCCGGGTCCGGCCAGGGTGCTCACCACGCCCATGGTGGCGAGAAAACCGGTGGAGAAAACGATCGCCGCCGGCGTGCCGAAGAATGCAGCCATCTCCTGTTCCAGGGACAGGTGGTCGGCATAGTTGCCGTTGGCCAGGCGCGAGCCGGTGGTGCCGGTGCCCTGCTCATCCACCGCCTCGCGGGCCGCCCGCCGGCAGTCCGGGTCGAACGTCAGCCCCAGATAATTGTTGGTACCCGCCAGGATCACCTGTTGGCCGTTGACCACTCCCTCAGTAGCAGAGAAGACCCGCTCGGTGACCGCCCCGACCGGCACCAGGCCGGTGGCGGCAAGCGCCTCTAGGGCCGCAGCCAGTTCTTGAAACTTGTCGAATAGGCCCATCGAATAACCTGCGCTCGGGAAGTGAGGACGACGACCGATTTGGAAAGCGGCGGGGCTGCGGTAGATCAACGAGCGGGATTATACACCATGGGCTCGGGCGGCAGGCCGCACATCGGGCTGGCACGGCGGACAAGCAGCCCCCTATGGAAGCTGCTCTTATTCGGGTAAACATTTCCTCCTTGAACATGGCCACCCGGTACGCAATTAGCCTACCCAATTACTAAATACTACCCATGCACGAGAAATTCCCAGTGATTTGTGCAGAAAACGGAAATAGGGTTCGGTTCGTGTTCTTCGCTCGCGTGCCGGGCTGGGAGTTCCTGCACACGCCTGGCCTTCCAGCAGCTCCAACTTTCGGCTTTCCCCGTTACCATCACGGGTTATCCATGCTTTCCTGATGGACCACAATCTACAATGTGTAGGCGGCGATGAAGGCGGCCGTGGTCGACTGTGGTATCCGGCGCAAGATCTCGGTTCATTCGCTGAGGCAAGGGTTTGCCACGCATTTGCTGGAGCACGAGGGGTAGGCTCGGGATACGTGTAAATTTTTATCACTTCCTCCCGAACGGCTCCGACATCCGGAGAAACCGCTCACCGCGCCGTCGAGCCGGTCCTTTCGGCGTGAGCGCCAAACTGCACCGTCAGAACCGGGGGGTGACGAATCCAGCCTGAACGAAGTGCTGGTCGAAGGCGAGCGCGGTCTTCAAGTCCATGCGGCGCATGACGACGAAGGAGACGCAGTCGACCAGGCCCCATTGCTTGTCGGTGTGGCGCCGGTACAGATCGAACGCCGACTCAAACAGTTCGGGGGTGAGGTTCACCACGGTCACCCCTGGCGATTCGCGCAGATCCTCGATGATCTGTACGGCAGCGTTACGATCCATCCTCGACAGGGCGTTGCCGATCTCCAGCAGCACGGCGTCGGTGACGACGACTGGCTGTCCATCGAACTTCTCCGAGAGCGCGACCGCTTCCGCGTGATGCTGATCGTTTTCGTTGACCAGCGCGAGGATGTAGCCGGTGTCGACGAAAACGGATTCAGGCATCCGGCTCGCCTACGACGTAGGCGTCATGGTTGGTAGAGAGGTCCGTCGGGCCCTGGGTTTTCACCCGTCGCAGCCGTGTAAAGATCGTCTCGTTACCATCAGTAGCTTGGGGCTCCGCATCCACCAGGACGACGCGTACCTTTTTGCCATCCAGAAGACGGCGATGTTCCGGCGGAATGTCGAGAACACCGTCGTGTGCGACGGCCTGAAATTCGATTGCATTCATGAGTATGGATAACGTCTATCGTAGTGGGCGGCACGACGGACTTTCCGCGCCGTGGGCCAGCGCCGCCAGTGGACTGAACACCGCAGGGGTTCAAACCTGCTGCTCTACGTTCCCAGTCGCAGGTCTACATCGCCGTGTTCGCCGTGCCGAACTCGTTTGACGATGTCCCCAACAATGCCGCGCCCAGTCTTGGCACCGATACGCCGTTGGATCTCGCGCACGCTTAGATCCGTCGTTTTCGCCAATTCTTCGACCTCTGCAACGACCGTCGTCGGTGTTCGCGGTCGACCCAGGTGCTTCCCTCGCGCTCTTGCTGCCTTCATCCCGGCCGAAACGCGCTCACTGATCAGTGATGACTCCAGCTCCGCCATGGCACCTATGAGGGTGAACATCGCCTTGCCCATGGGCGAGGTGGTGTCGATCTGGTCTTGGACGCTCACGAAGCGGATGTCGAGGTGATTGAATTCCTCGAGCGCCGTCAGCAGGTGCTTGGTCGAACGCGCGAAGCGGTCGAACTTCCACACCAGCACGCAATCGAAGACGCGATCGCGAGCATCCTTCATCAGCGCGTCGAGCTGGGGGCGACCCTGTCTCCGACCGGAGACCGCGACGTCCAGGTACTCCTGCACGATTTCCAGCTCTGCGCGCTCCGCATAAGCACGCAGTCCATCGAACTGCAGATCCGGCTTCTGATCCGCCGTGGAGACTCGGAGGTAGAGCGCCGCGCGGTTTTTCGAGGTCATTCTGGTATAGATTGCTCGTCCGAGAAAGTGTACCTTTTCGGTCAGTCAAATTCGGCCACGCCGGTCATGATAAATCAAGCACTTTCTGGCCGTCGGGGCAAACCCTTTTTCGGACATCTCGCGAGCCCTTGCCATGGCCTCCATCGATCGGACCGCATACCCCCGCTTTCGCGGGCTGCTCACTGAGGCCGAGCTAGAGACCGACTTCGCCCTGAGTGACGCTGAGGAAGCTTTCGTCCGCCGATACGCCCACGGCAAGGTTGGTCGGTTGTCGCTGGCCGTCAGCCTGAAGACGCGGCAGTTCCTGGGCTATTTCCCGGCGCTCGAAGACGTTCCTGATCAGATCCGTCAGCATGTCGCCAAAGTGCTCGGATTCGATGAACAGACGGCGCTGGTCGGTGGTGCCGCTCGGCCGGCGACGGTTCACCGGTATCGTGAAGCGATCCGCAAGCACCTCCGCAGCCGTCCCTTCTCAGGGTACCGCGCACATTCGTTCGGAAATAGGCGCTAAGGGGTGAGGAGATCAAATGATCAGGCTGACGGAGCGCTTCGACGCCTGGCAAGGAGGGCGGATCAGCTTCGCCGAGTTCGACGCCAGCGTAAGCGGCTGGATCAATCACGTGCGCTATGCCGACTCCTGGGGGCTGCGCGAGCATCTGCTCGGTCGCTTCGTCTGGGGTCCGCAGCCACGTTGCACGCCGCGGTAGGACGGGAGGAGGTCGAGGCGGGCGTCCGCGCACCACGCGAGACTCTTGCGAATCATCGACAGCCGTATCCTCCGGCGCGGCGTACTTGCTCTGGCACCATTCCCAAAGATTGCCGGCGAGGTCGAGCACGCCTTGGGCACTGGTGCCGCCCCCGGATACAGACCGACGGCAACGGTCCGCTCGAGGCCGCTCTCCGCCGTATTGCAGGGACCGTCGTCCCACTCCGGCCCCCACGGATAGACATTGCGCAGGACGCCGCCGGTGGCTGCATGCTGCCACTCGTGCTCCGTCGGCAGCCGCACCGCGAAGCCGAGGCGATCCGACAGCCAGCGGCAGAAGGCAACCGCCTCGTACCAGGAGACGGTCTCCCGCGAACGGTTGGGCTCCGGCCACCGCGGTGTCTTGGGCCCGTCCATGGCATCCGCCGGCATGTCCTGCCACCAGTCCGGGCTCTGGTAGCCATCCGCGGCATCGATGAACGCCTGGAACTGGGCGTTGGTGACCGGGTAGCGGGACATGTGGAAAGGTCGGATCTCGAGGCGATCCGGTTCGGCGCCCCAGACCTCGGCCCTCAGGAATCCCGGTAGCCACTTGCGCAATCCGCGGGGCCGGCTGTTGCCGGTGTCTCGAACGATCTCGATTTCACCTTTGGGAATGGCCACCCAGTCGACGTCCGGCGTGCCGTCCTCTCTCACCCCGACGCCGGGGCGGGCGTCGCGGCGACAGGCCAGCCGGTCCCCCAGACGCGCGCGTGCCTCGTGGCACAGGGGCAGGCGCCAGGCGTCGCCGTAGCGGCCGCTGCCCCAGGCTGCGTTGTGGTCCTCGCCCAGGGTCAGGAGCATCGCGATTTCTTCGGGGTCCGTCGGGCCGAGAAAGGCCCGGGCGGTTCTGGACTCGGCGAAGTCACTTGGAACCCTTCCCATTCTGACCATCTCACGGATGGCTTCCTGAATGCGTTTCTCGGACCATCGGTTTCTGTCGTCCCGGCCTCCGGCGTCCCACTCGGCTGCGGCCTGCTCGATCTGCCACGCCAGCTTCAGCGCCAGCAGGCTGTCGGCCTCGCGGGACACCGCCTCCGCCTTGTGCCGCTCGACATAGTCCCACAGGGTGGGCCAATAGGGCCGCGGCTTGCCCTCGGCATCCGCGCTCTTGCTGCGGATCAGGGTCTCGTGGATCAGGTTGACCCAGGGGCCGCCGGCCACGGCCTCACCCAAGCCGGACGCCTCCTCGGTCACGGTGATCAGTCGCAGGGGCCCGTTCGCCTGCGCCCCGTCACGCGTGCGACGGCCGGCCAGGTGATCGACCAAGCCCCGGCCCTGCTCCCCGCCGCCCGCGATCTCGACGGCCGCGGCCAAGGGCATGCGGCGGCGGGTGTGGCGGCGCCCCTCCGGGTCCACCTTGACCAGGCGGAACAGGAGATCGAGTGCCCGTTCTTTCAGCACCGTCGCCAGTCCATCGAGCAGGCCGTCGGCGCTGCGGCTCAGGATTCCGGCGAGCCCGCCCTCATGGTGAAACTGCTCACCGCTCAGACGGGCTCCGGTGCGCCGCTCCCACAGCCAGTGGAGCGCGTTCTCGACCAGGGGCAGGGCACCGGCCTCGTCCCGGGCATCGGCGATGATGGCGTCGCGCACCTCGTCCGCGTTCAGGCCAGCGAGCCGTGCCGGGCCGTCGATGACCTCCCGCAGGCCGTCCGCGCCGATGGGCGGCAGCGTCCAGGCCCTGCCGAAGCGGTTGCGCACCGAAACCAGCCGCGGCAGGTCCTCGAAGCGGTCCAGGAAGTCGGCGCGTACCGTGGAGATCAGGAACAGGGGGCAATCGGCGTCCTCCAGCGCCGTCGCCAGCAGGCGGTCGAAGCGCTTGCGTTCGTCGGGATCGGCGAAGGTGAAAAGCTCCTCGAGCTGGTCGACGGCGAGCAGGAAGCCCGTGTTCTCCCGCTTGCGCCCGCGCAGCCAGTCGGCCAATCCATGATCCCCCGCCTCCAGCAGCGGCCGGACGGCGGCCTTCTCCACCGGTTCTGTGAGAGCATCGCGCGAGAATCGGGCCAGGGTCTCGGCCAGCATCCCGACCGGGTGCTCGCCTGGCATCAGGGGGCCGATCCGGCGCCAGTGCTCATATCCGGTACGCGGCCACAGCCAGCCCTGGTCAATCAGGGGAAGCAGGCCGGCGTTCATCAAAGAGGACTTGCCCGAGCCGCTGTTGCCGTTGATCTCCAGCCAGCGCACGGTTGAGCTGCCCGGGCGGGTGTCGAAGCAGGCCAGGGCGTCCAGGGTCTCCTTGTGGCGACCGAAGAAAAACCGGGCCTGGTCGATGCTGAAGGCGTCGAGGCCGACGAAGGGGCAGCCCTCGAAGACCGCCGCCTCGCTGGGCACGATGGTCCGGTCGCGGATCTGATCGAGCAGCCGCTCCGGGAGAGGATCGCTGCCGTTCCAGGGCGTGGCCTGGAACAAGCGCAGGAAGGCAGGCAGGGTTTCGGGGGCCGTGTCGCCTAGCAGGACGGGGAAGATCGGCAGGCGCTCGGCGTCGTCGTGGGGCGCGAAGTGGCGGCTGAGTGCTGTCTGCGTCTCGGCCCCGATCCAGCGCCCGACCCCGTCGCGGCCCACGAGCACCACAAAGCCGGTGCAGGCGACCACCGCCTCCTGGAGGCGGTTGAGCCATAGGTCGCCCTCGCGGATGCTCTCGTCGTCCTTGAAGACGTATAGCCCGCACTTCTCGAATTGGGCGCGCAGGCTCGCCGCCGCCTCGAGGTCTTTGCGGCTGTAGCTTAGAAAGACCTGGTTGTGGTTCGTCACGCGCGCATGCTCCGATTTCGTAATGTCCCTACCAGAAACCTCGTACAGATTGATTCGATTGACGTTTCCTGGTCTCAGGCGATAGTGTTCAACGGATGAAAACAATCCTCCTGCCCCTGCTCGCCACCCTGGCCGGCCTGCTCCGAAGCCGGGCCGTCCTCCACTTGGAGATCCTTGCGCTCCGGCAGCAGTTGGCGATGGTCACCCGCAAAGACCGCAAGCTGCGTTTCCGCCGGCGCGAACGCCTGTTCTGGGTCTGGCTCTACCGGATCTGGCCCGGCTGTCTGGAGACACTCGCCGTTTTCAAGGCGGACACCTTGGTACGTTGGCACCGGCAGGGATTCCGTCTCTTCTGGACCTGGCAGTCCAGCCGTCGTCGCGGTGGGCGACCCTCGATTTCCCCGGAGATCCGCGCCCTCATTCGCCGGCTCTCTCGAGAAAATCCCCTCTGGGGCGCGCCTCGCGTGCACGGGGAGCTCAAGATGCTCGGCATCGAGATCGCTCAAACCACGGTCGCCAAAGACATGGTCCGACATCGAAAGCCACCGTCCCAGACTTGGAGGACGTTCCTCGACAATCATGCCAAGGACCTCGTCTCTATCGACTTTTTCGCCGTCCCCACAGTTACCTTCCGGATCCTCTACGTACTCCTGGTGCTGCGACACGAACGCCGCCAGGTCGTCCACTTCAACATCACCGAACACCCCGCGGGTCAGTGGACGGCACAACAAATGGTCGAGGCTTTTCCCTGGGACGAAGCCCCGAGATATCTCCTGCGCGACCGCGACAGCGTCTACGACACCCGGTTTCGTCGCCGTGTGCGCAGCCTCGGTATCGAAGAGGTACTCACCGCCCCGCGCTCGCCCTGGCAGAATCCCTATGTCGAACGCCTGATCGGCTCCGTCCGCCGCGAGTGCCTCGATCACGTCATCGTCTTGAACGAACCTCACCTCAAGCGGCTGCTGCGATCCTACTTTTCCTCTTATCATGCGGTGCGAACGCATCTTGCGTTAGACAAGCAATCTCCGAAACCACGCCAAGTCGAATCGCCCGAGCGCGGAAAGGTGGTTGCCTTCCCTCACATCGGCGGTCTTCATCACGAGTATCGACGCGCCGCCTGAGGCGCAAGCCCAACATCCCGAGTGTAGCGGCTCCGATGGCCGCGCGTGACCGCTGTTGCGGTTGAGGCGCCGCGCCGTCCCTCTGCATCGAACCGTTCCCGCCAGCGATGTCAACACCGAGCGAACATGCCCCAGACCTCGCCATCCGAACACTTTCCTCGTTCCGATCGAAACTCCCGTCCCTCTCGCCACTCGGCAGCCCTCGTCTACCGACCCCGGATTGAGTTTTTGGTAGGGACAAGGGGCACCGCCCGTTCTTGGCCGAACTGAGACCCCAGAGGACGGTTCAGTTCGATCCTGTCCGGCCGGTCGTCGAATGCGATCCGTGCCGTCGTCCAACATGCATGGCGTACTGCATATCTTCCTCGGCGATGTGATCGATGAGCCAGTCCTGGGCAACGTCCAACGCACGATCGGCCAGGTGCTGGCTGGGTCCGAAAACCCGGAGATCATCGACCAGGAGTTCCAGGCTCTCGAAAAACGCGTCGTGGAGCTTCTTGTGTTCCTCCAGGAGCGGGAATTCATGCTCGCGCATGAAAGCCTCTTCGGTCCGAAAATGCCTTTCGGCATAATCCCGGAGGAATGCGACAGCTTCTTCGACTCCGTGTTCGCCTTCGCAGTCGAGAATCCGGTCATACAATCGATGCGCGGCATCGAAAAACCCTTGGTGCTGCTTGTCGATCTCCGCAATGCCAGTGAGGTATTCGTCCGACCAGTCTCTAATCATGTGACACCTTTATCTCCGACGCGTCCACAGAGCCCGAGCCGATTCCCGGAGAGGGCTCGAGTCCGGTCCGCTGGAAAGAAGCCTATGCTCCGCTTCCGTGCCGGCGTTCAGCGTTTCAGGATCGCCATCGCGCGGTCATCCCCGGCATCGGTCATGTGCGGGATGCCTGCGATTTCCGCCGTTTCCCGATTTGCCGCCATCAAGTCCTCTCGGGAGAGCCGGTCCAGCGCGAATATCCTCGCCCCGGCCATGAATTGCTGCAGCCCGCAAGCGAGCTTGTCCGCGTAACCGTGCATGGCGATGGCGCCGAAGGGGATATTATCCATCTCCGCGTCACCCACTTTCTCGCGGATGGCCTCCCATCCCGCAAAGATTTCCTCCGGGTACTTGCCGATGTTCTTGACCGTGGACGGCAGCTGCTCCCAGTGACCGGAGATCTCCGCGCGTCGCTCCGGTTTGAACACCCCCTCGATGTTGCTGCCGAGGAAACCGGGAATCATCGGAGCCCGCCCCATGCAAACCAGTCTCGAAAACGGTGCACACAACGCCATCGCCTTGAAGATGTGATCCTCTCTGGCGAATCCGCCGGCCAGCGAAATATCCGGCGGTGCGATACCGCGATCGGCCAGGATCCGGCAGTACTCGTGCGTCTTTGCGTGTAGCGGCAGCGACGGCACACCCCAGTGATCCATCATGTTCCAGGGGCTCATGCCCGTCCCACCGCCCGCTCCGTCGATGGTCAGCAGGTCCAGCTCGGCGTCTGCGGCGAAGCGGATCGCCATCGCCAATGCCTCCATACCGTAGGCGCCGGTCTTGAGCGAGATGCGCTGGAAGCCGAGCTTGCGCAGTCTCGACACCTCGCCCATGAATGCCTCGCGGACCTGCTCCACGGCGCTCAGATCCGTGGCGCCGAGGCGACTGTGCCGGGCGAAGCTGGTAATCGCCCGGTTTTCGAAGGCCTTGCGCACGACGGGATCCGTCGGGTCCGGGTCGACAAGGTAACCTCGGTCCTTGAGAAAGCACGCGTAGTCGATGTCGGTCACCTGGATCTCGCCGCCGATGTCCTTGGCGCCCTGGCCCCACTTGAGCTCGACGATGACCTGATCGCCGTGCTTATCGATGAGGTACTCGGCCACGCCGTTGCGGGTGTCCTCGACGTTTATTTGTACGATGATTGCGCCGTATCCGTCGAAGTAACGGAGGAATGTCCGGATACGCCGGTCGAGCTCGGGCGCGGACTTGGTCTTGCCGTTGTCGATGACGGCTTCGGTGTCTACACCCACCACGTTCTCTCCGATCACGATCGGAAAGCCGCACAACGCGGCGCCGACCGCGAAGGAATCCCAGTACTTTGCCGCGATAAAGGTGGAGCCGAGTGCGCCCGTCATGATGGGCACGCGACATTTCGTCCTGATCGTTTTGCCGAATGATGTCTCGATGTCGACATTCGGGAAGGTCCGGTCGTCGGCGCTGCTCGACAGACGGTTATCGAGCCCTTGGGCTCCGTAGGCATAGCCCTGGATGCGCAGGGCATGATACCCGACGCCTTCGGCGAGGATGTTGGCGGAGCCAGCCGTGGAGTTCCCGAAGTGGCGCGGGTAGAGGAGCTTGCGCCCGAGCAGGGAGGAGAGCCAGACTTCGCATTTGCCCTTACAGTCGGCCGTGCACAGCGTGCACAGACCGGACTCGCACGGGTTTCCCCGGTTGGTGGTCCCCAGCGCGTCGTTCTGTTTCGATGCCTGATACATAGCCCATCCTCGTGGTAGTGGCGGTAACTTGCGGAGCAAGTCCAACCGCGCGCGAGTTCAAAAAGTAAGCGCCTGAACATCCGGACACCTCGGAACATACCCCTGGTTCGATGCCGCCTCAAGCGCATGCGAGAGCATCGGTGCTTGCATGTGACTGCCATGGAGACGGGGGTGGAGGTCCCGAAGCGGAATGAATCCTTATCTATTGCGCCTCCTACGCATCCTGACCAAGTGGTTTGAAAACGCTCTTGTACATTTGGATCAATCTTTTCGGCATAAACTATATCTGATATGGCCAGACGACCACCAGGCTTTAAAATACGGAATGCCTCTCGATACACAGCTACTTTATCCGGGCATAAATTGATTACACAATTTGACATTACTACGTCAGCAACACCGGGAGGGAGGTGTCCCTACCAAAAACTCAATCCGGGGTCGGCAGACGAGGGCCGCCGATGGGGAGGGGGACGGGAGTTTCGGTCGGAGAGGCGAAAGTGTTCCAATGGCGAGGTTTGGGGCATGCTCGCTCGGTGTTGACATCGCTGTCGGGAACGGTTCGATGCAGAGGGACGGCGCGGCGCCTCAACCGCACCAGCGGTCACGCGCGGCCATCGGAGCCGCTACACTCGGGATGTTGGGCTTGCGCCTCAGGCGGCGCGTCGGTACTCGTGATGAAGACCGCCGATATGGGGGAAGGCAATCACTTTTCCGGAGTTAGGCGATTCGACCTGGCGCGGTTGTGGAGATTGCTTGTCTAACGCAAGATGCGTTCGCGCCGCGTGGTAATAGGAGAAGTAGGCTCTCAGGAGCCGCTTGAGGCGGCGTTCGTTTAAGACAATGACGTGATCGAGGCACTCGCGGCGGACGGAGCCGATCAGACGTTCGACATAGGGATTCTGCCAGGGTGAGCGCGGGGCGGCGAGCACCTCTTCGATACCGAAGCTGTGCACACGGCGGCGGAACCGGGTGTCATAGACGTTGTCGCGGTCGCGCAGGAGATACCTCGGGGCTTCGTCCCACGGAAATGCCTCGACCATTTGTTGTGCCGCCCACTGGCCGGTGGGGTGCTCGGTAATCTTAAAGTAGACGACCTGGCGGCGTTCGTGCCGCAGCACCAGGAGCACGTAGAGTATCCGAAAGGTGGCTGTGTGAACGGTGAAAAAGTCGATGGACACGAGATCCTTGGCATGATTGTCGAGGAATGTCCGCCAAGTCTGGGACGGCGGCTTTCGGTGCCGGATCATGTACTTCGCGACAGTGGTTTGGGAGACATCGATGCCGAGCATTTTCAGCTCTCCGTGCACACGAGGTGCGCCCCAGAGGGGATTCTCCCGGGAGAGGCGGCGAATGAGGGCGCGGATCTCCGGGGAGATCGAGGGTCGCCCACCGCGACGACGGCTGGATTTCCAGGTCCAGAAGAGGCGGAATCCCTGCCGGTGCCAACGCACCAAGGTGTCCGCCTTGAAGATGGCGAGTGTCTCCAGACAGCCGGGCCAGATCCGGTAGAGCCAGATCCAGAACAGGCGTTCGCGCCGGCGGAAACGCAGCTTGCGGTCTTTGTGGGTGGCCATCGCCAACTGCTGTCGGAGCGAGAGGATCTCCAAGTGGAGGGCAGCCCGGCTTTGCAGCAGGCCGGCCAAGGTGGTGAGCAGAGGGAGGAGGATTGTTTTCATCCCTTAGACGATACCGCCAGTGGCTAGAAAAAGTCCACCAAATCAATCGGTACAAGGTTTTTGGTAGGGACAGGATAGGTCGTGGCTCGCTGCGCTCGCACGACCTATCCTTGTTCGTTATGTATAAGGGTCTGCTTTTTGTCTATTTCAGGATTTCCTAGCCTTGTGTTTAGATACATTCTTATTAATGGATGGTCGCAACCAAATAATCCAGTATTGGATTAGGCTTATATTTATTCTGCTGCTGCATAAAATAGGGCAAATATTTGGGTGGTGCGATGATTTTTCTCGTCATTAATTCATTAAGAACATTTAAATAATCAAATGAGGTCTTGCCGATAAATAACGCGTCAATATTTTGTTGTTTATAGACGTTTAGAGATTCTTTTAAACCACGTAAATATAAATAGTCTTTGGTAAAACCGCCGCCGCGATAGACTCTTGCTGTAATTTTGAAAGCGGTATCTTGATCTAGCCCAAAATCATTCATTAAAACTTTAAAGGTGTGCGAAAAATCGTAGTTTTTCACCATCAAGCGTACTGCCAGCACTCTTATAGCTAAAGTTTTTAAACGCGGCAATTGCAGATTGCCTGATTGATATTCACTAAGAATAGCGAGTCCTTCCTGAGTACAGGTGTTTCCCGGAAGCCCCAGCTTAAAGACTTTTAGTTTTTGTAAATCACTGTTAATGGTTGTGACCATGTGAACTCCCAACTCGTGATGGATCAGAGCATTTAATTCAATATGATTTACTTTAATTTCCTTGTTAATTAAAATTGATTTTTTAGCATTATTAACCATTGCCGAGGCGATAATCTTGTCTGTCACGTTTAATTTACATTTGATTTGATAGTCATCTAAGGCTTGAGAAAAAGCTTCTTTAGTTTCTTCTGCACCAATCGTTTGCTCTTCAATGCTCTCAAATTCTTTTGCAAATAATAAGAATTTCGCGCTATCTAAATCATTTTCACTCGGTTCAGCATAATAGCGTAGTGAGTTATATAAAAATTTATCTCTACCAACCGAGGCGATTAAGTCAATTTTAGTCGCATAAGAATCAATGACATCTCGATAAAACTGCTGAATAGTGACATCAGAAATCGCATCAACAGGTAAGCGATAGAGTTTTTCTCGAAATTCAAAGGGATTAATATCTAACTGGTTATAAGTAAACTCAGGTTGATAATTAAAGTTTTTCGTATAAAATCGCTTACGCTCACGGACTAAATTCTTTGGATTAATATAAGTGAGTGTTTCTATGCCTGCACATAGCTGATAAAGCTCTCTATCCAATTGTAAAATGGCAGGCTCGATCGTAGAAGATAATAAAGCACCTTTCGTTTGTGTTTTTTGGGTGGTATGGATTTCAGAAAAATACAGCGCGTTACCCAGTAGCATTTGCTTAAACCTTTCTTTAAGTTCTGAAATAACTAGGGGAAACACATCACTTGTTAGCTCATCCATAAAGACTTTTTTAACTTCGGTAGGTAAGACTAATGTGTTGGTAAAATGTTGTTTAACAAAACCTGCAAGATATCCCCGTCCATAAAACACTTCATTCTCAGCAGCACGCGCATTCATATTCGGCAATGAGCACGCATTTAAGGTTTCCACCCAATGCTTGATAATACGCTGCCACTTTTCAGTATCGAGCTGCTCAGTACCAATATTAAACACAGGTGTATTGCTCGTTTCCATGCGTAAATGGTTGTATGAATGAATGTCATAAATCAAGCAGCCGCCATATTTAGTTTGAATCTTGTCAATTAAAGCCTGCAATACCGCATAAAATGCATAATATTTCGCCATACTCAAAGCTGTATCAATCGCTGATAAAGGCGTGTGCCAAACGTCTTTACCCCAAGCGTTTTCATAAATACAGTTTTCAGGGGCACGATTTAAGTCATATTCATAACGTGAATCATTGGCTATAAAGGTAATTGGCATTGAAACAATTAATTCATCTGTATGAGGGTCTTCCTCATATAAACGCGCCTTATCATCTAAGGCACATTTTTCTAATAATTCAGTACGTAGATTATGCCCCGCATGAATAGCAGTACATATAAAAAAGCTAAAGCTTTCAATCTTTAAACTAAAAGCACCCTCAACTACCGCCTCAAAACATTGCTCAGCATTAATTAAGGCAATGCAAGCATCTTTAGACAGCGTTTGCATCTTCAATCACCTTTCTGTACTCGGTTTTACGGCTGGCAATCGCATTGCTAGCATTCACTACACTTTCGATAAAATCAATAATTTGAACTTGTAGTTTAGTTCGATTCAAAAGATTAATTCGCATAATGCCGCCTGGACTCATTACATTAACTTCGACTAATTTACCATTAATCACATCAATGCCGACAAAAAACAAACCATCGCGGACTAATTTTGCCCCAATATGCTTACATAAGGCTTTTTCTACTTTCGTTAAAACATGTTTTGTAACCGTGCCGCCTGCATGAACATTTGAACGTATATCTCCTGTGTGAGGAACACGATTCATTGCCCCAATTGGCTCGCCATTAAGCATTAAAATTCTAATATCACCTTTTTCCGCACCTTCGATGTAATCTTGTAAAATGACATAATTACCGCCTTCACCATCTTTACTATTAATATAAAATTCTAAGAGAGAATGCACGCTGGCTTGGGCGTTCTTTTCAATTAAAATCACTCCTTTACCTCCGAAACCATCCAGAGGTTTCATAATCATTTTGCCTGCTTTGGACTCTTGTAAAACTGACTCCAAATATTCTGGATTTTTAGAGACATGCGTGGCAGGTATAAAGCGGTTTTCAGGGTCATCAAACGAAGAAGTGTAAAGTTTATTATTAGCGATTCTTAAACCATCAATATCATTCATTATAAACACGTTTTCGCGCACCGAATCTAAGAAATTCAACGCAATCGGGTTCAGGGGTGGATCAGAACGCATCACAATACAATCAAAGCCTGCTAACGGTAAACGGGCTTTTTTAAACTCGGCTTTATTATAAAAAGTCCGCATATTGGCAGGAACATTGGCTTGTTTCTTAAACACCTGACAAAAAACACTCGCCATAGAATGACGCATGGTTAAATTATTTGTGGTGGCTATGGCAACCGTATAACCGCGCGAGACACATTCATGAATCATGCGGATAGTAGAATCCGTTTCAGGCTCAATTTTGCGCCATGAGCACATCAAAAAACAAATATTCATTATATTTTTTTGCTCACTGTATAATCAGCAAAGAAAATCGCGGCAACTATCGTTACCAAACAACTTGGAACGATAACAGAAATATACTCAGAAACACCAAGATAAGAATCATTCGGCTTCATTTTATATTCTCCGGCCTAACGAAAAACTCAGGCGACTACTGCCGCCACGAGCACTATCAACGAGATTGTGAAAATATCACCGAAGGATAGGCGATTCAACCGCACCACAGCGGGTATGGCGGTGACGCTACCAGCGGAAGAAGGCTGGAAGAAGGCTGCGAGCAAGCACACGGGAGGCTCGTTGGGGTGGAATTTGGGGGCGTGGCGGGCGAACCCTGCTGTCGAGAAGGCGTTTCCGGGTCATCGGGGAGGGCAACGCGCAGGACTGGACTCTGCCGCCGACTGAGCTCGGCGACGGGCAAGGCGGCGATTCGATCGATCAGATCCAGCGGTGAGAAGCCCCCGTCATTGTGCCATTCACGCATCGCCCGGGCCTCGTCGGGGTCGAGCCATCCGCGGCGGACGAACCAGCGCAGCACGCGCCGGCTGACGCGGGTTTGAATCGCGGCGCTATCGGCCTTGCTCAGGGCGGGCAACTCGCTGATGCGCAGCTCCCCGTCCACGAGGTAGACCGGCGCATCGATGACGCAGCAATGACCAATCCGCCGGGAGCGGATTTGGGCGCCTGCAGGGCGCGCGAAGCGTGAGAACCCGGACGGTTCTCATCAAAGTGGATATGTTCGTTGAGCGCATCGCCGAAGCGATGGATGAAACTGACGGCGCCAAGTCGAGCGTTCTTGGGTGTATTCGGACAACGTTCGATCAGCTCCTGGTGAATCACACGCAACAGGATGTGCAGAACCCCACTCACCGCCGCCGGATTCGTCTTGAGGAAATAACGCAGACGTTTCGGCAGCGACAACACCTACTGGCGCACCGGCAAGGGTGGAAACACAGGATCGACGAGATGCGCGGCGGTCTCCGCCATGCGCCGAGCATTGTAGGACGGACAGACGCCGCGTCCTTTGCAGGAGCTATCGTGAGCTCACGATAGTTCCTGTTATCGGCAGCTGGAAACTATCTGCAGCTCCGACTCAGGATGCGGGGAAAGTCCACGTGAATGAGGACCCTGGATGATCGGTGAGGTTGCCGTTCTTGCGATCGTTTCTCCAGTAGGGGTAAAGAAACGCCCCGGGGAGAAACCATCATGCAAGCCTATCCCAACCCCATTCTTGGGCTGTCGTCGATCCAGTCGGCAAGGTCCTTAGAGCTTTTTCAAGACGACGCAAAGGGGCTCGTCCAGGCCGGGTATAAACCCGACGTGGCGCGGCTTCATCTTCGCTCGGTCGTGCACTTTGGGGTTTGGCTCGAGCTCGAAGGCGCTGCGCTCGAGTCGATGGACGAACAGACCGTGGCGACGTTCGATCGGCACCGATCGAGCTGCAGGTGCCCGGGCACGTCACGCGATTGCGGCCGACATGTCCTCTCATGCAGTCGCGCCTTCCTGAACCATTTGCGCGAGCGGCGGATCGTTGAGACCAATGCGCCGCCCGAACCCAGTGGCTTGGTTCGCGAGTTTCTCGGTTGGATGAGCACTCATCGGGGGGTCGTCGACACGACCCTTACATCATATCGCCGCTACGTGACCCACCTCGTCGATTGCCTTAGCGATGACCCGCAAACGTATACGGCCGGCAATCTGCGGAACTTCGTCGCGAAGCGTTACCACCACTACACACGCAACTCGATCCGGATGGTCTTGGCCGCGGTACGGAGGTTCCTTCGCTACCTTGCCGTGGAGGGACGATGCCGTCCGGGGCTCGAGCAAGCCCTCGTCTCACCAGCCAACTGGTCACAGCATTCTCTGCCTCGAGGTCTGACCTCTGAGCAAGTCCAGAGCATCCTGGCGGCGTGTCCCTCGACGCCGAGAGGTATCCGCGACCGAGCGATCCTCCTTCTGTTGATCCGTCTCGGGCTTCGCGCCGGGGACGTCGCGGCTCTGCGTCTTTCCGATCTCTGTTTCCAGACAGCCACGATCCGGGTGTCCGGGAAAGGAGGTCGAGAGGGTCGGTTACCGCTTGCGCAGGACGTGGGCGACGCCCTTTTGGCCTATCTCGATACAGGACGGCCGCGGGTACAAAGCGACCATCTTTTCCTCCGCTCCATGGCTCCGTTCAAACCGTTCAGCGGCGCTCAGCCCGGACATGCCATCACCCCTGTGGCAAGGAGTGCCTTGAATCATGACCGCACTCCGCGCAATAGGCGCGGGCGAAGCCAGAGGCGAGGATGCCGCATTCCAATGCGTACCTTCGTCGCCGAAGGTCGCCTCGGAAATCCCTTCCTCCTGCGCCAACTCCCTGAGCATTTTGTTGTTCGGGGGAAGCATCTTCTTCAGATTCGTTTCCTTCCTCTCGCTCGGATAACCCATCTGTCGCTTGTCGGTCGGTATCGGATTCGGCCTGCGGAACATCGTCAACAACTTCGTTTCCGGCATTATCCTGTTGTTCGAGCTTCCGATTCGCACCGGCGACTGGATCGTTGCCGGTGAGGTGCAGGGTTATACTTACAGAACCGAGCAAACCGACCGTTCTGTGCAGGTCAGTACTCGAGCTCGTAGGTCACGCCGATGCTGCTGCCGCCTTCACCGCTCACGCTCGATCCGGTCGCGGAGCCCGAGCTGGTGCCGACCGTGCCCTCCAGCTTCAGGCGCTTGGTGAGATCGACTTGCACCTTGGCCTTCGTGCTGTCTGCGGATCCGCCTTGCTCGACGCCGACATAGACGCCCGGGGCAACATAACGGCCGGCTTCCAGGGTCGCTTGTCCGCTGGCACTGGTGCCCACCGAGAGCTGGTCGAGCCCGAGACCCGTGCGGATACTGCTCAAGGGGTTGAGGCCGCCGGAGGTCACGCCGGTCAGCTCGGCGAGCGCCAAGGCGATCTGAGCAAGCTCGAACGGGCTCAATGAAGAGGCGCTGCGTCCGAAGAGGATCTGGGCCAAGATCTCGTCCTGGGGCAGCTCGGGGGTGCTGCTCAAGGTGATCTTCGGATTGCTGACGGTCCCGCCAATGTTCAGCTCCGCGGTGATCGCCGCGTTGGTTGGGCTGACCGTAAAGTCGAGCGAAGGATCGGTCAGGCTTCCGCCGTTGAAGCTGACCTTGCCCTGGGCAAAGTTGAGGGTCTGACCCACCAGCGAAAACTGACCGCGCCGCAGCTCGAAGCTGCCGAGCGGCCGCGGCTTGTCCGCGGTGCCCTGCACGCGGACACTGCCGCCTAGCTCCGCGTCAAGTCCCCGTCCACGCACGAAGATCTGGCCCGGCGCCTCGATGGTCAAATCCAGCTTGATAACCGGACCCGGTGCGGGCGGGGGCAGAGGCTTCTCGCCGGGGCGCCGGACATCGAGGGTGGCGACGCTGATCGGCAGGGTCTCGGGGATACGGATCTCCGCCTTGTTGGTGCGGATATCGCCGGATAGCAGGAGCTGTTTCGCGAGCTGTCCGGTTGCGGTCAGGTTGGCGTTCAGGTTTACCGTCAGGAGGTCACTCGACAGAGGTCTGGCATCCTGCGCCTCGAGCCGCAGGTCGATCGGCATATCGCGGGCCAGAATCCCAACCGTCCCGGAGGCGGAAACCGTCCCCGGACCGGCGCGCGCGGTGAGGCGGGCGATACGAATGCTGTCACCCTCGAGCTGGAGCAGGGTATCCATGTCTGTAAGGTGTGCGCCCTGGGCGTAATCCTGGACCTCACCCCGCGCAAGCTGGACCGTCCCGCCGAGGCGTGGACTGGCGAGCGTGCCCGTAACCCCGGCGTCCAGCTGGACCTGCCCGCGCACACGCCGCCCACTGGCCGCCAGGATCGGATCGGCGAGGGCAAGGTCGACGGAGCCTCGGGCGCGCAGGTCCAGGCGCCCGGTCGAAGAGAGCGGCGCCTGGCCGGTCAGGGTCAGGTTCGCCTTGGATCCGAGGGTCAACCGGCTGTCGATCCGAGCGGTCTCGCCGGCCAGGTCGGCCGTCACCGTCAGGTTGGCGGGCGGAAGCGAGCCCGCGGGCCCTGTTCGCATGCGCAGCCCGGTGGCGTCTACCCGTACCGTCCCGGCGGGCCGCTCGAGGGTGCCGGCGAGCTTTGCGTCGGCGCTGAGCTTGCCTTCGGCCTTCAGGTCGGGGACGAAGGCGGTCGCCAGGGCCGGGGACAGGTTGCGCAGCTCCGCGGTGAGCTCCAGGGTCGGCGAGATGCGTCCGGAGACCTCCAACACCGCTTCCTGGATCCCCACGCGGAGACCCTCCACGCCGGCGCCCTCGGCGAATGCAAGTTGCGCGGGCGCGAGCAGGCGCAGGGTCTCACCCTTCCAGCTCGCCTGCAGCGCCGAGAGCGAGACCTTCATTCCCGTGGCGTCAAGCACGGCCTCGCCGGTCAACCTTTCAATCCCGTAGGTGCGTATTGGCGAATCGCCGGAGAGGTGAAAGTCGATGTGACGGCTGGCGGCGGGAAACGCAGGCAGCTGCGCAACATGCACACCAAGGCCGGTATTCCTGGTCGCTGTCTCGCCGTGCGTGCCGTCGTCCAGCCCCCAGATTCCGGTGCCGTCGGCCATAGCGGCCATGGTACGCAGGTAGGGCAGCGCCTCGGCGGGAGTGGTGCGTAAGTAGTGTCCGCGCAGATTCAGGCGCTGGTCGAGCGCCGAGCCGCGTACCGTAGTCCATTCGTCGAGGTGGGCATTCCAGTAGTCGGCCAGCTCCAGTGCAAGGGTCTCCTGGGCTACCGTCCGCCCGCTGACACCATGAGGAAACGCAGGATCTCGCGGACCTCGCTTACGGCGCCGAGGGCGAGCAGGTCACCCGCGGACCAGCTATCGATCTGCTCCCGCCAGACCTGCTCGAAGGGTTGGCCTGCTTGGCACCGCCACACCAGTTGAGCGGGCTGCCCAGGTGCGCCCGGGGCCTCTTCGGCGAGGTAGTCAGCGCTCATTCGTTGGCCGATTACCCTGTTTAGCGGTCCAGCACACGCACCGCATCTGCGATGTCCCGGCTCAGGCGCTCGACCGCCTTGCTGAGCGCGGCGGCAAGCCCCGTCGTAGCCTTTCTGCGGTACGGCCTGTTGTACGCTGGTGCGCCCTGTCAGGGGTCGACCGCGGCCGGCACGGAGACCGGGCCTACGGACACGGACAGGCGGGATGCGGGTGCGGCGGCCGCGGTGGTGGCGCTCAGGGTGTAGAAGCGCGACGGGGCCGAGGCGCACCCCCCGGGAGGATCAGGACCGTAGCGGAAACGAAGAATGCGGCTCGATGATTCATCAGTGGTTCTCCCCGGATTTGCCCCGAAGCAGCGCCTCGGGATGCCGTTCGAGATAGTCGCTGAGCACGCGTACCGACCGCGCGGCCCGCGCCACCTCCTGCAAGGCGTCGCGCAGCTCGAGCTGGCCCGGGGCATCCTTGCCGAGCAGGGTTGCGTCCGTGTCCTTGAGCACGTGGTTGGTGGATGCAAGCGTGCGGCGGAGCTCGGCGATTGCCGATTTCAACTCTGGGGTGATTCCCACGTCGATGTGATCGATCGCCTTGTTGAGTGTGCCGAGGGTGTTCTTGATGTCGGTGCCGATCGCCTCGTAGGAGATCTTCTCCAGCTTCGTGAGGATGCCCGTCACGCTCGCGATCAGGACGATGAGCGCCAGTGGCCAGGACCCCGACGTGTAGAGGAACACCACCCCGCTCATGATTGTGTCGTATGCACTCGCTGCGATTGAGCTGCTGCTGAATGCCTTGCTCGACCAGGGTCAACTACTCCGCGTCCTGCTTGGCGCGTCGCCTTCAGCAGTGCTCCAAGGCAGGGTACGGAGCGGTGCGGGCCAGCGTTGCTTTACTCATAACGCAGGGCATCGATCGGGCGCAGCCGCGAGGCCTTGCGCGCCGGATGAAGACCGAAGAACACGCCTACCAGCCCGGCGAAAAGGAAGGCGATCAGCACCGAGGCCGGGGTGACCTCGACCGGCAGCTGCGAGAACCGGGCGACCGCCATGGCGCCTCCCAGCCCGACCAGCATACCCAGCAGACCGCCCACCCCGCTGAGCACCAGGGCCTCGAGCAGAAATTGCCACAGGATGTCGCGCGGCCGCGCGCCAAGCGCCATGCGGATCCCAATCTCCCGGGTACGCTCGGTGACGGACACCAGCATGATGTTCATGATGCCGATGCCTCCCACCAGCAGGGATACCGAGGCAATGCTGCCCAGAAGCCAAGTGAATACTCGTGCGCTCTCCTCGGAGGTCTGCGCCAGCTCGGCGCGGTTGTAGATGCGGAAATCGTCGTCGGCCTCTTCCCTGAGCTGATGGCGTTGGCGCAGCAGCTTGGTGATGTCTTTGCTCGACCGGAAGCTGGCCTCGCGCCCGGTGGTCGTCAGCTCGATGCGCTCGATGTAGTTGATACCGCGCAGCTTGCGCTGCACCGTAGTGATGGGGGCGAAGATCGAATCGTCCTGGTCCGAGCCCCAGGCGGTCGCGCCCTTCTCGGTAAGGACGCCGACGATGCGGCAGGGCAGGCTCCCGATCAGGACGTTCTCGCCGATCGGATCGAGCAGGCCGAACAGCTCGCGCGCGACGGTCTGCCCGAGCAGGCAGACCTGGCCGGAACCGGCCACCTGGGCCGGGGTGAATATCTCGCCCCCGGCCAGCGGCCAGCTGCGCACCCGGAAATACTCCGGGGTCACGCCCTGGATGGCGGTCCCCCAGTTCGCGCCCCGATAGCGCACCTGTGCCGGGGCCTGGACGCTGGGGGCGACGGCAACGACGTCCGGCAGACCGGCGATGGCGGCGGCGTCGGCCAGGGTCAGATTGGTGGTGGTACCGGCGCCGGTGCGCACGCCGCCGTGAGTGACCGAGCCGGAGCGGATCACCAGGCTGTTGGTCCCCATGTTCTCGAGCTGTTGGGCGATGCGCTGCTGGGCGCCGGCGCCGATGGCGACCATGGCGATCACCGAGGCCACGCCGATGATCACGCCCAGCGCGGTCAGCATGGCGCGGGTCTTGTTGCGCCACAAGGCGCGCAGCGCCAGGGCCATTGCGGCCGTCCAGCTCATGGGTGGGCCTCCAACCGGCCGTCACGCACGTATAGGCTGCGCCCGGCGTGCCGCGCAACGTCCGGCTCGTGAGTGATCAGGATGATGGTGAGCCCGTCGTCCCGATTCAGGGTTTCGAGCACGCTCAGAATCTCGGCGCTGGTCGCCGTATCGACGTTGCCCGTCGGCTCGTCGGCGAGCAGCAGCGAGGGGCGGGAGACCAGGGCGCGAGCGATGGCGACCCGTTGTTGCTGGCCACCGGAGAGTTGATTCGGCAGGTGCTGCAGACGATCTCCCAGGCCCATGCGCTCAAGCGCCTGCCGCGCCCTTTCGTGGCGCTCGTTCTTACCGACACCGGCGTAGATCAGCGGCGTCTCCACGTTCTCCAGTGCACTGGTGCGTGGCAGCAGGTTGAAGCTCTGGAACACAAAGCCGATCTCGCGGTTGCGCAGCCGGGCGAGCGCATCGCCGCTCATGCGCGTGACGTCCTCGCCGCGCAGCCGGTAGTTTCCGGAGTCGGCCACGTCAAGGCAGCCCAGGATGTTCATCAGGGTCGACTTCCCCGAGCCCGAGGGACCCATGATGGCGACCAGCTCGCCCGCCTCGACAGTCAGGTCGATGCCGCGCAGTGCCTCGATCTCGACGCCGTCCAGCGCATAGGCCTTCCTCAGGTCGCGGATTTCGATGTGCGGAGCAGCCACGGCGGATCAGAATAGGCTGAGGCCGAATCGCCGGCGCCTGGGCGTCTCCTGACGCTCCCCGGGGATGGCGATCAGCAGCTCAGATGCCAGTCCGGGGCCGTCGATCTCCGTGAGCTTTTCACCGACGATGCCGGTGGTGACCGTCAGCGGCGCCAGATCGCCGTCTTCGGTGCGCCAAACGATAGCCTCGCCGGGTTTGACGCCGCGTCGAACATTCTGCAGCCGTTCCTGCGGCCAGTCGGGCACGAAGCGCAATGCCGGGTGCGGCACCTGCCAGACCTCCTCGCGGCGTTCCACCTCGACGAGCACGGTGGCGGTCATACCCGGCTTCAGCGCGAGGTCACTGTTATCTACTCGGATGATGCAGTTGTACTTGACCACGCCGGCGTCGACCTTGGGCTTGAGGCGAACCTGCGCGACCTCACCGCGAAACTCGCGCTCCGGATAGGCGAACACGGTGAAGGTCACCGCCTGGCCTTCCCGGACCTTGCCGATGTAGGACTCGTCCACGTCCGCCTCGACCTGCATGCGGGTGAGGTCGTTGGCGATGGTGAACAGCGTCGGGGCCTGGAGGCTCGCCGCCACCGTCTGTCCGACGTCGACGTCGCGGGAGATGATCACCCCGTCGGTCGGTGCATCGATCGTGGTGTAGTCGAGGTTGACCTGCTCGCGCTGCAACGCCGCCTTGGTCTGATCCACGGCGGACTCCTGCACCAGCTGTTCCACGAGAGACGAGTCGAAGGCGAAGCGCGCCGCGTCGAGCTCGCTTGCGGCGGCGAGCTTCTTGCCGTGCATTTCGGCCACACGCTCGAGCTCGCGCCTGGCCTCTGCGACGCTGACGGCGGCCTTGTCGCGCTGGGCCTCGGCCTTCGCAAGGTTGGCCCGTGCTTCGGCCACCTTGGCCTCGAAAATCGCCGGATCGATCTGGGCGATGATCTGACCCTTCTTTACCCGATCATTGAAGTCGACGTAGAGGTGCTGGATGGTGCCGGAGACCTGGCTCCCCACCTGAACAGTATTGACCGGGGTCAGAGTGCCCGTGGCCGACACCACCGCGCTGATGGGACCGCGCCTTAGAGGCACCAGGTTGTAGGGGGCTGCCTCAGGCGCCTCGCCCGCGTCGCGCATCGGCCAGAGGCCCGCGAAGACCCCCGCGAGGATTACTGCGACGACTAGAAATAGGACAACGCGCCTAACCATTCGATCTCCGATTCTGACTGCCACAACCTTGGGGTTGCCGCCCTTGCGTTAAGTTACACCACCCGGCTGCTTCGGGCAGAAGGGGCATGTCCCGCAAGACCCCCTGAACGCTGCCAGAATGCGCGTCGTGTCCATCATCTCGAACCTGGCGCCGCAGGTGCAGACGTCAAGTGCCTGCGGGATATCGATGTCGTCCATGATACCGTAGTGCATGATCACGCGGTAGAACCCCGGCGTCAGCTCCTTGACCTCGATGAGTGCCTGCTCAATGACGTAGGGCTCGTCGGCGAACCGGATGTTGAGGAAGCGAGCGGCACTTTACAGAAGCTCCAGGCCAACCTCAGCACCCTGGGCACTGCCGGCGAATCCTCGGACAGTACAGTAACGCAGGCGAAAGAGGAACTGACGCAAAGCATCGATGCGGCGAGCGCGCGACTGACATCCTGTCACTGGCGGGATTCAGTCTCCAGAATCTAGCGATCATCGCTCAACGACGCGATTGAGAAGCAGCTGCGCCAGGCGAAGGCCATCGGTGAACAGATTCGCACAACCCGCAACTCATTCGGGTCCCCACCTCCGCGCTCCAGAAGCTCTCGACGCAAGGATGAGGATCATCGGTGAGCGATATGCTGATGATGTGATGTCAGGCGCTTGGGAGGCGCCTCGCACGTCCTGGCGGGCGTGAGAAGCCATTGCTCGCAGGTGCCCGGATTTGCCGGAACGGGCCGATGGTCTCCCCAGTCCGAAAAAAGCCCGGCTAAAACCGGGCTGTTCTTTCGCCAATCACGAAACAAGATTCCGGATCAGGCCGACGCTGCGAACCGTCATTGCTTTAGTGCTTTAGAAACGCGGCCCGCGCGAGGGGCGTTCGGCCCTGGGTTTGGCTTGGTTGACCTTGATGTCGCGACCTTTCATGTCGGTGCCGTTGAGGCCCTTGATCGCCGCATCTGCCTGTGAATTGTTGTCCATTTCGACGAAGCCGAAGCCTTTCGATTCACCGCTGAACTTATCAGCAATCAGGTTGACTTGGGTGACTTCACCGAAACGTGAAAAGGTCTCGCGCAGATCCGAATCGGTGACGCTGTACGCAAGATTGCCTACGTAGATGTTCATATCTGTCTATCTCTGAAAATTTGTGCATTGGTGTAATTTGACACTATCGAAAAACACCGGGCACGAAAATCTCTTCGACAGAGTTGTGCCGGAATATCGGCACGGGGAGGGAGGGGCTACAGTTCTCGTGGGAATATCACTGGGACTTCGTCGAAATCGGCAGACGCCTTATCCCGATCTGGCGATCGGTTTTTCCTCACGGATGCCACAGTAACAGGTATGCGGGGGAATAGCTCGATAAATCTGTCGGTGGAAAGCTGAATTTGCGACCGCATTACGGGTCTCGCTGCCCAGGATATCGTCCAGGCGGGACTGGGCGCTGCGCTCATCGCGCAGGCGTAGAAAATATTGCAGGGGATCTGTGATCCGCCAGCGGGCGAAGAGGTCGACCGAGATGTAGAGCTTATCCTTGGTCGGCATATACGACGGATTGCCGTCCCACTCGAGCACCCGTTTGTCGATTGGATTGACGTCCTGGATGAAGGGCACCTTGAGCTTCAGACCGGCGGACGTCACGGGCTCACCGACCGGCTTGCCGAACTGGGTGATGATCACCTGCTCGACCTCGCTTACCGTATAGATCGAGCTGATCACGACGTAGGTCCCGATGCCCATGACCGCCAAGATGGCGATTGACTTTTTCATGGCCGATCCTCGTTCCGGACATCCAGGTTCAGCAACGGCAGGACGCTGCGCGTCTGCTCGTCGATAACGATCTTCGAGCGTATGCGCGGCATGACGTCCTGCAGGGTCTCGATATAGATGCGGCGGCGGGTGACCTCCGGGGCCTTGCTGTATTCCATCAGCAGGGCGCTGAACCGGGCAACATCGCCTTCCGCCTCGTTGATGCGCTTGAGCCAGTAGCCGTCGGCCTCGCGGATGCGCTGATCCTTCTCGCCCTCGGCCAGCGGGATCACCTTGTTGTAATCGCGCCGCGCCTCGTTGATTAGTTTCTCTTTCTCCTGCTGGGCCTGGTTGACCTCGTTGAACGACTCCTGCACCGGCTGGGGCGGGTTGATGTTCTTCAACTGCACCTGGTCGATGCTGATCCCCATGGCGTATTTGGTGGAGAGGACCTGCAGGGTAATCCAGTTTCTAAATCGAAAAATACATCTTATTACTGAGCTTAGTGGATGACAAACGACTTGCGCATTGTCAACCGTCACAAGCGGGCGGCGCAGTGCAAATCGAGATCTTTCACCACGCCAAGTAAACGGCTTGACTGGGGCGTCCCGTTTCGTATCCTGAGGACGGCCATATTCCGAAGCTGAATTGCGAACCAGATCCCGCACGAGGGGTCAAGCCAGAGAATCGGCCCCCGACATGAATAGAGATCGAAAGCAGGAAACCAGAAAGCGATATCCATTAGGCAACGTTCCGTCGACGGCAACGGAGAGGCAGCATGCCCGTAAGTCTTACGCGTTATTCTCACATTCTCGAGATCGTCGGCGACATTCTCAAGGTCCGGGTGAGCAGCGTCTCGGGTCAGACCACGGGGGTGTGTTTCGACGACCTGGCACGGGTGGAGGACCCTTCCGGTTTCGAGTCTCTGGCGCGGGTCATCAAGGTGGAGCGGGAGGTGGTCTCCCTGCAGGTCTTCGCAGGCACCAAGGGTCTGTCCACACAGGCCACGGTGCAGTTTCTCGGCCACCCGATGCGGGTCACCTATTCGGCCAATATTCTGGGGCGGGTGTTCCGGGGCGACGGCAGGCCCCTGGATACCGGTCCCGACCTCTCCTATGACCCGAAGTTGTCCCTGCGCGGCCCATCGGTGAATCCGGCCCGGCGTCTGCTGGCCTCCAAGATGGTCCGCACCAACGTGCCCATGATCGACTTGTTCAACAGCCTGGTAGAGAGTCAGAAGATCCCCATCTTCTCGGTGGCGGGCGAGCCCTACAACGCCCTGCTGGCACGGATTGGCATCCAGGCCGATGCGGACATCCTGGTATTTGGGGGGCTGGGACTGATCTTCGACGACTACTACTTCTTCCGCCGCCATTTCCAGGATGCGGGCGTGTTCGCGCGCACCTTGATGTACGTCAACTTGGCCTCGGACCCCATCGTGGAACGGCTGTTGGTGCCGGACATGGCCCTGGCGGTTGCGGAACGGTTCGCGGTGGAGGAGGGCAAGCGGGTGCTGGTGCTGCTCACGGACATGACGGCCTACGCCGATGCCATGAAGGAGGTGGGCATCGCCATGGAGAACGTGCCCTCCAACCGGGGCTACATGGGGGACCTCTACACCCAGCTGGCGCGCCGCTACGAGAAGGCGGCCGACTACCGGGATGGGGGTTCGGTGACCATCCTGAGTGTTACCACCATGCCCGGGGATGACGTGACCCATCCCGTGCCAGACAACACCGGTTACATCACCGAGGGACAGTTCTACCTGCACGACGGGATGCTGGATCCCTTCGGCTCGCTGTCGCGCCTCAAGCACCACGTGATCGGCAAGGTGACACGGGAGGACCACGGTCAGGTGATGAACACCATGATTCGGCTCTATTCCGGCGCCCGGGAGGCGGAGCAAAAACAGGCCATGGCCTTCGACCTGTCGACCTTCGATCGCGATCTGCTTCGGTTCGGGCGTCTGTTCCGGGAGCGCTTCATGGACATCGGTGTGAACCTGTCCCTGGAGGAGGCCTTGGATCTGGGCTGGCGGACCATGGCGGAGTGTTTCGAGCCCGCTGAGCTGCTCATGAAGCAGGCCCTCATCGACAAGTACTACCCCTCCGCGGACAAGGGCCGCGCTGCCTGATACCGGGACCATGGCACGTCTCCCTCTCAGCAAATCGTCCCTGAGCCACGAGCAGCGGCAGCTCAAGACCTTCCAGCGTTTCCTGCCGTCCCTGGACATGAAGCGCAAGCAGCTTATGGCGCAGCGTGCCGCGGCCCGGGAGGCCCTGGAGCAGACGCAGCAGGCCATGACGGAGCTGCGGGCCAAGGTGGTGAAGGGCCTACCCATGCTCTCCAACCGGGAAATCGACCTCTCGGGCTTGGTGGCCCTGGAGGACGTGCGCATCGGCCGGGAAAACCAGATGGGCACCCAGTTGCCCACCCTGGAGGGGATCCGGGTCGCGGTGCACCCTTACGGTCGGCTGGCAAAGCCCCATTGGGTAGACGCTGTGGTCAATGTCCTGAAGGAGATGCTGGAGTTGCGTGTGCGCGAACAGGTGGAGCTGCGCCGTCTCGCCCTGCTGGATGAGGCCCTGCGTACCGTCACCCAGCGGGTGAACCTATTCGAGAAGGTGTTGATCCCCCGCAGCCGTGAGAACATCCGGCGTATCGGCATCTACCTGGCGGACCAGGAACGGGCGGCCGTGGTGCGGGCCAAGATCGCAAAGAACAAGCGACGTCGGGAGGGACTGGCATGAGCATCGTGTCCCTGTGCCGGGTCTCCCTGTTCGGGTTGCTGGGTGACAAACAGAAAATCCTGGAGGACCTCCAGGCCCTCGGTTGTCTCCACCTGGTGCCCCTGGCCGCGGCGCCCGAGGAGTCGGAGAATGAACCCCCGCAGCATGCGGTGGAAGCGCGCAAGGCCCTGCGTTATCTGCTGGACGTGCCCGAGCGTCGGCGACAGGTGCACGATGCCCCGGACTTTGACATGGCCGCCACGGTGGCCCGGGTACTGGACAATCAGCACGGCCTGCGCCAGGTTCGGGACCGGCGCGACAGCCTGGCCCTGCGGGCCCGGGAGCTGACTCCCTGGGGTGACTTTCGCCTGCCTCCGGGGGACCAACTGGGCGAGCGCCGGCTGTGGTTCTATATTCTGCCCCTCAGAGAGTTGCCGGCCTTGGAGGCCCTGGAACTGCCCTGGCAGATGGTGCACCGGGACAACCGCCATGCCTGGGTGGTAGTCGTGCATGAAACCGAGCCGAACCCGGAGACGCTGCCATTATACCGTACCCACACCGGTGCCCTGTCCCTGTCCGAGGTGGAGAGGCGCCTGGAGCAGGCCGAGATCGCATTGGAGGATATCCTGGCCGAGCGGGTGTCGCTGACGCGCTGGATCTACCAGATGCTCGCCCACATGGCACGGGTTGAGGACGAGGCGAGTCTGCGCTTCGCCGCCAGCCGGGCCCTGGAGACGGATCCCTTGTTCGCCGTCCAGGGCTGGGCGCCGGAGCGGGACCGGGAACGCCTGGCCGACTTCGCCCTGGAGCGGGGTCTTGCCCTGCTCGCCGAGGCGCCCACACCGGAGGACCAACCCCCCACCCTGCTGGACAATCCGTCGTCCCTGGCCGCCGGTGAGGACCTGACGGGTTTCTACCAGATGCCCCCCTACCGAGGGTGGGACCCGTCCTCGGTGCTGTTCTTCTCCTTCGCCCTGTTCTTCTCCATGATCCTCTCGGACGCGGGCTATGCCGCGTTCCTGGGCCTGCTCCTAATGGCCCTCTGGCGGCGGCTGGGCCGCGGCGAGAGGGGCCGGCGCCTGCGGGTGCTGGGGGCGGCGCTGGCCGGGGCCTCGCTGATATGGGGCGTGCTGGTGGGCAGCTATTTCGGGACCGGTCCACCGGAGGGGAGCCTGGCGGGTTACCTCAAGGTCCTGGATATCAATGATTTCGAAACCATGATGCGTCTCTCGGTGGGGATCGGCATGCTGCACCTGGTGATGGCCAACGGCCAGCAGGTTTGGCTGCATTGGGGACGGCGGGAGTCCGGTGTGCCCCTGGGCTGGATCGCGGTGATACTGGGGGGAATGGCCCTTTGGATCGAGCTGGAACAACCCGGCATCCTACTCACGAGCCTGGGCTTCGCCCTGGTGTTCTGGTTCGGCGGCAGTCATCCCCTGCATGGCGCCAAGGGGTTGGCGTTGCGTGTCCTGCAGGGCCTGCGCGCCCTTACCGACGTCACCAAGGTTTTCGGTGACGTACTGAGTTATCTGCGCCTGTTTGCCCTGGGGCTGGCCAGTGCCTCCCTGGCCCTGACCTTCAACGGCCTGGCCCGCCAGGTCATGGAGCAACACCCCGGGGTCGGCCTGCTGTTCGGACTGCTGATCCTGCTGGTGGGACATACCCTGAACCTGGCTCTGAGCGTCATGAGTGGGGTGGTGCACGGTCTGCGCCTGAATTTCATCGAGTTCTACAATTGGGCTCTCTGCGGTGAGGGTTATCCGTTCAAGGCTTTTCGCAAGAAGGAGTTACGGGAATGAATGATCTGGTGGTGGCCCTCGGCTGGGCCGGGATGTACGGAGTCATGGCCCTGGGTGCGGTCGGGAGCATTATCGGTTGCGCCATCGCCGGTCAGGCGGCCATCGGAGCCATGGTCGACACCGAGAGCGGACACGGGCGCTACATCGGCGTCTCGGTGATGCCATCGTCCCAGGTCATCTACGGTATCGTGGTGATGTTCACTCTGCAGCGTGAGGTGACGCCGGCCACCGCGCCGGCCCTGTTCGGCATTGGCATCATGGCCGGGCTGGCCCTGATGTTCAGTGCCATTCGCCAGGGTCAGACCTGCGCCTCGGCCATCCATGCGGCGAAGACCAAGCCGGAGATCTTCGGCCTGTCCCTGGCCCCGGCGGCCATCGTGGAGGGTTTCGCCGTATTCGCCTTCGTCTTTGCCCTGGTGGTATCCGGCGGGATTCCCGCCGCCTGAGGAGGGGAACATGGACGAGACCAGAGGGAACGTGGAGGCACTGCCTTCGTCAGGGGTCGAAGCCCTCATCGAACGTTTGCGCGAGGAAGGGGTGCAAGCAGGACGTGAGGAAGCGGATCGCATCGAGTCCGAGGCCCGGCAGCGGGCGGGCGAGATCCTGGCGGAGGCCGAGGCCAGGGCCGGGAGCATCGTAGAGAACGCCCGGCGGGATGCGGAAAACCTGCGCACCGGAGGCGAGGATGCCCTGCGCATCGCCATGCGCGACACGGTGCTCAAGCTCAAGGCCCAGCTCGCGGAGCGCATGAGCGATCAGGTGCGACGGCTGGTGGCCAAGGAGATGTCCCAGGAGGCCTTTCTGGAGCGTCTGATCCTGGAGGTAGCCGCCCGCGCCCGGCAGGATGCGGGGGTGGACCGGGGTGAGCCGGTGCAGGTCCTGTTGCCCCGGGAACTGGTGGGTATCGAGGATCTGCGGCGCAATCCCCTGGAGCTGCGGGAAGGTTCCCTGTCCCACTTCGTGCTGTCTCTGTCCGCCGATATCCTGGCGGAGGGAGTCACCTTCAGTGTGGCGGAGGACGCCCCCGGGCCTGGCATCCGGCTGTATCTGATGGACCGGGACATCCAGATCGAGCTCACCGATGCCCAGGTGACCCAAGTCCTGCTGGAGCACCTGCAACCCCGCTTCCGGGCGATCCTGGAGGGTATGGTCAAGTAGCCCCGTGTCCGACTCCCACCGCTACGTAATGCTCATCACCAGCCTGCCCTATCATGGGCCCCTGTTCGGCGCCCGCCAGACGCCCCTGTCGCGGATCCGTCTCGACCAGCGCCTGGATCTGCTGGAGCCGCAGGATCGGGACCTGCTGGACCGTATCACGGACCTCCTGGACTGGATGCGTCACGGCATTGGCCGCAGCGACGCGGATATCCTGGCCAATGCCCGGGACCTGCTGCCCCGCATCGCCAGCGAAACCCTGAAGCAGGTGGTGATGCGGCGCCTGGAGCTGCGCAGCCTCGTGGCGGCCCTGCGCAGCCGTTGGCAGGGGGAAGGGCCGCCGGGGACCGATGTCGCCTGGGGCTTCGGGCGCTGGATGCGCCATATCCGGGTCAACTGGAGCGAGCCGGGGTTTCGCCTGGGCCACACTTACCCGGAGGTCCACGAGATGCAGCAGATGCTGGAGAGCGGCGACATGCTGGGATTCGAGCGGCTCCTGCTGGGGATGATCTGGCGTGATCTGGAGCACCTCTCCGAGGAGCATAGCTTCGACTTCGAGGCGGTGGTCATCTACACCCTGCGTTGGGACCTGGTGTACCGCTGGACCGGCTACGACGGCGAGGCCGCCTTGCGCCACTTTGACGAGCTGACCGAGCAGGCATTGTCCGGCGTTGCGTTGGACATATGACGAGGCGGGTCGGCAAGGCTAACGGACAGGGCGATTCGCGCCACCCTGAATTACTCAACCTTTGCCGCTTCCCAAGAACGAAAGGCCGGGGGGACACCCTATTCGCCCGCATGCCAGGGGCACAACGAGACACGACAGAGGAGCCACTCGGTGGCAGAAGCGAACGACCTCAAACCGGATACGCACGAGGCGGATCCGGAGTACCGGCCGGCACGGGTAGTGTCGGTCCAGGATAGCCTAGTGACCATCGAGGCGGGCCACGCCGGCGGGCGGGACCTGCCGTTGGTGAAGAACGAGGTGGCCTATATCGTGCCGCAACGCAGCGCCGGGGATGAGCGACAGGAGCGCCTCAAGTCGGAGGTGCTGCGGGTGCGTGGTCGGGAGGCAGACCTGCAAGTATTCGAGGACACCGCCGGGGTGGCGGTGGGAGACCCGGTGGAGCAGACCGGCGAGCTGCTCTCGGTAGAGCTGGGGCCGGGGCTCCTGGGACAAGTCTACGACGGGCTGCAGAACCCCCTGGAGGACCTGGCCCTGGCCCATGGCCTGTTCCTGCCCCGGGGGGTCGACCTGGACGCCCTGGAGCGCAACCGCAAGTGGTCGTTCGTGCCCAGGGTGGAGACCGGGGCGCGCTTGCGGGCCGGCAGTGTGCTGGGCACGGTCCAGGAGAGGCATCTGACCCACCGGATCATGGTACCCTTCGACGAGCCTGGAGAGGTGGTGGTGACCTGGATCCAGGAGGGCAGCGTCACCGTGGACACACCGGTGGTGCGGATCCGGGGCGGGAATGGCGAGGAACGCTCCCTGAGCCTGTTGCGGCGCTGGCCGGTGCGCCGTCCCCTGCCGGAACACATGCTGCGCATCCGGGTGGCCGAGCGCCGTTTCCCCCACGAGCCCATGGTCACCACCACGCGCCTGGTGGATACCTTCTTCCCCGTAGCCCGGGGCGGCACCGGCTGTATCCCCGGTCCCTTCGGGGCCGGCAAGACCGTCCTCCAGCACCTGCTGGCCCGATACTCGGCGGTGGACATCGTCATCGTGGTGGCCTGCGGCGAGCGCGCCGGTGAGGTGGTGGAGGCCCTCACCGAGTTCCCCCGGCTCACCGACCCGCGCACCGGCGGCTCACTGATGGACCGCACCATCGTCATTTGCAACACCTCCAGCATGCCGGTAGCGGCCCGGGAGGCCTCCATCTACACCGGCATCACCCTGGGGGAATACTACCGGCAGATGGGTTACCACGTGTTGCTCCTGGCCGACTCCACTTCCCGCTGGGCGCAGGCCATGCGCGAGATCTCGGGTCGCCTGGAAGAGATCCCGGGCGAGGAGGCCTTTCCCGCCTACCTAGACTCCGCCATCCGGGGGGTCTATGAACGGGCGGGGGTGATCGCCACCCAAGCTGGCGGGGAGGGCAGCCTGACCATCATCGGTACCGTGTCACCAGCTGGCGGCAACTTCGAGGAGCCGGTCACCCAGTCCACCCTGGGGACGGTAAAGGCCTTTCTGGGGCTGTCCTACGACCGGGCCTACCGGCGTTTCTATCCCGCGGTGGACCCGCTGATCTCCTGGTCCCGTTACCTGATCCAGCTCTCCGACTGGTTCGACAGGAACATGGGGGACGGATGGGTGGAACGGGTGCAGGCCATGCAGGGGGTCCTGAAGCGGGGAGATACGGTACAGCAGATGATGCAGGTCACCGGCGAGGAGGGGGTCACGGTCAAGGATTTCGTGCTGCACCAGAAGGCCGTGTTCCTGGACATGGTGTACCTGCAACAGGACGCCTTCGATGACGTCGACGCATCCAATCCCATGGAACGTCAGCGCATGGTGTTCGATCGCGTGTACCGGATCGTGATCCGAGACTTCGGCTTCGAGGATAAGGATGAGGCGCGGGACTACTTTACGCGCCTCACGGGTCTGTTCAAGAACCTCAACTACGCGGCCACGGACAGCCCGGAGTACCGGCGCCTCCTGGAGGAGATCGAGTCCCTCACCGCCCAGCCGCGGGCGGGCGAATAAGGCGTATCCCCTGACTCGCGTAAGGCTGCGCTGCCCTGCGTCATGCCTCGCATGCTTTGCAACCGGCCGAGGCTGTGGTAGTTTTTTCATGCAGGGTGTGGTTGTGAGGCTGGGCAACGCCTGGATTGGTATTTTGCCCTGAGCGCACTACGCCTACCTGGACGACACCTTCCTCCTTTATCCAGCAGAGTGCCCCCACCGGCGCTATACTCGGTGTGGATACCTTGCTTCCCTCGAACGGATAGCGACATTGCAAACTCCGGCTGTAACCGAACAACCGCTCTGCCAAATCGTGCCGCTGGCGGAATTCAAACTGCCCGCGACGCCCGCGCAGGAAGCGGCGACGAAGCGACTGCATGCGTTCTGGCGTCTATTCCATGCCGAAGATGTGCCGGCGCAGACACCCGCGAAGGCCGAGGAGGATCTGCGAACCCTGCCCGAGGTACAGCTCGCACACATGGCCCCCCCAATCGAATGGCGTTTCGCTGCCGAAGCCCTGGACATCCGACTTGGCGAATGGGAACAACCCGGTGACGCTGCCGAGAGGCTACGGTTTCTCATAGGGCAGCCACACGGGGGGCAGGGCGAGTCCTTGGGGGCCTGGGCGGCGGCGCGTGACTGGACCTTGATCGCGCCGCCTACCAGCGAGCAGATTCTGGCCAGTGACCAGGCGTGGCTAACAGGCATTGAGGAGATAGTGCGACCCCCAGGGCTTCTAGACTGGGCGAGCAAGCAGGACGGTTGGGTGTTACCACAGCTAGAGCGTTGTTTCCTTCGCCATGGCGAAGGTCTCACCCTGGTTCGCCGATTCCTGGATCTCGCCGTCGGAGGGCGGCTGGGTCGCGGAGTTATCGGTTGCGACAGTTGGGCTTGGACTTTCCTGCAACGCATCTGGACGGTGCCGCAACCCGAGGTATTCACCCTACAGGCCTTTGACGGATCGAGTCTGGCGGCGTATTTCCGGCGTTTTCTGCATGATCCGGCGGGACGGCGTGTGTGTGTGCGCAACGCAAGAACCGGGGAAGACGTGCTGTCTTATGCCAACCCGGATGCCGGGTCCGGGGTGGAAGTGAGCTCCGACCTCAAGCGGTTGGCTTCTCGCTGCCGAGGCAATCTCGGCATCGCATGGACCTACTGGCGAACTGGGTTGCGCACCGAGCCCGATTCGACAGCGCCGGCGGATGCATCGACCGATGGTGTCGACATCAAGGAGGCTTCCCCTAGCGACGAGGTCACCCTCTGGTGGGAGGCCGAGCGCAAGGAGCCCGCGATGTCGCCGGAGACCGCAGACAACGTCGCGCACGTGCTGCACGCACTGCTCCTGCACAATGGATTGTCCGGCGATTTGCTGGCCGAGGTCCTGCCGGGTTCGCGTTTGGCGCTAAGCGCGATCCTACAGCGACTGAAGCGCCTGGGCCTGATTGAGTGCGTGGACGATACATGGCGGGTGGCGGCGCTCGGCTATGAGGCCGCGCGCGAGTTTCTGCGTGGACGAAGCTATCTGATCGATCCTCTGTAGAGCTCATACGGCATGAACAACACCGAAACTTTCGCCAGCATCTTCGAGTCCCTGACCTCGCAGGGACTGATCAAGATCGGTCTGATCATCGGCGGCGCCGTAATGTTGATCGTCGCAAGCAGCAAGATTCTGCGCTGGCTGGCCAATAAACTGCAAGGTCGGTACAGGCTTTATCTCCTCGGCAGCGTGCCGTTGCTGCGCCTGGCGATCATCGGCGGTGCCCTGGTGCTGATCGTGCGACTGATCGCGCCGACCCCGCAGAATATCCTGGCCCTGTTGGGCGCCGCGGGCTTGGTTATCGGCTTTGCGCTGAAGGATTACGTGAGCAGCTTGATCGCGGGTATCGTCGCGGTCTACGAGATGCCCTACCGGCTGGGGGATTGGATCGAGATAAACGGGACGTACGGAGAGGTGAAACGAATCGGAATGCGCACGGTCGAGATCGTGACGCCTGAGGACAACGTCGTCTTCATACCGCACGCGAAGTTGTGGACCGAGCTCTTTTCCAACTCAAACAATGGCGGCACCTACCTCCAATGTGTCGCGGATTTTTATCTGCACCCGAACCACGACTCGGCGGAAGTCAGGGATCGGCTGTACGACGTTGCACTTGCCAGTCCCTACCTGCAATTGGAGAAGCCAGTGATGGTCATCGTGCATGAGAAACCATGGGGGTCGCACTATCGCTTAAAGGCCTATCCGATCGATCCCCGCCAACAGTTCCAATTCGTTACGGATCTCACCGTTCGAGGAAAGAAGACGCTGTTGAACCTCGGTGTGAGGTTCGCATCGGCAAGCGCAACCGTCGATACGCCTGACTGACCGGCTAAGCCCCTGCAGGATAGGCGATTCAACCGCATCACGGGCGGTATGGCGGCGACAATACCACTGGAGAGAGGCTTCGGGCAACGGCGGTAAGAGGCTCGGCGGTGCTCTTGATTCCGTCCATGGCCCGCAGATGGGCGTGGGCATGGATGGTCTCAGCGGCCGCGACGGCGCGAAACAGCCTGGCCACCTGAGCGAACCCGTCCTTCTCGGCACGCTCCCCGTAGGCCAGGTAGGTGCGGTTGGCTTGGCTCTCACCGGCAAAGGCTTCTTTGAGGTTTTCTTGGGTCGTCATCTTGCTCACTTCCTCTACGTCAGGGTTACCGGAAGCGGGCAGGGGGATCTTCACCTGTCCGCGGTCTGAGTGGGTCAAGAAACCTATTCCCGAGGTCGAGAGTGTCCCCCTCGGATGGGCTCCGGGTTTCTTCAGCGTCGACCAGGCAGGAGCTGCACGTTACACGATACCCATCGTGACGCCGCCGGGACGCAACGGAATTGGCCCGGACCTCGCCCTTCGTGGCTTCGCTACGAAGAAGAAAGAGCGCCTACTTGACCCTAGTCAGCTAAATGGTGGCCCCAGATCCTCGCGTGACCCCAGATCCTCGCGCAGTTGGCGTTTGCTGCGGCGACGCCTCGCGTTCTTTACGCCTTTGGGGCTCCGAAACAGGCTGCTGTCATCCGAAGGTTCCGGCATTGACCAGGAAGTGGACCCAGATGCTGGCCGCATAGCCGAGCGTGATGGCCCAGGTCCAGCGCAGATGGGCGATGAAGGTGTAGACGCCGCGCGCCTGACCCATCACCGCAACGCCGGCTGCCGAGCCGATCGACAACATCGAACCGCCAACCCCGGCAGTCAGGGTGACCAGCAGCCACTGGCCCTGGTCCATCTCCGGCAGCATCGACAGCACCGCGAACATGACCGGGATGTTATCGATCAAGGCCGACAGTACACCAACCAGGATGTTGGCGACGGTCGGGCCGAGGTCGCCGTACATCAGTTGCGACAGTAGGCCGAGGTAGCCGAGCGTGCCGAGTCCGCCCACGCACAGTATGATGCCGTAGAAGAACATCAGCGTGTCCCACTCGGCCCGCTCCAGGGCCTTGAACACGTTGAATGCGGTTGGTTTGGCATCCTCTTGCGGAGGGCCTTCTTCGATCGCCAGCGCGCTCTCACCGAGACTGACCCCCGCTGGTGCGGCCTCACCCAATTCGCGCCGCTCAAGGAAATAGCCGAACAGCTTCAACAGACCGAGACCGGTCATCATGCCAAGTACGGGCGGCATATGCAGGAAGTTGTGCGACGACACCGCCATCGCGATGGTCAGCAAGAACAGCCCGACGATGACCCAGGCACCGGGCTTGACCACGGCATCGGCCTCGATCACATCCGGCTTCGTCTGCGGCACCGCGAACGACATGATGACGGCCGGCACCAGCCAGTTGACCAGTGACGGTACGAACAGCACGAAAAAGTCACCGAACGGCAGAATGCCCTTCTGCCAAACCATCAGGGTGGTTATGTCGCCGAACGGGCTGAATGCCCCGCCGGCGTTGGCCGCGACCACGATGTTGATGCAGGCCACGGCGACGAAGCGGTCGTTGCCGCCGCCGACGGTCATGACGACTGTCGCCATCAGCAGCGCCGTGGTCAGGTTGTCGGCCACCGGAGAGATGAAAAACGCCAGCAGGCCGGTGATCCAGAAGATCGAACGCAGCGAGAAACCACGCGAGATCAACCAGGCGCGTAGCGCATCGAACACGCCGCGCTCCTCCATCGCGTTGATGTAGGTCATCGCGGCAAGCAGGAACAGGAACAGCTCGCCATACTCGAGCAGGTTGTGGGTGACCGCCTCTCGCGCGCTGTGATTGTCGCCATGCAGCTGCAAAACGATTGCGACCAGCGCCCAGATGATGCCGGCCGCGACGATGACCGGCTTGGACTTGCGCAGATGCAGGCTCTCCTCACCGATCACCAGCAAATACGCAACCACGAAGATCGCGATGCAGAGCCAGCCGATCCAATGGCCGGTCAGGTCCGTACCGCCCCCTCCGGCCCAGACCGCGCCCGGAAGCAGAACGCCGGCCAACCCGAGTGCAACGTGGGCAGGTCTCGTGCGGGCCGATTGAGCCGATTGGTGTAGAACAACGGGGTCGTACAATCGCATCGTCATGACCTTATGCAGCCGCCGCGCTATTCAGCGCCAAATGGACCCAGATACTCGCCGCGTAACCCAGCGCGATCGCCCAGGCCCACTTCAGATGGATCATGAAGGTGTATGCACCGCGCGCCTGACCCATCACCGCGACCCCGGCCGCGGAACCGATCGACAGCAGAGAGCCACCGACACCGGTGGTCAGCGTGACCAACAGCCACTGTTCCAGACCCATCTCAGGACGCATACTAAGTACGGTGAACATCATCGGAACGTTCTCGACCACGGCGGACAACACGCCGACCAGCACATTGGCGGTGGTCGCGCCGAGCTGACCGTACATCGCCTCGGAGGCCAGCAACAGCCAACCCATCGCGGCCAAGCCGGCGACACTCATCAGAATGCCGAAGAGGAACATCAGCGTGTCCCACTCGGCGCGCTCAACCGAGCGGAAGATATCGAATTTGCCGCCGCTCGCATCACCGACGACACCTCCGGTTGTTTGCCGGGCGCCCTGACGCTTGAGGAAATAACCGTACAGCTTCAACAGCCCGAGACCGGTCATCATGCCGACCGCCGCCGGCAGATGCAGGTAGTTTTCGAACGCGACCGCGATGGCCACCGTGATTGCGAACAAGACGGTGATCACGCCGCCGCCGCGCGCGACTTCGAGCCGTTCGATAGGCGGATCGGCCCGTTCGTTGGGCACCGCAAAGGAGAGCAGCAACGCCGGCACCAGCCAATTCACCAGCGCCGGTAACGTCAGGGCGAAGAACTGGGTGAAGTCGACCAGGCCTCGCTGCCAGACCAGCAGCGTGGTGATGTCGCCGAACGGCGAAAACACCCCGCCTGCGTTTGCCGCAACCACGATGTTGATGCAGGCCAAAGCCACGAAACGGCGGTTGCCGCCGCCGACTGCGACGATGGCGGTCGCCAACAGCAGGGCGGTGGTTAGATTCTCCGCAAAGGGCGAGATCACGAATGCCAGCGTGCCGCCGATCCAGTAGATCCCCCGCAGCGAGTAACGGCGGGTAGCCAGCCAAGCGCGTACGGTTGCGAACACACCACGCTCACTCATCGCGTTGATATAGGTCATCGCGGCGAGTAGGAACAGGAACAGCTCGGTGTAGTACTCCAGGCCACGCCGGAACACGCGCTCGGCGGTGTGCGACTCGCCGTGCCAGATGTAGGTCGCCGCGACCAGCACCCAGATCACGCCGGCGCCCACCAGCACTGGCATCGACTTGCGCAGGCCAAGCGATTCCTCACTGATCACGAAAACATAGGCGACCACGAAGACGACCAGCGCGAGTATCCCCGCCCAGTGACCAGTCAGATCCAGCGTTTCGACGTCCTCGGTTACGGCGAGCGCAACGCCGGGAACAAAAAGCGAAGCCAACAGCAAAATGAACCACAGGAACCGGGAAATCCTGAAGGCCAAGTTTTCGGGAATACCAGTCTGCATCGTTTTGTTCTGGTCGTGGGTTCGTTCAGTCCATACAGCTTACTGCCTCTTCGGACAGAAAATCCAGCCGCACCACGTGGAATGGAGGTGACACCGCCGTTGCGCGCGCAGACAACCTGGAAACGGCGGTCTCGTGTCGAGTTAAATTCAGAGCCTCGGGATCGGAAGGACGGCGTGAAATTGGTTGATGTTACCCAGTAGCTGAGCGCGGCAGACTGTGCAAGTCCCATCAGAGGAGGTGAGCCGCCGAATCTGCAGTGGCCCTGCATGCATATCCCGTAAGGATGTGTGTGAAGCCAGGTGTAGCAAGCGTGTAGGCCGCGTGTCTGAGCCCCGAAAAATTCATAGTTGTGGTCCGAGAGGATATCCCGGCGCGCGCCGGGGAAAGCCGACGGTCTGACTGCGCCGGAAGGCACGAGTCCTGGAGACGTCATGGCGAGTTGAGAGGACACCACCGGGATCCGCGAGCGGGGCATCCATGCAAAAAGGATAGCCTGGAAACTCGAGAGGACCGCCATCCCCCCTGAGTGCGGCCTGGGTTGAACAAGCGAGGCAGGAGATCAAGTTGTGTCAAGTCGGGAGTGCGGTGGTCTCCTGTGTGCGGAATCCGGGGTCTGCGGAATCTGGGGTCACGGGAATCTGGGTTCAGAGTAAACTTTTTTGCTTCTGATCGTGATTATAAGCAGTCGGGTTTCTTGGTCTACCCATTTTGGCAGGCCTTACCCAGCGCTTGAAATTGGTCTCTATTTCGTCCTTGAATCGATAAGAACCCAGCGCCAGTCCTTTGTTGACGGCATCACCAATGAATCATCCACCATCCCGGCTCGGACGGGGTTGAGCTCGATATAACGGTAGCACTCAAGAAGGTAGCGCTCGGTTGCATCAGACAGGATTTGTAGCGCCCTTCCCCTAAGTTTCCCGATCGGCGATAGCTGTCGTTGAAGTAGCGCACAGACTGCCGACCAAGTGACTGCATCGTCTTTGACACGCAATGATAGGGGGCGCGTCGAGGCACAGGGGGATTTGCTCGTCCTGCAGCCTGTCGCTCCCCGCAAAGGCAGCGGGACTGCGCTCGTGGAGGTGAGCAACCGGGGCGGCAAGGCCTCGCTGCTGTACTTCAACAACGCACCGGATTCTGCTGACATTTCATCCGCCGAGGCGCTGGGCGACGGCTTACTCATGCGGCGTGGTATGACCCTGATTTGGGTGGGGTGGCAATTGGCTGCGATCCGAGACATCCATGCATATGTACGTTACAACGACGCAAGCCCCTTCCCCGTTGATCGTGGCTTTGCCTTCGGAGTCTCCCAAACCGGTCGCTTCCTGCGACAGTTCCTCTACCAGGGATTCAACACCGATGAGGAGGGCCGCGAGGTCTTCGACGGTTTTCTGATTCACACGGCAGGAGCGGGACGAGGGAGCTTCAATCATCGATTCGGCCAGCCTTCGCGGGACGCCCACCGCTATTCAGCACTCTTCTTCCCCACCGATATCTACCCCTTCACCGGACGCCCCCAACGCGACCCGCTGACCGGCCGCCACGAAGGACTGCTCGATCGCGTTCAGGCGAGTGGGCGGAGCCCCAAGATCATGTATACCAACACGGAGTACGAGTACTGGGGGCGGGCGGCGTCATTGCTGCACACGTCCCTCGACGGGTCAGCCGATGTCGAGCCGCTGCCGGATGTACGGATCTACCACCTGGCGAGTTGTCAGCAGTTTCCGGTGAGTCTCTCGGCACGGAATCTCCAACCCATCGCGGGAACGGCCGGTTGTCGTGGCAACCCGATCGATTTCCTGCCCATCGAGCGCGCCCTGCTAGCGGCGATGCAGGATTGGATCGAGGCGAATGAACCGCCACCTCCGAGCGCCTACCCGGGGATAGCCGAACACAGGCTTGTGCCCACGGAGCGACTCGGTTTTCCGGCGATACCTGGTGTCGCGCTGCCACGGGTGATACATGAGGCCTATCGCGCCGACTATGGCCCCCGCTTTCTCGAGCAGGGCATCGTGGACCGGCAACCCCCGATATTGGGGGCTGCGTTTCCATCACTGGTTTCGCAGGTGGATGCAGACGGCAATGAGATCGCCGGCATCCGGCCCATAGAGATTCAGGTGCCGCTGGCCACCTATACCCCCTGGCACCTGCGTCGAGGGCTCGCCGGCGGCAACGGTGAGTTGACCGATTTCCAGGGCAGCTTCTTCCCATTCGAGTCCACCTTGGAAGCCCGCCGGCTAAAAGGGGACCCACACCCAAGCGTCGCCGAACGCTACCCTTCCCGTGGCGACTATCTCGATCGGGTCGAAGGTGCCGCACGAGCCGCCGTCAGAGATCGCTTTCTCCTCCAGGAGGATCTCCCTCGCCTCATGACGCGTGCCCGGGTGCTCTGGGACTGGGTGATGGCCAAGTGAAGTGCGAAGCGCTTCCATGATGCGCTGAGTAAACGAGCACAGCCCCGACGATGATAGCCCAACCCAGGGCGGGTACGGACGGGCGTACTCTACCCACTGTAGGATGCCGGTTGGCCCGAGCTATGCTGAGATTCCTGCAGAGATGTAGAGCACCGTTTGTGGCCGCGAAAAAAGCTTCTCAGCATGCTTTCGGTGATATTTCCGTCCTGTATTTCGAAATTATCAAGTGGTTAGCTTGGTCCGACCTGGCATTGACATTGGAGATTCACGGAAACGAGTTGCGTCCCCTTTTCTCCCTTCGTCTCTTCTCTTCCGAAGAAGGCTTCGATTCTAGACCTGACCCCAGATCCCCGGGCGGCCACGTTTGAGACCTTTGCACCATTGAAAGCATATTGCAATTCTGTGAATACGTGACATTATTCTGCGAAATGCGATACATACTTTTCCGCCAATCGCCGTAAATGATCCGCAGCGCATTCACTAATTGGGGGCAGCGCTGGTTCGGCTTGTTGGTCTTGCTGACGGGATTGCTCACAGCGACACCCGCCGGGGCCGGTGATGACGATTTCGCCCGGCGCCTAGGCTCCCACGGCAACGTGCTCCTCATCCGCCACGCCGAGGCACCAGGGATGGGGGACCCGGTCGGTTTTCGTCTCGGCGACTGTTCGACCCAGCGCAACCTGAGCAAGGCGGGCCGCGAGCAGGCCCTGGCCATCGGCGACTGGCTGCGGGACCGAGGCATCGAGCGCGCACGTATCTACTCCAGCCAGTGGTGCCGCTGCCTCGAGACTGCCGAACTTCTAGACCTAGGTCCGGTTGCCGAGTTGCCTGGTCTAAATTCGTTTTTCGATCGCCCGCAGGACCGCGCCCCCAACCTGGCAGCGCTCCGGGATTTTCTTGAATCCCAGCCTCCGCAGGGCGATCTTCTTATCCTGGTAACTCATCAGGTAACCATCTCGGCGCTTACCGGCGATTACACAGCCTCCGGCCATGGTGTGCTGGCAAATCTGGTCGAGGGCGGGGCACTTAGGACCGTCGGACGAATCGGCTTCGGCGGGTAGGTTACCCAGTTACGCGGGGATTGTTATGAAGCGTTTTTTTGACTTGCGAACCGCCTGTCTAGCGTCCCTCTGTGCGCTTCTGCTTCTGAACGCGCTGAGTGTTTCCTCCGCCGAAGCGGACCTCATCCCCAGGCAGATTGTGCTCGGCACCGCCACATCGGGTGGTGGTTTCCAGCTGTTCGGTCAGCACCTGGCCGAGGTGATCAACGAAATAGAACCAAGCCTTCGGGTTGAAGCGATCGCCACGCGGGGCAGCAGACAGAACCTGACTTTGCTGGAGGAAGGCAAGATCGACATCGGTTTGGTGGAAGGCAATGCTGCGCGCCAAACGCTGGAAGGGATCGGGCGGACGCCGGCGAACCTTGCGGTATTGTCGGTAATGTATCCCAATCCCGGCATGTTCGTGGTACGGGCCGACTCGACCTACCGAAACATCGAGGATCTCGAGGGTAAGCCGATTGCTTTCGGCACGCGCGCCTCCGGGCTGCGCATCCTCGCGACTGATGTGCTCGACGGCATTGGCCTGGCGCCGGAACGCGATTTCGAACAGGTGATCCTCAAGAAGGCCGGTGACGGGCCACCGCTGGTGCTGGAGGAGAAGGTCGCGGCCCTCTGGGGTGCTGGGATCGGCTGGCCGGGTTTCGTGAAGATCGCCGATAGTCCGGCGGGGGCGCGATTTATCGCACCCTCGGCGGAGCAGGTCGACCGGATACTGGCGAAGCATCCACACCTTCGAACCATGTCGGTACCTGCCGGTACCTACAACGGGCAGGATGCGAAGATCGACTCGGTGGGGCTATGGTCGTTGATCCTCGTCCGGCCGGAACTGCCCGATGAGATGGTCTACCGCCTTGCACGCGCGATCCACCGCGGTGAGGGAGCGCTGGCAGAGCGCCTCCAGCAGGGGCGCTACACGACGGCCCGAGACACCGCTGCCCAGGTGCCCGCTGAGCACCTGCACCCAGGGACGGCGCACTACTACCGCGAAGCGGGTTTTGCACGGTAGTGTCGTTCGTAAGTCTTCATCCGGCAGTGAAAGATATTTCTGCGGACCGTGTTCCAGCTCACCCCGTAGGCAAAACCGATGGCATCGGTGGCGGTGAAGAGCTGCTGCGACACGAACAGCTCAGGCGTCTCGCGGTGGTAACGGCGGATCTGGTCCACGCTCAGGGCAATCGCCTCGTCCTTGTTGGCGTTCTTGCACTCGATTACCAGCACGGGGATGCCATTAATGAGAAAGACGACATCCTCCCGCGTGCCGTAGTGGCCATTGTGAAAGGCCCACTCCTCGGTGACTTCGTTGACTTGGCACGACCATGAGATGTATCCGCAGATTTCGCAGATGAGCGCAGATTATTTTCTCTGGATTCTGAATCTGCGGAGATCTTCGTAATCTGTGGATCAAACCCGCGCCGCTGCTCGGCTTCCTCGCGGAACACAATCGTCCAACCTATAGCCTCGGCGTGTTCGAGTATCCGGGCTTGGACGGTTTTGTGTTCTCCGGGGGTGGGCATGGCTATTTTCCCTTGATGAGTTTGTGCTCTTCGCAACGCGCCAAGAGGGCACGCAAGCCGCTGATGAAATCCCTAGCTTGGTCATACGTGACTTCCAGCCTTCCCGGATTGTTGTGACTCAAAAAGTTGATGAGGTCGCCCTGACCCAACACTCTTGCGAGGTCTATCCCGATCGCTGCTTCACTGCCCGGAACAGCTTTAGCCAATAGCTTCCGAAGTTCGTCGGCTATCCCAGCTAAAACAAAATCCCCCTCGGTGTATTTCCCGTCCGCTTAAAATCTCACCTTCAGTTCAATCTTCGCCGCGGAGCGGGCAAGAAAGTCTTCAAGGACGACTCGAAACGGCCCGCCCAGATTCCAGAAATTTGCTTCCGTCAGATTCTCCGTGATGAACTCCCAGGAATTATCAGAAACAGAGAGAACTGGCCCTGAGTCGACCGTCCAGCCGTTGATCTGCTCATATTGCCACTGATTCTGCAGACCCATTGCGCGAGCGCTCGATTGCAGGAGTTCGCTCCAGTGATCGTCGTGAGTCGTCAAAATGATTTGGAAGTCTTTGAACTCCGATAACAAGAGTTCCCCGACATGTCGTCTATGGTCCTTGTCGATACTGGTCAGGGACTTCAGGAAATACCGTCGCGCTCGATTTTTTTGTCCCAGACGTGTTATGCATTCTTCCGTTTCCTTAATCACGCAATAGTTCACTTCAGCCGTTTTTACCCACGGCACGTCTCCATTCCAATAAGCCGGATTCTTTCTACTTGGTGTTCCGCCAGATCGAAGATCGCAAACTTCGCCGATGGTAACTTCAGTCCAGACACTAGGTGTTCGGTACGCGGACATATTAGACCCCGATCTTCTCCAGAATCTTCTTCAACGCCTTGACCGTCTCCCGCGCTTCGGAAAATGAGTTATCCGCAGATTTCGCGGATTTGCGCAGATTATTTTTCTGAGCCTCGGAATCTGCGTCCATCTGCGTAATCTGTGGATGAATTTCCCTGGTTTTCACTGCGCACCTCCTTCCCTGTTTTCCAACGATGATGCAGCAATGATAGTGGATGTGCTCGTTGAGCGCATCGCCGAAGCGATGGATGAGGCTGACGGCGCCGAGACGCGCGTTGGCCGGCGCATCGGGGCAGCGTTTGAGCAGCCCCTGGCGGATCACCCGCAACAGGATCTGCAGGACCGCCGTCACTACCGCCGGCTTGGACTTGAGGAAGTAGCGCAGACGTTTCGGCAGCGACAGGACCCATTGGCGCACCGGCAGCGGCGGAAAGACATGATCGACGAGATGCGCGGCGGTCTCGGCCATCCTCCGCGCATTACAGGACGGACAGACAGGAATGAAGGTCGATTCCGCCGTACACTTTCATTGTCGACTCCTCCATTCAGGTGGCCATTAGTCGGTCTTTCACTTAAAGCGTACGACCTGACGGAGGAGTCGGCTAGATGCTTATCAGCACCCCACCACGCTACGCGGCTTCATCCCAAAGTAACAGGTTTTTTGCAAAAATCGTCGTTGATCGTCCGATCCGAAGGTCGGTATGACAAGGGTGCTCGACAATGCCCGTTTATCAGCATGATCAGGGGGTTAGCGGACTCATCATTGGTCAAGCGAAAGCTATCCCGTTGGGAAGAATGCCGAAGCGAGAAACCCCCGGTCGGAATGATCACTGTTTCCTTCAACAAACGACGGTATCCCGATCATGGTTATCCGAACCAAGAAAAAGCCTGACGGTACCTTGCCGCGCAAGAATAAACGCTCTTCCGGCGTGGAGTCCGCAATCGACGAACAGGCGATCGAAACGCAACTGAAACGCATTAATTTGCATGCCGCGGGCATCGATATCGGCGCGACCAGCCATTTTGTGGCCGTTCCTCCGGGTCGCGACGAGGCGACCGTGCGGGAATTTCCGGCTTTCACCGCCGATTTGGAGCGTCTGGCCGATTGGCTGGAGCAGTGCCATATTACAACCGTCGCGATGGAATCGACGGGGGTCTATTGGATCGCCGGAGCCGATCTCACGCGGATCGACGGTCTCAATCCGCAGTCGAGTTTCTTTCGCCGTCAGAGGGCACGGTTGGGAAGCCCGAAGGCGATTGCCGCGACGGCCCACAAGCTGGCCACCATCTTCTACAGCATGTTGAAGAACAAGACCGACGACCACGCGCCCGACGCCGACTACGACGAAACGCAATACCGCAAGCGCGTGCTGACCAATTTGAAACAACGCGCTGCCATGTTGGGATTCGACCTGATCGAGCATCCCTCTGCCAGCGCTCAACCCATCCCCGCCTGAACAAACACCGGACGGAAGCCGAGAGCGATGGATTTTCAGCCTGCTCTGGCGGGAGAAGCGGTTGCGCCCGAAATTCTCAATTCGGCAGGAATCATTCGCACAAAACCCGCAAAATTCTCTCAATCCTCTCCACTTTCGCTCCACCTGCAACGGCGACGGAGAAAGGCACGGATTCCATCCGACTCATGGTTTGTTGATGATGATGGGCGCACGAGATAAGACTTGACCCCACCGTTTTGCCTTTGCTGTGACCCCACCGTTTGCGCTCGGCGCGAATCGGTATCGGGGTCATCACCGGCAGCCAAATCGGGGCGGGGCGCGCCTCCTACAGGGTCGGGGTGCAGGTCGGCGAATTGGAGGGAAGATGAAAGCGAAAGCGGACTTCCAGAAACCCCATGCGCGAAACCTGCGCAAAGGCCGGTTCTCCGAGGTTGGCAGGGCTTAGGGACAGTTCAGAAACAACATGAACATCACCGCGGACAGAAACAAACTACGAAATGCGCGAAATACGCGAAAATAAGCAGGATCTCACCTGCATCTCGTGAATTTTCGCGCTTTTCGCGCTTTTCGCGTGTTTCGTAGTTCAAAGAAAATGTACCGCTTGTTGTTGAATCGTTACTTACCATGTCACTACCGCCACCGCGCATCGGAAGCCCGTGTTCTGTTCGCTGGTTGCGGTACGTAAATTGATCAACACCTTGCGCCAAGAACAACGCCTGGGGCGGGCGTTGACCTATGCCTTCGTGGTGATGCCGGATCACCTGCATTGGTTGTTCGAACTTGGATCCGAGCGGACCTTGTCTGAGGTGGTGGAGGATATCAAGTCGGCGTCCAGTCGGCAGATCGCAGGCCTGCGATGGCAGCCTGGGTTCCACGACCATGGGCTGCGTAGCGAAGAAGCGGTGAAAGACCTGGCTCGATACATCGTGGCGAATCCTGTACGGGCCGGTCTTGTGGATAATATCGGTGATTACCCCCATTGGGATGCGATCTGGATGTAGGAGCGCCGCCCTCGGCGCGAACCGGTGTCGGGGGCATCACCGGCAGTCATATCGGCGCGGGCGCGCGCCTCCTACGGGTGTTTTTTGCTCTGTCCTTGGCGCGATAAGGAGGCGGCGGAGTGGAGAGTGCTTTATCATTGCACCCTCATGGATCTGAGCACCCATTCATTGGTGTGCGGACGGTTCTGTTTTGCCGGCTGTCGGCTAGGGGAATGGCCCGGGCCGGCAGCCCTCATTGAATCCCCTATAGCGCGAGGAATCCGCTGCCGTGTTCGAATACCAAGGCTTCGTCTGGCTGGGCATCGCCCTATGCATCTCCCAGTCCGCCATGTTTTCCGGCCTCAATCTGGCCATGTTCGGCGTCAGCCGACTGCGCCTCGAGGTGGAGGTGGAGGGCGGAAATGCCAATGCCGCCAAGATCCTGGCTATGCGCGAGGACTCCAACTTCCTGCTCACCACCATCCTCTGGGGCAACGTCGGTATCAACGTGCTGCTGACCCTGCTCTCCGACTCGGTGCTGGCCGGCATCAGCGCCTTCGTCTTCTCCACCGTGGTGATCACCCTGGTGGGCGAGATCGGCCCCCAGGCCTACTTCTCGCGCAACGCCCTGCGCATGGGGGCCATGCTGGCGCCGCTGCTGCGCTTCTACCAGTTCCTGCTCTACCCGGTGGCCAAGCCCTCGGCCATGGTGCTCGACCTCTGGCTGGGGGAAGAGAGCGTGCAATGGTTCCGTGAGCACCAGCTGCGCGAGGTGATCAAAAAGCACGTGGAGGCCGAGGAGAGCGAGGTCGACCGCCTGGAAGGCATCGGCGCCCTCAACTTTCTCGCCCTCGACGACCTGATGGTGAGCGAAGTGGGCGAGACGGTGGATCCGCAGAGCGTGATAGCCCTGCCCATGCTGGGGCTGCACCCGGAGTTCCCCGACTTCCAGCGGCGCCGGGACGACCCCTTCGTGCACAGATCGAGGCCTCCGGTCACAAGTGGGTGATCGTCACCGACCTCAAACACCAGCCGCAGATGGCCCTGGACGCCGACGCCTTCATCCGCGAGCTGTTCTTCAGCGACGTGTCGGTGAACCCCCTGCGTTTCTGCCACCGCCCGATCCTGGTCACCGACCGCAAGGTGCTGCTGGCCGAAGTGCTGCGCCAGCTCCGGGTCAACCCAGTCCACCCGGCCGACGACGTGATCGACCACGACCTGGTGCTGGTATGGGCCGAAGATCGCCGCATCATCACCGGAGCCGACATCCTCGGCCGGCTGCTGCGCGGCATCGTGAGGCGGCGCTTGGGGCGGGGGAGAGAGGCGGAGGGGAGCGGAAAATCCGCAGCGACGGTTGGGTTATAGTTAGCGCAGAACAAGACGCCCTCACAGACGACCCATGCACCCCGAACAGCGTGCCCGCCAAACCATTGACCGCCTGCTGGACCAGGCGGGTTGGCAGGTGAGCGACACCCCCGCCGCCAATATCCATGCCCACCGTGGGCTGGCTCTGCGGGAGTTTCCGCTACCGGGCTATGGCGTGCCGACTACCTCCGACTACCTGTTATACGTGGATGGCAAGGCCGCCGGGGTGATCGAGGCGAAAAAGGCAGGCACCTCCCTCACCGGAGTGGAGACCCAATCCGACAAACCCAACCAGGGCCTACCGACCGAACTGCCCGCCCACCGGCGACCGCTGCCCTTCAGCTACCAAAGCACCGGCAGCGAGACAAGACTTGATCCCATCGTTTGACCCCACCGTTTGCAGTTCTCTCGGCGTATCATCGGCTTTGGCGTCCATACTGGCGATGTTGATGGTGTCGCCTTGTGTCGCCTGTGCAATTAACCTCCAACCCGACAATGCGCACCGACAAAACCGGGGCGAGCGTCGCCAGCACTTTCGTTGGACCAACCACATTCGCTAAGAATACGGCCCCAACGCCAGCCGACATATCGATATCCATGTCGTCGTCTGCGACGAGCAATGGGAACAGGTGAATGAGCACAACGAGATCGTGACCACGACGGGCAAACATGCCTGGATCTCCAGCCGCCCGCTCAATCGCGCGAACGTTCATGAGCGCTGCAACCTGGCCGCCCGCTATCGCTGGGGCATCGAGAGTAATTTCCTGGTCGAAAAGCACGACGTGCATGGATACACTAATGAGCCTCTTGCAAAACTGTCGGCCTGCCACAAACGCAAACAGGAATAGTTCGCAATAGCGAACTTTTAAATCGAAACATAAGCGCGGACGCTGCAGTTTTCGCGGTTTGAACGGGCGAACCGCATTGGCCGTGCCATCTTGAGCATGACCGCCCGTCGCACCCTCTCGATGCCTTGCGTTCCTCCCTACCGTGACGGGTCCGGGTCGGACTATGTCACGATGCTTAACAATTGGTCGGCGGTGAGTGCCAAGATGCCGAACATCAGGTGGCACATCACCTTGGCGTGACCTCGCACGCGCACCATGCGTCCGCCGAATTCGTCTTTCAGCCGTCCGTTGACCCGCTCGACGGTGCTGCGCTCTTTGTAACGTTGGTCTTCGGCTGTTTGGTAATTGGCGGCGTTGCGTCGCTTGTTCTCGCTCTCCAGTTCCTCCTTCAACACCTTGTCTCGACGTGGGTTGATGTCGATCAGAGGTACGTGGCCCAGTTCCCGACTGTGCGCATGGATCTGTTGCGCATCATAAGCACTATCCATCAAGTCATAGAGGTTGGTCACCCGGGTGTCGGTCAACGTGGCCAATGGAATGGCGCTTTGGCTATCATGGCTGGACGCCGAGGTCAGGATGCAACTGATCGGGATACCGCCATCGGCCGCATCGATGTGGAGCTTGTAACCGGTCCAACTGGTTTTGTAGCCCTTGCTGTTTTTCTTCGTTCCGACATCACAGGGCGTCGGCAAGTCTTCGAGCATGTCCGGCAAGCTCATCCCGGCAGCCTGCCTTTCCAAACGGGTCGGTTCCTTGACGCGTTTTTCACCTTTTTTCGGCTGTCCCGGTTTCTTCAGCGGCTTCTCGCGCGCATCAATGGCGGTCGAATCTCGGCTGATATGCCCCACGATCTCTTCTGCATAACTCTTGCGAATCAGTGCCTCATGCACACGTCCCGCCAAGTCGCTCTCGGCAAAGTCCGCAAAGGCCCGTGAAAACGTCGATTCTCCCGGCACATCGTGTTTGCGTTCCCAACCGCAGAGGCGCCGCAATTGCTGATCCGACTGCAGCCGATCCAGGAGCATCCGGGTGGTCGCCATGTTATAGACCTGCTTGGCGACAAAGGCCCGAGCGATGGCCGTGCGATCCGCTGGCGGGCGTCCCGGATAGCCGTATCCCATGCTCAAGAATTCTTCCAACCGGATCAGCTCCAGTATCCTGATCAGCTGTTGCTGCTTCTCGGTCAGTTCGCCAAGCTCTTCACTCAGCCACGGGAACAGCGACCCTTGAATGTTGAGCCAATACTGCGCTAAGCTATCTCGTAAGCAACTCATTTCCCGGTCCTTTTTTGTTTGGTGTGCAAACCAAATTTTAACACCAGGAAGGGCCGGGACCCTCTTTTTTTCGGCTGAATTCAGCAGAAACTCGCTTCAATGCAGAGTTTTGCAAGTACCTCTAATGCCGCGATGGCATGCCTACATGGATGTAGGTAATTAGAGCAATGCAGGATGCAATTGCCGAGGATGCCAAAGAGCGGCCAGGCCTACTCCTACGAGCACCTCTTCGCCAAGGACTGGAACGTCATGCGTGGATACCACTATCTGATGCGCCCGGGGCACCTGATCAATACGCTCGCCCGATTCTCCAGCGAGCTCGCCCCGATGATACGAAGGATGGGCATACGTCCCTTCCTCGAATTCGTTCGTACCACCTTGAGCGGCCCCTGGTTGGATCTCTTCGGGCTTGATCAAGTCGCTCAGTGTATGGGGCAACCTTTCCGGTTACGCTTCGTCTGACCCTCGCGCCTTGCCCCCCGGCAACCGCGTTTTCCCTGCTTGATAGGGACGGTGTCCTATTGCTTGCATTCGCCCCATCCTCTATATGAGTCGACCTTTACCACTACTCACTCCTTGTTCACCCCGGATACACGCTTGAAATCGACCGGGAGCGAACAGTCTTGCATCCCTTATATTATGCTGGGTTACATCCAGGTGGTTCGTGCGTCGGTACTGTCACACCGCTACCCCGCTTGACAGGGCTGTGATCGGCTCCTCATTATAGGAAAACGAGTACGCCATTCTGAGGCTCGACATGACGGCGTTGCGAACTTCACCCTTGGTCAAGACCTAAACTCTCGAGGAGTTCTGGAAGCTGGAGGAGCCCGAGGGACGGACCAAGCTTGAGCTCATCGCTGGAGTCCTGTTCATGACGCCGCCATCGGACGCAACTCATGACGCCATTGTCGCCCGCCTGCTACGATTGCTCGTGGTCCGAGTGCCATGCGATAGGTGCAAGCAGCCGATTGCAGCGGCCCCGGGGCGGTATCCGTATCGGTCTCGGCCATGAAAACCAGGTCCTGCTCTTCGACCAGATAGCCGAGGCGTGTCAATAGCCTGTGCTTCAGTCGACACCAGTATGCCGAGATGATTTGGGACCAGAGCGTGGAGACCTGGCTGTCGTGCCATCGCCGCGCTTTCGAGTGGTTCAATGGCGTGCCTGCCCGTCTAATCATCGTCAACGCCAAGTGTGCCATCACCCGCGCCAGCACCCGTGATCCGGTCGTTCAACGGGCCTATGCGGAGTGTGCTGAAGGCCACGGTTTCAAGATCGATCCCTGTCCGCCAAGAGAACTTCAATTGAAAGGACGCGTGGAGGCCGGGGTGAAATACATCAAAGGCACCTTTCTCCCCTTGCGTGCGTTCCGCCATCTGGCCGATGCCAATGCCCAATTGCACGAGTGGATCCTGGCCGAGGCCGGCAACCGCATCCACGCGTATCAGCGTGTCGAAACCTCCCCGGTGGCAGACCGAAAAATCCGGCCGCCTGGAAGCCGAAATAGCCGTAGAGCCCCACAAAGGCGAAGTGCCGCGTCCAGGCATCGCCGCCTTGGCGGGCTGCCGCGTCGTCGAGCTGTGGCAGGCGTAGGCCGGGATCTCCGGCGGCAAAGACGGCGCGGGCGAACACCTGCGCTCAGAGAGCCCGCCGATCCGACGAACGGACCTGTTGGCGCAGCCAATTCCTGATTTCGGGTAGGTCGTCAAGGCCGGCAGCGGCAACGACCAGCTTGTTGGAGTTTTCCGTGATCTCTGAGGAGATCTGCCGTCCAGAAGGCCCTTCGGTCTCTCGGTGGCTGATAGCTCGCTGTGCGGTTCTACCCTGAAGGTGAATAGCCCTATCCTTATCCGCTTGATCGATCATGTGGTCGTGCGCGCGGCCAACCTTGGTAAGATGATCGACTTCTAGTGCGACGTGCTCGGTTGCCGGCTCGAAAGAGGGCCCGGCGAGATCGAACTTGTACAGCTACGCGCAGACAACTCGCTTATCGACATTCTCGATGTGAACGGCCCCTTGGGCGGCGAGTGTGGACGGACCCCGGCGCCGGAGGCGCCCAACATGGACCATTTCTGCGTCCAGGTCGAGCCTTGGGATAACGACGCGATACGTGCGCACCTGCGCAGCCATGGCGTCGAGACCGGCGAACTGGTGATGCGTAATGGGGCGCTCGGTAATGGTCCTTCGCGATATTTCAAGGATCCCGAGGGAAACAGGGGCGAGCTCAAGGGGCCGCCGCACCCATGATCCGCCGCGACGCGCAGCCAGAAGGGAGCGTAAAGGCGGTTGCAATGACCCGCATCTGGTACAAATACCCCAAGGTGTGCGGGGCCCCGCTGCTGACGGGTCGCAGTGAGTGTTTCTGGCTGGGGCTGAATGTGGGCGTCCCTTTCCGGAGCTCGGGACCGCAGGACGATCCACCAATGCGGCTACAATGATGCGCCATGCATAACCACGCCCACCCACACGATGACCCACACCGACCGGACTCCCGGCGTCTCCTGACCCTGGCGGTCGGTCTCACGCTCGGCTACGCGATCGTCGAGGCCGCGGGCGGGTGGCTGTCGGGTTCCTTAGCCCTGCTGAGCGACGCCGGCCACATGCTCACCGACAGCACGGCGCTGGGTCTGGCGGCGTTGGCCGCCTGGATGGCTCGGCGCCCGCCCTCGCCCAGGCATTCCTACGGCCTCGGTCGTCTTGAGACCCTTGCCGCCCTGTTCAACGCCCTGCTGATGCTGGCCCTGTTGACCGCGCTAAGCGCCGCGGTGGTCGGACGGCTGCTGGATCCCCCGCCAGTGCGTGGCGGCATCGTCACCTGGGTCGCCCTGATCGGACTTTTTGTCAACATTGCCGTGGCCTGGTTGCTCATGGGCGGGCGCGGAAATCTCAACGTGCGCGCGGCCCTCCTGCACGTTATGGGCGACCTCCTGGGGTCCGTCGCGGCCCTCGTCTCCGGGGTGGTGATCCTGTATACGGGCTGGACGCCGATCGATCCTATACTGTCCTTGTTTATTGTCCTGCTCATCCTTGTTTCCAGCCTCCGCCTGTTGCGGCAGGTGCTGCACACCCTACTCGAAGGGGTGCCCTTGCATCTCGACCTGGAGGAGGTGGGCCGCGCCATGGCCGAGGTCGAGGATGTTTTTTCGGTGCACGACCTACATATTTGGTCGCTTTCCGCGGAGACGACGGCCCTCTCCGCCCACGTGGTCTTGCGACGTATCGACGACTGGCAGCCCGTCCTCGGGCGACTGCGGGAGCTGCTCGACGAGCGCTTCGGCATCGAGCATGTGACTCTGCAGCCGGAGCCCGTGGAAACCATCGTGCGGATCGGAAGAAGGGGCGAGGGCGAACAAAGGGCCTACTAAGGCAATCTCGCGGAATCCGAATTGGATTCTTTTCGCACAGATCGGGATCGCGCGAAGTATTGTATTTTTAAGGAGTTTACCTTCATGCGCCAGCGTGGCGATCTGCCGGTGGCGCGGCTCGCGCGCCTCATGACCGAGTATCTGCACGAGCAGGGACGCGAGGGTCAGGCCGGTGAATTCTTCGGCAGCCGCACGCAGATCGCCCGCGCGCTGGTCAACGCAGAGCACATCCCGGTCACCTCGCGGATCATGCCCTACGAGGACGCGCGCCGGATCATCCGCGACAGCGCGTATCGCGCCGTGACCATGTGCTACTGCCGGCACAAGAAGGCCAATCTTGAAGAAAGGGCGCCCCGGTGGAGGGCCTCTGCATGGTCCTCGGTGAGGGTGCACGCTTCCTGGTGCGCCGCGGTTTCGCCGAAGAGCGCACCGTCGAGCGGATGCTCCATACGCTGGAGTACGCGTGCTCTCTGGGCCTCACCCTTGTCACCGACAATGTCCGGGAGCAGCCCTCGTTCCTGTGCAACTGCTGTCGCTGCTGCTGCGAGCTATCGGTCCGCATGGTCCAGGACAGGAATCTGCTCACGGTCGAAGAGGGCCTTGCCCTCTATCTGTGGTATCACCAATCTCCTGTCCAGCCCATGGAGAGCAGCAACCTGGCGGAAAGCAGACTGTCGATTGGATACGATGACCCCGACCCCTTATTCCACGCTGCACAACTTCACCACACCCGGTCTGAGGTCGGTGCCGATTCTTTTGGGCCGCTGATCCATTCAACTTTATTTCCGCCTGCCTCCAGGTGCCGGGATTCTACCCGGGCGCTCTGAAATCTGCTATCGGCGACACTCCGGTCCGTCACGCCCTACTTCATCCAGCTCAGCTTTCGGGATATCGATCTCTCCTACCCGGTTTCCCGGTCGGTGGACGCGGACCGTAGGCCATTCTGGGCGGGCTTCAGCGTCGCTTTCCTGTCGGCGCCGGTGTACACGATCCGCATCGATGCATCACGCGAGCCGTCTGATGAAACAAAACGAGTACCAAAACTCTGTTGGTCCAAGGCAATCAAGACACAAGTCGTTCGAACCAAGAGGGAGAGCTTCCTGGAATCCTGCCCCCGCAACCAAGTGAAGATGATAGGTTTACGGAACGTTTCCGTAAGTTCTTTCTTCTTTGGCAGTTCTGCGCACTGCCTGGAGTTGCTCAAGCATTTCCAGAGTTTGGAGTCGATGGCGATCGAGGTACGCAAGCCGATGTTAGTGCTCAATCCAGCGGATGGGACCATCGACTCCCATGTTAGGGCGGTGCAGGGCTGTTAGGTGATTTCAGGTAACAAAGTTACCCAGAGTTAACCTAAACCCGGTATTTGAACCACGAAGAACACGAAGAACACGAAGAATGGAATTCGAAGAATTGTCGAATCGGGTCATTGGGTGCGCGCTGACGGTCCATCGAGAGTTGAGGCCTGGCCTGCTCGAATCGACATACGAGCAGTGTCTTGCGCACGAGCTGAAACTCAATGGCATCGTGTTCAAACTGCAATATCCCCTGCCGGTCGAATACAAAGGTGCGCGCCTGGAGTGCGGCTACCGGGTCGATCTTTTCATAGAGGAGAAACTGATCATTGAGCTGAAGTGCGTGGAGCAAATCAAAGGTATCCATGAGGCGCAATTGCTGACATACATGAAGCTGGCCGGGGTCAAAATCGGTCTGCTCATGAACTTCAATGTCGCGAAACTAAAGAACGGGATCAAGCGCTTCGTTATCTAATCTCTTCGTGTTCTTCGTGTCCTTCGTGGTGAAACAAATCGGGAATGCGAACAAAACTGCGGTTACGAGTGGGTAACTTTTTTCTATCAAACCACCTTATCAAGATTTCAGGGGTCTGGCGCACGATCGCCGGGCAGTTTGGCATTGCGCTGCCGAGCTGAGCAAATCATGAGCACGTGGACGCACGGCTTTTCCCCGATAAACAAGAGCTAAGGGCTGATCGCTAACAGCTATTTTCCGGTTTACCCATCGCATCAAATACAGCCAACGCGGCATATGCGTCGTTTGCGGCGTAGAGCAGTTGATTCGGGCGGAGCGTCGGGAGCGCCCAGTTGGAAGTCGCTGTCGACTTCGACTTACGCAGCCTACGCGCCAAGACGATGGCCACCGCCGCCTTTACGCCCACTGCTTGGCGATACCCCAATTGGCGCACAGCGAGAGCAAGGTCCACTGAAGCACCGAGCCGAATGCCGAGCTTCCGTCGCAGCGGACCTCGGTCCGATTTCAGGCCGAAGCCGACTTTCACGATCTCCGACGATTCGATCACGCTTCTCAAAAAGTCGATTGACGCGGTTGAGTCTACCTGCACAATGAAAGCCTGTTCCTGGGTCGCAAACTGAACGACGTGTGGTCCATCGCTGACGGCTTCCTTGGTAAATGTCGGTTTGCTCTCCGTGTCGAATCCGACGAATCCCGCATCAGCAAGCACGCGTTCTGCGAGCTCGGCCTGCGCGGGCCTCTTTACGATATGGATACGACTGAGCGGCAACCCCTCGAAGACTGGCATTCGAGTAATGTCTTCTCTCGATGGGCGGGGTAAAGCGGTGGCGTGCTTCATGTGGTGCTTCACTACAGTTCGAGGGATAATGTGTCCATCTATCTCTAATTCGACAGCTGAGCAGGCGAAACCTCTGTAAATCAACAGGTTAGTGATTTTAAGTTTTCACCACACGAATCGTTCTAAAAGGAGGCAGAAGAATGCGAGTAGGAGGAGGGGAGAAAAGAAAAGAAAAGATCAATATGAATGTATTGTATATTGATGCGATGGCGCTTTCCACACCGAGTCGGTGGTTTGAGTGGCTCCCTCCTGTTTTCCCTTTTTTCTCTCCCCCGCCCTTTCTTTTCCTTGTGTCCGTCGAGAACCACGTTGGCCCCCCCCCTCTCGTGTATAGACTCATGCGATTCCTGATGCCAACCATGTTGAAATACTTCTTCTGAAGCGGGGTGGTCGTTGTCACCTTGGGAATGATTTGTGTTCGTTCCTCGCGCTCGGAAAATCTCACCTTGTACTTGATCAGCTTGGATTTCGATAACTCCTCCAGGGGTTCCAGGGTCGACTTGTTTCCCAGGTAATTGATCTCGAAGAGTCGCTTGAGCAAAAGGGCCAGAATGCACAGAAACACATGGGCCCGGCTAGGGCGTGCAAAATGTGCGGAAAGTCCCGCTAAGGAAATCCTGTAATTTCAATGAGATGGAATTGCGCAGCTGATTTTTTCTTTGCATTATCAGTAGGTTGCTGGTCAAAAACGCGATTTCCCACCTGCCGTTGGACCTCTTGCAGACTGCCTTGCCTCTCCTACTGCCCTTGATTCTGGCGTGCGGCTTTCGGCAACAACCGCTCCTGGTACCGGCTCAGGGGAAAATCGAACTTCCCGCGGAAATTGACCCCTTCGAAACGGGCTGGGCCGATATGCCGTAGGATGTCATGCTCGATGCTGCGCCCATCTTCGCGTTTCCAGCGATCGAGGACGCCTTGCATATGATGGGTCATCCAGGCCATCGTGATGTTGCTCAGCAAGGTCAGCGAACCGGATATGGCGGAGAGTTCCTCGCGCCGGCGACCGCGGGGCGCTGTGATGTTTCCGTGGTGAATGGCACGCAAGAGTCGATGCGTCGCCTCCCCGCGATCGAGGATGCGTATGACCGGCTCGAGAACGTCCGGCATCCGCATCTCTCGCGGCACGTGCAATCGGCGTTGCCCCGTTCCCCTCAGGCGCGGACAAAGGTCACGGTGCAAGGCTTTCGCGACCCCCATGCCGAAGGCGGTAAACCCATGGGTGTCGACCGCGACGCGTTCGAGCTCGGCGCTCGCGCGCTGACGGACCATGCCTTCGATCGCCGCGCCCGCTTGTCTTTGCATCAGTACAACGGGCTGATCATAAATCAGGGGCCACTGGTCGAGCTTGTGCGTGTAGATACCGATGCCGCGGCGTTGCCGTCGCGGATCGGTTCGTGCGCTGAAGAGGTGACGTGTCGCATCCAGACTCATCGAGTCGGACGACGCCAGTGTCCCTTCTCCCCAAGATTGGGTAAGCGGCTGTTGGCGGATGAAAGCCACACAGCCGTCGTTGGCCGAACGCAGTGCCGTCGCGTCCTCCAGCAGCATCATGCAGTCCGAGATGGCCGTGGTGCCGATTTGCGGGATCATCAAGGACACCGCCGCCGCGCTCATGTCGGTTCCGTGCGCCAACAAGGCCGCATAGAGGATCAACAGCTCCTGCCGAGATGTGGGCTCGCGTCCAAGCAACGCGGAGCTGAACCGCGTATGGCTGTCGACTTCCATGATCATCTCGGGCAACCGCACCGGGCCGACCTCTGCGAACAGCGCATCGCGCACTGGCTCGACTTGCGGCGATATCGGCTCCGCTTCGAGCTTGCCGAGCGCCAGCTCGTCCTCCTCGATGGCAATGACTCCGGTCCGTACGGCCTCGGCGACTTGCTCGAGCCCATCTTCGAGCTGCTGGGTGTACTTGGCGATGTACTGCTGGGGATCCATCGGCAACTTCAGGCGCTTGTAGTAACCTTTTCTCCCCTGGTGCCATTCCCCGGATGGAATCAACAGCTGTTCTCGATGGCGATACGATAAGCTGTACGATACCCATATCGACCCGTTGCGAAGACCCTTGCGCAGCTCGAACAGAATCGCCGTCTCGAAGCCACGCAGTGCCCGCTGGCGGTCGGACCCCTCCATCGTGACCGACCATAGCGGTGCAAACGAGCAAGCCACCGATTCGGGCAGGTGGCGGGCACCTCTTTCGTGAAGATTGCGCAGCACACCCACGGCCTCGATCAGCGGATTTCCCGGAGCACCCTCAAAATCAAGGGTCAGCAACGCGCGAACCAGCCGGCGCACCTGACGCGCGTCATCGGTCATTCGATAACGGATCTCGGCGGCTTGGCTCGTGAAACTCGGATCCGGTGAGTCCGGGAGCAGCCCGGCAATGCCCTGGCGCAGCTCTTCGAGCGTGCGCCCTTGCTCCTGGGCATAGGATTGCAGTTGCTGAACCCGCTGTTTCAGCGAAACCCCCAACACCGCATTGGCTGCCCGGACCTTTTCCACGCTCTGGCGCCGGAGCTTCAAGATCTCCCGGTCGATGAGCGCGATCAAGACATCCGTCTTTTGCAGCAAGGTCACGCGCAAGAAGCAAACCGCTTCCAGGGTTCGTCGCGGCTCTTTGAACGTCTGCCACCGGGCCGGTCGCCTGCGACGGATGCGTTGTGCCAACTGCTTCTGATGCTCGAGACGCACCATCTCGAGGGGATAGCGATGGACCTCCAGTTTCTTCAAGAAGTCGACGTACGCCAGCTGTCCGGCCAGCGTCTGGCGTGAGGGTTTACCCGGCTCGCCCTGTAACCACTCCAGGACGCTGCGCCTCGCAGAACGCATCGAGCCGAGCGCATCAAGCCACTGGCTCCGTTGCGCTGCCGGGATGGCCTTCGCGACCGCATCCAACAGCTCCTGCTCCGCTTGCGGAATCGCGGTGCGGACCAGATCGTTGAGTGTGCGCTCGCCCGGGATGAGCAGTTTGTGCTCGTAACACCAGCGGCGAGCGAACGTGACCAACTGGGCCGCGCTCAACGCCTTGTAGGATTCCTGTTTGATGAGCCCCGTGAGGGCGCGCCGTTGATGCTCGCTCGTTGGACTAAATCCGAGAATCTCGGCCGCCCAGCGTTGGTGCTCGAAAAGCGTCGCACGCCGGCGGTAAAGCGCTCGCACCGAGGTGACTGTGGGCACATGAATCCCGAGCTCGCGACCCAAGTGGGTGAGCAACGAGCGTGGCACCATCTCAAAGGCATCCAGCGCGCAACCGCTCATCTTCATGAACCCCAGGTGCAGGGCGGAGCCAAGCTGATTCAAAGGGCGTCGGCGGGTCCGGATGGCTCGCCGTTGCGCGTCATTGAACGAGAAGAAATAGCGCAGCTCGAAGGCGGTCAACTCTCGCGGAAGCTCGTGCTGGCCGAGGAAGGCGAGCTGCCAAGGTTGCATACGGGTACCCCGAACACGGTTGCGCGACTACAGGGTAGCGCTCAGCCTCTCGAAACGCACCATTCCTGCAACCTACCAGAAAGCCCCTGTTTTTCCTAGAAAAAGACCCGCCGCGAAATTTCAAGCTATTGAATTTGCGCGATTTCCTTAGCGGGACTTTCCGCACGTTTTGCACGTCCTAGCCAGGGCTGCCGAGTGGCGAGAGGGACGGGAGTTTCGATCGGAACGAGGAAAGTATTCGGATGGCGAGGTCTGGGGCATGTTCGCTCGGTGTTGACATCGCTGGCGGGAACGGTTCGATGCAGATGGACGGCGCGGCGCCTCAAGCTCAGCAACAAGCGGTCATGAGCGGCCATCTGATCCACTACACTCGGGGTATTGGGCTTGCGCCTCAGGCGGCGCGTCGGTACTCGTGATGAAGACCGCCGATGTGAGGAAAAGCAACCACCTTACCGCGGTCGGGCGATGCGACCTGGCGCGGTTCCGGAGATTGCTTGTCCAACGCGAGATGCGTTCGCGCCGCGTGATAATAGGCAAAGTAGGATCGCAGGAGCCGCTTGAGATGGCGTTCGTTTAAGACAATGACGTGATCGAGGCACTCGCGGCGGACGGAGCCGATCAGGCGTTCGACATAGGGATTCTGCCAGGGCGAGCGCGGGGCGGTGAGCACCTCTTCGATACCGAAGCTGTGCACACGGCGGCGGAACCGGGTGTCATAGACGTTGTCGCGGTCGTACAGGAGATACCTCGGGGCTTCGTCCCACGGAAATGCCTCGACCATTTGTTGTGCCGCCCACTGGCCGGTGGGGTGCTCGGTGATATTGAAGTGGACGACCTGGCGGCGTTCGTGCCGCAGCACCAGGAGCACGTAGAGGATCCGAAAGGTGGCTGTGTGAACGGTGAAAAAGTCGATGGACACGAGATCCTTGGCATGATTGTCGAGGAATGTCCGCCAAGTCTGGGACGGCGGATTTCGGTGCCGGAGCATGTAATTGGCGACCGTGGTTTGGGAGACATCGATGCCGAGCATCTGCAGCTCCCCGTGCACACGAGGCGCACCCCACAGGGGGTTTTCCCAGGACAGCCTGCGAATCAACGCCCGCACCTCCCGTGATATTGGTGGTCGGCCGCCACGGGATCGTCGCGACTTCCATGTCCAATAGAGCCGGAATCCCTGCCGATGCCAACGCACCAAGGTGTCGGCCTTAAAGACGGCGAGCGTCTCCAAACAACCGGGCCAGATCCGGTAGAGCCAGATCCAGAACAGGCGTTCGCGACGGCGGAAACGCAGCTTGCGGTCTTTGTGGGCGACCATCGCCAACTGCTGTCGGAGCGAGAGGATCTCCAAGTGGAGGGCAGCCCGGTTTCGGAGCAGGCCGGCCAAGGTGGTGAGCAGAGGGAGGAGGATTGTTTTCATCCCTTAGACGATACCGCCAGTGGCTAGAAAAAGTCCACCAAATCAATCGGTACAAGGTTTTTGGTAGGGACAGGCGTTTCTGGTACATTTTCACGCCGCCGCTAACAGTTGTCGCAGTCAAAGGCTACAATGCAGTGCATTATTGCAAATAGAGGTTCTGAGACATGGGGATGACCAGTGTCCGGATGCCGGACGATCTGCTGCAGCGACTCGATGCCACGGCGACACGCCTGCGCCGTTCTAAGGGTTGGGTCATCAACGACGCCGTGCGCGAGTACCTGGAGCGCGAAGATCTGCGGGAGCGTCGCGACGACGAAACGCGAGAGGCCCTGGCCGAGTTGGATGCCGGGCAAGTGATCGATGGCGACGAGGTTCTCGCCTGGATCGATAGCTGGGGCTCGGACAAAGAACATGAGCCGCCCCGTTGAAACGGCTCCAGTTCACGGCGAGCGCCACACGGGATCTGCGACGCCTGCGCGATTTCATCGCCGAGCACGACCCGGCGGCTGCCGCCCGAGTCAGCAAGCGCTTGGGACGCACAATCCGCCTGCTCCGGGACCAGCCCGCGCTGGGCAAGAGCGTCGAGGAACTGCCCGATGTGTGCGAGCTTGTTGCCGGTGACTACGTCGTCCGTTACACAGTGCGCGATGAAATCGTGGCCATTCTCCGTGTTTGGCATGGGCGCGAGTTGCGGTGAACCTTCCCAGTTGAAACGTCGGTACGACACAAGACCTATCCCTACCAAAAACTCAATCCAGGGTCGCCAGGCGAGGGCTGCCGAGTGGGGAGAGAGACGGGCGTGATTCTGTCGGAGGCGAAAGTGTTGGGCTGGTGAGGCTTGGGGCATGCTCGCTTGGTGTGGACATCGCTGGCGGTAGCATCGACGAAGATGGACGGTACAGCGCCTCAAGCGCACCATCAAGCGCTCGCGAGCGACCAACACACCCCCACTACAGTCGGAATGTTGGGCTTGCGCCTCAGGCGGCGCGTCGATACTCGTGATGAAGACCGCCGATGTGAGGGAAGGCAACCACCTTTCCGCGCTCGGGCGATTCGACTTGGCGTGGTTCCGGAGATTGCTTGTCTAACGCAAGATGCGTTCGCACCGCTTGATAATAGGAAAAGTAGGATCGCAGCAGCCGCTTGAGGTGAGGTTCGTTCAAGACGATGACGTGATCGAGGCACTCGCGGCGGACGGAGCCGATCAGGCGTTCGACATAGGGATTCTGCCAGGGCGAGCGCGGGGCGGTGAGTACCTCTTCGATACCGAGGCTGCGCACACGGCGACGAAACCGGATGTCGTAGACGCTGTCGCGGTCGCGCAGGAGATACCTCGGGGCTTCGTCCCAGGGAAATGCCTCGACCATTTGTTGTGCCGTCCACTGACCCGTGGGGTGTTCGGTGATGTTGAAGTGGACGACCTGGCGGCGTTCGTGTCGCAGCACCAGGAGTACGTAGAGGATCCGGAAGGTAACTGTGGGGACGGCGAAAAAGTCGATAGATACGAGGTCCTTGGCATGATTGTCGAGGAACGTCCTCCAAGTCTGGGACGGTGGCTTTCGATGTCGGACCATGTATTTGGCGACCGTGGTTTGAGCGATCTCGATGCCGAGCATCTTGAGCTCCCCGTGCACGCGAGGTGCGCCCCAGAGGGGATTTTCTCGAGAGAGCCGGCGAATGAGGGCGCGGATCTCCGGGGAAATCGAGGGTCGCCCACCGCGACGACGGCTGGATTTCCAGGTCCAGAAGAGACGGAATCCCTGCCGGTGCCAACGTACCAAGGTGTCCGCCTTGAAAACGGCGAGTGTCTCCAGACAGCCGGGCCAGATCCGGTAGAGCCAGACCCAGAACAGGCGTTCGCGCCGGCGGAAACGCAGCTTGCGGTCTTTGCGGGTGACCATCGCCAACTGCTGCCGGAGCGCAAGGATCTCCAAGTGGAGGACGGCCCGGCTTCGGAGCAGGCCGGCCAGGGTGGCGAGCAGGGGCAGGAGGATTGTTTTCATCCGTTGAACACTATCGCCTGAGACCAGGAAACGTCAATCGAATCAATCTGTACGAGGTTTCTGGTAGGGACAGGGCGAGTAGCGGTGAAGGCCCCATAGGGGCCGATGAACCCACAGTCGTGTTTCATTACCTCGGTCGTTGTCGTTGTCGTAATCGTAATCGGAACGACCAGGAACGCCCAAGGAAAGACGACGCTGAGCAAACTCGGTTGGCGAAGCCGCGAGGTACGAAAGAATTCTGTCTCTTATGGAAGCTTCGATTACGACCACGATTACGACAACGACAACACCCCATGTTCCCGGGAACGGCAGAGCCTCTTCGCATCTCACCGGCAAAGCCGGTGGCTTACAGTATGGAGTTACTCTATGGCTGTTTATCAAACGACTCGTTGCCGACCCTCAACTTCGAAATTTACACTTGCGTCGTATGCCTTTCGGCACTATTTTTAGTTTACAGATTTAGATTCCTTATGCTTTGGGGATGCAGATGCCAACAGTTCTGCCTTATCCTGGCGTCCAAATTCAGGAACTTCCTTCCGTTGTTCGTACTATAACGGGGGTATCCACTTCGGTGACCGCATTTCTCGGACGAGCACTGCGCGGACAGTCCAATCGCGCGATACGATGCTTCTCGTTCGACGACTTCGCGCGGAAGTTCGGGGGTCTTTGGGCCGAGAGCCCAATGAACTATGCGGTCTACCACTACTTCCTGAATGGCGGGTCCGAGGCGGTGATTGTACGCTTGGCACCTGGCGCAGGGCCGGCAACGGTGGACCTGCCAACGACTGGAGGAACACCTGCGAATTTCACGTTCCAGGCGGCCAGCGAGGGGCTCTGGGGGCGCAATCTGCGCGTGAGCGTCAGCGACCCAGCACCGGAGACTCTTGGCACCGGCGAGGCCACGACGGTCTTCAACCTTTCCGTGCGCGAGGTCGATCCGGACGCACCGAGCGACCCGAACAGCGATGTGACCAGCGAGACGTTCATTAACGTCTCGGCAGATCAGGCCCACGCGCGCTGGGTCGGGCGGGTGCTGGAGCAGGGATCGCAGCTTCTGAGAGTGGCGACCACATCGGACCGCCGCCCGGACACCGTTGACAACGCCCCGCTGGTCGGGGGGAGCGATGGTTCGGCGCTTTCCGCGACGGATTACGACGATCCATCCGACACGACCTTCCGGTCTCAGCGCCGCGGCCTCTATGCGCTCGATTCCATCGATACCGTGAATATGCTCTGCCTGCCGCCTCCGGCACGGACCACGGACATGTTTGCGCAGACCTGGACAGCGGCCGCCAGTTATTGCGACAGCCGCTTCACCATACTGATCGTCGATCCGCCTTCGACTTGGAGCGCGCCCGGAGACGTCGCTACGCGCTCGGGTCTGGAGAGTCTGACAACCCGAAACGCTGCGATCTACTTCCCGCTGCTGGTCATGCCGGACCCACTGGCCGATGGCAGGCCGGCAAGCTTTGCGCCTTGCGGGGCAGTTGCGGGGGTGATCGCTCGGACCGACGGCGCACGCGGCATCTGGAAGGCCCCCGCCGGACAGGAGGCGGGTCTGCGCGGAGTTGACGGCTTCTCTACCACGTTGTCGGACCCGAATGCACGACTGTTCCTGACGGACGATCAGATCGGCGTCCTGAACCCGGCCGGCATTAATGCGCTGCGCCGGCTCGGCGCCGCTGGTCCAGTGGTCTGGGGCGGGCGCACGGCACGTGGCGCCGATATCCTGGCGTCGGAGTGGAAGTACATCCCGGTCCGACGCCTGGCGCTCTATATCGAGGAAAGTCTTCGTGGTGGCATGCGCTGGGCGGTGTTCGAGCCGAACGATGCGGCGCTCTGGTCGCAGTTACGGCTCTCGATCGAAGGATTCATGCAGCAGTTGTTCCGCCGTGGTGCGTTCCAGGGCGCGGAGCAACAAGAGGCCTATTTCGTGAAGTGCGATGCCGAGACGACGACGCCAGGAGACCAGGACCGCGGCATCGTCAACGTGATCGTCGGCTTCCGGCCGCTGAAACCCGCAGAGTTTGTGATCCTTCAGTTCCAACAGATCACGCGCGCGGCCGCCTGAGGAGTAAAGCACGTATGCCTGCCAATCTCACAGCACCCGGAGTCTACATCGAAGAGGAACCAAGCGGCGCGCGAACCATCGTCGGCGTGTCCACATCGGTAACCGCCTTCATCGGACGCGCCCGACGCGGGCCGACAGACGAGGCGGTCCGGATCGACAATTTCGGCGACTACGAACGCACCTTCGGCGGCCTCTGGTCCGGCAGCGATCTTGGTCATGTAGTGCGCCAGTTCTTCCAGAATGGAGGACGTACGGCGATCATCGTCAGGGTCGAGGATAGTGCGACGGCGTCCCAGGGGACTGGCGCCCTGGCGCTAGTTGTCGAGCCGACGCCGCAGGCAGCGGCCCTGTCCGGCTTCGACCACCTGCGGGTGCAGGTGGCACACGGCGGCGCGACCGATGCCTTCACGCTGACGATCACGGCCGAGGATGCCAGTGACACGACGCTTCAGGATACAAGCGGGACGCCGGTCGACTATTCGCTCTCGGTCGACCTGACCCTTGATGGGGACCCGGTCACTGCCATTGAGGCGGCGACGACATCGACGACACCGGCGATCCCGCTCGCACGGGTTACCAGCGGCACGATCGCCAGCAGGCCGGACGCAACCTCGGCACCGCATATCGAGGGGGTAGCCGTCACTTGGCCGACGGTCGATGGAATGGAGATCCTGCCGAGCGCGGAAGCCGCGGCCCTGTCCGGCTTCGACCACCTGCGAGTGCAGGTGACCCACGGCGTCGATCCCGATGCCTTTACGCTGACAATCTCGGTCGAGGATACCAGCGACACGGTCCTGACCGATGGAACGACGCCCTACACGCTCTCAGTCGACCTGACCCTCGGAGGGACCCCGGTGGACGACCTTGCCGCGGCTACGTCCGCAACCACGCCCGCGATCCCGTTGGCCCGTTTGGTGGCAGCGCCGGGTAACCGCCCGGCGGAGACGGCGGATCCGCATGCCGTGGTCGGGTTCTCGAGCGGGGAAGCCTCCGCCCCGATGCCGGGCTTCACGTTCCAGGCGGCGGACCCGGGATCCTGGGGCGACGGCATCGAGGTCAGCGTGACACCCGATCCCGGCGGGACGACGTTCTCGCTAACCGCCCGGCTTGTCGATAGCAGCGGGCGCGAGCAGATACGAGAGACCTTCAACAACCTCGTCCTGGGCACGGGCGCGGCTAACTCGGCGGCTGAGGTTCTGGCCGCGCGATCCAGCTTGGTCAGGATGATCCAGGCACCGGCAGTGCTGCCTTCCAACGAGGTCGTCGTGACCCTGTCGAGCGGTATCGACGGAAACGAACCGCCGATTACCGCATATGAGGGCAGCGCTGCTACCCGCTCGGGTCTCTACGCGCTCGACGACGTCGATGTGGTAAACCTGGTCTGCGCGCCATTCCCCGCCACTGTCGATGTGGTATCAGAATCGGATCGGGCGAGCTTCTGGAGCGGAACGGTTCTGCCCTGGTGTCGAACGCGCGGGGCGATGGCGATCATCGATCCGCCGCCCTCTTGGTCGACCTTCGATGACGTGAATGCCGACCTGGCGAACCCGGCGGGCTGGATCAGCGGTCTGAGATCCCCCTACGGCGCACAATACTTCCCGAACCTTGTCGCCGCCGATCCATTGCAGGAGAACCGGCTGCGTCCCTTCGCGCCTTGTGGTGCGGCGGCGGGCGTGATCGCCCGGACCGATGCCAACCGGGGTGTATGGAAGGCAGCGGCCGGCACCGATGCGACACTCGCGGGCATGCTGGATGTGTCCGTACCGCTGAGCGACGGCGAGCAGGGCACGCTGAACCGTGAAGGCATCAACTGCACACGTGCATGGCCCAGCACCGGCCGCGTGCTGTGGGGGGCGCGGACGCTCTTTGGCGATGACCGCCGTGCCAGCGAATGGAAGTACATGCCCGTCCGGCGCCTGGCGAGTTTCCTACAACAATCGCTGCTGCGCGGCACACGCTGGGCGGTGTTCGAGGGTAATGACGAGACGCTCTGGTCGCAGCTGCGGCTCAACATCGAAGGTTTCATGCACCAGCTCTTTCGTCAGGGCGCATTTGCAGGAACCGATCCCCAGGACGCCTATTTCGTCAAGTGCGACTCCGACACCACGACCCAGGCCGACATCGATGCCGGTATCGTTTATGTCCGCATCGGATTTGCGCCCGTTAAGCCTGCGGAGTTCGTCGTTCTGCGCATTCGTCAGATTGCGGGCCAATAGACCAAGGAGACCACTATGTCGATGTTCACTGTAAACGCTCAGCGCTTCGACCCCTACAAGAACTACAAATTTCGTGTGAAGTGGGACGGCCGTTTCGTGGCAGGCGTCAGCAAGGTTAGCGCATTGAAGAAAACGCTGGAAGTGGTCGAGCACCGCGAAGGCGGGGATCCGTCGACGGTTCGGAAGTCCCCGGGTCAGGCTAAGTTCGAGGCGATCACACTGGAGCGCGGCGTCACCCATGATGCGGACTTTGAGAACTGGATGTCGAAGGTGTGGCGGGTCGGATCAGGCCTGGGCGCCGAAGTATCCCTCGCGGATTTCCGCAAGGACATCATCATCGAGCTCTACAACGAGGCTGGGCAGCTGGTGAAGGCCTACAGGGTCTACCGCTGCTGGGTGTCCGAATATCAGGCCCTCCCGGAACTGGATGCCAGCGCCAACGCCGTCGCGATCGAGATGCTCAAGCTCGAGAACGAGGGCTGGGAGCGCGATCTCTCGGTCACCGAACCAACGGAGCCGTCGCTGGCGGACCTGGGGTAGCACTGAGGAACCGCTATGACGGTTGCACAAGCGCACTGGAGCGAGGACGCGGCAACACCGCGGGCGCTCGGCTCGGCGCAGGTTCTGGACATCTGGGAGACGCGCCGCGGCACAACGATGATCCGCCGGGCGCTTGCGCTTCTGGATGCGTCGCTGCCTGATGTCGATGGCGATACCATCGCAGCGCTACCGATTGGCACCCGCGACCGGCTGCTCCTGCGTATGAGGGCCGCCTGTTTCGGCCCGAGCTTGGAGTGCCTCAGCTCTTGTCCGGATTGCGAGGAGACCGTCGAGTTCTCACTGACCATCGCCGATCTGCTTGCGACTATGGGAGCAGACACCAGACGCGAAAGCACGGTTGCGTGGGAGGGGCACGAGATCAGGTTGCGGCCAGTCACCTCGCGCGATCTTCTGGGCCTGGAAGGGAGCGGACCCGATGACATGGCAATCCGGCTTCTAAGGCATTGCGCGTCCGGTTTGGATGATCCGGAGACGGGATTGTCGGCCGAGGCGGCGGGCAGACTCTCCAAAGTGCTCGCCGAACTCGACCCCGGGGCGGATATCCGGTTCTCTCTCACTTGCCCGGCCTGTGGCAACACGTGGACCAGCGCCTTCGACATCGCATCCTACCTCTGGGCCGAGATCGAGATGGCGGCGCGGCGCCTGTTGCCGGAAGTGCATGTGCTGGCGAATAGCTATGGCTGGTCCGAGAAGGAGATCCTCGCGCTCTCGTCGGCGCGGCGGCAGAGTTATCTCGCGCTCATTGGCGCACGCTGACGGCGGGGCGCCATGGACTTCCTGCGCTCCCTCGTCCTCAGAAGCCTTGGCGATGTTGACACGGTCGAACCGCCGCGGATCCCCTATGTGAGCGTCTATCCGGATGGTGTTCCGCAGGATGAGGGTTCGGCAGATCCCACGGAGGTAACGTCGCCGACGGTTGCGCACGAGGCGCCGGCACCAGAGCGCGCCGCCCGGGCCGATGGAACCGAGACAGCGCCGCAAGTCAAGCCTCGATTCGATGACGACGCGGAGCCGCCGGCTATCGTGCCAACGACCGCCCCTCACCCTGTCCCGACCGATGCCTCAACGCCGACCGCTCCTCCCCGGACACCACACCCTGTGGGCGAGGAACCGCCTGCGATTATCCCGCCGCCGGCGCCACCGGTGACCGACCGTGCGGAGCCGCGGCCCGAGGCCCCCGTACAGCGCCAGGAGATCGTCAGGACGACGCACGAGACGACGCGGATCCACGAAATCCAGCACGTCCAGCGCCACACCGACCGCTTCATCGAGCGCGAGGTCGTGCGCCCGGCGGCGTCGAAGGACGAACCAGCACCCCGGGTGCTGTCGAAACGGACGCCAGAACCGCCGATCCTACCGCGCCCGAAACCCGACATGGCGCCAAAGCTGCCGGCCCGGATCGCACTGCCTGAGAGGGCGGAACCCCCGGCGGCGCCACCCGCCATCCATGTCAGCATCGGTCGCGTGACGGTCGCCGTCCAGGCGCCAGCGCCGCCTTCGGGCCGTACCGTCAGGGTCCGCCCGGCGCCACCGGCCATGGACATCGACGCATACAACGCCCGGGTGCGTAAGCCGCGATGAGCAACGCACTGGCCATCGCAACCGTCATGGGCGCGCTCAACATCCGGGTGCAGACCCTGCTCAACGATGCCGGGCTCACCGGGTTCGAGGTGAACAACGGGCATCCCCGGCCGAACGCCGGCAGCGGGGTCTACATGTCACTTTACCAGCTCGTGCCGAATGCTGGGCTGCGCAACATGGACTTGCCGACGCGTGGCGCGGGCGGTGACCTGCGCACACGGCCGGTCCTGCCAATGACGCTGCGCATCTTGTTTTCGTTCGTCGGCGATGAGGAGCAACTGGAACCCGAGCGCCTGGCCGGGGTGGTTCTGTCCGATCTGCACGCCCGTCCGGTGCTGAGCCCCGATGAGATTCAGGCCTATCTGAGCACCCTCGCCGGGTCCCATCCCTTGCGGTCCTCCGACCTTGCCCAGCAGTCCGAGCGGGTGAAGCTGAGCCCGGTCACGCTGGACAGCGAGGAGTTATCGCGGATCTGGGGACTCTTCGGGCAGAACGTCTTCGCGCTCTCGATGGCCTGGGAAGTAACTACGGTTCAGCTGGAGGGCTCCATGTCCACGGCGCCGGGTTTGCCCGTCTCGGATGTCGGCCTGGCCGTCGTACCGGCGCCCGTGCCCCGCCTGACGGCGGCCTACGAAGAGACGACCCGCCAGCCGGTAGTCGAGGCTGACGGCACGCTGGTGGTGGAAGGCAGCGGTCTGATGAGTGAGGCGGCCGAGCTATTGATCGGCACCGCGCGGCGGACGCTGGCACCCAACGATCTGGTCGACGGGCGATTGAGCATCCCGCTTACTTCGGTCACTGAGCTGCGCGCTGGCGTGCAGCCGGTCATTGTTGAACACACCATCGTCGTCCCGGGTGCGTCAGACGGCGGCGAGCGCCCTGGTCCGGTCTCAAATGCGCTCGGGCTGATGGTCAGACCGCAACTCGGCACGATCACGACCGCGGCGGCGGCCGGGGGCGACCGGACCGTGCGCCTGGCGACAACCCCGGTGATCGAGCCTGAACAGAGCTGCGAACTGATCCTGGACGGCACCGCCGGGCGACATGCGGCCCGGACGTTTGTCCGGGACGGCAACGACATCGTGTTCACGTTCTCGGGCCTGGCGGCCGGAACCTACCGTGTGCAGCTGACCGTTGACGGTGCTGTGAACCTGCCCACGCGCTCGGCCGACGTGTACGACGGCCCGACGGTGACCGTCCCATGAGCGTGGCGGGCACCAAGGGACGGGGCGGAAGCACTGGCGCGGCGCGTGGGCGCAAGCCCGCGAAGCCCAGTGCCGCCCGGCAGATGCACGGATCGGCTGACACCGGCCGTGACGCGCTTGGCCCACTGATTGCTGCGGCCCGCAATGCCATTGTGGGGGACGCTGCCCGGGCGCCGTTCCCGACTCCGCAGGACGGCTCCGCCATGGCGCGGCTTGTCGAGCTGTTCGGGCTCTCACCGTTCGATGTCGCCATTCTCTCGACCGCAGCAGCCGTAGAACTTGTTCCCGGCTTCGGTGCGGAGTGCGCCAAGGGCTCGGGCCGAGCCGAGGCGGAGGTCCTGACCGTCGGCCTGGCAATCGCGCGGCTGCCGGGCGCCAACTGGCCGGCGCTGGAGGTCGATGGCCCGTTACGGCGCTGGCGACTTGTCGGTCTGGGCGAGGCGCCAATCTTCACCAGCCGCCCGGTGTTCCTGCGTCCGCCAGTCCTCGGCTGGCTGATGGGCCATGCGGCCATGGACCAGCGCCTGGCGGCTCGGGTGCGTCCGGTGGCCGAGGCGGTGGCCGAGCAGCCGCCGTCCCGGCGTGCGGCGGCGGAGCAGCTTGCGCGGGCCCTGCGGGATCCGGGGCGGCCGCATGTGCAACTGGTCACGCACAGCGTCGAGCAGGCGCGCGGCCTGGCCGCGTCGATTGCACTCACCCATGGGCGACGCCTCTGGGAACTGCCGGCCTGGACCCTGCCCGAGGCGCGCGAGGACTGCGAGGACCTGATCCGCGACGCGGCCCGGGATGCGCGCCTGAATGATGCGCTGATCCTCTTTGACACGACAGGTACGGCGGCGGACCCGGGCCAGCTGCGCGTTGCGGTGGAAGCGGCCGAACGCTTCCCGGACCCGATGCTGATCGCGGGCCCGGACCTGGTGAGAGGCTCGAGCCGCCCCGTCGTCAGCGCCCAGGTCGATCCGCTGCCCCACGACGAGGCAGTCAGGCTCTGGCAGACCGCGCTGGAAGGCGCGGGGCTCGCCGACGGGACTGAGGGTGCGGCCACTCCGGCAATGCTTGCGGCGCAGTTCCGCTTGGGACCGGAGGCCATCCTTGCGGCCACCGAAAGCGCCCGTTTCGATGCCGCACCGGAACCGGCGTCGCGCCGCGTCTGGAGGGCCTGTCGGCTGGTCGCGCGCGCCCGCCTCGACGACCTCGCACAGCGGATCACCCCGGAGGCGGACTGGGACAGTCTGGTCCTGCCGCCCGAGGGCACCCGCGCCGTGCGCGCCATCGCCGCCCAGGTGCGTCACCGTGCCCGGGTGTTCCACGACTGGGGGCTTTCCGGTCACGGTCACCGCACGGGGACATCGGCCATCTTTCACGGGCCGAGCGGGACCGGTAAGACGATGGCGGCCGGGGTGCTGGCCGGCGCGCTCGATCTCGATCTCTTCCGCATCGATCTCTCGGCCGTGGTCAGCAAGTACATCGGCGAGACCGAAAAGAACCTGCGCCAGGTCTTCGATGCCGCCGACGAGAGCGGCGCGATCCTGCTGTTCGACGAGGCGGACGCGCTCTTCGGCAAGCGCACCGAGGTCAAAGACAGCCACGACCGCCACGCGAATGTCGAGGTGAGCTATCTCCTCCAGCGCATGGAGACCTACCAGGGCCTTGCGATCCTGACAACGAACCTGCGCAAGAATATCGACGACGCCTTCCTGCGGCGCATCCAGTTCGTCGTCGAGTTTCCGTTTCCGGACATGGCGCTGCGCGAACGGATCTGGCGCGGGGCATTCCCGCAAGGCATGCCGCTCGACCGGATCGATCCCAGGTACCTGTCCCAGCTCGCGATCGCCGGTGGCAATATCAGGACCATCGCCCGCAATGCGGCCTTCCTGGCTGCCGAGGACGACCGCAGTGTCGGCATGGATCACATCCTCGAGGCCGCACGGCAGGAATATGACAAGCTCGGCCAGTCGCTGACCGCAGCGGAGATACGCGGATGGCAGATGTGAACCGGACCGTGACCTTCTCGATCGAGGAGTTGCGGCTCGAAGGTGTCGCGCCCTTCGAGCGCTACGCCATCGCCGAGGCGCTGGAACACGAGCTCGGTCAGCTGTTCGCCGCGCGCGGTGTCCCGTCCGGGCTCTCGGCCGGGTTGGTGCCGACACCGGCTGTTGTCGATCCGACCGGTCTGGGTCCGGCGGAGCTCGGGCGCTCGATCGCCGTGGCACTCTACGAGGGCTGGGCATGAAGGATCGCGCCCGATCCAGGCCACACCGCGCCAAGCCGCAGACCCAGAGGCAGAAGAAGCAGGTGCGTGCGACCGGACTTGCGCGTGAGTTGAGCGACCGCGACAGCCTGCTCGATCATTTAGACGACCAGCCCGAGACGCAGGAAGAAGCCTGGCAGCGGGCGCGCGCGGAGGCCATGTCTCTGCCCAATCAGGACGTTTTAGAAGAAGGCTTCGCCGAGAACTTGGACCACACTCGGGACTACGCCGGGCCAGAGACGGCTACCCTGCTCGATGCCCTCGACGCCGAGGACGAGGGGATGGGTGATGAAGTCCAGCTGCCATCGGCCGATGCGTCCCTGGATGTCATCGTGCTTGAGGACGAGAACACCACGCAGGACAGTGGACCGGCAAGCGAGGCGCTGTGGCAAGGCATCCTGACCGAGAGCGATCCGATCGAGCAGGCTGACGACCAGGCCGTGACACTTGAGGAAGCCTGGCAGCGGGCGCGCGCGGAGGCCATCCCACTGCCGCACCAGGAGGTCCTGGAAGAGCGTTTCGGCGAGAACCTCGACCAGGTTCGGGTCTTTGCGGGGCCAGAGACGGCGAGCCTGCTCGATACCCTCGACGCCGAGGGCGCGGCGCGGGGTGACGAAGTGCTGCTGCCGTCGGCCAGTGCGTCGCTGGATGTCACCGCACACGAGGTTGCACACGTTCTGCAGGGCAGCGGCCCGGCGCCCGAGGCGCTGTGGCCGGGAATCGTGGCCGAGAACGATTCGGTCGAGCAGGCTGCGGAGACGGCCACCCAAGAGGTCACCGCCGGCGAGACCCCAGAGCAGGCCGACGCGGAAACGACGATGAAGCCCGGCTGGGTCGCGCTCTTCCGCCGTGGCAGTGGCGATGACGAGATCGATGTCACCGGCGATGACGCACCTGCAGATCCCCTCACCGTGGATGTAGACGATCCATCCGCGGACCCCGAGAGCGAGGTGCCGCAACGTGCAAGCCGCACACCACCCCGGTCACGCCGGAGCGAAGGACAGCCGCCGCCGGCGCAAGCTCCGCCCGAAGACCAGTCCCTGGCGACTGCTCGGCGCGCGCCCGTGGAGGATAATGAGACAGTGGCCCGGACCGAGGCGGTGGATGAACCGCTGCCGGAACTGGCTCCGGGGCCTGACCGGCGTCAGGAAATCCTCGATATTCGCGAAACCAGCCAGGAAACCTGGGATGCCGCGCGACGTACGACCGATCGCCACGAGACGCGCGACTGTCCCGGTGCGCGTGTGAGGCAGGGTGAGCGACCATTCCAGCGCGGCCCGCCTCTCGACGTGCCGGATACCCGGGAGGTGCCGCGCGCCGAGGCGGCCGAACCCGAACCGGACATCGACGAGGTTGAACTGAGCCGCGCCGAGACGCGAGTTCGCAATCAGCTTGCGCGCGGACCGCCCGAAGCTGAACGCCATGCGGGTAATGCCGAGCAGAGCGCGGAAATTCGCGAGCTCGAGCGCGAAATCGATCTCGAGGATGCCCCCGAGATCCCAGAAACCCCTGAACTGACCCTCGAAGACGCTACCGACCCACAGGAGATCGATGATCGCCGGGACAACCTCAGGACCACCTCGGACACCAACAGACGCACCGCAATAACGGCAACGGACGAAGATTTCGGCGAAGCGGCGCTGGCGTCGGAGAACGACCCCACCCTCGGCCACGATACAACCCTCGACAACCTCGACCTGCCGGAGGTCTCACTCGGCGAGCGCCTGCCGGACACCACCCTGGATCGCGTAGCAACCGATGCGAATGTCGGCCAGCTGCCGCTCGATCAGGTCCTCGTCGCCCAGGATAGGGATGTCGAGACGACCCGCGAGCGGGCGACGCGGGCGGCCGGACATAGACGCACCGCCAATCAACGGCTGTCCGACACGGACGATGATCTCGAAGAGTTCTGCCAGCGCGCCTGTGCGGCCCGGGAAACCGAGCTTCGCAATGCTGGGACCGGGATCGGTCGCACGCGCGAGGGTTGGCGGCGGGCGATCGACGGTAAGGTGACGGAACGCCGCCGCGAGGGCGAGACGCTGGCGCGCGAGCACCGCGGGCATGTCGAACTTATCCACCGCCAATCGAACAGGCGTGCGCGTGAACGTCTGGAACCGGCGCGGCGCGAGGCAACGGCCCGCTGGACCGAGGCGCAGAACCGGGCGAACAACAAGAGCCAGGAAGGGCGCAATCCCAGTCTTTGGGAACGTGGCATCGCCTTCTTCCGGGAACAGCTCAACCGTATCAAGCGCTGGATCGGCGACTTCCTGGAGGCCTGCCGTTCAGCCATCGGCGCCCTGCTGGAAGCGGCGCGTTCGGCCGCCCATGCGATCGTGGAGGCCGGCCATTCGGCCATCACCACCACCATCGAGGCGACCCGCGCTACACTCGATGCCCTGGCGGACAATCTCCCCGGTGAGTTGGGCGAGATCGCGCAGGACTTCCGGGACGACGCACAAGATTTCCTGGACCAGGTCCAGACCCGAGTGGACGCCGCGGCCGATGACCTGAACCGTGGGATCGACGTGGCCATCGACGACCTGCAGACGGATCTCGACGAGGTCTTCACGGATTTCGAGAACGGCATCAACGGCGCGATCGATTTCGTCGGCGAGGCGTTGGAGTCGAATCCATTGATGGTCGTCTTGCGCCGGACCTTTCCTGCTTTGGCCGCTCTGGTGGAATCCGGGCTCAACGCTGTATCCAACCAGGCGGCTGAGACGCTCGATTCCTGGCTCGAAACCGCATTCCAGGCCACGGGACTCGACCGGCTGACATCCTGGTTGCAGGAACTCGAGGCCAGCAGCCCCTGTGAAGAAACCCCGGAAGAGCAACAGGAGCGAACCTGCACTGCCTTCAACGGCCTCATGGACCAGGCGATGGGCTGGGTCGACAGCTTGCTCGGCAGTCCGGCCGCACAGTCCCTGCAGGCAGAACTGCAGGAGGGCCAGGAGGCCGTCGCAGAGCAGCAGGTCGACCAGGTCAGCGATTTTTTCGGCTTCCTCCAGATGTTCGCACAACCGATCTACGACGCCTGGCTGGTGATCGAGGACGCGGCGGGCCAGGTCATGGAGGTGCTGGGCGAGGTTGGGCGCTCGGTCTGGCGGCACATTGCGGCAGTGCTTGGTCTCGATATCAACCTCGATCCGCTGACGGCGCTACGTCGGGGGATCGAAAGGTTATGGGACGGCGTCGTCTCCGCGGTGCAGCCGCTGCTGGACGGTCTGCGCGCCGCTTGGCGGTTCGTGCGCGAGTACACGCCGATCGGCGCGTTCCTGGATCTGATCGCGCAACTGCCTGCGCTTTGGCAATCGCTGACGGAGTTCGCAGGACAGATCTCGGAGGGGATCGAAAACGCGCTGGCCCGTGCCGCGCAGTTCTTCAACGACACAGTACTGCCCGTCATCCAAGGCGCATTGTCGGCGGTCAGTAACTTCCTCAATCGTCTCCTGGACAGATGGCAGAGCTTTGCGCAGTACGTCATGGGTGCACTCGAGACGCTCCTGTCGATCGAGTTCGGGATCCAGATCCTCGACGCGTTGCGCCGTGCCCTGGTTCGCCTGGCGACACCGGTCCTCACCGCGATCCGCATCGTGCAGGCCTGCGCCTTCCTGTTCTGGCATGCCGTCGCCGACGCCGTCGCCAATCTCCTGGAATGGATCCGGACCTTCCTGGACATCTGTACCGGGATCATCGCGGCCTTGGTGGCGCCGCCCCTCACTTTCGTCACCTTCTTTGTAGGCGCCGTCTGGCTCTACATCATCCCGGAATGCTTCAAGGCGCCGATCCTGAACTTCTTCCTGGACGTCTCGCTTCGCATCCTGCGCTTTCTTCCCGAGCCCGCGAACTTCGCTGCGGCGGCGATCTATCACGGGCTCACAGCCTTCCTCGAACAGCTGCGAAACGCACCCGACGATCAGAAGGTCCAGGCAATGGACCTGTTTGCCAGCCTGTTCGCCGGGAATGCCGAGATGGGCGCCGGCGTGCTGGTCGGTCTCGCCGCGGGTCTCTGGGAAAGCACTGGCGGGACGATAATCTTCCTCCTCCAGGCCGTGGTCTGGTTGATCAGCCTGCCGTTCAAGCTGCTGCAATGGGTGAATGGCCTGATGAGCGGTGAGACAGCCGAGGCCGGTGGCGGGGCTGCCAGGGAGGAGGAGCTGGAGGAAAGTGCTCCCGTGCCGGCCGAGGGTGAGATCGAGGACGAGGATCCGGCTCCCCTCGGGCGCAGTGCCGATCCTCCAGGGCTGATGGCACCAGAGATACGCGATCCCGGTGCCCCCGCGCGGGAGCCTGAGGAGACCTTTGCCGGTGAGCCGGTGCAAGGGCGCCGCAGCCTAGCCCCCCTGGTTCCGGAGCCCACGGAATCGATCACCCGAGAAGACACAGGCGCCACGCGTGCGCAACCCGATGGCGCCCTGGAACGTGCCGACGAACAATACGATAGCCTTGGTCCGAGCACCGAGGAGGAGGAACTCGATGAGGAGGAGACAGACACCGACTTTGAGTTGGCCGAGGAGGAGGGCGATTACGACGATGAAATGGACGACGAGGAAGCTGAGGCGGAGCCCGAAGCCGCCCCCATTACCCCGATCGTATCCGTACCGGCCGCAAGCCGAGCGGCGTCGCCGCACGATACGAGCGGGCGACTGCTGCGTCGCGGCGGCGGTGCGCGGGCACCGCCGAGTACTGCCACACCTCTCATGGAAGGGCGGGCGCCCGAAGAATTGGCCCAAGCACCGGGCGAGTTGCAGGAGGGCGAGGTGGGCACCACGCCGCCTGCTGCACCAGACCTGCCTTCTGTATCGGATTTCCTTCAACAGCTCGCCACCAACGGCATCTCGCGCGAGGATGTCCGCGCGCTGATCGACGGACTGCGGGGATCGGTTGCGGACCTCGTCCGTCCCTTGGCGCAGCGCGCGGCCGATGAATTGCTCCGATTCCTGACCGCGCCCGGCACCGCATTCCGGATCGGTGTGGTGATCGGCACGATCGCCGGCATGCTGGTGGCGGAGATCGCGCTGGCTGTCTTGACCGCGGGCGGGAGTACGGCCGTGACCGCCGCCAAGGGGATCATCATGGCCTCCAGAGGGGTGGCACGGCTCGCCAGTATCGTCGCCCGGCTCCGGCGCGCGCTCGCGCCCCTCTTCCGGCTGATCCAGCGGCTGCGCCGCACCGCCCAGGGAATCATGGGTCGGGTGATGCGCTGGCTGGACGATGTGGTGCAATGGATGAGCCGGATGGTCCGGCGCTTCCTCGGACGCCGCCCACGGCAGCCGCCACGCCCGGCCATTCGACCGCGTCCGCGTCCAGCGGCTCGCCCACGTCCGTCAGCCAGGCCCCGTCCTAGGCAGCGTCCGCGCGGGCAGCGCCCCAGCGGACGCCCGCGGTCACGACCGCGTCAACCCCGTGGAAGGCGTGGCCCTCGCTCTAGACGTCGCGGTCCGAGATCCAGGCGCCGTAGCCCGAGGTCCCGGCGTCGGCGTCCACGGCGACGGAGACGCCGCCGCGACCGCGGAGGAATCCGCACGAGGGTGCGCCTGGCGGCACGGGCTGCCTGGAATGCGATAGGTGCCCGAGCGCGAACACGGGTGATTCCGCGAAGCCAGGTACTGAGTACCGCTCGCAGCGCCGCCCGGCCCGCGGCGGCCGGCATCTCGATCCGTGTCGCGATCCGGCATCGAGGCACCCGGATGTGGTCGCTTCGCGTCTCAGGCCGCCGCGGCCGCCGCCGCGCCAGTACCACAATGGGCCGCGCTTGGTTCGGCCGCGATAGACGCAGGCGACCGCACTACAGCGCCGCGCGGGATCAACGCGCACGTCACCGCCGAATAGTTCGTAACCTCACCGATCGGATGCAGAACACCATCAACAGGATCGGTCGTGACGAGTTCAACCCGCGTGATATCCACCGTGAAGCGCAGGGCCCGATCAGACGGATCGAGGCGGCCCTGAGACCGAGGCCACTGCAGGGCATCGACGTGGATGTCCAAGAAGCACATTATGACAGAGCTGTGCGAAATGGGCGGGCCCACTTGGAATACCATTACAGCATCGAGCCGAACACGAACGGCAGCAACATCTATCTTGGGCTGCCTGCACCTACCTATACTCAGGGTTGGGCTAACCACAATCTGTCGCACCCGTTCCTCAGGGACGCGGACCCGCGGATCAGATCGCTTGGCCCCTATGACTTAACTGCGCCTCCATGGAACGCCGCAACCCACCAACCATACAGTCCGCCCAGATTCAGGCTAAGACCGGGGCCTCGGTACGTAGGGACCGGAGGGGCAGTTTCCCGACGGCGCTGGTCGGCCTGCCTTCGGCGGAGCCGTTTCACGGTGGAACGCTATGAGTGGCGTGCGGCCGAGGTACAGTTTGTAAGGGTAGGGAGTCCAGATCCCAATCTCGTGGACAGTCGGGTCGACCATATGCCGAAGTATGCTGCCGACGGTACTAACCACCCTGAGATCGCGCCCTATGTGCGGGGAATGCTCCGGCATGACGAAGGGCGGAGGCCGCGCCGCCTGCGGAACCTGACGGTCGAGGAAGGTTACGGTCCGCCTGGTGCGGCGCACACGATACGCAACCATGTACTAGGTCTGGCCCCAGGGATCAGGACAGCACGTCATATGGCATGGCGGGCCGCGTTCGGGGAGGTTCCGGGCCATGCGCATGCACCGCTACTAGATCCTACCACTGGTGCATGGAACCCGGCATCTGCATTCAGGTCCTTGGCTGCGGCCAACCGTGAGGCGCAGAGCTTGTACGACGAACTGGCTGCCAACTGGATCACCGAACGCGACCGGCTCGCGATTGGTCGGCAGGCAGCGATGTCCGGTAGAACCGACGGCCGAAGTGTGCTGGCCTACGACAACAATATTCAAGGCGCGGATCCGCCCGCCTATCTTGAGCCAGTTTTCGCCGCTGAATTCCCATGGCGTCCAACGCCCTGGACGGGATCAAATCCTCTGATCACGGGCGATGGTGGTAATCCCACACTTCCCCCGCTTGCAGTCCGTCGGTCTTCAGCCGGAGCTCGCGCCGTAATGTATGTCAAGCGTGCTAACCAGCCGCCGAATATCGGCTGGTATATCCATACGCTCTTTCCGGATGTCACATGACCGAGCCTCCAGAACCACGCTCCGCCTCTGGCGAAGACACCCGGATCCTAGACCTCGCGCGCATTCCTTCACCGAAGAACTGGATGGCTTTAGGCATGGCCCTTCGCTCGGCCAGCAGGGAGCAGCATGCGGATCCGGGCCAATATCTTCCGCAGGCCCTGTCACACTGGCCGGACCGACTGCGCCGAATCAGGTTCTCACCGGCACCACTCTCCGACGGGGCGGTCTGGCAGATCGACCGAAGATCTGCCCCAGTGCCTTACTCCGCGCTATCGCGCACGCTCGAATTGTCCGTATCGGATGCGTACTTCCTGGATCCCACGGGGCCGGCCATTCGAGCGATTTCAGATGCGATCACTGCGGTTGAATTATTTGGGTCCATTCGCATCAGCGACCGCGATACTGTCAAGGTGCTTGTACGTTGTCTGCGGGCACTAGAGAAGTGTACGATGCTCGATCTCACAAACTTCGTCTTACATGATGGCGCAGGCGGTATATCAGAGGGTTATGGCCCGTTTTGGGAAGCCTTTCTAAAAAGACTTCCAAAGGGACGTTTCACCGATATTAGGTTCGACGAAACACCTCTTGGACCCGCTGGTATCGAAATCTTGGGAATAAGTGGTCTTGCGGGCAGCATTCGATACCTTGGTCTCTCAGGATGCCAGCTCGGACCGCGAGGCGCACGCGCCCTCACGCAATGGGACGGGGCGCTCGCGCTAGAGCAACTTAATCTTGCCGCGAACCAGATCACCACGCGGGCCGCCCGTTCTTTGCTTAGGGGGCCTTTGGCCGTTGGGTTGAGTGCACTGTCGTTAGCCTCCAATCCAATCAGTGAACCATTTGTAGATGGTATCCGCTTTAACAGGGGCCAATTGAAACTGCGATCGCTGGATTTGTCGGGCACCTCTCTTGGCTCGATAACGTTTATGGCGCTCGTCAACGGGGAATTGACGTCAAAGCTCGTGGATCTGCGAATGGCCAGATGCTCAGTCGGAGACGAGGTTGCCACCTGCCTTTTAGACGGAGAGTTTCGGTCTCGTGTGGAGATACTTGACTTGAGCGGGACCTCTATCACAGATGTTTTTGCCCGCACGGTTACGGCTCAGCGTCCGCCACCACGGCTAAAGGTTATGTCACTTATGGGCACTTCCATCAGCAACACTGCCATGTCGTCTTTGCGGGCTTGGGCGGGGACGTCGGATCCACTGCGCCTCTCATTCGATGGACCCGCTCCGCCAATGATGACACCTGAAGACGGAACCTAGTCCCGCCGCCTCTAAACTTGGCGACGATCACAGTAATGCGAATCCATGATGCAATAACTCGGACAGGTTGAACAGGGGCTTTTCAGTATGCCGACGTTCCCAGGGTCTTTGAGGATTTAGACGGCGCGCTTGTGGAGATCAAGCCTTCGTTCATTTGTAGACCGTTGTACCGTTCCAGGACAATCCGCACCCGATGACGTGGCAACTCGAGGCGCGTGAGGCCGATAGTGGGCCGGGGACAACCTACAATACCTAAGCCTCAGTCGAGACGATCGCTCGCCGACCTTGCTGTATCGGGCAACCAGCTCCGAACAGACGATCTGGTGGCGTTGCCGCGGCTATGCCGATTGGACATTTCGGACAACGACCTAACCGACGCTTTCGTTACCAGCGTCATCTCCAACCCACCACCACCCAAGCTCGAAAAAATAGCCATAGACGGCAACGCGATCTCGGATCCCACTCACGACAGCTTCTCGGCTGGTTTATCGCCAAGCCAGATCAGCCACAACTGAAAAAATAGATCAGGGCAGGGCTATGTAATTCGCCGAAAAATGATTAGACTGGGAAAATGGGATTATAGTTCTGAAGGGGGTACAGTTGTCTGCATTTCCCGGGTCACCGAAGACTTTGAGCGGCGCGCTTGTGGCGATAGATCCCTTTGTGCCCGTGCCGACGGTTGTTCCGTTCCAGTACAACCCTCACACAATGACGCGGCAACTCGAGGCACGAGGGGCCGATGGCGGGCCCGCGTCCACCAGCTATGCCGGCGCACCGATCGAGACGATCACGGTCGAGATCGAACTCGACGCCACCGATGGGCTGGAGGTGCGCGACGAAGATTCGCTTGCCCACGGCCTTCATGCCCGCCTCGCGGCGCTGGAATGCCTGATCTATCCGGCCTCCTCGCGGGTCCTGGCAACCACCATTCTGGCTGCGACTGGTTCGATCGAGGCCATACCGCCCCAGGGGCCGCTGATCCTTTTCATCTGGGGCCCTCAGCGCGTGCTGCCGGTCAGTATCACGCAGTTCTCGGTAACCGAAGAGGCACACGATCCAAGACTCAACCCGATCCGGGCCAAGGTCCAGCTCGGGCTGCGCGTGCTCTCGACAGACGACCTGGGACCGTTGCATCCGGGGCATGCGCTGTTCATGGCCCATCACATGGCCAAGGAGACGTTGGCGAAGACGGCGAGTCTCACCGACATGGCGCGCGTCCTGGAACCCTCGGCCGCTGGAGGTGCTCCATGATCGACCGGGACAGCCGCTATGCCCGCCTTGCCGCGACGCCGCTCTCCTATACCGACGGATTGGGCCGGAAGATCCGCTATCTCCCGCGCCGCTTCCTCGCGCCGTTCACCACCTTCGAAACCCTGACCACGGTCGACGTACAACGTGGTGACCGGCTGGATCTGATCGCCGCGCGCACGCTCGGCGCCGCCGAGGCCTGGTGGCGTGTTGCCGAGGCGAACGAGGCGCTGGACCCGCGCACCCTGATCGAAACGCCCGATCCCTCGCAGCTGCTGGCGGAAGGTGGTGCACCTCCCGTTCCGCGTTTGCACATACCGGTCCCGAGCGGCTGAGGAGGGGGCGGTGCTGGGTGGTGCGATACTGACAATGCTGGCGGGTCCGGCCGTACCGCTCCCGGCACCGGATCTGGCCGAGCACGTAGACAGCGTCACCGTCAGTCACAGCGACGAGGGCCGTTCTACTTTTCAGATCGTCTTTCGCGCGTTGCGCGAGCCACCGCTTGGACTGATCGACTATCCGTTGCTGCTCACCCAGCGGATCAAGATCGGCACCCGTGTCGTTCTGATCCTGACCCTCAACGCAATACCCCAGGTGTTGATGGACGGGATCATCACCAACCATCAGCTCAACCCCGGGGACAAGCCCGGCAGCGGGTCGATCACCGTCACCGGCGAGGATCTGGGCGTCTTACTGGATCAGATCGAGCTGCAGATGCCGTTCCCCGGAACCGATGCCGCGCTCGCCGCGCTGTTGCTGGCGCCCTATTCAGCGATCGGTCTGACACCGATGGTACTGCCAGCGCCCACCGATACGCCGCCCGATCCGACCAGGACCTTGCCGCACCCACGCGGGACCGTCTGGTCGATCCTGACCGAGAAGGCCGCGAAGCACAGCTATACGTTCTTCGTGCTGCCGGGACCGCTGCCGGGTCAGTCTCTGGCCTATTTCGGTCCGCGCATTCCCGCGGTACTGCCACAGCGGGCACTGACCAGGGGGATGGGGTCGGCGAACAACCTGGCAAGCATCTCGTTCCAGCATGACGGTAGCGCGGCGACGGAGGTCGTGGGTCTGGTACGCGACGACAATCCGGCGGTCAGTACGCCGCCACTGCCCGTTTACGGCTTTCCCACCATCGTGCCGCCTCTGGCAGCCGCGCCGTCGATCTATGCGAACAAGCCGATCGGGAAGGTCAAGCTGCTGGAGCCGGAAGAGGGGACGAGTTGGCTGCAGGCTCAGCTCAAGGCCAATGCGGAGACGACCGCCTCGACCTGGAACGCAGTGACGGCGTCGGGTGAGATCGACACCGCGCGCTACGGTATGGCCCTTTACCCTCGCCAGCTCGTCGGCTTGCGCGGCGTCGGGCTCAGCTATGACGGACTGTATTACGTCAAGAGCGTGTCGCACGCGATCAAGCGCGGCGAATACAAGCAGAGCTTCGAGCTATCGCGCGAGGGAACGATCTCGACAACGCCGGCGGTGGTGCCATGACCTACTACGGAAAATATCGGGGGTCGGTGGTCAATAACGTTGATCCCATGCAGATCGGGCGCCTCCAGATCAGCTGCGCGCCGGTCCTTGGCGAAAGCATCATGGCCTGGGCGATGCCATGCGCTCCCTATGCCGGCCCCGGCGAAGGGTTTTTCATGCTGCCACCGATCGGCGCCGACATATGGGTCGAGTTCGAAGCGGGCGATCCGGACAAGCCCATCTGGAGCGGCGGGTTCTGGACCGTCGGCCAGACACCGGCGGTCCCGGCGCTGCCGACGACCAAGATCATCAAGACCTCGGGGGCCACCCTGAAGCTCGACGATCTGCCCGGGGCCGGAGGGATCACTATCGAAGTGCTGCCACCCACCGTCCCGGTCCCCGTCACGATCACGCTCGGCACCGCGGGGATCGAGATCACCTGCGGCGGCGCCAAGGTGGCGCTCGATCCTGCACGTGTAAACATCAACAACGGTGCGTTGGAGGTGATCTGATGGCGATTCCGGTCCTGACCCAAGCCGCCTCGATCGTCTGCGCCCACGGCGTGCCGGCGGTGCCCGTACCGAGCCAGGTACGGGTCCTGTCGAGCGGGCAGCCCCTGTTGGTGCAAACCGACATCGCCACGGTCGCCGGCTGTCCGTTCACCCTGCCGGGCCCAACACCCTCTCCCTGTGTGCAGGTGCGTTGGACCTCGGCCGCGACGCGTGTGCGCGCCGGCGGTGTACCGGTGTTGCTGCAAAGTACGAGTTCGCTCTGCCTTGCCGCGACCCAGGCCCCCCCAGGGTCCGGCGACCGTTCCTGCCGCCTCGCCAAGGGTGATGGCGCTATGAAACAGCTCGCTTTCCCCTTCCGCATCGACCGCACGGGGCGCACGGCGCTCGCGGAACCGGATCGCGAAGTCCGCGAGCTTCTGGAACAAATCCTGTTCACCGCGCCTGGAGAGCGTGTCATGCGACCGACGCTCGGGTCGGGCGCCGCGCAACTGGTGTTCGAGCCTGCCGGCGCGCAACTCGCGGCATCGACCCAGCACCTCGTACAGGCGGCCGTTCAGACGGCGCTCGGCGACCGGATTCTGCTCGAGGGCGTCGAGGTCTCGGCGGAAGATGCCACGCTCTCCGTGACAATCCGCTACAGCGACCGGACGACAGGCGTGGCTGCGACCGAGACCTTCAACATGCAGGTGTGATATGGCGGAAAATCGGACCGGACGACAAAGCGCATTTCGCCGCCGCTACTCCATAGAAGGTACAGCGCTCGAGATGGCCGTGGTGCCCGGTACCGATCCCGGGCAGATTCCGGTCAGTTTGGCCTTGCCGACGCAGGTCGCGCCTGCCGCCATTGCCGGCAGGCTTCTGCTTCTTCGCTTTACCTCGGCCGCCCATTTGGATCAGGTAACGGTCGAGCGGCTTGCTATCCAAAGCGCCGATGTGCGCTGGTTCGCGGCCCCTGACGATCTCGTTGGAGTCGCCGGCGCGGATGCAGCGCTCTCGCCGAGCGACGAAGCCTGGATGGCAGAGCTCGCCGGCACACTGCAGTCACACCCGGAACCGTCGGAGCGCTGGCGGGTCGTGCTCACGGAAGCGGCCATACCCCAGTCGGTGCAGATCGAGATCCGCCAAGCAGCGGCCGACCCGGACCCAGGCGCGCCCCTGCCGGGATTTGCGCCTGCGCTGAGCAGCCTTGCATTGACGCGGGACGACGCGGCAACCCGCTTCGTGGTGGCTGACTGGCTGAATGCCATCGACCATGTGATCGTCGCCGACCGCACGCCATTCATCTCGCAACGGCTGCGGCAACGCATCCTGTTCGTTGCTTTCGAGAACGCCTTTGCTCTTGCAGACCTCGCCGCCGACCGGATGCTGATCACCGGCGGAAACAGGATCCCGACGATCCAGGTCCGCTGGGTCTGGCCACTGGCCGGTATCGGAGGTGTTGCGGCGGTGGATACAACCTTGACCGCTGGCGAGCGATTCAGGCTCTCGGCCTTCGCCGCCGCGCGTGCGGCCGGCGGGGACGTCGACGACTGGGTCGCCATCTGTACCGAGGGGCGGGGCGATTTCTCTACTTACATGCTATCTATTGTCAACGATTCCCGTTTCGACCCGCTTTTGTCCTCGCTGCCGGTGATGCTCAAGCTCAACTGCCTCGACGGTTTCGACTGCAAGGCGGCTGCCATTACCGAGCAGTCTCCGGTGACGCCACTCGATCTCGACTACATGACCCGGGACTTCGCCGGTTTCCGACGTCTCATGACCGACCGCCTGGCGCAACTCGGTGCCGCACCGGCTGATCTGCCGGTTGCCGGGCTCTGGTCGGTGCTGGTGGAGGCGATTGCGTATCGCGCCGACCAACTTGCACAGATGCAGGACGCCGTTGCCACCGAAGCCTATCTGCAGACAGCACGCTTGCGAAGTTCGGTGCGCCGTCACGCACGGCTTTTGGATTACCGGATGCATGAGGGTGTGAATTCACGTGCATGGGTCCATGTCGAAGCCGCCGCCGGGGTGAACCGCACCGACGGGATCTCGATCGGCGATGTCTGCGTAACCCGGCTTGCCAACGCGCCCGCGGTCCTGCCATCGGTCGTACTGGATACAGCATTCCCTGTAGACACTGAGTACTTTCATGTCCTTTTGCCGCCCCGACGACTAAGCGCCGCGCACAATGCGATGTCGTTCTATACCTGGGGCGAGGCCAACCTGGTTCTGGCGAAGGGGGCAACCGGCTGCACGCTACGCGATCCAGGCGGCCAGATCGAACTCCAGGCCGGCGACACCGTTGTTCTGGAGGCGGTTGCAAGCAGTGCGACCGGTCTTGCGGTGGATGCCGATCCTGCGCTTCGCCACGTTATTCGCCTCGATGCCGATCCTGTCAGCGGGACCGACACGCTGTTGGGAGAAAGCTATCTCGAAATCACCTGGGATGCCCGGGATGCGCTGCCATTCGATCTGATTGCGCGCGGGGACGGGCGCGAGCTGGCAGTGGCCCGCGCCAATCTAGCCTTGGTCGCCCATGGCTTTGCACGGGAGGATGAAATTCAGGTCGCACCCTGGGGAAGTCGCGGCAGGCTGATCGCGAAACTGTCAAGGAAAGGCCTGACCTGGGCCGCGGCCCCGCCCGAGGCCGATGGCGACTGGTCGGCCAGCGGCATCGTCCGTCAAGTGCCAGCCGAGGCCCTGCCGGACATCACACTCGAGGCGCTGGAAAGCGGCGAGATCTGGCTTCCTCGACAGGATCTCCTGACCTCTGACCGGTCGGCGGCCGAGTTCTGCGTCGAAATGGAAACGGACGGCTCGTCGCGCATTCGCTTCGGCGATGATGTCACGGGTCGATCGCCCGCCGCCAACGCCCGGTTCCGCGCGGGCTACCGCACCGGAAACGGCAGCCAGGGCAATGTGGGGGCGCATACCATTGCGCATATCGTCAGCGACACCCTGCCGTCGGCAGATGTCGTGGCGCTGCGCAATCCGCGCGCGGCCGAGGGTGGAACGGAACCCGAGACGATCGCGGAGGCGCGCGCCGCGGCGCCCTATGCGTTCCGCCGGCAAGAGCGGGCGGTCACCATGGAGGACTGGGCGGAGGTCACCACCCGTGAAGGTGATGTTCAGCGCGCCGTTGCCCGGCTGCGTTGGACCGGCTCTTGGCACAATGTTCGGGTCCATGTGGACCCGAGTGATGCTGTCCCCGCAGACACCGCGTTCACCGAACGGATCGAAGCCCGACTGGAGCGCTATCGCCTCGCCGGCTATGGACTCGAGGTCGTCGGGCCCGTCTATGTGCCGCTGGACATCGCGCTGACGGTGTGCGTCGCTCCCGATGTCTGGCCCGAGGTCGTACGGGCAACGCTCGAGGCCGAGTTCAGCGCCGGGCACCTTACCGACGGCCGGCGCGCCTTCTTCCACCCGGACAATTTCACGTTCGGCGACAGTGTGTATCTCAGCCAGATCGTCGCCCGTGCAATGGATATCCATGGCGTGCAGTGGGTGGATGCGCGAAGCGCGAACCGCAACAACCGCTTCCGTCGCTGGGCGAGCACGATGCCGGACCAACTGGACAGTGGTGTCCTCGAGATGGGCGATCTTGAAGTGCCCCAGTGCTTCTCGGATCCGAGCGCGCCCGACAAGGGCCGCGTGACCTTCATCGTGGAGGGCGGCACATGACGGATCGCGCCAATCTGCCCGGACAGGCCGAGATCCGCTACCGAACGGGGGACTGGTCGACGTTCCGCGCCCGGATGATCGCACGCCTCTCGACCGAAGAGATGCCGGATGGCAGCCGCCCGCTCCAAGCGCTGACAGCCCGCGACGATGCGGATGGCTCGATCGCATTGATCGATGCAGCCGCATGCGCTCTGGACGTCCTGACCTTCTATGGAGAGCGCTACCTCAACGAGCGCTATCTCTCGACCGCTAGGGAACGTCTGTCGCTGACCTTGATTGCGCGCGAGCTTGGCTATGAACCGTCGCCCGGACTCGCGGCATCGGGATATCTGGCGTTTACCACCTCCGTCCTGACCACCGGCGCCGTCACGGTTAAGGAAGGAACACCGGTCATGGCCATGCCGGAGGGCTCGGATCCGCCGCCGACATTCGAGACGATCGAGGAAATCGAAGCGCGCCCCGAATGGAGCGCCATTGCGGCCAGCCGGCGACTGCCAGTGCCCCTTCTCGAGACCGGTACACCCGATATTTGGGTGGACGGTGTGGACACGCGTGCCAAATCCGGCGACGGCATACTGATCTATGGCACGGACCGGCTGGCCTCCAAGGGCAGCGAACGTTGGGACTTCCGCCACCTGACCGAGATCGAAAACGACACGGAGCACGCCGAAACCCGGCTGGTTTTCGACCGGTCTCTGGGCGATCCGGTCACCGCGCCGCCCGAAATTGCGACCGAGGTTCTGATATTCCGCAATCGCGCCTCCCTGTTCGGATACAACGCGCCCGATTGGGGATCGCAGTCCAACCAAGTCCAGGTGACCGCCTGGGGCCGTGCGAACATGAGCTTCAGCGACCTGCCATCGCGTGAAGACGACAATGACGACCGCACCCGTCTCATGCGCCGATCGCCGCCGGTGACGGAATGGCCGAATTTCGAGCTTGCCGACGATCCCGCGGTTGCCACGAACCATATCGACCTGGACCGCGAATATCCCGGAATCGTGGCCGGTAGCTGGATCGTGCTTGCAGACGCCTATCATGTCGAGGCCTATGAAGTGCTTCGGGTCAGCCAGCGCGCACGAGTGGATTTCGGCCTGACCTCGAAGGTCAGCCGTCTGCAGCTTCGGGGCGAGCATCTCGATCGATTCGACCGCCGTGCCACGGTGGTCTATTGCGAGCCCGAGGGCTTCCGGCATGTGGGCGCGCCGGATCTGTCCGCCGCGACGGGTGAAGAGGTCTCGGTGATCGGCGACCGCAGTGATCTGCTTGACCGGCTGGTCTCGTTCTACGGACCGAGCTCGGACGATCCGACACCGTCCGGAGAGGTGGTGGCCGTGACCGCTGCGACCTTCAATGCGGCCCTCAACGAGACTCACCTGACCCTTGACCCGCCGCTTGCCCGCGCCTATGTCCGCGGAGAACTGAAGGTCAATGCCAATCTCGCTCTGGCGACCCATGGTGTGACGGCCGCCAACGAAGTGCTCGGCAGCGGAAATGCCGCGGAGCCATTCCAGAGCTTCGTACTGAAGGGGCGGCCGCTGACGTATATCGCAACATCCGACGGTGCGAGCCCATCCTTGACCATCAGGGTTGGCGGCGTCGCCTGGGAAGAGGTCCCCTATCTCTGGGGCTCGACACCTGACGCCAAGGTCTACCGGCTGCTTCACGCAAGCGATGGCACAACGATCATCGAGTTCGGCGACGGCATCAATGGCGCGCGGCTTCCGACCGGGGTCGAGAACGTCATTGCCACCTACCGGACCGGGCTGGGCCTTTCCGGAGAGGTTGAAGCGGGACGCGCGTCTATGCTGACACGGCGCCCCGAAGGCGTCGACAGCGCTCTCAACCCGGCTGCTTTCTCGGGGTCCGCGGACCCCGAAAACTCCGAGATGATCCGGGAAAACGCACCGAGGTCGGTTTTGACCCTGGACAGGCTCGTCTCGCTCCAGGATTATGAGGATTTCGCGCGCAGCTATCCGGGCATCGGCAAGGCCATGGCCACCGGTCTCAGCGAAGGGCAGCGTCGTCTCGTCCATCTGACCATCGCCAGCGAGAGCGGTCAGCCAATCCTGCAGACCGATCCCCTGGGGTTGGCTCTGGTCCGGGCCATAGAGGCCAACAAGGATCCGGTGCACCATCTGACCACGGCGACCTTTACACCGCGTGCATTTGGTGTTAGGGCGTCGGTTCTGGTCGATCCGACCTACCTGTGGGACGACGTGACGGCCAGTGCGCGAGAGGCCTTGGCCGAGGCCTTTTCGTTCACTGCGCGCCGGTTCGGTCAGGGCGTGACGCCGGCCGATGTCGTCACCGTGCTGCAGGGCATCGATGGAGTCCTGGCGGTCGATCTCGACCGGATTTGGCGGGTCGACTTGTCCAGTCTCGCCGCACCACCACAAGTGATCCTGGAAGCGGCACCGCCTATGGATGTCAATGGCAAGCGGCAAACGGCTGAGCTCCTTCTGATCTCGGAAGAAGAAACCCACGTAATCCTGGAGCCCATGGCGTCATGACCGATCGCGAGTTCCTATACGAGCTTCTGCCCGCTATATATCGCCGCCGAGATGGCGAGAACGGTAACGCGCTTCGTGCTCTGATCTCGATCATCGATGCCGAACTCGAGGCCGTCCGGGCCGACACGGAAACCGCATGGGACAACTGGTTCGTCGAGACCGCCGAGGAATGGCTGGTCCCCTATCTCGCGTCGAGCTTGCGCCTGCCGGTGACCCGTGACGTCTCGGCTATTTCATTCAGCCAGCGCGCCTTCGTGGCCAACACGATCCGCTACCGCCGTCGCAAGGGCACGGTGGGTATGATCGAGTTGCTGGCCCGCGACGTGACCAACTATCCGGTGCGCGCAGTCGAATTCTTCCGACGTCTGGCCTGGACGGAAGCTCTGAACCATCAAGAAGGGCGTGCAGCGACGCTGGATCTGCGCGACGCGGCACGGCTCGAGCGCCTCGCCGGACCGCTCGGCGAGGAAACGCGGCGGGTGGACGTGCGCCGCATCTCCTCCGGCCGCGGGCAGCACAACCTGCCCAATATTGGTCTATTTTTGTGGCGATCGCAGATCTGGCGCCTCTCCGAGGTCGACGCGGCGCCCATACCGGGTACCGGAGACCGCGGCTGGTGGTACCGGCCAACCGGTGAAAGCGCGCCACTCTATGCACCGCTGGAAACCGAGAGCGATCCGGCTGCGGTTGCGACCGAAGAGTCCGTTCCGATAGCTTTGTCACGCCGACGGTTGTGGACGCGCGCCCAAGAGAATGACGAAACAAATGTCTGGCCTTTCACGATCACGCTCCGGGCCGCGGACGGAACGACCGAGCAAATCACGCCGGAGCGTATCGATATCTGCCATCTCGATCCGGTGCCGGCCGCGCCCACCGGGGACCGCGTCCGAGTGGATCCGGAAGCCGGTGTCCTGTTGCTGGGTCAGGATGCTGGCTCCGGCCTTGTCGGAATCTCCGTTACCACATCCCACTATGTCGCGACTCCCGGTACGCTCGGGGCCGGTCCTTGGAACCGGCCGTCAGCCACCGAATGGCTGGGACGCTGGACTGCCGTGCCCGAAGCACGTGATGTGGGCTTCCAGATCATGGTCTCACGGACCGAAACAGGCTCTGGCATCGTTGCCACTTTCGATGTGGCTGTGATGGCGTGGCATGCCTTTATCGACGGACTGGACACCGACGCTCGATCCCGGGCGCTCGGTCTCATCCTAGTCGGCGACAGCCGCAGCTACGCCGCACCTGCCACTGCGATCCGCATGCCCTCGGGCGCGGCGTTGGGAATCGTCGCCGCATCCTGGCCGGACCTTCCAGATCCTGCAGGAGGGCCGCCAATCGTCCGTGCACCGGGCGTTCTCCTTCCGGACGAGACCCGACCGATGGTGACAGGGGATATCTCGGTTGTCGGCGAAACAACTGCCCCCGTGAGCCGTGGAGAACTCTATATCGACGGCTTGCTTGTCGATGGCAGTATCTCGGTGCTGCCCGGTGCCCTGGACGCACTCTCGCTCGCCTCGACGACGCTGATCGGCCCCGGGAACATCGCCATTGACGGGACAGACGGGGCAAACGCCGCACTCGAGGTCAAGATCGTACATTCCATCCTTGGTGGGGTGGACGCCACCGATCCGTTCGCCTCGTTGAGCATCGTCGATTCGGCAGTTCTCGGGTCGCTTCGCGTGTCGGGTGCTATCCTGAATGGAAGCGGTGCGACCATACTGGGCCAAACCCATGCGGGTATGTTGGAAGCGACCGATTGCCTTTTCGAAGGGGTCCTCGATATCGAAGCGCAACAGGAAGGATGCGTGCGCTTCTGTTATCTGCCGCCCGAGAGCCCGATGGCGCGGCGGTATCGGTGCCAGCCCGACATGGCTCTAGCGAACGCTCCGAATTCACAGGAGCGCGCCCGCATCCTGGCCCGCTTCAGACCTCAATATCGGTCCCTCGATCCACTGGCCCCCGGTTTCCTCCTGCTTGAGGAAAGCGTTCCTGCCGAGATTCGGCAGTTGGCCGAGGATGGCGGCGAGCCCGGATGCTGGAACCATTTACAGCATGAGACACGGGTGGCAAATCTGCGCAACGCATTGCCGCAATTCCTAAGGTTCGGGATGGAGCCCGGGCTCTTCTTTCTTGTTTGAGGGCTGTCATGACAGGCGATATCACCAGAGATACTTTCAACCGTGAAAACGGCTATACGGCGGTTCGTGCTCAGCAGGGACGGGTCATGCTGGACGCGGACCACAACGAATTGGTGGACATCCAGCGTGACGACGTCCGCGGCGGCCGGCGTGATGCCATCGGACGAGCAGGTGCGCCCGCTGACGATCCGGGCTTCGGTATCGTGCTAGATGGCGGTATACCGACGCTCATGGCCGGTCGCTTCCTGCTCGAAGGGGCGAGGCTGCGCAATACCGTCGCCCTGCCGCTTTCCGGGGCACAGCCCTTCCTGCCAAATGCTGCGTTGCCCATCACGGCTGGCGAATGGCTGGCCTATCTCGAGGCCTGGGACGAACCGGTCTCGGCCGTAGAAGCCCCTAACATACGCGAGGTCGCGCTTGGCGGCCCCGATACCACCTTCCGCGAACGCCAGGTTTGGCAGGTCCGATGGCTGCGGTTGGGGAGCGCCGGGTTGGAAACCACCTGTGCTGCCGCCGCCACTGCACTCGACACGCTGGCCGCGCAGTTCGACGGAACCCTCCAGCCTGAGCTTGACTCCAGTACGATCACGGGACCCTGCATCGTCTCGGAAGCGGCAGAATTCCGAGGCCCGGATCACCAAACCTACCGCATCGAGATTCATGGCGGAAACATTGGCGTCGATGGCGCAGTCCTGCCTGGACCTGCGCGGTTCAAATGGAGCAGGGACAACGCGGCCATCATCGGCAGTGCTATCAATCTGGTCTCTGCAGCACCCATTATCCTTGCTGTCGAGCGGCTCGGGCCGGGTGGCGCCGAGGGATTCGACCGTGGTGTCATGATCGAGATCTCTAGCACCCGGCAACGGCTCATCGGGCAGCCCGGCGTGTTGGCACGGGTCGAGGATGTCGCAGGCGACGCGCTTACGCTGACGTTGCTCGGGGGCGCGACGGTCGGCAATCTGCAGAGCGTTCTCGGACAGGACGGCGTGGTCGTCCGGCGTTGGGACTCCGTAGACCTCGCGAATGTCGATACAACAGCCGCTGCTGTGATCGAAGATGGCCTGCAGGTGCGTTTCGGCGCCGGGAACTATCGGAGCGGCGATTTCTGGCTCCTGCCCTTGAGGACGTCGGTCGTGCCCGGCCGTGGCACCCAGATCGACTGGCCGAGCACCGGCGGCGTCCACGAAGCGCGTTCCTCGCAGGCGCCGGAAAGACATCGTGTACCTCTGGCGATTCTCGATTTCTCGGCCGGCTCTTGGAGCCTTGTTCGCGACTGCCGGGTTCTCTATCCGCCGCTCAGTACGATCCTGTCGCTGTCACCGGCCGGTGGTGACGGTCAGCACGGCGCGGCCGGCGAATGGCTGCCAGCCCCGGTGATGGTGCGGGCGATGCGTGGCCGTCTGCCGGCCCCGAACCAGACCCTGCGGTTCACAGTGACCAGCGGCGAAGGGAGGCTTGCCGTCAATAGCCCCGCCTCGGGCCCCGCAACCGCACCGACTCAGGATGTGGTCACCGACGAGACCGGGACGGCGATGGCCTTCTGGCGGCTCGGATCCGGCCCGGTGCAGAGGCCTGCTACGATCACCTGGGAACCCTCCACATCGCAGCGTGTCGAGATCGCGACATTGGGCCCTGACGGTCAGCCCGGTGACCCGTCGCTCACCTTCACTGCGCAGGTGCTGCACCATCGCAATCTTTCGGTGGTCGGGGGCAACGCCCAGCACGGGCGGCCGGGCGAACGTCTGGAAGTCGCGCTACGCGTTCGGATCGACGAGGGCAGCAGGCCGGTCAACGACGCCGTCGTTGAATTCGCGGTCATGAACCTCGTGTTCGAGGGCCAGTCGCTCAACCAGAATACCGGCGGAAATCTGCTGGCCAGCGCCCGCTTCGTTTCGGCTGAAACCTGGTCAGGCGGCACGGCGCACCATACCGTCCGCACAACCACTGATCAGGAAGGGGTCGCGCAGATGCAATGGACCCTGGGGACGCTTACGCAGCTGACGACACAGCGCGTGGAGGCCCGGCTCCTCGATGCAAACAACAACGCAGGTACCCAGCGGGCACTGTTCACCGCCCAACTTGCCCTCGCCGATCAGACCTCATGGTTACCGAACGTACCCTGGCTCGCAGGCGTCGTCGGGGCGGCCAACCGCCAGGTTCAGGCCGCCATCGACGCGATTGCGACCCGGGTCGAGGCGATTTCGATCGGAAGCCCGGCGTTCGACCCGTTCGTCGATCTGCAGTGGCGGAGTACGACGAATACCTTGAGCGCCCTCGGCCCGCAGACCGTGGTGGCACTGCAAAGCCTCGCGGCGCTCTCCTTCCGGTCGGACCTGGTTCCGGAGGGGCGCACCTCGACGACCTACCCGCACGGCGGGATCGTGGTGACCGCCGAGATCCCGGACCCGCAGACCGGCTTCTTACAGGTCGTCCGCCTTGACGGGAATGTGCGCCGGGCCACCGATAGCAAGCGCTGGGAATGGACGTTGGCAAGCGAAACACGTGCCAATCTCGGCGATCTGCTTGTCCCCAGTGATGGCGCAAAACGCACAAATATCGGCAACCTGGCCGCCCTCGCTGTTGATGGGCTGTTGCTGGTCGTCCGGATTTCTGTCGTGCCGCGGTGGCTGCCCGGCGGTCAGGAGGACGACAGCACCCTGTCCTTTGAGTCGGCCTTCCGGATCCTCGTTGGTAAAGGTCTAGTAATAGACGATTACATCCTGGAAGGTGCCATCCGGGACAGTGTGGCGATTGAAGGTAAGATCATGCGCGGAGGCGTCATCCGCGACGGGCACATCATCGGCGATTTCACCCGGTGAGGATTGGAGTCGTCGAGGCGGCGCATGCAGCATGGGATGACCTGAGGCCTTGGCCGGCACCGATCCTCAGGTCAGGTTTTTGCCCAGTTGTTCCGGGGAGGCCGGCACATACACCCGCTGGGCCGCTTGTTCATCGGTGCTACTAGGATGCTCGTCGATCGCTGTTCACTTTACTGTGCAGGTCGAGCTTGCCGACAACCACATCAGCTTCCATTCTCAACTCTCTCGCCGCTTCTCTTCACCTCTTTCCTGCGTTCCTTCATCAAACCCGGCGGCCCACCGTGCCGCCTTCCTCTCATCCGTACTAACTGGTCAGCCGAGACAAACATCAACAACATACCGCAAGTTTATGGTGCTGTCAACCTGTGGGTGAAGAACTAAAAGATGCACGAAATTTCAGAGATAGCTCGTATGGTGCAAATATTGGAACGAGCTATTCAAGCTCGGTAGGGTCGAGAGCTGGCGCGGTAGCCCACTAGGATGGACCTTGTCTGTATCCAGGGTTTCCCCTTTCGTGCCCGAATAGGTCATTCCGTAGCCCCGTTTCCAACTCCCGCCACATCGCACGCAGCATGCGGATTTCCCGCACTACGCGCACCTGCACACTTCACCTCAAAGTTTATGAGATCTATCATGCTGGGACGACTTTCGACTGTGGCCGCACCCGGTAGTTATCAAATAACCCCAGGACAGCATACAGCCCACCTTCTACTCCACCGTTTCCAGCCGAAGCCTTGGCGCCAGAAGCGCCAAAACTATTCAGCCTTCGCGTTGACGTATATCCTTCGTCTCAGGTCTTGCAGATCAATAGGTGCCTTTATCATCTCACCCCTGCCTCCCATGTTGCCGAAGTCATCATCTGCAGTAAGGTGATTTCAGGTAACAAAGTTACCCAGAGTTAATCTAAACCCGGTATTTGAACCACGAAGAACACGAAGAACACGAAGAACACGAAGAATGGAATTCGAAGAATTGTCGAATCGGGTCATTGGGTGCGCGCTGACGGCCCATCGAGAGTTGGGGCCTGGCCTGCTCGAATCGACATACGAGCAGTGTCTTGCGCACGAGCTGAAACTCAATGGCATCGTGTTCAAACTGCCATATCCCCTGCCGGTCGAATACAAAGGTGCGCGCCTGGAGTGCGGCTACCGGGTCGATCTTTTCATAGAGGAGAAACTGATCATTGAGCTGAAGTGCGTGGAGCAAATCAAAGGTATCCATGAGGCGCAATTGCTGACATACATGAAGCTGGCCGGGGTCAAAATCGGTCTGCTCATGAACTTCAATGTCGCGAAACTAAAGAACGGGATCAAGCGCTTCGTTATCTAATCTCTTGGTGCTCTTCGTGTCCTTCGTGTCCTTCGTGGTGAAACAAATCGGGAATGCGAACAAAACTGCGGTGACGAGTGGGTAACTTTTTTCTATCAAACCACCTAAGGCCCCTTCGCTCCACGGGCGTTACCCCGCTTCATCACTAATACGAACCTCGCCGCCACCGTCTCGCCTTCGGCCGATTTCCCGGGAAGACCGGTTATACGGCCTACCTTGCTCCAGCCATTTCTGCCTGGGGCGAGGACGGCTTCTCCAGTTGCTTAGCATGCCCTTGTCACCGTGCTATCCTTACCACCCCGGCGGAGGGATACGCCTCAACAGTCAGTCTGCGACGTATCCTGCTGCCTTCGCTCCACCATAGAGAGCTCGACCTCCACAGCTATTTTTTGTCGGGGCCACCCGTGGGTTCACTTGCGTTACGGCCCGGTGACTCGCTCACCATCCTGACGATGGCTTTGTCAGTCAGCTTCACCAGCTTCGTTTCCTCCACCGGTGTGACTCCGCGTCCTGATTCGACCGCTCGGATGCCGGCCGAGTCGCGAGAGACACGCCGCGGAGCGGCTGAGGATGCATTCCCACGCGGAGCGTGGGAACGAGACCATTGCTGCCCTTGATGCCTCTCGGCAGTATCCGTCGCAGGCCGACTCGCACAGGCGCTGACCGGCCCGCGCTCGGTGTCGAGGATCAGCCCGGCCCCGCGCCATTTACCGATTTATTCAAGTTCATTTTGAACCGATACTTATCCCCGATCGGCCCGGCGGTCGAGACACTCGCGCGCCCAAAAACGCCCTGTGGCGATCAGTTGCGCGGCCTTGTAGAGCTCGTGGGTCTCGCAGACGTTGTCCGGAATATCGAGCAGAATGTCGGGCGGATAGGACGCTAACCGATAACGCGCGATTGCGGCCTGCATGGTGTCGAACATGCCGAGCAGCACGTCGGTAAGGTGCATCGGCCGCGTCAATGCCGGCTCGGGCTGCGGTTCGATGCCGAGCTTCTCCTGAAGGCTGGTGACGAAGCCCTCGATCCGGGATCGATAGGACGCGATGGAGCCCTCGGGCAGCGGAGGCGGATTCGGCCCCAGCGGTTGCGCGACTTCCCGTCCGTTCAGGCTCACCGCAATGGACAGATCGGTGGCATGATCGGTGGCCGGCGCCACCGGGAGCGGATTCAGCAGACCGCCGTCGACAAGTGCCCGGCCACCAATCTCCTTGGGCGTAAAGATGCCGGGAATCGAGATCGACGCCCGGATCGCTTCGAACAGATCGCCGCGACTCAACCAGACCTCTTTCTTGTGCCGGAGGTCGGTCGCGACTGCGGTGAAACCCATCGGCAGGTCCTCGATCCGCCGCTCACCCACCAGCCCTCGCAGTTCGGACATGATGAGGTCGCCCTTCATCATGCCGGATCGGTTGGTCAAGGAGATGTTCAGGAAACGGATGACGTCCCATTCGGAGAGCGTGGTGACCCAGGACTCGAAGTCCGGGAGCTTGCCGGCGACGTACAGCCCCCCGACCAGTGCCCCCATCGAGCAGCCCACGATGGACGAAATCTCATAGCCGCGTTCCTCAAGCTCGGCAATCACGCCAATGTGTGCCAACCCGCGCGCACCGCCGCTGCCGAGGATCAGCGATACTGTCTTGGAATCGGACATGGCCCTTCAACCCCGTTGTTGCGTTGGATATAGGAGACGGAAACCGACGTCCGCGCCCGGGCACGGACCGCTGAAGCCGCTGTCGTCGATCGGCGTGTCGCTATCGGAACCCAGCAGGGCCTTGTCGCGCGCAATGCGACGACATCGATCACTATTGAAGCTTGAATCACAACCCGGAAGCTTCTGCCGTGGACTGCGGTTCGGCCTCCTCGAACACCCAAGTCACCGGGCCTACCTGGCGCAGCGGCCGCTCCGGATCGCCTGGCCGCTTACCGAAACGAATCAGTTGCACCAGGTCGGAGCTGACCACCGGATTGCTGGTGAAGAAGGAGTGGCCGAAGGCGTCGGTCCGCTTGCCCTGGTAGACGATCAGATCGAAACGCCCCCACTTCGCGAAGAAGTCCTGCATCTGATCACTCATGTCCTCCACTCCGGCACCGCCGACCCGGCGATTGCTGCGGAACAGGATGCGCGAGAACAGCAACGCCCGATCCAAAGGGGACGCGTAGATGGTCAACCGGAAGCCCGAGTCTTGCGCATCGCCCTGGTAGCGACGGACGGACCAATCCGGTACCAGGTCTGGATCGGACAGTCCGACGCCGACCCGTTGGGCGGCAATGTCCGTGTCGAGATCGGGCGACAGCAGAAAGACGTTGCGCAGTGGCAGGGCCGAGAACACCTCCCCGCCGCGCGCTTGGTACTCGCTGCCGAGCTGGCTCAGGGCATCCATGGTCAGTGCGGCACCGCGGCTGTGGGCCAGCACATGCACCGCCTCGACCCCCGGCATCTCGCCGATCATGCGCAACGTCTTCTTCAGGTGGTTGAGCGCATAGGCAGCGGATTCGGTGGTGCTCGTATACGAGATCAATGCGTTTCCGGAGGCGGATGCGGGCCAGGTGAAGAAGGCGCAGACATCCTCTCGGCCCAGGAAGTGGCACAGCTCCGCGGTGGTGTAGGCGGCGCTCGCGAGGGTCTCGTTGAAGCCGTGCACGTAGAGCACGATCTCGCGGCTCGGCGCGCGCGCCAGGCGCGCGGCCAGCTCGCGATAGAGCCCGACCTTGGCCTCTCGGTGTTGCCGCGTCGCCGCTGGTGACCGGCGGATGCGCGGTCCGTCGACGACGATGCCGTAGGGCTCGGTGGGAAAGCGCCCGATCTCGGTCGTCTCGCCGAGCCTAAGCTTGATCTGCTGCGTGCGCTGCGGCGAGTGGCTCTGTTCCGCCAGCTCGGTCCAGTCGAGGTTGTCGCCGATGTGCACGACGGTCGTGCCGAAGGCCACGGAGGAGCTGCGCTCCTGGCCATAGGGCAGTTCGGCGTCGGGGTCCGTCTCGGTCGCCCGGTCGGTGATGTAGAGCAGGTCCACGTCCGGACGCTGTCGCTCGGGCGGTATGTCGCGGAAGAAGATGTTCGGCTTCAGGTCCTGGTAGAGCAGCGGGGTCGGCATCAGGCTGCGCTCGGTGCTGCACGCACCGAGCAACAGCATTGCCAACACCGAAGCGGCAATCCCGCGTTGCATGGGCACAGGCCGGAAGCGCAGCGCGGGCCGGGTCATGTCGAGCGCCGTCGACGGGACAACACTAGCATTATGGCTGCATCAGCTCTTTCTGCATCTTAAAGCCTTTGACAAGGGCCTGGGTTTCGGGCCGCAGATTCTCGATACCCCCGTAGGGCACTCCGTGAGCGGACTCGCGATCCGGGTACTTCTGCTTCATGGCCAGGTGACGCTTGAGCATCGCGACGAACTGCCCGCCGAAGCCGACGCCGTAGAAGATGGCGTCCTGCGGGCGGTCCTCGCGTGGATTCTTGTAGAGATCGAAGATCGGCGCGGCGATCGGGTTGGTGCCCGGGGCGGGCAGGTGGAACTTGTACTGCTGCTTGACGATCGACTTCAGCGTCGGTCCCTCGTAGACGAACACATAGTCGCGGCGACCATGCGTCTCTCCGAGCAAGAGCATCGGCGTTTGATCCAGCCCGTCGATCAATCGGTCCCGGGGGATGTATTGATCGGCGCCTGCCATGCGGGCGAGGGAGGTGAACAGATCCGTCACATGGATAATGTCTTGGGTGCGGGCGCCGGCCTCGATCGCGGCGGGCCAACGAATGAAGGCGTTGGTGCGGACACCACCCTCCAGGTGGTTGGTCTTTCCGCCGCGGTAGATCCGATCGGACTGGCCGCTCTTGTCCACGTAATGCATGAAGGGGCCGTTGTCGCCCATGACCACGACGACGGTATTGTCGGCAATGCCGAGGGCGTCGATCTTGTCCAGGAACTCGCCGATCCAGCCGTCCACCTTGGTGATCGATTCGGCGATCGGGCCGCCGTTGAGTGTCTTCGCCTGCATGATATCGCTGCGTGTGAACGACAGCGGGAGCTGTGGCCAGTACTCCAGAAAGAAGGGCTTCTCCCCGCCCGCCAGGCGTTCGAACTCGCGCAGGGCGCCGTCATTGTAGCCTTCCTCCATGCGGTTGTAGTGGTCTTGGGTAAAGACCTCGCCGGCCGCGAAATTCACCTCGCGCACCGGGCCGCCCTTCTTGCCGACGATGCCGTAGACCATGGCGTTGGGGTTGGTGCGGAAGGTCCTGTCGAGCTCGAAGGTATCCGCCCGGAGTCGGCGCGATTGACCAATGGTCATGCCCTCGATCTCCGCCGTCTCATTCATGATGGCCATCTGTCCCTGCTGGTGTAGCGGGTGCTCGGCGAAGTCGAAGCCCTGATTGGCGGCGTAGGACTCCTCGATGTCACCGAGGTGCCACTTGCCCATGTGTACGGTCTCTTAGCCGGCCTGGCTCAGGACCTCGGCCAGCGTCACTTCCCAGGCGGACAGGCCGTCCGCGGCCACCGTTGCCTTGGCCTCGCTCGTACCGGTACGTACGGCATAGCGCCCCGTCATCATCGCCACCCGGGTCGGCGTGCAGCTCGGCTCCGTATACATTCGCATCAGCGACATGCCCTCGTCGGCCAACTGCGAGATGTTCGGCGTCGAATAACCGCGCACGACGTCCACGTCGGGCATGCCGATCTCGCCGAAGCCGAGATCATCGAGCAGGATATAGACAATGTTCCGGCGGCTTGCCGCCCGTTTGCTCCCGCAGCGCGGCCAGCTTGGCATCAGTACCTGCGCGTCTTCCGCGGCCCAGCGCTCCGCATGCTGTGTCAGCAGGATCTGATGCTCCGCATCATGGATGAGGGCATCCGCGGCCGCTGCGACGTTGGCAGCGCGATCGCGATCGAGAGAAGCGGTAGGGCGAGCAGGGCCGTGACCGCAGTGGGCGGACGATGGAGTTGGTCGTTCTTCATGTTAAGATGTCTCTCTTGGTTGTCGACGTCTACGGCACTGCCTAGGGCAGCACAAGGGGTACTGGGGAACGGCTTCACGAGCCCATTTCAGAAGCTGAAGCCGACGCCGAACTCAGGGCCGCTGAAGCTCATATCGTCCAAAAGGTCGTCACCGCTCTGGTCGTAATAGAAGTGGCAGTAGGTCAGCCACAGACTGCCCCAGTCGAAGCCGTAGCCGATGCCGGCCATGGCCTGCCAGGTCAGGCTGGAGTCGCCGGTGCCGACGTCCAGGTAATAGGGCAAGAACCAGCGATCACCGAGCTGCATCTGGCCGCGAGCGCCGATGATGCCGTCCCATAGGGTGACCGATTTCGACAACTTCGCCGGCGGCAGGTAGTCGGCGGCAGCGGACTTGGTGACCCGCAGCTTGGTGTCCGTATCGAGAAGCGACATGCGAAAGCCAAGCAGCAGATTCAAGTCTGCGCGCTCGCTGTGATAAGCCCGATAGCCACCGGCAAGGCTCCAAATCCAGCCGGTCACTTCCATGTCGGCATTGATGTTGACTCCGGGCCCGAAGGCCGGGGAGCTGGACCGCGTTGTTGGCACTGTTGGAGACGCTGAGGCGATAGACCAGGTCGGTCAAGACCGACCAGTCACCCCGACGCGCCATCGCCGAGCCCATGAAGGCGCCTTGGAGTCCATCGATGATATCGCCGGTATCGACGGTGACCCTGTCCTGGCCGTTCGGGAGCCGATAGTTCAGTTTACCGTCGATGTCGGCAGCCCAGCCGTAGAGCCGCACATCGAATGTCAAAACAGCTCCGTCGAGGCGGAGACCTCCATCGGTACGCTTGAATACTTCGACGGTGTACCGAGCGTGAAGACGGTCGAGACCGCGTACGACTATCTCGACCGCTCGCGGGCGGTGAATGTCTTTATGAACTCCATTCCCATGTTGTCCATGAACGCGCTGCGCGATGGTCAGGCGGACGCTGGCTGCGTGAAGCTCAATCAGATCTGCATCTTCGACCAGCTGATGGACTCCAAGTCGCTGTTCCTGACCGGGAACGCCTCGACCATGTACGCGATCGGCTTCGACCTCGCCAAGGATGGGCCCGTGGTCATCGATCTACCGACCGGCATGCTGGGTGTCCTCGACGACATGGCCTTTCGCTTTATGGTGAACCTCGGGGTTGCCGGTCCTGACAAAGGCAAGGGGCGGCAAGTACCAGCTGCCGCCGGGGTACAAGGGTGAGGTGCCTGAGGGTTATTCTTCGCCGTGCCCTCGAAGACCAACGGACTCTGGGTGTTCATGCGCGGCTACCTGGACAAATCATTGCCGCTCGACAAGGCAATCCCCGCCGCTTCCACCAATATTCGTAATAGCCTGAGGGTTTACTCACTCGCCACCGCGAACAACCCACCGGAAACGGAGTTCATCAATGTTTCGGGTAAGGTAATGAACACCATACTGCCGAATGATTACAGTGCCTTCGAGAAACTGCATGCACTGATTCAGCGGGAGCCTGATGATTATCTCGGGCCGGAGGCCAAAGGCATGATGGCGGCCATTGGTATCGAAAAGGGTAAGCCTTTCAATCCGGATGCGCGGATGCAAAAAATACTCACCGATGCCGCCGCCATCGCTAATGCCTCCGCTCGCGCGATCAGCTACTTTCCACGTGAGCCGGGGCAATCTGATCTACGGCGAGGACAGTGCCTGGACGAGGGCTTACGCCAACAAGGACACCGCCTTCGAAAAGAATGGTGCCTACAATCTCGATGCGCGGGCGTGCTGTTTCACTTCGGCTACATCGTCGTGTCACCGGCGATGGCAGTGACGGTGGCGGGTAAGGGCTCCGACTACGCGCTCATCGCGCTGGATTCTCAGAAACAGGCGCTGGAAGGTTCGAAGACCTATAAACTGAGGATGCCCCCGAATGTGCCAGCCAAGGATTTCTGGGCGCTGACCATGTACGACACCCAGACCCGCCTGCAGCCGCAGACCGATC
>CALOFM010000017.1:0-18965 GCA_942492625.1 uncultured Gammaproteobacteria bacterium | reverse complement strand
GCCTCTTGATTGCCGACAGCGTTCGGTCTCCGGGCCATATCTTGAGTCCCCGTGAGGCATACAGTCTTGCCCCCCGTCGATCTTTCTTGTTCAACCGCTGCTGCGCGAGTTGCCTATACCTTTGCAGGATCCGCTGCATTCCGTCGCGTGCCTGGGCGTTACCCGGATCGAGCGCAAGAACTGTTCGGAAGTACGCGTACGCGTTGTCTCCGGACGGCACGGTGAGCCTGTTGTTGGACAGCGCTTGTTCGGCCTGCGCCAGCAACTCATTGATCTCAGGGTCCGGTTCAGTCTGCTGGGCTAGGCGCTCCATCCGCTCGCCGCTCACCGGCTCTGGCTCTGGCTCTGGCTCTGGCTCTGGCTCTGGCTCTGGCTCTGGCGTCGACGACTTCCTTCGATGTAACTGTTGCCGGTGCGTCTGCGAATGGGTCCTGGTGTGCGGCCGAATTCGGTTCTAGCCCGGCGACGGTTACCGCCAATTCGCCGTCTACCGAGTCTGGTACCAGATTCTTGGATTCTTCGGCCCCTTGGCGGTTGGCGACAGCCTGCCTAGGTGTTTCCAAGGGTTTCATGTAAGCATTCTGGTCCAGCGGCGTTTCGGCTCCGTCTGGAGCAGTCTTACCCTCGGCATCGGTAGTGGCGATTCCCGTTTTTCCACGCTGGCCCCGTTGATGGATGGTGGACGAAACAGACTCATCAACCTCAAAGCTGATAACAACGATCATATAGACAGAGATAGCTAATACGGAAAAACCCGCAAGAGCCTGTTTCCAGCTCCAAGCAACGATACGCTGAAACCTATCCAACAAGGACTGCACCTCTTCGAGGCGCTTGTTTCGATTGATCGCCGAGAAGAAATGCTCCCGTAGACTGGGTTCATGCGACTCGCTGCCCTGCGCAGCACGGGCGTCCAGCGGCAGGATCGGCTGAAGGATAGCGGAGTGCAGCGGAAGTTGATGTTTTGACCTATCGCGGCGGAGTTCCGGATGATCCTCCGCCAACTGCTCGAGTACCGTTTCAACGTCGCGCAGATCAAGGGCGTGCACTTCACCAAGGCTTCCATGAAGGAGCAGACGACCCATGGTCAAGTTAATCAGTAGGGGAACACCGCCGGTCCGCTGATGGATCAAGCGCAGCGCGTCCGCGCTGACCTCCGGGTCTCCCGTCCAACCCATGTGCTTGAGCGCGTGAGCGACGTAGGCGCGGGTTTCTCTGGGGGACAAGGGTAGTAGCCTGCAGCTCTCGACAATCAGCCGCTGGATCTGTTCACACTCGGGACGATGCAACCTCTCCAAAAGCCGCTCTTGACCGACAAGGACAATTTGCGCAACGCACCCCCGCCTGGCAATCAGGTCGAACAGCAGATGGACCTCTTCAATGGCATCTACTGACAAATCTTGGGCTTCGTCGATCAGCAGGATTACGGGCCGGCCGCCAGAGCCCTTACCGGTCAAATGTTCCTTTAGGAGGGTCAGCAGCTTGACCTTGCTCAAGTTATCCGCCTGCAGACCAAACGCGAAACCGACCAACCGCGGCAGATCGTCGGCATAGACCAGCGAATCGGCCACTTTCCCGACCACACAGCCGTCACCTTCGCACTGTGCGGCCAGATCGTCGATTAGACTTGTCTTTCCGGTACCAGGTGCACCGGTTAGTACCGCAAAGCCATTCCCCCGCCGGGTGGACCTAAGGAGCGTTTCGAATACTTTGGTATAGCCGTCGTGCCAGAACCTCAGGTTCCGGTCCGATGTCATCTTGAATCCGCTGGATTCGAATCCGTAAAAGGACTTGTACACCTGCATCTCCGCGTCTTGGCTGCATCGAGGTTACCGGGAGGTCACGACGAACCCGGCGATGGCCCGACGGCTGCGCGCTCACCCTTCATCGTGTCCGCGCTTTGCTCAGTCGTAGATTACGACTCTGATGCAAACTTTGGGTCAAGAGCGAATGTTGCTCGTTTCTCGAATGATGTCTCATGCCAACCCGAACACTTCGGCGATCAAGCGGTTCTGGGAGACGATGTCTCCCCGCTAAGCGCCTCGAAGTTGTCCCTTGCGGATCATGTGCATGATCTCGAAGCCCTGCATCGTTCGCCATGCGGTATGAAAGACCAGAATCCCAAACCGAGCCTGGCACGAATGACACTGACTTATGCCCAACCACCTGATGCAGCGAGTAAACAAGGGGCCTGGCTGACCCGAATGGTTGGCTGAAGGTAGCGACACCACAGCATCCACCCGAGGAGTCAGCCCACATGCATACTAGCCATCGCCCTGCGACGGGGCAACAGCAACGCATTCGCCAACTGACGCGCCGCGGGGGCGGGCGCAGCAGCCTGCCTGGGGTGGCGGAGCGACTTCGGTCTTGCGTGCCGGGTTGAAGGGCGCACTTCCGCCTGACGCAGACGCCGGGGGTGTTTCGAGCACTCGACGCGTGGCAGCGTCATCGGTTGCGTGCACTGCAGCTCAAGCATTGGCGACGGGGGAAGACGGCTGGGCTTTGAAGATCCATAGGCGACCCCAAGCTGCCGCTTGAACTTGAAACTTGCGTGTTAGCTTGCCGATCCGGTGCGCATTCCACGCATGACGGCCACCCATTCCGGGTTGAAGACGGCCACTCAGTCCAGGTGAAGACGACCGGCCATTCCATGCGATGGCGGCTACGTCTCGGAGCGAAGCGACGCGGGCATTTGCATTGTTACTCCGAAGGGGTGGTGGGCGTCAATTTCGCGTGACGTTTTCGCATGGACGCTCTGGCCCGATTGTTCGGCCAGGGCCTTGTGCATACCGGCCAGGCGCAGCCGCTGGAGCTTCTCAAGGGTGGGATGATGCAACATGGGATGTCTCCTCAGTGGTAGTAGCGCGAGCCGCGGATGTTCTCGTGCGCAATGGACAGATCCAGCTCTGTCTGCTCGGAGAGCGCCTGACGGTCCAGCCCCTGGCGCAGAATCGACTCGATGCTCTTGTAGCTGTAGGAACCGAGGGTAAGCGCGCGCCGGCAGGCCGCCTCCAGACGCTCCTCCTCGAAACCCTTGCCCAGACGCGGGATGCCCAGCGCCGCGCGGAAGCCCTGCTGGGGGTGCGCACGGCGTTCGATGATGGTCTGGATCAGGCCGGCGGTGGCCGGCCCCGTCTTCTCGGCCCGGGCGATGATTCGCTCGGGTGTCCACCGGGCATACTGGCGATGGGCCTCGGGCATGTGCGCGGCCAACGTGGCGTGGCGTCCTTTCAGCCGCAAACGCAGGTGACTGGCGACCCGCTGGCCCTTGTGGAAACACTCCAGGGTGTGTTCAGTGAGCCGCGCTTCGAGGGTTTTCTTAGCCACGGCATGCGGCACCGAGTAATAGTGGCCGGCGACCTCGACGTGATAGTCGATGTTAACCCGCTGCTTGAACAGATAGTAGGTCGACTCGACCGGAACCTCGTCGGTGAGATTCAGCAATCCGAGCGCACGGCGCACCAGCAGGTTGAAGTGGATCGCCTCGAACAGCTGCTCGTCGCTCCAGCCGAAGCCTTCCTTGAGGATCAGCATTGCCACCAGCAACCGAATCGGCGCGTTCGGTCGACCGTTCTCTTCATCGAACAGCTCGGCAAAGCGCTCTTCGGCAATGCGCTTGGTGACCTGATCCAGGAAGACGTTGTGCCAGGCGTTCGGATCGTTGAGCTTTTCTTGGTCGCGCTCGCGCAGAAACTGTTCGATATTGCTGAACAGATCGATCTGGCTGCCGTCAGGACTGGCTCGGAAAATTGCCCTGGGGATCAGCTGGATACTCCTTGGCTTCGCGCAATTTTAACACTCACCTTGCAGGCGGCCATCTCCCGAGGAACTTTTCGGAGGGGACTCAAAATTCGTTCAGCTCTGTTTCGGTAAAGGGAAACGGCGTCGGCAGGGCCGCGAGGTCATCATCCGCCCATCGTTTGAGTGATCTGACCGTCAGATCACGCTGCTCTTCCGTCCAGTCAGGAAACATCACTTCGAGAGTCGGTTTGAAGTGATAATACCCGGTCGCCCCAAAATGCTCCTGATATTCCCTTAATTCGCGTAGCTCGCGATAGGCCTCCAAGTCAATGGATTGATGGGTTCTTGCCCGCATTTCTTCGATCGGCAATTCGCCGCGCCGGATTTTCGCTCCAGCTCCCTGTCATCGAGCGGGTAATAGATGTGAAGGCCAGAGCGCAAAATCGCCGCCAGCCAGAATACCTGCCAATAGTGATAGAAAGCGGGCGTATCGTGCTCATTGTTCGAACACACGGGGCCGGAGTCCGTCTCGTAGAGATGGACGCGGCGGTCTTGCCAGGGGCTGAAGGACTCCGCCGGGAATTCTGTCTGAACGAATGGCGCATGGTCCGGCGCAATCGCGTCAAGAGCATGAACGGACTCGCCGAAGATTGAGGCATCGGCCCACAGGTTCATATTGAGCGCATTCATGAGTTCGGCGGCGGCGTCCAGGCGCGTCCCGTCCGGCTCGATCGGATCAATCACAAGCACGTCAGGATGTCCTTCCTTGGTGAGCCGCCGCAGGATTTCCGGCGGTAATTGAATGCGGCGCACGGGCGTTAGCAATCCCTGCGCCTCCAGGAACTCCATGAGACCGGCAGCGGGCGGATGCGTGCAAAGGTCGAGATCAACCGCATAGTCGCACAGTTCGCGCAACCGTATAAAGCGTTTCCCAAATCTGTTCTTCGTCCTGATGACGGCCATCTCGTCCGGTCTCTTCCAGCAATTAGCAGCGCAAACGCCCGCCGCTTCAGCGGCACTCAGGCGAGCGCATACCAGGTTCCGCGCCCAGCACCGTGACGGGCAAGGTGGCCGCTTTCGGTGAGGGCCTTGAGATGGTCCTTCACCGTATTGCGGCTGGTCCCGCTGATCTTTGCCGCTTCCGCTACGGTCACGCGCCCCTGCGTGCGAGCGATATCAAATATCTCAAGGGATAGCGGCGGCAAAGGGTCCAGCAGTATTCTTTCGCGCTTGATTTTCTCGTCGAGCGTTCGCTTTTGTGAGCGCAGCGCGCCGAGAAAGTAATCAAGCCAGGGCTGCCAGTCGGCGCTGTCAGTGCGCAGCGTTCCCTGCGTGCGGCGCAGGGCGCGATAGTAATCATCCTTTGTCTTCTCGATGATGCTCTCGAGCGAGACGTAAGGCACATACTCATAGCCCACGCGCAGCAAGAGCAGCGTCGTGAGAATGCGTGAGAGCCGCCGGTTCCCGTCTTGGAAGGGGTGGATCGCCAGAAAGACGACGACAAACACGCTGATGATGATCAGGGGATGAAGCTCACCCTCGGCAATGGCGTTACGGGTCCAGGCGACCAGCGCTTCCATCTGTGCCGGGGTCTCGAACGGGGTAGCGGTTTCGAAGACGATGCCCAGGCTTTCCCCGTCAGGCCCGAACGCTTCGACATGATTGTCAATCGTCTTGTAGGCCCCGCGATGGCGCTCGTCCTTGGCGGTATATTGCAGCAAGTCACGGTGAAGCTGCTTGATGTGGTTTTCGGTCAGGTCGATTGTGTCGTAATGGGCGAAGACCGTCTCCATCGCGGCGGCATAGCCTGCGACCTCTTGCTCGTCACGGCTGGCAAAGGCCGTGACATCGATTTTTGAGAGAAGCTGATCGATTTCGCGGTCGGATAGCTTCGCGCCTTCGATCCGGGTTGACGACCCGATACTCTCAATCGTTGCGACGCGCCGCAGATTGTTGAGGCGCTCGGGCGCAAGCCGCCCGAAGGCGGTCCACGCGCCTTTGAATTCATCGATCTCGGCAATGGTCCTGAGCGTTGCCGTCGTGATGCCGATCGTCTCTGTCTTCAGCAAATCATCCATAAATCCATCCTGCTCCATCCAATTACCAACGCAACAGACGCCGAATACCCCATCCATTTACATCCATTCTAACACAGGCCACCCGTTTATCCATCCATTTTCATCCGTTTAAACCGATTTTTGCGCCTTGAGCCAGGAGGCGATATACGCGCTGCGGCCACCCTGATCGCCGAGGTATCCCAAGCTCTGCGCATAAAACCCTATTTTTCGTTCGACACGATGACCTATAAATAATACAACTTAATACCCTATGTTTCGTACAACACAATACCCTAGGCTTGGTGCAATCGGAAAGCCGAGGGAAAGGACAGAACAGATGGCGGCCCCTTCAGAAAAACTGGCCCGCGCGCTTGAAGCGTTAAAAGCGCTTCAGGATCGCGGCGTGGTGGCGATCCGTTCCGGTGATCTGGACCGGCTCGACCGGGAACGCCTCGTCAGGAACGGCTTCTTGCAGCCGGTCATGAAAGGATGGTACATCCCGGCGCGGCCCGATGAGCCCGCCGGAGAAAGTACGGCCTGGTATACCTACTTCTGGGATTTCTGCGGCTCGTATCTGACCGAACGCTTTGACAAGGCGTGGTGCCTGTCGCCGGAGCAATCGGTTGCGCTGCACGCCGGAAACCGCACCGTGCCGCGCCAGATTCTGGTACGGGCGGGCAAAGGCGATAACAAGGTGACGGCCCTGCCCTATGACACCGCGCTGCTCAGCGTTCGCTACGCCATGCCGGATGAAAAGGATATCGAGACGACAAGCGGCCTGCGCCTGTATGCGTTGGCCCCGGCCCTGATTGGTTGTTCACCGCGGATTTTCGGGCAGAACGAGACCGACATGCGCACGGCGCTTTCTCTGGTCAGGGACGCCTCCGAACTCCTGCCCAACCTGCTGGACGGCGGGCACAGCGTCATTGCCGGGCGGCTCGCCGGTGCGCTGCGTAACATGGGCCGCGACCGTATCGCCGACGACATCATCACAGCCATGCGCGCCGCCGGTTTTGATGTGCGGAAATCCGATCCCTTTGAAACAAAACCGCCCCCCATCCTCTCCGGCAGAGAACGCTCCCCTTACGTGAACCGCATGCGGCTGAACTGGCAGGCGATGCGTCAAAGCGTGATCGAACGCTTTCCCAAAGCGCCCGGCCTGCCCCGGGGCCACAAGACCTACATGCAACAGGTGGACGGTGTCTATGTCACTGATGCGTATCATTCCCTGTCTATCGAAGGCTACCGCGTTAGCGCTGCGCTGATCGAGCGCGTGCGCAATCAGAACTGGAACGCGGACAACAACGACGAAGACCGCGAACACCGCAATGCGTTAGTGGCACGCGGCTACTATCAGGCTTTCCAGGCGGTCAAAAACAGCATCGAAAAAATTCTCAAAGGAGCCGATCCCGGCGACGTTGCCGATGCCGATCACGGCACATGGTACAGAGAACTCTTTGCCCCCGGCATTACGGCAGGCCTGCTCAAACCTGCCGATCTCGCCGGTTATCGAAACGGACCGGTTTATATTCGCCACTCGATGCACACACCGCCGAGCCGAGAAGCGGTGCGCGATCTGATGCCGGCATTCTTCCACCTCCTCAAGGAGGAGTCGGACCCGGCAGTCCGTGCCGTGCTCGGCCATTTCATGTTCGTCCATATTCATCCCTATATGGACGGCAACGGGCGGATCGGACGTTTCCTGATGAACGTCATGCTTGCCGCAGGCGGCTATCCGTGGACAGTCATTGCTGTCGAAAAACGCGATGATCATATGACCGCGCTCGAAGCGGCGAGCGTTGAAAATGACATCGTCCACTTCAACGATTTTCTGGCGAGACTGGTCACGGCATGCCTTGAAGGAAAACCCGCCCCCAAGGTCCCGACCTGATACGTCGCAGCTTGATAGGGATTCCGGGCGCAAGCACAATCTTGCATGAAGAATTGAGGAACACGACCAAAGAGCAACCCGCGCGATGGCAGAACAGACTCCGAAAAAAATCACCGTCAATCGCGTGGTCCGCTTTTTCCCGCGGGACCCTGTCCTATTGGGATACAAGCCGATGACGCTATGGGTCGATGGAATCTACCGCTATCAAAGGAATATTGATGCGGGCGCGGCGGAAGATTCGCAGGCGGAGATTTATATCTGGCAAGATGATGAGCTGAAGTTTTGTACTTTTCCGATCGTGTTAATTCATTGGGTGGCGCAAATAGGCGACCCGCATTGGCGCTTCATTTATAGCCAATTGTTTTTTACGATCTTTATAAAGAATTAATACATTAGCGAGCACGAATAAGCCGAGAATATTAGCCATTGATTAACCATCCTTTTCGGCTACGTTTTCGGGCGGCAGAACGAGGAAAACCAAAAGGAAATCAGGTACTTTACAGTGAATAAGGGCTCAACTCACGGTATAATAAAGGCTCTCTAACCCAATGATTAAACAAGAAAAACAACCCTTATTCGATGACTATCTCTTACGCACCCTCGCGAACGATTTCCAAACCCTTTTTCCTGCCACCGACAAAGGTCAAGAACGCTTCCGTTGGTTCATCCTGACGCTGCAAGCCATCCTCGTTCCGATCACCGCCTCGCGCACGTACAATCTGCTCCGTGCCATCGAAACCCTGTTCGGTGTGCGCATCGCCGAGTGGCGTTACTACACCTTCATGGCCTCTGTGAAGCTGCCCTGGACGCGGATGTAGGAGATTCTCTGGCGCTTTATCCCCAGTCCGCTGTGCGACGGGCGGTTGCTGCTGGGGCTCGACGATTCGATCAACCCGAAGACGGGAAAGAAGATCTTCGCCTGCCAGAGGACGTTCGATCATGCGGCGAAGACCAACCAAACACGCTGGCCTTGGGCGCAAACCATCGTCACGGTGGGGCTGCTCATGCGGATTCACGGGCGCTGAGCTGCGTGCCCTTGGCCTTCGCGTTGTACCTGCGCCGCAAGAGCTTGCGCAGCGCTTGTATCCGGGTGCGCGGTAAGGCGGTGGTTTTTCGCAGCAAGTTCGCGCAGGCCGTCGAGTCGATCGGGCGTCTGGGTAGCGTCTTCGCCGAGGCGCGGATACTGGTGGTCGCCGACAGCTGGTTCGGCAACAACGGGCTGTTCAAGCCGCTGCGTGAACGCTTGGGCGCACGCGTGGGTCTGCTCTCGCGCCTGCGGGTCAATGCCGCCCTCTACGCCATCCCCGAGCCGGTCGCGGGTCGCCCTGGAAGACCGCGGAAATACGGCAAACGTCTCGGCAGCGCGGCAGACTTGGCCGCGGCCATGCGCGAGCAGGCCAAGACCTTTACGGTGCATGTTTACGGCGCCCTGCGCGAGGTGGTGGCCGCCGAGCGGATCGTGATGCTCAAGACGCTGCGTTGCCGTGTGCGCGTCACCTGGGTGTTCCGCAAGAGCCAGTGGGTCGCGCTGGTGACCACCGACCTCGACCTCAGCGTCGAACAGATCGTGGAATATTATTCCGCGCGCTGGAAAATCGAGGCCGGTTTCCGAGAGATCAAACAGGAGATCGGCAGCGCTCACACCCAGACCCGCAACCCCGACGCGGTGGCCAATCATCTGCACTTCTGCATGGCAGTTTTCTGTGTAGGCGCGTTTTCGTTTGCACAGCCTCTTTCGCGCCCGCTGTGACCAACCTGAACCAGCACCGGCCTGCCCACGCCTCTCGGCGTTTTGTCCCCCCTGCTGCCATGACCTGGCTTTGCTTTCCCTTGCCGTTGTTCCGCTACCGCCCATCGGGGCCTTTCCCGCGATGAATTTTGTGATCCGGGGACCGAAAAGGCCCCGATGGGCGGGGTCTCCAGAACAAAGGAGAAAAACCATGTGCAGGATCATCACACAAGCAGAACTGCATCACCTGACCAGCGACCAGCTCCGTGCGCTATTGGGTGAGGTCACCCGGCAGCTTCATAGCACCGCACCCGGCACCAAAGAGCGCCAAGGGGCGGTTGCCAGCCTGGAAAACATCCAGCGCGCCATGGCGCAGCGCCTTGCCGCCCCGCGCCCGAAACCGCCTGATTTCTAGGCTCCCGGCCTGCTGAAAGAGCCGGTTCCTTAGCGGGGATCGGCTCTGCCTTGCTAGCGTAATCTCCCAAGAGGATCGCGCGAGGATAGCCAGCTACCGCCCATGGCACATTATTGCTATGGAATCAGGACCCTACAACCACCCACGAGCGATCCAGCGGCCTACCGAGCCATCACGGGGCCAGGCCGAGGGGGTGATTCCATGCTGGTGAACTGGGTCACCATCGCCAAGTTGGTTGCCGAGACCGGCTACTCGGAAAACGCCATCCGCACAAAGATTCGCGATGCGGTATGGGTTGAGGGTAGAGTCTGGGCCAAGGCCCCCGATGGCCGCATTCTGATTTCTGTGGACGGTTACAATTACAACCAATGGGTAGAGGAAACGGCGTCAGCCCCGCGTCGATCTCGACGATCGAGACCGATTTCTACTACCACGGCGTCCGGTGTAAAGAACGTCTCAAGCTTAAGCCCACGCCCGCTAACCTGAAGCGATAAACGCTGGACCGGCGACATGGTAATCCGTCAACGCATGTGGAGGCGGGTTCTGCTACGGGCTGGTATGCGCTATCGCTATCCCTATCAGATGCGCCACACCTACGCCTCGATGATGCTACAGGCCGGGGAATCGGTGATGTGGGCCGCACAGCAGATGGGGCACACCGACTGGACGTTCACGGCGCGTGCCTACAGCCGCTGGGAATCCATCGATGCGCCGGAAGCCGGGAGCCTGGCGGCTCAAAAGTGGGGCTGAGAAAAGCGGAACAAAAAACGCACCAAACCCTCCCCAAAACACCCCAACAACGGTCTCTCAAGTAAAGCGAAGTGCTTGATTTATTGGCGGAGAGGGAGGGATTCGAACCCTCGATACGTTGCCGTATACACACTTTCCAGGCGTGCTCCTTCAGCCGCTCGGACACCTCTCCGGGAGATCGCAGGCCGAGGGACGGCGAGATCGGGCTCCCCACCGGGCGCATATTCTCGCCTTCAATATGGCTGCGAGCCGAGAAGAATATAATAAGCCGCCAGAGCTTGCAAACCGCTGGGCCGGCGTTTCAGCCGCCTTGCTCCTGGTACTATGCGTGTCCAAGAGTAGAGCTTTCTCCTGTCCCACTACCGGGCTGACGCCTGCCGCGATTCGGACCTGAACAGGGCTCTGCATTTGGCTTTTCTACAGTGCTCTCTTCCCTACCCTTTATGTCGGAAACCAATCCTCCCACCCAATCCGCATCTCCCTCCCTCGCCGATCAGGCCGACCGTCACCGTCTCTACGAGCTTTCCGTCCAGTGCGCCGAAGCGGAGGTCGACTTCGTCGACCAGAACTTCCGCTTGTTGCGCGGGCGAAGTGCGCGCCTGCTGCGGGAGGATTTCTGCGGGACTGCCTCCGTCTGCTGCGAGTGGGTGGCGCGCCGCAAGAACAATCGTGCGATCGGCATCGACATCAACGCGGAGGTATTGGACTGGGGACGGGAGAACAACCTGTCACAGCTGCAGGAAGACATTGCCAAGCGCGTGACCCTCCTGGAGGACGACGTCCTCGAAGCGGAAACTCGATCACCGGATATCGTCGTCGCCATGAACTTCAGCTACTGGCTACTGAAGCACCGCGAAGCACTGAGGCGCTATTTCAAGCGTGTACGCAAGGCGCTGAAGGACGACGGGGTTTTATTTCTCGACTCCTACGGCGGTTACGACTCCTATCGCGTTATCACCGAAGAGCGGACCATCGAGAGCGACGACGGCGGTAATTTTACCTATGTATGGGAACAAGAGAAGTACGACCCTGTCAGCGGCCATCTAGTCTGCCACATCCATTTCGCCTTTGCGGACGGCTCGCGCATAGAGCGGGCCTTCAGCTACGACTGGCGCCTATGGTCCCTCCCCGAGATCCGCGAGCTGTTGGGCGAGGCCGGATTCAGCCGGGTGATCTGCTACTGGCAGGGCTGGGACCAGGACGGCAACCCGGACGGCGTCTTCACGCCGGTGGAGGAAGGCGAGCCCGACGCGGGGTGGATCGCCTACCTGACGGCGGAGAAGTAGCTTACCGGCGTTGTTCGCTTGAGCAGCACTTTGCCGAGCGCTACAGATCCGCCGCCTGCCTAGCGATGACGTAGGTCCTGGCCGAGAGGCCTCCCGAGGAGCAGGTCCACTTGTAGGCCCGGTTCAGGGTCTCGCCCCAGGAATAGACCCCGTGACCGCGGACCATGGCGACGGGATACTCGGCAAGCGCGCCCGCTACGGCCTCAGGCGCTTTCTTTAGGTAGTCCTCAAAGTCCACGGACAGAACCGGCACGCTCTCGAAATAGTACTGGCCCTCAAAATCCACGGGCTGGAAGTCCTCTCCGGCAAAGCTCATGGCCACCGAGTGGGCACCGTGGCTGTGCAAAACCGCCCTGGCCTCGGGCTGCTTCCGATACACGAGCTGATGCAGTGGCGCATCCAGCGAGGCACCGGCAGGACAGGGGCCCGCCAGGGAGCACTTCACCAAGTCGCCCGGCTCCAGGGTATCGGCGCAGGCCCCGGTGGGTGTGACCCAAAAAGTCTCCTTTGCCCGCACCGAGGCGTTTCCGGAATGGGAGTCGTTGCAGCCGTACTGGCGCAGCCAGCGGTAGTAGCGCACCAGATCCGCCTTCAGCTCCGCGGCCTCGGGGTACCAGGCCGCCATGTGACCTTGTACGAAATCGGCAATGGCCTCGGGGTCCTCTGGCGGCAGCTCCGGCGGGTGATCCTCTCCGGACAATGTGCTGTCGGTGACCACCGCGATCACATCCGGATCGTCCGGATAGAGCAGCGATTTGCCCATGGCGGTGCGGTGCACCTCGATCTTGGGATAGGACGCGTGCTTGAACCCCTCCACCAGAATCAAGTCCAGCCGGTCCGTGTCGAACCGTCCCAGCATCTCGGCGAGGGACGGATCCTCGCCCTTGTCCGTGTTCTCCGATTGCAGCGCCCAGCGCTCCCGCGAGGCGATCAGGGTCTGGCGTGCTCCCGCCTCGCGAATCTCGTAGCTGTCCTTGCCAGGAACATCGAGGTCGAAGGTGTGGTGGGCATGCTTGAGATAGCCGACCCGCAACCCCCGTTTTTCGAGCACCGGCACGAGTTTCTTGAGCAAGGTGGTCTTGCCGCTGCCGCTCGGGGCGACAAACCCGATCACGGGAATTCGGAAATTAGACAACAGGCTCTCCCCCAATTCGGGTAAGGACGGAACCGAACCCATACGGACATGCCGGTACGACCGCGTATTTTGTGGAATAATGCCGTGAATCTTAACGCTAAGTTCCCGACGAACCTATTCCTCCCAAGCTATGGCGCAGTACATCTTCACCATGAACCGGGTCGGCAAGATCGTGCCGCCCAAGCGGGTCATCCTTCGCGACATCTCCTTGTCCTTCTTCCCCGGCGCCAAGATCGGCGTGCTCGGCCTCAACGGCGCCGGCAAATCCAGCCTGCTGCGCATCATGGCCGGCATCGACACGGAGATCGAGGGCGAGGCACGCCCACAGCCCGGCATCAAGGTCGGCTTCCTGCCTCAGGAGCCAACGCTCGATGAGACCAAGGACGTGCGCGGCAATGTGGAGGAGGCCCTGGGCCATATCAAGGAGGCCCTGGATCGTCTGGACGCGGTCTATGCCGCCTACGCGGAAGAGGACGCGGACTTCGACGCGCTGGCCAAGGAGCAGGCGGAGCTCGAGGACCTGATCCAGGCGACCGACGGCCACAACCTGGAGCGCACCCTGGAGGTGGCCGCGGACGCCCTGCGCCTGCCGCCCTGGGACGCGGACGTAACCAAGCTCTCCGGCGGCGAACGCCGCCGCGTGGCCCTGTGCCGGCTGCTGCTGTCCAAACCGGACATGCTGCTGCTGGACGAGCCCACCAACCACCTGGACGCCGAGTCGGTGGCCTGGCTGGAGCGCTTCCTGCACGAGTACCCCGGCACCGTGGTGGCGGTGACCCACGACCGCTACTTCCTCGACAACGTGGCCGGATGGATCCTGGAGCTGGACCGGGGTCACGGCATTCCCTGGGAGGGCAACTATTCTTCCTGGCTGGAGCAGAAGGAGCAGCGCCTTGAGTTGGAGCAGAAGCAGGAGGCGGCCCGCATCCGCACGATGAAGCACGAGCTCGAATGGGTACGCTCCAATCCCAAGGGCCGCCACGCCAAGAGCAAGGCGCGCCTGGCCCGCTTCGAGGAGCTGCAGTCCAGTGACTTCCAGAGCCGCAACGAGACCAACGAGATCTACATCCCGCCGGGGCCGCGCCTGGGCGACCTGATCATCGAGGCCAAGGGGCTGCGCAAGGCCTACGGGGACAACCTGCTCTACGAGGATCTCTCCTTCAACCTGCCCAAGGGCGGCATCGTGGGCGTCATCGGTCCCAACGGCGCCGGCAAGACCACGCTCTTCCGCATCCTCACCGGGCAGGAGCAGACGGACGCCGGGGAGATTCGCGTCGGGGACACGGTGGTCATCGCCTATGTGGATCAGAGCCGCGACGCCCTGAACGGTTCCAAGACCGTTTGGGAAGAAGTCTCGGAAGGCGCGGACAACATCGTCGTCGGTCGCTACGAGATGCCCTCCCGTGCCTATTGCAGCCGCTTCAACTTTAGAGGCACCGATCAGCAGAAACGCATCGGTGACCTCTCCGGCGGCGAGCGCAACCGGGTCCACCTGGCCAAGCTCCTGAAGAGCGGCGGCAACCTTCTGCTGCTCGACGAGCCTACCAACGACTTGGACGTGGAGACCCTGCGTGCGCTCGAGGAGGCCCTGCTCGCCTTCCCCGGGTGCGCGGTAGTCATAAGCCATGACCGCTGGTTCTTGGACCGCATCGCCACCCACATCCTGGCCTTCGAAGGAGATTCGCAAGTGACTTGGTTTGAGGGCAACTACGCGGACTACGAGGAGGACCGCCACCACCGGCTGGGCGACGAGGCGGACCAACCCCACCGCATCAAATACCGGAGACTCTCCGGGTAGCCCGGAGGCTGCCCGGACACCAGGAGCGGGTGCATCAAGTGAGCGAGCGCTTCGACCGCATCCGTGACATGCTCGCAGCCGCCGGTCTCGAGAAGGATCGGCAAACCAACGCGCACCGCGTCCGTAGCGCCCTGATGGTCAGCACTGTCCTCGCACTGCTGCTTCTGGCTTGGAGCACCTGGGACCACATCCGCACCCGCCTGGAACGGGAGCGGGCGCTGGCGGTACAGACGACGGGGTTGGCAGCAGAGAAGCTGACCGAACGCCTGCAATCCAACGACAGCCCGCTCATCGGCCTGACCTGCACGGAGCTGTGCCCGGAGAAGGACCTACCGATCTCGGAAGGACACAGGGCGCAGCTGGTACCGGGGCCCTCGATTCCACCGGAATCCGGCACCGGGATTCGGGTAACGGACGAGCCGGGCAAGGCAATGGCCGAGGTTCCGGTCGGCGACACCGGCTGGGTACTGATCGACCGACTGGATGCGGAGCATGTGTCCGCGATCATCTTCAGCCGGCTGACCCTCGGGTTAAGTCTCGGCGCGGCCTTTCTCCTCGCCATGCTGGCCCTTTACCGCTTGGTACGCGCCCAGCGCCGCAGTGCCCTCAAGGATGGCAGCGACCTACGCGAGAGCCGGCTCAAGCTGCAAGCCGTGCTCTCCGCCACCACGGACGGCATCATATTGGCCAACCTTCAGGGGCGGATCGAGCTGTTCAATCCCGCCGCGGAGATGATGTTCGGACGCCTCACCGAGGACGTTTTGTGTGCCAACCTGTTCAAGCTGCTGCCGGATTTCTTCTCGTCCGAAAACACCGATGCCCTGGTGCGGCAGCAGAACGCGGACAACTCGCCCCCCTTGGTGCGCGAGACCCGAGGACAAAGGAAAGGAGGCAAGGATTTTCCCGTCAGGCTTTGGGTCAACGGGGTGCGCTTCGACGAGGAGCCGCACCTCCTGATTGTGGTGCAGGACCTTACCGAGCACGAGCGCGACGAGGAGCATCTGACCTTTCTCGAGCAACGCGACTTGCTGACCGGGTTACTGAACCGCCGGGAGTTCGAACAGCGGCTGACCGCGATCCTGGCCGATCCGAAACGCAGCCCCGACACTCTTTACGTGCTCTGCCATGTCGACGTCGACCGGTTCAATCTAATCAACGACACCTGCGGTCACGAAGCGGGCGACGAACTGCTTAAGCAGCTTGCAACTCTGATCAAACCGAAGCTTGCGGTCGCGGATCTCGTTGGCCGGCTCGGTGGAGACGAGTTCGTGGTCCTTTTTCAGAATCGGACCGTGGAGGAAGCGGGGGAGATCTGTGACGGGCTCACGCAGACGGTGCGCAGCTTCCTGTTCACCTGGCGGGACCAGTCCTTCGACGTAGCCATCAGCATCGGCCTTGTCGAGGTTTCTCCCGCGACTGAGAGTCCGTCGAGCGCGTTGAGCAAGGCAGATGTCGCCTGCCACATGGCCAAGGTCCACGGGCGTGACCGCATCCACATCTACCACCAGGGCGACGCGGAGCTGGTCCGTCACCACGGCGACATGCACCTGGTCTCGGCCATCTCCCGAGCATTGAGCGAAGGGCGGTTCAACCTCTATGCCCAGCCCATCACCCCCATCGCCTCGACGAGCACCGAGTGGCGGCATTTCGAAATCCTGGTACGCATGGTCGACGAATCGGGAGCCGCGATCAATCCGGACGAGTTCATTCCCGCCGCGGAGCGCTACATCCTGATGCCAGCCGTGGACCGCTGGATCATTAGCCGACTGTTCAGCCTGCAAGCCGAAAATCTCCGCAAATGGCACCACATGGAGCCGGCCAGTTTCCTGTTTGCCGTGAATCTCTCGGGTACGTCCATCACCGACGAGGGATTCCTGCGCTACCTCAAGCGCCAGTTCACCGACTGGGACGTACCCTATCAAAGCATCTGCTTCGAGATCACCGAGACTGCGGCCGTCAGCGATCTGGAGCACGCCCGAGCCTTCATGCAGGAGCTCAGCGCTATGGGCTGCAGCTTCGCCTTGGACGATTTCGGAACGGGCCTCTCCTCCTACCGCTACTTGCGAGAGCTGCCGGTGGATTACATCAAGATCGACGGCAGCTTCGTGCGCGGTATGAGCGAGGACCCGGTTAACTACGCTCTGGTGGAGTCCATTACCCAGATCAGTCACGTGCTGGGACTGCAGACCATCGCCGAATGGGCCGAAGACCAGGCCACACTCACCCAGCTGCGGGCCTTAAACGTGGATTTCGCCCAAGGATTCGGTATCGGAGAGCCCATGCCCGTGTGCAACCTGACCCTGGCGGATGCGGCCATTCCTCCCTCCCTCGAAGGTACCTCCGATGAACGACGTCGCAGTACTCATCGACCGCGCCACGGCAATACTCGACCGTCTTGAGGCATTGCTGCCCGAAGCGGCCGACTCGCCGGACTGGAGCTGTGAAGCCTTCCGTTGGCGCAAGCGCGGCCAGCGCGGATTCCTGCAGGCCCTGCACCACCCCCACCGCATGGAGTTGGAAGACCTGCTCTGCCTGGAACGCCAAAAGGGAGAGATAGAACGCAACACCCACCAATTTCTCGCCGGCAGGAGCTCCAACAACATCCTGCTGTGGGGCTCGCGGGGCACGGGGAAATCGTCCCTGATCAAGGCCCTGTTCAATGAGCTCCGCGGCCAAGGTCTGCGCCTGATCGAAGTCGACAAAGACGATCTCGTCGACCTGCCGGACATCCTGGATCAGATCCGCTACCGCCCGGAGCATTTCATCCTGTTTTGCGACGACCTCTCCTTCGAGGCCACCGAGTCCGCGTACAAGGCGCTCAAGGCCGCCCTGGACGGCTCGGTCAGCGCCACCCCGGACAACGCCCTCATCTACGCGACCTCGAACCGCCGTCATTTACTCCCCGAATTCCAGAGTGAGAATCGGGAAGCCAGGGTAGTGGACGGGGAGATACACCAGGGCGAGAGCGTGGAGGAGAAAATCTCCCTCTCCGACCGCTTCGGGCTCTGGGTCTCTTTTCATCCTTTCTCCCAGGACCAATACCTGACGATCGTCCGCCATTGGCTGCGCCGGTTGGGCGTCGCCACCATCGAGCACGAGGACATCGACCGGGCGGCCCTGCAGTGGGCCCTGCGCCGAGGCTCGCGCAGCGGTCGCACCGCCTGGCAGTTCGCCCGGGACTGGGCGGGTCGCGAATGAGCTGGTGATCAATACATATAGCCGCAAATGAACGCGTTTCGATCTCTTTTTGCTGTTGAAGCCGCAGGAAAAGGCGCCAGATATGCCGTTCTTCTCGGACTTGTCGAAGGGATCGGTCAGTCATCTCTCTGATTTGCGTTCATTCGCGCTCATTCGCGCTCATTCGCGGGCAAATCTCTCGTAATCCCAATCATGGACGTAAACTGGCGCCAGGGCCATCCGCCGTAGCGGTGGAGCTCAGGGGCGTACATCTCCGAGATGTTCCCGTCCAGATAGAGCGCATTGGGACAATCCAACGTGTCCCTGAACAGGGTTCCGAATTCATGGAAATTGACCGGCTGGTTGGAGATGGCGAACACTACCCTGCCCTCGCGGTCGACCCCGACGCCGTTACGGATGTGCTTGCTGTGGTAGTCCGGAATGAACCGCGGGTGGAGCTCGCCCCCGATCACCAGCATGGGACCGGACTGCACGGCGTTTCTCACCGCTGACTCGGGCAGGTAGTCCTCGGTCCGTACGACCCTTGCACCCGCAGCCGTGACATAGAAAACACCGTTTGGCCTGAGAAAGAAATTCCCGCCGCCGCCCCCTTCGGTCAATTGGTAGTAGCGTTTCCCATCCTCGATATACAGCCCCAAGGGCGTGAACTGGGCCGAGTAGATTCCGCCGTTGACCGCAAAGACCAGATCCTCGCCCTCCGCCTCCAGTAGCTCGCGCAGCTTGTGGATGCTGCCGTAGGCAGTACCGTCTTCACGCTTCCAGAAAAAGCGAAGCCTCTGCTCCTCCCCCTTGTCCAACCGGTAGACGTCGAAGTCGATACCCTGATGGCGCACGGTTAGAGCGGAAGCGCCGAACACCGACGCGATCGACAACACATGGAGAAGAATGAACAGAAAGAGACGAATAAGATCCATATATCGGGGCATTCGAAACGGAAATAGGATCAAGCTAAAAAATCGCCTAAGGAC
>CALOFM010000016.1:0-137269 GCA_942492625.1 uncultured Gammaproteobacteria bacterium | reverse complement strand
CCGGACGTACCCGCCACCGTTTGTGCCTGGCCTTGCCGAGAGGGGCTCTGGAGTGCGGGTTGGGCCCCGGGCGGACGTCGGATCGTCGTTGCAACGGCTCGCCGCTGGGCTCGGCCCGGAAAAGATCGGAGTGGAGCAGCCGTGCTTTACGATGTTCCCTAGTATGAGCAGCCTCTTGCGGCGCGATTCATGAGTGGCTCGACGGGGGAGCGCATCCGCGTTCGCGGCCTGGTTCAGGGCGTCGGATTTCGACCCACGGTGTGGCGTCTGGCGCGCGAGCTGGGCATCACCGGGGATGTACGCAACGATGGCGAGGGGGTGTTGGCTCACCTCTGGGCGCCAACCGGAGCGATCGACCGGTTCTGTCGGCGTCTGGGCGAGGAGTGTCCGCCGCTCGCCCGTATCGACGCCCTGGAGCGCTCGCTGCTCGATGAAGGCCCCAAGCCGGACGGATTCCGAATCCTTGTCAGCGATTCCACCGTCGTGAGAACCGGGATAGCCGCGGATGCGGCGACCTGTTCGGCCTGCACGCAAGAGATACGGGATTCGAGTAACCGGCGGTACCGCTATCCCTTCACTAACTGCACTCACTGCGGACCTCGTCTGAGCATCGTCCGCTGCATCCCCTACGACCGGGCTAACACCAGCATGTCTGTATTCCCGATGTGCGAGGCCTGCGAGCGGGAATACCGGGACCCATCGGATCGGCGCTTCCATGCCCAGCCCAACGCCTGCCCCGTCTGCGGACCCAATGTGTGGCTGGAGGATCGCAAGGGCACGAGACTGGATCCTTCTGGTGCGGGCGTCGTCGATGCCATTGCCTATGCCAGCGGCCTGCTGAAGGAGGGCCGCATCCTGGCGATCAAGGGGATTGGCGGATTCCACCTCGCCTGCGACGCCTGTGACGAGGCTGCCGTCAGTGAGCTGCGCCGACGCAAGCGGCGTTATCGCAAGCCGTTTGCGCTCATGGCGAGAGAGCCCGACGTCATCCGCCGCTATTGCCGGCTGGACGCCGAGGAGGTACGGCTCCTCGCCGGGCCCGCCGCACCTATCCTGCTACTGGAAACGGACGATTCCGATCGGGTCGCCGCGGAGATTGCGCCGGGACAAACCACACTCGGGTTCATGTTGCCCTACAGTCCACTTCACCGTCTGTTGCTGGAGGGGTGGGACCGTCCGATTGTGATGACCAGCGGCAATCTGAGCGAGGAGCCCCAGTGCACCGACAACTTGGAGGCCGGGCAGCGGCTCGGCGGCCTTGCGGACTTCTATCTGCTGCACGACCGCGAGATTCTGAACCGGGTGGACGACTCGGTGGTACGGATCATGGACGGTGCTCCGCGCCTCCTGCGTCGCGCTCGGGGTTACGCTCCGGCCTCGATTCCGCTGCCGTCCGGCCTACGCCAGGCACCCCCGGTCCTTGCCCTCGGCGGCGAGCTCAAGAACAGCATCTGTTTGCTCCAGGGCGGTCGGGCGATCCTGTCTCAGCACCTCGGCGATCTTGAGGAGGTCAGGACCGCCGCCGAGTACGAGCGCACGATCGGGCTTTATCGTGAGCTGTTTCAGCAAGATCCGGAGACTCTGGCTGTGGATTGCCATCCCGACTACCGCTCTACCCAGCTCGGGCGGGCATGGGCGGCCCGGGAAGGGCTGCACCTGGTGGAGGTACAGCATCACTTTGCGCATATCGCGGCGGTGCTTGCGGACAACGATTGGTCCCTCGACGCGGGACCGGTACTGGGAATCGCGCTGGACGGTCTAGGTCTTGGTGATGACGGCACTTTCTGGGGAGGCGAGCTGCTGGTCGCAGACTATCGCGGATACGAGCGGGTCGGGCACCTCAAGCCGATGCGGTTGCTCGGGGGAGCCAAGGCGATCCTCGAGCCGTGGCGCAACGCGTACGCTCACCTGGCCAGTCATTTCGGTTGGGCCGAGATAGAGCGTCGTTATCCGGACCTTGACCTTACCCGCTATCTGGCGCAGAAACCTCTGCCCCTGCTTGAGACCATGCTGGAGCGGGGATTGAACTCCCCGTTGTCGAGCTCTTGCGGTCGCCTGTTCGACGCAGTGTCTGCTGCCCTGGGGATAAGCCGGGACGCCGTCGCCTACGAGGGGCAGGCCGCCATCGAGTTGGAGGCCTTGGCAGCCTCCGCTATCAAGGGCTGCGGCGAGGGCTATGAGTTCGATGTGGAAGCGGGGCGGGGATGTCTTATCCTGGATCCTGCGCCCATGTGGGCGGCGCTGCTGGAGGACCTAAAACATGGGAGGGAGACACGGGTTATAGCGGCTCGCTTCCACATCGGCCTCGCCGCGGCGTTGGTTTCCCTAGTGCAGATCCTGTCGGAATCTCATGGATTCGAGGCGGTCGCCCTCTCCGGGGGTGTGTTTCAAAACAAGATCTTGTTGGAAGGGGTAGGCGAACGGCTGCGTTCTGCCGGTCTGCGGGTGCTCTGCCACGCACAGGTACCGGCCAACGATGGCGGGCTCTGTCTTGGGCAGGGGGCCGTCGCCGCTGCTCGATGTTTCGGCGGCGATTCCTGAATCTATAGGGAAATTAGAGTGTTAGAATTTCTTATGTCCTGGAGTATCAGGAATTGCCCGCAACGCCAGGTTATTTTTCGTGTTATTAGGGTTTTCCCGATCAAGGGTTTACCCTAATAGCGTAATCCCTTATATTTGCACGTCCTTTGACCCGTCGCGCCCACTTGTCTAGCGACACCGGTCCGACACCGTGAGGAAAGGACGAGCATGTTCAACAAGATTCTTACAGGCGTAGTCGTTGCGATCCTGGTTTCCCTGCCGATGTCTGCCTCGGCAAGGGTGAAAACGGGCCACACCCAGAAGGGAGTAGCCTCCTACTATCACGACGCTCTCCATGGACGTAAGACCGCGAGCGGCGAGGTCTACAACAAGCGCATCATGTCGGCGGCCCACAAGTCGCTACCTTTGGGGACCAAGGTGCGTGTCACCAAGGCCGGCAGCGGCAAGAGTATCGTGGTCAAGATCAACGACCGTGGCCCCTTCGTAAAGGGTCGCATCATCGATCTGTCGCGCCGCGCTGCCCGGGAGCTGGGTATCATCAACAGCGGCGTGGCCAAGGTGAAGGTCGAGGTCCTCAAGATTCCGAAGCGCGGAAGGCGCTGATTCAAGACGCGGTGGGTATCGCCAGGATTTGCCCATCTCGGGCGGGCAAGCGGCTCCCACCGATCCTTCTCGTAGGAAGGGCTGAGCTACACGAAGCCGTTCGTTTCAGTCAGTTGTCCGGCGTTCCGCGTTTCACCACCGGCGATATCGTCTCCTCCGCATTGCACTCAACGTACAGGTCGAAGTAGGAATCCGCGGGAAACGTCTGCGACGTCACCCATATCTGAGAAAAGTCGCCGCTCACCTGCGGCAGCACGTTCAGCGCGCTTGCCGTCCGACGCTCGTCGAAGAAGGCGAAGGGCTCGTCCAGGAACAGCATTTGCGGCCCTTGGATCACGGAGTTGACCAGCTTCTGTGACAGGGACAGGCGCACGGCGAGCATGATCTGGCGCTGGGTCCCGCTTGAAATTTCGTCTAGGTCCATGAAATCCCGTTTTTCGTTCGAGAAAGCGTTTACCTTTAGGCTTTCGTCGATTTGCAGGTGCTCGTAACGCCCGTTGGTGAACTTGGGCAGGGAGTCCGCGGACAGGTTGCGAACCTCGGTATTGAAACGTTGCGAGATGTAGTGGATCGCTCCGTGCAGGAGGTCGATGGCAAGCGTGCGAACCCGTGCCTGGTGCCTCAGTCCATCTGCTTTTTCTTGGAGCGACTGCGAGATGGCTGTCAGCTCCTGGTGGCGTCTTACCCGTTCCCTCTCTTGGGCGATCACTTCGTCAAGGCGCGCGACCGCGCTCGAGCGCTCGGCGACCGATTCGTGCCGGCGCTCGATCTCCCGTCCCGCGTCCGCCTTCACTTGTAAGATCCCGGTCTCCAGAGCTTGCGCGACCCGCCTGAAGCCCTCTTGGTCGGCGGCGTGCCGCTCGGAATCCAGAAGGGCTGCTCCCGGACCTTCGCGCAAGGCGGGCACTCGGCCCGCGATAGCCTCGTCCCTCAGCTGCTCCAGCATGTTGGCGGTTTCAGGCAGCGGCACGTCGTCGAGCTCAGCGAGCTCAGTGGCTTCGCGACGAGCGGTCGCTTCTTCGTCGATCAGCTTCGTTCGCGGAGCGCTCCGGCCCCTGGATTCGTGCGCTCAGACCGATCCCGCGGCCCATGAAACCGAGGAACAGCAGCATCAGAACAGACGCAACGACGGGGAGCCAGGGAAGGAGCAGGTCTTTGAAGTTGGCATCGATGCCAGCCAGCCAACCGGCCAGCGCCTCGGCTTGCGGATTGTCCGGGGCCAGACCCAGCAGCCCGGTGACGATCCACAGGGTAAGAGCCGCCAACAGGAAGGCAAACATCGCGATGTGCGATGTTCGCCTGGCGGAGGTCGCCCGAGCCTGGCGTTGATGCAGCCCTTCCTCGCGCGCGGCAAAGGTAGGCTCGGCCCCATCTCCTTGCGTCGGCTCGGTGTCGCCCAACAGACGCTCGAGCCAGCTACGGTACGCGTCCGCCCGTTGCCGCAACGCGTCGAAGGCGGCGATGCGTTCGCGCGATTCCCGCGCCAGCTCTGCGAGCTCGGCAAAAGGACCGGCGGCTCGCTCGTCCTGCGCGCAACGGGTCTCGAGGTCGGACACCAACAGGTCCAAGTCGTCCCCTTGTCGCAGCCGCTTGTTGAAGGATGCTTCTATCGGCACCGCCAGCCAGTTAGCCGCTCCCTCCTTGAGGACGCCGACTGTCCGGTCGCTCTCTTGGGTGTCGTCCTTGAGGTCGGCAATTTGCAGCCGATCTTTGGCGAGGGCGGCGGTCTGTGTCTCGTGCTGCTCTTCCAGGGAGGCCAGGTAACCAACTTGCAGGCCGACTGCGTCGATCTGCTCCTCGATGTCTCCCTTCTCCTTTGCGGTGATCTCGGCCTGCCTTCCTGCGTGCTCCAACTCGCCTTGACATGAGGCGACGACCTTCTCCAACGCGTCTACGCCTGCCATTGCCTTCACCGCAAAGCTGTGGGGATGGGGCGTGGTGATTTCCCGCTGGGCCAGGTAGAAGGATTCGACAAATTCCGTGTAGCCGAATCCGATGAGGTCCTTGAGGCGGGTTTGCACCTCACCAACTCCCCGCACCATGGGTTCTTCACCGGCGCGGCTGATGCTCGCTCCATGATTGCCAAGCTCGTCGAGGAAGCGGGCGACCTGATAACGCTGCCCGTCGGGGGTGGTGAAATCCAGCTTGATCGAGCAACGGGACTCGCCCCAGCGGATGACCTTGTCCAGATCCTGCTGCTCCAGCGAGAAAGTACGGCCGAACAGGGCGAAGCAGACACTCTCGCCGATGCTGCTCTTGCCCGACTCGTTATCCCCGATGACGGCGATCAGCCCCTGTTCGGGGATATCATCGAGCTTCAGAGTGGAATACTTGAGGACGTTCTCGGCCCGCAGGCTATTGATTATCATGGTCCGGGTCCCTCTGCTCGCCGCCGGCGAGGCCAGCGATCTTGCCCAACGCGAGAGCGACCGCCTCGCGGAAAATCTCCGCGTCGAAGTCCTTGTCGGAGCTTCGCCGGCGTTCGAGCTCGAGCTCGCTGAAGGAGGCGAAATCCCTGGCCGGACCGGCGCGTTCGGTTGTCTCGGTAGGCTCTTGCTCTTGTTTTCTTGTCATCAGCGGTTCCTGGTCGAGGCAAGCGGTTCAGGGCGTTGATTGGATTCTCGGTGCAAGGCGGCCCGTTGGCAATGCCTGCGGTCCTGCCGTTAGGTTCTCAGGCGTCGGGTCTCAGGCGACAGAAATCGCCTCGACCACCCAATTCGGCCGATAATCCTAGAATCGGCAGTTGGACGCCGACCAGGGTGGTGCCGAGGGGTGTCTGGCAAGGCGCAACGAGGCGCAATAACGGGCTATTACAACGAGTTGTAACGCAGCCAGGCGCCGGGAGCGTCTTTCTCGGACATGTGGCGTTGTCGCCAACAAGGCTCCCGTGGGTTGTGCGCCGGCGTCTTTCAATTGTACTCTCGCCTTGATGTCTGCCGTGGTGCGATTGGATTTCCTATCCTTTTACTATCCTTCACGGACTCCGGCGCGACGCGCGCCGTTCGATACCGCTGGTACTGCGAACGCCGCGTCCGGCGAATCCGGTGTGCCGACCCAAGAAAAACAACGCACTATCACCGAAGGACACCCCAAATGACCAAGACGAACGATTCCGCCGCCGAGCAAATCGGTCCCGCAACCGATCGCCGGACCTTTCTGAAGACCGCCGCAGCCGCCGGTACAGCGGCGGTGATCGGCGTACCCTGGGTGCGTGCGGCCCGGACCGGCGAGACGACCGGAACGATCGAGATGGGAGGCGTTCAGCCCGGGGGCGACGTCATGACCACTCACTATCGCGCAGGCAGGTGGTTACCCGGGCAGCGGGAACATATCGACCTGTGGATCATCGATCTGAAACAACGGGTGAGGGAGAGTCCGAAGCCTCTGATTGCGCCGATTCATTCATTCAAGACCATGGTGGAGACGGACTCGGTGCTCTCCGGCAACATGGAGGCGATGTTCAAGGAGGCCCTACTGTACCGGGGGACGGACCCGTTGGGAGACGCAGGGGTCGAGAGCTTCGACGAGTTCCTGCGGCTGCTGAACCACATCATGACCCAGGCACCGGAATACACTGAGTGCCCCGACCGCTCGGGCGCTGAAGCGCCCTGCGGTCTGATCGGCTTCCCGATCAATGCGTTGCTGGATTGGCCGATGGCCACCGGCTTCGGCTACGACGTCTTCGCCAACGCGATGGTGAACCAGCAGTTCAAGAAGATCCTGGGCCATTGGAGCCGATACCTGGAATCCGAGGCGTCCCGCTCGGTGTTGGTCGACAGCCATCCGGATCGCACCCCCAAGGTGCTCGCCTGGCTCAGCGAGACCGCGCAGCGGGAGATGGTGGATGTAGCCTGTCAGGCATCCCACGATCAGGACGCCTGCCGCAGCAAGCGCTTCGAGGACTTCTTCCTCTGCGATCCCAGCGACCCCTATTACGGCTTCAAGTCCTGGGACGACTTCTTCACCCGCCGCTTCGTGGACGGGGTTCGCCCCGTGGCCAGCGGGAAGAACGAAGTGGCCAACGCCTGTGAGTCCGCTCCGTTGCAGAAGGTGGAGAACGTCTCCGAGACGGCCGAGTTCTGGCTCAAGGGCCAGCCCTATTCACTCCAGGACATGATGGGCTTTGACCCGCTGGCGGCCCAGTTCGCCGGCGGCACCGTCTACCAAGCCTTCCTCAGCGCCTTGAGCTACCATCGCTGGAACAGTCCGGTGACCGGGGTCGTTCGCAAGGCATACGTGATCAACGGCTCCTATTACCTGGAGAACCGTTATCAGGGCTTTCTCCATCCCAAGCATGCCGACCCGTCTGCGCCAAACGATTCGCAGCCCTTCCTGAGCGCGGTGGCCACTAGGGCCGTGATCTTCATCGAGGCAAAGGAGCCCGATGTGGGGCTGATGTGCTTCATCGCCGTGGGTATGGCAGAGGTGTCCTCGTGCGAGATCACGGTGCCCGAGGGGCAGCACATCGAGAAAGGCGATGACCTGGGCATGTTCCACTTCGGAGGTTCCACCCACTGCCTGGTGTTCCGCCCAGGTGTGAAGCTCCACTTCCATTTCGACATCTACAACACCAAACCGGGGTTGGATGCCACGAACATCCCGGTGGGTGCGAAGATCGCGACGGTTGCCGGCTGATCCGAGGGGTGAGGTCGAGGGGTGGGAATAACGGCTCTCTTGCGGACCTGGTGCGTAATAGGATCACAGAGCATTGATCCGGAGTTGATCTGCGGGCAAGCACTGCGCCGCGGTAAGGAGAGCTCGACCGGATCGCCGCCCTGGTGCCACCGCCCCGAGTACATCGCCATCGCTATCACGGCGTGCTCGCACCCAACTCGCCGTTGCGCGACCAAGTCACGGCACTCGCCCAACAGACCACCGAGGACACGCCGAGCACGAACAAGGCGAACGAAAGCGATGGCACTGAGTCGCTGTCGCGTCCCCCGGCGCGTTACTTGTGGGCCACGACGATTGCCCGCCTGTTCGAGCGATTTCCGCCGCCCCTCCCGCTACTGTAGCCGAAGGTCCGCTTCGCGGACGTTTTTCAACGCTCACCGACGACATCCGATAGGTCCGCCCGTGCAGAAGTAGCCGCGTGGCCCCCTCGTCCAGCGTCTCGGTCCTGACCATCCGGAGCAGGGTGTTCTGCGGAACGTCGCCGTACTTCTCGTGATAGGAGCCGATGCTGAGCGCCAGGGGCGGTGCCACGTCGGCGAGTTGGTCCTTGGACGCCCTTTTCGATCAACTCGTCCGCGAGGCGGATGTAGGCGCTAAATTTGTCGGGGAGTGTCATGGTGCTGGGAGGACATCGGGCGCTGGCGAGTTGATGCCGAGGGAGGTTCCCGCAAAGCGCCTTCCAATCGCCCGCCACGGTTCGCCGAACACGTCAGCCTTGCATCATCCCTTAGATTGGCTAGGGTTTAAGTACCCCATCCGCGCAACGAGGTACGACATGAAACTCGAATACGAAGAACTAGAGGACAGCTACGACGACACCACTAATATCCGCACCATGACCGAGCAGGCAATCGCCGGAGATAAGGGAGTGCTGCTACGCACAACCATTTACAGCCCCCATCACTTGAGCGTCAACGTGGTCTTTGTACCGGGAGTGACGCCGTTTACTCCAGTCGTTGACTGATGTTCCTTGAGGGCAAGCATCTCTCGCGGAATCCGTCCCTGGGTTCCGCGATGATGCGGTCCGCCAGCTCTTAGTAGGCGCGGAAGTCGTCGTGGTCGCTCATGTGCGGGAAGAATGCGGGGGAGGGAGTGGGCAGGTCAACCTTTCGTGGCGGACTCGCGTCTCATCAGGCGGCGACGGGCAGCAATCGACCCTGAGCAGTCACAGAGCTGATCAATCCCAGCGACAGCTTCCGGTAGCGAAGCCGTCGCCGAACTTCGAACCGCCGGGTTGGGACGACGGCTCCGAGCCTCCGCCGTACTGAGCTGTCCTCTCCCAGCCCGAATTCGAATTCGAGTTTGATCAACGCATTGCCGGGTAAGTGACGATGCCGTTACGCTGGGGGAGGTGTTGCTAGACCGCTCGCGTACAGTGTGCTCCGTTCCGCGACATGCGCGCATCTTCCGTGTCGCCTCGCGCCTGGAGTTCCCATCTCGGGTGGACATGCTGTGCTTTTTTTGAGGGTGTGAGTACATGCCGAGGTGCTTTTTCGATCTTTCACGCATGATGCAGACATTCCGGGTTTGCTGGTTTTTTTGCCGCGTCGGGACCGAATTGCAGCGCGGTCGATGCGATAAGTCGATCGGGTGCGCCGGCGGAACGCTCAGCTTCTCCGCACCCGTGCGTCCGCTCGGAATGCCTGCGCCCTCCGACATGATTCGGCAAAGACGTGACAATGCGCGATAGACACAGCCCGAACCCGACATGGCAGCTTCCGATCAATCAACCAGTTGAGAAACTCGTACAAACGGAACAGCTTCGCCTCGCTATTAACCATAATATCTATGTGTTGTTGGGCAACCTGGCCGCAGGCACCACTTTGACGATAGGTGCCTGGGAACGAGTCCCCCACACCGGTCTGCTCACCTGGTTCATTGTTATGGTGGCATTCAATGGGTTGCGTTGGTCGCTCGGTCAGCGGTTTCCCTCGGGAGTAATGGCCGAAACCGTTCAGCGCAATTGGGATCGCCGCTACATGGGTTCCGCACTGGTCTCGGGCCTGCTCTGGGGGTTTGCGGGGGGATATTTCTTCATTCCCGGTGAGTCCGGTCAAAACTTCTTTCTGGCACTCCACGTTGTAAGCATGGCCGCTGCCGCTGCCACGTCCTCTTCTTATCACCGGATCGCCTATCCTTTGTTCTTCCTTCCGGCAGTCGCTCCAATCGCCTTCTGCCTGATGGTAGAAAATGGGACCGCCGAGCGAGCGGTCGGATTCGTGATCCCTTTCTACTTCCTGTTGATGTTCCTGCTCTCACAACACATCTATCGGGCGGCGCATGCCTCCACGTTGAGCCGAATCAAGCATCAGCATCTCGCCTACTACGACCACCTCACCGGCATGGCGAACCGGCGGTCATTCGAGGAGGTATTGAAAAGAGAATGGTTGCGTGCCTTGCGCACCCGACATCCTATAGCTTTGGTCATATTCGACGTCGATGATTTCAAGCGCTGTAATGATACCTATGGCCATGCCGCCGGCGACGACTTACTGCGCGCATTGGCCGAGATGATCGAAGGACGTGTTAGGCGGGGGATGGACCTTGCCGCACGCATCGGCGGCGAGGAGTTCGCCGTCATCCTTCCAGAGACCAATGTGGCGGGTGCACAGGCCGTCGCCGAGCAGCTTTGCCGCCAAGCCCGCAGCTTGAGATCGGAATCCACAAAGCGCTATGCGTCACCGACTTTGAGTGTCGGCGTATCTGGCTGCACCCCACGAGAAAAGCTTACTGTCGATATGCTGGTCGACGCTGCCGATGCTGCGCTTTACAGGGCAAAGGAACGTGGAAAGGACCGGGTCGAGCTGTCACCTTTGATCGATGGCGGTGCTTCGTAGCTCCGTTGAGCAACTGGTTCTGGAGGTGCGAAACCTGGATCTATCTGGCGATGATCAAATTCATGGCCAACCGACCGGCTTGAGCCAAGAGTTTCCAAACCGCTTCTCAGACTCCCCGTGAGCCGGACGACGACTTTCACGTGGTGTAGCGGCAGCAATCGGCCGTAAGGCCGATCAATCCGGCTTTCAGCCGTAACTGGAAGCCACCGGCTTTAAGCCGGTGGAGTATTAACATCCACGAATTTCTCGCTGGGGGACTAAACCGTGACCCGCAAAGTCATCACCGAACGGGGTATCTGCCCCGTTGCCGACCTGCTCCTGAGCCAGCCCGGCGTGACCGAAGTCGCCCGCCACGATTGACTCGACATGTCGTACCTCGGGGAGATCCCTGGTCCCTGGTCCCTGATCCCTGGACCCCAGAGGACGAGGAGTCGGTCCCCGAGCCCCTGCAGGCTTGGAGCCGGTTCACTGTAACCACGTCGGAGCATTGATCCTGCCGGTGGCTCTACTGCTGATCGGCCCTACGCCGGTGCGCTGGTCCCTACGGCGCAATACCGGCGAGACTCGCGTGTCGTCTCGGTCCCCTGATCGAGGTGAATCGGCAGTTGTATCTGGAGGACGAGTCGCGTGACGTGTCGAAGTCGGCATCCTGGGTTTCGGTGCGCCGTGGAATCTGTGAACTGGTTGAAGGAGCGGTTGCGGCAGTTCTGTAACTGTCCCTGGATTGTTCCTGCCACGCTTTTTTTGAATATAAATTGGTAAAAACAGTTAGTTATTGAAATTCGTCGCGGAACCTAAATCCAGCGCGTCTACCAATTCCGCCACCTGCGCGTTCGGATGAAGGATTCTATATGCCTTTCGCCTACGGGTGAATCCGTTGATTTTTCTCTGCGTTCTCTGTGGATCTGCCACTCAAAGGCGCTATCCAGGTGAAACGGTCGAGGCGCCCGTAGGCGCCTCGATTCCGTTTCGTCGATCGCCAGAGATCGATCAGGGTTTGACGGTGGTCAGTCCGGCGCTCACCCAATCCTGCATGCCGCCGCGGTACCACTTCAGCTTGTCAGCCGGGTAGCCCAACGCGATCAGGGTAGCGATGTTGGTGGCCGACTGGCCGCACCAGATGCCGTTGCAGAACAGCACCAGGGTCTTGGCATCGGAGAAGTCCCAGCCCTTCTCGCCCTTCTTGGCACCGAACTGCTCTTCCAGGATTTTGTCGAGCTGGCCCTCTCCGGCGTCACCGAACATCCCGGACATGCTGTCCTGGCCTACCTGGTTCCAGGGGACGTTGACCGAGCCTGGTATGGTCCCGCGCATGACCCAGTCCGGCGTGCGGCTGTCCACCACCAGGATCGTGGCGTCCCCCTCGGCGGACTTCTTCAGGTAGTCCAACACGTCCAACTCGCCGACGGTGGCGACGCCTTCCGCGGCGACCATGGGTTGCACGCAGAAGGGCGGACAGCCGCGGTCGGTCTTGAGGAACTCCTCGGGAAGCGTGGCGGTGTTGTCGTGGCCGCGCATGATGACGACCTTCTCGCGGTTGTGCATGACCTCGACGCTGTCGATGTCTACGGAGATCTTGTTTTCGGCGGAGGCATTGGCGGCGCCGGCGATTGGCTCTTTGCCGCTCCCCGCGGCTATGTAGGCGGGAAAGCCAGCGTCCTTCTGGGACATGGCCTGCTCGTAGCCCAGCTCGCCCTGCTTCTTTGCCTTTTCGGCGAGCTCCATCGCCTTAGCGTACTCACCTTCCTTTGCGGTTGCTTCGGCCTGCTTCAGGAACTTGCCGGTGTCGCGCCACTCCCCGCCGACGGACGCTGCCTTCTTCCGCGCGTCCTCGGCAGACGCTATGGCTTTCTCGAAATCCGCCTTGTCATCGGACCGGGCGGTTAGCGGGATGCCGACTACCAGTGCGGCCGCCAGGATTCCGGCGGAGATTCTTTGGGTTCTCATGTTCTGTAAAATCCTCTTTGTGCGCCTCGGCAGGCTGCGCCGAAGCGCCGCCGCCATGCAGTTATTTGCGTGCGCCGGGCCCGTTTAGCGGAAGTCCGTTGCTCATGGAGGTTAAAAAGTACTCCAGATTCCGATACTCCTCGCCCTGCGCCTTGAAAGCCTTGGCCCTTACCTGCTTGTTGCAGCCAGTAAAACGACGGTGCAGGGTCCCCATCTCGCCCCACTTGGAGCGGTAGACCGGCCAGTGGGTGGTGTGCCCGTAAGCGGGGCTCAGGATCTCGGTGCGCAGGACAGCGCCGGGATTCTGTGCGTGGCAAGTGGCGCAGGCGAAGTTCAGCTGCCCGCGTTTGGCGAACCAGAACTGCTTGCCCTTCTCGTAAGCCTCCAGGGCCTTGGGGTCGTCCTCGGGGATCACCACGTTGGTGATCTGGCCGCGGGACTCGTAGGCCATGTAGGCGACGATGTCGGCGATAGGTCCCTTCTTGTACTTCAGGGGCTTCTCGCCGTTGGCCTCGCGACACTCGTTCACCGCCAGCGCCAGGGTGATCACCATGCTTCGATCCTTGTTCCAGTGCGGGTACTTGCCGGCAACCCCGGGACCGTCCGGGAAGCAGTCCTTGTAACTCTTGCCGTTGGCGAAGGGCGTGTTCCACATCTCCTCGCCGACCGAGAGGGCCGTCTCGTAGGGCGGGAACTCCTCGATCGCCTCCCAGTTTTCGCGGCCGGACGGGTCAATAGAATAGACGCCGTTGACGAAGTCTTCCTTCGGGACGTCAGGGAAGCGCTCCGTGTAGAAGCGCTGGAAGTTTTCCTGGTCTTCCTTCGGAGATGCCTGCACAGCGGCTGTGGCTCCGTAAGTCAGACCGAGGACTGCAACTATCGCGATGACCTTGTTCATGTTCTGGTTTGCCTCAGGTGGAATGCGCTATCGGGCATGCGGTCATAGCGTCAGGATAAACGCGACCACTTGGTCGATTTGCTCTTCTGAAAGAATCTGATGTTTGCCAAACGGCGGCATGGCGCTGACGGGGTTTGCGGCAGTCGAGTCCCAAATTTGGTCGCGCAGCCGTTTCGCCTCGGGGTAGCGGGCCTTCATGGCAACCAGTGGTGGGCCGATGTTACCCGGGCTCTCGCCGCCCTCCATCACGTGGCAGGCGATGCAGTTTCCCTTGGCACGGTCCATTGCGATGTCCTTTCCGGCTGCAACGTTCTCCGCAGCATCGGCCGCGAGGACGAGAGGTATCGGCGCCAGCGCAATCGCGGCTGCTCCGGCAGCGCCTGCAAGTGTTTTTTTGAACGAAAGCATTTTTTCGCCTCCTAGCAGTTCTTGCTGTGTCAGCTCTTATTGGGTTTCGAGCGCCTCCGGGCCCGATGGTACGGAATCGTTCCGTCGCTCCGCGGCCGTGGTCCGCCAGACCGGGGGCGCCGCCGTCGGACAGTCGACGAATCGGCGATGCTAGCACGGCTCAGCCGAAAAATCCGTGCCGCGCCGGGGCACGAAATAGCGGAATATGTAAGCCATTTAACGTGCGCAGGGGGGAATCCGGACCCTATTGCGCAGAAGAAGAGCCCGGTGGATTGCTCGTTTTCGGCGTCAGCTCAACCGATTCCGGCTTGCCTTCCAACAACGCGACCAGATCTTCGAACTCCCGCGCATCCACGTATTGAATGACGACGCCGCCGTCCCTGTCGATGCCTATGTCCATGCCCTTGCGCGGGTATAGCCAGTGTGTGACGCCCGTAGGTTCGGTAAACCTCTCGTCGGGTTTACCGAAGCGCTTATCCAGGATTTCGCCGTCCAGGGACTTCCAGGGCAGGTACGTGATCACGCGAATGGGAGATCGCTGGAGGGCTTCGATGTCTTGGGGCGTGAGCGTGACCTTCTTGCCGCCACTGCCGAGCTGACTGATGCGCAGCCCGCGCTCGTACATGGCCGCGAGCTCCGCCTGGTCCGCATCGAGAGTGATGACGAAATCCGCGCGCAGGCCGTTTAGATAAATCTGGTCGAAGTAGGCCTCGACCGAGTATCTGTCCGCGCGATCGGGGTGGGTGAACAGGTTGATCTCGCCCTCCTCGCCAAAGGCGGCGCGCACCTCACCGAGGGTCGTATCGCCGATCGTGAATCCGAACACCAGGGTTCGGCCCTGCTCGTCCGCGGAGACCAGCCAGGGCAGGCGCACCACACCGTCGCCCCGCTCCTCGGGCATCAGCATCATGATACCGATGAAGCCAAGTGCTGCGGCGCCGAGCACGTAAAGGATGATTTTCCGGTCCATCTCAGCCCTCAGCCGCAGCATTGCGTGTATTCTTCTTGTCTTCGATGGCAGCTGCGGCAGGCTTGGCCTCAAGGACTTCGACCGCCTTCTCGCTGCGCAGCAGGCCCTTTCCGCCGAAGCCCAGCCGGTCCTGGCGGGCGCGTAGTCCGTAACCCAAAGCGGCCCCGCCCGCGGTGGTCAGGGTCAGCAGGCCCAGGGTCACGAATTGGGTCAGCACCATGAAGACACCGACCCCGGCGGCCCCGCCCAGCATCAGCCCGGTCTTTACATTGCTGCTCTTTTGGCCTCGGGTCTTCTCCCTCTGCACCCGGCGCTGACTGTTCCGCACCTCCTTGGTCTTCTGCTGCTCGGCGCGCACGCGGATCTTCTCGCGCTCCTTGGCGAAGGATTCCTTTGCCCGCGCGAGGGCTTGTTTGCGCGTGCCCTCGGCCATGGAGGTGAACCACAAGGCGGTCAGTGCGCCGATGGCCAGGTTGAGCAGCGCAAACAGCAGACCGGTCTTCTCCAGGTCGGTCTTGAAGGCGGTGATCACCAGCAGTACGGTTACGCCCTGGAGCAGCAGGACGCCGATCAGGTACTTCAAGAAGCTGGTCAGGCTGAAAGGAAGCATTCGCATGATTCGCAGTTCGCCGCTCTGTCGAATTCGATCTCCGGTTGGTTGGGCTCCCTTGCGGGGTCGACTCCGCCCTGACTGCAGATGATAGCGGATTACCCGGCGAAACCGCCGCGGAGTTTTCGCAATGGAGAACACGGGGCATACAGTTTTCGGATTTTTACGGGGACGCAGATGACCAACGCAGACAAGCCGTACTCCCAAGCCTGTGACGAGAACCGGGCGCCCCTGCGTGAAGTTCTTTCCCAACACCTGGGCGCGGCCAAGTCTCTCCTGGAGATCGGCAGCGGCACCGGACAACACGCGGTCTACTTCGCGGCCGCTTTTCCGCATCTCATCTGGCAATCGAGCGATGTGGGCGAGAACCTGCCGGGAATACGGCTGTGGCTCGACGATGCCGGGCTGCCCAACCTGCCGCCGCCGCTGATCCTGGACGTGACCGGTCCCTGGCCGCAGGGCCGCTTCGACGCGGTCTTCAGCGCCAACAGCGCGCATATCATGTCCGAGAGCAAGGTGGCGGCGATGTTCCGCGGTGTCCCGCGGGTATTGGTCCCTGGTGGAACCTTCGCCCTCTACGGGCCCTTCAACTACGCGGGGGCCTTCACCTGCGAGAGCAACGCCCGCTTCGACGGCTGGCTGAAGGCCCGGGACCCCCGTAGCGGGATCAAGGATTTCGAGCGCCTCGACGACCTGGCCAGGGAGAGGGGGTTGATCCTGGTACGGGACCACGAAATGCCCGTGAACAACCGGACCTTGGTTTGGCGGCGGGAGGATTGAGGCTTATGGCGGCGAAGAAAGGACCCGTTACCCGAGCAGTTCGGGTGCTGCGCAAGGCGGGAATCTCCTTCAAGGACCATCCTTACGAGTACGTGCAGGGCGGGGGCACGGCCCGGTTCGCCGCAGAGCTGGGTGTCGATGAGCACCTTGTGATCAAGACCCTGATCATGGAAGACGAGGCCGCGAATCCCATGATCGTGCTCATGCACGGCGACCGGGAGGTCTCCACGAAGGCCCTGGCACGAGAGCTGGGCGTCAAGCAGATCCGCCCCTGCGATCCAAAGACCGCCTACCGCCACTCGGGCTATCAGATCGGGGGTACATCGCCGTTCGGGACGCGGCGCGCCATGCCCCTGTGCTGCGAGCGCGCCATCTCCGAGCTTCCCAGGATCTACATCAACGGGGGCAAACGGGGCTACATCATCTCCCTGGATACGCAAGACGCCCTGCGCCTTTTGAACGCCAGGCTTATGAGCATCGGCCGATGATCCGCCGCGAAAAGCGGCGTTGAACTATAATCGGCCGCACGCTTTTAAGCCTCCAAGGGACCCCATCATGCGCATCAAGAGAACCCTCACGGCCACCCTGTTCGCCCTCTCTGCCTTCGCTGCACCGGCGCTGGTCCAAGCCCTGGATCTCACCTTTCTCGACCAGGCGCCGATCCGTTTCTTCAACGACGCGGACCTCAAGATGATGAGCGATGCCGCGGACCAGGCCCTGGACAATTCCGCGGATGGGGAAGCCGTCAGCTGGAGCAACGAGCAAACCGGAAGCTCCGGGACCCTGACGCCTGTCCGCAGCTTCACCCGGGACGGGCGCGATTGCCGCCGGCTCAGTGTCGTCAGCTTGGCCATTAAGGCAACCCGGGGAAGCGCCACCTCCAGCGTGGATTTCTGCAAGGTCGACGGGACCTGGAAGATCCTGACCATCGCCCGGTAGCTGCGGGCTCGCGGTCCCGGTCGGCGTTAAGCGATTGCCGAAGAGGTATGTGTTCTGGCAGAGATCGCCTCAACCCGTCGGCGTCCTTTGTATCTGCCCGCCAATGTCCACCGAGCGGCGCCAGAACCGCCGCAGGGCGCTGCGCTTAACCGCAAGGCACGTTCCGTCGCAGGGAAAGAGGTCGATCTGCGCGAGCCCGCCGGCTTTGAGCCGATTGACCAGCCCGGGGATCCAGTCATCCAGCCGCGATAGCTCCCGAATCCAGGTGTCGGCGTCTGCGTCCAGCACCGCGGGCCAGAGGGCATCCCAGAGCAGCAGTGCCGGTTCCGTCCGTCCTTCGCCCGGTAACTCGCACGGGTCCCGGGGTAGCCGATGGGTTTGGGCACCGGTGGCGATACCCAGACCAACCGCGAGGGGGGCGTCGGCGAAGACCGACCGGTATCGGGGCCGGGGCATGGCCGCGGGAAGCGAGCCGCCACCCCAGGGCCAGATACCGCTCACCCCGGGCCGCCCGGTGAGCTCCCTTTGCCGGTTCACGTCCGAATGGTGGAAGAGCATCTGCGCCTCGTTGAGCCATCGCATCCATTGCTTCGCTTCGTCCCCCCCTAGATAGGACCGTCCGATGTCGCGCCCGACGACGTCGGCGAGCGGGCGGGTACGGATGCCGGGGGGCTGCTCCAGGCGCAGGTACCAGCGTGCGCGGGAGGGTGCCTCCAGGTTCAGGCCGTCTGCGGCGAAGTGGCCGTTGAAGAGCTCGATCAGGGAGTCGGTCTCCTGCTGCTCCAGGCCGAGATGGCGGGAGTCGAAGAGCAACAGCCGGTCACGATCCGGGCGCAGGTGCACGGGGTCTGCGTGGAGCCAGTAAGCCGCGCTCGGAGTGTCCGATCTGTCGGCTAGACGGCTGAAGGCAGCGCTCGGCGGGTCCCGGTCCGGGGCGAGATCCATTCCGAAGCGCTCGAACAGGACGCTGATGATATCCGTGCCGGCGCCTTGACGGCTGTCGGCCTTTCCCAGGAGCCGGGATAAAGAGGGTAGGTCCGGCAGATCCCCGGGCAGCACCGGTATCGGGCCGAGCAGGCCGGGGATCAGCAGGTCTATGCGGCCGATCGCTACCATGGATCTGGATCCGGAGACCCTTCTCGGTGCGGACTTGGTTTCTCCTGTGTGGGTCGGGCTTCAGCCTGACAGGGCGTCGGAAGTCGGACTGAAGTCTGACCCACAGGCTTTGGAAGTCGGACCGGAGCGCGACGTACAGGCAACTCTCAGCCCGCCAAATGCTCCACCCGGATGCGAACCACCTCGCCCTTGACCGAATCCAGGGCCTCGATCCGCGCAATGGCCTGATTCATGCGTCCTTCCAGGACTCTGTGACTGAGCATGATGAGCGGCACCTGGGTGTCTCCTTCCTCCGGCTCCTTCTGCACGATGGCCTCGATGCTGATCTCTTCCTCGCCCAGGATGCCGGCGATGCGGGCCATGACGCCGGGTTGGTCCAGCGCGGTAATGCGCAGGTAGTAGGCGGTCTCGACCTGTTCCATGGGCAGCAGGGGCATGTCCGAGAGTTCGTCGGGCTGGAAGGCGAGATGCGGTACCCGGTTGTTGGGGTCGGTTGTCAGCGCGCGGGTAACGTCCACTACGTCCGCTACGACGGCCGAGGCAGTGGGCAAAGAGCCGGCCCCGGCACCGTAGTAGAGGGTCGGGCCCACGGCGTCGCCCTTGACCAGGACCGCATTCATGACGCCGTTGACGTTGGCGATCAGCCGGCGATGGGGGATGAGCGTGGGGTGCACCCGCATCTCGATACCGTCGCCGGTCTTGCGGGCGATGCCCAAGTGCTTGATGCGGTAACCCAGGTCCGCAGCGTAGGACACGTCCTGGGTCTCGATTTTTGAGATGCCCTCGGTGTAGGTCTTGTCGAACTGCAGCGGGATACCGAAGGCCAGCGATCCGAGGATGGTCAGCTTGTGGGCCGCATCGATCCCCTCTACGTCGAAGGTCGGGTCCGCCTCCGCATAGCCCAGACCCTGTGCCTCCGCGAGCACGTCTGCGAAGTCGCGGCCCTTGTCCCGCATCTCGGTCAAAATGTAGTTGCCGGTGCCGTTGATGATGCCGGCGATCCATTCGATATGGTTTGCCGCCAGCCCCTCGCGGAGGGCCTTGATGATGGGGATTCCGCCGGCCACCGCGGCCTCGAAGGCCACCATGACGCCGCGCTCCCGTGCGGCGGCGAAGATCTCGTTGCCGTGCAGGGCGATCAGGGCCTTGTTGGCGGTGACGACGTGCTTGCCGTTCTCAATGGCCTTGAGCACCAGCTCCTTCGCCGGGGAGTAGCCCCCGATGAGCTCTATGACGATGTCGATCTGCGGGTCTTCCACCACGGCGAAGGCATCTTCAGAAATACGCCCGATTTGGTCCAGGCCGTTGATTGCGGTCGGATCGTACGCGCGTGCGGCCGCGTGGGCGATGCGGATTCCTCGTCCTGCGCGGCGGGCGATCTCCCGCGCGTTTCCGCTCAGAACCGAAACCGTGCCGCCGCCGACGGTGCCCATTCCCAACAACCCGATGTTCACCGGATCCATTCGACTTTCCTCATTGATGACTCTCGATATCTTCAGCGCACGCAGGCGTCGCGACGCAACAGGTCACGAATGCCGCGGACGGCCTGACGGGTGCGGTGCTCGTTCTCTATCAGGCCAAAGCGCACGTGGTCGTCCCCGTACTGGCCGAAGCCGATGCCCGGTGAGACGGCGACCTTGGCCTCGGCCAGTAGCTTCTTGGCAAACGCGAGAGATACGGAGCTGCCTTCCGAGTCGCCCTGCTGTTCGCGTAACTGCTCTTGGCACTTGTCCGGGATGCGTGCCCACACGAACATGGTCGCCTTGGGCTTCTCGATGGCCCAACCGGCTGCCTTGAGGCCGTCGCACAGGACGTCCCGCCGGCTCTGATAGCGATCGCGGATCTCGGCCACGCAGTCCTGAGGGCCTTCCAAGGCGGCGATGGCCGCTACTTGGATGGGGGTGAAGGTGCCGTAGTCTAGGTAGGACTTGATGCGTGCCAGGGCGGCGATCAGTTCCCGGTTGCCGCACATGAAGCCGATGCGCCAGCCGGGCATGTTATAGCTCTTCGAAAGGGAGAAGGATTCCACCGCAACCTCCTCGGCACCCGGCACCTGCAGGATCGAGGGTGCCTTGTAGCCGTCGAACACGATATCGGCATACGCCAGATCGTGGACCACCCAGATTCCGTACTCGCGGGCGGTGGCGACGATTTCCTCGAAGAACTCCAGCTCTACGCAATGGGTGGTTGGATTGCCCGGAAAGTTCAGTACCAGCATCTTGGGCTTGGGCCAGGAATCCTGGATCGCCTTGCGCAGCTCCTCGAAAAAATCCACCCCCGGGACCATGCGAACGTGGCGGACGTCCGCTCCGGCGATGATGAAGCCGTAGGGGTGGATCGGATAGGCCGGATTGGGCACCAGTACCGTATCTCCGGCACCCATGGTCGCCAAAGCGAGATGGGCCAGACCCTCCTTGGAGCCGATTGTAACGATGGCCTGGCTGTCGGGGTCCAGGCTCACGTCGTAGCGGGTTTGGTACCAGTTGCAGATGGCGCGGCGCAGGCGCGGGATGCCGCGGGAGACAGAGTACCTGTGGGTGGTTTTGCGCTTGGCCACTTCTACCAGCTTGTCTACGATGTGCCGGGGCGTGGGCTGATCCGGATTCCCCATGCCGAAATCGATGATGTCCTCGCCGCGCGCCCGTGCCTCCGCCTTCAGCTGATTGACGATGTTAAAGACATAAGGTGGCAGGCGTTTGATGCGGGGGAATTCCTGATGGGGCACGACGACGGAAACCTCACGACGGATGGATGGGCGAAAATGAAAGAGTGTACTGCCAGGAGTCCAAGATTCAAATGCGAGCCGCCGCCTTGTCCGCATTCCGGCCATCGGGTATGTTGCCGGCATGAAGTTCGCCGAAGCCGACACCGACGACGGTCACCTGATTCAGGGCTACGAGCGGGGCCGAATCATCATCGATGGGCGGATCTACGCTCAGGGCCTGATCGTCAGCCCGGAGCGCGTCCTCACCGGTTGGGGCCCCGAGTCTGCGGCAGACCTGACTGCGGAGCATTTCGAGGACCTGGTCAAGCTCGACCCTCAGGTCATCATCGTCGGCACTGGAGAGCGCCAGGTCTTCCCGGATCCGCGGGCCTATCTCGCCGCGATGCAGCGGGGCCTCGGCGTGGAGATCATGGACACCGGAGCTGCGTGCCGCACCTACAACATCCTGATGGCTGAGGGCCGCAAAGTCGCTGCGGGCCTGATCATGCTTTGAGCCTGTTTCCCCTGTTGCCGGAGGGATATCGATATGGCCAACCCACTGGAAACCGCCGCCGATCCCGAGGGGCTCAGGCGCGTGGTCATCGAGCCCCTCACCCGGGTGGAGGGGCACGGTAAGGTCACTCTGCTGCTGGACGAGGACAACCGCATCCACCAGACGCGGCTGCATATCGTCGAGCTCCGCGGCTTCGAGAAGTTCATCCAGGGCCGGCCATATTGGGAGCTGCCGGTGCTCGTGCAGCGCCTGTGCGGCATCTGCCCGGTCAGTCACCACCTTGCTGCGGCCAAGGCCACTGACCAGCTGGTGGGCGTGGACCTGCTCACCCCGACGGCGGAGAAGGTGCGCCGGCTCATGCACCTGGGTCAGACGCTGCAATCCCACGCCCTGCATTTTTTCCATTTGTCGTCCCCGGATCTGCTGTTCGGCTTCGACGATGCGGTGGCGCACCGCAACATTTTGGGCCTGATCAGGGACCGTCCGCAGATCGCCAAGCGCGGGGTGTTGCTGCGCAAGTACGGCCAGGAGGTCATCCGTGTCACGGCCGGGAGGCGCATTCACGGAACAGGCGCCATCCCGGGAGGGGTCAACAAGTCCCTGAATGTGGACGAGCGGGACTACCTGCTCAAGGATATCGACCTGATGATCCAATGGGCCGAGGAGGCGGTCCAGCTCATGAAAAGGATCTTCCTGCGGAACCCGGACTACCACTACAGCTTTGGCAAGGTGGAGTCGAGCACCCTCAGCATGGTCCGGGCCGACGGGGCGTTCGAGATTTACCATGGTGGTCTTCGCCTCAAGGATGCAGATGGAGAAACCATTTTCGATCACCTGGATTACCGCGACTACGAGCGCCTCCTGAAAGAGGAGATCAAGCCATGGTCCTACATGAAGTTTCCCTTCATCGCCGATCTCGGGCCCGAGGACGGCTGGTACCGCGTGGGCCCGCTGGCTCGGGTCAACAACTGTGGCCGCTTCGACATGCCGCTGGCCGAGCAGGAGCGCCAGGACTTCAAGGCGGCGGGGGAGGGCCGGCCGCTGCATGCGGCGCTGGCGAACCATTGGGCGCGCCTCATCGAGCTGCTCTATTGCGCCGAGGCCATCAGAGGCTCGCTGGACGACCCTGATCTGCTCGGTGACGACTTGCGTGTGCGAGGTGGGATGCGGGAGAAGGGCATCGGCGTCTTGGAGGCGCCCCGTGGCACCCTGTTCCATCATTACGAAATCGATGGGGATGGACTCGTGACCAGGGCCAATCTGATCGTCTCCACCACCAGCAACAACCAATCCATGAACGAGTCCATTCGCCAGGTGGCAAGTACCTACCTGGACGGAAAAGAGCTGACCGAGCCCCTGCTCAATCAAATCGAGGTCGCCATCCGCGCGTACGATCCCTGCCTGTCCTGCGCTACCCATGCCGTTGGCAGGATGCCCCTGGAAATCCAGCTTGTGAACGCCGACGGTGAGACGCTGGACCGTATCCACCGGGGGGCAACCGGCCGCATCCAGAAGGGGATGTTCGTTTAAAATGCGCGTTTCCCCAATCCGACAGGTTGTAGGGTCATGATCTCTCTTCTCGATTACGGTGCCGGCAATGTGCGCAGTCTCCGCAACGCCATCCGCAGGCTCGGCTTTGAGATCACGGATATATCCAGGCCGCAGGAGATCTTGAAGGCGGAGCGCCTGATCTTTCCCGGAGTAGGCGCCTTCGGGGCGGCCATGCAGCGTCTTCATTCGCTGGGCTATGCCGAGCCGCTGAAGGAGTATCTGAGTGCGGGCAGGCCGTTCCTGGGAATCTGCATCGGACTGCAGTGCCTGTTCGAAGGCAGCGAGGAGTCGCCCGGTGTCGCGGGTCTCGGGCTCATTCCGGGCAAGGTCCGCCGTTTCCCGGCCGGCAGGCTGTCGGTTCCCCACATGGGCTGGAACGGGGTTCGGCTCTTGCGGGAGTCTCCCCTATTCGCCGGGTACCAAGGTGAAAAGCTCTACTTCGTGCACTCCTACCATGCCGTGCCCGAGCCCTCCAACTCCGATTGGGTGCTGGCCTGCTCCGACTATGGCTGCGAGCTCCTGAGCGCGGTGCAGAAGGGCGGGGTGGCCGCGGTTCAATTTCACCCCGAGAAGAGCGCAGAGGCAGGTCTGCGCCTGTTGGAGAGATTCCTGTCGGGTTCTTCCGTTCCGGCGGCCGGCGAGTGGGCGCGCGCAGACGGTGAGACCCGGCTGGCCAAGCGCATCATCGCCTGTCTGGACGTGCGCGCCAACGATGCCGGCGATTTGGTGGTCACCAAGGGCGATCAGTACGACGTCCGCGAGGAGGGACAGGTCCGCAATCTGGGTAAGCCGGTGGACCTGGCCCGGCGTTATTACGAGGAGGGGGCGGACGAGATCACGTTCCTCAACATCACCGCCTTTCGTGACTTTCCTCTGCAGGACCAACCCATGCTGGAGGTCTTGGAGCGCACATCCGAGAAGGTGTTCGTGCCCCTGACCATCGGTGGGGGCATTCGCGCGTTCACGGACGCGGACGGTCGTCATTACTCGGCGCTCGACGTGGCCTCGGCCTACTTTCGTTCCGGCGCGGACAAGGTATCCATCGGCAGCGATGCAGTGCTTGCCGTGGAGCGGTACCTGGAGTCGGGAGGCCCGTCCGGCGACAGCTCCATCGAGCAGATCGCCCGGGTCTATGGCAATCAAGCGGTGGTCATCTCGGTCGATCCGCGCCGGGTCTACGTCGGTTCGCCCGAGCAGACCCGCCATCACACGGTGCGTACCGAGCGCCCGGGCCCGAACGGCGAGCAGTATTGCTGGTTTCAGTGCACGGTGAAGGGTGGGCGCGAGGGCAGGGACCTGGACGCGGTTGAGCTGGCGCGGGTGTGCGAGCTGCTGGGCGCCGGCGAGATCCTGTTGAACTCCATCGACCGGGACGGAACGGGCGCTGGCTTCGACCTGGAGCTGATATCTGCGGTCAGTGATGCCGTGAGCATTCCCGTCATCGCCTCCAGCGGGGCGGGGAAGGTCGAGCACTTCGCCGAGGTCTTCGAGGCAACGGACGTGGAGGCGGCACTTGCCGCCGGCATCTTTCACCGCCGTGAGGTCCCCATATCGGCCGTCAAGGCGCATCTCGAGGACATTGGCGTAGAGATACGCGGCTAGTCTGCAGGCCGATCTCCAGCCCCGAAGGGGCGAGACATACCCGCCCGGGGGCGAAGCCCTGTGCGGGAACTGTCGAAGCACCTGCCACACTGAGGTCTTACGTCGCACCGCGGCCGTGCCGGTAAGCTGAAAATCGGCGATTACCTTGCGCGTTGAGCCAGGTCAAACGTACCTTTCAGACCCCGCGTTATACTCAATCGAGATTTGTGGGGTATCCGTACGGCGTTTACTCGCCACCGCCTCATTAGAAAAATGTATCGTGCGGCCTAACAGATTGAAAATAAAAGGCCGACAGTAACCGCACTCCGTATTTGATTTCAGCCGCTGAGGTTTCCCTCGCGCATGGAAACGAACGCCACCGCCGTCTCTTTCTTGTCCGCACCCGGCCTGTTTCTCCGGCCGTTCTCTTGGTCGTCGGCGCGGCGCGATTCGACAGCGTCGCTAGTCGGATAGGCAGGAGCCTGATCAAGTGACATCGATGAGCATCGCCGCCGCAGCAGGGTTCATGTTGGCGTTGGGCGTTATCTTGGCTGCCATCCTGGCGGTGGCAAGCCGAAAGCTGTACGTCTACGAGGATCCCCGAATCGACGATGTGGAGGAGATGCTCCCCCACGCCAATTGCGGCGCCTGCGGCAAGCCCGGCTGTCGGCCTTTCGCCGAGGCACTGGTGAAAGGAGAGACTGATCCGGCCCTGTGCACGCCGAACTCCAAGGACATGACAGAGGCGATCGCTGGCTTCCTGGGCGTGGAGTTGGGCGACCACGTCAAACGTGTCGCACGCCTGGCCTGTGCCGGGGGGGCGCATGTAGCCTTTTTCCGCGCGGAGTACTCGGGCCTGAAGTCCTGCCGTGCCGCCGCAGTGGCGTCAGGGGGCGGCAAGGGATGCACTTGGGGATGCTTGGGCCTGGGCGATTGCGAAGACGTGTGCGAATTCGACGCCATCCACATGAACAAGTATGGCCTGCCCATCGTCAGCGAGGACAACTGTGTGGCCTGCAACGATTGCGTCGAGGTCTGTCCCAAGGATCTGTTCGAGATCCAGCCCGTTACGCACAATCTTTGGGTGGCGTGCAAGAGTCTTTCCGAGGGCGACGAAGCGGAGCATGACTGCGAGGTTGCTTGTACCGCCTGTGCGCGCTGTGTGGTGGATGCGCCGGAGGGGCTGATCGAAATCAAGGACAATCTGGCGGTGGTCGATTACTCCAAAAACGACCTTGCATCAAAGGTCGCCATCGAGCGATGTCCCACGGGTGCCATCGTGTGGATGGAGGATCAAAAAACGGTTAAGGGTGGCGGCGCCAAGAAGATCCTCCGCATGGAGCCCTTACCGAGGGGATAGGCGGGGTCGGATTCCAGTGAACTAACGCAGAGGGCCAGGGACTCCTGAAGGCCTTCCATTTCGACGGCAGTCTATAGCTAACGGGTAACGAGAGAGTTTTGGTCATGATGAAGAAGCAGCAGGACAAACAGTTCAAATATCCCGGTATCCGCATGTCCATGGACGGCAACGGCGCCGTGATCATGTGCGAGCGGGAGGCGAGCGATGCTGCCGGTGCCTATCCCATCACCCCGTCTACCCAGATGGGAGAGTATTGGGCGGAGGAAACCGCAAAGGGCCACAGAAACGTCTCCGGCCGGCCGCTGATCTTTATCGAGCCCGAGGGCGAGCATGCCGCCGCCAGCGTGACCGCCGGCATGTCCATGTCCGGGCTGCGGGCGACCAACTTCTCCTCGGGCCAGGGCATCGTCTACATGCACGAATCCCTTTACGGCGCCGTGGGCAAGCGCCTTCCCTATATCCTGAACATCGGCTGCCGCGCCATCACCAAGACCAGCCTCAATGTGCATGCCGCCCACGACGACTACTTCGCCATCGACGACGTAGGCTTCTTTCAGGTCCTGGGAGACAGCGCCCAACAGGCAGCGGACCTGAACGTCATCTCCCGAAAGATCGCGGAGCTTTCCCTCACGCCCGGGGCGGTGGGGCAGGACGGCTTCCTGACCACCCATGTGATCGAGTCCGTGGATATCCCGGAACGCGAGCTCATCGCCGAGTACCTGGGCAGGCCCGACGACCTGATCGATTGTCCGACACCGGCCCAGCGGATGCTGTACGGCGAGAAACGCCGCCGTGTCCCGCTGGTGTGGGATGTGGACAACCCCGCCACCTCCGGCTGTGTGCAGAACCAGGACGGCTACATGCAGGCCGTGGCCGCTCAGCGCCCCTTCTTCTTCGAGCATATCCCGGCCATCACCGACCAGTGCATGGACGAGTACTACGAGCTCACGGGACGCCGCTACAATCGCGTGATGACCTACCGGGTCGAGGATGCCGATTACCTGATCGTCGGCATGGGCAGCATGCTGGTGCAGGCCGAGGCGGTGGCGGATTATTTGCGCGAGACGCGCAGGCTCAAGGTTGGCGTGGTGAACGTCGTCATGTGGCGCCCCTTCCCCGGCGCGCTGATCAGCGAGATTGTACGCGGACGCAAAGGGGTGGCCGTTCTGGAGCGCACCGACCAGCCGCTGGCCGAGGACCTGCCGATCATGCGCGAGACCCGGGCCGCCATCGCGAAATGCGTGGAGAACGGGATCGTCGGGCGCAAGGAGGAGATTCCCCACCCCGCCTATCCAACCTACGCCAAGCCGCAGAGCGACGTATCGCCAATCTACTCAGGGGCCTATGGCCTAGGCAGCCGCGACCTGCAGCCGGAGGCCCTGATCGGCGCGATCGAGAACATGCTCCCCGACGGCAAGAGGAAGAAGTTCTTCTACCTGTCCGTTGACTTCATCCGGGATAAGGCCTTTACGCCCAAGGAGGAGATCCACCAGCAGAACATCTTGGACCTGTATCCGGGGGTGAGAGACTACGCGATTCGCGGTAGCGAGAACCCGAATCTCATGCCGCCTGGTGCGATCACGGTCCGCATGCATTCGGTGGGTGGCTGGGGCGCGATCACCACCGGTAAGAACCTGGCCATGACCCTGTTCGACCTGCTCGGGTACGAAGTCAAGGCCAACCCGAAATACGGGTCGGAGAAGAAGGGCCAGCCGACGACCTACTATTTGTCGGCGGCCCCTGAAACCATTCGGATGAACTGCGAGTATTATTATGTGGACGCGGTTCTCTCCCCCGACCCCAACGTGTTCGGGCACTCCAACCCGCTGTTCGGCCTGAAGAAGGGCGGCGTTTTCATCATCCAAAGCGAGTTGGAGACCGCCGAGGAGGTCTGGAAGACCATTCCTCCGCAATCACAGAAGTTCATCATCGACAACGACATCCGGATCTATTTCCTGGATGGCTTCAAGATCGCCCGCGCCGAGGCGACGGACCTGGAGCTGCAGATCCGCATGCAGGGTGCCGCCTTCCAAGGTGCCTTCTTCGCCGCTTCCCCGGTCATGGAGGTCGCCGGCTTCACCGAAGAGAAGCTGTTCCAGGCCATAAGGGATCAGCTGCAGGACAAGTTCGGCGGCAAGGGCGCCCGCGTGGTGGAAGACAACGTGCGCGTGATCCGGCGTGGCTTCGACGAGATAGTCGAGATTACCGACAAGCGGGTGCTTTCCTCCGCTGAGGGCGGCGGCATGCGGAAGGAGCCTGCCATGCCCATCATGCTCAGGCGCCTTCCGTCGGGCGATGATCCGAAGACGGACGTTCATGCGTTCTGGGAACGGACGGGTAACTTCTATCAGAAGGGTAAGGGCGAGCAGAACCTGGCCGATCCCTTCAATGCCTTGAGCCTGATTCCCGCCAGCACCGGCGTGTATCGGGACATGACCATGATCCGGTTCGAGTATCCCGTGTGGGATCCGGAGAAATGCACGGCCTGCAGCGACTGCTTTGCGATTTGTCCCGACAGCGCCATTCCGGGTCTGGTCAACTCCGTCTCGGATGTGTTCGAGACCACCGTCAAGCGGATCGAAGGCAAGGGGCGCGAGGTTAAGTACTTGCGCAAGGCGGTCCGCACCACCGAGAAGAAGCTGCGCGCAGTGGCGGCCAGCGCGGAGGGTGCGAATCTCGATGCGCGTCCCCTTCTTGCCCAGGCCATCGCCGAGACCATAGCCGAGTCGGATCTGGACGCCGGGACCAAGCCGCATTTGGAGCAGGAGTTCGACTGGTTCAACGACGCCATGGGGGACTTCAAGTTCTCCCTGGTGCCGCCTTACTACCAGAACAAAGAAAAGAAGGCCAAAGGAAGCGGTGGACTCTTCTCCATCACCATCAACCCATACACCTGCAAAGGCTGCATGGAGTGCGTCACCATCTGCGACGATGATGCGTTGGTAATCGAGAAGCAAACGCCGGAGGCGATACAAACGCTGCGGGATGACTGGGCCTACTGGCTGGATCTGCCCACCACCTCGCCCGATTTCATCCGCATCGACGACGTGGATGAGAAGATCGGCGCGCTCGAGACCATGCTCCTGGACAAGAAGACCTACTGGTCCATGGACTCCGGCGACGGCGCCTGCAACGGCTGCGGCGAGAAGACCTCGTTGCACCTGTTCACGGCGACAGTAACGGCACTCCTGCAGCCGCGGGTGAAGAAGCACCTGGAGAAGGTTACGGACCTCATCGAGCGCCTGGAGCAGCACATCCGGCTGAAGCTCGCCGATACCATGGATATTGCCAACGTGGCAGCGGTGCAACGGGCCGTCGAGGAGCACAAGGACATCAACCTGACACTGTCCAGTCTCGCGGGATCGCTCAGCCGGGGTAAGGCCGGCACCCCGATCGATGCCGCATGGCTCGCATGGGTCACCCGGGTCCTGGACAACCTCAAGACCCTGAAGTGGCGCTATACCGAGGGCACCACCAAGCGCGGCCGCGCCGACCTGGGCTTCATCAACGCCACGGGTTGCACCTCAGTGTACGGCTCCACGTTCCCCTACAATCCCTACCCGTTCCCCTGGACCAGCCACCTGTTCCAAGATGCCCCGTCGGTTGCCATGGGTATCTTCGAGGGACACATGGCAAAGATGGCCGATGGCTTCAAGGCCATCCGCATGGCCGAGATGGAGCTCGAAGGCAAGCACGACATCGCGCAGATGGAAGAAGAGTTGGCCTACTTCAAGTGGAACAAGTTCACCGACGAGGAATTCCGGCTTTGCCCACCGGTGGTGGCAGTGGGCGGTGATGGGGCCATGTACGACATCGGCTTCCAGAACCTTTCCCGGGCCATTGCCTCGGGTATGCCGATCAAGGTGTTCGTCGTCGACACCCAGGTCTACTCCAACACCGGCGGTCAGGCCTGTACCTCGGGCTTCATCGGCCAGGTCTCCGACATGGCGCCCTATGGGTCGGCCTGGCACGGAAAGGAAGAGATCCGCAAGGAGATGGTCCTGATCAGCATGGCCCACCGGACCACCTACACGGTCAATGGTGCCCCGAGTCACTACACGCATCTCATCGAAAGCTATATCGACGGGCTCAACTCGCGGCGACCCGGCCCTGTGGAACATCTACGCACCCTGTCAGCCGGAGCATGCGATCCCCGATGACGCCTCCGAGATGCAGAGCAGGCTGGCGGTGGAGTCCCGGGCCTATCCCCTGGTGGTGTTCGACCCGGATGCCGGCGAGACTTGGGAAGAGTGCATTTCGCTTGACGGCAATCCGGCCATCGACGACGACTGGCCGACTTATACGCTCAAGTTCGAGGACGAGGAAGGCAACGAGGATTCGATGGAATTGCCCATGACCTTTGCCGAGTTCGCGCTCAGCGAGGGCCGTTTCCGCAAGCACTTCCGCGTGGCCCCGCGGGATACCTGGAACGAGAACATGGTGCCCATCGCCGAGTTCCTGAAGATGGACAAGGATGACCGCGAAGGCATGTATCCCTTCGTCTGGGGTGTGGACAAGAAGAACCACCTGATGCGCGTCATCTGCGCCGCCGAGCTCGTGGCCTCGACAGAGGAGCGGCTCGGCAACTGGAGGACGCTCAAAGGTATCGCCGGGTTGATCGACAAGGTGGACCCGGAGGCGATCGCCAACCAGGTGCGAGCCGAAACCGCTTCGAAGCTCGCCACGGGTCTCTACTCCATGCTCGGTGGCGGCGGCGGGCCGGAGCTTGCGGCCGCATTGGGTGCTGCCCCCGCTGCCGAGGGCGGCGTGGCCCCGGCGGCGGCCGAGGCGGAAGGCTTCGAGCCGGTGTGGATCGAGGCGCCGCTCTGCACGACCTGCGATGAGTGTATCGACATCAATCCGAAGATCTTCGCCTACAACGATGAGAAGAAGGCCGTTGTGATCAATCCCAAGGGTGGTCCCTACAAGGATATCGTGCGCTCGGCGGAGAAGTGCCCCGCCGATTGCATCCACCCGGGAACGCCCTGGGACGCCGGCGAGAAGGGACTCGATAAGCTCATCGCGCGGGCGGAAAAGTACCAGTAAGACGACGGGCTCTAAGAAAACGAACGAGAGCAAACTGATATGGGTCTGATGCAGCTGATCGGGTTGGGGAAGGCGACCTTCTCACACGGCGTCCATCCACGGGAGTACAAGGAGCCAACGGATGCGAAGGAGATCCGCCGGCTGCCCTTCGCCCCGGAAATGGTGCTCCCACTGTCGCAGCACTTCGGAAAACCCTCCGTCCCCATCGTTCACGAGGGTCAGGAAGTGGTGCGTGGGGAGCCAATCGCCAAGGCGGATGGGTTCATGTCTGTTCCCCTGCATGCGCCGGCCACCGGTGTAGTCAAGAAGATCGGGCTGATGCCCACGGCCCGCGGACCCAAGGCGGAAGCGATACTGCTTGAGCTGCATTCCGGTGTCAGTCAGGACGTGTTGTACGACTTGCCCCAAGACGTCGACGGCATGGGGCCGGAGGATATCGTCCGGGCCGTTCAGGATACGGGTATGGTGGGTCTGGGCGGCGCGAGCTTCCCGACCCATGTCAAGATGACGGTGCCCAAGGGCCAGGTGGTGGACACCGTGATGGTGAACGGCTGCGAGTGCGAGCCCTACCTCACCACCGATCACCGGGTCATGCTGGAGTACTCCATGGATCTCTTTGCCGGGATCCGGATCGCCATGAAGGCGGTGGGTGCCAGCAAGGCCGTCATCGGTGTCGAGGACAACAAGCCGGACGCCATCGCATGCGCTCCGCGATGCCTGTCCCGCGGACGGATCCGTAACCGTCGGGGTCATGAAGACCAAATACCCCCAGGGCGCGGAGAAGATGATGATCAAGGCCCTGCTGAACCGGGAGGTGCCCAGCGGCGGCTTTCCCGCAGCGGTCGGGGTGAGCGTCTACAACGTGGCCACGCTCGCCCAGCTGGGGGCGTTGCTGCCCCATAGCCAGGGCTTGATCGAGCGGGTGGTGACCATTTCCGGCCCGGGTATCGGGCAGCCGGGCAATTACCTTGTGGCGCTGGGCACGCCCCTGCGGTTCGTGCTGGAGCAGCTCGGGTTTCACGGCGATGCCCGGCAGCTGATCCTCGGCGGTCCCATGATGGGCGTATCCGTGTCCGCGCTGGACGTCCCTGTGACCAAGGGCGTTTCCGGGATCTTGGTGCTTACGGAGGAAGAGAAATCGGCCCAGATCCCGAAGAAGGTGTGGCCCTGCATCAAATGCGCGCGAAGTGCGTGCAAGCCTGTCCGATTCACCTCAATCCGGCGGAGCTGGGTATGCTGGCCGGCAAGCGTCAATACGAGACCATGCAGACGGGTTTCCATCTTAACGATTGTTTCGAGTGCGGGTGCTGCAGCTACGTTTGCCCCTCCGGGATCCCTCTGGTGCAGTATTTCCGCATTGCCAAGGCCATCAACCGAGAGAACAGCGCAAGAGCGGCGTAGACCCATGGTAGATAAGGCAAACTTGATGGAGGTCCGCACCTCGCCGCATATCCGCCGCGTCGCGAGCGTCGACCAGATCATGCGCAACGTGGTCTACGCGCTGCTGCCGGTGTGCGCGTTTGCCGTCTATCAGTTCGGGATCAGTGCCTTCTTGCTGATTTTGGTGGCGGTCCTGGCCTGCGCCGGGACGGAGCATCTCTTTTGCCGGCTGTCCAACAATCCCACGACGGTAGGCGACTACAGCGCGGTAATCAGCGGCATGCTGCTTGCCCTTACCCTGCCGCCGGGCTTTCCTCTGTGGATGGCGGCTTTGGCCGGGTTCGTCGGCATTGCGCTCGCCAAAGTCATGTTCGGTGGCATCGGCTTTAACGTGTTCAATCCCGCCCTGGTGGGCAGGGCCTTTGTCCAAGCGGCCTTCCCGGTGGCGATCACCACCTGGACGCCGGCCTTCGCCCCCGGCCGGTTCACCGAACTCATACCCTCCACCCTGACATTTCCCTTTGCAGTGCCTGTTCCGGTGGGGCAATGGGTCAAGGACCTCGACCTGGACGGATTTACCGGGGCCACGCCCTTAGCGCTGCAGAAGTTCGGCGATGGAGAAGTGGCCCATGTCGCCACGGATTCCATGGACCTGTTGATGGGCATGACCGCGGGCTCGGCCGGTGAGACCTCCGCCCTGCTGATCCTGGTCTGCGGTGCCTATCTAGCGGTGCGCCAGATGATGGATTGGCGCATACCGGCCGCCATGATCCTGGGTACCTTCGTCACGGCGGGGATCTTCTTCATGGTCGATCCGCAAGCCTATCCCACGCCGACCTTCATGGTGTTGTCCGGTGGGCTGATGCTTGGCGCCATGTTCATGGCTTCGGATATGACGGCATCGCCGGTAACGCCGGCCGGTGTGTGGGTCTACGGTTTCCTCATCGGTTTTCTCACCGTGATCATTCGCTTGTTCGGAGGCCTGCCGGAGGGTGTCATGTACGCCATCCTGTTTGGCAATGCAGCATCCCCCCTCATCAGCGCATGGACCCAACCCAGGGTCTACGGCACCAGCAGGCAGAAGAAGGCTTAAGTCATGACCGCGGAGGCACACACCCAGGCACCACCCATGCCATCCCCTGTGGCGTTGATCCGCACGCTCGGTCTTATCGCCATGTTCGCCGGCCTCTCGGTGGTGCTCGTTTACCAGTACACCGATCCGATCATCAAGGAGAAAGAACGCTTGGCCTTGGAACAGGCGGTTTTTCGAGTCATCCCGGGGATTGATCAGGAGAAGGCGAGGCGGGTGAGCTTCGCGCTCGATGGCGACGGTCTGGTGCGTCTGGATGAGACGGCGTCCGGTGAGGCCGATCTCTTCGCGGTCTATGAAGGCTCCAGCAAGCTGGCTGGGATTGCCTTGCAGGGTGCGGCCCAGGGGTATCAGGATGTGGTGCGCACCCTGTTTGCCTACGATCCGGGATGCGCGTGTATCGTCGGCCTTACCATCATGAAGAGCACGGATACCCCGGGTATGGGTGACAAGAAGACCGTCGAAGGCAACGCGGGCTTCATGGCCAATTTCGAAGCATTGTCTGTCGAGCTGACGGCCGACAAGAGCAGTGTGGCCCATCCCATCGAGACAGTGAAGCATGGGACCAAAACCCAACCCTGGGAGGTGGACGCCATTTCAGGCGCGACTATTACCTCGAGGGCAATAGGTAAAGGGCTACACGAGACTACCGTCACGATGGTGCCCCTTATTGCACAGCACCTGTCTGAGATAGAGTCACCCCCTGAAACAGAAGTAGCTCCCGAGTCGGAGGTAATCAAGTAATGGCCGCCCTGCCCAACGAAAAAAAGCCCATTACCGCCGATACCTTCCTGCGCGGGCTGTGGGAGGAGAACCCGGTATTCGTTATGTTACTGGGTCTATGTCCCGCTCTGGCCGTCACAAACACCACCTTCAATGCCATCGGTATGGGTTTGGCGACTACCTTTGTTCTTCTCGGCTCGAGCTTGTTGGTGTCCTTGTTGCGTAACTATATCCCCAAACAGGTTCGCATCGCATCCTACATCATCATTATCGCCACTTTCGTCACCATCGTAGACTATGCGATCCATGCCCTCAGCCTGGAGCTCTATAACGCCTTGGGGGCGTTCATCCAGCTCATTGTGGCCAACTGCGTCATTCTTGGCCGTGCGGAGAGCTTTGCATCCAAGCACCGGGTTACCAAATCCCTGGTCAATGCGCTTGGGATAGGTGCCGGTTTCACTCTAGCTTTGTTATGCCTGGGTACGGTGAGGGAGATACTGGGTAGTGGGAGTCTGCTGGGATTTCCGCTGTTCGGCGATGGCTACCAACCTTGGGTGGTCATGATCCTGCCGCCTGGAGGGTTTTTCGTTACCGGAGCCTGGCTGTTGCTGTTCGCCTGGTTGAAGGAGCGTAAACAGCTAAAGCTTAAAGCCGCGAAAGAAGAGGGGGCTATCCATGCAACCTGATGACCTGAGCTTCATATTCTTAAACGCGTTCATTATCAACAACTTCGTGCTCGCGTACTTTCTCGGCCTGTGCCCGTTTCTCGGCGTCTCCGGAAAGCTTGATACAGCATGGAACATGGGATTGGCAACTACCTTCGTGATGTTCGTCAGCTCCCTGTGCGCGTACGGGATCAACGAGCTACTGGTGGAGTTCGAGCTGGAGTTCCTGCGGCTCATCTGCTACATCGCCGTCATTGCCTCCGCGGTCCAGTTGGTCGAATTGATAGTAAAAAAGCTCAGTCCGACCCTTTTTCGCGCCCTGGGTATCTTTCTGCCGTTGATTACGACCAACTGTGCCATCCTGGGATTGGCCCTGTTCCAGACCTTCAAGGAGTACAGCTTCCTTCAGAGCCTGGTGTATAGCATCGGTGCCGGCGCTGGCTTCACCTTGGCCCTCATGCTCATGGCCGGCTTGCGTGTGAGGATGGACCTGGCCGATGTGCCTGCCATCAGCCGGGGAGCGGCCCTGAGCTTCATGTTGGCCGGGATGTTGTCCCTCACCTTCATGGGTTTCGCCGGACTCGGAGCCCATTAACGATGGGTACCTATCTCCTTGCCGTCGGTATCGTTCTGATTGTGATGGTGGGTTGGGTCGCGGTCCAGCAGATCGCGCGTCTCTTCGCTGCCAGGCATCCGGAATTCGGTGCCTATAGCGAGCGTGCCGGTGGCTGCTGCGGCGGTTGTGCAGGCGGGCATTGCAGCTCGGACAAAGATGAAGGCGCACACTAGCGGATGAGCTCCGGCTTGGTTCTATCGGTCTTTCGCATTTCGGATCCTGGTTCACGGTTGCCGTGGAGTGAGGTTAAAAAGTTATGAGCGACGATTTCTTTATCCAACCCAAGACATACGACACGAGCACTCCCTACAAGGCGGCCGTTCTTTCTTCCGATCGTATTACGCCCGAAGGCGCCCATGACGAGGTCCGTCAGATCGTCTTGCGAGTGCCTTCCGCGTCCTTCGTCTATGTGGAGGGACAGAGTATCGGGGTATTGGCACCTCCGCCGTACGAGTTTGGCAACAACCAGCACATGCGGTTGTATTCCATTGCGAGCACACGCAGCGGCGAGCAAGGGCATGGTACGGAGATCGCCATCTGCGTTCGCCGCTGTTTTTATATCGATGAGGTCAGCGGCGAGCAGTATCCCGGCAAGTGCTCGAACTACCTCTGTGACTCAAAGGTAGGCAACGAGGTCTCGATCACAGGGCCTTACGGGCGGCACTTCGTCGTACCCCGCGATACGTCCGCCAACCTGGTGATGGTGGGGACCGGTACCGGTATCGCGCCGTTCAGGGCCTTCCTGAAGCACATCTTTGAAGAAGAGGCCGAATGGAAGGGCAAGGTCCGGCTGTTCTATGGCGCCCAAAGCGGGCTGGACCTGCTTTACATGAACGACATGAACGACGACATCAGTCATTACTACGACGAGGCGACCTTCAAGGCATTCGAGGCGTTGAGCTCACGTCCCGCGTTCGATGACCCTTCGGCATTGGGTAACAAGATCGAAGAGAACGCCGCCGAGGTGTGGGAGCTGATGCAGAATCCGAATACCTACGTCTATGTAGCGGGGCTTCGGAAAGCCTCGGAAGCCCTGGATACCGCCTTGTCCCACATCGCCGGCTCCAAAGAGGCTTGGATGCGCAGGAAACGGGAAATCTATTTTGACGGGCGTTGGGCCGAGCATCTCTACGACTAACGGGACACCTTGCGGGGCTCTGGGTTCGCAAAAGTCCCGAATGCGCGGTGGTTATGATCGACCGGGTGCAGGCGTCAGGGGTGAGGGTCTAACAGCAACCCTAGTGGACGGATCGGAGGGATGACAGAAACGATGACGAATGCCGAAATGTTGGCTGCCGGCGGCGACCTGATGCTCCTAGGGATGCTGGTCGTGTTTTCGCTGCTCGGCCTGTTGGTGCTGGTGATCGGTGCCATGTCTCGTTTGGCCCAATGGATCGAGGGCGAACCGCCGCCTGTAGAGCTGCCTCCAGAGAGGCCGAGAGCGCCAGACGAGGAGCTGACGTCCGTGATCGGTGCGGCAATTCATCGATATCGGCAGTCCCACGGCAGGCGATAATAACTACTTGGGCAGGAAAATCATGAGCAATCCACTTGGCATTACCGATGTAGTTCTGCGCGATGCGCACCAGTCTTTGCTGGCCACACGCATGCGCATAGACGACATGCTGCCGATCGCACCGAAGCTGGATCAAGTGGGGTTCTGGTCGCTGGAGACCTGGGGCGGTGCAACCTTCGATGCCTGTATTCGGTATCTGGGCGAAGACCCCTGGGAGCGCTTGCGCAGGCTGAAAAAAGCGATACCCAACACGCCCCAGCAAATGCTCTTTCGGGCGCAGAATATCCTGGGCTATCGGCACTACGCAGACGATGTGGTTGAGAAGTTCGTCGAGCGCTGTGCGGTTAACGGGATGGACGTGTTCCGCATCTTCGATGCCATGAACGACCTGCGCAACTTCGAGACGGCGGTCAAAGCGACCATAAAGGTCGGTAAGCATGCCCAGGGCGCCATGTCCTATACGGTGAGCCCCGTGCATACCACCGACATGTGGGTGGATCTGGGAAAGCACCTGGAAGACATGGGCTGTCACTCGATCTGCATCAAGGACATGGCGGGCTTGCTCAAGCCCTACGTCGCCGAAGAGCTGGTCTCCAAGCTGAAGGAAGCATGCAGCGTGCCGATCGCCATGCAATGTCACGCCACCACAGGGATGAGCACGTCCACGATCATGAAGGCGGCGGAGGCCGGCATCGATATCGTGGATACGTCCATCTCGTCCATGAGCATGACCTACGGGCATTCGCCGACCGAATCAGTCGTGGCGATTCTCGAAGACACTGATCGAAATACCGGTCTCAATATCCCGCTGCTGGAGGAGATCGCCGCCTATTTCCGCGAGGTGCGAAAGAAATATGCTAAATTTGAAGGCAGCCTCAAGGGAATTGATTCCCGTATCCTCGTCGCCCAGGTTCCCGGGGGCATGCTCACCAACATGGAGGGTCAGCTCAAGGAGCAGGGCGGTATTGACAAGCTGGACGAGGTCCTCGAGGAGATTCCCCGCGTGCGCAAGGACCTGGGCTTCATACCCCTGGTTACGCCGACCTCTCAGATCGTGGGCACTCAGGCGGTGTTGAACGTGCTCATGGGCGAGCGTTACAAAACCATCACTAAAGAAACCGCCGGGGTTCTCAGGGGCGAATACGGTCTGACCATCGCCCCTGTCGATACTGCGCTGCAACAGCGGGTGCTCGAAGACGGGCAGGAGCCCATCACCTGCCGGCCCGCGGATTTGCTTGAGCCGGAGATGGACAGGCTCACAGTGGAGTTCGACAAGGTCGCGAAAGAGAACAACGTGGAGGTGGCCGACAACGTGGTGGATGATGTGCTCACCTACGCTTTGTTCCCGCAGATCGGGCTCAAGTTTCTCAAGAACCGGCGCAATCCAGCGGCGTTCGAGCCGCCTCCGAGTGCGGAGCCTGCGGCTGCTCCAGCGGCAGCCGTTGCGGCGCCGCTCGCAGTCGCGCCTTCTGGCCCGGAGAACTACCAGGTCATCGTCAACGGCAACGCTTACAACGTTCAGGTGAACCCGGGTGGCGCCATCGGCGATGTCCAGCCCATGACCACGCCACAGAAGCCGGCGCCCATCACCGCTCCGGGCTCTGGCGATCCGGTGCCTTCACCGCTTGCGGGCAACATCTTCAAGATTGTGGCCAAAGAGGGCCAGGAAGTCGCATCAGGCGATGTGCTCATCGTGATGGAGGCGATGAAGATGGAAACGGAGGTACGGGCTCCACGTGCCGGAACCGTGAGCCAGGTCGCCGTCAAGGAAGGCGAGGCGATTGTGGTGGGACATACCCTCCTGTTCCTGTCTTGAGGAGCCAAGGAGCAGCAAAATGTTAGAAGGTCTTCAACAGCTCTGGCTGTCGACGGGTTTGGCCAACTTCGAGTGGGGCCAACTGCTCATGCTGGCCGTGGGTTTCTTGCTGCTGTACCTGGGTATCGTCAAGAACTTCGAGCCCTTGTTGCTGGTCACTATTGGTTTCGGAGCGGTACTGACGAACGTCCCGGTGGCCGGGATTTCCGGCGAAGACGGACTGCTCGGGATGGTCTACCACGTGGGTATCGAGACCGGTGTGTTCCCCCTCATCATCTTCATGGGGGTCGGGGCACTCACCGATTTCGGCGCGCTGATCGCCAATCCGAAGACCCTGTTGCTGGGGGCGGCGGCTCAGTTCGGCATCTTCGTGACGCTGCTTGGTGCCTTGGCGCTGAACTATGTGCCAGGGTTCGATTTCAATCTCGCAGACGCGTCGGCAATCGGGATCATCGGCGGAGCGGACGGACCCACCGCCATCTTCTTAGCATCCCGCCTGTCGCCGGATCTGCTCGGCGCCATTGCCGTAGCCGCCTATTCCTACATGGCGCTGGTGCCCTTGATACAGCCGCCGATCATGAAGCTGCTGACCACGGAGGAAGAGCGCAAGATCGTGATGAAGCAGCTCCGTCCGGTGTCCAAGACGGAGAAGATCCTGTTCCCGATCACTGTGCTGCTTATGACAGTGCTACTCCTGCCGGCGGCGGTCCCGCTGATCGGGATGTTGACCTTCGGTAACCTCTTGCGCGAGTGCGGGGTAGTCGACCGGCTGAGCCATGCGGCCCAGAACGAGATCATCAACGCCGTGACCATTTTCCTCGGCCTTGCGGTCGGCTCAAAGCTCCAAGCGGACAAGTTCCTGAACGTCGAAACCCTCGGGATTCTGGCACTGGGCGCGGTCGCCTTCTCCATAGGTACCGCCGCGGGTGTGTTGATGGGCAAGCTCATGAAACGCCTTTCCGGTGGCGAGGTGAATCCCCTGATCGGGGCGGCCGGGGTCTCCGCCGTACCTATGGCGGCACGGGTGGTGAACAAGGTGGGTCTGGAAGCCGATCATCATAACTTCCTGCTCATGCACGCCATGGGGCCCAACGTGGCGGGTGTCATCGGCTCTGCCGTCGCAGCGGGTATTTTGCTTGCCATTGTTGGCGGCTAATGCGTGCTTCCTTCTCGTAAATAGTGGCGCGCATGGTCCGGTATTAAGAGGAAGGAAAATGAGTTTCACCTTGACGAATCAGATGCAGGAATTTGCGGCGAGCCTGCAAAAGGCCATGGCTGAGCACATGCAGAACACGATGAAGCTGCAGGTCGACATGCTCAAGACGGTCCATAATCCGGTTGAGGAGCGGATGCAGAGCATCACCTCTAGCATGCAGAACATCTTCCGTGAACAGATGAAGATGATCTCCACCGGTATGAAAAACCCCATGTCCAATCAGGTGGATGAGTTTTCGGCGAGCGTGCAGCGGATTTTGAGCGAGCAAATGCAGATATTTGCGGCGGGCACCTCGAATCCCACGCCTGAGCAGCTGGAAGAGTTTTTCGCGACGATGCGAAACACGATGTCGGAGCAGGTGCAGCTCGCGGCAGACCTTCAAGCGGCCATGTCCAAGCAGATGCAGCAATTCATGGGGAACCTGCAAAGCACGATGACCGGTCTCGCCGGCAGCGACGAGGCAGGCAGCAAAGAAGGATGAGCGAGTCGGTTCGAGAAATCGGCCCTACAACACAGGCGGTCCTCAAGGAAACCAAGCGCATCACGCCAGATGGAACCGACGAGGTGCGCCACCTGACCCTGCAGGTGCAGGCCCCCGCCTTCTTGTTCGAGGAGGGACAGAGCATCGGAGTGGTCGTCCCTGGCCCTCATCCCCTCGGCAACCCCTTTCACCTGCGCCGGTACTCCATCGCCAACGCCCGCTCATTGCCCTTGGACGAGGGTATCGATCTGGAGATGTTGGTGCGGCGCTGTTTTTACCTGGACGAGGTCAGCGGCGAGCGTATGCCGGGTATCGCGTCCAACTATCTGTGCGACGCCAAGCCGGATGATCGCATCACCATCAGCGGTCCCTACCGCAGTCCCTTCATCATGCCCCTGGACAAGCGCAGCAACCTGGTCATGGTTGGAACCGGCACGGGTGTCGCCCCCTTTCGTGCCTTTGTGCAGCATATCTACGAACGCTGCGGCGACTGGTTGGGGCAGGTGCGCCTGTTCTACGGCGGGCGCAGCGGCCTCGACCTGATGTACGCGAACGAAACAGGCACCAGTCTGGCGGATTACTACGATAAACGGACCTTCAACGCCTTCCAGGCGCTGGCGACCGGTTCACTCACCACATCCTCGCAAGCCCTTGAGCAGGGGCTGACGGAAAACACCCAAGAGGTCTGGAGCCTCATCAAGCAGCCCAACACCTATGTCTTTCTCGCCGGTCTCGGCAAAATTGCGCAGGTATTCGACAAGGTTATGGCCGAGCAGACAGGCTCTCCCGATGCCTGGCGGGAGATCAAGGAAGGGATAATCAGGGAGAAGCGGTGGTCGGAGCTTATGTATTAACGGAGCTCGGATGTTTAGCCGCGAATGAACGCGAATAGGGAAATGCGGCGAAGCTAGACCAGACCCCCTGCGGCTCGGCCGATCAGACGAGATTGAACGCAAAACGGAAGATTCGACACTGGTCTTCGCGAATTGTGTATGCGGCAGCATCCGCCTAATATCCGGAAGACCTCAAGGAAAGCGAGCTGGTTCTCCTCTACAAACAGGTTCTGGGTCGCGAGGACTTGGCTCTGGAGAACATCGTCCCTGCCAAGCGCCCCCAACGTCTACCCACCGTCTTCGACCGCAGCGAGATTGGAGCGCTGTTCACCCATCTCCAAGGAACGCCCCAACTCGTTGCCACCCTCCTGCACGGGGCCGGACTGCGGTTACTGGAAGGCTTGCATTTGCGCATCCAGGATATCGATTTCGAGCGCAGCCAGATCGTCGTTCGCAGCGGGAAAGGGGCGAAGGATCGGGTTACCTCGCTTCCCCCGGGGCTTGTCCAGCCGATACGCCATCAGATGGTTGCAGCGAGCCGGTTGTACGGAAAAGACTTGGCGGCCGGATTAGCCCGTCTTCGACTATTCGCCCGAAAAAGCAGCGTAACCTATTGATTCCGTGTTCACGCAAGCAAAAGGTCGGCACTACAGGTCGGTGTCAGGCGCTCCGGGCGGAATCCGCGGATGTGATCCTCGGTGGCGGTTGTTCGGGCAGTTGCAGGCGCAGTTGCTGCAGCAGGAGCTGTTGGTCGTTCTCCGGCTCGGTGTAGCGGCTGAGAATCAGGGTGCGCCCATCGGTCGTGGGCAGGTGCACGTCGACCATCTGCATGGCGGAGAACTTCTCCAACGCCGCCCGTGGGGGCTCAGCAAGCCCGGCGCCACCTCTCTGAGGTTGGAGCGTAGTAGGTAGCGACCTTCGCGGCGGCGTGCCTGACGCAGCTTCTTGCGGTTCAACGCGAAGGTGAAGGTGTGTGCGTTGAGCGGTTGGTCAACATCGGGCAAGCGGATATCAACCAGGCCCCAGGCACGCCCGGCCTCGGTCTTGGCGGCGCCGAGCTTGATCAAAAGTTGGTCGCGGGTCAGCTTCTGGCGCTGCAGATCGGCGAGACGTTTCCATAGCCGCTTGAGCCGGCGCCGGCGCATGCCCCGTTCCTTGTGCATGCGCCCATGGCTGCGTGCCAGGATGTAGATCTCCCCTTCTTGCTCCAGAAGCTTGACGTCGACGCTCTCGCGCACCTGCGCCCGGGGTTTGGTGAGAAAGGCTTTCTCCAGCTTGCTCAGCCGTCCCTTGGGGGTGCCCACCAGGTAGTGCACCGGCACATCGGCCTTGCGCATGCTCGCCAGGGTTGCTTCGGTGGGGATGCCCCGATCCATCACCCAGACCCGATCTGCCTTTCCATATTGGGCCTGGATCTTGGCCAGGAAATCCTCCAGCGTTGTATTGTCGCTGGTGTTCCCCGGCAGGACTTCGTAGGCCAGTGGAAAACCGTCCGGAGTCACGATCAAGGCGATGACCACCTGCACGCAGTCCGGCCTCTTGTCGCGACTGTAGCCGTACCGGCGCTTGCTGCCCTCACCGGGAGGGTCGGACTCGAAATAGGTGCTGGTCGTAGAGCAGGACCTCGAAGCGGGCATCGAACAGGGAACGCCAGCGCTCCTGCAAGTAGGAGAACAACGCCTCCTTGTGCACCAGCAGCTTGTCCAAACAGCGGTAGAGTGTATGGCTGTGGGCGACGCTGAAGTCTTCCCCGAGCAGATCGCCCATGGCACTGTGGTCGTACCAATGACGGTGCAGACGCCACTCGCTGCCCGGGTCGATGAGTCGATAACAGGCCAGGGTCTTGAGCACATGCAACCAACGGGTTCCCTTGCGGCTCGGGGGCAAGCGCGGCTGCCAGAACCGATCGAGCTGCAACTGCCTCCACAGCTCGCAGGCCAGCCAACACCCACCCCACTGGCGCGGGCGCCGCAGCTTCAGGGCACCGAGTCTGACCTGTACCACATCGCAATCCAACGGCGGTGCTCGGCGGTCTTCCGGGAACAGCACCACTTGCGCCGACGCACTCTCATCCTCGTCGAGCACGTCGATGCTCCGGCACCAAGCCGCTTGCTGCGAATCGTTGATCTCCCCGAGGTAGAGCACTTGACGCTGCACTACGCGCCCATCGGCGACCCGGCGGTTTTCGACAATGCTCCAGTAACGATGCTCTTTGCCGTCTTTGATTCGCTTCTTGGCACGCAGAAACATGCCAATAGTGTCGGAAAAATTCCTCTACCATTCAACAACCTAAGTCGGCACTACAGCCGACTTAGACAACCCGCCGTCAACGAAAACAACACCTTGCCGGCGTCAACACCGCTGAATCGGCGAGAATCACGCCTGAATAGTCGAAGTCGGGTTAGCAGCGTGGCGCAGTCGTCCAGAACCTGATAGAGGGATGTCCGGGACAGGCCATGTATGGTCTCGACCGAACTCCATGGCCACGATCTTCCGCCAGCTTGATTTGAGCCTACGCCTGACATCTGTCCCACCCTTTCAGTTTCCTGGGGCGCCGAGTCCAGGCTTTTGTCGTCAGACTTCGATATTCACTGGAAACGAGGGTGCAAGAATCGGCGCCGAAGCCTCCCCGTCGGTGAGATTGGGATCCTCGACGACGTCGGCCCATTGCATTGTTTCGGCCTCGTTGGTGAGGTGCATAACGGAAAAGGCCCGCCGATGCGGGCCTTGTTAGGTCTATCAGAAGGTCGATCCGACGCTACTTCCCAGCCAACTCATCCAGCCTCTTTGCCGGAATAATCTGCGCATCCAGCGCCGCGTCCTTGGCCGAGCGTCCATAGGCGACTGACATAAGCGTCGAGTAGTAGACCACCGGCATGTTGAACTTGGTGCCGTAGGTGGCGTTGATGTCGTCCTGGTACACTTCCACGTTCATCTGGCACACGGGGCAGGGGGTCACGATCATGTCCGCGCCGTGGTCGTAGGCGGCCTCGATGATGCCCTTGACCATCTCTTGGGACTTTTCCGGCTCGGAGAAGGCCAGGGCGCCGCCGCAGCATTGCACCTTCTTCTCGTAGCCGGGGATGGAGTCGCCGCCCAGGGTGTCCACCAGCTTGTCCAGGTATTTGGGATTCTCGTAGGACTCGCCCGCGATGCCGAATGGACGGTTGGTCTGACAGCCGACGTAGCCGGCGATCTTGATGCCTTCGAGCGGCTTCTTGACCTTCTCGCCGATGGCGTCATAGCCGATGTCCTCGATCAGCACTTCTGCCATGTGCTTGATAGGTGTCTCGTTCTTGAGTTTGAGTCCGGCTTCTGCAAGGGCCTCGTTGGCCTCGGCCATCAGGCCCTCGCTCTCGCCCAAGCGCTCGGCGGCCTCGCGGGTGGAGAGCCAGCAGGCGGCGCAGGTGGCGACGATCTCCTGGCCGGGGCTGTGCTCCTCGGACAGGGCGATGTTGCGCGCCGAGAGGGTCAGCCTCGGGAGCTCGCCACCGCCGGAATAGCCGATGGAGGCGGCGCAGCAGTTCCAGTCCGGGATCTCGTTGAGCTGGATGTCCAGCTCCTCGCACATGGTCTGCACCGAGGTCATGTAGTTGGAGGACGAGGCACCCTTCTGAGAAGAGCACCCCGGGTAGAAAGAGTATTCTCTTGTTGCCATTGGTGTCTTCTCCTCAACCACCGTGTTTCGCTATCCGGGCGTCTTCCAGCTCCTGGGCCTTTGCGATGGCCTTCTGGAATCCGCTCAAGTCTTTGACCGAGTGCCCGCCCAGCAATTCCATGGGGCTCGCGCGCTTGGTCCTCATCATGTTCATGCCCAGCTTTTGCTTGCCCATGGCGATCTTCACACCCTCGCCGAAGCCGTTCATGAAATACAGGGCCAGTCCGAGCTTGAGCTCGTTGACCCGGCCCTTTTTCATCAGGTTGTCCCAAAACATCTGAGAGAACTTGGCCGTGGGCTGATTCTCGGGCACCAGTCCGAGACGCTTCGCGTAGTGGGCAAGTCCGTGCATGATGTGGGTGATGGGCAGCTCGCGCGGGCAGCGCACGATGCAGTTGTAGCAGGAGGTGCACATCCACATGGATTCGGAGCTCAGCACCTCGTCGCGCTGCCCGGCCCGGATCATCATGAAGATCTCCTGGGGCGGGTGGTCCCAGAACTTGCCGAGCGGGCAGGAACCGGAGCACACGCCGCACTGCATGCACATCTTCACCCACTCGCCTTCCTCGACGTTCGCCTCGACTTCCTTGAGGAAGCTGTTGCGATATTTCTCGACCATCGCTTGGTTCGCGGTCATCGATTCTTCTCCGTTTAGAACTTGAACGGGCTCATGCCGATCTTCTCCACGGTCTCTGCCATGTCGTTGATCAGCTGCGGCGCACGCTTGATGTCGGTGATGGCCACCTCGTAGACGGCCACGCGCTCGGGCTCCAGGTTCAGGGACTGGAGGGTGTCGCCCACCTTGCTCATGCGCTCGGCGGCGATGGCCGATCCGCGCACGAAGTGGCACTGGTAGTCGTCGTCGCGGCGGCAGCCCATGAGTACGATGCCGTCGAAGCCGCTGTTGAGCGCATCCGTGATCCAAGACAGGCTCACCGAGCCCAGGCAGCGCACCGGGATGACGCGGGCCCAGGGGGTGAGCTCCTCGCCGGCCTGGGCGGCCATGTCCAGGGCCGGATAGGCGTCGTTCTCGCAGGCCAGGGCCAGGATGCGCGGCTTCTCGTCGAACTCGTCCGGCATGTCCACGTTCTTGATCTGCTGATTGACCGTGTCGATGGAGTAGTTCTCGAAGGAGATGACGCGTACCGGGCAGGCGCCCATGCAGGTTCCGCAGCGTCGGCAACGGGACTCGTTGAACATCGGGTAGCGCTTCTCGTCCTCGTTGATGGCGCCGAAGGGGCATTCCACAGTGCAGCGCTTGCATTGGGTGCAGCCTTCCTTGCGGAAGCTCGGGTAGCTGAGATCGCCGACGCGCGGGTGGGCGGCACGGCCCAGACCTGCATTCTCGGCGGCCTGGATGGCCTTCATGGTCGCGCCGACAGCGTCTTCCATGGCCTGCTTCATGTCCATGGGACGGCGCACGGGACCGGCGGCGTAGATGCCGGTGCGGCGGGTCTCGTAGGGGAAACAGATGAAGTGAGAGTCGAGGAAGCCGTACTTGAGTTGCGGCAGGTCGGTGCCCTGACGGTAGTCCAGGTTGAGGATGGACGGACCGGCGCCCTCCAGGAGCGCTTGGGCCTTCGCCTTCTCCTCTTCGTCCTCGGCCTCGTCGACGGCCAACTGGGCGTAGGGATCCGGGCCGACGTTCGGCACCTGGCCGGTTGCCAGGACGACCATGTCGCAGTCCATCTCGGTGTCTTCGTTCAGGATCAGGTCCTTGAACTTGACCTTGAGCTCACCGTTGGCGACGACCTCCGTGGCCTCGCCCTTGGAGAAGGTGACCATGGCCTGCTGGCCCGAGCGGTAGAAGTCCTCGCCTGCGGCGCCGGGGGTGCGCAGGTCGTCGAACAGGACGGTGGCGTCGCAGCCCTCGTTCTGCTCCTTGAAGTACATGGCTTGCTTGATGGACTCGGTGCAGCAGAAGCCTGAGCAGTAGGGCAGGTGCCCTTCCTTGGTGGAGCGCTGGCCGGCGCACTGGATGAAGGCGACGGATTTGACTTCCTTGCCGTCGGACGGGCGCTTGATTGGGGCGCCGTTGGCCTCCTTGGCCAGCTTCTCCAGCTCGAAGTTGGTGACCACGTCCGGGGTCTTGCCGTATGCGAGCTCGGGCAGCTTGTTGGCGTCGTAAGGCTTGTAGTCGTTGGCCTGGACGATGGCACCGATGTTCTCAGTGATGGTGCCGCCGGACTCGGTGCTGATGTCCGCGGAGAAGCGGCCCGGTGCCCCGGAGGTCTTGGTGATCTTGGCGCTCAGGTGCACGGTGATCTTGTCGTTGGCCTCGATCTCCGCGGCCATGGCATCCAGACCCGGGTCTTCCGGCTTTGGCAGATCCACGTTCTTGCCGTTGGGAACATCGGCTGCCGCGGCGCGGAAGGGCACACGCTTGTAGAGGTCGGCCCAGACGCCGCCGAGCTTGGCCTCCTCGGCTACCAAATGTACCGGGTAGCCGGCCTTGGCCGCCTCGATGGCGGAGGTCATGCCGGTGACGCCGCCGCCTACCACGAGCAGGGTCTTGTTCAGTTCCTGCTCGCCGGACGGGGTTGGCTTGGTCATGTATTTGACCTCGGCGCAGGCCATACGGATGTAGTCGTCCGCCATCTCCTGCGTGGTCTCCTGGTTCTCGTCGCTCTCCGGACGCAGCCAGATTACCCCTTCGCGCAGGTTGGCGCGGGACATGGCCACGTCCGTGAAGTTGAAGGCCTCCACCTTGGCGCGGCGCGCGCAGGCCGCGATCATGACGTGGGTGGCCCCGGCGTCGATGTCGTCGCGGATCATCTTGACGCCCTCGGCCGAGCACAGCATCTCGTGCTGCTTGACTTCGGCCATCTTGCCGTCGCGCTTGGCGGTCATTTCGAGCTGGCTGGCGTCCAGGCGCTCGCCGATGCCGCAGCCGGTGCATACGTAGCCGGCGAATTTCTTCTCGTCTGCCATGTTCTTAACCCTCCACTCCGGCAGCGCCGTTGACGACCTGGATGGCGCGTAGCGCCGCTCCGGTGGCATGCTGGACTGCGCGGTTCACGTCGAGTGCGTCCGAGGCGCTGCCGGCGGCGAATACGCCGCCGTTCTCAGGTGCCGCCTCGATGAAGCCCTCGCGGTTGATGACGATGTCCACCGGGAAGCTGTCCTTGTCCACGGACGGCTCCATGCCGATGGCCAGGACCACCAGGTCTTGGGTGTCCTCGAAACGCCTGTAGCCCTCGGTGTCCACGCCGTGGACCACCGGGTTGCCTTCCTTATCGGCCACCACCGCGGCGGGCTTGGACTTGATGAACTTGACCTGCTCGATCTTCTTGACCTTTTCGTAGAAGTCCTCGAGGCGGTCGATGGCGCGGATGTCGATGTAGTAGACACTGATGTCCGCGTCCTCGCCCCAAGCGTCGGCCACGTAGGTGCACTGCTTGAGCGAGGCCATGCAGCAGATGCGCGAGCAGTGCATCAGGTAGTTTCGGTCGCGGGAGCCGGCGCACTGGATGAAGGCGACCTTCTTGGCCTCCTTGCCGTCGGAGGGGCGCACCAGCTTGCCGCCTGTGGGCCCGGTCGGGTCGGCCATGCGCTCGAATTCGACGCTGGTGACGACGTTGGCGATACGGTCATAGCCGTAGGGTTGGATCTTGGCCGCGTCGTAGGGGCGCCAGCCGGTTGCCCAGATCACGGCGCCGCAGGGGAAGTCGATGGTCTCCTCGGCCATGTCCAGGTCGATGGCGCCATACTTGCATGCGTCCTTGGCCTTCTGGGCGTCGTCGGTACCGATGATTGCCGGGTCCAGGACGTAGCGCTGCGGGTGGGCCATGCGGTAGGGCAGATAGGCGCCCTTGCGCTTGGACATTCCGTAGTTGTACTCGTCGTCGAACTCGGCGTCCACGGCCTTGGCGCAGTCGCCGCAGGCGGTGCAGCTTTCGTTGACAAAGCGCGGCGAGAGCTTGACGGAGGCGGTGTAGCTTCCCTTCTCGCCCTTGATATCCGTAACCTCGGCCATGGTGAGGATGATGAGGTTGGGATTCATCTTGCTGCGGCGCTGATTGATCTCCAGGCCACAGGTGGGGAAGCAGAGCTTGGGGAAGTATTTGTAGAGCTGGGAGACGCGCCCGCCCAGGTAGGGACGCTTCTCAACCAGCACGACCTGCTTCCCGGTTTCGGCGGCCTCCAGCGCAGCGGTCATGCCGCTGATGCCACCACCGACCACCAGAATGGTCTCGTTGGTTGCGACGACTTCCGTCATGGACTTTCCTCCGTCTTCGCGGAATGTTTCTGGCGAAAGAGCCGGCGGCGTTCCGGGGTGGACGGCAGCCGGGCCGTTTCGGTAAGGCGGGACATAACCAACCCCGCGCGTATATCAGAACTCGTTAAGATACCTGTCTTGCGCCATTCCGGCTACGTTCCGGATGGGTTAGATCCATCGTATTTTTCGATGAGCTGACATAGGTCAGTTATGGGGCGCGGCCTTCGGTGATCGGTCGGATTCCCGAAGGCCGTCGCCCTGGCGAAGCGCGAAGCCGGGCTTGCCGACGGCACCTTTCCCCGGACCTGCCCATTCTCGTTGCGGGAGCTGACTGACGACGAGTTGTATCCGTCCTCTAGGCGCTCGTCGAATCGAGGTGCCCCCGGTGGGTCAAGTCCCGCCCGAGTCCGAGTGCGCCCTGGTCAGAGGTACGAAGGCCACCCCGAGAACCTCTTTGGTATGAGCCGATCCGTCCGCGCGTTTCTCGACCACCATCAACTCCTGGCGCCCGTACTGAGGCCCGACCGGAATCACCAGGCGGGCATCTTCCTTTAGCTGCTCGATCAGCGGCGGCGGTATCGCTGGCGCGGCGGCGGTGACCAGGATGCCGTCGAAGGGCGCCTGCTCGGGCCACCCCTCGTAGCCGTCGCAGCGGCGGCATTCCACGTTGTCGTAACCAAGACGCGCGAGACGCTCCGAGGCCTGCCGTGCCAGCTCCGGGATAATCTCCAGGGAATAGACCTGCGACACCACGCGTGAGAGGACGGCCGCCTGATAGCCGGAGCCAGTGCCGACCTCCAGCACCCGATCCCGCGGACCGCATTCGAGCAGGTCCGTCATCAGGGCGACAATGTAGGGTTGCGAGATGGTCTGGCCGTGGCCGATGGGCAGGGGGCCGTTGGCGTAAGCGTAGACGTGCTCGTGGCCGGGTACGAATTCGTGGCGGGGTACCTCGCCCATGGCCGCCATGACCCGCGGGGCGAAGGCATCCCGACCGATCATGGGGCGCGTGTATCGGATCTCGGCTTCGATGTCCCGCAGCATTTTCTTTTTGTCCGGTGTCATGGACATCCTCCGCTGTCTCTGCTGGCAAGTCTCGGTAATCGAGGCTCGGAAATCTGATCCTATCAGGTTCGCCTGAGGGCGGAGCGGTTGCTCGCCAAACGTCCTGATCTGCTCGATTCGGTGACGACCTGTGTGTATCGGTAGCGAAACTCCTGTTTGCTAGGGGCATGGCTGGAGTTGTTGGCGGGCGCAGGTCAAAGGTTCACGCGATCGTCGATCTCGCGCTCGGAAAGGTCTCGTAGTATCCGGGTCAGGATCTCCCGGCAGCGGGGTTCCTGACTCGACTCCCGTCCCCGCCTGGCTGCGAGGAAGAATCGGGCCAGCGCTTTTTGCTCGTCAGCGCTCAGCCCCTCCGTGAAGCCGCGTTTCTTCTTCAGCTGCTTGTCGGGCACTCGGTGTGGGGCGTCCTCGTCGGCGGCCTTGCGGCCATGGGACCAGTTCATCGCCTGGGCGCAGTAAAGGATGCTCCGGTCGAGCAGGATGAACGGAAACCGGGGATTGGTAACCGGTCCCATCGAAAAGCGCTCGACTCCTAGCTTCTTCTGGATGTCTACCTTCGCCAAGGTGGCCTTACCGAACGCCCCCAGCGCGCCGCCGGCCACCGCGCCGAGCAGTGCACCGGTGCCAAAAGATAAGCCGCCCACACCGAGATCGATGACACCGCCGGTCGCGGCGCCGCCGGCTGCGCCGGCCAGTATCAACTGCTGCTTGTTCAGACCCAGCGATTGCCCGACCTCGTTGGAGAATAAGTCCTTCGTCAACAGGGACTCCGGCGGAAGGTTCCAGACGTTGTGATGGAAATGGGCGCGGATCTGCTCCTGCGCCTTGACCTCCAACCGGCGCAAGTCGTCCTGGAACGCCTCGGACATCCGCTCGCGGATCCTCTCGCGTTCGGCATCGCCGCCGATCTCCTCCACCCTCAGGACACGGCTGATCTTGAGCGCCAGCGCATCCTTGAGCAGGGTCAGAATGCTGGTGACGGTCTGATCGATGCGCCGCTCCCAGTCCCGCTCGAAGGACTCGATGGTCGCTTCCAACTGCGGCTCCCAACGCTGATCGATACCTTTCAGGGCTTGCAGAAGCCTGATGCGCTCGGCATAGGTGGCGCGGTGGGCGTTGAACTCGCGCACCGAGTTGAAGGTCCGGCTCAGCGCATCGTGCCAGGCCGGCATGTGCTTCTGCAGTGTGGTCAGGTTGTTGAGAACGGCCATGCGTGGGCGGCCGGTGAGCCGCAGCAGCTCCATCTCGGTGCGGTCTTTTTCCTTGATGCGCTTGGACCCATCCACCACCAGGATGATTCCCGCCTCCCGGGAGATGGGCTCCAGCAGGGCGCGGTCATGGCTGAACAGCGGGTCGTCGCGGTGGGCGGCGACGAAGGCGCCGGCGAGATCGATCTCGTCCTGGTGCGATTGGAACCATTCGAGAATGTCGGTCGGATTCTGGAAGCCCGGGGTATCGATGAACTCCATGATGGTCTGGCCATCGATGATCACCGGGTACTCGTCCGAGCGGGTGGTGGTGCCGGCACGCTTGTCGATCTCGATGCGGTCGTTCTCGGTCAAGGTGGCCACCACCGAGGACTTGCCCGCATTCGGGTGGCCCATGATGGCCAGGACGGGTATGTCGTCGGTCATCGGGATGCCTCATCCGCGGGTGTGGAACCGGGCAGGCGGGGCCAGCATCTCGAGCCTGAGATAAGGGTCTCCCATCTGTTCGATCTTCCGTTGCCAGTCTGTGTAGTCGAAATCGCTCAATGGCGGCAGCGGGTCCTCACCGTCCGGGTCGCCCACCAGCGCAAGGAGGAGTTGCGCCTGCTCCCCGGCTTGCGCACGCACCGCGCGCAGGAAACGCAGGTGCTCGGTGATCGGCGGCTGTGAACCGTCCTGGATGATCGCAATGCGTGGCGGCGGCGCCTCCCATCGGCCGTTGCGAACCAATTCGATGGCTTGATCGGCCATGGCGCTGCCGCCGCCGATGGTGACCGAGGCCGCCACCCGCCAGCCGGTATGCGCCAGCAACATCCGTTGCAGCCGGACATGGTCCGATTCCTCCAGCACGTCGGCCACATCCAGATGGATCATCAACACGCAGGCATCGGCGGCTATTGTCGTGACCGGCGCAGACAGCGGTTCATCTTCCGTGGAGTCGGGAGCCTTAGTCTGCGCGACCTGCGTGGGTTCTGTTCGTGCCGGCGTGCGCGTCTGTCCCTCGTCGACGTCTTGTGGGGGTAGTTCCGGCTCGTCCCGAGGCCCGCGCGTCGTTCGCTTTACCCTAGTCGGTTTCGGCTCGGGCTTTGGCCGGGGTGCGGCGGTCGGGGCCGTCAGGGGCTTGAGCGGTTGAGGGATCGGCATCTCCGGCCCGGTGCCGCTAGCGGTGACGGCGGTCTCCAGGCTCGGCGTCACCATGCGCGCATAGAGCGCCTGCGTGCGCTGATGGGTAAAGGGCAGGGCTGCCAATGTGCGCTTTTGGGTCAGCACAGACAGCCCAAGCAAAACCAGCCGCGGCAACAGCCCGTAGGTGAAGACCGCCAGCACCAGAAACCAGCGCCAGGCGCGCAGGTCGCCGGCGTCCAGGGTCGACAGGGCATCCTTCAGCGAGATCCGCGACCCGGCGATCTGCTCCAGGGTCGGATAGCCGAGGCCCTCGCCGAAGGCCCAGCTCCAGGGCAGGGCGATGAACCGGGCGAGGTCATGGATGGTCTGCGGCTGCACATCCAGTGCCGAGCCCCAGCCGAAGGCCAGATCGCTGAACCATTCCAACGCCACCGTGGTGGAGATGGCGCCGAGATTGAACGCGATGCCGAACAATTGCGCCGCGATCAGGACGGGAAGATAGGAGGCAGGTCCGTACAGGGCATAGTGGGATTGCAGCAGGCCCGTCTTCGCCTTGGCCCGGTCGCGGGCGTCCGCGGACACATGGGCCAGGCGTTGGCGCTGGATCCAACCCGCCGCGCGCGAAAACAGGGGCCGGATCAGGTGGGACAGCAGCGACACGTCCTCCATTGCTGCCCGTAAGGGCTTGGAGCGGCGCAGCGCCCACCCGGCGATAGTCGTGGCCGCCAGCAATATCTGCAGCAGCACCAGCACGAACAGATACCAGGAGACGTTGACCGGATGCCTGCCGTCGTACTGAAGCAGAGCCGACGCGACGCCCGCGCCGAGGACGCAACCGAGGACCCCCAGCCCGATGGTCACCAGCCGCTGGCCCGCGGGCGAACGACGCACCCGGGCAGCAGCGGCCGCAGCGCCGGGTCTTCGATACGCCGCTGCTGCAGGAGCCAAGCGTGCAGCGCGGCGCTGCGGTGTTGCGGGCTATGCTCCGCCGCGGTCCGTGGAGCCGCGTCGCGGATGCGCTCCAGATACAACTTCCGGTCGCGGTCGGCGAGCCGGTCGCGCTCCGCGGGGCGCTCGCGCATAGCCCGCTCGTCGGCATCGACGTAGTAGTCGAAATCGATCAGATCCGGCACCGTCCAGGAATTGCTCTCGGTTTCCGGCTTTGCTTTGGGGGTTTGATCGTTCCGTTGGGAAAGCGGGTCCATGGATCGGTGTGTGAAAAAGAGAGAAGGAGGCGGGGCGCGGTCTCCCTACGCCGCCCGACAGCGCCCGACAGTACCGGTTGGCGCAACTTATACTGGGTCGTGAGTCGGATCAAGGCGTGGTGCGCCCATCGAGGGTCGAAACGCTCTTCTTTGCCGCCACATGTGGGCGACCTTTTGCCGGCAGCAGGAGGCAACCAAGTCGGCAGTTCCACACTGTCGCGCCCCGGGACACTTGCCCTTAGCCAAGCCCCCCTCCTCCACGATAGCATGCAACTATTCGGAATTAGCCCTATTCCCTTGCGTCTCCAGAGCCTACCCTCACACGCCCCGCCCAGACTCGAACCCAAGCCTCCCCGACGACGCCGAATGGACCCCCCGAGCCGAGGTTGTGGAGACTGCTTTCAAAACCCAAGTCCCGGGTGGCTAGGGCGTCACGTCGAGTACCGAGGAGTCAAGAGTGGCTCCAGTCCTTGATGGTTTGGGAGCGGTACTCGATCGACGTGACGACGAAAACGATGCGCCACGATCCCGAGTTCGGGTCGACCATCTGCTGCACAATGTCGCCGCGGCGGGTGCCTTCTTTGGAGGGGAGCATGTTGATCAGCTCGGTCGTCCAGTAACTCTGCGGCACCGTCGACGGCGGCTTCGGGACCGGCAGGAAGTAGGCCCGGAAGGTATAGCCGTCGACTGCGTCGTCGGGTCCGCCCTCTTCGAGCGCAGGCAGTGGCCCCCATTCCTCGTCGATTCCGAGACTCCATCCCGACGACTTGAGTTGGGAGCTTGATTTCTCGTTCGAATACGTTTCGCCTACGAGCATCGAGAGAACTCCATCTCCGCACCGACGCCGAACAGGCTCACGCCCGCTCCGCCACTCAGTCCCCCGTAGACACTGATGTCGTACTTCCATGTGCGCTCGGTGAACCCGGTCGTGAGCAGTTCAAACTCCTTGCTGGTCGTGTTCTCGTTCGACCATCCATAGGCGAGGAAGCTGTCACTGACGGGATAGGCGTTCCGACAGATGACGTCGCCGAAGTAGTTGGACCCAGTGCCTCATCTTCTCGTTGATCGCTCGCCCGGCCTTCAGGTCGCCCAGCGCGGACAGCTCGAGAAGTACTCGAGCGGTGCAGGCCGAGCCATCCTGGTCAAGATCGCCTTGGGGTCAGATTTTGTGCCGCAGCACGGCGCGTTGATCAGGTCCCTGGGCGTCTGCTCGAGAACTGGAAGCCGGTGATGTAGCGCCGGGGTGAGAGCATTGATGAGGCCTGAGGACTCGGTCGTTGGTTCTTCGCCCGGTTCGACCGTGGCCACTGCCGCGACCTTCAGGCTCCCCTTGACTCCCGACAATGTCGTCGTGCGATCAAGGGATCCGTTGGCGTTTTCGTAGGATGCCTTCCACGCCGGGCCCAAGCCCTTGGTCATCTTGCCTTCGGATTCGACGCCGAAGCTCCACTCGGTTTCGGTGCCCTCCTCGTCCTCTTTCTCGCTCGACGTGCCGTAGACGAAGTGGCCGATGTCGTGCTTGTTCGCCCTGAGGTTGGTCTGTCCGACATAGTTCTGGAGAGGGAACGGAATCGGGCCGTCGAAGTAGCCGCCGATGATGATTCGACGTTGCTCATCGTTGTCGCGTTTGGCCAGCTCCTGGCGATCGTTAGCGACCATGATCTTGCCGTAGTCGTGCACCTGGCACTTGTTGTCGCCGTACACCAGGATCTCGAGCACCGGGTACTCCATGGCCTCGACCTTGATCGCGTTGCTGTTTTTGTCGACCCCGTTTGCTTCGGTCTTGTGTTTGCCGTCATCGAACACGTGGAAGATGCAATTTGGTGTGGTCGTTCCGTCGGTGGCCGAGATTGACGGAGCCGCATCGGAGCCGTTGCTGTCGACCCAGCCGAACCCGTTGGCCAGGCTGGGGATCTCGCTGGTGCGGTAGTGAAGGGCGCGAAACGAGCCGTCTCTGACGTTGGTCAGTCGGCGCAGCCGTCCCGACGGGTCCCGTCGGATCGCCGATTCGAGTCCATCGCCCTGGTTGTGGAATTCGATGGTGCCGCCTCCCCAGGGGTCGTCGGCTAGCTCGTCGAGCTCCTCGCCGTCCTCGGTAGCGAGTGCCAGCGGTGCGAAGCCGGTCCAGGTGTAGCTGTTGGCCCACGGGACGTTCGGTGCGATCGCCACCGCTAGCGCATAGGCGGTACTGAGTGGGTCGGCATCGCTGTTGCCGGCATTCGGTGTTGTGGTGAAGAACCAGTCGATGTCGATCCGCTTGGCGCCGATCACGTGCAGCTCGTTGTTGTAGACCGCCGCGGTTGCTGTGGATGTGAGGAGTTCCGGGGACAGGGGAGTTCCGGGGACAGTTAAGTTAATTCCTGAACCCCACCAGTGTCGGCTGTTCGCTCGATTGCCGATCTCGGCCCGTGAAGCATCAGTGGCCGCACCTAGCCGAACTCGGACATTGCCCCTGCAAACGGATAACGGGATACGACACGGGAGCAGAGCGGTTGGCGAACGGCACAGATTGCCAACGTCGCGACGGACGCGCACCCGCTTAGCGAAAATGGCCATTCCTGCAGACGCCGTTCAGCCAGACTCCTTTCCAGTTTGAAGCTCTGCTGCCGCGCCCAGCAGGGAGGCGGGGGGCGGGAATCGCGCGATCAGCCCGTCGGGTACCTCGCCGCGTCCGGCTTGGGAGAGTGATCCGGATTCGAGCATGATGATCGCCATGATCGATATCAGGATGGGCGCAATGGCAACCCGTTGCAGCGCAATAAACATCAGCTCTTCCATCCGTGGGTCGGTTTGACCTTTTGATAGCAGCCAGCCAAGCCCGATCAACAATGCACCGACCGCATATGCGATGAGCAGGATCTTGTAGCGGCTGATGGCGAGCTTCCAGTGGGCGGCAACGAACCAGGGATCGCGCGCGGCGGTCTTACCGGCTTTAACGAAGCTGTAGACAATGATGCCCAGCGAGATCAGCAGGGGTGCCAGGACGCCCACCAGCTTATAGTCGGCCAACGCCGAGCCCTTTTGCAGGAAGCTTCCCGCCAGCAGTGCGATCAGCATGAGCAGGTTGATCAGCAGCAGATTGACCATCGCCAGCTCGTGGGGCGACTTTGCCTTGCGGCGGGTGTTGTCGTCGATCTGGAAAAGCATCGGGTAGCACCGGAAATTTGGTTAGAAGCCCACCTTTACTATCAGCGGGCATGTGGCCTGTCATTGACGCATGGCAAGCGGTCTGGACGAGAAGACGACGAATACATCCGATCTGCTCGAGGAGATCGCTGCTCTGCGCAAGCACGTTGCCGAGTTGGAGGCCGAGAAGGCGAATCTGGCCAAGTCCCGTTTTCTGGCGGCGGCCAACCACGATCTGCGCCAGCCCCTGCAGGCCATGTCCCTTTTACTGGGGGCGCTCTCCTACGCCGGCCTGGACGACGACGGCAAGGAGGTCGCCTCGGACATGGCCAATGCCCTGCATGCCATGGACGGTCTACTGAACGCGCTGCTGGACATCAGCAAACTGGACGCCGGGGTTTTGGTTCCCAATGTCCGCGACTTCCATCTGGTCCCCTTTCTGCACCGGACGCACAATCAGTTTCGCGCACATGCTAGGGAGCAGGGCGTGCAGATGCGCGTCTTTCCCGCGAACGCCCTGCGAACGCCCCGGTGCGCACGGATCCGGACCTGCTCGCCCGGATCATCCAAAACTTCGTCTCCAACGCCATTCGCCACACGCTCCGCGGAGAAATGCTTCTCGGCTGCCGCCGCGCAGCCGGCGCGGTTAGGATCGAGGTACGGGACCGGGGGCCGGGCATTCCCTCATAAGGAGTTGGACCGGGTGTTCGACGAGTTCTACCAGATCGGAGAGGTCGCGCGGAGCCGGTATCAGGGGTTGGGGCTCGGACTGGCGATCGCCAGTCGCATCGCCGATCTGCTCGGGCTTCGAATCGGTGTCAGGTCCAGGCCGGGCAGTGGTTCGGTCTTTCACATCGAGGTGCCCCTGGCAGGCATCGGGGTCCAGCGACCCTCGAATCCGCGGCGTTCGCCCGAGCCCGTTGGTCACTCCGGGGGCAGCGTGCTCGTGGTGGAGGACAACGACACCGTTCGGAATGCGGCGGCGCAGCTACTGCGCCTTTGGGGCTTTCGTCCTCTTTGCGCCGCATCGGCAGAGGAGGCGTACGACCTGTTGCGCAACCACCCGGAAACACCCGTGCTTGCCCTGGTGGATTACGGCTTGCGGGGTGGCAGTAGTGGAATCGAGCTGTTGCAGCGGCTTCGCGACGAGCAGGGGCTCGACTTGCCCGGTATCTTGGTGACGGGGGATACTGAGGCCGATCGCCTGCGCCAAGCTCGCGCCAGCGGTTACCGGCTGTTGCACAAGCCCGTCTCGCCGGATGACCTGCTGCGCGCCGTCCAGGCTGACGCCGCTTTCCGGGTGCGGTCCCGCGGTCCGGATGCAGCAATCGACAACGAATAACGCAAGGTCCGAGGAGCGAACCCATGGTCCAACCCATTCTCGTCGGCAAGAGCGCTGCGGACGCGCCCGTGAGCGTCTCGATTCTTCCGCGCATGGCCAACCGTCATGGACTCGTGGCCGGTGCCACCGGCACTGGCAAGACGGTCACCCTGCAGCGGCTCGCCGAGTCTTTCAGCCGCATCGGTGTACCCGTGTTCCTGGCCGACGTAAAGGGAGACCTCGCCGGCCTCAGTCAGGCCGGCGGCGACAGCGGCACGGTCGCGAAGCGGGTTCAGGAGATGGACCTGGAAGCCGAGGAGGGTTTCACCTACGCCCCCTGCCCGGTTACCTTCTGGGACATTCTCGCCGAGCAGGGACACCCGGTGCGTACCACATTGACTGAGATGGGGCCGCTCATGCTCGCCCGCCTGATGCGGCTGAACGAGGTCCAGGAGGGGGTGCTCAATATCGTCTTCCGACTGGCGGACGACAATGGCTGGCTGCTCATGGATCTCAAGGATCTGCGCGCGCTGCTCGCCCACGTGGCGGACAACGCCGGGGCGTTGCTCACCGACTACGGCAATGTCTCCAAGGCGAGCGTCGGGGCCATCCAGCGCCGCCTGCTGACCCTGGAGGAGCAAGGAGCCGCGATGCTCTTCGGCGAGCCGGCCCTGGATCTCGCCGACCTGATGCAGACCGACGAGCAGGGTTACGGCTACGTCAATATCCTGGCGGCGGATAAGCTCATCCACACCCCGACCCTCTATTCGACCTTTTTGCTCTGGCTGCTCTCGGAGCTGTTCGAGCAGCTCTCGGAGGTCGGCGATTCGGACAAGCCGCGTCTGGTGTTTTTCTTCGACGAGGCCCACCTGCTGTTCGACCGCGCCCCCCGGGTGCTGCTGGACAAGGTGGAGCAGGTGGTGCGGCTCATCCGCTCCAAGGGTGTCGGGGTCTACTTCGTCACCCAGAGCCCCACCGACGTGCCGGAGGACGTGCTCGGCCAGCTCGGCAACCGGGTTCAGCACGCCCTGCGCGCCTTCACGCCGAAGGACCAGAAGGCGGTGCGCGTCGCCGCCCAGACCTTTCGCCCGAACCCGGAGCTGAACACCGAGCAGGTCATCACCGAGCTTGGCGTCGGCGAGGCCCTGGTCTCGACCCTGGACGAGCAGGGTACGCCCACCGTGGTCGAGCGCGTCCTGGTGGCGCCTCCGGGTAGCCGGTTAGGTCCAATCGATCCCACCGAGCGGGCTTCCCTGATGAGCCGCTCCCTGGTGCGGGGGATCTACGACGAGCCGGTGGACCGGGTGTCCGCGTACGAGATCCTGCAGAAGCGGGCGGAGGAGGCGGCCAAGGCGGCCGAAGCGGCCACGGCAGCCGAGGCTTTGAACGCGGTCAGGAAGGCCGACGCCAAGCCCGGGTCCCGCTCCAGCCGGCGTCAGTCCCCGGTCGAGGCATTCGTCTCCAGTGCCGCGCGCTCCATCGGCAGCCAAATCGGACGGTCGCTGGTGCGGGGGATACTGGGCTCACTGACCGGCAGTCGGCGGCGCTGAGCCAATCCTGCCGATAGAGTCCTGACGACCAGGCCGAGTCTTTTATTCTACTCGCGACTCGGTCAGCTTCTGATCGCGTCTCTGAAGCTGCTTACTTGCCTGCTCGGCAAATCGCCCCCAATCTTTCGAAAGTCAATTCGCAGTAACGAGGAAAACCTGGTGCAGCACGAGCTGAAAGTCCTCAAGCCCGAGGAGCATTTCATCGAGGACAAACCTTACTACGAGCCCGTCGGGGACGAGATCGGCGTTTTCGAGGCTGCCTATCGCAACGGCCTCCCGGTGCTGCTCAAAGGTCCGACCGGGTGCGGCAAGACCCGCTTCATGGAGCACATGGCCTGGCGGCTCAAGCGCCCGCTGATCACCGTCTCCTGTCACGACGACCTAACCGCATCCGACCTGGTGGGCCGCTTCCTGGTCAAGGGCGGCGAGACCATCTGGGTCGACGGGCCCCTGGCGCGGGCGGTACGTGCCGGGGGCATCTGCTATCTGGACGAGATCGTGGAGGCTCGCAAGGATACGACGGTCGTGATCCATCCCCTGGCGGACGACCGCCGCGTGCTGCCCATGGAGAAGGCGGGTGAGCTGCTGGAGGCCCCGGACGACTTCTGCCTCGCAATCTCCTACAACCCGGGCTATCAGAGCGTGCTCAAGGATCTCAAGCAGAGCACGCGGCAGCGGTTCGTGGCCTTGGAATTCGATTACCCGAAGACGGCGCTGGAGCAGCGGATCGTAGCGAAAGAGGCCGGCATCGACGTGGACGAGGCCCGCCAGCTGGTCAAGTTCGCCCACATGACAAGAAACCTCAAGGGTCAAGGGCTGGACGAGGGTGCTTCCACCCGGCTGCTGGTCCACGCCGCCAAGCTGATGGCCGCCGGCATCGATCCTATCACCGCGTGCCGCAGCTCGATCGCCCAAGCGTTGACCGATGATCCGGATATGCTGTCGGCGGTCAACGAGCTGAGCGCGTCTCTGTTCTGACAGTGCTTGATTTTCGCTGTCCGCGTTGGCACCCTGCCGGGACGCCGTGACGACTGGTTTGGCGCGGCGCGTACACTACATTAGGAGGACACGAATGAAACCATTTTTCTGGTTACCCTTCGCCCTGATGCTGGGCGTCGGCACGGTCGCACAGGCACAGCCGCCTTATGGCCCCGTACAGGGTGCCTATCGGGCCGGGCCGAGGGTCAACCCCGGTGCCGAGGCCGCGGCCACGCTCCGCGAGGGCATGGACAAGATGCTCGCCTTCCTGGGCCAGGACGAGAAGCCCAACAAGCTGCAGGTGGCCGCTTTTCTCGACGGGACCATCGCCCCCTACTTCGACTTCGACTACATGGCCAAGTGGGTTGCGGGACCGGGTTACTCCTCGATGAGCAGCGAGAAGCGCGCGGCCCTGGCGGCCTCGCTGGAGGCGCGCTTCCTGGGAACCCTCGCCACCCGGCTCGCCCAGTACAAGGGGCAGGAGGTTCGATTTCTCCGCCCTCGGCGCGGGCCGCGTGGTGCGGTTAACGTGCCGGTCGGCATACTGCGCCCTGGAGGCTACCCGTCCAAGCTCGAGTTCCGGATGTACCGTTCCGAGGATGGGTGGAAGGTCTACGACGTGATGGCCAATGGCCGCAGCGCCGTCGCCTATTTCCGCCAGCAGTCCAAACGGACCAATGCCCCGACCCGCCCAGGTCCGTACGGCGGTTAATCCAGGAGCCTGTACGGCTTGTGCTTGCGAAGCAGCATGGTCGTAAGCTGTGCAGGCCCTCTTTGATGGGCCCCTGGTCGGGCCCCGTTTCGTTCAGGAACGTGCCGTCCCCGGAGAGGAACCTGCGCGCGGATTTGGCGGTCTGAAAAGGGAAATTCACGCTCGTCCTTTTTCAGCCGGCCCTTCTTAAATCTTCTTTCTTCTTTATGAGCCAGGATCTGCCGCGCGCCGATGACGTACCCTCGCGGATCGGCAGGATTATGCTGTTCGCGGCCTGGGTCGCGGCACTCGCTATTCTGGCCTTGTTTTTTCAGCGCCTGATCGGCGACCGGGAGAATCCGAACCGGGATATCGAAGTGGCGCTGAACGCCCAGGGCCGCGCCGAGGTCGTGCTGGAGCGCAACCGGGCCGGGCATTACGTGGCCAGCGGCAGGATCAACGGCGAGCCGGTGGTCTTTCTCCTCGACACGGGGGCGACTGACGTTGCGCTTCCGTTGCCCCTCGCGCGCCGGCTCGACTTGCCCCTGCGCGCGGGTGGCATGAGCAAGACTGCGAACGGCAATGTGCGGACCTGGAGCACGCGGCTCGACAGCGTCGACCTGGGTGGATTGAAGGCGCGCCGGGTACGCGCATCCGTTCTGCCGAACATGCCGGGAGAGGAAGTCCTACTGGGGATGAGCTATTTGAAGCGTTTCGAGCTCATACAGAGGGGCGGCACACTGACTCTGCGCCCGCCCATGTAGGTCGGGCTGTCGGTCGGGCTTTGGTCCGCTAACTGCTCTGTAAAGATTCAAACATGCCGCACCACTCCGCCGCGCCGCGGATCGCCCGCACCTGAAAGCGCGCCCCCCGGCCCGAGCGAGACGCTGTGGGCACCGCCGAAAAAGACGCTGGTTCGGTTCCAAAGCTTGATCCCGGGCCAATGCGCCCGCAATGACGTCAGCGTCGCGGCCGAGACGGGAGGCTCCAGGTTGAGCAGGTCTCCTTCGTAGTGGATGCGCGGTGCGGCAACCGCCTCTTGCAGCGGGAGGCGAAAGTCCGCAAGGTTGCAGAGCACTTGGAGGATCGCGCTGCGGATTCGGTTGGAGCCGCTGGAGCCTGTGGCTACCCAGCGCCCGCCCCCGAGATCGAGCAGCGTCGGGGACATCATGGAGCTGATCCGCCGGTTGAGCGGCCAACGATGGAAGCCGCGGGGATTGATATCCTCCTCGCCGAGCATGTTGTTGAGGACGATGCCCGTACCGGGCAGCACATAGCCCGCGCCCTCGCCGTTCGACAGGGTCAGGCTCGACAGGTTGCCGTCGCCGTCGGCAATGCTGATCTGGGTGGTGCCGCGCCGGAACACCGCCTCCCGGCGCATGATCTCCAGCAGCTCCGCCGCCATCGGGTCCTCCTCCAAGTCCATCCCTTCCGCACTTTCCCTGCGTATCTGCTGGGTCAGCTTCATCGCCGTCGCCAAGGTGTGCAGGTGCGTAGCGTCACTTCGTCGGCAGGCACCCAAATCGGTTTCTCCGAGCAGCCGCAGGGCAAAGAGGATGAGCGGCCCGCCGAGGGCCGGCTGCGGATTGGTGAAGATCCTGAGGTCGCGGTAGTTGCCGATCAGCGGCGGGCGCTTGATCACGGAATAAGCGCGCAGGTCCTCTGCGCGCAGGTGGCCGCCGCCGTCGGCGCAGTCACGGGCCAGCTGCACACCCCAGTCGCCGTCGTAGAGCAGGTCCGCGCCTGCCGCGGCCAGGGTTTCCAGGCTGCTGGCCAGGTCCGGTTGGCGCAAGGTCTCGCCCGCTGCTGCCAGCTCGCCGGGATGAGTCGGGGATGCGTGTGGGGCGAAGGATGCCTCGCTGGCCCGCAGGATGGGCTCGACAATGGTGGAGATATGGTGCTGGAATTCATTCAGCGCGATGCCGTCGCGGGCGTAGCCGACGGCAGGAGCGATCAGCTCTCGCACAGGCAGTCGGCACAGATCGCGGTGCACCGCGAACATTCCGGCGACGACGCCGGGGGTCGCAATGGATCCCAGGCCGATGTGGAACTCCTGGGTTGCGTCGCCGAAATCGACCACCGTCGGGTAAAGGTCCGCCTCGGCCTCCGGCCGCTTTTGTCCCGGAGTTTGGGTGAAGAAGTCGTAGAGCAGCGGTCTGCCTGTGGCGGTTTTGGCCAGGAGAAAGCCGCCGCCTCCCAGGGACGCCAGCACCGGCTCGGCGACACAGGCGGCGCACAAGGCGGCGATGGCGCCATCGAAGGCATTGCCCCCGGCCTCCATGACGAGGCATGCGGCCTCGGTGGTTTTTTCGTGGCCTGCGGCGATAACGCCGTTGCGTGCGATCATCTGTTGGTTTTTTGTGAACTAAGTCGCTAAGAAGACCGCCGTTTGCTGGTGGGGCTCAAGGGTGCCCGTGTACACTTGATCCCTTCTGTTACCTCGATTGTAACCGCGTCCCGTCCGGTATAGATGCCGAAATGGCTACGGGTGGGCCTGCGGTCCGCGAATTGGAGAAGACGGGTTCGCGAAAGCGAGATCCTGTTGGGGACATCGAAAATGTTTGCATCTCTCTGTACAGCGGGTGCGCTCTCTCCGGGGCAGGCGGTTGGGCTGCCTCGGGATGGCGCCGGACCGTGAGGACCTCGAGCGCCAGAAACACCGGGCGCGAGCAAAACGCGGCCGCGCTGCGCGCCCAGCTCGCTCGCGTGCGCGAGGAGTCGGGGCAAGCGCTCGCGCAGCTGCGAGGCGAGCTCGACGCCCTGCGCGCGTCCCGGGATTCCATGAGGGACGTGGACTCCGTAACCGAGCGGGTTATGTTGGAGCAGGAGCTAGATACCATCCGCCATACGCTGCACGAGAAGGAGCGGCAGGTGGACTCAACCGCGGCCCAATGCCGGCGGCTGGAAGATGAGCTCGAGGACCAACACCTGGCTTACGACGGCCTGAAGCACGATCTGGATCGTAAGAAGCTCTCGTTGACCGCGGCGCGCGAGCAGGCGGAGCGCGTGAGCCGGGAGCGTCAGGAGATTGAGGATCGTTATCTGGCGTTGCTGTCCGGACAACAGACCGCGTCGGAGGCGCGCGCCGGGGATCATCCCAAGGCGCCGCTATCCAGGGCGGCCATACGCTTCACCGGCGTGCTGACCGCCGGTATCCTTCTGGCAGCTGCCGCTTTCGGGGTTTGGGTGCTGCTCGACCCGCTGTCCACCGGCGATCCAAAGACGCCTGATCAACAGGCCGGTGTGCCGGCGGTTCAGTCAACAGCGCCACAGACGGCAGCGGATGAACTGCCTGCAATGCCGACGCCGGAGAGGGCGCCGGAAAGTGTCCCGGAACCTTCTGCCCCGGTGGTCCTGGGTACAGTCGGGGACCGCCTGAGCGATGGCTCTACGGGCCCTCCGATGGTATTGCTCAAGGGAGGTGAATTCACCATGGGGAGACGGCGTGCGCTGCCCAACGACGATGCAGGCCCTGCCCGTGAGGTGCTTCTGGACGGATTTTTGATCGGTGCCACGGAGGTGACGTTCGAGGAATATGACCGCTTCGTGGACGCCACCGGACGACGTTCTCCAAACGATTTCGGTTGGGGGCGCGGGCGGCGACCGGTGGTCGACGTGAGCTGGGAGGACGCCCGCGCTTATGCACAGTGGTTGTCGCGGCGCACCGATAAGCGCTATCGCTTGCCGAGTGAGGCGGAATGGGAGTACGCCGCGGCGGCGGGTACCCGCGCGTCTTTCTGGTGGGGGTACGAGACCGGACGGGGTCGCGCCGCCTGTTTCGACTGCGGCTCCGAGTGGGACAACCGCTCCAGTGCTCCTGTCGGGAGCTTCTACCCGAATCCTCTGGGGCTCCAGGATACTGCCGGAAACGTAATGGAGTGGGTGGAGGATTGCTACCACCCCAACTATTTCGGCGCGCCGCTGAGCGGACAGCCGAGGGGCGGGGGAAGCTGCCGCTTTCGGGTGGCCCGCGGGGGGGCATTCAACAAGCCGGCCAAGTCCATGCGCGCCACTACCCGCAACCGCTTCGCCCCTGAGACCCGGATCAACTACCTCGGTTTCCGCCTGGCGCGCGATGAGTGATGGGGCGCTTATCCTCGTTGTAGGGGTCGCCGCCTGGGATATTGTCAACGAGGTGGCGCTTTACCCTGCCGAAGACGCGGAGATCCGCGCCACGGGCCAGCGCGTTGCCAGGGGGGGGAACGCCGCCAACACGCTTTCGGTGCTCAGCCAGCTGGGCCACGCCTGCGCCTGGGCGGGGATCCTGGGAGACGATGCCCAAGGGCAGCTGGTCTTGCAAGACCTGGAGCGCCGGGGAATCGATACGCGTGCCTGCGTGGTCCATTCTCGTGGCCGCACGCCTACCTCCTACATCACCTTGAGCCGGGCCACCGGCAGCCGCACGATCGTTCACCATCGCGACCTACCCGAGCTCTCAGCCGCGGATTTCGCAAGGATACCTCCCGCCGGATATGAGTGGGTGCACTTCGAAGGGCGCAATCCCCGAGAGACCGCGGCCATGGTCGCCGATTGCCGCGAGCGCCATGCCGGCGCCGGAATCTCGCTGGAGGTCGAGAAACCGAGGCCCGACATCGAGTCCTTGTTCAGGGGGCCGGATGTCCTGGTCTTTTCCCGCAACTATGCCCGAAGCTGCGGATACTCCGATCCACCGCGGTTCCTCGCCGATCAATGGGATCGCACGGACGCCAGACTGCTGTTCCTGCCCTGGGGTGAGGACGGTGCCTATGCCCAGCCCAGAGGTGGACCTGTATGCTTCGTTCCCGCCCACACACCCCCGCAGGTCCGCGATACGCTGGGTGCCGGAGACGTCTTCAACGCGGCTTTGATCGACGGTCTGCTCGCCGGGCTCGATCCGCCGCAGCTGCTTGTCAGGGCCAACGCCCTGGCGGGCCACAAGTGCGGAATGCGGGGGATGGACGGCGTTGCGCAGAGCGCGAGCGGGGCGGGTATCCTATGATCCCGGGATGACCGAGCAGCCACGGCGGATATGTCCCTTGGCCGACCTGCAGGACCCGGCCAGCCTGGGTTTCTCGCTCCAGACATCGGCGGGCCCGTTGGAGCTTTTCTTGGTACGCCGCGGCACTTTTCTTCGCTCCCTGCCGGTGACGATAAGCGATGGTCAGGTCTGCTTGTCCGCGGGTGTCGAATCTAAAGAGCACGAATAACCTTGCCTTCCCTTCCAGATTCCCTTGCTGAACAACTAAAACACCCCTTCTTGAAAAAGGGGGGGCGGCGGAGATTTCGTTTGAAACGGGGGGGTCGGGTGGGGGTTCCTGAACGGCACGGAAAGGACATGCCGGGGCTCTGCGAAGCGTGACAGCGGCGAGCTCCCCCGACCTCTTCAACTCCATCGTCGCCTCCGACGCCTGGCCGGTCCTGCGGATCGGCCTGCATGCAGCCTTTTTCCTGACCATCCTGTACATCGTCAAGCTGGTCATCGAATTTCGCGGTGTCACCGAGCTGCGGCACCTGGGCCGGCCCAGGCGATCTTACGCCATCCCCTTCACCGCACTGGCGCTCATGTTCGCGGGACTGTTGGTCTACCAAGCGACCTGGCAGCTTACCGGCCTGTTTCGTCCTCAGTTTCTCGCCTTCATGCAGACCTATGACCGCCGCCAATTCAATCCCGCTCACCGGATACGGCGCGGACGAATACTCGATCACCGTGGTGCGGTTCTGGCATACAGCGAGCGGCACGGCGATGAGGTCTACCGGCTCTATCCGTACGGGCCCGCCTTCGCCCACGTGGTTGGATACAGCGATCCCAAGTTCGGCGCGACCGGCATGGAGGCGGCGGCCAATGCGCACCTGAACGGCGGCGTCGCGGAGAGCCTGCCGGCCTGGGGCGAGCTGGGACGCCGGTTGTTGACCCGTGAGAAGGCACCGAAGGGGCAGGACTTGGTGCTCACGCTGGACGCCCAGCTGCAGCTTCGCGCCGTCCAGGGGCTGGGGAGCAAGCGCGGGGCGGTGGTGATGCTGCGCCCTTTCGACGGCGCGATCCGGGTGCTGGCCAACACCCCGGCGTTCGATCCGAATCGGATTACCGCTGGTCTGTTCAACAGCAGCTACCCGGGCGCACCCTTGTTGAATCGTGCGACCCAGGGACTCTATCCGCCCGGCTCCACCTTCAAGATCCTCACCGCGGCCCTGGCGATCGACAAAGGATTCCAAGGCACGCTTTTCTGTCCGGCGGAGGGCTACACCACCTCTTCCCATTACCGCAAGATCCGGGACCACGAGTACTACGAGGCGCGCAAGGCCGGAACGACCTGGAAGGGACACGGGGACCTCCACCTGGCGACCGCCCTGTCGGAGTCGTCCAATGTCTTCTTCGCCCAGCTCGGGGTGCGCTATGGTCACGACGCCTTTGCCGGAAACATCGAGCGCTTCCACTTCAACCGCCAAATCCAACTGTACCAGAGCCCTTACGGGTCTTGGGCAATGCGCACGGGACCTGTGCCCCAGATCAAGAAACGGGACAAGTACGGTCTGGCCCAGGCCTCGGTGGGGCAGGGTAAGGTGTTGACGACGCCGGCACATATGGCCTTGATCACGGCCGCCGTTGCCAATCAGGGGGTGGCCGTCAGACCCAGGCTCGTTCGGAGTGATCCGCCGGTCCGGCTCGCCCGCTTTCTGCCCGCCCCGAGTGCCCGAAGGCTTGCCCGGATGATGCGCAAGGCTGTCGCCGAGGGGACCGGCAGGGGCATCGACGTCGAGGGGCTGGCCATCTCCGGCAAGACCGGTACCGCACAAAATCCCAAAGGAGCATCCCATAGCTGGTTCGTGGGCTTTGCCCCGGCGGACCGGCCCGCCCTGGCGGTGGCGGTGATGGTCGAGCACGGCGGGTACGGCTCGAGGACGGCGGCGCCCATCGCCCGCGACCTGTTTCTGAAGGCCGACGAGCTTGGGATGTTGCGGTGAAGAGGACCCGGAGACCCGTCCGCGCAGCGACGGCATGGGAACTGCGCCGTCCGGAGCGGCAGCTGCTGCTCGGTTGCTTGCTGTGCGTGTCTCTGGGCTTCGTGATGGTGCTGGGTTCGGGCCACGTGGCGGGACAGCAGATCGGATTTCTGGATCTCCTGCCCCTGGTCAGCTATGCCCTCAGCCTGCTGGCGGTGCACCTGGCTCTTGTGTTTTCGGGGTTTCGAGGCGATCAGATCCTGCCAGCGGTGGTGGCCTTGCTGTCCGGTATCGGGCTGCTCGCCCAGTACCGCATGGGTGCCTTCGACAGCACCGACCCCTGGTCGAGCGCGCGCTTTGTTTTTCCTGCCGGGGCCCTGGCCATGCTCATCGCCTGCCTCGCGGGTATGCGGGGGCGCTACCAGGGGCTGGCCTCCCTGCCCTGGGTCTGGGCAGGGCTGTCGCTGGTGCTGTTAGCTCTTGTCCTTGTCACCGGGCAGCGCTTTCGGGGCGGAGTGTATGCGGCGGGCTTCATCACCCCGACGGAAGGGCTCAAGGTCACTGGCATCCTGTTTCTGGCGGGCCTGATCTCCCGGGACGCCAGGATCCTGGGTAGATGGAACCCGCTGCCGCTGCCCCCGTTCAAGGAGCTGCTGCCCCTGATGGGCTTCTGGGGCCTGCTGGCGGGCCTGCTGCTCTTTCAGCGCGACCTGGGAATGTTCGTGATACTCAGCATAGCCCTGCTGGTCATGCTGGCCGTGGGCACCGGGCGCATTGGCTATGTCCTCTACGGGGCTCTGGCCGCGGCCGGCGCGGGCTATCTGACCCTGAAGTTTTTCCTGCACGGTCAGAGGCGCATCCAGGCCTGGCTCAATCCCTTCGACGACCCGACCGGCGGCGGCTGGCAGATCCTGCAGGGCCTGACGGGAATGTTTTCCGGCGGACTCTGGGGGGAGGGCTTCGGCCGCGGCAACCCGGAGTACACCCCCATCGCCGAGTCGGACTTCATCTATTCGGTCATCGGCGAAGAGCTGGGATTCGTCGGTTGCGCGGTGGTGGTTATCTTCTTCCTGATCTTCTTCGAGCGTTGCCTGCGCATCGCGGACCGGACCCGGTCTGCTTACGGTATGCTGCTGTGCACGGGATTGGTCACCGTCATCACGGTTCAGACCTTCCTGAATATCGGCGGTGTCACCAAGTTCATCCCCCTGACTGGTATCACGCTCCCCTTCATCAGTCAGGGCGGCAGCAGCTTGCTGGTGGTCTTTGTCAGCCTGGGACTGATTCTAGCCATCTCGGACGGGGAGGTCGTTCAAACAAGGCGGAAGCGTGCGCGGACCAACGCACCTCCCGGAAATCCTCGTACAAAGGCAACGCCTACCCGGCGCAAGACCGCGAAGGCTCCCGGGAATCCTACTGCTGCGGATAAGCTGAGGCGCCGGCTCCCGGCGAGCCCTCGACGTCCAGATGGTTGGTCCTGTCCTTGGGGGAAGCATCTGAAATCATATTCTGAGGCGCAAGGCGATGCGCGTCAGCGAAAGAGGGCAACTCACGATCCCGCAGGAATTGCCTGAGCGCTATGGCCTGCTGGCCAACACTGAGGTCGAGTTAGTGCCTGACGGAATTGGGGCGTGTCTGACGGGCCACCCCGAGAGCTTCCGCGGGAAGGGAAGTGGCGAGATCCCCAGTCCGGTCTCAGAGCTTGTCCTGGCCTTTTGGGACAGGGTCCTACCAGGAGCCCCCCCCACCGCCTCCTCCGCCGCCTCCGGAGAATCCGCCGCCGCCCGAGCTGCCTCCGCTTGAGGCTGGCGGTGAGGACGTGACGCCGCTGCTGCTCAGGTGGTTCAGGTCGCTTCCCAGGTGGTCTAAGCTCCCGCCTTCGTACCAAACCGGCATGGCGGCGAGCCCCTCGAAGAGCTGCGACCAATGGGTCACCAGTCCGAACAGTGCGGCGAAGGGCAGGGTGTGCTCGAAGTACCCGGGGTCTTCCTTCAACAGCGCGCGGAGCCGGGGTGCCTCGGCCCGTTCCATGAACTTCTTGAAGCCGAACAGCTCCCTTCGGAACTGCGCCCCCTTCTTGGTGCGCCGGGGCATCTGCCATGCGAGCAGAAACAAGCCCGCCACGAGTATCACCGACGGGACCAGGGGATCGAAGAGGATGAATCCCCAGTTGGCGAACGAGAAATCCAGATGACTCAAGACGATGATCTTCAATACGACCAGGAACATGATGCCGATTGTTAGCAAGATCAGTATCGGCAAAACCGCATTCCTGCTTCTGCGCAAATGGCGGAACCAGTTGAGCGAGAGGATCGAGATGAAGCCCAGGACAAAGACCAAGGGAAGCTTGGTCTCCGGGGGCATGGGGGAGCGCCAGAACGCCAGCACCAGCAGGAGCAGCCCCAATACTCCCGCACCGGCCAAGTACTTGATACGGACCACCTTGGGGCTCTCGGGAAACAGGCCGTGCTCCACCCCCCGTTCGTGGACGCGGTTCTTCGCCTTGTCTAGCCACCGGTTGCGCTCGCGCACGACCGAGGCGCTCTCTTGCCCTCCGGGCGCGAATCTGTCCCCTCTGCAGAAGAAGCTCTCCATGAGGTAGCGCTTGTAGGGTGGGAGCCGGCTCCAGTCCTCCGTGGGACGCAGCCGTTCCAGGGAGACTCGGTTCCTTTTGATCAGCTTGAGAATTCCGCGAGGCTGCTCCGGACGTTCGATCTTCAGCCAACCATCTCGGGCCAGCTCGATCACCGAGCCGATGAGGTCGGCCTTGTCCAGTGACTGATCCAAGAGCAGCCCGGCCTCGGCGGCCTCCAGGTCCTGCGGGGGCCGGTAGCGCACGGCGATCGGGCCGATCTTCGGGTCCTGTCCTTCGTGCCTCCAGTGCCTGAATGCAAGGCCAAGTCCGATCAACATCAGGACCCAGCCCCAAAGGTGCGGCAGCGCCTGCCAAACTCGTTGCGCGGAGGATAGCTGGGTGGTTGCCGAGATCGCCCCGGCCGGGAAGCTCACCTGGACCGTCACCCCCTCGTGGGGCGCGAGTGGGCCCGTGGTCACGGAGTAAACGCCTTCGTCCCGGCTCCAATCGGAATGGCCATTGCGGGCAGTCGATCCCCAATGCCCGGAGAAAAAACTGCCCTCCAGATCCTGGTGACCCTGCAGCTCGGCAGGGAGCTTCAGCCGGACCTGTGCCGAGCGGATGGGCACGTTCCACCCGGTGCCGACGGCGTTCCAGCGGAAGGCATCCCGCTCCCCGGCCGGGAGCAGGGAATCTTCTACTCGGTAACGGATGCTGTAGAGGTGCCGGCCGGAGATAGTGTCGTCGGGGTCGCCGATGCGCAGACGCAGCATGGGTCCGGCGTCGCCGTGGACCGATTCCTCCGCGAAACGGGCCGCCTGCTGATCGCGCTCGACCGCTATCCTGTCGATCGGCAGCGTACGCCGTGCGCCCCAAGGACCGGGTACGGTGTTGGGGATGTCGCGGTAGATGCCGTGCCGCTGCAGGTCGCCGAAGTCGTACTCAATGTGCTCCTCGACCAGCAGGGCGCCGTCGTTCGTTCCCGTCAGCTCCACGCTGTAGTCGAGTATTTCCTCGGCCGAGACGGCATCCGCCCAGCAGAGGGTCAGAAGCAAGAGCCAGCAGGCTCTCGGCAGGCACAGGGAAGCCATTATCAGAACTTGACCTGCGGCACCGCCCGTTGCTCTTCGCTGTCGAGCTCGAAGTACTCACGCGTCGCGAAGGAGAATATCCGGGCGACCGCCAGGTCGGGGAAGGAATTGACCTTGGTGTTGTAGTCGCGGATCACCGCGTTGTAGTAGCGACGGGCGTTCTGAATGGCGTCCTCGATCTGGGAAAGCTGTTTTTTCAGCTCCAGGAAGTTGGTGCTCGCCTTGAGGTCCGGATAGGCCTCGGACAGGGCGAAGATCTGCCGCAAGGCGGCGGTCAGGGTGTTCTCGGCCGCGGCCTGGTCGTGAACCGAGCTGGCGTCGATGCCCTGCTGCCGCGCCTTGACCACCCGCTCCAGGGTGTCTTTTTCGTGGGTGGCATAGCCCTTCACCGTCTCGATCAGATTCGGGATCAGGTTGTGGCGCCGCTTGAGCTGGACGTCGATGTCCGACCAGGAGGCGTCCCCCTGTGCCCTCAGGGAGACGAACTTGTTGTAGATGGCGATCGCCCAGACCAGGGCGACGGCGATGATGCCCGGGATGATCCAACCTTCCATTGCTTATCTCCAGTATCGATTTAGGGGGTGATCGTGGGTCTGCATTGGGTCCGAGAGCAAAAGTTGCAGGCGTTTCGCATATGAGGACGGCTGCTAGAGCTGCCAGGTTCCGTGTACCAAGCAGAGGTCCTTGTTGATATTCGCAAGCGTGATCTTTGCGTCCGACCGGTCGAGCTTTAGAGTGAAGTCCGGCGGATCCTTTCCGATCGGGATGTTTATGGTTGGGCCGTCTGCCGCGAAATGCACCTTGCCCAGGTGTAGCACCTGAGAGAAGAGGGACGCAGGTATCTCAACCAACTCGTAGCGTCGCAACGCCTGGAAGTACCTTAGCTGTACGATGGCATCGACCTCATTGCAATACTCTTGAAACAGCTGATGCGTGTTCTCTCGTCGTTTTGCGGCTGTCCTGCAATCCTGAATCCATGCCGCTTCGGTGAGCTTGCTAATGTGCAATGTTGCCCTCCGCAGACTCTTGGCTTTCGACGACTTCAGACTGATCCGCCTTCCATCGATTCTCACATCCCAGAAACGTTGGCCTGTTGGTGCCTCCTGTACCCGGAGTCCGGCATGTGAACAGGCCGCCAAGAAAGCCGCATCGAAGCTTTCTTGAAACAGAGGCGACCCCATAAAGCAGTGATGTGCGAGAAGCTTCGACCGAAATTCACTCTCAAACTCTTCACTGTTCAGCGCGGACTTCGGGTCCATTCTAGACGCGCAGGGTGTTCGTAGCGCAGTTAGAAACTCCCCGAGCCGCCGTTCCTCCGCGGCAGTTACCGACGACGTGATATCAGCCATACAGCAATGCGCGCTTCTTTTCGAGCAAGATGTCCCTACGCAGCAAGTTCGTCTCCGGTAAGAGAATCTGCTCAACGGTCGGTCGCTTTCCGGTCAGGATCCAGTGACAAAGGTGGGCAAGCTGGAAAGAGATCAACGGTGGCACGGCGTCGCCGATGTGGCGGTACATGTTCGACACTGCGGCGCCGTTGAAGGCGAAGTCGTTGGGGAAGCCCTGCAGGGCCGCCAGCTCACGCACCGAGCACAGGCGGTTTTCCTCCGGGTGGGCGTAACGACCGTTGCCGACGTGGGAGCACTCGCGTTTGATGGTCGGTGCCGGCTTGTCCCAGGCCATGCGGCCGTACACATCCGGGTAGGACCCGAAGCGCTTGAGTGCAGCGATGCGTTTCATGGCATCGGTCAGAAGCTCTTCGGCATCGTCTCGCTCCAGCAGGTCCATCCAAGAGCCGCCGTTTTTGGGGATTGCCGCGATGCGTCGTCGTACGATATCCGAGGCGAAATCTGGGAAGACGCGGGAACCGTCGGTTTCCGGCGAGATCGTGTCGAAAGCCCGTCTTACCGTAAGAGCGTCTTGTTTTACTCGCTGGCCCTCCCAAAGGTCGTCAAGGGAGCGCAGGGCGAGACTCCGCTTGGCTGCGACGACGATCGCCCGCTCGCGGACCTGCGGTAATCCGAATCTCGACAGCATGTAGTTTTCGCCGAAGACTTCGAATCCATGGCCCTCGAGGTGCTCGCGGAACCACTCGAAATGGTGGTTGAAGTTTCCCCGAAGCAGCTCCCGCGCGTTCTCCATTACAATGAGATCGACGTCTAGTGCCACTGCAAACTCAGCCGATCTGCGGACGAGGCTGTTGCGCCGGTCGTCCCGCAAGTGATTGTCGGGGTTCGCGCGGCTGAAGCCCGTGCACGGAGGACAAGCGCAAAGGACGGAGACAGGTTGAGCGTTAGGGAGCCCAAGCTCCGATCGCAACCTCTCGGGCGGGACGCTGGACAGATCCAGCTGCGCGGGGCGAACGCCGATGTTCTTGACGTAGGTGCCGTTACACTGGAGCTTGCCTCGACCGGTGCTGGGCTTGCCCAGCTCCGCATCTGCGGCCGCGACGATCCTGAAAGCGGGATGCTTGTGGAACCCGAAGCTCATCCCGCCCGCGCCGGAAAAAAGATCGACCACGGTAAACCCGTCCGTCCGCATAAACTGAACCCTCTCGTACCCCTTATTCGTCTTTGCCTAGTTTCTCATCGTATGAAGCCAGACGATAGCGTACCTTTTTCTCGGCGATCGCCAACAGGCTGCCGCGGTCCACAGCCGGTTGATCGTAACGCGTCGCGCTCGTCGTGGTGGCCCCTTGGCGCAGCCAAGTGGCAACCCGCTCGATAGTCGGCAGGGTACGACGAGTCAGCTCGCACTCCCACACCACCAACACACGCCAGCCCTGCTCCCCGAGTTGCCGCTCCACTCTGCGGTCGCGCTCCAGATTCTCGGCGAACTTCTCGGTCCAGAAGCTCACGTTGGTCTTGGGCGTAGTCGCGTCTTTGCACCCCGGGTGCCGGTGCCAATAGCAGCCGTGCACAAAGACCACCGCCTGGTACTTGGGGAGCACCAGGTCCGGTCTCCCCGGCAGCTTCCTGTTTCCGAGACGATACCTGAACCCGAGCCTATGCAAGCCGCAGCGCAGTATCCATTCCGGCTTGGTATCGGCACTACGCACCCGAGACATGGTCCTGGACCGCTGTGCCTTGGAGAGTAAGTCGGTCATTTCGTTCTTGACGAGTCAGTCCAAGTACTCACCGAAAAAAAGTCTTTCAGAGTCCGCTTTGCATGCGCCGGAGGCCGTTAATAGCGGAGCTGGTTTTGCGGCTACAGCAGGAAAGGTATGACTCAAGAGGTGGTCGAAGCAATGCGGACTACGGGCCGGGATTCGGCTGGCTGATGTGAATCGCCTCGATCTCCGCGATCGCCTCCTCGGTCAGCACCAGGTCGACGCTGGCGAGGTTGGATTCGAGCTGCTCCATGGTGGTGGCGCCGATAATGTTGGAGGTCACGAAGGGCTGGGCGGTGACCCAGGTCAGGGCCATCCGGGCCGGGTCGATGCCGTGCCGACGACCCAGATCTACGTACCGCGCAGCCGCCTGGTCCGACTGCGGGTTTGAATAGCGGTCGAAACGCTTGAACAGGGTCAGGCGAGCATCCGGCGGACGGGCGCCGTCGAGGTATTTTCCAGACAGCACGCCCATGGCCAGGGGTGAGTAGGCCAACAGCCCGCACTGCTCGCGCATCGCGATTTCCGCCAGACCGATCTCGAAGGTGCGGTTGAGCAGGTTGTAGGGGTTCTGGATGCTCACGGGACGCGGCAGCCCGTGCTCCTCTGCGAGCCGCAGCAGGCGCATGGTCCCCCAGGGGGTCTCGTTGGAGATGCCGACGTGGCGCACCTTGCCCGCGGTGACCAGGTCGCCCAGTACATGAAGGCTCTCCAGCAGGGGTACGCTCCCGTCCTCGGGGGAGTGCCGGTAACCGAGCTTGCCGAAGTAGTTGGTCTTGCGGTCCGGCCAATGGAGCTGATAGAGGTCGATGTAGTCCGTGCGCAGGCGTCTCAGGCTCCACTCGATCGCCGCTTCGATGTTGGGCCGGTCCAGGCGTGTCTTGCCGCCGCGCAGGTAGGACAGCCAGCTCCCCGGGCCCGCGACCTTGGTGGCCAGGATGACGCGGTCGCGGCAACCCCGTGCGGCGAGCCAGCTTCCGATGTACTCCTCGGTGCGCCCCTGGGTCTCGCCCTTGGGCGGAACCGGGTACATCTCTGCGGTGTCAATGAAGTTGATCCCGGCCTCCAGAGCCCGGTCGAGCTGGGCGTGGGCCTCGGCCTCGGTGTTTTGCTGCCCGAAGGTCATGGTGCCGAGGCACAGCGCGCTGACCGTAAGATCCGTTCGTCCGAGTCGTCGTTTTTGCATGGGTCTCCTATTCCAGGTTCATGGCATGCTCGATCCGGCGTTTCGCCGGTGCCTGATTGCCCGTTGTCAATGGATTAAAGGTCCGGTCTGGTATTATCGCGGACTTCGCCGCAGGGAAGTGAAGCCCCGCCCTCGTCTCACCGAATCATGACAGTCGACAGCACGCTTTTCCCCACGTTCCTGATCTGGTTGGCCGGCATCCTCTACGGGGTCTGCCTGGTTGCCGCGCTGCGTATGGCGCCTTGGTCCAGGTTCCGCGATTCCGAGCAGCTGCACGTGTTTCTGGGTACGCTGGTAGTGCTGCTTCTGCTGTGGCACCTGCAGGTCAACGTCCGGCCCGGCCTGTCCTATCACCTGTTGGGCCTCACTGCGGTCACCCTCATGTTCGGCTGGTCCCTGGCGGTCGTCGCCGCTTCCCTCGCACTGGGCGGGGTCTGCATCAACACCGGGGCGGGCTGGGACGGCTTCATCGTCAACGCCATGGTCGCAGGCGTGGTGCCCGTCACCCTGACCCAGATCATGCTGGTCCTGATCCGCTGGTACCTGCCCAAGCAGTTCTTCGTCTACGTGCTGGTCAACGGCTTCCTGACGGCGGGCTTCGTGGGCGTGGTCTGCGGCTACCTGGTGACCTGGATGCTGGTGCTCAGCGGCGTGTACAGCTTCGGCGAGCTCGACCAGACGCTTCTTCCGTTCTTTCCCCTGATGTTTCTCCCGGAGGCCTTTCTCAACGGCTGGGCCATGGTCGTTCTCGTGGTTTTTCGCCCCCACTGGGTTTACTCTTTCAGCGACGAGCAATACCTGAAAGGTAAGTAACGGGAGTCGGGACATGGCATGGTGGGGCAAGGTGGTCGGGGGCGCCCTCGGCTTCGTCCTCGGCGGGCCCTTGGGGGCACTCCTCGGCGGTGCGCTGGGGCACAACTTGGACCGCGGAATGGCCTCGCTCGAAGGCACCGAGGAGCTGGACCCGGGCGAGCGGGAGCGGGTCCAGACCGCCTTCTTCACAGCCACCTTCTCGGTCATGGGCCGCATGGCCAAGGCGGACGGCCGGATCTCGGCCCGAGAGATCGCCCTGGCCGAGGCGGTGATGGCCCAGATGGAGCTGTCCGCGGATATGCGCCGGGCCGCCATCGGACTCTTCGACCAGGGAAAGGCCGACGGCTTTCCCCTCGACGAAGTCTTGGATCAGCTCCGGCGCGAGTGTCACCGCCGCCGCACCCTGATGCAGATGTTCTTGGAGATCCAGATCCAGGCGGCCTACGCGGACGGTGCTCCCGGTCCCGACGAGGAGCGGTTGTTGCTGCATGTCTGCCGCCAAATGGGAATTCCAGAGCTCTTGTTCCGGCACTTGGAGCAGCTGGTTCGTCTCCAGCAGGAGTTTGCGGCGGGTGGCACCGGACAGAGAGGACGCACGAAGCAGCGCCCGGAGGCAAAGGGCCCCACCCTGGATCAGGCCTACGCGGTCCTCGGTGTCGAGCGAGAGGCCAGCGATGCGGAGGTCAAGCGCGCCTACCGGCGCCTGGTCAGCCAGCATCATCCGGACAAGCTGGTCTCCAAGGGTCTTCCCGAGGAGATGATGAAGCTGGCGGCGCAGAAGACCCACGAGATTCGCCAAGCTTACGAGTCCATCACCCGCGCCCGTGCGGCCTGAGCCACGGAATCCTTGACCCGAGCCCCATCATTCGCGCCCGTGCGGCTTGACCTCTGCGTTGGACTGAAGTCTGACGTATCGCCTGTATCCGGACGCGTCGCGCAGGAAGTGAAAACCGACTCGATTTTGGTTATATTAGAAAATCTTTATATTTTTTAAAGCCGGTGACGACCTGCAAAACCGCCGGCATGTACGGGGAGAGACAACCATGGCAGAAGATCTGATTGCACCTTCGATCTTGTCGGCGGATTTCGCGAAGCTCGGCGAAGAGGTGGACAATGTCCTGGCCGCCGGTGCCGACATCGTCCATTTCGACGTGATGGACAACCACTATGTGCCGAACCTGACCATCGGCCCGCTTATTTGCGATGCGCTGCGCAAGCACGGCGTCACGGCACCCATCGACGTGCACCTGATGGTAGAGCCTGTGGACCGCATCGTCCCGGATTTCGCCAAGGCGGGAGCGACCTACATCACCTTCCATCCGGAGGCCAGCAATCACATCGACCGCACCCTCCAGCTCATCCGAGGCGAGGGCTGCAAGTCCGGCCTGGTGTTCAACCCGGCCACCCCGCTGAGCTACCTGGACTACGTGATGGACAAGGTGGACATGGTACTGCTGATGTCCGTCAACCCTGGTTTCGGCGGCCAGAGCTTCATCCCCGCGACAATGGACAAGCTGCGTCAGGCGCGCAAGATGATCGACGACTCGGGGCTGGACATTCGTCTGGAGATCGACGGTGGCGTGAAAGCCGACAACATCGCCGAGATCAAGGCCGCCGGTGCCGATACCTACGTCTCGGGCTCCGGGATCTTCGGCAAGGGTAACGACGGCGACCCCCACCGCTACGACAGCATTATCCGTCAGATGCGTGAGGCCATGGCAGCGGTGGGCTGAGCCAGGGGATAGGGAATAAATAGGGGCCAGGGTCGAGGATGGGTGGCTGTTGCTGGTTGCTCAATCCGTTGAGTCCGCGAACCTCGGCCCTGCGGCCTACGCCCTGTCTCCAACGCCCGCGATCGGTTTCATCCTTTCCCCCTCCAACGGCATCGACCGCAGGATTCTACGCATGAAAAAGCCAAAGATGATCCTCATCGACGTGGACGGCACGCTGGTGGACAGCGTGCCCGACCTGGCCTACTGCGTCGACGCCATGATGGAGCGGCTCGGCCGACCGGCACACGGTGAGGCTTCGGTGCGCAACTGGGTCGGCAACGGCGTCGAGCGCTTGGTTCGCAGGGCGCTGATCGGCCAGCTCGACGGCGAGCCGGACGAGACCGAATTCTTGCATGCCCTGCCGATCTTTCTCGATCTCTATCGCGAGAACACTTCCGGGCGCTCCCACCTCTATCCGGGCATCCGCGAAGGTCTGGATTACTTGAAGGCGAAGGGCTATCCGTTGGGCTGCGTCACCAACAAGGCGGCCCAGTTCACCGAGCCCCTGCTGCGGGACCTGGGGGTGCGGGACGACTTCGAGATCGTCGTCAGCGGTGATACCCTGCCGCGCAAGAAGCCGGACCCCTTACCCCTGCTGCATGCGGCGGAGCACTTCGGGGTGGCTCCCTCGGACGCCCTGATGGTGGGCGACTCGGTGAGCGACGTTAAGGCGGCGCGCGCCGCGGGATTCGGTATCGTCTGCATGAGCTACGGCTACAACCACGGTGTTGACATCCGCACCGCCGATCCGGATGCGGTGATAGATTCCCTGACCGAGATCAAGGGCCTGTTGGACCAGGCGGCTTGACCCGGATTGTCGATCGCCTCGCCCGGTTGCGGGAGGTCGTTCCAATCGCGCCCAATCCGACCTACTTGTCTTATTTGCGTTGATTTGCGTTAATCCGCGGCTGAACTTGCATTTTCGGATTGACGCCGCGGCTACTCGAAATGTCTTTTACGGGGCTCATGGGAATCGGGACGTGCGCAGGGTGCCGATGGCGGCGCTGATGCGTCGATAGGCATTTCCCTTGAATCGCAAGTCCCGGAGACACCCATGACACCCGAAGCCTTTGATGCCCTCGCCGAGGAGGGCTACGACCGCATTCCCATCGTCTGCGAGGTCCTCGCGGATCTCGACACACCGCTCAGCGTCTACCTCAAGCTCGCGGACGGCCCTTTCGCCTATTTGTTCGAGTCCGTCCAGGGCGGTGAGAAGTGGGGCCGCTACTCCATCATCGGACTGCCCTGCCACACCCTGCTCAAGGTCTACGGTCACCGCATCGTCCTGGAGCGGGACGGCGTGACCTTGGAAGAAGCCGAGGTGGAGGATCCCCTGGCCTGGATCGAGGACTTTCAGGGCCGGTTTCGGGTCGCCGATCCGCCGGATCTGCCGCGGTTTGCCGGCGGATTGGTGGGCTACTTCGGCTACGACACCATCCGTTACATCGAGCCCAAGTTGGCTGGTTGCCCCAACCCGGACCTCATGGAAACGCCGGACATCCTGCTCATGGTCTCGGACGAGGTGGTGGTTTTCGACAACCTCTCCGGGCGGATGTACATCATCATCCACCTGGATCCGACGGTGGGAGATACCCTGGAGGCCGGTGAGATTCGCATGGGGGAGCTGATCAGGCGCATGCAGACCGGTGCGCAACGCCGTGCCTGCGGACCGGCCCGGAAAGTGCAGGAGTCCGACTTCGTCTCGGGCTTCACCGAGGGCGGCTTCAAGCAGGCGGTGGACCGCATCAAGGACTACATACTGGAGGGGGACTGTATGCAGGTCGTGCTCTCGCAGCGCCTGTCCATTCCCTTCACGGCACCCCCGTTGGACCTCTACCGGGCGTTGCGCGGGCTCAACCCCTCGCCTTACATGTATTTCCTCGATCTGGGGAACTTCCAGATCGTAGGCTCCTCGCCTGAGATCCTGACCCGGCTGGAGGACGGAGTGGTCACGGTGCGCCCTATCGCCGGCACCCGCCGCCGGGGCTATACGGAAGAAGAGGACAGGGCCCTGGAGGCGGAGCTGCTGGCCGATCCCAAGGAGCTTGCAGAGCACCTGATGCTCATCGACTTGGGGCGCAACGACACCGGCCGGGTCGCGCGGGTGGGATCGGTCCGGGTGACCGACCAGATGATCGTGGAGCGCTACTCCCACGTCATGCACATCGTCTCCAACGTGGTGGGGGAGCTGAACGACGGCATGACCGCTATCGATCTGCTGCGGGCCACCTTCCCCGCCGGGACCGTATCCGGCGCGCCCAAGATCCGGGCCATGGAGATCATCGATGAGCTTGAGCCGGTCAAGCGTGGCGTCTACTCCGGCGCGGTGGGCTACCTGTCCTGGAACGGAAACATGGACACGGCCATCGCCATCCGCACCGCCGTGATCAAGGACGGGACCCTGCACATACAGGCCGGCGCCGGGGTGGTTGCCGACTCCAAGCCCGAGTTGGAGTGGAAGGAGACCATGAACAAGGGCCGCGCCATCTTCCGTGCGGTGGCCATGGCCGAGGCGGGTATCGACCGTCACGCCTGCGTGAGTGAGGGAGCCTGATCATGTTGCTGATGATCGACAATTACGACTCCTTCACCTTCAACCTGGTGCAGTATCTGGGGGAGCTGGGAGTTGACGTGCGAGTGTACCGCAACGACGAGATCAGCCTGGAGCAGGTCGCCGAGCTCGCGCCTGAGCACATCGTGATCTCGCCCGGGCCCTGTACCCCCAACGAGGCGGGGATCTCGGTGCCCTTGATCCGCGAGCTGGCCGGGCGACTGCCCATCCTGGGGGTCTGCCTCGGCCACCAGTCCATAGGGCAGGCCTTCGGCGGAAACATCGTCAAGGCGCGAGAGGTCATGCATGGCAAGACCTCACCCATCCATCACGGGGGGCGGGGTGTCTTCGCCGGCTTGAAGATGCCCTTTCAGGCTACGCGTTATCATTCCCTGGTGATCGAGGAGGCCAGCCTGCCCGAGTGTTTGGAGATCACGGCCTGGACCGAAAGGCGCGATGGGTCGCGGGACGAGATCATGGGCGTGCGTCATCGTGACTACCCGGTTCAGGGTGTGCAGTTTCATCCAGAGTCCATCCTCACCAAGCACGGGCACGACCTGTTACGGAACTTCATCGAAGACAGGGATTAGAAAGAATACGGCCCGTAGCGCTGACTAAGAGCTGCCAATTGACGAGGAGATCCATGGATATCAAGCAAGCTCTCGCGAAGGTTATCGACAGGCATGATCTGACCGGGGAGGAGATGACCGCAGTGATGCAAGCCATCATGGGTGGTGGGGCCACCCCGGCGCAGATCGCCGGCTTTCTGGTCGCCATGCGCATGAAAGGCGAGACGGTCACCGAGATTGTGGCCGCCGCAGCTGTCATGCGCGAGCTGGCAAGCGGCGTGGACATCGGTGGACTGCCCAATACGCTGGACATCGTGGGTACCGGCGGCGATGCCTCCGGGACCTTCAACATCTCCACCGCCAGCATGTTTGTGGCCGCCGCCGCGGGCTGTCACGTGGCCAAGCACGGGAACCGCTCTGTCTCGAGTAAATCCGGGAGTGCCGATGTCTTGGAGGCGGCGGGCGTTCGCCTGAATCTGACCCCGGAGCAGGTAGAGCGCTGCGTGCGGGAGGTGGGCGTGGGCTTCATGTTCGCTCCGGCCCATCACGGGGCCATGAAGCATGCCATCGGTCCCCGCCGGGAGCTCGGGGTGCGGACCCTGTTCAATGTGCTCGGCCCACTCACCAACCCGGCAAGGGTGCCCAATCAGCTGCTCGGCGTCTTTCGCGAAGACCTTCTCGAGCCCCTGGCGCAAGTGCTGCAGCGTCTCGGCAGCCATCATGTGATGGTGGTGCATTCCCGCGACGGGTTGGATGAGATCAGCATCGGTGACAAGACCGAAGTGGCCGAGCTTAAGGACGGGGCGGTGCGCCGGTACAGCATTTCCCCGGAGGAGCTGGGCGTCTCCCGAGCCCCGCTGGGAGGGATTCGGGTGAACGGCCCCGGGGCGAGCCTCGCCATGCTGCAAGGCGTCCTCGACGGCAAGCCGGGACCGGCCAGGGATATCGTGGTCCTCAATGCCGGTGCGGCCATCTACGTGGCCGGCGCAACCGATAGCCTGGCCGAGGGTGTGCGCTGGGCGGACGCCGCCATCAAGAGCGGCGAGGCCCGCAACCGGCTGGATCGGCTGGTGGCGCTGACAAGGGGTATGGACTAGGAGCCGATTCGGCTTGGTCATTTGAGCGCATGAAAAGCAAGAAGATCCGTGAATGTCAGCCCTGCACCGCCTGTTGCGACGGCTGGGTCCGAATCCGGGTGCTCGGGCATGAGGCCTATCCGGGGCATCCTTGCCCCCACAGCACGGGCAGTGGCTGTGACGATTACCACAACCGGCCGGAGGATCCATGTATCCGGTTCCAATGCGGATGGATAGCCGAAGGTAGCCCTTTGCCCGGCTGGATGAAGCCGAACGAGGGCAAGGTGCTGGTGATTTTCAACAAGCTCCGCTGGCAGGGATACGCCGTGGACCTTGCGTTGCCGGTAGGCCGCCGAATTCCGCCGCGGGCGCTGAAATGGTTGCAGGGATTCGCGCAACGCAACGGCCGCCCGCTCCTGTATTCCGAACAGGTGGTGGACGCGAACGGGTTCACCGGGGAGCAGATTGTATTCGGGTACGGCCCGCCACAGTTTCAGGCCTGGGTGTCAGACTGCGAGAAGGCGGGGCGGAAGCTTTGGTAGCGCTTTTTTTTAGATAACCCAATTGAACCGCCAAGACACGGAGAACGCAACGAATCGAGAACGAGCTATGAGCGATGTGCCGGATATCCTGAAGAAGATTATGGCCCGCAAGGTGGAGGAGGTGGCCGCGCGCATCGAGCGTTTGCCTCTGGAACGGCTCGCGGCGGCGATTGACGACGCGCCGCCGGTCCGTGGCTTCGCCGACGCCCTGGCGGCAAAGCTGGAAGCCGGCCTGCCGGCGGTCATCGCCGAGGTCAAGAAGGCATCGCCTAGCAAAGGTGTGCTGCGGGAGGACTTCCGCCCCGCGCAGATCGCGGCCAGCTACGAGCGCGGTGGTGCCGCCTGCCTGTCCGTCCTCACGGACGTGGACTTTTTTCAGGGCAGCGACGCCTATTTGCGCGAGGCGAGAACCGCCTGCGCTCTGCCGGTCATCCGCAAGGACTTCCTCATAGACCCGTATCAGGTCTACGAGGCCCGTGCCATGGGCGCCGATTGCATCCTGCTGATCGTGGCCTGCCTGGGCGACGATCGCCTGCGTGCGCTCAGTATCCTGGCCGCCGAGCTGGGACTGGACGTGCTTGTGGAGGTGCACGACGGGGAAGAGCTGGAGCGGGCCCTGGCGGTCCCCGGCCGTTTGATCGGCATCAACAACCGGGACCTGCGCAGCTTCGAAGTCAGCCTGGAAACCACTATCGAGTTGTTGGATTTCATCCCGCGAGGCCGGATTGCCGTCACCGAGAGCGGCATCCTCACACGCGGCGACGTGGACCGCATGCGCCGGCACGGCGTACATGCGTTCCTGGTCGGCGAGGCATTCATGCGCGCCGAGGACCCGGGCATGCAGCTCAAAGCGCTGTTCAGCCCGGCTTGAGCCGCGGCGGTCTCGAAGCGATTTTTTTTCCTCTTGTTAGGGCTATTACCATCTCGCTCAGCCGAGGATGACCACCCTTTATCGCCGCCAGCCGCCAGCCGCCTGCTGGAGCACGGCCTGTTGCAGATAGGGTTGCCGAGCTGTTGGCGTATTGCCTTGGCCCTCTTCCCGAAGCCCTGGCCGCTTCCTCAGCGTGTACCGAACACCACGATGGTCTTGCCGGCGACGCTGACCAGTCCCTGCTCCTCCATGTTCTTCAACACGCGCCCAGCCATCTCCCGGGAGCAGCCCACGATGCGACCGATCTCCTGGCGCGTGATCCGGATCTGCATGCCGTCCGGGTGGGTCATGGCATCCGGCTCCGAGCAAAGATCCAGCAGGGTCCGGGCAATGCGGCCCGTGACGTCGAGGAAGGCGAGGTGGCCGACCTTGCTACTGGTGCTGCGCAGTCTCTCACTGAGCTGGCGGCCGACGGCGAACAGCAGGTCCTTGGCGTGCTCACGCATCTCGGAGTCGAGCAGCTGGTTGAGTCGCGTGTAGGTGATCTCCGCCACCTTGCAGGGGGTGCGGGTCCGTACTTTGACGCTGCGGGACAGCTCGGGCATGAAGAGGCCCATCTCCCCGATGAACTCCCCCTTGTTGATGTAGTCGAGCACAATCTCCCGTTGCTCCTCGTCCTCTACGATCGCGGCGACGGAGCCCTCGACCAGGTAATAGAGACTGGTCGCGGGATCGTATTGGCGTATGAACACCACCTGCTTGTCATAGCTCTTGATGTGGCTGTTCGAGAGAAGGCCCTCAAGCCAGGCCGGGTCGGGCTTCGGGGGAACAATCATTTTCGGTTCTCTTGTGGCGCGTTGTGAGTCCTCGCCCGACTGATTTTAGGCAAGCTGCTGCGCCCTGTCGAACTATGTTAGGCTCCGCGGGTCCGGGAGCCTGTCTGACGTACGACTATTCTGCTGCGGGACCGCGGATGCCGGTCGGATTTTCCGCCCGATTTCGTTAAATAGGTCCACTATTCACCTCAATCGGGCGAAAAATCCGCCTCGGCCTCGCGTTCCCTCGCTTTGAGCGCGCAAGCCAGGCAGCCTCGTGGCGCGGACCCGACGTCCCCGCCCGATGTTAAACGGAAGGCGCTCCAGGCCCGGTCGCGGGCTCGGGGATGGCATCAGCGATGTGTAGTATCGAGGTGGAGCGGATCGATGAAGGCGCGAATCAAGTGGGTCGAAGGGGTGACCATGTTAGGCGAGTCCGGTAGCGGGCATGCCGTCGTCATGGATGGCCCCCCGGATTTCGGTGGGCGCAACCTGGGGGTGCGCCCCATGGAAATGCTTCTCATAGGCATGGGAGGCTGCACCCAGTTCGACGTGCTGCTGATTCTGCGCAAGGCGCGCCAAGAGGTGACCGATTGCGTCGTCGAGCTGGAGGCGGAGCGCGCGTCGGAGGACCCGAAGGTGTTCACCCGCATCCATGCCCACTTCGTCGTCAGCGGGCGTGGACTCAAGGAGAAGCAGGTCGAGCGCGCCATCCGGCTCAGCGCGGAGACGTACTGCTCGGCTTCCATCATGCTCGGGGCCAACGCCGAGATCAGCCACGATTTCGAGATTCGCGATGTCTGAGGCGGATGCGGCCTTCGACGCCGTCGCCGAGGAGTTTTTTTCCGTTTGGTTTCGCTACCACCCCGACGTTGCCGCAGAAGCGGGCGTCAGCGGGTTCGAGCGCCTGCTCCCGGCCCAGAGCGACGATGAGGTCTCTGCCCTCGGCGGCTGGCTGGAGTCTCTGATCGTTGCCTTGGAGGAGCTGGATTACGGGTCGCTGGATGCCGACCGCCGTATCGATCTGCGGCTGATGTTCTCCGCCGCCCGAGTGGAGCACCAGGAGCTGCTGGAGCAGGACTGGCGTCACCGCGATCCCTTGCGCTATCTACCCGTGGGCGAGATTTTCCAGTTGACCTTGCGGCAACCGGAGGACGTCGGGGATTCCCTGGCGGGCTTGTTGCGTCAAGTACCCCTCTATCTACGGCGCGCCCTCGATCAGCTACGTGCCATGGCCGAGCTCATCGCTCCCGAGGTCGTGGACGCCGCAGTGGACGAGGCGCAGCGGGGCAGGTGTTATCTGCGCGAGCTCGCCGGCAGTTCCTGGCTTCGGCGGCACTGTCATGGCTGGAGCGAAATCGAGCGCTTGGTGGATGCCGCCTGCGATGCATTCGCGGGCTATGGCGACTCTTTGCGCGGCGAGATCGCCAATCGTGCGGCCGGACGCCTTGGCTGCGGCGGGGAGCATCTGCGTTTCCTGCTCAAGCACAGGCACTACATCGAGCTGAAACCAGACAGGGTGCGCACCCTGCTCGAAGATGCGCTGGCTGGCGCGGACGATGCCTTGGCCTCTCAGTGCGCGCACATGCGACTCGAGCCGGACGGAGCCGTGGCCCATCTGAACGCGAATAGGGTTAACGGGGGCGGGAGGTTGGATGCCTTCCGCAGCGAGGCCGAGCGCCTGGCAGGCTTTCTGCTTGATACGGGGCTGCTCAGCATACCGGATGTGCCTTTGAGGATCAGTGAGCGTCCCGCCTGCCCGCGGCCCCTGCGCTTCGGCACCGACTATGTTCCGGATTACGCCACCGGGACAGCGACCTTTTTTCTTGGCGCCATGCAGGACGGGGAGCAGGGCGAGCCCCTTTCGGTCCTGCACGGTCGCTGCCTGGACAGGACTTGGTGCGGCGCTCACCTGCTGGCCTTCGCCGCCGGGGATGTGGGCTGGCATCTTCCGCGCCGCTTGTGCTGTGGTACCAGCTTGGTCGGTGGCTGGCGTCTGTACGTGCGCGATCGCTTGGACGTGCTCGGGTATCTGGAGCCGGACGACCGGATTTTCGCCCGGCTGCAGAGGCAGTGGGCGATTCGGCGCGCACTCCTGGACCTGGATCTGCATCTGGGAAGCGTCGCCGGCAGCGAGGCATTGTCCAGGCTCGAGGGGATTGCCGGCGCCGATACGGTGGAGTTGGTGCACCTGGCCCGCCGGCCCGGTGACGCGTTGGCCGCGGTGCTAGGCTGGCTGGCGATGTCTCGAGCGCGGGATTTTCTGATGCGGACCGAAGGCGGTGGCTTGAGCGAATCCGGCTTCCACGGCAGGCTTCTTTCCAGGGGCCGAATTCCCCTGCCGCTGATTCTCGAGGCCGAGCTCGGGGGGGAAGCCTGGAGCGAGATTGCCCGCGGGCTGGGGATTTAGCGCTCCTAGATCCAGTAAACGGTGCGGGTCATGATCTTCGAGGTTAGGCTCATGGCGAGCTTGATCGGTCCCGGCAGGGGCGCGCCGCCGGCGGTCCGAGCCACGTCCGCGTGGTGAATCTCGTCCGCCTTCATCTCCTCAAGGACCGCGCGGGTCTTTCGGTCCGCTCGGGGGATCACGGCCAGGTGCTCATCCAGGTGGCTCTCGACCTGGCGTTCCGTCTCGACGACGAACCCAAGACTCCACTTGTCACCGGCCAGCCCTGCGAGTGCTCCCAGGGTGAACGAGCCGGCGTACCACAGGGGATTGAGGAGGCTCTTGCGGTCACCGAGCTCCTCGATGCGGGATTCGCACCAGCTAAGGTGGTCGTTCTCTTCCAGGGCGGAGCGTTCCATGGTGCGCTGCACCTCCGGCTGGCGTGCGGTCAGTGCCTGGCCCTGGTAAAGGGCCTGGGCGCAGACTTCCCCCGTGTGGTTGATCCGCATCAGGCGCGCGACCTGCTTGCGCTCCCTTTCGGACAGCTCGGTGTCCTCGATCCCTGCAGCCGGATCGGGCCGTTCAGTGGTCTGTGGCCTGCCGAAGACGGTGCGCACCGCCTGGTCGAGGTTGATCAGGGTCCGGTCGAGACGGCTGTAGTCGCGTGCTGCCATGGGGTAAGGAAACGACTTCTCCGGTTGGTTACCAACGAGATTGTGCGCCCGGGGTGGCCCGGGTTCAACCCGGCCGGCGAAGGGTTGCGGTCAATCCCCGAGCTGCCGGTCGATCAGCTCCACCGGGTGCAGGACCTCCAGGTCCAGGCCGGCTTCGCGCGCGCCTGCGGCCAGGTGCAAGGCGCAGCCGGTGTTGGTGGTGACCAGGATACCTGCACCGAGCCGCCGCAGCTCCTCGATCTTTGGCGCAAGGAGGGTGGCAGACATCGATGGGTCGTCCAGCAGATAGGTGCCCGCCGCGCCGCAGCAGAAGGCGTTGCCGTCCAGGGGCAGGGGCTCGATTTCAGGAATCTTCCGCAACAGGTCGGAGGCGGCATCTGCGTCGCGCAGGACATTGCGGTGAGAGCAGGGCTCGTGCACTGCGATCCGTGCGGGCAGGGGCCGCAGTGCGCCTTGTGGCCATTGGATGTCTGCGAGGAAGCGGCAGATCTCCCGAGCTTCGCGCTGATTCTCGTGGGTGCGCAGCTCGGCCGCACAGGCGCTGGCCGTCGCGAGGGTGATCCTATCGGCGAAAGCGGCGGCGTTTCGCTCAAGCAGTCGATCCGCCTCTTCCGGGAAGCCGTTATGGCGGTGCATGGCGCCGCAGCAACACTGGGCGCGGGGGAGGAAAACCCCGTATCCGAGCCGCCGGAGGACGCGGCAGGCCGCCTTCGCCAGCCCGGGTTGTGCCGCTCGGGCAACGCAGCCTAGGAACAACGCAAGGTCCTCTCCGCCGGTCTGGGGCGCCGCGGTGACTACCTGTGGCCGTTCGATCTGTCCCAGCTGCAATGCCAGACGGTGGGCCGCCCGCAGTCTCGATCCGACCGGGAGATCCGGGTTTCCGATCAGGCGCCCCATTCCTGTGACGCGGTAGAGCCGGGAGAGCGCGGCGACCATACCCGTGCCCCAGACGCTGCTCAAGACCTTGAGTCGCGCCTTTCTCCGCGCGAGTCTCACAGGCCCCGTGTCTCGGACCCTTAGTGCCCGTGCACCGTCCATGAGTGAGCCGAAGCTGACCAGTGAGGGGCAGGCCACCTCACAGGACCGGCATTCCAGACAGCTCGACAGGTGTGCGTCCAGCCTTGCGGATGGATCGAGCTGGCCCTCGGCAAGCCCTTGGATCAGCGATATCCGCCCGCGCGGTGACTCGGCTTCGTCCCTCCGGACCCGATAGGTCGGGCAGTGGGGGAGACAGAAACCGCACTTGACGCACTGGTCCGCGGCCGCGATGAGCCTATCTCTGAGCGCTTGGTCGTTCACCTAGCCTGTCGCATGTGACTGAACAGAAACCGCCTTATCCAAAGCCCTGTAATGGTAACCTTTGAAGGAATGTTTCAATGAGCGCGCGCACTATGTCCTACTACCGCTATCACGTCTTCTTTTGCACAAACCGCCGCGATGGTGGGCGCCAATGCTGTGCCGGGTGCGATGCCCAAGGGATGCGCGACTACCTGAAGCGGCGTACCAAGGAACTGGAAATCGCCGGGCCGGGTGGCGTCCGAATCAATACGGCCGGTTGCCTGGACCGTTGCGCCGAAGGGCCGGTGGTCGTGGTCTATCCCGAGGCTACCTGGTACACCTACGTCGACAAAGAGGATCTGGAGGAGATCCTGAACGAGCACCTCCTGGGGGGGCGCATCGTCGAACGTCTGCGCTTGTCCGGCTGAAGAGTCGGCGGGCGCACGACGCCCCGTTTCCGTCCGGTCGACAGGCTTTCAAAGGGACGGCGATCTGACGAATCGGGAGGAGGTTGTCATGCCGGAGCGAATCATGTACTATCGCCGGTCTTTCTCGAATCCGAACTGAAAACCTTAGGCCCTGGAGCAACGGACATGACGACTGTGAGCACCAAGCCCGCGGAGGTTCGCCGCGAGTGGTACCTGGTTGATGCGCAAGGCAAGACCCTCGGCAGGCTCGCTTCGGAGCTGGCCCGGCGGCTGCGCGGTAAGCACAAGGCGCAGTACACGCCTCACGTGGATACCGGCGACTATATCGTCGTCATCAATGCCGAGAAGGTGCGGGTGACCGGCAACAAGCTCCAAGACAAGATGTACCACCACCATACCGGCTTCATCGGCAACCTCAAGAGCACCAACCTTGAGAAGCTGCTCGCGAAGGCGCCGGATCGGGTGATCAGTCATGCCGTCAAGGGTATGCTGCCCCGCAATCCGCTCGGCCGCGCTATGTTCAAAAAGCTGCGTGTCTACGCCGGCCCGGAGCATCGTCACCAGGCCCAGCAGCCCCAACCGCTCGAAATCTGAGCACAGGAAGCGAGTCCATGTCGGATACCAATTACGCAACCGGGCGCCGCAAGAGCTCTGCCGCCCGAGTCTTTTTGACCACCGGGTCGGGCAACATCACCGTAAATGGACGCCCCTTGGATCGGTTTTTCGGCCGCGAGACCGCACGCATGATTGTGCGTCAGCCTTTGGAAACGGCCTCGATGCTGGATCGCGTCGACGTTGCGGTGACCGTTGTCGGCGGTGGTACCTCCGGGCAAGCCGGTGCGATTCGCCACGGCATCGCCCGCGCGCTGGTCGACTACGACGAAGAGCTGCGCCGCCCCCTGCGTAAGGCCGGTTTCCTGACCCGCGACGCCCGTGAGGTAGAACGCAAGAAGGTCGGGCTGCACAAGGCGCGCAAGAGGCCGCAATACTCTAAGAGGTGACAGGCTCCTTGGCCCTGGGACCTATTCCCACGGCCCTCCTCTTGGGGGATCGTCTAGCGGCAGGACTACGGACTCTGACTCCGTCAACCTAGGTTCGAATCCTAGTCCCCCAGCCAAAAACGGAGAAAGCCGGCAGGAATGCCGGCTTTCTCCGTTTTTGGCTCTGAAGTTTTTTGTTCGGGACGTGCCGCTCGGCGGGAGTAGGAGCTCTTCGAAGCCGTCGTCCCGGCAGGTGTTGGGAGGCCCCCGACCAAATCTGATGTATAGTTTTCTGAGGCATTCATGACGAGTTACCGCCATGTCCATCGAGTCCCTGGCCCACAGTGACGAATACGAAGCTGATCTGGTCGCCTGGTCCGAGAGGCAGGCGGCACTCGCGCGGGCGCGAAAAGCACATTTGATGGATCTATCCCATCTCGCGGAGGAGCTTGAGGAAATGGGGCGCAGAGAAAGGCGTGCGCTGGAGAGCCAATTGACCCGTTTGTTGATGCATTTGCTGAAATGGAGGTTCCAGCCGGCGCTTCGAAGCGGTAGCTGGCACCTTTCGATTCGCGATGCGCGCCGTACTATCTTGCGTATCTTGAGCGACAGTCCGAGTCTCGGTCCCTACCTGGATGCGGTATTTGACGCCTGCTACGAGAATGCGAGAGGCGACGCCGCGGCCGAGACAGCGCTGTCACTGGAGTCGTTTCCTCCGTCGATGCCTTTCTCCCGGCTGGATGTTCTTAACTCCGACTTTCTTCCCGACTGATAAGCCGGTCCGACAGCCGTGGACTTTTTTCCACGGATGGTCGGCGAGTACAGAGATCGCCAGCTCGGCTATGTGCAGTCTCTCCGCATTCTCTTACCTGTTACCTTCCCGCAACAAAGATCGCAGACGCTTGTGTCCGCAGGTGCGGGCTTTGCCCCTGCCTCCCTATTTCGGACCTGCACCATTTCCCTTGAAGCTAGCCTCCGCGCGTATGCTCGCGCCGCAGCTGTGATAAAAAAGAGACAAATCGGCTTTGTGTATCTTTTTTCAAAAAAATTGTTGCGTGAGCTGGTGTGGTGGTCTATTATTCTTACCGCAAGACGCAAAAGCGTTTGGTTTTCACAAAATTTTCAGCAAATCAACAACAGCGGAGAACAGGATGAACAAGAAGCTCATCACACTGGCGGTGGCAGCCGCCATGACGACCCCGGCGGCGGTTTTTGCCGAGGCCACCATCTACGGCGTGCTGCATGAGTCCATCGACTATGTCGACGTCGATGAGTACGCCTTGTGGGGCGCCGTGCCGATCAGCGCCTCCGGCAGGGCTAGTCTGTTGAACGCAGGGAGGGCCTACACTTCGGCCTCAGTCGAGGCCCGAGACGGTCGCCTCGTAAACGACCCCAATAATACACTTATCACTACCGATGGCGTCATCCCGGGCCTTCCAGGCGGCAGGGGACCCTTCACCAATGTAACGAACCCCGATGGCACTCCTGCCCCTACCGGCACTGCGAATACCCAGGTTGGCATAGTCCCCGTGTCGAACGAGAACACCTATGGGGGGATCGCGACAGCTAACGGATTCGTACAAGATCCCACCACCCTTCGTTGGAGCAACGACGGCGGGGTCACATCGGTCTCTGACGAACGAGGGCAGGAAATCTTCGGCGGTGCGAACATCGCCGGCAGAGACGCCTACAACCAAGCCCTCCAAGCCGGCCGGAACGAGAACGTGGCGACTGTGCGGCAATTGGCGGCCGCGACCCAGTTCGCCAACCTGAACACCACCCAAGCGCAGCAACAGACAGCCGCAGCCTGGGCGAGGCTGCAGGGCAGGGGGTCGGTAACCGACAACGACAACAAAGAATACAAGGGCTGGGGACTGGGCATGAACCCGCGCTCCAACCGCATCGGCATCAAGGGCTCCGAGGACCTCGGCGGCGGCCTCAAGGCCATCTATCAGGTCGAGATCGGCGTCGACCTGAGCAACGACAACCGCGACAACGACATCGACAACGGCAACCGCGGCACGACGAGAACGAACAGCGCGTTCAGCATGCGTAACAGCTTCGTGGGCCTGGCCGGCAACTTCGGCACCTTCCTGATCGGCCGTCACGACACGCCCTACAAGATCTCATTCGGCAAGCTCGACCTGTTCGCGGACACGATGGCGGACTTCAACTGGACGGTCGGCTTCAACGATCTGCGCGCCGACAGCGTGATCGCCTACATCAGCCCGAGCTGGAGCGGCTTCCAGCTCGCGGGCGCGGTCATCCCCTCCGGTGGCGCTACCCCGCTCGGCACGTTTAACCAGGATGCAAACGGCATCGCCGACGCCTGGTCGATCGCGGCTATCTACACGAACGGCCCCTTCTACGGCTCGGCGGGCTACGAGGTGCTCGGCAAGGAGCACTGGAAGAAATACCAGGTCAGCGGTATCGAGCTGCAGGACTGGTACGAGGGCCTGTACAACAAGAGCACGAAAGACGATACCAAATGGGGCATCGGCCTGGGCTTGCTCGACTGGAACGGCTTTACCCTCACCGGTCGATACGAGGGACGCTCAAACGTCCTGGGTGCGCCCAAGTCCGCGGACTCCAAGCTGTGGCAGATCCAGGCTGGCTACTCCTTCGGCAACAACACCATCAAGGGCATGTACGGCTCGATGGACCTGGAGAAGTGCTCCGATACCTGGAACGTCGGCTTCAACCTTTCGTGCGACAAGGGTCTCAATCTGATCGAGCAGAAGAACAAGGACACTTGGGGCGTCGCTTTCGACCACAACTTCAGCAAGCGGACCCGCGCCTACGCGCTCTATACGAAGATGGACGACGACCGAGACGACTCCGACTGGAGCGCCTTCTCGCTCGGCATGATCCACAAGTTCTAAGTCTCACTTAGTCCTTTGCGGATAGAAACGGGGCCTTCGGGTCCCGTTTTTTGTTGCGTGCATCCTATTCGGGGAAAGAGAAGGGAGCGCAGCAAGCAGCGCACTACATACCAGAAGCAAAGGAGTGGCGCGGATGGCATGCTGCATGGGCTTAACGGCGACTGCAGACTCCCCCCGTTTGTCTCGGGAGGTCGAACGGTACCGCCGGTTCAAAAGGACGGGGTCTAAACCCGTTGTGGGAAAACCTCCGCAACCTCAGTGGAAAATGGGGAGATGACCTTCACGCCATTGAATTCTTGGCCGGTTTGCAGGTCCTCAGACAGAAGAAAGCTGCATGCGGCGGTTTGCGCGGCGGAAACGATGTCGAGCCACGCCGTGGCGGCTTCTTGCTTTCGGGGATCGGTGGCGTCCCTGCGGTAAACAAGTACGTTGGTGTCAACGAAGACTGTTGCGGTCATGAAGCGATTCTCGTTCCGGGTATGCGCTGCCTTCGTCGCGCAACCGCAAAGGCGGTTTGCTTAAGAATCGATTCTTCGCCGCATCGTAACCCGTTTCCACGCGCATGCGGTCCGTCAGCACCTCCCCAAGAAACCTTGAGACGCTGGTGTTGTGCTGCGCGGCCCAGATTCGCGCCCATCGGGCGGTCTCCTCGTCAAGGGTGATGGTGATATTTTTCATGGGCGCGATTTTAGTGTGACACGGAAATCGTGTCAAAATACTCGAATTTAGATGTGCGCTGCACCAGGTTGGGGTCCTGAGCCTTCCTGTTATCGGAATTGGCCTGTAAAGCCTACCCCCCGGTAACCGGCGGAAAGAAGGCCAACTCGTCCCCGTCCTCGACCGGTGTCTCGGGGCGGGCCATCTCCTGGTTCACGGCTGCCATGATGGTTTCCCCCTCGCCGAGGACTTCGGACCAAGCGCCGCCGCGCCGGCGCAGCAGGGCTGTGATGTCGGCCACCGTCGCCGGCCCGGTTTCGGACGGGATCTGCTCGCCGGCGGTACCAAGCTGCTCGCGCAGGCGGGCGAAGTACAGGACCTTGATCATCGGGTGAGCTCGCTGAAGGGAATGAATTGGACCGGGTCTCCCTGCTTTATAGCCTGTCCTTCCGGGATGACGGCCAGACCGTTGGCCCAGGCTACGGACGAGAGCACGCCGGAGGAGCGGCTGGGATAGACGCTGACCCGAGCGGCACCGTTGCCGTCCTGCTCCAGGCGGGCGCGTTGAAATTCGCGGCGCTTGTCCGGGCGGGGCCAATCGAATCCCGCTTCGGCCGTTAACGAATAGGGGTTGACCGATCCTGCCGTTCCCTGCATGCGCAGGATGAAGGGCCGGGCGAAGAGACAGAAGGTGACGAACAGGGACACGGGATTGCCAGGGCTGCCGATGAAGGGGGTTCGGGCCGAGCCTATGTGACCGAAGGCCAGGGGCTTGCCGGGGCGAATGGCGATTTTCCACAGGTCCAGGCTGCCCAGGCGCTCCACGGCCGGCTTGACGTGATCTTCTTCGCCCACCGAGACGCCGCCGCTGGCCAGGATCAGGTCGGATCTCTGCGCTGCGCCGGCGAGGGCGTCCATGGTCGCATCCAGCGTATCCTGGACGATGCCCAGGTCCATGACCTCGCATCCCAGCTCCGCCAACAGGCCGCACAGGGTGAATCGGTTGGAGTTGTAGATCTGCCCCGGCCCCAAGGGCTCGCCCGGCATGATCAGCTCATCGCCGCTGGAGAAGACGGCGACGCGCAGCCGGCGGTAGACGCCCAGCTGCGCTGCGCCGACCGAGGCGGCGAGTCCCAGTTGCTGCGCCCCCAGCCTGGTGCCGGCGGCAATGACCTGCGAGCCGGCGGCGATGTCCTCGCCGGCGCGGCGGATATTGGCGCCGGGCTTGATCTCGACCGGCACCCGGACCTGGTCGCCCTCTGTCTCGCAGACCTCTTGGATGACCACCGCGTCCGCGCCTTCGGGCACCGGTGCGCCGGTGAAGATGCGCGCCGCCGTGCCGGGCGCGAGGGGATGCCCGGTGACTCCGGCGGGGATGCGTTGGGCGACGCTCAGGCGGCCGCCGTTTGTTTGCAGGTCCGCGGTGCGCACCGCGTAGCCGTCCATGGCGCTGTTGTCCCAGGCGGGGACCTCGATGGTGCTGATCACCTGCTCGGCCAGCACCCTGCCGAGTCCGTCCATCGTGGGTAGTCGCTCGACGTCCACAACTGGCCGGGCTTGGGCCAGGAGCAGCTCCAGGGCCTGCTCCATGGTCAGGAGAGGGCGTGCTTGGGGCTTCTCGCAGCAGTCGTTGTGGGTGGTCATATCGGCATTTTCCCCGACGATTGGTGGGCGCGGAACCGCCCGAGCAAGCTTCAATGCTGGCTGGCGTTGCGCGCCTAACCTGTCCCCCCTAGGTTTCCAAGAGACGCGGGATGAGCTGGGCGAAGTTGCACGGTCTGGTGCGATGGTCGAGCTGGGGCTGCAGGATCTTGTCCCAGGCGGTGCGGCAGGCGCCGCTGGAGCCGGGAAGACAGAAGATGAAGGTGCCGTTGGCCAATCCGGCCAGGGCGCGGGACTGGACCGTGGAGGTTCCGATCTCCTGGAAGGAGAGGGTGCGGAAGAGCTCGCCGAAGCCCTCGATTTGCTTGTCCAGCAGCGGCGCGATGGCCTCCGGTGTGCTGTCCCTCCCGGTGATTCCGGTGCCGCCGGTGGTCACCACCACCTGCACCCTGCGGGTCCGCGATCCAGCGCGAGAAGACCGCTCGCATCCGGTATACGTCGTCCGGGACTATTTCTTTGGCGATAACCTGGTGGCCGGCGGTCTCAGCGCTGTCCCTGAGCAGGGCGCCGGACTTGTCGTCGGCATCGGTGCGGCTGTCGGACACGGTAAGGACCGCGAGGTTGAGGGGAATGAAGCCGGTGTCTTTGAAGTGCTCGGTCATATGGGTTTCGCCGGTCTAGGATCATTGAGGGCGGAATATCTTTGCAGATGCGCGGACTCAAATCCACCTGGGCAACAGGATCAGCCCCCAGACCACCACCGCAAAAACGACACTGAGAAACACGGCGGCGGAGGCGATGTCCTTGGCGCGGCCCGAGAGCTCGTGTCGTTCGAGGCCGACCCGGTCCACGTTGGCCTCGATGGCGGAATTGAGCAGCTCGACGATGGGCACGACCAGCAGGCTGCCGGCCAGTACCGCCCGCTCCATAGCGGTCTCGCCGAGCCAAAGGCCAAGGGGCAGCAAGGGGATGAGGACCCAGACTTCCTGGCGGAAGGCCTCCTCCTGCTCGTAACAGGCCTTGAAGCCCTGCATGGAGTAACCGAAGGCCTTGGCGATGCGGCGCCAGCCCCTGGCGTTCTGGTTACCCATCGCCCCCTGCGGGCTTCCAGGCCAGGTCGAGCTGCCGGGCCGCGCGCACGTCGTCCAACCGGCGCACGGGCAACCGGTGCGGCGCGTCTTTGACCAGGTCCGGGTGCTCCCGCGCCTCCTGCTTGATCTGGACCAGGGCCTCGACAAAGGCGTCCAACTCCTCCTTGGTCTCGCTCTCCGTGGGCTCGATCAGCAGGCATTCGGGGACCAGCAGCGGGAAGTAGGTGGTGGGGGCGTGGAAGCCGTAATCCAGCAGGCGCTTGGCGAAGTCCATGGTGTTCACCCCCAGCTCCTTGGCCTCCTTTCGCAGGGTGAGAATGAACTCGTGGCTGGCGCGGCGGTCGCCGTAGGCGGGCTCGAAGCCGGCATCGGTCAGGCGCTTGAGCAGGTAGTTGGCGTTGAGCGTGGCGTACTCGGCCACGCGCTTCATGCCTTCGGTGCCGAGCATGCGGGCATAGATGTAGGCACGCAGCAAGATACCCATGTTGCCGCCGAAAGCCGTCAGCCGGCCGATGCTGTCCGGCCGCGCCCTTTCGTTCAGCCAGGCGTACTCGGTGCCGCCGTAGGCTACCAGGGGCACGGGCAGGTAAGGCTCCAGACGCTCTGACACACCGACCGGACCGGCACCCGGGCCTCCGCCACCATGGGGCGTGGAGAAGGTCTTGTGCAGGTTCATGTGGATGACGTCGAACCCCATGTCGCCAGGGCGCACCTTGCCCAGGATGGCGTTCAGGTTGGCGCCGTCGTAATAGAGCAGGCCGCCCGCCTCGTGCACTGCTGCGGCGATCTCGCGGATATTGCGGTCGAAAACGCCTACAGTGCTCGGATTGGTGAGCATGATGCCGGCGGTTTGGGGGCCGACCGCTTCGCGCAGGGCGGCGATGTCCACGTCGCCTTCCTTTCCGGTGGGGATCTCCCGGACCTGGTAGCCGCACATGACCGCGGAGGCCGGGTTGGTCCCGTGGGCCGCATCCGGGACCAGGATCTGAGTGCGTGCATCCTCTCCCCGTGCCTGGTGATAGGCGCGGATCATGGCCACCCCGGCAAATTCCCCCTGGGCCCCGGCGGCCGGTGCCAGGGAGACCGCGTGCATGCCCGTCACCTCTTTGAGTATCTCTTGCAGCTCATAGAGGCAGGCCATGATGCCCTGACTGTGACTGTCGGGTGCCAGGGGATGGCGCGCCAGAAAACCCGGCAGGGAGGCCAGGCTGTTACAGGCCCTGGGGTTGTACTTCATGGTACAGGAGCCCAGGGGATAGAAATGGGTGTCGATGGAGAAGTTGCGCTGCGACAGCTTGGTGTAGTGACGCACGGCCTGGAGCTCCGAAACCTCGGGCAGGGCGGGCCGTTGCTTACGGCGCAGATGCTCCGGCAGGTCGGGGGCCGGGGCAGCCTTGAGCGGGGCTTGGGCGCCGGCGCGTCGTCCCGGGCGTGAGTGGTCGTGGATCAGCATGGTCTGAGTCGGAAGACAGTTGCTTGCACCAAGACGCAAAGCTTGCCGAGGGGCTCCTTTGCGTCTTGGCGTCTTGGCGCGAGATGTCTACGCACGGGTGCGGCGCAGTTATTCGCATTCTGGTTTGCGGTGGCTCTTTAGCCCAGGGCGGCCAGTGCCGAGTCGTAATCCGGCTCTGCGGTGATTTCGGGAACAAGCTGGGTGTACAGGACCTTATTGTCGGCATCCATGACCACGATGGCGCGGGCGGTGATGCCTGCCAGGGGGCCGTCTTGGATCAGCACGCCATAGTCCTTGCCGAAGTTCTTCGAGCGCATCATGGACAGGTTGACGACGTTCGTGATTCCCTCGGCCTCGCAAAAGCGTCCGGACGCGAAGGGCAGATCCGACGAGATGACCAGGGCAACGGAGTCGCCCTTGCCGGCCATCGCCTCGTTGAACTTCTTGGTGGACGTCGCGCAGACCGGGGTGTCGAGGCTGGGCACGATGTTGAGCAGCTTCTTCTTCCCGGCATAGGTGGCGAGCGTCGCGTCGCTCAGGTCTCCGGCCACCAGGCTGAAGTCCGGCGCGGTGGAGCCGACGGCGGGCAGCTCTCCGGCGAGCTTTACGGGATTACCTTCGAGGGCGGTTTGGGCCATGGTTGTGTCTCCTGTTGGGGTTGTCGGATCGTCCAGTTTACCTGATTTGTGTGCGGATTAAGCTTCCGGCTTTCAGCCTCCGGCCTGCAGCTGTCCGCGTTTTTGGAGTTCCCTGCGCTGCCTACATCTTCGGCTCCACGGGGCAGCGCGCCTGGGTGCGCGTAGCCACTACCCGTGCGAGCTTTTGGGCGAAGGTGTCCATTTCCTCGTCCGTGCGCATCTCCGTGGCGCATACCAGCACGGCGGGATCGAGCTCGGGATAGTCCAACCCCAGGTCGAATCCGCCGAGGATGTTGTGCGCGGCGAGCGAGCGCAGCAGATCCTTGGCCGGTGCGGGCAGGCGAAGGGCCTTCTCGTGAAAGACGGGCCGGTCGAACAGGGGCTCGACGCCCGGAATCCCGCTCAGCATTCCGCCGAGCTTGGCCGTGTTGGCGTGGCAGGCCGCGGCGACCCGCTCCAGGCCCTCGGCGCCGAGGAGAGCCATGTGGATAGTCGCCGCGGTGACCAGCAACCCCTGATTGGTGCAGATGTTCGAGGTCGCCTTCGAGCGGCGGATGTGCTGCTCTCGGGCTTGCAGGGTCAGGGTGAAGCCGGGTTTGCCATCCAGGTCAAGGGTGCGGCCGGCGATGCGCCCCGGAAGCTGGCGCACCAGGGCCTGTTTGCAGCACAGAAATCCCGCGTAGGGTCCGCCGGAGGCCAGCGGCATACCCAGGGGCTGGGCCTCGCCGCAGGCGATGTCCGCGCCGCTCCCGCCCCAGGCGCCCGGGGGAGAGAGCAGGGCCAATGCGGTGGGGTTGACCACGCCTATGACCAGTGCGTTGCGCTCATGGGCCCAGTCCGTGAAGGCGTCCACTTCTTCGAGCACGCCGAAGAAGTTCGGCTGGTTGATCACCAGGGCGGCGCACTCCCCGTCGGCGAGGGCGTCGAGCTGCTCCAGCGTCGTGTTTCCTCCGCTGCGGTCGAAGGGGACCTCCACCAGCTCGATTTCCTGATGATGGACGATTGACTCAACGGTCCGCCGGTAGGCCGGGTGCAGGGCACGGGGCACCAAGACCCGGCGGCTCTTGCTCTTGCGGTTGGCGCGCACCGCCATCAGAACCGCCTCGGCCAAGGCCGAGGCGCCGTCGTACAGGGAGGCGTTGGAGACGTCCAGGCCGGTCAGGGCTGTCATCATGGACTGAAACTCGTAGAGCACCTGCAAGGTGCCTTGGCTTGCCTCGGCCTGATAGGGGGTGTAGGCGCTGTAGAACTCGCCCCGGGTGGCGATCTGCCAGACCGCGGCCGGAATGTGGTGGTCGTAGGCGCCCGCACCGATGAAGCACAGGGGCTGGCCATCCTGTCGGCTGCGTTTCTGCATCAGCTGGCCGATTTCCATCTCCGACAGGGCCGGGGGGACGGTCGACAGGCCGCTCGTGCGTAGCTCCGGGGGGATCTCGTCGAACAGGTCGTCGATCTGCTCGACGCCGATAGCCGCCAACATGGCGGCTACGTCGTCTTCGGTGTGAGGGACGAATGGCATGGAACGACGGTCTCGTTTCGGGTCAGGCTTCCGCGGCCACCAGGTCTTGGTAACCAGCCGCGTCCAGCAGCCCCGAGAGCTGTGCGGCGTCGGACACCTCCAGCTTGAATATCCAACCCTCGCCGTAAGGATCTTCGTTGATGGTCTCGGGTGCGTCGCTCAGGGCCTCGTTGGCTTCGGTAACCTCGCCTGCCATGGGGCTGTAGATGTCGGAGGCGGCCTTGACCGACTCGACGACGGCGCAAGCCTCCGCCCCCGCGACCTGACGTCCCGCCTCGGGCAGTTCGACGAACACCAGGTCTCCCAGGGAGTCCTGGGCATGATCGGTGATCCCGACGGTCACGGTACCGTCACCGTTGTCCCGTACCCACTCGTGCTCTTTGGTGTACTTCAGGTCTTCGGGTGTTTTACTCATGATCCGTTTCCTCCTACCTGGTCAGGCGCTCGATGTTGAGGTCGTCAAGAAACAGGGCGATGTCGTCACGTCACTGCCTCGTTGACTATCGAATTCGGGTTCAAAGCTCGATGCGGGATTTCCCGTTTCTCGCAAACGGCGGATTGACCACCCGCGCCGGTACAGCCTTGCCGCGGATGAGCACCTCGCAGGCCTCGCCCATGTCTGGCGAGACCCTGGCGAAAGCGATGGATCGTTGCAGCGTCGGCGCAAATCCACCCGAGGTGATTTCCCCTGCCTGCTCGCCGTTGCTCAGTACCTCCTGGTGTGGGCGCAGTACCCCCCGGCCGGTCAGCAGCAATCCGACGAACCGCCGCAGTCCGCCATGTTTGCGCTGGGCGTCCAGGGCGGCGCGGCCGATAAAGTCCCGGTTTGCGGGCTCCCAGACGACCGTCCACCCGAGTCCACTCTCCAGCGGGCCTACGTCTTCGTCCATGTCTTGTCCGTAGAGGTTCATTCCCGCTTCCAACCGCAAGGTGTCGCGGGCCCCGAGGCCGCAGGGTGCGACATTCGCATCCTTTAGTCCCCTCCACAGCTCGGGCGCCTCGCCGGCCGGCAGGATGATCTCGAAGCCGTCTTCCCCTGTGTAGCCCGTGCGGCCGATGAACCAATCGCCCTGCTCGGCGGCGGAGAAGGGCTTGAGCTCCGATGCGGCTCCGCGCAGGTCGCCAGGGAGCAGGCCGGATGCCTTGGCGCGGGCGGAAGGTCCCTGCACGGCGATCATGGCCAGGTCGCGACGGGGCCGGATCTCGAGCCGGTAGCCAGCGGCGCAAGACCGCATCCAGGTCAAGTCCTTCTCGGCGGTGGCGGCGTTTACCACCATGCGGTACCGGTTTGGACCGCGGTAGTAGACGATCAGGTCGTCGATTACTCCGCCGTCCTCGTTGAGCATGCAGCCGTAGAGCGCCTTGCCGGGTGCCGCGAGCTTCGCCGCGTCATTGGCAAGTAGGCGGCGCAGGTAGGCAAGCGCGCCCGTGCCGTCGAGATCGACGACCCGCATGTGGGAGACGTCGAACATGCCGGCATCACGGCGAACGAAGTGGTGCTCCTCGAGCTGGGAGCCATAGTGCAGGGGCATGTCCCAGCCACCGAAGGGGACGATTCGGGCTCCGAGGGCTTCGTGCTCGGCAAACAGGGGGGTCTTCAGTCCCATCCGGCTACTCCCGTGTGCATGACTCGATCCAGGGTTCGCCCCCGCGGTCGTCGCAGGAAGGGGCTCCAGGAGGCTGTCGGGCTCGTGCGTCCGCAGCGAGGGATCGCGGGGCCGAGACCGATTTTTCTTCGCGATCGATGAGAATAGTCTGCCCAACTTCACGAGATCGCGGGGAAAATCTGGCCGGCATCCGTGATTGCGCAGGACAGTACAGTCGCGAGTCGGACAGCCTCCTTAAAGTACAAAAGGGGCCGCGCCGGTAATCGTTGGATTACCGGCGTCGCCCCTCTGTCCAAGACCTGAGAGTTTGCAGTGTCATGCACCGCTGCCCCTTCGGTGGGCCGCGGTACCCTCGTGGGTCGCGGCCGCTCTCCAGAGTCGGTGGTCTGTCCCGCGGTCCTTGTTGCCTGAGCGATTCCGGGCGGAGTTGCGCCTTCGGCGCCGGCATTCGGCCGGTCTCTCCCACGGGGCAAAAGCCGAAGCGCGACTATAACCGCCCCGGCTGTGCTTGCCAAGCTGCCCGAGCGCGAAGAGGCGCCCAGAACGCTTTGTGCTTTTTCCTTAGTCGTCCCCTTCGGAATCGGACGCACGCTTGAAGCTGGTGGCGTGGCACTTGGGGCAGGGTGGAATGCGTCCTGCCTTGTGCATGTGCATCTCCGCACCGCAGGCATCGCAATGCAATGCACCCGGGCCGGTGATCTCGCCTGTTTTATACAGGCCGGCCTGGCGTGCCTGCTCCGCCCAGCTCTGCAGCTGAACGCTGGTCTGGTCGGCAACGCGCGAGAACATGTCCAACATCTGCTGCTCGATCTGGTCCAGGTCGAAGCGCCACCAGCTCTTGAGGTCTTCTCCGGTGTCGGCGATATAGCTGGCGGCGTCCTTGATGTCCCGCTCAAGGTAGTCCGCCACCCTATTGGCCTCTTCGCGGGTAAGCTCGCCGAGCTCGACCATGTTGTCGCGGGTCTTGTACAGCAGCTCGCGGAACATGGGGACGGTTTCCTTCTCCGCGTGCTCGATGGTCTCGTGGGTACGCTTGAGCATGCGCTCGTAGGCATCGACCAGCTTGTCGACCGCGTCCGGTTTCTCGTGATCTGACATCTCTACCTCCAGAGGGACTTTCTTCTTCGTGGAGCGCCGGCGCCGCGCGGCGTCGTCTTCTCCTGCTTCAAGTGTGCTGCATGCCGGGAAAATCGCAAATGCGTTCCTCTTTTCGCTCGCGGAGGTGTCGCAAACCGCAGAGATGAGAAGGGCGAAAAGAGAAGATTTTTCCTGGAGGCTGTCGGGGTCTTCTCGCCGATTCGGCCCCGTGGGGATGCCGGCACCCGGATTACCCTGGAATCCATAGTCGAGCGCCTTGGTTGCGGGGAAACCCACGCTCAATTTGCAGAGGTTGCCCCGCGACTTAACCCGGAAGCTATCCGCGCCGCGTTGGTGTCGTCGCTCGCTTTATCTCCCCGGAGCTTCTCAGCATAACCGGCGCAGACTCTGCCGGACTGCTTCGTCGTCGCCAGCCACGACAGAGAGGCTCCGCCATCTTCGCTTGACTTGGTTTGTCCTTAACGGTTCTAGTCGGCCAAATCCAGTCACTCGCCCGACTTGCTCCAGCGGCGGGTCAACGCTGAAAACAGCCACGTCTCAAGGCTCGGACTAGGAGCGCAAAGGGCATTCGCAGATATACAACTCTTTGCCGATCGGGTCCGGTTTGGCTGTTCATGCGGACCTCGAATCGGAGCAAACGGGCACATGCTATCGACTCCGCGATCGCCGGAGTGTCTCGGAGGGCACCTCGCCGAAGGCGCGGCGGTAGTCTGCGGCGAAGTGGCCGAGGTGCCAGAAGCCGAGTGCGGCGGAGACGTTTCCAACCGTGTCTTGCCTTTCGTCAGCGCGGAGCAGCCGTTCGCGCACGGCGGCCAGGCGTCGCGCCTTCACGAAGGCCGCCGGCGTGAGGCCGAACCGTTCCCGAAAGGCGTACTGGAGTGTCCGCTCCCCAACCTCGCCGATCTCGCAGAGCGCAGCGGGAGAAAGCTCCGCCCAGTCCGATCGCTCGATGCGCTCCAGGCAGCGCCGCATCGCCCGGTCCCTGCCGCGCAGCGCGGTGCCGTGCTGAACCCGTTCGGCCGAAGCCCCCAGCCAGGCGGACACCAAGTCCTCAACCAGGTGTTGGGTCTCCAGGGATCCACCCGGTCCAGTCGCATTCCTGACTCTGTGCAGCCGTTGCCGCAATGCGTAGAGACGCCTCGGCGGCGGACGAAAGGTCTCGGCGCGCAGCCGTGCCGGCGGGAGCGCCATCGCGAAGCGCTCGCAGACGGCGGCAACGGCCTCCTCGGTCACGGACACGGTGAACACCTCGAAGTCGGGGCCGGAGATGCTGTGCAGCTCGCTGCCCAAGGGAAAGACCAGCACCGCGCCCGAATCCACGTCGCAGCCGCGCCACCAGAGCCTGCGCATGTGCGCCTCGAGCACAACAAACGTGTAGGCGCCGTCCGGGGCGCGCCCTTCTGCTCGATGCTTGCCGAGAACCTGGCATGGGCGAGCTCACAAGGCCCGCAGCGTCGCTGATCGATCAGGCTGATATGGGCGGGACCCTTGGGCGCAGCGAGGGGCCGAAAGGCGAGATCCCAGGAGCGGACGGCGTCGCACATCTGCTCGACGTCGGCGAACTCGGCTCTAAGCAGTTGGACGGGTAGTTGACGAATTAACTGGGACATTCCTTGATTCTTGCGGTTTTCGGATCACGCTTCAAGCCGTCAGTCCTTACCCTAGGCGTCCAACGGCGGCTCAGTTGCCATGGTGTGGCCGTCCCGGAGACTCATGGAAGTGAGTTGGCCCGTCGAATATCAACGCTGGAGGGTACCGAGAATGGCGAACACACCGAGACACCGATTCAGTCTATGCGTCGCGGCGACGGCATTCCTCGGCTGCGCGGTTCTGCCCGCGGCCGCGCAGGACAAGATCGTCCACGACGCCGAATACTACGTCCTCGAGGCGCAGAACGCAGAGCGTTGGGCAGCAGAGGATCAGACCCTGGATCAGAGGCTCGCAGAGCTGCGCGAGAAGCACGGCCGCCCGCCGAACATCATCCACATCATGTGGGACGACACGGCCTTCGGCGACGTCGGCATCCCGGAGCTGCAGCAGGTGCGCGGCCTGAACACGCCCAACATCAACCGGATGGCGGAGGACGGCATCCTGTTCACGCGCATGTACACCGAGGTGGGCTGCACCCCGAGCCGCGCAGCGTCCGCCACCGGCCGCCACCCGATGCGCAACGGCATGTACAACATCGGCATGCTGCTGGAGAGCCACGGCCTCCGCGCCGAGGAGGTCACCATCGCCGAGGTGCTGTCCGAGGCCGGCTACATGACCGCCTTTCACGGCAAGTGGCACTTGGGCGACATCGAGCAGAGCTATCCCCACAACCAGGGCTTCGACGAGGCCTTTTTCACCGGCTACAACCAGATCCTGTCGCTCTGGACACGAGTCGGCGGAGGGTGCCAATGCCACCATGGGGCTGATCGAGGACGTGCTGCCCGAAGACCCGTACAAGCTCGACGACACCTTCGTCACCAAGGGCTGGGTGCAGATCGCCGAGGGGGTGAAGGGTGGCGAGACGCGCCAATGGGGCGACAACAGCCACGAGAACTATCTCAAGATCGACCCGGAGGCCCAGCGTCGGACGCTGGAGTTCATCGAGCGCCAGGCCAAGGCCGGCAAGCCCTTCTACGTGGCCAACTGGCCGAACATGACCAGCTTCATCCCAAACCCCCCGCAGAAGTGCTCGGTGTCCCGCAGCCTCCTGCAGAACGGGCTGCAGTGCAACATCGACCCCTTCATTGGGCAGATCATGGCCAAGCTGGAAGCGCTGGGCATCGCGGAGAACACGCTGGTCATCGCCATGGCCGACAACGGCCCCATGACCCACAACCCCCCGCCAGGTCTAGGCATGGCCGAGACCATCTTCCGCGGCGGCAAGGGCGACTTCACCGAGGGCGGCGTGCGCGTGCCGGCCTTCGCCTGGTGGCCCGGCGTTATCGAGCCGGGCCAAACCGTGGGCGATATCATCCACGAGGTGGATCTGTTCACGACCTTCGCGCGGCTCGGCGGCGCGACCCAGCACGTCCCGACCGAGCGGGTCATCGACGGTGTCGACCAGACCGCCCTGCTGCTAAACGGCGACACCCACAGCCGCCGGGACTACGTCTTCATCTACGCCGGTCCGCAGCTCGGCGCCACGGTCAAGGGCAACTACAAGCGCCACTGGATCTCTCCGGACCCGGTGGGCGAGGCCAGTGGCATCCCGGCGGCCTTCTACTTCCTGCCGGCCGACCCGCGTGAGAAGACGCCGATGCTGGTGAACCTGATCCATCTCAAGCGGCCCTTCAACCGCATGCGGCTCCGCCATGAGCTATGGAAGGAGAAATACCCGGACAGCAACGATGCCTACGGCATCCCGTGGACCGGTCTGACGAACCCGTCACCGGAGATCGAGGCCCTGGCCAAGCCACAGATCGACCTCTCCAAGCTGCCCTTCGACCCGCTGGAGTACGTCGAGCACCTCGACGAGCTGCCCTTCGATCCGGCGATGGACCCAGACATCGGACAGTGAGTCGATGGCTGCGCCGAAGCGGAGCTCTCCGTTTGCGGCGCTCTTGACGCTGACGGCAGCCCTCGGGCCGCCGTCGGTGCTTGCGGATAGGGAGCAGGCTCTGGCGAAGCAATCCCAGAATCCCGTGGGCGACGTCGTTAGCCCGTGGACGATCGCCTGGCCGCCTACTCGAACGCCGAGAGACCTGGCTTCGCCTCCTATTGGACCCTCCCTCTGAAGGTCAAGCTGTTTTCCCGAAATAGGCATCCCCACGAGACGTGGTCGGCTTTGAATAGGCCGTTGTCCCTCGCGCCGGAGCCCAACCAACGGAACCACCGCCATGTTAGATCTACGTAACTTAGTCGCCGCCGGTCTGCTCCTGCTGACCGCGGCCGGTCTGGTCCAGGGCGGCGACGACCGGCGCCACGTCCCGCTCGACGGCCAAAGCAACTTTCGCGACCTCGGCGGCTACGAGACCACCGACGGGCGCAAGTTGAAGTGGGGCGAAGTGTTCCGCTCGGGGGAGCTTCCACGGCTGAGCGACGCCGATGTGGATCGTCTCGAGTCCCTCGGCGTTCGCACGGTCGTCAACTTTCTGACGCCTGCCGAGATCGAGCAACGGGGCGAGGATCGCCTGCCCGCGGGCGTCCAGAAGATCGCGGCGCCGATCGCCGGCGCAGAAGATGAACTTGTCCTGGTGGTGCTGGAGGCGCGCATGACGGGCGACTTCTCCGCTGTACCGCCGGAGCTCAATGCCGATATCCATCGCATCCTGCTCACCGATGCCAAGGAAGAATACGCGGCTTTGCTACGCGCGGCCGCGGATCCGGCCAACCGGCCACTGGTGTTTCATTGCTCCCACGGCGTGCACCGAACTGGAACGGCGGCGGCCGTCTTGCTCTCGGCGCTCGGCGTTCCCTGGGAGACCGTCCGGGAAGACTATCTGCTGTCCAACGTCTATCGAGCCGAAGAGATCGACAGACGTCTTGCGGAATTGAGGGACCTCGCGGCCGAGAACCAGGGGGTGTCTCCCGAGTCCGTCGACACCACCAACATGGAGGCCTTCTATCGGCTCCAAGGCGCCTACATCGAGGCCTCGCTCGAGGAAGCCGTCGAGAAGCACGGCTCGATGGAAGCCTACATCCGCGACGGCCTGGGCTTGACGCAGGAAGAGATCAGAACGCTGCGCGACCAGCTTCTCGTCACCCCTCCCGGCTGATCGCGCAACCTACCGCGCACCGGAGGAAGACCCCATGAACCAAACACGCCGCGAAGTTCTTCGACTTGGCGCCCTGGCCGGGGCGACCCTGGCGACCGGCGCCGTTCCGAGCGTCTTCGCCGCGCGTGAGACGGCGTCGAACGACGCCGCTTCACCAGCGCTCGACATCGCCATCTCCGGATACGAGTACGACCACGTCCGCGCCCTCATCGACGGCCGCGTGGAGGTGCAAGGCTGTGACGCAAGATTTCAACCCGGGAAAATCGGCGATCCTAACACGCACGTCTTTTCCGGTCCGCGAACCCTGGGCGTGACGGAAATCGGCCTGTCGCCCTTCATGCTGGCCTATGCCAACGAAGACTTCCGCGCCTACTCGTTGATCCCGGTCTTTCCTTTGCGCCTGTTCCGGCACAAGAGCGTTTTCGTCCATGCCGACCGGGGCATCGAGCGGCCGGAGGATCTGAAGGGCAGGAGCGTCGGCACCCCCGGGTACTCTTCCACTTCCCTGACCTGGATTCGAGGCTTCATGGAGCACGAGTACGGCGTGAAGCCCGACGATATCGAGTGGGTTGTGTTGGCAGCGGACTCCTCGGCGAAGGACGCCGGGAAGGTGTCCGCGCAGGAGAGCGTGCTGCCGAAGGGCATTTCCATCAGGATGGGACCGGAGGGCAAGGACGAATCGGATCTGCTCCTCGACGGCGAGGTGGACGCACTCTTCCATGCGGCCGAGCCAGAGGCGTTCGTCGAGGGCAACCCGAAGGTCAAGCGGCTGTTCCCGGACCCGCGAGCAACCGAGCGCGCATATTTCGCCCGCACCGGGATCTTCCCGATCATGCACGCCGTCGCGATGCGCAACGACCTGATCGACGCCCACCCCTGGCTGCCCGAAGCGGTATTCAAGGCATACTCCCGTGCCAAGCAGCTTCGCTACGAGGCTATGGGCATGGAATGGTTGATGGGCACGCTCCCGTGGTTCGGTCAGGACCTCGACGAAACGCGCCAGCTGATGGGCGAGAACTTCTGGCCTTACGGCGTTGCAGCCAACGAGAAGACCCTCAACGCGCTGTTTCAATATTCCTACGAGCAGGGGCTGGCGAGAAAAAGGCTGACGATAGAGGAGCTGTTCCACCCCTCGACCCTTGAGCTGGCAGAGTCATAGTCGACAACGCCATCTTGGCGGACAAGCATGATCTATTCCGGGATCCCCGGGGAAAGTACCTGTTCATGATGAAAACCCCGCAGATGTAGCCGCCGGGGCGTTGCTGTTCACGCGAGGTGCGCCGAACAGTCGGCCGCCTCCGCTGCACCGACACCTTCGGCACTGTCCAGGTTCATATAGGAGGCCACGCAATGTTTGGAAATATCTTGTTCTGGCTGGGACTCACCGTCTCACTTGTCATCGGCTTACTCTATTTCCGCGATCTTGGTGATGTCAGCCAGATGCTGATCCGGGTGAAACGCAAGAACATGCTGCGCTTCATTCGAAACGAGTACCGGCTGCTCGCCATCGGGCTCGGCGCTCTGGCCCTCATGACCATTGTCCATCTCGGCCTTGGCGCGGGTTCACTCGGATTCTGGTGGGCGGCGATCCTTCTCTGCGCGGTTCTCTATGGGTTCCCGTACATCTGGGTCCATGTGGGCTTGAGGAACCAGAAGGAATCGGCGCGCTATTACAGTATCGAGGAGGCCAGGGAATACGTCAGCCCGTCCAGCCAGGTGATCGTGATCGAGAACAACGGGGTCGCCAGAGCCCACCCACAAGCCCAGCTGATGCGTCCCCATCTCGCCGGCAACGACGAGGGGCTAGACGGCGAGAACGTCGTGATGACCTATTGCGCCATGGCCAATCTCGGGATCGGCTACACGCCCGAGGTGGAAGGCGAGAAGCTCGAGCTCGAGGTGCTGGCGCAGCACGGCAATAACCTTGTCCTGCGGGATAACCGGACTGGGGAGCCCATTCAGCAGATTTACGGGTTTCGCGAGGCGGATGCTGCACCGAAGGAGGAAACGGACGGCGCGGCCTGCCCCCTCCGCCCCTCACTCGCCATGCGGCCCTGGCCGACTTTTCGGATGACGTTCCGTGGATTCCAGAAGGCCTATCCCAAGGGAACCGTCTTCGTTAACAAACCCCCGTCTAACCCGATCCTCTATCTGTTCGACCTGGTGCTGGAGATGGTGTTCTCGTCCTCCATCGACCGGCAGCACCGCGAGAACAAGCCGGTCATGGACAACATGACCCACTACGACGATCGCCTGCCGAACAAGACCTACGTCTGGGGGGTGAGCTTCGGCGACGACGCGGTATGCTGGACCGACGATTTCGTGGTGGAGCAGGGTAATGTCGTGAATGCCAAGGTCGGAGGCAATCCGCTCATCGTCGCATGGCACCCGCGCTACGAAAGCTTGGGGATATGGTACAACGACACCGGCGAGCCAGTAACCAAGATCGACTTCTTCGGCAACACGCCCTCGGGTAAGCTCAAGCGGGTCGAGGCTTTGCGCCCGGGCCTCTTCTGGCATGTCTGGGCGGAGTTCTTCCCGCACACGGATATCAACCGTGTCGGTGTCGGCGTTGGGGAAAAGGCTGCCTAGGATTCACCAGTCGAGCCACACCGCGTGAAACTGCGTGGTTTTCTGTAGTATTCAGTTTTCTTGAGATCTACGAGACTGAGGAAGGATGCGAAGATCCTGCCGTTTTGGTTATCTGGATGATCGTTAAGGCATCTGTCATCTCGACCGTTTCCCTTGCGTTGGTCTTGGTGCTACTCTCCGGCTGCGCCAGCACCTCGAGACCGCTGATGCCAACACCAGCCCTCTACTATCGGGAACCGGCGCAGGAGCTGTTCGAGGACTTGCCGCCGGAGCTGCGCAAGGCGCAGATCGACCTGTTGTTTATCACCGACAGGTTACCGGAGAACAATCCCGAGACCCGATTGCCCTATGGGGAGCAACGCGCCCGTTCACTCGCCTTTGGCCGGGCTGTTGTCGACATGGCCCCGCCGCTGACTTGGCCCGAGCTGGAACAGCAGAGTCGGCTTTTGGCGCGGTCGCCGGAGATCAGTTTGAGCATGGGCTCGATCGAGGAGGCGGGCCACTTCCCGGAGGAACCCTATGCCCTGGAAGTGACGCCCTCGGGCGTGAAACGCACCAGGGATGTGGTTGCTGCCCATGAGCGCGCCAGGGTCGGCTTTCGAGACCTGTTGCAGCGTCGACTCGCTTACTCGAGAGACGGGGAGGTCGTCCTCTACGTCCATGGTTTCAACGAGACCTTCGCCACCGCCGCGTTCACCGCTGCAGAGCTTTGCCACTTTCTTGGCCGCGAACATGTCTGTGCTTACTTTACCTGGCCAGCATCGGCCTCCGGCGGTTTTCTTACCGCCTATGCCAGTACCACGGAATCGGGCGAGTTCGCGGTGGGCCACCTGGCGAAGACCATCCGTCTCATCGCACAGACGCCCAGGGTTAAGAGGCTGCAGTTGCTTGCGCACAGCAGAGGAGCCACGGTTCTCTTGAGCGCGCTGCGCGAGCTGGCAATCCAAAGCACCGCCGCAGGTCTAGAACCAGTCGATGTGATCAAGATCGACAATGTCGTGCTGATGTCACCGGATATCGATGCGGAAGTTGCCCGCCAGAAGATCGAGTTTTTCGGCTCTGATCCGGATCTGATCACCCACTGGTCCAGTGAGCGCTTGCCGCATCTCATTAGCGGACGCATGACAATCTACGCGTCGCCAAAGGATCGCGCCTTGTTGGCCTCCACCATCCTCTTCCGCAGCCAGACACGCGTCGGCCGGCTCAGCCCCGAGGACGTAACGCCTGCCGCACGGGACTACTTCAGCAAATGGGGAAACATCGATCTGATCGTGTACGAGGGGAAGGCCACCGATCAGTTCGGTCACTCCTACTTCTCCACCAATCCCGAGGTGAGCGCCGATCTGATCCAGCTGGTCCGATACGGCCGCGCGCCGGGAGAGGCCGGTCGATCGCTCGTACCAACGGGTGCCGCCACTTGGGCGTTTCCAAAGCGGAGCGCCAAGTAGGTGAACAAAACATGAATCCGCGAGGCACGTGGAGGTCTTGGTATCGCGGCCGTTCTCAACACCGAATCCGGAAATAGCGACCTCCGACGGAGAAACGCATGGAAATCGATCTCTTCGCACTGCTGCGCGACAACGCGATTCTGTTGATCTTCACGGTCATCGGCCTCGGTTATCTGGTCGGAAACATCCGGGTCGCCGGCATCGAAGTGGGGCCGGTAATCGGCGTCCTTCTAGTGGGCTTGCTCTTCGGGCATTTTGGATTCAGTGCGCCGGCAGGGGCTAGCGGTTTTGGTTTCGCCCTGTTCATCTTCTCTGTTGGAATCCAGGCCGGTCCCACCTTCTTTAGCGCCTTCGCGGCCGACGGCCGCGGTACGTGACCCTGGCATTCGTGGTGGCGGGCACGGCGGTTGCCCTGACCCTCGCTCTCGCGCGGCTCGTCGGGCTCGAGTACGGCTTCAGCGCCGGAATGTTGGCTGGCGCCCTCACGAGCACACCGACCCTCGCCGGCGCCCAGGACGCCGTCAACAGCGGGTTGGTAGCCATGCCGGAAGCCGTCTCCGAGGCCAGGGCGCTGGAGAACATCAGTGTCGGCGCGTTGTACTGAGAAATCGAAACCGCTACCATCTGCGCGAAGATTCGTCGGCAAGCCAAGAACGTCGCCAAATGCTACCGCTTCGATGATTTCCCGCCGCCTCAGTCCCTGGGCCGCGCTACTTGCTGCTTTCACGCTCTTCGCCGCGCAGTTCCTTCTCGCGAGCCATGAGATCGAGCACCTCGGCCATATCGACGAGGCCTCCTGCGAAGTGTGTCTGGCGGGAAACGCGGTTGGCTCTCCGCTTACGTCGTTCCCCTCAACGCCTTCTTTCCCTCCTGAGCCAGCGCCTCTAGCGCGAGCGCCTAGCCACAAACCGGCTTCAGGAAGCAACTTCCGCGTACATCACGCCCGCGCACCTCCGGCTCCGGTTCACTCATGAACCGAATCTTCTGATTCGACGACGACTCCGAGGCAACGCCTCGGTGTACCTGCTCGTCTCTGCTTCCGGAGTAAATAGATGCGCAAGTCCCTGTTTCGGGGTGCCATCTTCGGCACCCTGCTGACCCCTGTATCCGCTTTCGCCGCCAGCGATTCGGAGATCGCGGAGCTCAAGTCCATGCTCAACTCGATGAAGGTAGAGTACGAGCAACGTATTCAGGCCCTTGAGAACCGTCTCGCCGCGGCCGAGCGCGAGGCCGCCCGCAAGCGGGAGGACGCAGCAAAATCCAAGCCCATGACTGCCGCGGTGGTCCACCCAGCGCCAACCGGAAGCGCTGCCAAGCCCACCGGGGGATTCGGTGCGCTGACCTCCGGCACTGCGTTCAACCCGCAGATCTCCGTGATTCTGGACGGTAACTACTACCACGACGGCATAGACGGCGCGGGGGCAACGCTGGTGGGCGAGGCCTTCATGCCCGGGCGCTGGTTCCACGTCCACGAAGAGGTCGCGGAGCAGGATGGGCACGGTCATGAGCACGCGTCGACGCAGAACGGCTTCAACTTCCGCGAGGCCGAGATCGCCTTCTCCGCCACGGTCGATCCCTATTTCGATGCCGCCATGTACCTGGCGATCGACGGCGACGGCAACGTCGATCTGGAGGAGGGCTATTTTCAGACCCGCAGCCTGCCCTACGGCCTCAAGGTCAAGGGTGGAAAGTTCCTGAGCGACTTCGGCTACATCAACAAGCAGCATCCGCACCAGTGGGATTTCGCCGACCAGAATCTGCCCTACCTGAATCTGCTCGGGGATCACGGGTTGCAGGACACAGGCCTTCAGCTGACCTGGTTGCCGGAGCTCCCGGTCTACACGCTACTCGGCTTCGAATTGTCACAGGGAGATCAGGAGGTTTTCGGTGCGACGCTGAGCGATGACGAGCAGGCATCGTACAATCTCAAGGACACCCAAGACGGCCCCCGGCTGTGGACCGCCTTCGCCAAGGTTTCGCCGGACATCGGCGAGAACCATGCCCTGCAGCTCGGCCTGTCCTACGCCCACAACTCCCAGCATCAGGAGGTATGGGGTCAAAAGCTCACGGAAACGGGCGGTTACGGGCATGCCGAAGTGCACGGGCATGACGACGAGCACACGCACGCCATGCTCGAGAATGGGCTCGAGGGCGACGCCGACCTGTGGGGCGTTGATGTCGTCTACAAGTACGACGCGGACGCGGCCTACGGGAAGGGCGACTTCAAGTTCCAGGCCGAGTACCTGCGCTCGATCAAGGACATGAAGATTCGCAGCGCCAGCCTCATCGACGAGGAGACCGGCGAGGTCCTGGACACCGTTTCCGGCTTGATCGGATCGAATCGTAAATCCACCACCGACGGGCTCTACGCCCAGGCAGTCTATGGCTTCGCGCCCAAGTGGACGGCAGGCCTACGCTACGACGTCCTCGGGCTGACCAACAAGGTGAGCGGCGGCGAGAGCACCGATTTCGGCTCGTCGGACCGCTGGACTCTGGACCTGACCTGGAACCTGTCGGAGTTCTCACGCCTGCGGGCGCAGTATGCCCGCAACGACATCCTCGTTCTCCCGGGGGAGCGCGAGCATTTCGATGCCTTCTACCTGCAGTTCCTGATGAGCCTTGGCACCCACGGTGCCCACACCTTCTGAAATCCGAGGAGAATCTCGTATGATCCGACGCACCTATCTCTGGCTTGTGTACTTTCTCGCCCTGATTTCGACGCAGGCGATTGCGCTCGATGTGGTCGCCACCAGTCCCAGTATGGGCGCGCTGGTGCGAGAGGTGGCCGGATCTCGGGCGAAGCTTACCGTGCTGGCCGGTCCGAATCGCGACCTGCACACCTTGCAGGCCAAGCCGACCATGATGCGCGCCCTGCGCGGGGCGGATCTCGTGGTGGCCATCGGCGCCGAGCTGGAGGTCGGCTGGCTACCCGTGGCGATCCGCGGTGCGGCCAACCCGAAGATCTTGCCTGGCACCAACGGGTACTTCGAGGCCGCGGCCCAGGTGCCCCTGCTCGACGTGGGAGGAGCCGCGAATCGTGCGATGGGGGATGTCCATCCGGTGGGCAATCCGCACGTCAACATGGACCCGGTGCGGATGGCCACCGTGGCGCGAGCCCTTGCCGCGCGGCTCGCGCTCATCGATTCGGCCGGGGCAAGCGAGTACCGGCGAGGCGCTGATGCCTTCGCGGCAAAGGTAGACCGGCGGGTGAAGAGCTGGCGCGGGAGACTCGAGGGAGCGCCCGGCGTCGTCCTCTACCACCGCGATGCCATCTACCTGCTGGAGCGTTTCGGCGTTCCTCTGCTAGGCACCATCGAGCCGATCCCGGGCGTTCCGCCGACCGGCAGGCAAATCAGCGCGCTGACCTCCGAGCTGAAAGGACGCCGAGGCATCGTTGTTCACACGCCTTACCAATCGCCGAAGGCACCAGAGTCCTTCGCCGGCAGCCTGGGATGGCGGGTTGTCGAGCTGCCCATGGAACCGCCCGAGGGCTCGGACGGGGACGGCTACCTGACCCACATCGGTCGTTGGGTCGACACCATCGCGAGCGCCAAGTGACCGCCGTCGAACCGCGCGCTTCGGGTCAACGACAAGAGCTGCTCCGCGTCGAGGGGCTGGTCGCGGGTTACAGCCGACCCGTCGTGGGCCCGCTCTCCTTTAGCGTCGCTTCCGGGGAGGTCGTTGGTCTTTGGGGGGCTAACGGCATTGGGAAATCGACCGTCCTGAATGCAATCGGGCGCGGTGCCCGGGTCTTCGACGGCTCCGTCGAACGGGCGCCCGGGTTGACCCTTGCGTATCAGGAGCAACAACCGGCGCGCCTGCCGGTAATGCCGCTGACGGGCCGCGACATCGTGCGCGCCGCCGGTGCTGACCAGCGGAAGGCTCCTCCCGCTCTGGAGGAGATTCTGAACCGGCGCATAGACGCCTTGAGCGGCGGCCAATACCAGCTGCTTTGCGTCTGGGCCGCGCTCGGTAGCACCATGGACTTGGTGCTGCTCGACGAGCCTACCAACAACCTCGACCCGCCAACCGAGGGACTCTTGATCGAGATACTCGCCGCCGAGCGCGGACATCGTGCGGTCCTGCTGGTCAGTCACGAGCGGCGCTTCCTGGACGCCGCCTGCTCGCGGGTGCTGACAGTGGAAGCTTGGCAAGGGGGGGAATGATGGAGAGCTTCACCGAGGTCCTGTTCGATCCGCTATTCCGGGTACCCTTCTTGACCGGTCTGCTGTTGGCCGCCGTGCTGCCTCTGATGGGAGCCCTGCTGATGTTGCGCGAGGAATGGCTCGCCGCCTTGGGACTCGCTCACCTGGCGGCGGCTAGCGCCTTGCTCGGGCTCGCCGCTGGAGTGCCCGCCGTGATAGGTGGCACCGCCGGTGCCCTTGGAGGCGGCGTGGCCAAGACCTTGTTGCGCGCCCGTGGCAATGCCGCCTACGGCTTCATGATATTGATTGGCTGGGCGGCCATGCTGCTCGTGGCTGCCAACACCGCCATCGGGGACTCGCTCGGGCACGCAATGATCGACGGGCAGCTATATTTCGCAGCGACAGTCGACCTGAGCGCTTCGCTGATTCTGGCAACCCTGGGTTTCGCATTGCTGCCCTGGCTCAGCGGCAAGCTCCTGCGCGCTCGATTCTTTCCCCGTTTCGAGCAGGCAAACGCGTTACCCGCCTGGCGGTGGCATCTGTGCATGGACCTGCTCGCCGCCGCGGGCATGGCCGTCGCCACTGCCACGCTCGGGCTCATGGGAGCTTTCGCCCTGGTCTTCGTGCCAGCCTGGCTCGCTTTCCGTTTGGCGCCGAGTTGGCGTTGGACCTTGATCACTTCCGCCGTGATCGGGATCTGCGGATACCTGATTGCGTTCCTCCTGGCACTCGCACTGGACCAGCCCTTCGGACCTGTGCTGGTCGCCGCTCTGGTGGTTTTCGCCGCTGTTGCGGCGGTCATGCCTCTATTGTGTGTGACCAATAGCAGATCCATTGTAGCGGCGCCGCACCCGCGTGCCGTCCGGAGCGCGGCTGACGGTGAACGACATGTCTCTCGTACCTCTCCCCATCCGTCCGTCCATGCCGATCGGGTCTCTGGCAGCGTCCGGACTGCCAAGTGATCCGGCCACTCCACCACGGCAATCAACAAGTTCATTCCGGCCGAATCCTGCGATCACTAAGTTTGAACGCCAGCGGCCGTTGTTGGGACACTGCTGCCGCCCAACTCGGACGGCCGACCGACCGCAAAGGATCCAGGGCGTTTGACAACGTCGCTTGGTGGAAGTCGGTGGGGCGGGCGCCCTATAAATGTGGGCTGGAAGGGGGTGGGTGGAGAGCGACATCGCGAATTTTATCGGCTCGCCTCGATGAGTGGTGCGCTGACCCAATCGCCCGAAATTTGTCGGCGTTTTCCCACGCCCCTGGACGATAGCGGGTGTTTCCACCGGCTCTCTGACGATGCCGCAATTCTGGAGAAATGCGCCTGTTTCGAAGAGGGTGAGTCTTAGCAACTTGTGGCGAAACAGTATCGGACACAACGCCATTCAAGGGATCTAAAGGACGCGTTCACGGTGATTCTCCAGGGCAGGTTCGTATCCATCAGCCGATGTAGGCAAGCCGTTCGTTGGGAAAGGATTCCCGACCTGCTCTGCGCATTCTCAGCATCTCTGCGGTTCAATTACGGCGACGGGAATGGCGCACCTGTCACACCCCCGCGCCAGACTGCGGTATCCTTTCGTCCTCCCCACGCGCACGTGGGAAGCAGACTCAATTCACCCGGCGGTAAAGATGCAAAACGACTATGATCCGCGCCAGATCGAGGCAGCGGCCCAGGCCTATTGGGAAGCGAACCAGTCCTTCAAGGCGGTGGAAGACCCCTCGCGGGAGAAGTTCTACTGCTTGTCCATGTTTCCCTACCCCTCCGGGCGTCTGCACATGGGGCATGTGCGTAACTACACCATCGGGGACGTGATCGCCCGCTACCAGCGGATGTTGGGCAAGAACGTGCTCCAGCCCATGGGGTGGGACGCCTTCGGGCTGCCGGCCGAGAACGCGGCCATCAAGCATGGGATCCCTCCTTCCCGATGGACCGAGTCCAACGTGGCGTACATGAAGGACCAGCTCAAGCAGCTGGGCTTCGGTTACGACTGGGACCGGGAGCTGGCTACCTGCGACCCGGACTACTACCGTTGGGAGCAATGGCTGTTCACCCGGCTGATGGAGAAGGGGCTGGCCTATCGCGCCACGGCGACCGTCAACTGGGACCCGGTGGACCAGACGGTGCTGGCCAACGAGCAGGTGATCGACGGCAGGGGGTGGCGCTCCGGCGCGCTGGTCCAGAAGCGCGAGATCCAACAGTGGTTCGTGCGCACCACCGACTATGCCCAGGAGTTGCTTGACGCCATCGACGGGCTCGATGGCTGGCCGGAGCAGGTCCGCACCATGCAGCGCAACTGGATCGGCCGTTCCGAGGGCGTCTACATGGAGTTCAGCATCCAGGGCTCCGAGGAGAAGCTGGGTATCTACACCACCCGCCCGGACACCGTCATGGGAGTGACCTACGTGGCCGTCGCCGCCGAGCACCCGCTGGCTCGGCAAGCGGCTGAGGCCGATCCCGGGCTGGCCGCCTTCATCGAGGAATGCCGCCAGGGCGGAACCTCCGAGGCCGAGATCGAGACCATGGAGAAGAAGGGCCGCGCCCTTGGCATCGACGCCGTCCATCCCATCACCGGGGAGCCGGTGCCTATCTTCGCGGCAAACTTCGTGCTCATGGGCTACGGCACCGGGGCAGTTATGTCGGTTCCCGCTCACGACGAACGCGATTTCCATTTCGCGCGAAAGTACAGAATTCCGATAAAGCCGGTGATCGTTCCGGAAGACTGGAATGTGGCGAAAGTGAATGAGCACCGGTTTCGCGAAACAGTCGGGGATGTGACCGACTCGGCTCCTTCGCTCGGCTTCGAGAGCGAAAAGCCGTTGATCTGGCTGGAGTGGGAAGAACGGTTCGAGCAAAAAGGTGTGCTTTACAGTTCTGGCCCTTTCACCGGCCTGACCAGTGCAGAGGCCTTTCACGCGATCGCAGACTGGCTGGCCGCGAGAGGAAAGGGCCAGAAGCGTGTCAACTTCCGTCTGCGCGACTGGGGCGTCTCCCGCCAGCGCTATTGGGGCTGCCCGATCCCTGTCGTGCACACTCCGGACGGCGGCATTCGCCCGGAGACGAATCTCCCCGTCCGCCTCCCGGAGGACGTCCTGGTGGACGGCTCAGGCTCCCCCCTGAAGAAAATGCCTTCATTCTCGAATCTCGCCGCAGGCGAGATTCGAGAGACGGACACCTTCGACACCTTTTTTGAGTCCTCCTGGTACTACGCGCGCTACTGCTCCAATGATTGCGGGACGGCGATGCTCGACGAGCGCGCCAGTTACTGGCTGCCGGTAGATCAGTACGTAGGAGGAATAGAGCACGCGGTGCTGCACCTGCTCTATGCCCGCTTCTTCCACAAGCTGATGCGCGATGAGGGCCTGGTGGGTTGCGACGAGCCCTTCACGCGCTTGCTGACCCAGGGCATGGTGGTAGCGGAGACCTACTATCGTGAAGATTCGGATGGCCGAAAGCACTGGTTCAATCCCGCGGAGGTGGAGGTCGAGCGGGACGAGAAGGGTCGCTTGGTAGGGGCCGTGCTCGCGCTGGACGGGGCCCCGGTCACCTACGGCGGAATCGAGAAGATGTCCAAGTCCAAGAACAACGGTGTGGACCCCCAGACCCTGAGCGACCGTTACGGCGCGGACACGGTCAGGCTCTACACCATGTTCACGTCTCCTCCCGACCAGTCCCTGGAGTGGAACGACGAGGGCGTGGAGGGTGCCTCACGCTTCCTCAAGCGGCTTTGGTCTCTGGCGGTGAGCAAAGCGGGCATGCTTGGCGACGGGCAAATGCCCGAAAATCCGGACGAAGCAAGCGCGACGGCGCGGCGGGAGATCCATGCCGCTCTGAAGAAGGCCCTGTTCGACTATCAGCGCCAGCAGTTCAATACCGTGGTGTCGGGCTGCATGACGATGGTCAACGCCCTTAACAAGTTGGACGATTCCCCCGCCGGCATCGCGGTCCTGCGCGAGGGGCTCGGCATCGTGCTGCGCCTCCTCGGCCCCATCGCGCCCCATGTCACCCACCAGCTCTGGCGTGATCTGGGCTACGGCGGCGATATCCTCGATGCGAGTTGGCCCGCGGTGGACGAGGATGCCTTGCGGCGGGACAGCATGGAGTACGTGATTCAGGTGAACGGCAAGGTGCGCGGTAAGATCCAGGTGCCCGCCGATGCGGACAAGCCGAGCATCGAGGCGGCCGCATTGGCCAACGAGAACGCGCGAAAGTTCATCGGCGATACCCGGGTCCTCAAGGTCATTGTGGTGCCAAACAAGCTGGTCAATGTGGTGGCGCGCTGATGAACGGAATCGACAAGAAGCCTGAGTTTTTCCGCCAGCGTTTCGTGAGCGCGCGGGTCTTTCTCGCTATGACCCTGGTGACGGCGGCTGTGCTGTTGACCAGCGCCTGCGGTTTCAAGCTGCGGGGGCAGGTGGATATCCCGGCGGAGCTCAACCCGATGTATTTCCAGGCCCAGGGGGAATCGCGTGTGAAATCAGCGATTTTGCAGGATCTTCAGGGCTCCCAGGTACAGCTCGCCGCAACGCCTGCGGACGCCCGGGTGATCGTGCGGATCACCAACGAGGTGCTCGGCTCCCGCGTCGTCGCCGTAGACCGCGGCGGTAAGGCCTTGGCCTACGAGCTTCACTATCAAGTAACCTTTGATGCGGTGGCTCCCGACGGGAAGGAGCTGGCTTCCCCGCAGACCCTGAATGTGGTGCGCAGCCAGGACAATCCCAACGTACAGGTTCTGGGAGAGGAGTTGGAGTCCAATCTAATCTACGACGATATGGCTCGGGACGCGGCCAACCGTATCCTGGCGCGGCTGCGGGCCGTTCTGCTCTGAGCCGGGCTTGCGTTCGATAACGGCATGCGCATCCAGTTCCAACAGCTGGCGTCCAACCTGAAGCGATCCCTGGCTCCGGTATACCTGATCTGCGGTGAAGAGCCGCTGCAGCTCGGCGATGCGGCAGCAGCGGTGCGCGCCGAGTCCCGGGCGAAGGGATACGACGAACGGGACCTGCTAGAGGTTGAGTCCGGTTTCGATTGGGGACGGCTTGCCGCGGCCGCGGATGCGCTTTCCCTGTTCTCCAGCCGCAAGCTCATCGAGCTGCGTCTCACCGCCGCGCGCATCGGCCGCGAGGGCAGCGAGGCTGTCAGGGCATACTGCCGCAAGCCGGTTGAGGACAATCTGCTGCTCATCCTCGCCCCGGATCTGGAATGGAAAGAGCTCAAGGCAAAGTGGGTTCAGGAGCTGGACCGGGTCGGAGTGGTATTGCAGGTGCGTCAGATCGAGGGTCCACGGCTTGTGGCCTGGATCGAGCAGCGGCTGCACGAGCGTGGGCTGCGGCCGGGGTCGGGGGTGGCGGCACTGCTGGCCGAGCGGGTGGAGGGTAACCTGCTGGCGGCGGCCCAAGAGGTGGAAAAGCTCCGGCTGCTTTACGGCGAAGGCGACCTGGACCGGGACCGGCTCGCGAGCGCGATTTCCGACAGTGCCCGCTACGACCTGTTCGATCTCACCGGCGCCGCTTTGAGCGCAGACCGGGCCAGGGTCCACCGCATCGTCAAGGGACTGGCGGCGGAGGGAACCGCCCCGGCATTGGTGCTCTGGGTTCTGGCGCGGGAGCTGCGCATGCTCGCATCGGTTTCCTATGCCGCAGGGCAAGGCGGGACCGCCGCCGCGTTTCGCTCTCACGGCGTGTGGGAGTCGCGCCAAGCCGGCGCTCTGTCGGTGCTGAAGCGGTTGCCCACGGATCGCCTGCAGGAGCTTGTGGTCCGCTGCGCCCTGGCCGATCGCCGGATCAAGGGGCAGGCGGCCGGCGATCCCTGGCGCGAGCTGGCGATCATCGCCGACGAGCTGGCGGGCGGGCGCACGCAAGCCCGCGTTCACTTGGAGCGGCCGTAAATCTGATAGAATCCGGCGCCCGTCCGGTGTATCCGCTGTACCCCCAAGGGTGATTGATGAGCATGTCCCAACCAGAACCTATGACCGAAGCACGAATCGGCGATGTCGCCACCTACATGAGCGGCCTGGGCCAGCGAGCGCGCGCCGCCTCGCGGGTGTTGGCGCGTGCCGATACCGCGGCCAAGAATCTGGCGCTGATGGCCATGGCCGAGGATGTCGACCGGCGGCGCGCCGATTTGGCAGAGGCGAACCTGCGCGACCTGGAGGCAGGTGCCGCCAAGGGTCTGGACGAGGCACTGCTTGATCGGCTGGAGCTCACCGAAGCGCGCGTCGACGCCATGATCGAGGGTCTGCGCCAGATCGCCGCCCTACCGGACCCAGTGGGCGCCATCACCGACCTGGACTATCGTCCCACCGGGATTCAGGTGGGGCGCATGCGGGTGCCTCTGGGCGTGGTGGGCATCATCTACGAGTCGCGCCCCAACGTGACGGCGGATGCCGCGGCCCTGTGCCTCAAGTCGGGCAACGCCACGGTGCTGCGCGGTGGCTCCGAGGCCTTCCATTCAAACCAGGCGATCGGACGAAGCATCCGGCGTGGTCTCGAGTCCGCCGCGCTGCCCGCGGACGGGGTCCAAGTGGTCTCTACTACGGACCGGGCGGCGGTGGGGGCCATGATCGCCATGCCGGAGTACGTGGATGTCATCATACCGCGGGGCGGCAAGGGGCTGATCGAGCGCATCGGCCGCGAGGCGAGGGTCCCGGTGATCAAGCACCTGGACGGCATCTGCCATGTCTACATCGACGACCAGGCGGATCCGGAAAAAGCCTTCAACGTTGCCTTGAACGCAAAGACCCAGCGTTACGGCACCTGCAATACTATGGAGACGCTTTTGGTGGCGAATGGGATTGCCGATTCGGTCCTGCCCGGTCTGGGTGCGGCATATCGCGAGAAAGGGGTGGAGCTGCGGGGATGCCCGCGTACCCGGGAGATCCTGACCGACGCCCTGGAGGCGACCGATGAGGACTGGGACACCGAGTATCTGGCGCCCATTTTGTCCGTACGGGTGGTCGAGGGGCTGGATGCGGCCATGGACCATATTGCCCGCCACAGCTCCCAGCATACGGATTCGATCATTACGGAAAACTACACGCGGGCACGGAGGTTTCTGCGCGAGGTCGATTCCAGCTCGGTGATGGTCAACGCCTCGACGCGCTTCGCCGACGGCTTCGAGTACGGCCTGGGGGCCGAGATCGGGATCAGCACGGACAAGTTCCATGCCCGCGGACCGGTAGGGCTGGAGGGACTCACCTCGGTAAAGTTCGTGGTTCTCGGGGATGGAGAGATCCGCACCTGAGGGAAATCTCCCCGGTTTTCTGCTAAGTTTCTCTTCATGGCGACTCTGCAGCGCTTTCCGCCAGCAGCTATCCCGCCCCGGCAGCCGGCCAAGACCGGTACGGGGGCGCAGGCCCACACGCGGCGCGCCGGTACCATCCGCTCTTCAGGGTATGTCCGGCGCCACTGAGCACAGAAGCCGCATCCAGGGCGTCGGCGCAGCATGATCGGCGTATTTGGCGGTACCTTCGACCCCATCCACTTCGGCCATCTGCGGCCGGCCTTGGATATCCTTCAGGACCTTCCGCTGCGGGAGATCCGGTTCGTGCCACTGAGCACCGCAGTGCATCGGGACCAGCCCATGGCAACGGGCGCTCAGCGTCTCGCCATGCTGTACGCGGCGGTCCAGGGCCAGAGCGGGTTCGTTGTGGACGAGCGCGAGCTTGAGCGCACTGGCGCCTCCTATTCGTACGACACGCTCATGTCCTTGCGCGCGGAGCTTGGACCGGATGTGCCCCTGTGCCTGTTGACCGGTTTGGATGCCTTTTGCGATCTCTTGACCTGGTATCGCTGGGAGGATATCGCAAGGTTGGCGCACCTGGTGGTCATGTGGCGTCCGGACGCGGGGGAGCCGGCAGACCCGGTGCTGCGTCGTTGGATGGAGCCACGCCTGGCTGCGGGGCTTCGGGAGCTGGAGCAGGCGCCGGGTGGGCTCGTCCTTTTTCGCGAAGTGACCCAGCTCGACATCTCCGCAACCGCCATTCGTTCCATGATTGCGCAGGGCCGCAGTCCGCGCTTCTTGCTTCCCGAGAAGGTGTTGGGCCTGATCGAGCGGGAGGGCCTTTACCGCAAATGAATTTAGACGTCGCAGTGAACGGCGAGGGCCCGGTTAGTCCGGGGGCCCGTCTATTCTGAGCTCAGAGGAGATCGCATGCAGATCGAGCAACTCAAACAGCTGGTCCTGGACACCCTCGCCGACATGAAGGCGCGGGACGTTTCGGTGATGGATGTGCGCGGCAAGACCGCGGTCACCGACTTCATGATCCTGGCCTCCGGGACCTCGGACCGGCACGTTAAGGCGGTCGCCGAGATGGTCGCTTTCCGTGCCAAGGATGCCGGTGAGCCGCCGCTGGGTACCGAAGGCGTGAGCGACGGCGAGTGGGCGCTCATCGACCTCAACAGCGTCGTGGTCCATGTAATGCAGCCCAAGGTGCGGGATTATTACAACCTGGAGCGCCTTTGGTCCGCGCCTGCTGCGGTGAATTCCACGCCGGTCGTCCATCAGCTGTAAATCCCCCCGACCCCCTTTGTTAAGGCGATTTTTGTCAAAGAACGTGCCATCGGCAAGGTAATCCTGATCCTATGGACCGCTTCGACCGGATCTTCGAGCTCAACCGCATCCTGCAGAGCGCGCGCTATCCGGTCTCCCGCCGCCGCTTGCAGGAGGAGTTGGAGTGCTCCCGAGCGACCATCAAGCGCATCATCGAGGATATGCGCCTCTACCTGAACGCTCCCATCGTCTACGACCGGGAACGCAACGGTTACCGTTACGACCAGAGCGAAGGGGAGATGTACGAGCTCCCGGGGCTCTGGTTCAACGCCTCGGAGCTGCACGCCCTGCTTTCGGTGCAGCAATTGCTCGCGGACGTGCAGCCCGGTTTGCTCGATCCCCATCTCAAGCCGCTGCAGCGGCGCATCGACGATTTGCTGCAGCTTCAACGCGCGGGCTCGGATGGACTCGCCGGGCGCATCCGTATCCTGCAGATGGCCGCCCGCAGCGCAGGCGACTGTTTTCAGGCAGTTGCCGGTGCGCTCGCCCAGCGCAGGCGTCTGCAGCTGCGCTACTTCACCCGTGCGAACGCAGAGCACAGCGAGCGAGAGGTGTCGCCGCAACGGCTCGTCTACTACCGGGACAACTGGTACTTGGATGCCTGGTGTCATCTGCGCGAAGGACTGCGGACCTTCGCTCTGGATGCTGTAGCCGAGGCGCGGCAGTTGGATACGGAGGTACAGGAGATTTCCCGGTCGGACCTGGACGCCCACCATGCTGCGTCCTACGGCATCTTTGCCGGCGCCCCCCTGCATGTGGCTGTTCTGCGGTTCGACGCTCGCAGAGCCCGCTGGGTGGCCAAGGAGCGTTGGCACAAAGATCAGGAGGGGCGGTTTCTCGACGACGGCAGCTATGAGCTGCGTGTTCCGTACAGCAATGCGTTGGAGCTGATCATGGACGTACTCAAGTACGGCCCGGACGTCGAGGTGCTGGAGCCTGCCGAGCTTCGGGAAGCGGTGTCGGAGCGCCTGCGGGCGGCGGTTCTGGTCTACGAGGACAGTGGAGAAGACTAAAGAAAGGTGAAGGAGGTGACTCACGGCAGATCTCCGCTCATTTCCATCGTCGCCGCCATGTCCGAAAACCGGGTCATAGGCCGCGGCAATCGCCTGCCCTGGCACCTGCCCGCCGATCTTGCCCACTTCAAGCGCTTGACCCTGAACAAGCCCATCCTCATGGGCAGGAGAACTTGGGAATCCCTACCCGGGTTGCTCCCTCGGCGTACCCACGTCGTCGTCACCCGTGATCGGACTTACCATGCCGAGGGCTGTATCCTGGTCGACTCACCCGAGAAGGCCGTTGCCGCGGCCGGGGACGTCCCGGAGGTCATGGTGGTCGGCGGAGCGGCCCTGTACCGGGAGATGCTTCCGGTGGCGCAGCGCATGTACCTTACCCTGGTCGCTGCGGCGGTGGATGGGGACGTCTTCTTCCCCCGCTGGGACCGGACCTGCTGGCGGGAGAGCGTGCGTGAGGAGCGGGGGCGCGATGGACCTAATCCCTACGATCTCACCTTCATTACCCTGGAGCGGATCCGTGCTGACCATCGGATAGAATCCAGAGGCTGACGATGAGCTCCTCAAACGCCACGAGCGTCCGTTCCGATATTTGACAGAAATCGCCTTACAACCTGAGGAGACAGACATGGCCGAGCTTCCCCTGAACTATCACACCGCCTATGAGTGGACCGGCGAAGACGTGGCCGGCGAGATCCGTATCGAAGGTCCGGCGATGCTGCCGGTCGGCTCCCCCCACAACAGGGACCGTTACAGCCCCGAGCACCTGCTGGTGGTCGCCGCAGAGACCTGCCTCGCAAACTATGTGATGCTGCTCTCGGGTCTGTCGAAGATCCAGGTAAAGTCCTACCGCTCCACCTCCGAGGGGGAGCTGATGAAAGAGGATAAGGCCGGCTATCGCTTCAAGCGCATCCTCATCCGGCCCGTGCTGACCGTGGAGGCGGGAAAGGAGGCCCAAGGGGAGCGCGTGCTGGAGAAGGCGCACAATCTCTGCCTCATCGCCCGCTCGCTAAACTGCCCGGTGGATATGGAGTCGACCGTACAAGCCGGCTAACCTGTTTGTCATGCTCGATTTCGCGCGTGACCTTTTCCGGGGATCGATATGGCTTACGAGAATCTATTGGTCAATGTGGATGGCGCAGTCGCCGTCATAGCCCTCAACAGGCCGAAGGAGCTCAACGCGCTCAACAATGCCCTGATGACAGAACTGCGTGACGCCCTCGACGGCCTGGAAGCCGATGACGGAATCGGTGCAATCATCATCACCGGCAACGAGAAGGTCTTCGCGGCGGGCGCGGACATCAAGGAGATGAAAGACATGTCCGCGATGGACATGTTCATGTCCGACTACATCACCGACGGCTGGGAGCGCGTTACCCGCTGCCGAAAGCCGGTGATTGCCGCCGTCTGCGGATACGCCCTCGGCGGCGGCTGTGAGCTGGCGATGATGTGCGACTTCATCGTCGCCGCCGACAATGCGATGTTCGGTCAGCCGGAGGTCAACCTGGCGATTCCACCGGGTATCGGCGGAACCCAGCGCCTGACCCGGCTGGTGGGTAGGTCCAAGGCGATGGACATGTGTCTCACGGGACGCATGATGACGGCCGAAGAGGCGGAGCGTGCCGGTCTGGTCTCCCGCATCTTCCCGGCTGCCGATTTGCAGGCGGAGGCGCGAAAGATCGCCGAGTCCATTGCCGAGAAGTCGCGGCCGGCGGTCTACATGGTCAAGGAGGCGGTAAACAGGGCGCTGGAGACCACGCTGGCCGAAGGTGTGCGTTTCGAGCGGCGGTTGTTTCATGCCTCGTTCGCGACTGAGGATCAGAAGGAGGGCATGGAGGCATTCGCCGGCAGGCGCAAGCCCCGGTTTAACAATCGTTGATGTCGGCTCCTTTGCCGCCATGACTCCCCGGAACCGCTGATGCTCTCGGTTGCCCTTGCCGTCCTGCCCGTCTTTCTGCTTATCTTTCTCGGTACCTTTCTGTTTCGGCGCGGCTGGTTCGGACCGGACTTCTGGCGGGATGCCGAGCGGCTGACCTACTTCGCACTGTTCCCGGCCCTCATCGTCGCAACCTTGGCCAAGACGCAGCTGGCATGGGGAGAGATGCTCCCCATGGTGCTGGCCATCGACGGGTCGATTCTGGTTGTAACCGGTCTTGCCTTGCTGTTGCGCCCCCTGCTGGGGATGGACGGTCCGCAGACCGGCGCCTTCGTTCAGGGTGTAGTGCGCATGAACACGTACCTGGGGCTGGCCGTTTCCTTTGCGCTTTTCGGTCAGGAGGGGCTCGCCCGGGCGGCGGTTGCGGTGGCCGCGATCGTTCCCCTGGTGAACCTGGTCAGCGTCTCGGTGCTGGTGCGATGGGGGGAGAGGCGGGGCGAGGTCGGGGTCCGGTTGTGGCGATCGCTGGGGACCAATCCCTTGATCCTTGCCTGCGTGTTGGGCCTTGGGCTGAACCTGTCAGGGATCGGTCTGCCGCCGGTGGCGGGTCCCATGCTGGAAATCCTGGGGCGTGCGGCCCTCGCGCTCGGCCTCTTGTCGGTCGGCGCGGCGCTGGACCCGGGTGCGGCTCGCAAAGGCGGGCGCCTGCTGGGTGTGAGCGCGGCCCTGAAGCTCTTGGTGCTGCCGGCGTTGACTTGGCTCGGCTGTGTTTGGCTTGGGGTGGTTGGTGTTTCGCTGGCCGTCGCAGTCCTGTTCAACGCCCTGCCTACGGCAACCTCCGCCTACATTCTGGCGCGCCAGCTCGGGGGGGATCATCGTCTCATGGCGGCCATCATCACCGGGCAGACGGCGCTCGCCGTGTTTACCATCCCGTTCCTGATGCGGTGGATGGTGTGATCCGCGTTCCCGCGTTCTTCGCTGCGTTCTCCGTGTCTTCGCGGTTCACCTTTTCTACGAAACGCAAGGCCCCCCGAAGGGGCGGGCGCGGTCAATCAGCAGGAATGGCAGTAGTACTCGGGTAGACCGGCGACGCGGCAGGCCTGCTTGCAGCCACCGCCTGGAAACAGGGCGTCCAGTGTCTTGCGGGTGCAGGGTGCGTTCAGGGTGAGCTCGTGGCCGATGTCCTTGATGATCAGGCGCGGCGACGGGGAGGTGTCGAACTCTGCGTAGTACTTACGCAGGTAGTTGATCACACTCCACTGGCACTCGGTGAGGGTCAGTCCCTCTTTCGCGGCCAGTGCCTCCGCAACTTCCTTGTTCCAGTCGTCGAAGCGGGCCAAGTGGCCGTTGTGTTTCAGCTCCAATTCCCGACCGGCGATTTGCGTTGCTGACATGGTTGAAACTCCTCCACCCTGCGGCGGTTGCGCGTTGGCGGTTCTGTGTGTTACCCCATGGTCTGCCCTTCCTTGCGCCTGCTTTCCTCGCCTCCCGAATTGCCGCGGACGTGCATTCCGGGAACGGCTTTTGTTATGGGTGCGAATATAGCGCAGTTTTGGCTGCGCAGGTGAGTCCAAAACCGGGGCCGGGTAATGGCCCCGAGCTCGCCACTCTTTTTCTGCGGACTGGGAAAGCCCCGTCCGTGGGGCCTTCGGTCTTAGGCTCGATATCAACCGCCGCCCATGGCCGCCTTGAGCTCGAGCCTCTTGGCATGCAGCGTGGGCTCGGTGTAGCCGTTCGGAATCTCCCGACCCTTGAAGATCAGGTCGGCGGCGGCCTCGAAGGCGATGCCGTCGCAGGCCGGGGCCAAGGGCCGGTACATGGGATCGCCTGCGTTCTGCCCATCCACGACCTCGGCCATGCGCTTGAGGGACTCCATGACCTGATCCTTGTTCACGATCCCGTGATGGAGCCAGTTGGCCACGTGCTGGCTGGAGATGCGCAGGGTGGCGCGGTCCTCCATCAGCCCGATGTCACTGATATCCGGTACCTTGGAGCAACCCACCCCTTGGTCGATCCAGCGCACCACGTAGCCCAGAATGCCCTGGCAGTTGTTGTCGAGCTCCTGCTTGATCTCCTCCTGGCCCCAGTTTGGATCTGCGGCTACCGGGAACTGGAGGATGGTGTCCAGGCTGGCGCGACGCCCTCCTGCAACCAACTCCTCCTGGCGCGCAGCCACGTCGATCTGGTGGTAATGCATGGCGTGCAGGGTCGCTGCCGTGGGGGAGGGTACCCAAGCGCAGTTGGCACCTGCGTTGGGGTGCATCGTCTTGACCTCCACCATGGCGCGCATCTCGTCCGGCATGGTCCACATTCCCTTGCCGATCTGGGCGCGGCCGCGCAGGCCGCAAGCCAGACCGACGTCCACGTTCCAGTCCTCGTAGGCGAGTAGCCAGGGGCTGGCCTTCATGTCTCCCTTGCGCATCATGGGGCCCGATTCCATGGCGGTGTGCATCTCGTCCCCGGTGCGGTCCAGAAAGCCGGTGTTGATGAAGATGACCCGCTCGCGCGCCGCGCGGATGCATTCGGCGAGATTGACCGTGGTGCGCCGCTCCTCGTCCATGATGCCGATCTTGATCGTGTTGCGGGCAAGGCCCAAGGCGTCCTCGACCCGTGCGAACAGGTCGGCGGCAAGCGCGACTTCCTCGGGGCCGTGCATCTTGGGCTTGACGATGTAGACGCTGCCGGTGCGCGAGTTGCTGCGGCTCCCGAGCCCTTTGAGGTCGTGCATGGCGGCCAGGACGGTCACCATGGCGTCGAGCATGCCCTCGAAGACCTCTTCGCCATCCGCCGTGAGGACCGCGTCGTTGGTCATCAGGTGCCCCACGTTGCGGATCAGCATCAGGCTGCGCCCGTGCAGGGTGAGCTCGGAGCCGTCGGGCGCGGTATAGATACGGTCCGTGTTCAGGGCCCGGTCCGTGAGCTTGCCGCCCTTCTGGAACTTCGCGGTGAGGCTGCCGTTCATGAGTCCGAGCCAGTTGCGGTAGACCCCGACCTTGTCTTCCGCGTCCACCGCGGCGACCGAGTCCTCGCAGTCCTGAATGGTGGTCACGGCCGCTTCGAGGACCACGTCCTTCACCCCGGCGGGGCTGTCCTTGCCGACCAGGTGGGTCGGGTCGATCTGGATCTCGATGTGCAGGCCGTTATGGACCAGTAGGATCGACTCCAGGCGCCCGTCGTCCTCCCGGTATCCGACGAAGGCGCCGGCATCGCTGAGGCCTGTCGTGCCGCCGTCCGCCAGAGTCGCCGAGAGCTTGCCGCCATCGACTGCGTAACCGGTGACGTCTGCGTGGCTACCGGAGGCCAGGGGGACTGCCTGATCGAGGACGCCGTTCGCGTACGCCACGACCTTGGCGCCGCGTACAGGGTTATAGGTGCTGCCCTTCTCCGCGCCGCCGTCCTCCGGCAGGACGTCGGTGCCGTAGAGCGCGTCATACAGGCTGCCCCAGCGGGCGTTGGCGGCGTTCAGGGCGTAGCGGGGGATGCTCACCGGGACAACGAGCTGGGGACCCGCGATATGGGCGATCTCCTCGTCCACGTTCTCGGTGCTGATCGAGAATTCATCGCCTTCGGGGACCAGGTAGCCGATCTGCTCCAGGAAGGCCCGGTAAGCGGCCGGGTCCGCCGCCGGGCCCGGGTTCTGCTTGTGCCACTCGTCGATGCGGGCCTGGAGCGCGTCGCGCTTCGCCAGCAGCTCACGGTTGCGTGGTGTGAGGTCGCGCACGATCTCCCCGAAGGAGGTCCAGAAGGCGTCCGGGTCGATACCGGTGCCGGGAGCGATCTCGTTCTTCACCAGGTCGTAGAGGGGCTTGGCGACGCGTAGGCCGCCCACATCGATGCGTTCGATCATAAGTGCTGTCCGTTCGGTTCAAGTGGTGATTCCGGCGTGCGCCGGTGCTGTCGTCGTCGGGGCTGCCGCGGGACCTTTCCGTCCTTGTGCGGGTACAATCGCCGCCGCCGGAATGCTGTGGCGGCTTTAAGTCCCTGTAGGTTAAGGGGTATTGCTCGGTCCGACCAACTTTATACATGTATGTCAAAGGTTGCCGGTAAGCAATATTGATTTGATAAAGTATATAAACTTATTGGATTGCTTGGTGGAATACTTATTGATTTTTCCGCAAATGTTTGATTTCGTCGATCGCAAGAACGCCGTTTTGCAGGGCACCCGTCCACTTTGGTGAGTTGGCCTTTCTTGCGGCTGTTTTTCGCGCAGCCCGCACTGCCGCCTCCAGTGCACCTCTGGCCCAGGGATTGAAAGTCCCCGTGTCGGCAGTTCGATTCTGTCCCTGGGCACCTACATCGTCTCCGAGGTGCCGGCGCCATGTCCGGATGCGCCGGACGCGGACATTCCGGGCATGGCCGCGCCGCGCCCGGTGCAGCCGGGTGCATTACCGAATACCGATGGATACGAAAGAACTACTACTACCAACAGATCGACAGATACCGACTGCGGCGCGAAAGGCGATCGGCGCGCGCAGCCACTGCGCTTTCCCGAATGGGTGCCGCAGGAGGCGCACGCATCGGCTCAGCGCCTCGTTGCCGGGTTGGATTGCTCCGCAGCCCAGCTCGTCATCGATGAGTGTGCGGTCCGACAGTGCTGCGGCGCTTACGGAGTGTCAGAAATACTTACCTGACTGTCCCGGCACTAAAACCTCCGACCGGTGATACGCTCAGATTGTGCAGAAAGAGGCCGAATCTGGGCGTGTCACCGTCGGTAAAGCAGGCTTCACCTACCCTGCATTTTAGTAAACAAGGCTTTACTTCATGTGGCGCATGGTAAAGAATCCATTACCATGAATTTGCAGCCCACAGGACTCTATGTCACCACAACCGTTGCCGGTGAATCGGTCGCAGCCTTCGTCCCCGACCCGCTTCCGCCCCGGCTCACTGCTCAGCAGTTGGCAACGCTGTCCGAACCGCTGCGCCAAGCCGAAGCAGCACTGGCCCGACTCGATCTTGCCGGCGAGATGATTCCCTCCCTCGACTGGTTCATCTACGCCTTCGTCCGCAAGGAGGCGTTGCTATCCTCGGAGATCGAAGGCACCCAGGCGACGCTGGTCGACGTGCTGACCTGGGAACAGACCGATCAGCCCGGTGCCTCCAGCATCGAGGACATCGAGGAAGTCACCAACTACGTGGCTGCGGTTAATTTCGCGTTCAAGGAGATCCACTCGCCGAATGGCACGCCGATCTGCACGCGCCTGTTCAACGAGTGCCACCGCATCCTGATGCTGGGCGTTCGCGGCGCCACCAAGCAGCCCGGTGAGCTTAGGCGCTCGCAGAACTGGGTCGGCGGCAGCCGGCCCGGCAATGCCGTGTTCGTGCCGCCGCCACCGGAGCGGGTAGCCGATCTGCTTGGTGATCTCGAGCGCTACATCCACGCCGAGGACGACCTGGCGCCGCTGCTGCGTATCGCACTGGTGCATGTCCAGTTCGAGACCATCCACCCCTATCTCGATGGCAACGGCCGCCTGGGTCGTATGCTTATTGCCCTGCTGCTCGACCATGGGCAACTGCTCAAGAGCCCGTTGCTGTACCTGAGCCTCTATCTCAAGCAGAACCAGGCCGCCTACTATCGCTGGCTCGAAGCGATTCGGACCGAAGGCGACTGGGTCGGCTGGCTCCGCTTCTTCCTGACCGGTGTTACGGAAATCGCAGAAGACGCGACCCATACCGCGCGTGCCCTGTACGCACGTGTGAGCGAGGACCGCGAGACCTTGCTTGCTACGCCGGGTGCGACCGTGACGGCCATCCAGCTCTTTGAGCGCTTGCCCGAACACCCGGCGATCACCATGCCGCTGGTAACCCGATTGCTCGAAACCAGCAAGCCCACCGCAGGCAAGGCCATTGAGCTGCTCATCGCGGCCGGTATTCTCGCGGAAGTAGGGGAGCGCAAACGGGACCGGCTCTATCGGTACCAGAATTATCTGCAGTTGCTGGAATAGGCCAATGGTACGAAGGCAAAAGAAAGCGGGCAAAGGCTCCGCAAACAATACCAAAGAGAAGTCACTCGAATCCTGGATCTGGGATGCCGCCTGCTCCATCCGCGGGGCCAAGGACGCCCCGAAATACAAGGACTACATCCTCCCGCTGATCTTCACCAAGCGCCTGTGCGACGTATTCGACGACGAGATCGACCGCATCGCCGCTGAGGTCGGTTCGCGGAAGAAGGCCTTCCAGCTCGCCAGGGCCGACCACAAGCTCGTCCGCTTCTACCTCCCGCTCGTGCCGGAGGATCCAGAGCAGCCGGTGTGGTCCGTCATCCGCAAGCTCGCGGACAAGATCGGCGAGGGTGTCACCACCCACATGCGGGCCATCGCCCGGGAAAACCCGCTCCTGCAGGGCATCATCGACCGCGTCGACTTCAACGCCACCACCCACGGCCAGCGCGATATCGACGACGACCGCCTCTCCAACCTCATCGAGGCCATCAGCACCAAACGCCTGGGCTTAGACGACGTCGAGGCCGACATCATCGGCAAGAGCTACGAATACCTCATCCGCAAGTTCGCCGAGGGCGGTGGCCAGAGCGCCGGCGAGTTCTACACCCCGCCCGAGGTCGGCATCATCATGTCCCGCGTCCTCGCCCCCGAGCCAGGCATGGAAATCTACGACCCCTGCTGCGGCTCCGGCGGCCTGCTCATCAAGTGCGAGATCGCCATGGAGGAAAAGGAGGGGGGACATTCCTGTCCCCCAACAACTAAGAAAGGGGACAGGAATGTCCCCCCTCCAATGCCCCCACTCCTTTGAAGCTCTACGGCCAGGAATACATTGCCGACACCTGGGCCATGGCCAACATGAACCTGATCATCCACGACTTCGAGGGCGAGATCGAAATCGGAGACACTTTCAAAAACCCCAAGTTTCGCCAAGCGGGCAGGCTGCGCACCTTCGACCGCGTCGTCGCCAATCCCATGTGGAACCAGAACTGGTTCACCGAGGCCGACTACGACGCCGACGAACTCGAGCGCTTCCCCGCCGGGGCCGGCTTCCCCGGCAAATCCTCCGCCGACTGGGGCTGGGTCCAGCACATGCACGCCAGCCTCAACGACAAAGGCCGCGCCGCCGTCGTCCTCGACACCGGCGCCGCCTCCCGCGGCTCGGGCAATGCCGGCACCAACAAGGAAAAAACCGTCCGCCAGTGGTTCGTCGACCACGATCTCATCGAGAGCGTCCTCTACCTGCCCGAAAACCTCTTCTACAACACCACCGCCCCCGGCATTGTCCTCTTCCTCAACAAGGCCAAGCCGAAGTCCCGACAGGGCAGGGTGCTGCTCGTCAACGCCAGCCAGATCTTCGAAAAGGGCGACCCCAAGAACTTCATCCCGCCCGAAGGCATCGCCCGCATCGCCGACACCCTCCTCGGGTGGAAGGAAGAGGAAAAACTCAGCCGCATCGTCGACCACGCCGAGCTGAAGAAAAACGACTACAACATCTCCCCCAGCCGCTACATCCATACCAGCGATGCCGAGACCTACCGGCCGATCGGCGAAATCGTCGCCGAGCTGGATGTGATCGAGGCCGAGGCCAGGGAGACGGACAAGGCCTTGCGGGAGATTCTGGAGAAGATCGGGGTATGAGCGGAACGATCGAATGCTGGTTATGCGAATTTCCCAACGTGAGCTGACAAACGGTTCGCATTCAATCGCGCCGAAGGACTTGTCGCTGGTCAGGGCATCTCCCACGTCGTAGACACACTCGGCAGATGGAACAGTCTTGAACGTTCCAGTCGGCCGTGACGGAAGCCTGAAGCGTTCCAATCGAATCGATCACAGACCATTCAGCTGATGACATCCTTTTGGCAAGCAGTCCACGCATGAAAATCGCAGACCCGATTTCCACGGCGACTTCCCAGCCCTGATGAAGCGGACAAGGGACGAACGGTTCCCTGACATGGTGCCTAGAAGTCATTACTCGTTCTTCTCTTTGCGCTTCATCAGTGCCCGAACTCGCTTCCTACAAGGCGAGTTCAACCCCGTCACTTCCAAATAGCATTGACGACGGGAGTTCAATACTCAATCCTCCCCCACTCCCCGAGCAGAAGAAGATCGCGCACATCCTTTCGACGGTGCAGCGGGCGATCGAAGCGCAGGAGCGGATCATTCAGACCACCACCGAGCTGAAAAAGGCCCTCATGCACAAGCTCTTCACCGAAGGCCTCCGCAACGAACCCCAAAAACAAACCGAAATCGGCCCCGTCCCTGAAAGCTGGGAGGTGGTGGAGTTCGAAACGGTCTGCGAAATCAAAGCATCGGCAATGTCCTACAAGCGATTGGAAGTCGCTTCGAACGTGCCCGACGGTATGCACTTGATCGGGATCAAGCCCGGGCATTTCAATGAAAAAGGCGGATTCCGAGATCAGGGCGACCGAACTGACAAGAGAAGGTCACCGCGCTGAAATCCCAGAAGACTGTACCTGCTCGAAAAAGATTCGATCGTCGTCGCGAAGACCAGGCGCAAGCAGACTTCTCGGACCAACAAAAAGCGCTGCCTTCGTTCCTCGGCAACTGGCCGTACCGTGCTCTTTGACCACAATCCTACGACTCGGATTGATCGGTGAACTTGGACACAAAGCGTCATGAACCACCCGGTTTTCTCTTCCACTGTTGTCAACACTGTCGATCTCCGTCGAAGTGGCGGGTTACCGATCCCGGCTGGCTCACGGTCCAGCTGATCACCTCCCCGAAAGACATCGCGCCACTTAAGTTTCCGATGCCGCCGTTGATGAGCAGGAAGCGATTGATGCCGCAGAAGAGAAAACTACTCTTCACGCGCGAAAGCGCGAGCAACTCCAAGACCTCTTCCGCACCCTCCTTCACGAACTGATGACCGCGAAGACGCGGGTCTCCGGTATATCTTTCCCACAACCATCTGAGCGCACCTGAAATGGATCCAACAAGCCTAGACAGTCTCAAGCAACTGGACGAACTCCTTACCACCGCGTGGTCGCCAGTTCGCTGGAGCAGGCATCAGCTTCAACACAGGCGTGCCGCTGATGTGGCCGTTGACCGAGAGGGTGTTCGCGCTCGCTGAAAACGAGGGAGAAGCAAATGACAAAGCAGTTCTTGAATTCTTAAAAGACGAGCTTCCAGACGATTCCCATATCGAGCATATTCTCAGCCAACTCGGAGACTACCGGACCATTGCTGAGCGGTCGAGAAATAGCGAGGCGACTTTCGGAGATATTATTCTCGATCTCCCA
>CALOFM010000015.1:0-103073 GCA_942492625.1 uncultured Gammaproteobacteria bacterium | reverse complement strand
GCGCAGCGCCACCGCAACCTCGGCGGTGTGATCAACAACGCCCGGTTTCTGATCCTGCCCTGGGTTCGGGTCTCTTCGCTGGCCAGTAAGCTGTTGGCGATGGCTGCCCGCTCGCTGCCGGCGCACTGGGAAGGGCGGTACGGCTACCGCCCGGTGTTGCTGGAGACCTTCGTGGAGACGGAGCGTTTTGTCGGGACCTGTTACCGGGCGGCGAACTGGACCTGCGTGGGCCAGACGCAGGGCCGGGGGAAGCTGGGAGATCATCGTCTCGGCCAGGTACCGATCAAGACGGTGTGGGTGTATCCGCTGGCGAAGGACTTCCGGGTACGGCTGTGGCAATGACCGATCCGCAGCCCATTGAGATCGAGGCCGCGGAGGTCGAGCGGCTGATCGAGCAGGCGCAACACGGGCGGCTCGATCCCGCCGCGCAGAAGCGGATCGTGCCCCTGTTGCAAACGCTGCTGTGGCTTGAGCACACCTTGCTGGAGACGCGCATCAGCCTGGCGAAGCTGAGAAAGCTCCTCTTCGGCAAGCGCACCGAGAAGACGACGCGAAAACCCCCAAAGCCTCCCGACGGGCCGGCGGATTGGAGCGAGAACACGGAGGGCAAATCCGATCCGCCAAGTGATCCCGAACCCCCTGCCGGGGACGCCGCCGCCGGGGAGGACGGGAGGCAATCGGAGGTCGAAAGCGATACAGAAACGGGCTCGGGCGAGCAAACGGGTGTTGGCAGCGATGGGCAAAAGCCGACACCGCGACCAGGTCATGGTCGCCTCGGAGCGGCGGATTATCCAGGGGCCGAGCGGATCTTTTGCCCCCATGATCAGTACCAGGCGGGCGATCGCTGCCCCAAATGTACGCGCGGGCGGCTCTACCGCTCACGCCCCCTGGTGCGCCTGCGTTTCCGAGGCCTTCCGCTGGCGCAGGTCATCCGCTATGAATTGGAGAAGCCGCGCTGCGGGGCGTGCGGCGCCTTGTTTGTGGCCCACATGCCACCCGAGGCGGGTCAGGAAACCTACGATGTGAGCCTGAAGGTCAATCTGGCCGTGGCCCATTATCATCTGGGCCTGCCGCTCAAACGCATCGAGTCCTTTCAGCAGCTGGTGGGTATGCCGTTGCCCGATGCCACCCAATGGGAGTTGGTCGAGGAGGTCGCCGATAGCGCCTATCCGCCCTTTGAATACCTCAAGCGTTTCGGCGCCCAACAGCCGCTGGTCTACCAGGACGACACCGGCACGCGCATCCTGTCGCTGATCAAGGAAAATCAGGCCGACCCGCAGCCTAAGCGCAAGGGGATGTACACCACGGTCCTGCGCTTCGAAGGGGAGCAATCGATCTGTCTGTACTTCACCGGGCGCCGGCACGCGGGCGAGAATCTCGACGATCTCCTTGCCCATCGCGACCCCAGTCTCCCGCCCATCCAATGGATGTCCGATGGCTTGGCGGCCAATACCCCCAAGGAACACAAGGACCAGGCGGTGGACTTGAGCTGCCTGGTCCATGGGCGCCGGCAGTTTGTCGATATCGACGCGTTCTTCCCCGACCAATGCGCACACGTGATCGACGCCATTGCCATGGTCTACAAGCACGAGGCGCATTGCAAAGAACAACAGCTCACGCCGGCGCAACGCCTCGCCTACCACCAGCAACACAGCCGCGAGGTGATGGGAGAGCCTCAAGACCTGGATGGAGCAACAGCTCCAAGAGCGGCTGGTGGAGCCCAACAGCCGCCTGGGCGGGGCCTTCGAGTATCTGCTCAAGCGCTGGAAGGCCCTGACCCGCTTCCTGCACATTCCGGGGGCGCCGCTGGACAACAATGCCGCCGAACGGGCGCTCAAGATCATCCTGCGGTACCGCAAAAACAGTCTGTTCTACAAGAACGAGCACGGCGCCCATGTCGGCGAGGTCCTCACCAGCCTGATCGAGACCTGCCGGCTGAACGGGATCAACCCCCTGGACTACCTCCGCGCCCTGATGGAGAACCGCTCGGCGGTGTTCGCCGACCCCGCGGCCTGGCTGCCCTGGAACTACCAGGATGCCCGGCCATCGGCGGAGAACCCGCTGCCCCTAAGCCACCCGCCGCCAGTCATCGGCCATCCCGGCCTCCTCGGGGTTGCCATTCCACAGTAGAATCTGCAGCTCGCGCGCCGAGAGCCGATGGCTGACTTGCGCTGTCGACGGCCACCAGGTCAACCGACCCTGTGACAGACGTTTCTGGCACAGCCAGAACCCCTGGCCATCGTAGCAAAGTAGCTTCAGCGAGGTCCCCCGCCGGTTGCGGAAGACAAAGATGGCGCCGGCCATGGGGTCCTCGCCAAGCCGCTGCCGGCACAGCGCCGCCAGCCCATCAATCCCGCGGCGGAAATCCGCCGCCTCACGGGCGAGGAAGACGCGGCTTTGTGGGGTCAGCTGCAACATGATCAGGCCCCCATGAAACGATCGAGCAGTGTCAGCATGTCGCCACGGTGGCTTGGGCGGATGCGCAGGCGCAGTCCATCCGGGCGTTCCAGTTCCATCCACACCGCCGTGGCGTCCGGCCCCGGGGCCTGCTCGATGAGCGCGCGATCGATCTCCACAAACGCCGTGTCATCGCCAGATCCCTGCCGGCTTAGCCCTGCCTCGATGGCCTTTCGGCGCTTATCAAGTTCCGTATAACTGAGGCGTAGGGTTCTGCTGACCTGTGAGATCCCATAGGTTTCCAACACGGTGAGCGCTTGATTCCAGAGCTCTTCGGGTATCCTCTCCCCGCTGGTTTTTTTCCTTCGCCAATGCGCGAAATGCTTGGCAACTGCTTCCAGTGTCAATGTGGCTTCGCTGCGTGCGTTCATGTCGCCTCCGGTGAGTGTTTGGCACCGTCGGCATCCTAATCAGCCCGCTGTCAACTGGTCACGCACGTTTGCCGGAAACACACGATCGTATCGCCGCGCTTATCGACAGCGCGGTAGAGATACACCCATTGCCCATTGACCTTCACATAGGTCTCGTCCACGCGCCAGCTCTGATGAAGGGAGCTTCTCAGATACCACTTCAGGCGCTTTTCCATCTCCGGAGCATACCGCTGTACCCAACGGAAGATCGTACTGTGATCGACAGCGTTGCCGCGCTCGGTCATCATCTCTTCGAGCTCGCGGTAGCTGATGCCATATTTGCAGTACCATCGCACCGCCCACAGGATGATCTCGCCTCGGAAATGCCGCCGTTTGAAGTCGCCCATCCCTTACCTCGCTGCCGGTGCCGTCGAACCAGGGCCACTGAATTCTCACAAACTCCGACTTCCTGCAACAGAGCCCTCTAGGTCATGTATACACTGTCCTCGGAATTCCCCCCTTTCCCCTGATTATCCAAGGAATTCACCTCTTCGACGTCCTCCAGAGACAGTTCCGAGGATAGATCCGTGAACTTGGAGCGTTTGGAGTTGTAGCGTATGTGTTGCATTACGTGGGTCTTGGACCCGGCGAATTCCACGGCCTTCCCTTCGTCAACGCGGTCTTCGTCGAACAGCTTACAAAGTGCCCGGTCGAACGACTGCATGCCATAGTGCGCGCCCTGGTCTATCGTGGTCTTAAGGCTTTCGTAATCTAGCTTGGCGATCAGGTCTGCCACGCGCGGGGTGTTGATCAGGATCTCGATGGCGGCGACCTTACCGCCATCGGTCGAGGGGACCAGGCGCTGGCAAATGATGGCGCCAAGGTTTTGCGACAGCCGCTTCGCCTCCTGCTCCAGCGTCTCCTTGTCAAAAAAGCCGAGCATTCGTTCGATCGACGAGATTGCGTTGTTCGCGTGGATGGTCGACAAGCAAAGGTGACCGGTGTTCGCGAACTTTATCGCGTATTCCATGCTCACTGTGTCGCGGATCTCGCCCATCAGGATGACGTCGGGCGCCTCGCGCATCGCGGCGCGCATGCCATTCTCGAAGCTTAGCGTGTCGGTGCCGATCTCCCGTTGGGCCACTAGTGACTTCTTGTGGGGATGCATGAACTCGATCGGATCTTCAAGCGTGATGATGTGCCCGGGAAAATTGCTGTTCCGGTGATCGATCATAGCGGCAAGGGTCGTCGACTTTCCCGAGCCAGTGGCCCCGGCGACTACGATCAAACCGTGCTTTTTCTCCACCAGCTTCGTAAGGACCTGGGGTACGCCGAGGCCGTCGATGGTAGGAATATCCCCTTTCACGTGACGCATGACGATGGCAATGTCCCCGCGCTGGCGAAAGGCATTGCCTCGGAACCTCCCTACCCCTCTGAATGAAAAAGAAAAATCTACTTCGCCGACCTCCTCGAACTCCTTCATCCGGGCGTCGGGGAGCATGGACCGCAGGATGCGTTCGGTATCGCCTGGCTCCAGCCTCGAATCCACAAGCCTAAAGCCGAACCCGCCCTTAATGGTCGGTTTAGCGCCCGTATGCAGGAATAGATCCGAGCCTTCGTTCTTCACCATCAGAGTGAGATAGGCGCCGATCTTTGCCTCTGGGTTGCTGCGCGTCTGCTGATTCATGGAGACTCCCTGGTCGAGTTCCGCTTGGCATCTACCCCGGTCTTCTTCCGGTCTTCTTCCCGTGCCGTATCACGCAAAATAAAACCTATCCGCCCAAACGGCTTTGATACAGTGCCATAAGCGCCATAGGTTCCGGCAAAGCCAGAATTCAGATATTGAGTAGCGGAATGAAATATGGTGACTCTAGGATCCCCGAATAGGTATGCGGACGCTGTGAGCAGAGTCACGAATGTGAGACAGGAGGAGCGGCCAGAGGCTGCTTGGGCAGTGCTCCAGATGCGTTGATCTCCTACTTTAACCCCCTGATTCTACTCTAGATAAAGAGTATCACCCGTACCGCGTCAGACAACGGTTACCTTCTGTAACCTGTTGATTTAGCTTTTCCTCCCGTCTTCCTTCAGTCCTTACCCCATCAATTTTCTGGTCAGTTTTCGGCTGAATCCTGGATCTTCGGGTGCTCAGAGGCGGTTTTGCTGCACGAAACTGTTATAGTAAGGATCATGTGACAAAGCGATAGTCTTTACTGTGACAGAAGGAGCGATGGCCCAGCCCCGATCCGCGGAGACCTTGCGTGATTTGTTTGCCTCGGAGACGGTGGTGGATCTGCCCCGCATCCAGGTGGCGCTGGGCGGCGCCTCGTCAATGACCGCCTTCCGTTACCTCCGGCAGATACCCTACCGGCGCAGCTACAATCACAACGGTCGTTTCTATTGTCTGCATGAGCCTTCGCGCTACGATCGGCTCGGGTTATGGAGTGTGGGCGATGTTCATTTCTCGGTGGATGGCAGCCTTGGAAAGACGGTTCGGCGTTTGGTGTACGAGATGGAGGCTGGGGCCACCCACCGGGAGCTGCAGGAGCGGGTACGGGTACGGGTCCATAACACGCTACTGACGCTGTTGCGCCGCGGTGAGATTGAGCGCGAGCATCTGGCGCAACTGTACGTGTATCTGCATCGGGACGCGGATATCCGTGCGGTGCAGATTCAGCGCCGAGGAGCGTTGCTCGACGCGGGGAAAACGGTGCGGACCGAAACCGGCGTTCCCGACGGGATCGTCATCCAAGTGCTATTGACGCTCTTGCATCATCCCGGGGCCAAAGCGGCGCAGGTGTTGCGTTATCTGCGCGGACACTCGCCACCGGTTTCGATGGCACAGGTCGAAGCGGTCTTTGCTCGGTATGACCTGGAGTCCATCGGCAAAAAAGGGGGCAGCTCGATATCCTGAGCCGGCTGCGCGGGCACGCCCAACAGGCGGGCTGCTCGGCCGCGGAAGTGGCACGAGCCACGAGCGAGGCGGGGGACGTCCCCGGTATTGAGTTTGTCACCGAGGCCGAGCGGTGCCCGGTCTGCAACGGGGCGCTGAAGGTCTACAAGAGCCGCTCGCGGCAGGTGATCACCCTGGCGGGCGGATCCTTCCGGGCCATCGAGACGCTCAAGCAATGCAGCGAGGATTCTACGCATCCGATCATGGGCTCCGAGGCCCTCGCCCGGCAGGTTGTGCCACGCCAGCGCTATGGCTACGATCTGATCGTCCACGTGGGATGTGCCCGCTACCTTAAGAACAAGCAACGCGGGGAGATCCAAGCCGAGCTGTCCCGGCAACGGGGCATTGCGCTTTCCGCTGGCAGCATCTCTTCTCTCTGCGATCGGTTTCTCACCTACCTGGAAGCGCTCCACTTGGCGCGTGTGCCGCAGCTGCGCTCGGCCCTTGGGGACGGTTACCCGCTACACATCGACGCCACCTGCGAGCACGGCAAGGGCGGACTTTTCGTGTGCATGGACGGTTGGCGCGGCTGGGTGTTGGTGGCCGGGCGCATTCCCTCGGAGCATGAGGATCATCTGCGCCCACTCGTCGAGAAGACGACCCGGCTGTTCGGCGATCCCATCGCTACCGTTCGCGACATGGGCAAGGGTGGCGCCAACGCGGTTGCCCCCTTGCGCGAGAAGGGCATCACCGATCTGATCTGTCACTATCATTTCCTGGCGGCGGTGGGCAAGAAGCTCTTTGAGCAGCCCTGTGGACTGCTGCGCAGGCTGTTGAAGTCCAGTAGAGTGCGGACCGATCTGCGGGCGCTGCTGCGGGATCTGCGCACCTACTCCACCACAAGCCCCCACGCGGGGCGGCTCGGCACGGGCGTGGTACGCGAGGAGCTGTTGGCCCTGGTGCTGTGGATCCTCGAGGGCGACGGCACCAAGGACCTGCTCTATCCGTTTGCCCTGGTGCACTTGGAATTCTACCAGCGTTGCCGACAGGCGCTGCAACGCGCCCAATGCTGGGTGCAGGGATCGCGAACGCTGCCCGAGCGGCGCGCTGTCGATCATCTCGCCACCCTCGTTCGCCGTTTCGATAAGGACGACCGCTTCACGACCGCCGTCACCCGCCTGGAGGAGGGCTGGCAGGCCTTCTGCGAGCTGCGAGAGGTGCTGCAATTGTCCAACGCCGAACTGCCTCGGGCCGATGTGCGGGCACACCAGAGAGAACTCGCGCCCCTGGAGGCGCGCCGGCTGCGTGAGATCAAGGCAGCGCTGCACGATTACCGGGCAGAGCTTGGCGAACGGATCGCATCCTCGCCGCGCGCAGGCTCGCAATCGACATCACCCTGCACAGTCATTGCGAAATATCTTGATCGTTACGAGAAGCGCCTGTTCGGCCACCCAACCCGGCGCGACGAGGAGGGAACGATTGTGGCGATCGTCGAGCGTACCAACAACGTACCCGAGCACTTCTTCGGTCACGAGAAACAGCATCTGCGCCGCCGATTGGGACGGGCCAATCTGGGACGCGATCTAGAGGATCAGCCCGCCCAAGCCGCTTTGGCCGCCAATCTGCGCCACCCCGACTATGTACGTGTGCTCTGCGGTTCTCTGGATCACCTTCCAGTTGCCTTCGCCGAACTCGACGGGCCGGCGCTCGAACAGACCACTCCCCTGTCCAGAAGCAATCGTGATTCCAGGCTGCAGCATCGTATTCGGGTACTGCTCAAGGGTGAAAAAACGGTCGTTTCAGGACCTGACACCTAGGAATCCAACCGTTGTCTGACGCGGTAGTTTCGATGCAGGCACTAACTAGAACGGGAACACGGCGCACGGAAACGAGCGGCAGCAACCCAGTATTACGCGGACGCTCTATCCTTAGGCTTGACGACGGCATGCGACGCTTGCGGGGCTCGAGGACTCGGAGGTTCGCCGTTACGAACGAAACACTTGGACAGAGAATATGGCGGATATCGAAATTCGCGAAGCGCGTCCGCATGAGCTTTCGGTCGCCGCGACCGTGCTGTCCAAGGGCATGCGGGATAATCCACTGCACCTGTCTGTGTTCGGCCCAGACCCAGACGAACGACAAAGAAAGCTGGAGCGCTTTTTTCGCAGTTTTTTGGACTGGATGCCGCACGCTCCTTGGGTCGGCATTCAGCACGGGACCATTGTGGTCGTGTGTGGCATGGGCGAGCCTGGAAGATGTCAGCCGCCCTTTTCGCAAACACTGAGAATTGTCACAGGACTCGCGCGTGCCTCAGGCCTATGCCCTACATTTCGGGCTCTTCGATGGTTTGTCGAGTGGCGTTTGCGCGATCCGAAGGAGGCGCATTGGCACCTGGGTCCTGTCGGTGTCGACGCGCATCTTAAGCATCGGGGAATCGGAAGCCAGCTTATGGGGGAATGGTGCAAGCTCCTCGACGTACATCGAGCATCCGGCTATCTCGAAACGGACAAGGGAGTCAACGTTGGCTTTTACAAAAAGTTTGGTTTCGAGACCATATCGGAGGCAAAGGTTCTCGGTACGTCGAACTGGTTTATGTCGCGGACCGCGAGATAGGGCACGTGGATTCCCTGGTCGCCCTCTTCCTCTTCAAGGTCTATCTTTCCCTGGTGCGGTAGCGCACCGGACACATCAGATGGTGCTCAACCTGCACTCCGGCAGGGTATTCGTGACCCAAGTGCCCCGATACCTGGCGGGCGTTAACGACACGTCGTCCGGCGCAGCACCTGGCTACTCGGGGGTTTCTACGGCATCATCCGCTCGCTCGCGGCGGCCTTGATTTGCGCGGTGGCGTTGGGCTCTTGGCCGTTCACCCGGACAAACAAGCAGAAGAGGCAAACATGATCGATTGCCACGCCCACCTCGCCGGAGCGGACTTTGACGTCGACCGCGGTGCCGTCCGCGAACGCGCCAAAGCTGCCGGCGTGTATGCGTTTCTGGTGGTCGGCGAGGATCCAGGTGACAACGCCCGGGTGCTGCGGGTCACAGCAGAGGGCGACGGACCGGGTCGTGAAGCAATGCCCAGGTTGCTGCCTTGCCTGGGTTTTCATCCGGACCGTTTCGCCGACGATCGCCCAATGCCTACCCGCGAGGTCATGGATGCCGCCGTCGCCCAGATCAGGAAGCACCGAAACGACATTGCCGCCATCGGCGAGGTGGGGCTCGACTACTGGTGGGTGAAGGATCCCGAGCGCCGTCGCATCCAGCGGTCGCTTTTGGAAGAGATGGCCACCCTGTCAACAGAACTGGCCCTGCCGTTGAATGTCCACTCTCGCTCCGCCGGCCATTACACGGTGGATCTGCTTCTTGCGGCCGGTGCGCGGTGGGTTTTGATGCACGCCTTCGATGGCAGGGCATCCCACGCGGTGCGCGCTGCCGAGGCGGGTTACTTGTTATCTGTACCGCCTTCCGTGGTGCGCTCGGACCAAAAGCAGAAGCTGGTCCGGCGCCTGCCGCTGGAGTCTCTGGCCTTGGAAAGCGATTCACCGGTACTTGGTCCTGAACGGGACCGACGGAACGAGCCCGCCAATCTTACTTTCGCCCGCGATTTCATCGCCGAGGCCCATGGCCTTTCTCCCGAGCGGGTGGAAGAGGTCACGACCGCTAATGCCCGGCGGTTGTTTCCGCTGCTGACTTCCTGATTCTTTTCGCTATTGTCGAGCGGTCCCTATTGGCTATCGCTTTCTCGGAAAGACCCAGGAACGCCTTGCGACCTCGGTTGAGAGCTTCTAATACGCATGTCATGCGGGCGAATAGACCCTGGCCACTGAGCAACGGGCCCCTGGCATCAATCTGTAGTCGAACCAGGTAATCTTGAGGTCACAGAACGGAGAGAGATCCATGACAGATACCAGTTTCAAAAGCGTGGGCATACTGGGATGCGGGATTATCGGGGTCAGCTGGGCCGCGTTTTACGCAGGTCGAGGGTTGGAGGTCGCGATGTACGACATCGATGACGAAGCGCCCCGAAACGGCCTTGCAAAGTCGCGCGGGTACCTCGACGACTTGGTGCGGTTCGGCCTGCTGGACGGCGCTATGGTTCAGGACGCTAAAGAGCGGATAAGAACGGTGGACAGCCTCGCCCGGCTGGGGGAAAGCGCTGACCTGGTACAGGAGTCGATCATCGAGAGATATGAGGCAAAAAAGGAGGTGCTCGCGGAGTTGGAAAAGCATGTCGCTCCGTCAGCCATTATTGCCAGCAGCTCTTCAGGCCTGCTGATTACAGAGATGCAGAAGGCGCTCCGGAGCCCGGAGCGCTCCCTGATCGCTCACCCTTTTAACCCTCCCCACATGGTGCCCCTTGTTGAGCTGGTTCCCGGCATGCAAACGAACCCCGCCGTCATGGATAAGATGCGTACATTTTTCCTGGCCCTGGGCAAGGTCCCGATCACTCTTCGAAAGGAAGTGTCAGGGCACATAGCCAACCGGCTGGCCGCCGCCGTATGGCGGGAGGCGCTACACTTGGTGGAACAAGGCGTGGCCAGCGCCGAGGATGTGGACAAGGCGCTATCCGCCGGACCTGGGATCCGGTGGGCGCTCATGGGCCAGCATCTCATCTACCATCTGGGCGGGGGAGACGGCGGATATGAGCATTTCTTTCAGCAGTTCAAGCCTGTTTTCACCGAGTACTGGAAAGACATGGCGGGTTGGACCGAGATTCCACAAGCGGCCCAAGAGGCCGCTATTCAGGGGGTCCGGGAATCATTGAAGGATCGGAGCACCCAAGAGCTGGCTCAATGGCGCGATGAAAAGCTGGCCGAGCTCATCAAAGTGATTTACGGGCAACAAAAAACACATGAAACCGGATAAGCAAGTACTCGTTGAACTCGGATTGACTCCAGCCGAGACGAATGAGCTTATCAAGCAGGCGCAGGGAATTGACTCGTTCCGGCCTTCGGCGGAGATCTGGCAACAGGTCTGCCGGGACATGCTGGGTCCGGAACGTTCGTTTGAGGTCCATCATTATTTTTACACGCAGGTATATAGCGAAAAAGAGCGGGCAGAGGGGCTGGCCCCGGGTTGGCTCCCGGACAAGCGTACGATCCGTGCCAGCAATATCGCCTGGCTGATGAAGGCTTCGTGCCGAAACGATTATAGCGACCTGTACCGGTGGTCCATTACCGACAAAGCCGCCTTCTGGGAGACCATGGTCAACCGGATGGAAGTCAGGTTCAAGAAGACCTACACATCGGTGTTGGATACCTCGGCGGGGACGGAACAAGCTCGCTGGCTCACAGGGGCCGAGCTGAATATCGTGGACAGTTGTTTCAGCGCTCCGGGTGACTCCGCGGCCATTGTTTATCAGGCCGAAGGCGGGGTGCTGCAGCGTATGTCCGTAGCCGAGCTGCGCTCCCTGGTTTTTCGAGTTGCCAACGGCCTCCAAGAATTGGAAATCCGGACTGGGACGCGGATCGGAATCTGCATGCCCATGACGGTGGAAGCGGTCGCGGTCTTCCTGGGCGTCATCGCGTCCGGCTACGAGGTGGTAACGGTTGCGGACAGCTTTACCCCCGACGAGATCGGCATCCGCCTGCAGATCGCCGACGCGGAATTGGTTTTCACTCAGGACTACAGCCTGCGCCTGGGTAAGCAGCTTTCCCTGTACGAAAAGCTAAAGGAAGCAAAGGCTCCGAGAACGATAGTCGTGCCGGCCGGGGATTCCCTGGGTTGCGAGCTGCGGCCGGATGATATGGCGTGGGACGATTTCCTGCCGGATGAGGATTCATTTACCACGGTGGTTCGGGAACCCGGGTCCTATACGACGATCCTGTTCTCTTCGGGCACCACGGGCCAGCCCAAGGCCATTCCCTGGGACCAGACAACGCCCTTGAAGTCGGCGATCGATGCCCATTTGCACCATGATATCCATCCGGGCGATGTGGTGTGCTGGCCGACCAACCTGGGATGGATGATGGGTCCTTGGCTGGTCTACAGCGCACTCATGAACAAGGCGACGTTCGCCCTTTACTATGGAGCGCCCACCACCCGGGAATTCGGACGGTTCGTCCAGCAGGCGGGGGTGACCATGTTGGGCCTCGTGCCCTCCATTGTCCGGGCCTGGAAATCCACCGAGTGCATGAAGGGCCTGGACTGGTCGCAGATCCGAGCATTCAGCTCCTCCGGCGAATGCTCCAATCCCCACGACATGCTGTACCTCATGTATCTGGCCGGGTACAAGCCCATCATCGAGTACTGCGGCGGAACGGAGCTTGGGGGCGGCTACGTCGCCGGCATCGTGATCCAACCCTCCATCCCGGCCACCTTTTCCACCGCGGCCTTAGGCTACGAGTTTGTCATTGCGGATGAAAAGGGTCAGGCCTCTGAGATGGGCGAGCTGTACCTGGTGCCACCGGCCATGGGGCAGTCGCAAACCCTACTCAACAGAGACCACCACGAGGTCTATTATGCGGGCTGCCCTCCAGGGCCTAAGGGGCAGGTCCTGCGCCGGCACGGCGACCAGATGCAACGCCTGGCCAATGGCTACTTCAAGGCCCAAGGGAGAGTAGATGACTCCATGAACCTGGGCGGTATCAAGGTTAGTTCCCTGCAAATCGAAGAAGTGACCAACAAAGTGGCCGCAGTGAAGGAGACTGCTGCCATTGCCGTTTCGCCGCCCGCCGGTGGGCCCGCCCTGCTAGTTATCTACGCGGTACCTACGGAACCGAGCGGAGTGGAGGCGGAAGCGTTAAAAGCCGACATGCAGGAGGCTATCCGAACCATGCTGAACCCGCTGTTCAAGATACATGACGTGGTAATAACGGATACGCTGCCCCGGACTGCGTCCAACAAAGTCATGCGTCGTCTGCTTCGCGCGGAGTACGAAAAAAAAAAAACGTTAGTCATACCAAGTAAAGATTAAAGGGGAAGCGTAATTCCTCAATGGCGCTCAGGTAAAAATCCGAGGACAGTCAATGCACACCTGTGGACGTGGTGAGTGTCCGATCTGTACTAGTTTGTGGACCTTCGAGCGCAAAGAAGCACCGATGTCTACAACTGGCGGTAACTGCCTACCAAGGTACCTCAGCGCCAGTGTCTGTAGGGACAATCCGGGCGTTCAGGGGCGAGACCGCGAAGGACAGCAATGGGTCGATATCGAACTGTGTAGGCAGTAGGAATGGTGTAGCAGGCTTTCGTCGCGAGTCGGGGTATCTACGGTAGATTAAGGCGGACCAACAGACCCGAGGAAGGAGGAGGGCGCGGGATCAGGCGCACCCTGCCACATTCAACCAAGGCGTTCGTAAGTGGAGACTGCGGACGTTGACAGGCTGGACGTGGATTTGTCTTTTTGGTCTTTGCCGCAGCCGTCTCCAGCGTGAACCGGGATGATGGAGCTAACAAGAAGCAGAGCGCCGAACATTCCGGCGGTGATCAAGGTACTCACGCGAAAGGTCATGTTGCTAACCTCCGAAAAACGTTTTCTTGAACGGTAAGGATGCGGCGTCATAAGCGCCACATCGAGAGGGTCAGGGCGTTTACGAGAAAACCAATTACCGAGGTCGGTTATGGGTCGTCTCCGGAGCTAGCAGGCATCCTTCAGATCCAGGCCTCTAGCTGCGAGGAAAGTCAGCTCAGGAACTCTGTCGAGCGACTGCGATGCTAGGCAGCCGTCGTGGTGTCGACCCGCTCCCGCAACTCCTTGCCAGGCTTGAAGTGAGGGACATACTTGGCGGGCAAGGCAACGGTCCCGCCGGTCTTCGGATTACGCCCGATACGAGGCGGACGGAAATGCAGTTTGTAGCTGCCGAAGCCTCGGATTTCGATTCGCTCGCCCGACGCCAGCGCATCGCTCATCTGCTGCAACATGGCCTTGACGGCAAACTCCACGTCGCGTTCGCTGAGGTTGCTCTGCTCGCTCGCCATGAGGTCGATTAGGTCCGACTTCGTCATTCTTGATTCTTCCCGTCGTAGAAGTGCCGATCCGAAGCCATCGGATTGTCGGAATGTTACCCTGGGCAATGTAGGCGAACCAGAAGAATCCTGCCCGAAGCGGCGGGACCAGGTTTCCCTGCCTCTTTTTATCACCACGGATTTTAGCCGCTGCGTGACACGTTGATCGGCCTGGCCGATGTGTCGCAAAAAGTATACTTTTTGCGACCAGGAGTCGTCCTTCCTGATCCGCCCGCCGTGACAAACAACGGCGGGTTGTAGGAGCAGTGGCGTAAACGGAGAGAAAAAGGCGATTGAGTCCTGCACCATCATCGTCAAGGACCCCCAACGGCCTATTGTATTCGGTCCACGACAGGAGGCTCGTGATGCTGTCGCAGGAAGACGACATCAAGAGTCTCTCTACCCCGACAACAAGAACACGGATGATCTTGAAGCGATGCTGAAACTGACTGTTTCTAGGCAATGGACGTTGCATCCGGTTTCCCCAAGAGAGGAATCGTTAGCGCAACGAAGGGCTGGAGCTGCTCAAAGTCGTAGAAGAAAAGCAGGCGTAATTCCGCTGCCCGAGTGATAGGGGAACCATCTGGCCCTTTGAACGTCTTTTTATTAGACTACAATAACAGCGCAGCCGAATTATTCGATCTGCGTGAGTAACTAATAAAGAGACCGTTTGGAGATAGCGAATGCCCAAAAAGCAAAAAGAGCTTGAGGATCTTTCCGTCGACCAGATCCAGGAACAACTTACACAGATCGAAGCCGATAAGAAGGCGCTTGCGTTGGCACTGAAGCAGCGGCGTTCCGCTGAGCTTGCGGACTTCGCCAAGGAAATACGCGACCAAATCTCCGAGCGCGGTTACACCGTCGATGAGGTGTTCGCTGAGCTTCGTAAAGGGAGACGGAAAGCGTCCAGAGTGGGCCACTCCGCAGAATATCCCCCGCTACATTGATCCCGACAATTCGGAACGCGGCTACTCGCGTGGACCTCTGCCGTCGTGGTTACGACAAAAGATGGAAGCGGAAGGATACGACGCGACTGACAAAGCGCAGCGTGAGGCGTTCAAGTCGAACTGCTTGAAGCAAGTAGCCTGAGACAGGAACACCGTTCGTCCCTCGACAAGCCCGGCCAAAGCGCCGGGGTTTTTCATCCCTCCGATACTGTATACATGGTCCGAGAACGACCCAAAGGAGACATCAGAGATGGGGATAACGATAGGATAACTGGGCCGGGAGTGGACGTGAACGAGCGAAGCGAGCCAGGCCGCTCGTTCCGGCTCCGGTTCATCCGTTCTAGCCGAACGTGCCGAGTCTCTATCGGCGCTCCTTGCAGCCGTTACGCGCGGAGCAACCCAAAAAAGATATTTGCTTCTATAGAGGTCGGGCTACAGCTCGTCGGGCTCGTCCAACTACAAGGACAAGTCATGGCTCGCTTCGCTCAAACGACTTGTCCTTTGCGTTAGCTTTTTATTCGTATTAAGCAACTTATTGAACGAAGAAAAAGGTAGTAACATTGGTAACTAGTGAACGGTATCAACTGGACCACGTGCTATTTTGATTTCGTAGGCCGTCTCACCAAACTGAAGTTTTGTACTTTTGCGGCGTTAGAATATAAGCGAGCATGAATGGGCGCGGTATATTAGCATTCACTGAATAGCTATTGCTCGATTAGATTCATTAACCGCGATGGCGCGTTTATTCAAGTCGAAATCAAGCATTTAATCGCGAATAAGGGCTCAATACGCGGTATAATCAAAGTTGCTTAACACAATGATTATCCAGCGAAAAGAGCCCCTATTCGATGCCCATCTTACGCACCCTCGCCCGCGATTTCCAATTCGTTTTTCCACTCACGGACAATGGCCAGGAGCGCTTTCATTGGTTTGTGCTGACGCTCAAAGCGATCCTGGTGCCGATCACCATCTCACGCACCTCGAATCTGCTGCGTGCCATCGAGACGCTGTTCGGGGTGAGTATCGCCCAATGGCGTTACTACACCTTCATGGCCTCGGTGAAGCTGCCGTGGGATGGCGTCCGGGAGGCGCTGTGGCGGGCGATCCCCAGCCCGTTGGTTGCCGGACGGTTGCTGCCGGGGCTCGACGATTCCATCAACCCGAAGACGGGCAAGAAGATCTTCGCCTGCCAAAGGACGTTCGACCATGCGGCGAAGACGAGTCAGACACGCTGGCCTTGGGCGCAGACCATCGTCACGGTGGGGCTGCTCATGCGGATTCACGGACGCTGGAGCTGTGTGCCGTTGGCCTTCGCGTTTTACCTGCGCCGCAAGAGCTTGCGTAGCGCTTGTATCCGGGTGCGCGGCAAGGCGGTGGTCTTTCGCAGCAAGTTTGCGCAGGCCGTCGAGCTGATCGGGCGCTTGGGTGGCGTCTTCGCCGAGGCGCCGATCTTGGTGGTCGCCGACAGCTGGTTCGGCAACAACGGACTGTTCAAGCCGCTGCGTGAGCGACTGGGCGGACGCGTCGATCTGCTCTCGCGCCTGCGGGTCAATGCCGCCCTCTACGCCATCCCCGAACCACTCGCCGGTCGGCCAGGAAGACCGCGGAAATACGGCAAACGGCTCGGAAACGCCGCGGACCTGGCCGCGGCCATGCGCGAGCAGGCCAAGACCTATACGGTGCATGTCTACGGCGCCCTGCGTGAGGTGCAAGCCGCCGAGCGGATCGTGATGCTCAAGACCCTGCGGTGCCGTGTGCGCGTCGTGTGGGTCTACCGCAAGACCCAATGTGTCGCGCTGATGACCACGGATCTGGATCTGAGCGTCGAGCAGATCATCGAATACTATGCCGCCAGGTGGAAAATCGAGGCTGGTTTCCGAGAGATCAAGCAGGAGATCGGCAGCTCCCACACCCAGACCAGAAACCCCGACGCGGTGACCAATCATCTCCACTTCTGCATGGCGGCAACCACCATCGCCTGGATTTATGCCGAACACTTGAACCAAGCTCCAATCCGACGATACGCTTCCGAAAATACCACGGAATATGCCTTCGCAGATGTGCGAAGATCCCTCGCCAGGCAACTCGCAAAGGAGGGTTTCGGTATCGATTGCCAGGACCCCGGCAAAGCAGATCGAAATCCTTTGATCTCAACGGTCATGCGGCTCGTGGCATCATGAAAGTAAGAAACTTCAGTAAAAATATTCATTTGTCTAAATGAGCATACATTTCTGACAGCGATGGTGTCCCACGAGGTAGCTATGAGCAGCGACTAAACGCGATCATCGATCAATTCCAGCCAATCACATCGAAGCCGCGATCAGCAAGGCAACGGTCGACATATCCCTTGAAGGTACCGCTTGGCTCGCTGGCACGCACGCTGCCACGAATCACTCCTGCTGCCGCACCGGCAGCTGCACCCGCCGCCGCACGGTTGCCTACGTCACTGTATCCGCGGACAGCACCGTAAACGCCAGTCGCCGCTCCCCCGATAACCGCACCCGTTGCCGTACTGCGAGCGACGTCACCAACCTTACCCGCATCGGCCCCGCTCGCCCGTGCTAAACGCATGCACTCATCGATTTCCCGCTGAGCGCTTGGCCCGCCTTCGTAGATAAACGGCCGTTTTGCCCCACACCCGGCCAAGGTAAGTCCTGCCAGCAACGCGAGTCCCATGGTTGTTAGCAGTAGTGGCGACGATCGGCTGGGTCGTCTATGTAGAACTGGTGTGGCGATGGTTTGCATTGGAATTCACCCATCCGTCCATCGGGGACGGCTTCGCATTCAGCGTAAGATGTGTCGATCGGCAACTCAAGGCGCGATTCTTAGCCAGCATCTCGACTCTTCGAAGCGCACGTGATGAACGGGAAGGACGGTAGACGATCCAGAGTAGACGCTGCAGGGCCTATCAGCTTAAGTGTCAGGGGTTGTTACACCCGTCGAGACGAACGTCCAACCGTTACGTCCGACAACGACCCTCAACGGAAGTAAGCCGCCTATCGAGAAGTCTGTTTGATTTTCGCAACAACCGAGCTGTGGATCGACATACTGAAACTGGCTCTTGTGGACCTTTGCTGAAATTTACCTAGCCGAGGTCACCGTCCGGCATGTCCCAATCGTGGCCAGTCCGGGGGAAGGCTCCTGCACCGCCCGCAACGCGCTAAATCGGCCACCGATTGAGCAGCGACTGCGTAGCTAAATAAGCTGAATATTTGGCGGTCCAGCCTCGCATTCTGTTCGGTTTACGCCGTCATTCCATAGCGATATCACGCACATTCTTCGAGCGTATACCTTCGCCAGACGGTCTACACTCTCAACCTGACCCCGTGTCCCACAAAGAGAACACACCGTTGGCTCGTCGTGCACACAGTCTGGAACGACAACCGGAGTTCCGATGCGCACAGCGTGCATCAACCCGTATTGCTACCTCGACAACGAGATCTTAGCCATCAACCGAGAGGACCATGTCATGCAAATAGTGGTCAGAGCGTATTCTGGAAAAGGTGCAAATGAGCTGTTTGATGTGATGGAGGAGCACAAGGCAGACGTGGGCAGCCTGATGCGTACGGTCAAGGGTATTGTGAGCTACACGCTTGCCCGCAGCAGTGATGGCGGATACTCGGTGACTATCTGCGAAGATATGGCAGGCATTGATGAAAGCGTTGAGAAAGCGAAGGAGTGGATTGCAAAAAATGCAGGGGAAATTGGTGCGGATGTCCCTAGGATCTCAACTGGCGCAGTCATCGTTCACGTCGAATAACACCTTGGACCTATTGACGCCCCGTAGCCATATCAGAGAGACGGGTGTAGGCGTGGGCAACGCTACGCTGCCGGCCTAATGGTGGACCGTCGGGGCCGCAAGACAATGTCCGTAACCGGACTTCTCCACCTGCTGCAGCTAAGGCAGTGATCGCAACCAGCGTTTAACGGTCACACCAAATCGACGCTCTGAGGATCGGCCGCGATCGAGCCTAACGCGGGATGGCGATCTAGAAGTATGTCGCCTTCCTGCAACAATAGCGATTGGTGAGCGGCCCTGGCATTGTCTCTTCCTGGCCGTCAACAGACGTTAACTTTGTCTGGTTGATGGGCGCACAAGTCTAGGCATTTCTTCGGGAGAGACCAATAACTCTATTGATCGTGCTTCGCCCGGCCTGCGGCTGATCAGTTGCCTCTCCGCGAGTTTCACGACCATCTGATGGATGGTCGGTGGCGAACTTCCAAAGAAGCGCTGCAGATCAGCCTCAAACGGAGCTCGTCCGAACATCACCGCGTAGTTGTAGATAAAGGCCAAGTACTGGCCTTGTTTCTCCGTGAATCGCTTCGCCATTTGGATTTAACATCAGGGACCGGGCTATCAAACGCGGATCAACGCGATCTTACGGTCCTACATGCAGACGCACAAGGCGGGTCGGTAACGGCCTCAGCGATGTTGAGTCGAGGCCCTGAAGACGTCAGGCGGCGCAATCAATAATGCTTTAGAATCAATATGTTGTTGCGTATAATACTTGTTATGTAAAGTTACGGATGTAGGGATGGTGGTTTCCGCGGACGAACGGTACTTTACATAATGCGCGAGCGCCTGGTTTGCAGTCCCTCTAATCGCCGATGACCTGCTCAAGGCTCCCGGCCATCAGCACCCGCTCGGACCAGGCAAGCAACGTCCGGGCGTCGGCGTCCTCGATTCGGCGCCGCACCGCCTCGGGCACCTCGCCGAACTTCAGCTGAAGCTGGCGCAGCAGGATCATCGCTTCACCTTGCTGCTTGCCTTGCTGGATGCCTTGTTCCAAGCCTTGCTGGATACCTTGCTCCAGGCCTTGCTGGATATAGCGTTCAGAAAACGTGCCCATGATCTCGGCCTCTTGGGGATACTCCCGCGCGTATTGGTCGCGTTCATTGTCGTTGAGATCCGCATACATGTCGATGAAATCGAAGTATTTCAGCTGCTTCTCCGGATCGGCCTCGAGGCTCACCAGGCCGCGTATGGCAGCGGCATAGACGTCAAGCTTGCGCTCCGGAGCACAACGCATGTTCGGCAGATTGATGCGGGCGACGATGTTGTCGCTTTCCCGATAGTGCTCGTAGGCAATGGTGGCCAACTCGCAAGCTAGGAATTGGAAGCGCAGGTAGGTGTGACGCTCGCCGCCGAGGATCAGCTCGCGGCGATGCGCCCGGCCGCGCAAAAAGATCACGACCGGGACCACGCGATCGGTCTCGAGCAGCTCGCCGAGGTCCAGGCAGTAATGCGCCAAGCGGTGGATGGAGAAGCGCCGTGGGTCGCTCTCCTCCTCGATCACGAACAGCAGCGCTTCGCGCCGACCGTCCGGCCACTGCACCAGCAGCGGCACATCGAGCTCGCGGAAGCGCTCGCCGAGCCGTTCCTTGAGCTGCTCCTGGCGCACCGGCAGCACTTCGGCATCGGCAAGCATGCCTGCCGCCTCCTCGGGGGCGAAGAAGGCCAGGGCCTGGTGCGGATAGTCCAGGATCAGGTTTTTGAAGTTCTGGTCGTGGTTCATGGGCCGATCTTAACCGATCCATCGGCGCCCACGGTTTGGCTCGCGCCCCGAAGCGCTGAACCGTGCGAGTAACCACGCTAGTTAACGGGCGTTCTTGCAAGCTGCGTGATGGAGCTTCTTGGAACCTGTTTGCAGACCCTCGCCTCCACAGGTCACTGTCCGTTCACGACCCACTCCGGTCAGTCAATCGATCCGGGCGAGCGGCTCAGTCGTCCCAGGAGCCGCCCTTCATGTAGGACACATTCGTTTCCTGGCTTTGGCAAGAATCAGATTATCAACCGGTGATCGCGAAGGACCGGTTGAGTTCGCATTGCGGACCGACATAATCCTGCCGTGCGTTCGAAGCTGAAAACCGAGATAAGCAGAAATTGACGGAAGCGCCACCACGATATTGTTGCAACGGAGCGACGGGAACCCGCAGCCATTGACTCGACGCGAGCGCTCGGGCCGGGCCTACGTCAGCCACGGCCCGAGGAGCTTTTCCCTACGACCGCTCCAGGTCGAAGCGGTCGGCCGTCATCACCTTGGTCCACGCGGCGACGAAATCGCGGACGAATTGCTCGTTGCCGTCCGCGGACGCATAGACCTCGGCGACGGAACGCAGCTCGGAACTCGATCCGAAGATCAGGTCCACCGGCGTCGCCGTCCACTTCAGCTCACCCGTGGCGCGGTCGCGTCCCTCGTAGATGCCCTCGGCATCCTTCACCTTCGACCACTCGGTTGCCATGTCGAGCAGGTTGACGAAGAAGTCGTTGGTGAGCGTCCCGGGATTGTCGGTGAACAAGCCGTGCTTCGAGCCATTGGCATTGGCGCCCATCGCACGCATACCGCCGACCAGCGCAGTCATCTCGGGCACGGTCAGGCTCAGCAGGTCGGCTTTCTCCACCATCATGTCAGTGGGGGAGCCGTAAGCACCATCGCTGTAGAAGTTACGGAAGACATCCGCCTTCGGCTCCAGCACGTCGAAGGATGCCGCATCGGTCATCTCCGGTGTCGCATCACCACGACCCGGTGTGAAAGGCACCTTGACATCGTGACCGGCATCCTTGGCTGCCTTCTCGATCGCTGCGGCGCCGCCGAGGACGATCAGGTCGGCCATGGAGATCTTGCTGCCGCTATCCTCCTTGACCTTCTCCAGCGTCTCCAGGACCTTGGTCAATTCGTTCGGATCGTTGGCTACCCAGTCTTTCTGCGGAGCGAGTCGCACGCGTGCACCGTTGGCACCGCCGCGCATGTCAGAGTAGCGATAGGTAGACGCCGACGCCCAGGCCGCTTTGACCAGCTCCGGCACGGTCAGACCGGAGCTCAGGATCTGCGCCTTCAGCTCATCGGCTTCGCTGTCGCTGATCACCTCGCCCGCCGGAACCGGGTCCTGCCAGATGAACACTTCCTCCGGGACCTCGCTGCCGACGTAGCGGGCGCGCGGGCCCAGGTCACGGTGCGTCAGCTTGAACCAAGCCTTCGCGAACGCCTCGTCGAATTCCCCCGGATTCTTCCAGAAACGCTCGGCGATCTTGCGGAAGCCGGGATCTTCCTTCAATGAAAGATCCGTTGTCAGCATCATAGGCGGATTACGTTTGCCCTCGACGTGGGCATCCGGCACCGATGTATGCAACGACTTGTCGGTTGGCACCCACACTGTTCCACCACCTGGTGACTTCTGCTTTTCCCACTCGAGGCTGAACAGGTTATTGAGATACAGGATGGACCAGGCAGTCGGCGTCTGGGTCCAGGCGCCTTCCAGGCCACTGGTCATGGTGTCTTCCGCATTGCCCTTGCCGCACTTGTTCTTCCAGCCAAGGCCTTGCTCTTCGATCGCGGCGGCGGCAGGTTCGGGGCCAACGCAGTCGGCTTTCGTGGCGCCATGAACCTTGCCCAGGGTGTGGCCACCCGCAATCAGCGCAACGATCTCTTCGTCGTTCATTGCCATGCGGCCGAACGATTGACGGATGTCCGCGGCAGCGGAGACCGGGTCGAGATTGCCATTGGGACCCTCCGGGTTCACGTAGATGAGACCCATGTGCACGGCAGCCAACGGTTTCTCCAGCTCGCCTGCCTCATTGAAGCGCTTGTCGTTGCCGAGCATCTCGGTTTCGGGACCCCAGTAAACCAGATCAGCCTCCCAGTCGTCCGCGCGCCCGCCGGCGAAGCCCAGGGTTTCGAAACCCATCGATTCCAGCCCTACGTTACCGGCCAGGATCATCAGGTCAGCCCAGGACACATTACGTCCGTACTTTTGTTTGACCGGCCACAACAGGCGACGCGCCTTATCCAGGTTGGCGTTATCCGGCCAGCTGCCGAGCGGCTCGAAGCGCTGCTGGCCGCCATCGGCGCCGCCGCGGCCGTCATGTATGCGGTAGGTGCCCGCACTGTGCCATGCCATGCGGATCATCAGCCCGCCGTAGTGACCCCAGTCCGCCGGCCACCAGTCCTGCGATGTTTTCAGGGTTTCCTCGATATCCGCTTTCAGCGCCTTGAGGTCAACACTCGCAAAAGCCTTGGCGTAGTCGAAGTCGTCACCGTACGGATTGGATTTACGTGGTCACGGAGCGGGCCTAGGTGAACTTGTTCCGGCCACCAGAACTGGTTGGACTTTGCCTTGCCGGACGCCATGGCCGGGTTCGCCGCCGCGGGCGTGGAGAGAAGGGCGGCCAGGATGGCTGCGGCCAACGCTTTTCTGAGCATGTGAGTCATCTCCTCGTAGTGGGTTTGTTCGATTGTCGGACGCAAAGCACCTTACTCCGTTTTTGTTTTCGCGAGGCGGTCTGAGCATGCACCTGAACGACGCGGTCCAAAACGGATCGGCTTTGCGGCGGCAAAGGCTTCGCGTACGAAAAAAGTAGACCATCAAATTCAGGAGAGCCATGTGGAAAAAGCTATCCGAACGATAGGAAAATCCGATCACGGCAGGACATCGGTTCGCGCCAGGCCGACGATGTCCGACCTTAGCTGAGCGATCTTCCCTACCAATGTTGAGTGGTTGCAACGGCAGCAGCGAGAAGGCCGATAGGACGACGGACAAGTCCACGATCGAGGATCCATGCCTGTTAGACGAAGCAGCAATATAGTGCGGCGCGACCGGGCACGCGTTACGCGTGCGCCGAGGCGACGCAGCTCCAGCCACGGGCGTCCGATTAGGCCGAAACACCTCATCTGACCGACCGTCGGGAATAACTGCAGGACTCCCCTGTTTAATTCGCAGGGAGATCGTCTACTTTTTATATACCCGTGTTGCCGAAGGGGATGTCGTCACCGACAGTCTCTCGGCGACCTGCACATAACCGCATTGGGAGGGGGGAGCGATGACCGAGCAACGCAAGCGAATGGGAAAGTCGGTGCTGGCCTGTGTGCTGGGCCTTTGGGCCGCCGCGGCCTCGTCGGCCATTGTCACCGTCACCACAGCCGATGGCGCGAAGGTTCCAGACATCGGGCCCCTGCCGCCGGTGGAGGCGAACCCGGAAAATGCGCCGACCGAGGCCCGCCTCGCGCTGGGACGCGCGCTCTTCTTTGACAACCGGGTCTCGGGCACCGGGACCATGAGCTGCGCCACCTGTCACCTGCCTCACCAGGGATGGACAGTGCAGACACCCCTTTCCCCGGCCAACCCGGGATGGGTCGAGCGACGTAACTCGCCGACGCTCATCAATGTCGGCCACAACAAGGCCTTGATCTGGGACGGGCGCGCCTGGCCGCTGGAGAAGCAGGCCCTCGGCTCCACCAAGAACCCGGTCCATAAGGGCCAGGACATCGACAAGCTCATGGCGGTGCTCAAGGAAGACGAGAACATGGTCAAGATGTTCCAGCAGGCCTACGGCAGTGAGCCCAATCCCGCCGACTACGGCAAGGCGCTCGCCGTCTTTCAGCGCCATTTCATCGTCACTGGCCCCAGTCCGTTCGACCACTACGCCGGCGGCGATGCGTCCGCGATGGAGGAGGCGGCCGTGCGCGGCATGGCCCTGTTCAAGGGCAAAGCCAACTGCATCTCCTGCCACAATGGCCCCAACTTCACGGACTCGAGCTTCCACAACGTTGGACTCGCGCACAATCCCATCCTCGACGACGAGGCCCGTCAGAAGGTGCTCAAGTTCGATGCCAAGCGCACGAAGAATGCCGATTGGGACAGCATCACCACCGATCCCGGGCGCTATCTGATCACCCACGAGGCAACCGACTGGGGCCGCTTCAAGACCCCGACCCTGCGCAACCTGGCCGATACTGCTCCCTACATGCACGACGGCCGCTACTGGACTGTGGACGAGATCATCGACCACTATGACCGTGGTGGCGACAAGGCCCGGAATCAGGACCCGCGGATTAAGCCGATCGGTTTGAGCGATCAGGAAAAGCAGGACCTCAAGGCATTCCTGACCGCCCTGCGCGGCCCCCTGCCGGATATCCGCATGGAGGACTGGGTGCGCCCGGTCACCGCGGCTGCGGGACTCGACGGCAAGGCGCTGTTCGAGGGTAAGGGCACCTGCGTCAACTGCCACCAAGCCGATGGGAAAGGCGTGCCCGGTGTGTTCCCGCCATTGGCAGGCAACCCGCGCGTGCAGGAAGGCGACGGCAGTTACGTGGCTCACACCATCATCCACGGACGCAGCGGCGAGATCAGCGTCCACGGCAAGGTGTTCAACGCGGTCATGCCCCCGGTCGGTATCCAACAGGGGCTGAGCGACGCGGAGATCGCGGCCGTCGCTAGTTACGTGCGGGGTGCCTGGGGCAACCAGGCCACCACCGTGACCGAGGAGATCGTCACGCAGCAGCGATAGCCTTCAGGGGCAGCGACCTCGTCGATCCGCTGATCGGCCTGTCGACGAGGTCCCGTCAAGCAGCCCTGCGATGCACATCTGCCCCCACCGAGAGAGGTATTCTCGAGGATTCCATGACACGCGTGATCAGGGGATCTTCTCAAAGCACCCGAATACAGGGAATCGTTATCGGTCAAGAACTGAAAACTGTGCCGGCACAGCAAGCTCTGAAAAGATTTGCCCGGCGTGTGTGTACCGATCCCCTACATTGCCGTCGTCGTGCTCGCAGTTGCCATGGCCCACCTATTCATCACGCAAGAAATCATTTTGCGGTTGGCTGCTTGATACGGCGAACTGTCCACTCAGGTTAGGATTGCCGCCGTTCAAGGTTGCCCACGATCAACTGCGGCGAGTCGGGAACCGCCGGCCCTCAACGGCAAACCGCTAGGTCCGGATTCAGCGTTCAGGAGACGTCGAAGGGAGCCACGCGGGCAAGGCGAAGCGCTAATTTTTTTGGGACGCCATCCTCCCAGGACGCCCCCGCGCCTCACCGTCGAAGCACCAACTTGGCCTCCACCTGCACGCTCCCGCCACCGGGCACCTTACCGAAGTCCAACTGCCTCAGTTCCTTGCGCAGCTCCTCTTGTTCCTGGCGCATCGCCGGGGTCGCCTTGTCCTTGCGGGATAGCTCCAGACGCTTGACCGACCCGTCCGGGGCGATGAGCAGACGCAACTTGTAGGTCTGGGGCCAATAGACAGCCGGTTTCAGGGCCTTGCAGAGCTTTGCCAGGCCGGCGGACAACCGCTGCCGAACCTGGGGGTGACGCAGTCCGCCGCTAACGGTCAGGGCCTCGATACGGCAGGGTGTCGGCGGCACGGATTCCGCCACGGATTTGTTGCGCTCTTCGGGGATAGCAGGCGCGTGCTCCCTGCCCGGGGCGGCGGCCGGCATGGCCGGTGGTTGCGAATAGAGCAGGGCCCTGTCGGTCATGGTCCCGGCAGACGTCTGCGCTTGGAACTGGGACATCATTCCGTCCTTAGCCAGCTCGCCGAATACCCCCTCATAGTCGACGAATTCGGGCAACTCAACCGGCTGGACGACGGTCTTCTGCTCTCCGCCCTGGTTGACCACTTTCTCCTCGACCGCCACGAAGGAGGTCCACCGGGTCAGGATGCCGTACTCCAATCCCAATTCGGTGACCGCCTCGTTGCGTTTCTCGGTACTCATCTCCCTATCCCCAAGGATCATCAGCTCCTTCACCCGGGCCCTGGCCCAGACCTGGGCCATAAGGGGGTTGTCCTGGGTGTCCCGGGGCAGACGGACCCGGATGGCCCGCTCGAAGGGGGCCTTGCCAAGGTGCCCTCGGATACGGATGGTCGCCTCCCCGCCCTGTTCGTAGCGGCCATGGATCAGCAACGGCTGTCCCTGCCAGAGATCGGGGATGGCCCCGGGGGTCAGGCTGGTCACGTCCAGCCCTCCCCAATCGACCTGGATATCCGCCAGGGTCGGGCGATCCACCCGCTTGAAGAAGTGCTCGACGACCTCTGTCTCGTCTTCATCGGGGCGTACGTAGAAGACGTCGCCACGGCCCACTAGGGAAACCCGGTCGAGCAGGAATCGGTTGACAGAGCTACCCACCCCCAGGGCGAATACCCGGGCGCCGCGACGCTCGCGCTCGATATCGTCGAGGATGGCCGCCTCGTTGCTCACGTAGCCGTCGGTCAGCAGCATAGCGATGCGCAGGCGTCCGGGCTCAGCCGGCATCGCCAGGGCCTGGTTGACGCCCTTGCGTATTTCGGTGCCCCCGGCACCGCGCATGGCCTCCACGAAGGCCCGTGCCTGGGAGATGTTCGCCTGGGTAGCGGGTTTGGGCTCGGACCAAAGGGTGGCGGAATCGCCGGCGAATCGCACGATGTTGAAGCGATCCGTAGGACGCATACCCGAGATGAGACGATCCATGGCCTGCTTGGACTGGTCCATGGGCCGCCCGCGCATGCTCCCGGAGGTATCAATGATGAAGATCAGGTCCCTGGCCAGGGTCTGCTCATCCGTCACCCGTTCCTGGGGCAAGGCTATCAGAGTGAACCAACCCCCGCGCCCGGACTCGTGATGGGGGATGAGGGCGAACTGGGGGGCATCCCCCGCGACCTTCCAGCGCAGGACCAGGTCCTTACTGGGGATGCGGTCGCTGGGGTGCAGCTCCACCCGGCGGCGCTGCTGGGATAGGGTCTTGGTGTCCACCGCATGGGAAACCGAATGCAGTGCCCGGATCGGGAGCTTGGCGTCCAGCTCCACGGTGACCGAGATGTCCTGACCGCTGCGCTCGCCAGGCTTGAGGACGGGTGGTGTGATACGGGAGGCATCCGGCACCTGGTCTGTATCCTCGGCAAAGCCCGTGCCCTTCGCGCCGATCGGGGTGCCTGGGATGTAGCGTGGGCCCACCACCATGGGAAACACCAGCTCGAAGGCTCCCTCGTCCCTGTAGGTCAAGATCTCCACGTAGGAGATCTCCACGCGGATCTCGTCGCCGGGCATGACGTTGCCCAACGACTGGGTGAAGATGTTGGGCCGTTCCTGCTCCAACAGGCCTGCTCGCTTGCCCGCTGCTTTTGCTTGCTCGTAGACCTTCCGTGCCGCCTCCCGGCGCATGATCTTGCCCTCGATGGTCTTGTCACCGATGCGCATGCGCATGCGATCCACAGCCGCCTTGTTGGGCAGCGGGAATGTATAGATGGCCTCGATGGGCGCTTCGAAGGGATTACCGTACTCCTGAACCACCGTCGCCCGGGCCACGAATCCCTCCACGCTGATCTCTACCCTGGTGTGTTTCAGAGGTAGGCGCAGGGCCTCGGTGGGCTTCTCGCCCCCCAGGGTCATGACCTGGAGCACCCCAGGATCCGCGTCTGCGGGCAGGCCGGCGGGACGGAGATCCGTACCGGCCGAGGCCAGGGCCGGCAGCCACATCGAGAGGACTAGAAACAGAATCCAGGATTGCATGGGATATCTCCTGTGGGCGTCAAACCTGAAACCGATGGATGCCGCCGGCTGGCGAACTTCTGGCCGGGGCATTCATCTTCAGCTTGGCACGAGCGCGATACGGAATCTGCGGTGCGGGGGAGGCTTTTACAGGATCTTTACATGCGTCGCGTGCGTAGGTCTCTTTCGGCCACTTTGCGAAGCTTCACATGGCGGCCAGGAGCGGTCAGCCAAGTACGTTTAAGATTGCCTGCGTGACAGGACCCTAACGGCAGAATGCGGGCGCGGGAGATGTCCTCCGATCGTTGCTTCGGGGCCGGTGCGCGCTTGAACTAGTGGCGCACTGCGTAGTGCATGACCCAACCCAGCGCGGTATAGACAGCGATGGCGCCCCATAGAATGCCGGCCAGGATTGCCGTTTCGCCGGCATCGAGGTTGCTCGCGTGAGCGGCCATGAAGTACAGCATGAACATGCCGTAACTGGCCGCTACCCAAGTGGCCATGACCGGGACCACAGCTGCGGCGCGCCAGCGTCGCTGCTGCAGGTAGGTCAACAGACGCGCCATGTAATAGAGCAGAAAGATTCCGCCGATCAGAACAGGGGTCGCCACGGTCACTGCGATTAGGACTCTCATGCCGACTTTCCCGCGCTCCCCCGCTTGCCATAGCCGCCAGAGCTCTATCGGCCAGGAACGCTCGCGCGTATCCCATTGTTTTTGTGTGGCGGCTGCGGACCGGCGAACGTTCGGATCCGGGTCGTTCAACGCCTCTGCAATAAATGCCTCCCGCTGGCTGGCCTCTGTTTCCGGTAAAGCGAGCCAGCTCACCGCGTTGCTTCGCACATAAGGATCGGGATCATTCATGCCTCGCTCGATGATCGTAGCGCGTTGTTCGTCATCGCGAAGCAACATGACCAGGACGACGACGCGCACTTTCGGATCCGGGTGGTTCGCGCCGGCTTCGAGTTGCGCCGGCAAATCGGCGGCACGCAGATATGCCGGCCGGTTCCGGGAAATAGTCGACAACGCGCCATAGGCGGCATAACGGACCAGTGGGTCGGGGTCGGACATGGCCCGGCTCAGCGCCGGAATCAATATGCGTTGGTCAAAGTCCGCATCGGCTGAGCGAGCCATGTGAGGAAACATGTTAACGGCAGCCGCAGCGATCCCGGTTTCCGAATCCTGCGCAAGTGCCGCGATCTGCTCCCAGGCGGCCGGATCGATACGGGTGCTGCGGATGATTCGCAGCGCATTGAGTCGTGTTTCGATCGGCTCAGAGGTGTTCATCGCCACTGACAACGGATCCTTATCCGCCAGGGTTCGGTTGTATTCGATGATGCGCAGACCGCTTTCGGCGGTGCTGGCGATGTCCGCGTCTAGATCACTGGTGGCCGCCGTTATCAGGGTGATCGACGGCGGGTAGTCATCGGCCGCGTAGGCCAATGCATAAAGAATGGCCTTGCGTATACGGTGGTTCGGTTCATCCTCGAACGCAGCAGCGAGGATGTCGAGCGTCGTCACCGGCAGGCGCCGGCCCTCGGCGATATCGGCGAAGGCGTTGGCCAGGTCTTCGCGCTCGCCGGCGTGTCGGGGATCGGTAAACCGTGTGTTCATGGCGGCGAATACCGTGTCCGGCAGTGGCTGGGCGGCGCCGATTTGGCCGAGCGCCGTGGCCGCCCGCGGATACGCCCATGCCTGAAGCTTTTCACTGGAGATTTCGGCGATGCGCTCGACAACCGAATCCGGGTATCGATTCTCGGCCGCTGACTGGCCCACGGCAACGATGACCGCGGACAGCATGGCATTGTCCGATTCGGTCAATACCAGCGTACTCAATGCCTGTATCGCCCCAGCGCTTAACGGCCGCTGCGAGCCAAGCTGCCCAAGCGCGGTGGCCGAGGCCTTGCGCACCTCCACTGATTCGTCGGTCTTAAGGCGTGCAACCAGTTCATTGAGCACGGCTGCATCTTCGGCGCGCCGCAACCCGGCATCCTTTGCGGCCTTGATGCGGATTGCCGGCTCGTCACTGGCCAGACGCCACTTCAGCACGGTGTCGCTATACCAGACGCCCTGGTAAAGCGGCACGAGGGCGTGAGTCCAGAGCTGCATCAAGAGAAACAACGCAACGGGCGCCATAATGATGGCCAAAATTGGCGTGCGGCGGGACATGGCGGTCAGCTTCTTGATCATGAACCAGCGTCCTAACGGATCGGCGCTATTTTGCCTCTTTGATACCGGGGGTGCGATGCCTGATGTTTCATCGAGTAGGATCAGGGAACAACAACCGCGTATCCTTACCGTACACAATGGCTCCTCGGTAACCGCACAGCGACCCCACTCAGCCGGCGGCGGTTTCGCCACGAACGGACGCAACGACACGGAGATCATCCGCTACGTGCTCGAGGGTGCCTTGGCACACAAAGACATCATAGGTAACGGCTCGGTGATTCGTCCCGGTGACGTGGAGCGCATGAGCGCCCGCACCGGCGCTTCGCACAGCGAATACAGCGTCTCCAACTGAAGAGCCCGTGCACTTTCTCAAGATCTGGGTATTGTGCGAGCAAACAGGACTGAAGCCGAGTTACGAGCAAAAGACATTCTCGGACCATGAGAAACGCGCTCGCCTGCGGCTCATCGGCTCACGCGACGGTCGCGATGGCTTGGTCGACTTCTGCTTCGGCCTGGGGGCGCCGGAAAGGTTCGAACTGAACTGGATCGAGACCAACCCGGACAAAGGTTGGTTCGTGCTGCTGAGTACCTATGGCCCCCTAGAACCAATCCTGCCGCTCGGCTGGGGGCCGAACGACCTCCCACGCGTTCACAGACGCGATCTATTTGAGGGCCAGTGACGCCGGGCCACGAGAACAGATTGGCGCCTCGATGAATCGGGGCGCTCGCGCAATCCGAACGAAAAAACCTGGGAGAGGATTCATCCATGAAAGGGTTTTTGGCCCAAACCGGTAGAGTCGACGACTGGCGCGGTAACCACAGGTTCCGGGGAGTAGCTGTTGCCGGCGGCTTTCGCCCTTGCCGGTGCCTCAATCCGGGCCATAGTCCCGTTTCCAGTCGCCGCTCGGCGCACTGGACGTGCGGATCTCCCGCATCCAGCGCTCGGACGAGGTGTCATGCCTTCGCCCACGGAAGGTCACGCGTGCGCACCGACAGCTCTTTGAGCCCCATCGTTTGATGAAGCCACGCGTCCGGGAAGCGTGTGGTCCCCCGGCCTCGCTGCTTGTGCTTCCTGCATAACCACCAACGCAGCCGCTTGCGCGCGTGACGGTCCAGCGCCCGGTAGGTCGTGCTGACCGGCCCGAGACAGAAGTAGTTTGCCCAACCGATAAGAACCCGGTTAAGCCGCTCCACTCTATCCTCGGGCGTCGCCAGCAGCCACTGTCGGCTGGTCGCCTCGCTGATCGTACGGCAGACCTTCTTGATGCTCTTCTTCGAGGGGCGCGTGCCGATGTAGGCCCGTCCCGTCTTGGTCGAATAGCATCGTCCGAAGGTGTAGCCCAGAAAGTCGACGTGTTCCTGCGGTATCCGACACCGCCCGGTCTTCTCTTCGTTGACCGTCAATTTCAGCCGCTCCATCAGCCCACGCATGGCCTCCATAGCCTGTTCACCGGTTCCCCGGCAGCAGATGACAAAATCATCGGCGAAGTTGACAATCCGGGCCTGGAGCCGTTGCTCCAGCCCCAACGTTTTCCACCCCAGCAGAAAACGGCGCATATACAGGTTACTGAGTAGCGGCGAGATCGGTGCCCCTTGCGGGATACCGCGCTTGGTGTCCTTTGCCTGCGTGGTGCGTTTCCTGCGACCACGTCCGTCGTCCTCTTCCACCGGTGCCACGAGCCACTGCTTGAGCAGGGCGAGGACGTGGCGGTCACTGATCCGCCGCGCCAGGCTCTGTAACAGCTCGGCATGTGGAATCGAGTCAAAGTAGCCTGACAGATCCGCGTCAACGACCTCCGTGTAGCCTGTATTGAGCAGCTTGTGGACGTGGCGCACCGCATCGTGGGCGTTGCGTCCTTCCCGATAGGCATACTGTTCCGGTTGCAGGTCGGTCTCGAAGAGCGGCGCGAGTACAAGGACCGCCGCCGTTTGGACTACCCGATCCCGGATCGTCGGTATACCTAAGGGACGCTGCTTGCCGTTCGGTTTGGGGATATAGACCCGACGTACCGGACTCGCCCGGTAGCGCTTCTCCCTCAAGGCTTGCGCCAGTTCGCCCAACCACCGCTCAACCCCGTACGCCTCAATGTCCGGAAAATCCTCGCCGTCCACCCCGGGCTTGCCGCGATTGCTGCGGGCCAGCCGATAGGCGTGGGTCAGGATGTCTTCCCGGTAGATCTTGTCGTACAGGGCATAGAAGCGGAATTCGGGCGACTCCTTCGCTTTCGCATGAAGTGCCTGCTGAAGCTTCTGTACTTTGAAAGGAGCTTGTAGGCTCACGCCAGTCTCCACGACCTCGCTTCGTTCAACACTGCCCTCGAGCGAGGCCCCTTCCCTCCACCGGCATTACCCGGTTTCAACGGTAGTACGGGCCTCCCGCCACCCCACACGGCCCGGCCTGGCCCTCACGGGCTTCCGGTTTGGCGCACACGCCGCGCCACCGCCGGGGCTTCCCGTGTTGCGTCGGTTCCCCGTTGTGTATGCATGCCGTCGCCACTACCCCGGCGGTCTCACTGGGTGCTCTCATCGCTCGCTTCCCCAGTGACGGCGGCCTTCCCCGAATCCGAGCCGGGTCGGCTTCCGCATTGTGCTTTTCGAGGCCTGCTCAGCGTTCACTGCACGTTACGGCCTGCATACTCGCCAAGTCACTAAAATGACCCTCTACACCGAAGGCTTCGACTGCTTCGTTACCTCCACAGCCGCTCCGATTGCTACCGGCTGGAGCGATAGTTGCCGGGCGGGACTTTCACCCGCTGAGGAACCGCGCCTTTTCACGGCGCACTCAAAAATCTGCACTAGCGATCGGCGGTGGCGTAGAGCCTGGAGACCTTTTCTGAAGACAGCTGCTGGCGTAGCCGGGCGAAGTCGATCGGCGTGAAGTCGGCATCGAACTGGTAGCGTCCATAGAAGTTGATGTGCTGCCAGGCCACGGGGGAGACGCGCTTGAGGACCTCGGCGGAGGCCAGCTCGCCGCGACTTTCCAGTTCCGCCAACGCCTCGGACAAGATCAGGGCGTTGTAGTAGACCACCGCGTTGCCGACCAGCCGTGAACATTCATTCCAGATCTCCTGTTCATGCCGGGAGCGCGCCCGGAAACGGCCACCGTGGGCGTAGGCGATGGAGCGGCGCAGCTGGTGGTACGCCTCGCCGCGGTTGAGCGCCCGCTGCACATTGCGCCGCAGCACCGGGGAGTCGATGTAGTCGAGCAGGTACAGGCTGCGGACGATGTTGTCGAATTCCCACAGGGCCCGCTTCGTGCGGTTCTTGCGCCGGTAGGCGCTGAGCTTTCCCACGATCACGCTCTGGGTTGTGCTCTTCAGGGCCACGGAGAGCAGGATGCGCTCGATGTCCGGCCATTCCGACACGACCAGCCCTCTTCCCGAGCACGACGAATCGGCTTGATCGGCCAGGATTTGTTGTAGTGCCCCGGATGGCGGAATCCGTACAGCCCCGTTTCCACCTTGCTTCGCACCTTGCGGTACCGCGGGGCGAAGCGATAGCCGAACAGGTGCAGCAGGGCGAAGTTGACGTGGTTGGTGCCATGGGTATCGGTGGAGTGAATCGCCGGCAGGATGTCGGTGGCGTTGTTGAACAAGACGTCGAAGACGAAGTGGCTCTCGTGCTCGTTGGCGCCGATGATCCGGGCGTTGAGAGGCACGTGGTTGGCCAGCAGCGTGTAGGCGACCACGCCCTTCTTGAGGCCGAAGTACTTCGAGGAATGGCGGGCGTTGATGGTCGGGATCGCGGACTCGAACTTCTGCCCGTCGCTGCTGGAATGCACGGCCTCGTCGATGTCGAAGTGACGGAAGATCGGTAGCCGCGCGGTGGCGTTGGCGATCCGATCGTTGGCCTCCTTGAGGGTCTCCAGCCGGATGAAGTTGCCGGCGGTGGTTGAGAGCTCCTGGTAGCTCAGGTTGGAGATGTCGGCCATGCGCCCCAGGCCGATGTTGGTCGCGTAGGCCATCAGGCTGGCGACAATGGCGGGCTTGGCGGGGGCGCCCTTGCGGTAGCGTCCGAGGACATGCTCGAAGGATTCCATGAAGCCGTTGCGCCGGTCGACGAACAGCAGCAGGGTGTCGATGTCGACACGCTCGACCATGTCGAAGAAGGGCTCGTTGGGCAGCGGTTCCTCGCTGCGCACCGCCCGTTCCCAGACGGTTTTCCCGTCCTGCACGCGCACGAAGGCATTCTCGCCGGCCAGGATGCGCTGGTTAACCTCCTCGAAGCGTGCCTCGAGGAGGTCCCGCAGCTCCTCAAGCTGCTCGCGGATGGGCCGGGAAGCCATCTCAAGGCCATGCCGGGGCAGCAGCTCGGCACGGCGATCGAAGGTCGCGTCGTCGAGCAGGTCGTCGTCGAAGCTGCGGAAACGTGCGCTGTCGCTGCAGTGCAGATCGCCGGCCTCTAGCCCATCGCGCAGCAGGCGATAGACCATAAATTCGTAGCGCTCACGGATGATTGTGCCAGCTGGGTCGAGTAGGTAGCGCTTCGAGCGCGTGGGGATCAGGGTGGTGGGGACTTCGCGTGTCGGAAGCGACTCGCCGAGCCTCGAAGGCCTCGATCATGGCTGTCAGGGTTTCCAGCAGCGTGACGTTTGCCGCTGTCCCCTGCAACGAGAGGAAGCGCAGCAACGGTCGCAGGTTGCGTTTGACCTTCGCCATGATCCCGTCGACTTCTTTCCACTCGAAGGCCCCCTCGTCGAGGGAGCCGTCGCCGGCGAGGTGGCGGCAGAGCTGCTGCAGCCGCTCCGGAGCCAAAAGCGCGTGGGCCTGCTCGCGCACATGCGCCAATGGTGTCTGTCCGTCGATACTCGGATCCAGGAACAGGGCCAGAACCTTCGCCCCTTGCTCGACATCCTCGCTGGTCTGGAGCTTGAACCGGTAGATGGCCTCCTTGGTGGCGGCACCGACCTCGTCAACGTAGCACCGTACCAGAGAGCAGAAAGCGCCCGGGAGATTGTCGTTGAGCCGCTCATAGCGGTCGTGGGCGAAGCACAGCAGATACAGATGGACCGCCTCGCGGTCCATCCTCTTGAGCTTGTAGACGGTGTAGTATTCGACCAGGGAGGCGTAGTAGCGCACGCTCTCTGCGGATAGCTCAAGGCGGGCGATGATGCGCTCGGACAGGGTGAACAGGGCCCGCAACTGCTGACCACGATCGATTTCCGCAAGCAGCTGCTGGTAGCTGAAGTCCCGCGGCTGGCGCTTGATGGTGGTGATCTGGTGCAGACCCGCGTCGTCGGCGAGGAAGAAGATCCAGGTATCTGGCGTCCTCGGCACCGATCAACCCTTCGAGAGCACCGGCCAGGCGCTTGCGCTCGAAGGCCAGGCCCCGCGCACCATGTTCTGAAGGATGGTATATCCCGGCAGCACGACCCGTTCGCGGCGCAGAAGATCCACCAGCTCCCGCAGGACGTAGACCGGCCGGCTGGAGATGCGCGCGGCTTGGCGGGCGTGGGCCTCGAGCAGGCGCCGCTCGTCCAGGGCACAGAGGCGATACCGAAACAGCCCGAGGATCGCCTCGACGTGGCGCTTGCGGGTGTGGTCGGAGACAGTGAGATCGACGACGGCCTGGTTGTCGAAGTAGCGTCGGCGCAGATAGTCGACGTCGTCGCGCACAGCCGGGAGCTCGAAGCGGAAGAAGCGCTGGCGGGCGCGGAAGTAGCCCAGGTGCAGCAGAAAGTGAATCTTGGTGCGGACCGAACGGCGTTGCTCGATGGCCTCGCGCTCGGGTGCCGTCAGCGTGAAGAAAAGGTCCCGGTCGCTCTGGGTGAAGCGCGGAAAGCCCCACAGCAGTTTGTACTCTTCCGGCGAAAGGATCTGCAGACGATCACCGCTCTGGGGGAGGCTATCACCGTCAAGATCGTCGAGCGAAAAGTCGGACATGCGACCGCCGGAGGCAACGGAAAAATACCGATCATAACGGAGATCCGCACCTCGATGCCTCCCGGAACCGCCGCAGCTGCCTATATATCCTTATGATTCTAATAAGCTTCCTGACAGGCCGTCATCGCCCGATTCCTGCTGGATTTCGCCTCAGGCGCTAGTGCAGATTTTTGACGGTTTGGGCCAAAAACCCCAGCCTCGTCGAGCGCCAGGGCATTCCGGTGCATGGCTTCGGCCTGGTCCAGGTCGCCGCGAGTTTGATAGACAACGCCCATGCTGCCGTACTGGTTGGCTATGCCCTCCTTGCTCCCGAGGGCCTCGTGGAGGGCCAGGGCATTCCGGTGCATGGCCTCGGCCTGGTCCAGGTCGCCGCGGATTCGGTGGACGAGGCCCAAGTTGCCGTACTGGTTGGCCATGCCCTCCTTGCTCCCGAGGGCATCGTGGAGGGCCAGGGCCTTGCGGTAGGCGGCTTCGGCTTCTTCCAGCTCTCCAACACGCCTCAATAGGTGCCCAAGCTGGGTCCAACCCTGTACATTATCCGGGTCCAGCTCCGTGGCACGACGGTAAGCCGCAAGTGCTTTATCTGTGTTGTGCAGGAAGGCTAGTGCCCCGCGATGCCGCTCGGCTTCGGCCGCTTCTCTATTGGCCGCTTTCCCTTCCGCGCTCTTGCGAGCTGCGACCTCGGAGAAGATCGCCTCCGCAAGCTCCGTATTGCCTTTCGCCGCTTGTTCCAGGGCTTCTTTTATCCGGGCTTTGGAATTGGCAATCGACGTTTGCTTCGGGATGGCGAAGACGGCTTTCCGCAATTCGGCCTGCAGCGATTGTTCCCGCTCCTGCAAGCTAGACAAAGCTTGGTCCTTCGCCTGCAGCTGTTGCGTGAGTGTCTCAACGACTTTGTTGACTAGGGGGTCCCGTTCAATCGTGACGTTGCCGGTTGCAACAACCGCTTCAGCTCCGCCTGATGCAGTGGCTGATGACCCCTTGATGCTCTGGGAGACGGAAGACGCGGACACGCTCCGCTTGGCGAAATGGGTGTAGATACCCCATAGGAGCGCGATGCTGCCGACGAGCGCCCCGGCCACTCCCGCCTGTTCACCGACACCGAAACCAAAAAACCAGGTCCACCGATCCTCTAGCCATCCCATCGCGCGATGCCCTCCGCCAACGGCATCACTGAACGCTATCACATAAACCGCGTTGGGTATCTTGGTGGACGCTATTCCTCAAGGCATCTGAAACAGAATTGGGAAAAGTGTTTCAAATTCTCTGATCAAGGATCTTGCGGGATGGTCTTGATAGGGCCGTGTCGTCCCACCAGCGGACCGCAACTTAAAGGGAACGCCGTTCCGCGCGTCTGCCGAAACGTCTTTTCGTAAATACATTGGCTAGCGACGGGTTTGCCTCTCATAGCTGACCTTTTTAGCCGATTAGAGTCCGGTCGTAACCACGCCCCCAATCGCAACCGAGCGTCGTGTCCGGTTTTTAGCTCGACCTCACTCTGAACCTCACCCAACCGACCGCTCTGGCTCGACTTCACCTTCAAGCCTCTGCTCGAGATGGATTTCCGACTCACCAAGAACCGCTTCCTTGTCGACCCGGCATTGTTTGACGTTCGCCATTGAAGGGAGATCGAACATGGTGCGCTTGAGCAGAGCCTCCAGCACGCTGCGCAGTCCCCGGGCGCCGGTTCCGTGCTCGATGGCCTTGTGTGCCACCGTGGTAAGGGCCTCGAGGGTTAACTCCAGTTGGACGCCTTCGAAAGAGAACAACTGTTGGTACTGTCGGACCAAGGCGTTCTTTGGCTCCGCAAGTATGCGCACCAGGTCCGTCTCATCGAGATCGTGCAGGGCGGTAATAACCGGGAAGCGCCCGATGTATTCGGGTATCAGGCCGAAGTGGCGTAGGTCATCCGGGTGGGTCTCCTCCAATAGGTCCTGCACGCTTTTTTGTTCCCCCTTCTGCGACGGTTCCGCGTGGAAGCCGATTCCGGTACGCTCCGGCGCCAAGCGGCGCTCGAGCAGCTTCTTCAGGCCCACAAAGGCGCCGCCCGCCAGGAACAGAATATTGCGGGTGTCAATGACCACGGGCTCGCCGGACTCCTTGCGCCCCTTGGGACCGAGCTTGACCCGGGTACCCTCTACGAGCTTCAACAGCGCCTGCTGAACGCCCTCGCCGGAGACGTCACGCGTGCCGTGGGCGGTCTCCCCCTGACGCGCCAGCTTGTCGATCTCGTCGATGTAGACGATGCCCCATTCGGCGATCTCCCGATCGCCGTCCGCACTGTCTAGCAGGCGTCCGAGGATGCTCTCCACATCTTCGCCCACGTAGCCTGCCTGCGTCAGCGTGGTAGCGTCGGCGACCACAAAGGGGACGCCGACGATCCGGGCCAGGGTGCTGGCCAGGAGTGTCTTGCCGGTGCTGGAGGGACCCAGCAGCAGGACATTGGACTTCTCGATTTCGACGCGAACGTCCTCGTCCAGCGTCTGTTTTGGATTGTCCGACTCCGCCACCAGCCGCTTGTAATGATCGTAGACGGCGACCGCGAGAGTCTCCTTGGCGCTCCCCTGGCCAACGACGTACCGGTCGAGCTGCTCCTTGATCTCGCGCGGACGGGGCGGGTCCCTGAGGGGGCCGGCCAACACGCGCTTGCGGCCCCAGCGATTGATCACCTGGTGCGCCAAGGCAACGCAGGACTCGCAGATGTGACCATCGATCTTGGCGATCAACGGGGTATCTACCGACTGCTGCGCGCCGCAGAAGGAGCAGTGGTGGGCCGGTGCGTCGCTCATTAGAGTCGAACCCCAACTCCCCTCGATCCAGATGCTCGGGCCCGTTTTAGCTCCGCAATCCAGGCCTTTTGGCAGTTTCGGGCAGACCGCTCCTCCAGCAGCTGTTTGATGCGCGGACGGGCTTTTGAGAAGGACAAGGCGCGGGCTCGGTGTATCTTCTCGCACCAGAGCAGGTGAAAGCCCATCTCCGACTCCACGGGTTCGCTGACTGCGCCCTCGGGGAGCGCGAAGAGCACCGCGTCGAGCCCTGAAAAGAGCGTTTCGCGGGATAGGGTTCCCAAGCGGCCATCGTCCATGGCGGTCGGGCATTCCGAGTGTGTACGGGCGAAGCTCGCAAAACGGTTGACGCAGCCAGCGAGCTTGTCCGCCAGCCGCTCTATGCGGTCCCGGGCAGCCTCGCGACGATTCTCCTCGTAGTCGTCGTTGACGGTAACCAGGATGTGCCGAGCGGTTCTTCGCTCCGGCTGGGTGAAACGGTCCCTGTGCAGCTCGAAGAACAGCCGCTCGTCGATCTCTGTCACGGACGGTCGTCTCGCCGCGACTCCCTGCATTACCGCGTCGAAGATCAGCTCCCGCTGCAGGGCCTGCGCAAGCGTTTCCTCGTCCAGGCCGTTGCCGGCCAGGTCTGCGAGAAAGGCGTCTCGGTCCGGGTAACGGCCGCAGAGCTCCGACAATGCCTCCTCCAGGTGGCCGGGCGGGATCAGCACTTTGGCCGCCTCCCGCGAGCCCAGCACCAGTGACTCCAGCTCGAAGCTCTTGTCCGCCTGTCGGAAGATGTCTGATCGACATCGGCCATCGAGCGCGGCGAGTCCCGGCAATCCGGCGCCCAGAGCCGCTCGCAGCAGGTGATATCGATAGGCCGGCGGCCGCTCGGGTACCGCTCCGGAATCCGGCGTTGCGTCATGGAAAAGGTTCGTCATTGGCAAACCCGGCTCCCCGAACGCGGGTCCACGGGCTGCCCCCCGGGAGCTGCGAGGGCCGATTCCGGAACCTGGATCGTGCTCCGGCCGCTGAAATGGACGTGATAGAAGACGTCGCCCGGGACTCCTCGCAGCACCTTGAGGATTTCCCCCACCTCACCCCGCTCCACCAGCACGCGACCCTGGATGCCGAGCGGGATCTTGGCGGTGACCTTGTCGCGCGCTTCGAACCGGCTCGGGGTCCAGGGCGCATCCGCGGGTTGGAGCTCCTCCTCACGGCAGCCGACGAGCTTGTCGTCGGCGAGAAAATGCACCGAGTAGACGATCTGGTCCTGGAGAAAGGTCCCCCTGTCGCGAACAAAACCGACGCTCCCCCGCCGCACCAGGAGCTTGCCGACGTCTATCCCGGGATAGGTGCCGTCGTTGCGCACGTTGCGAAGCACGCGCACCCGGTCGCCGTAGTCGAATTCAGGACGCATGGGGGAGCTGGCCGGTCAGGTCCGCCAGATCGACCGTCGCAGTTCGCGGCTCGCGCATGTGGAACACGCGAAACACCTTCTCGGTCAGCGCGTCCGAAGCAACAAAGTCCTGGTAGGCGCCGGCCAGCAGATCCGCGTGGAGCGCCCAACGATCGGCCGGATCCGCAGGCATGTCCTCGACCCCGGCCAGGTAATCGTGAAAGCGCTGCAGAATATGCAGACGGTTGACATGGACCACGTCGGGTTCGTAGTCGATCCCGAAGTAGTCGAGAAAGTCCTCTGCGCTCGAGAGCTCGTGGAGGTCCAGCTCAAAGTCTTCGTCGGTCATTTCAGTGCTCCGGTTCTGTCAGACTGCTTTGCGGCGGCCGGCATCGGGCCGCTTGGGTTTTGACCTGGAAATGGCGATTGAACGGCATCCAGAGTGCGTCCCGCGCGGTGTCTGGCAAGGCACAACGAGGCGGAATAGTGGATCTATTCCAACGAGTTGTAACGCAGCCAGGCGCCACGCGGGGCGTGCACTGGAGGTCGTAGCGTGATTCACCCAATGGGTGAGCTCCAAACATTTGCTAAAGCTTGTTCGACTCAGAAGGTTATGTATGGCACGGAGCGGTCAACCGCCGTTTCCAGGTTTGAAATAAGTCACCTTGTCTCCGGCATCTTTGACCCTGTCCTCCGCGACTTTGGCACGGGCGAGCGAGAGAAGCTCAGCCATGCCGAGCCGGTCGCCGGTGTCCATCTCCGCCACCTTCTCGAAGCGCTCCAAGGCGCCGGCGGGATCGCCGAGACGCAGCTTGAGGTATCCGGAGCCCTTGAGAGCCAGCAAAAGGAAACGGGTCAGGGTCATGGACTCCAGCACCGCACTACCCAGATCGTTCTTGGTGAGCCTCCGCCAGTCCGGCGTGACGCCCAGACGCTCGGCGGTCAGGCGAATGGCCCGGTCGGCGACCAGGAGTGCCTCCGCGTATCCGTGGCGGTAATAGAAGTAGCGATAGAGGGCCACCAGCACCGTCAGGTGCTCGGGCTCCAGAAAATAGGCGCGCAGAAGGCTTTGCTCCGCCTTCGGCTCACCGTAACGCGTGGCCGCTTGACTGATGAGTGCGTCGACCTCGGGCCCGACTGGTGTGTCGAAGTACATCTCCTCGCCGTTGAAATCCAATAGGTCCATGCTCGTCAGGTCCTGGCGCCTGTCCCTACTGCAGAGGCGCTGCGCCTGGGTGACCGATCTCCGAGAGGAAACGCGTAAGCTCCGGGACTCGGGGCGAGCGCTTGTGCTCGGTCACGAAACGGCGAACCAGCGGCAGGACCTGTTCGGCCTTGTCGAGCTCCAGATCGAAGGCCAACAGCTCCGCGTAGACCTGACGCACGGCCCGCTTGCCGGAGTGCTTTCCGAGCACCAGCCGATGTCCCCGCCCCATCTCCGCGGGATCGACGCCCTGGTAGTTGCGCGGGTCCTTGAGCAGGCCATCCACGTGAATGCCCGCCTCATGAGTAAAGGCACCGTCGCCCACCAGGCTCTTGTGCCAGGCCACCGCCTTACCCGAGGCCCTGGTCACCAACTTCGACAGGCCGTCGAAGCGCGACAGATCCACACCGGTGGCCGTTCCGTGCAAATGCTTCAACCCCATCACAACCTCTTCCAGCGCGGCGTTCCCGGCCCGCTCCCCGAGACCGTGAACCGTGGTATTTACATGGGTCGCGCCGCCACGTACCGCCGCCAGGCTGTTGGCGGTGGCGAGCCCCAGATCGTCGTGGGCATGCATCTCGATCTCCAAGTCGCAGATGCCGGCCAGATCCCGGATGCGCTCGAAGACCCCGAACGGGTCCATGAGGCCGACCGTGTCGGCAAAGCGGAAGCGCTGGGCACCCGCCTGCTGAGCGGCCTCGGCCACTCGCCAGAGGAATTGCGGATCGGCGCGGGAGGCGTCCTCGGCGCCGACACAGACCGCAAGGCCCACGTCCTGCGCGGCGGGAACCGACTCGCGGATCTGCTGCAGGGCCCAGCTCCGGTCCCGACCCAGCTTTCTGGCGAGCTGCTGGTCGGATACCGGCAGGGAGAGGTCCACCATGTCGACGCCCAGATCCCGACACTGGGCGATGTCCCCGGCACACATCCGCGCCCAGACCATCAACCGGACCGACAATCCCAGGTCGGAGACCGCACGGATGCCATCGCGCTCCTGTTCTCCCATGGAGGGAATACCCACCTCCAGCTCCGGCACCCCCAGGGCATTCAGGCCGCAAGCGATGCCCAGCTTCTCGTCCAGCGAGAAGGCAACGCCGGCGGACTGCTCGCCGTCTCGCAGGGTGGTGTCGTTGATCGTGACGGTGGATCCCATGCGTGCCCCAAGACTTTGCCGAAGAACTTGGTCTCGTAGAAGCAAGCAGTGGGCCAAGCGTACATAACGCTTTGCAAACAGCAAGTTGGTGAAGCCATCCGATGAAAATGGCGCCTTTGCGACAGGCCCAGGTCATGCGGCATGTCGCAGATCCGACGAAGGTGCTTTTGCCATTTCCGCCCTCACGGGGCGCGAAGCCCCGAACGAGGTAGATCGGGTGTCTCGGCGCGCGGATCCGCGTCAATTCATCCCGATGGCCGCCTCCGGTCGATCCCCCGCCTCAGGACAGCTCGTCGAGTTGTCGTGCCGTGGCGTCCGGATCGGTCACCAGCAAGAAGTCCCAACGGCCGAAGCCGCCCTCGTTGTTGACGGCCCGCACCCAGCGCTCCGCGGCCTGAACCTTCACCTGCGCCTTCTTGTCGAATCCCTTGGTCTCGAGGATCAAGTGCCGCTCCTGGTCATCCGTCAACCGCACAAGGAAGTCCGGCACGAATTCGTGCCCCTCCCCGTTGAATTCGTAGGGGATACCGAAGCCCAGGCCGGCGTTCTTGACGAAGGACTGCACCCGCGGGTGCCTGTCCAGGCGATAAGCAGCCGATTGCTCCCACTGCCGGGTGTCCGGCACCACCGCGTTGACATGGCTCTTGACCACGGGGTAAGGCTCGCGGCGGGTGCGAAAGTCCACCTCCGCGGTGGAGCCCGGCCCCCGGGTCGGCTCGTACCGAGGCAGCTCGGGCGCCTCGCCGGCCACGTCGTCCGGGCGGATCTGCTGCACCAGGTGCTCGATCATCCAGCCGTAGTAAGGGGACAGGAAGACATCCACCAACTGCGCCGGCGGCTTCACCCGCACCTTGGCCCGAAGATAGGTCTCGACGATCTTCAGCACCTGGGGAAAAAGCACATGCGCAGGAGCCAGACAGCCCGGCTGCTCCAGGTAGCTGCGAGTCAGCTCCCGGGACAGATCGAATACCCGCTCCTGCACTCGGTGTCCTCGCCGGTACGGGTTCAGTGAAATATCCTCGAGCTTGCCTGGGCCGTACAGGGAGGGGCGCCCTTGGTTGCTCGGCAGGCCCGCCTTCATCTCCACCTCGGGCGGTATCGCTTTCGGGTCGAGCTCCAGACAGGCTATCCGGTCCCAATCCACGGCGATGCGCGAGCGAATGGCGCGCACATAGCCATCGACGCGCGGAAAACGGATCTCGTATTCCGCCTTCTCCGGTACCGCGTGGATATGCCAGGTCTCCGGGGGCTTGGCCTTCTTGCCGGCCGGATTCTGCTTGAACGGCACAATCTCGAAGGGTACGCCGAGGACGGTCGCGACCTCCTCGGACAACAGCCCATCCGGTTCCAGCTCGTAGCTCGCACGCCGCAGCCCCCGCCCCACCACCTGCTCGCACAACAATTGGGACATGAAGGGGCGCAGACCGACGATATGGGTGACCGTGCTGCAGTCCCACCCCTCCGTCAGCATGCCGACGCTGACGATGCAGCGCACATCCCGGCCGGGCGGATGGAGCGGCTTGCTGAGCTTCCCGGCTAGCTCCTCGAACCCCCCCGGGTAGATCGGTCGGTTCTGCCGATCCAGTGGCCACTCGCGCTTGCCGACGGTATCCAGAGTCTGGCGCATCCAGGCGACCTCGGCTGACTGCGCCTGATCCGAGTCGCTTTCCTGGATCACCTTGGAATCCACGCGAATGCAATTGATCGCGTCAATCGAGTTGCGAAGGCTCGGCATTCCGGCGGATGGAATCCCCACCGGCGGCCGGTCCTCCGCCAGCCATTCATAGACTACCTTGGCCAACTTGGTGTCCTTACAGACGACGATGAGCACCGGCGGTCGATCCTCGCCCTCCTGCGTCTGCCAAGCCAAGCGCAGCTCCTCCCAGAGACCGGCGATCATGGCAACGGGCGTATTGGCGTATTTGAGCACCGCCTCCGGCTTGGCCAAACCCTTCTTGCCGCCGCGCTCCGATGGAGTCAGCTTGGGCAGGATCCAGCGCCAGATGTTGAAATAGCCTGGGATGGTCGCGCCACTGGTGTCGCGCACCGCCAGCTGCGGGATCTTGGTCAGACCCGACTCGATGGCGTCCACCAGACCGAACTCGCTCACCACCCAGGGAAAGATGCGATTCGTGTCCTGCCCGACCCGGCCCAGGTAATAGGGGGTGGCCGACAGGTCCAGGCAGAAATTGATGCCGCGCAGCTTGTGGATGCGATCCAACCCGTCGATCCAGACCGTCGCCTCCTGGAAGAAGGCCTCGCTGTCGTGTGCGTCGCCGAAGACATCGCCCTCCTCCGGATCCGGCTCCGAGCGGCGAATCCGATAGGCGTGGTGCGCCTCGTCGTTCATGACCAGGATATTGCGCTTACCACCCACCTCCCGCCCCAGAACGCGCGCCACGACGGCGGTGTCGCTCTCCAGGTAACGGGTCAGCCAGACCTCCACCTTGGTCAGATTACCGGCGCGATCCCGGATCTCTCGAATCACATCCAGCATCTCCCCCGTCGCCCGTTGCCTCTCGTAGTCCTCCGGGGTCAGGTAACGGATGCCGCGCGCCGTCGTCGTCCTGCGGCCGATGTGGATGGTCTCCCTGGTCCGCACCGCCCGGCCCGCCCGGGATACCTTGGCCGCCGTGCCTCCCACCTGTGTTGCTTTGGGCTCGAATCGGTGCCAATTGGCGATCAGCACCCGCCCCCGGGTGAGCTGGCTCATCAGGCCGGACGGCACCAGGTCGCGCTTGCGGTACAGACTGGCCTCGCCCAGCTCCGGGTCCAGCTCCGCGAGCCGGTTACGGATGGTTACGTTGGGGCAAACGACGAACACCACATCCGAGTAGAGGGCGTTGGAGCGGTCGTTGACCTTGTTCAGGATGCTCCAGGCCGCCACCATCCCCATCACCGTCGTCTTGCCGCTCCCGGTGGCCATCTTGCAGGCCAGGCGCCGAAAGGCCTGGAAGCCCTCGGCCTTGCGCTCGTCCCCCGGCTCGTCCAGGGGGATCTCGATCCCCTGCAGAAAGTCCGCCCGCGCCTCGTTCAGAAAGATGATGGTCTCCGCCGCCTCCAGCTGGGTGAAGAACAGCCGTTTGTCCCGACCCTCCCGGCGCCAGTAGCGCATCAGCTCCATGCTGGTGCGGGTCACCCCGCCCCCGCCGCGCAGGGCCAGGGGCCGCCACTGGGCCAGGGCGCGACGGATGCGATTGACCAGCTTCAGCTCGATGGCGATGCCGGATTCGGCCTCGTCGTCCTCCTCGGACTGGGCGCCCGGACGGCGATAGAAGTAGATCGCGGGCCGCCGCCCCTCGCGCAGCTCCGCCGGCTCCAGGGCTTGGATATACCAGTGCCGTTGCGGCTCCTCGAAGGGCGAGTTGATGATGGGTTGCGGGACTTCGTGCTGGGTCATCGGCATAGCGTCCCGTCAGGAATCATCGTGCGAATCAGGTTGAGGCTTAACCTTCGGACGACTACGAATCCTTCGGCGCGGTGCGCCATCAGCGCCAGGCTCTTGACCGAAGGCGCGGCAGATGCCGTCGAGCTTCTCCTTCACCTCCGGGTGGATTTCGTCTGGCCACATGACCTCGGCGATCTCCGCGTAACGGGTGTAGGGAAAATTGTGCAACCCGGCGGCATCGAGGATCGGCGGCAGGATGTCCCGTCGTGCCTTCATGCTGTTCAACATCGGGCTGATTCCCCAGGGGATCGCAGCGAGGGTCGCGGGTGGAAGATCTCGTCGAGAGATAGGCGATCGAAGTCCTCGATGTGGGTGACCGCCTGCGCCTCGCCCACTGTTTGACGGATAAAGCGGCGCAACGCCTCGGGATGAAACAGGTAGCTCTCGATCTCGTAGCGGCGCCAACGTAATCGCTGTAAGCCACCGCCCGACAGCTGCGTCTCCGGGATATTTGGATTGTCGTCCCCATCCAGGATCATCAAGGCCGGCAGATCGGTCACGGACCAGGGACAAGGCCCCGTAGTGGACCGCGGCTTTCAGGCCTTTGCTGCATCTGTCGGTTCTCCCAAACGGTGGCACGCCAAAACAGCTTGAGCCCAAGCAGGTCGGCGTGACGGATGGTCGAGTGTGCGCGCCCATACCCGCAACAACGCAACGTCGGTGTAACCCTCGACGTAGAGCACGCCCGGTGCTTGGTCAGCGACCATGATGTCCGTGTTGGACAAAACCGAAAGGCCCCGGATCAGATTCGTCCGCTCCTGGGTCGTCGCAAGCATCCGCGGCTCCAGCATCAGCACGCACAGCTCCCGCGGCTCCACCGAATCGATGATGCGCTCCGAATGGGTAGCGATGATGAGCTGAGATCGACGCGCGGAGGCGACCTGACGCAACTTGGCGTAGATCGCATCCTGCAAAATCACGTGCAGATGGGCGTCCGGCTCGTCCAGCAGCAGCACCGAGCCCTCGCGGGTATAGAGAAAGGTCAGCAGCATCAACACCTGCTGAAACCCGCTGCCGGCGCTGGCGATGTCGAATGCCTTGCCGCCGTCGCACTCGCGATACTCCGCGACGATGTCCGCACCCGACTCGTCCGGCGGGTCCAGTACATAGCCGAACAGCTCGCCGATAGACGCCTGCAGCGCCTCCCAGGCCGCCTGGTCCCGATTGGCCAGCACCAATAGATTTCGCAGCACGTCGCCGGGCTTGCCCAGGCCCAGGAGCTGCTCGATCTTCTCCGGCTTGTAGACCGTCTCGTCCGTGCTCAGGCCGGTCATCGGCGGCACATGGACCGTGGTCAGGGTGCAGGCGTCCAGGTCTTCACGCTTCGTGTCTTTACGGGGGCGCACGTAGATCTGCTCGGTGGAGTCGGCCATGAGCTCCATGCAGAGGCTCCAGCCGTCGCTATGACGGATCTCGATCTCGATGGCACCGCCCTTCTTGACGTAGGCGCGCTCCCGCCACAGCAGATCGAAGCTGCGCAGAGGCACGGCGGCGAAGACCTGGCGCGTAACCGGACACTTGGTATAGGCCCCACCGTGCTTGTTCGGGTCGTTCAGGCCGCGCCATTGCTGCAACGCGAAGGACCAGGACGCGATGGCCTGCAGCAGGGTGGTCTTACCCATGTTGTTCGGCCCGGCAACGACGAGATGGCCAGGGATATCGAAGACCACGTCGTCGAAGCGCTTGAACCGGCGCAGTGTGACCCGATTGATCACGCCTTGGCGTCCCTCGGTTTACCGGTCTTCGTGGACGGATCCGCATCTTTCAGGTCGCATTCCACCATCAATTCGTTGCCGCGGTCGTCGACCACCTTCACCGCGATGCGGCCGTAGAGCCCGGCCGGAAATGGCGTGCTGCTGGTGCCGGAGAGGTGCTCCCAGACGCTGTCCTCGAACTCCGTCCGTAGCGCGCGCTTCAAGGCGTTCCAGGCCGAGGTGCGAGGAAAGAAGGCCTGGCACACGTGAAAGACCATACCGTTGTAATCCGTATCCAACAGCCAGGCCGGCACGTCGTCTCCGCGGCGGTGGTCGTTGGTGAGGGTGGCCGGATCGAACACGTCCAGTCCCAGCAGCTCCACTTGATAGCAGTCCTTGCAGTCCTTGGTCTTGACCCGGGTGAGACGCACCTCCGGCAGGCCGCAGACCGAGAAGATCTGCGAGGAGCGCATGTTCTTGAGCAGATCCCCCATCATCAGGTCCGGCGTCGCCTGCACATAGGTCGCCGCAATGCCGACCGCCTGCTCGCAGCTCTCGATCAGCTTGCGGGCGTTGGACTCGATGGCGAAGCCGATCACGTACAGGTGCCCGTAGGATTTGGCCAGGGCCTCCCGCGCCGCGTCGAACACCGCCTTCTCCGACACGGCGCCGCTGTCCGGGCCGAACAGGATTGCCACCGGGGTTCCGCGGGGCTCCTCCACGGCACCTTCAGCGTCAAGGGTCTCGTCGGGCGTGCTGTTTGCATTCGGCGCATGGGGGGCTGCCCGCCCCGCGGAAATAGAGGGAGCGTAGGGAATGTCCACCAAGGCTTCTGCGGATAGGCTCAGGCTTTTCGCCGGTAGGCGAACATTGCGCAGGGTCACCGTAGCACCGCCGCCGAGGTGCAGGATCGGGGAGCGGCGCAGGATCTCCAGCATGCGGTTGAGGTAGCCGTTCGCATCCTCGCCGCCGAGGGCACTGCCCGCGGTCTCTTCGCCGGGCTCGTCCCAACCCGCCGGGGTCGGTATGGTGGCCTCCACACAGAAGGGTCCCGTGACCCGGATGATGCCCTTCTGCACCTCCGGGCGGTCGACCAGGACCTCTTCCTTGGGCGGCTCGTCGTTGGCGATGGACTTGAGGGTGATGTGGGGGACGATGCCGCCGACCTCCTCGCCCTTGCGGTTTTGCTTGCGCCGGTAGACGAAGCCCCCCGCCGGTCCCCGCGGCGGGTCCTTGAGCTGGTAGTAAGGGAAGGTCGCGGTCAGCAGCCGCTGCCGGGCCAGCGCCAGGGGCACGCGGGAGGTATCGCAGCTAATCCAGCGCCGGCCCCATTGCTCGGCGACATAGGCGGAGGTGCCCGAGCCGCAGGTGGGATCGAAGACCAGATCGCCGGGGTCGGTGGTCATCAGGATGCAGCGTTCAAGGACCCGTGCTGTCGTCTGAACGATGTAGAGCTTGCTCTGCCCGAATCCCGAAATCATCGTATCGTTCCAGGCAGTAGATACTGGAAAAGCGGGGAAATCCTCCAGATAACGTACATAGGCCAGAGTATTTCCCACAACAAGCAAACGGTTCGCCTGCGCTAAACGCTCTAGTCCATCTCGATCAGTCTTGAAAGTACCTTTTCCTGGGCCGTAAACTATCGTTCATCAAAGTCAAAAGCTCTGCACATCTGGCCTTGCGCTGGCCTTGACTAGTCAAGTTGTCTTGCAGGCGAAAACCTTTCCATCGGACGGATTTCTCTGCTTCCCGTAGCGCGCATCGGCTGTCCGAAAATCTTCGCTCGTGCGCCTTTCGGCTTCTACCCACGCATATTGAGTTCCGCCCGCCGCCAACGGGCTCCTTCTGCATGAAAAGGCTGCTTGAATTTCAAAGATCTCTAGCCTTGCTGCGTACCAGAGCAAGTAGTCGCTTACGACCGCCAGTGACTTACCCGATGCTCGAGACGTCTTCTGAAAGACAATCAGCCCCGCGAATTGCTCCGGACCAAACACCTCATCCATCACCTCTCTGACGTGATGCAGATTTTCATCGGAAATCTGCACAAAGATCGACCCACTCGGAGCCAACAGCTCCCGGCACAGCAGCAGCCGGTCCCGCAAATAAGTCAGGTAGGAATGCAGCCCCAGCTCCCAGGTGTCCCGGTAGGCCTTGACCATCTCCGGCTCGCGGGTCATGAAGTCGTCGTCGTTGTGCTTGACGTCGCGGCGGCGCACGAAGGGCTGGAAGTTGGAGCCGAACTTGACCCCGTAGGGCGGGTCCATGTAGATCATCTGCACCTGGCCGCCGAGCTGCTCGTAGGCCAGCAGCGAATTCATCACCACCAGGGAGTCGCCGAGGATCAGGCGATTGGTCCAGCCGTTGGCGTGCTCGTAGGACTTGAGCAACTTCTCGTGCAGGGGCATCTCCCGCTCGCCGAACAGGTCGAACATGTCGAGCTGGCGTTCGGCGCGGTGGCCCTTGATGGTCTCCAGGATGGCTTGCGTTGCGAGGCGCTCGTGTACGAACAGGGGCAGTGTGGGCACCTCGAAGCTCAGGCGCTCGGCCTTGCCGGCCCAGTTCAGGAAGGGGGCGGACTGGGCCTTGAGACCCTCGGCGGCGGCATTGGCCTGTGCTAGCTGGGTGTCGGCGAGTTGACGCAGGGCTGCCGCCAGCTCCGGATTGCCGTTGCTTTCGGCCGTCTCGGCGATGCACTCCACCTGGTCGCGGGCCTGGTCCAATCCATCCAGGATCTCAGCAAGCCGGGCCTCGCCCTGCTCGCGGGCTGAATTCTGCCCGTCCCAACTCAGCTCCGGGGCCAGAGAGGAGTCGTAGCGGTAGCGCCCGGGCTTCCTGCGCTTGTTGAACTGGGCCTGGGCGCCCACCTCGGGGCGCACCAGGGCGCTGGCCTCGGGATGATCGTACCTGGCGGTGGTCGGCTTCTTCGCCATGCGTCCCTCGCATGTTGAATGGAAGCCTCGATCTTATCCGAACCATGGCCCTTGCGCGATTGGGCCAAGGTCCGGGAAGCGGGACCGCCGCGTCCCGGAAGCTGGCCGGCGTGCCGCGGGGTGTCAGGCATAGGCTGGCGCGAATGCCTTCTCCGGCTCCTGAAGCGGTCCGTTCTCTCCCCAATAAGGAGAGAGCTTTCGGAGCTGGGCCACGATAGGCGGCACGGCCTCGATGACCCTTTCGACCTCCTGCATGTCGTTGTACCGAGATAGCGAGAAGCGCACCGTTCCGTGGGCGGCGGTGAAGGGGATACCCATGGCGCGCATGACATGGGATGGCTCCAGGGAGCCCGAGGTACAGGCGGAGCCCGAGGAGGCGGCGATCCCCTGCTTGTTGAGCAGCAGCAGGATGGCCTCCCCCTCGATATATTCGAAGGCGATGTTGCAGGTGTTGGGCAGGCGGTTCCCCGGGTCGCCGGTGACGAAACAGTTGGGCACCGACTTCAGAATCCCCTGCTCGAGCCGGTCGCGCATGGCGCGCACGAAGGTCTTCTCGTACTCCATGTGCTCCAGCGCTAGCTCACACGCTTTCCCCAGGGCGACGATGGAGGCCGTGTTCTCGGTGCCGGCGCGGCGACCCCGCTCCTGGTGTCCACCGCGCAGTAGCGGTCGAAAACGGGTGTTGCGGCGCAGATAGAGCACGCCGATACCCTTGGGCGCATGCAGCTTGTGGCCCGAGAGGGACAGCATATCGATGGCGCTGTCTTTGAGATTGATCGGCAGCTTGCCCACAGCCTGCACTGCATCCGTGTGAAACATCACCCCGGCTGACTTGGCGAGCATGGCCATGACCTCCACCGGGAACAGGGTGCCGGACTCGTTGTTCGCCCACATGATCGACACGATGGCGACCTTGTCCGAGAGCAGGCTCATGTATTCCCGCATATCGATCCTGCCGCGCTCGTCGACCTTCAGATAGTGAACCTTGTAGCCGTCCTTCTCCAGGTACTCGCACAGGCTCAGCACCGCGGGGTGCTCGACCGGGGTCGTGATGATCTCCTTACGGTCCGGCTGGGCCTTCAGCGCCGACAGAATTGCCGTCGAGTCGGACTCGGTGCCGCAGGAGGTGAAGACGATCTCGGAGTCGTGTTCCGCACCCAGCAGCGCCTGGACTTGCTTTCGCGCCTGCTTGATCGCCCTTCCCACCTTGTCGCCGAACTGGTGCATGGACGAGGGATTGCCGAACTGCTCCGAGAAATATGGCAGCATGGCCTCCAAGACCTCCGCGGAGACCATGGTGGTCGCGTTATTGTCCAGATAGATGCCTTCGCTCATCGGGTCGCCCTCATGTTTAGACCGCCGGCGTCTCGCCGGCCCGGGCGCAAAGCGCCTCGTTCAGGGATGGGCTGCGTTGGTGTCGCTGGTGGAACCTGCACGGTACAGTTATTCCTGCCTGCCTCTTGGCGGTATGACCAGCGGCGCTCCCGGAATCTCATTCGGTCACGCGGACAACTGTTGCAACTCGGCGGGCATGACACGCACGAACTCGCCCAGGTCCTCGACGATTCGCTGCTGAATTCCATCCAGGGTGACGGCCGCCATGTGACAGCCCGCACATGCGCCGGTCATCTTCACGTATACATTCTTGCCTTCCACGTCGATCAGCTCCACGTCGCCCTGGTCGCGCTGGAGGTTCGGGCGAATGGCCTCGATGGCGGTCTCGATGCGGCGTATGCGCTGCAAGTTGCTCATCTTGCCGCCGGAGGGCTGCGGTACCGGCGCCGTCGGACCCGTGGGATCGAACACCTCGCCCTTCTCCGCGAGCACCCGCGTAAGGATCTCCTCGATGCCCTCGTGACATGAAGAGCAGCCCCCGCCGGCCTTGGTGTAGTTGCTGACATCTTCCACCGTGCGCAGACCATTGGCCTTGACGGTCTCCTCGATCAGAACCTCGTCCACGGCGAAGCACTTGCAGACCAGAGCGCCCTCCTCATGGTCGTCCTTCCACTCCTCGCCGCGGTAGTTGGCCACGGCGGCCTGCAGGGCCTCGCGACCCATGACCGAGCAATGCATCTTCTCCGGCGGCAGACCGTCGAGATAATCCGCGATGTCCCGATTGCTGACCTTGAGGGCGTCGTCGAGGGTCATGCCCTTGATAATCTCTGTCAGGGCCGAGCTCGAGGCTATGGCGGAACCGCAGCCAAAGGTCTGGAAACCGGCCTCGAGGATGGTCTCGGAATCCGGATCGACCCTGAGGCTCAGGCGCAGCGCGTCGCCGCAGGACAGGGATCCCACGTCGCCGATGCCGTTGGCTCCCTCGACGGCGCCAGCGTTACGCGGCGCGAAGAAGTGATCTTTGACCTTCTCGGAATAGTCCCACATGGCTGATCTCCGGGCTTTCGAGCTGGCATGGGATAGCCGCCTGATCAGGCGGAAAAGGACTTGCCGCATCCGCAGCTGTTGGTCGCGTTCGGGTTCTCGAACTTGAACCCGCTGCCTTCCATGCCGTCCAGGAAGTCGACAGTGGTGCCCGCCAGGAGCTTAGCGCTGAAAGAATCCACGAAGACCTTCACGTCACCGCACTCGACCACGATGTCGCTGTCCTTGGCCTCGGCCTCCAGGGCCATGCCGTACTGCATACCGGAACAGCCGCCACCGGTGACGGAAATTCGCAAGCCCGTGGCCGGCTCCTCTGCACCGCGAATAAAACGGCTGACGGCGGCTTTTGCGTTATCAGTCAGGGTCAACATCTTGCGTCTTTCTCCTCTGGATAGAGCCTGGCTCGGCTCTTGCGTGAACTTGACATAGGTGGGTGCAAACCACGTGCCAGGGGAACGAAACCGCTCTATCCTTTTGTTTTTTAGCCTATTGATAAGAGAACAACCGACGTTTTTTGTCGCAGGACCGACAGGGACATCACAGCGCGATGGTTGCGAAGCGGACAAAACGGAAAGGCGGTAATCGTTTCCGAAGCCGCGCAGAACGAACAGGAGAACTGCGGACCTCAACCTAGGTCTGCCGATGGGGTGCTCTGGCCGGCGGAATTGAGCGCAGAGCCGACAGGATAGAGGTATCCCAGGGATCAGGTAGTTAGACGCAGGCCATCAAACAATTCTGAAAATGTACGGCTGAGTCCGGCGACCAGAATCCGCATATCTACCGCGTGAAGACTGCCGTGATCGACGCAGGCCGACCACGCCCTGATAATCGAGCGGCTGGAATGCCGCGCAAGCTGCCCGTCGAATCCGGGCAGGCGAAGGACAGCAATCGGCCATAAGCGGCCCTTCGCGGAGCCATCCGTGGCAGCGTATTGTAAAGATTTCTGACACCCGGCTGCGGACCTTCAGGATGTGCAGACCATCGCGCCCCGCCCAGACTCGTCTAGCCACCCTCACTCGTGAGCGATTCCGCCTCCCACCAAAACGGTAGGCTTTGCAATGACAAGTCGCAAGCGATCTCTCCGTTCCGGCCCGGATTCACTACTTGTTGGACTTGCGACACGTCACATTTTGATTTCGCGATCACATGTGACTGAGATCGTAGACTAACAGGGCGCACAATCTGCATTCACAGCAAGTGTGTGGATAGGAACTCAGGATCGCGGTCTGGGAGAAGTTCTGCAGATTATGATCGGACGCGCTGTCGGACCAGCTACACGTCAACGTATTGGAGGCGAGGCGACAGACAAGTGCAGCTGGGGCGCATCGTTTGCACTGTAACGCAGAGAACGTAATGCTAAGCCGTTCGGGAGCGTCGATTGCGTGAACGGAGCTTGTGTGCGTTTGGGTGTTTTCATTACTTGGAGAAGCAAATGAAGATCGTGATTCGGAATTTAAGTCTTTCCGTGGTGGTTCTGTTAATCGTAAGTCTTGGAAGCGCCACCTATGGAGGGCCAGGCAAGAGCAAGGGGAAAGGAGGGTGGGAACCGAGCGCTGACCACCTTGAGTCTGTGGTCATTTCTCTAAACAGTGATCCGCTCGTTGATGAGGAACCGGCATGTGTGGCTCTGCAACTTGGAATCAATCTGCTGAGCAATACGATAATGCCGCCTCCAATCGGTATACCCGTTGTACCGGCGGATGAAGTTGTCCTGTTTCCTACCGTAGGCGGCGTTGAGATCGTGAATCCTGCCAACGGAAAACCCGGCGAAACCGATGGTTTGCTGAACGAAGAATTGTGTCTCTCCTTTACGCCCGAGGGTGAGCCGACCGCAGTGTCTTTGAACCAGCTTCTCCAAAGGTTCACGTCACTGGGAGGATTCATTGAAGTATGCCCCCTCTGCAACGCAAAACGCTTCCGAGATGAGGATCCAAATTTCGGCGCACCAGTAAGCAATGGAGTTGATATCCATAACTTGTTCTTGTTCGCAGACAAAGTCATTACTTTCTAGCTAACCTCGCCCGTCCCGACCACTTGAATAAGGGCGCAAAAGGCGATGCCGTTCTGCGCCCTCCATCTTCGCGGTCAGCGGTGAGCGTGGATGCGGGAAACCGTTGTTGCGCTTGTAACATCAGCGGGGACCCGGCTACCGTAAGAGTGCGCCGGAGGGCGGTTTCGGGTCGTCTACGGACCTTCGGCGTGGAATGGCGCAGGTTCTGTCTCCCGCTACGGCGAAGGGCAGCAGTCGGCCAGGAACGGCCATTCGACAGAGGGCAGACGAACGTCTGCTTCGTACGGTGAGCGGAGGTTGCTGTGTACCGATGATAGGCGGTAAATGACCTAGCAGCAATATTTCTGGTGGAGTGTCCCGTAATGGGGCGATTTTGGGGCAGATTCTGAAACAGAATCCGACATACTGTTTCAGCCCTCCTGGTTACTCTGCCGCAACGATATGCCTCCCTTATGATTCCTAAGGAAGTGCTTCAAAGTACGTGTCATGTACCCAGGTGCGACCCTGTCGCATCCGGGCCATGTGTAGTGTAATAACGTAATGATGCTAATCTATTTTAGCTGTCGCCGATATAACAGCGTGATCGGTTAACCATTTACCATCCGTTACAGTTTTAGTATCAGTTAGCTTATCGTTAAAGACATGTTGGTTAACAAAGTTAAAATTTCCTTTATAGAATATGTGATCCAGCACGGATTGCTCCTCTGTAAAGGCTGCTGAGCCATCCAAGTCAACAGCATGACAGCAGGTCAAACCTACAACGCCTGAAAATATGCTAGCAACATCAACAAATTGATCGGCAATGATTTCATAAGCTGTGCTTAGTGCTGGTACGCCGGTGACACTGGTACTACAATCCGGATCATTGGATAACATCTCAGTATTAAAATCACCGAGCAATATAATGTCATAGGGCGAGTTTGCGGATATGTTACTTGTAACTAGCTCATTTGCCTGTGCCCTGCGGACACAAGTTTCCTCGAAATTCTTACCTGCTTCCAAATGCGTTGTGATAAAGCGAATTGTCTTGCCTCTAAACTTAACATCAGTGGACAACCAACTTCTTGTGTTTTCAAGAAAACCTAAAAAGTTAACTTGATCAGAATATTCAGCTTTTTGTGAATTTAGTATTATTACTTTTTCGCCAAGGAATAACTTTCTCACCAAAATAGCATTGCGTAAGGTTATACGCCCATCTTTTAAAGCATTACCATCCTCGAAATCGAAGAATGGGATTTGAGTATCAAGACCATTGTTTTGATGCACTAACACGTAGAATAAACCTTTTGCTGCCAATGCGTCGATGAGGATCTGCAGTTGATCTTCTTCGACGGTGGCGACGTTAGGCTCAAAAGCAGCCGCTAATGGAAATTGACTTTCGTTATTGATACGAAGTAGTGAGACTTCTTGCAAACCAATTATGTCTGGTTTTACTTGTCTAATCTCTTTGGCTAAGCCATTTGCTCGCTCAGGAAAATTACTATCCCGGATGGTTTGGGCCAGTAATCCGCCTTGAAAGGCTAAAGCTTTAAAATTATCCTCAAAATCATCCTCGGAAGAAGCCAAAAACAGCGTTAAAGCTGCTTGCAGATCATCAGTAAGCTCACTGCCGAAATAGGTATTGAGCGTCATGACGGTTAATTCTTTATCTCGCAAAACTCTCGCATTTGCTGGGGTCAGCATAACAAGCATTAGGCTAACCGTGATAAACAGTAGCACAATGCCTTTAAAGTTTCTGGACAAACATTTCATGATAGTTCTCCTTTTGCTCTGTTGAAATCGTATTCTGCAGCTCACTGAAGCCGACTTCGGAAAATGACAATCTCGGTGGGCTCCGTTTTACAACGCAACTGAAAGAGAACTGGCAATTCTGTTTCAAATTTCGCCCCTTCTGCGCTCCAATCAAGCTGCACAAACGAAGAACCAAGCACTTAGTTGATCTTCAATTTTCCAATTTTGAAACGGTTGTCTAAGACATCTGTTTCATCCATCGACTGTCCCAACTTCTCCAATATCGTTTCGTAACTTGCCTCGCTATTTTCCGACCCGTCAAGTCTCGCCCCAGACTGGTCGCACAAAGAATCCGTAGTTTGAAGCGTGGGCGATTAACCTGAAGAATCAAGGAGGATCTGCTGCCAACAGTTCGATAGCTGACTGAAGTCAAATGAATGATTGGCGACTCGCGCCTGAAGCGCCCTATGGCATGGAACCTGCCTGCGCTGGAATGCACGGCCATCCCCAGCAAGTAATGGCGTAATCTCGTCAACAAGCACACTGCCCTCAGGCTGCGGGAAGGCGCAAGAACCTTGGTGATGCCAGAAAAGGGACGCAGCTCGCCGTTAGGAGTCAGGGCGCAGGCAGCAACCATCAAATTCGAATGACTCAGCCGGCCTTCGCCAGGGAGCGAAGCGGGCGCGCCTCGGCGGAAGACGGCTGTTGCGGATAGCGCACCCCGGCGTCCTCCGGTCCCTGCGTCAACGAACGCAAGTGCTGGGCTGGCAACCCGACCCGCAACCGCTCTCCCGGAGCCGGCAGCGGCTCGCTCCAAGGACGCTGCAGATACAAGGGCGTGCCGTCGCCGAGGCGGCACTGGAGCTCCCTTACGGCACCGAGCTCACGCATCCGCACGGCGCGGGCATCCAGTCCCTGCCCGCCGGGCTCCCCCAGGCGCAGGTGCTCCGGACGGATACCGATCCAGGCGACCTCCGGGGACGCGTCCCGAAAAAGATCCAGCCGCCCCCAGTCGCCGCCAACGGCGGCGCGTTCCATCCAGCGAACCGGCAACAGGTTGCGCCAGCCAAGCACCCGAGCGCTGTGCAGGTCCCCCGGGGCATCGAAGACCTCCTTCGCCGGCCCGAACCGGTGCATCCGCCCGGTCACCATTACGCCGATTCGATCGGCCAGGTGCCGGGCCTCATCGAGGTCGTGGGTGACCATGATCACCGGCTGCTCAAGCGTCGCCACCAAGGCGAGCAGCTGATCGCGCAGGCGCTGGCGCAGGTAGACGTCCACCGCCGAGAAGGGCTCGTCGAGCAGGAGCAGATCGGGCTCCCTCGCGAGTGCGCGAGCCAGCGCAACCCGTTGCTTCTGCCCTCCGGAAAGCTGATGTGGATGGCGCGATCCAAGCCCGTTCAGATGCAGGCGCTCGATCCACTCGCCGACCGCCTGCCCGCGCCCCTTGCGGGGCAGGCCGTAGCCGATGTTGGCGGCAACGGTCATGTTCGCGAACAGGGCGTAGTCTTGGAAGAGCATCCCCACCCGGCGCTTTTGCGCAGGCAGGCAAAGCCGCCGGCCCTTATCCACCCCCGTATCCACCCCTGTATTCACCCAGGTGCAGCCGCCGACCTCCACGCGACCCTGCCGGGGCCGCTCCAGCCCGGCGATGAGACGCAGCAGCGTACTCTTGCCGCTGCCGGAGGGCCCGAGGATGCAGGTCACGCCGCCCGGCGGAAGCTCCAGATCGACGCGCAGGCGAAAGTCCCCACGGGCAAAGTCCAGGTCGATTCGGTGCCCGGTCATAACCTTCGCTCCGCGTGCCACCGTCGGTTGGCCCCGTAGACCAGGAGCAGGACCAGGAAGGAGAAGACCAAGAGTCCGGCGGACAGGGTTCCGGCGGCGTCGTAGTCCATGATCTCAACGAGCTCGTAGATGGCCGTCGCCACCACTTGGGTCTCGCCGGGGATATTGCCGCCCACCATCAAAACCACGCCGAACTCCCCGAGGGTGTGGGCGAAACCGAGGACGACGGCGGTAATCAGACCGCGGCGGATACCCGGAAGAACGACCCGAACGAAGGTCCGCGTTCTCGACGCCCCGAGGGTGAAGGATGCCTCCACGGCCCGCCGGTCCAACCCCTCGAAGGCGGCTTGCAATGGCTGGACGACGAAGGGCATCGAATAGATACAGGATGCGATCACAAGTCCGGGGAAGGTGAAGGCCAAAGGGTGCCCGAACAGCGCGGTCCAGAGCTGCCCCGCCGAGCCCGATGTCCCGAGGAAGACCAGCAGATAGAACCCGAGGACGGTTGGCGGCAGGACCAATGGCAACGCGGTGACGGCCTCCACCGGTATCTTGAGCAGGCTGCGGGTACCGGCCAGCCACCAGGCCAGAGGGAGGCCCAGGACCAACAGCAGCGCGACCGTGAGCCCGGCCAGTTTGACCGTCAGCCAAACCGGGGTGAGGTCGAGGCCACCGGGGATGTCCACTGCCTATCCCGCCCCGTAGCCGTACGCGGCGATGACTTCAAGGGCCTCTGGGCTTCGCAGGAAATCGAGAAAAGCCCTGGCATCCCGATCGTCCGCACCGCGGGTCAGGAGAACCGCCTGTTGCTCTATAGGGTCATGCAGGTCGACCGGCACCAGCCAGTGACTACCACCTGCTGGCCGCTCCGGATTGTTCACCTGGGACAAGGCGATGAATCCCAGGTCCGCATTGCCGGTGGCAATGAACTGGTAGGCCTGGGAGACGTTCTCGCCGCGCGCCAGACGCGATCTCAGGGCCTTGGTGTCGAGCTTCAAGGACCGCATGGTCTGCAAGGCGGCGGCGCCGTAGGGTGCGGTCTTGGGATTGGCGATGGCCAGGCGGGTAAAGTCCCCTCGGCGGATGAGATCCGGGCCTTCCCCCGCCTTCAACAGATCCTCGTCCATGCTCCAAAGCACGAGGCGTCCGGTCGCGTAGGTCATCCGAGTGCCCGGCACCGCCCGCCCGTCCGTTTCGAGCCGCCTCGGCTCCGTGGCATTGGCCGCGAGAAAGATGCTGTAAGGGGCACCGTTGACGATCTGCGCATAGAGCTTTCCCGTGGAGCCTGTGCTGACGGCGACCTGCCGCCCGCTCAACTGCTCGAACCGTTGCGCCAGCGCCCTGGCTGGCATGAGAAAATTGCTGGCAACTGCGACCCGTAGCGGCTCGGCCAACGAGGGGCTGCTAAAGGTTGCGGACAGGATGAGCGACAGACAGAGACGACGCATGAATTCGATGCCGGAGCCCTTGGTTCCTTCATCAAGATGCAATTCCCCGGCCAAGGCGAGCGCATAAGGCGCATCGCCGGAAAAACGTCGCGAAATGCGAGACCAAGACGGGGGACGATGACAAGCCCGAGATCCTCTCCGGGGGTGCATGGAGGGAAAACCAACGGGTGCAGCGAAGTTCAGCCGAAGCATTGTCGCAAACACGACAAGTCAGAACGGCCAATTGGCGCCGACGGCGCGATCCAAAGCTTCAGCCGACTGCACCTGCTTCTTTGCGTCCACCGTTTCTACGTTCAAAGGTTTTCGCTTGGTCTCGACAGCTCGCCACCAAGCAACAGGTTAGCGTCGCTCTTCGGCCAAGAAGTGACAACTCTCAAATCGTGGCATTATTTTTGTTGCGCTTTGTACCTAGTCCCGAAGTACCTATTACTGCAACGACCATTCATGCTCTAGCACACCGTCACCGTCCCCGCGCGCAGTACCACCCGTGCGCCTCGCCAAAGCCCGCATTCGGTGGTTCTCAACCAGCGTCTGACCAACGAAGCGGCGAACTCCGGCAGAGCACGCCACCGCCATCAGTCGCTCGAGCAGCGCTGTGCCCACCCCCCGCCTCTGCGCCTCGTCGGTCACGGCAATCGATACCTCCGCAGACTCCGGGACCTGCTCCAATCTGATGCAACGCACGAAGCCCAGCGCCTCTGTCTCCCCGCCCGAGACGTTCAGCCTGATAGCGCCCAGTGCGATGTGATCAACTCCGTCTGCGCTCGTTAGGAAGTCCAAGTCTTTCTCGGACAACTCGGACTTCGCGGCGAAAAAGCGCATACGGCGTGAGTCCGGTGACATACGCAAAAAGCAATCGGCGAGGAAGTCACGGTCACCGGCTGACACGGGTCTGATTCGACAGTGGGACTCATCCCGGAGCTGAACCCGCGGGGAGCTGTTCAATACCAGTGATTCGGGGTTGTACATGTCGATCTCCTACGCAGTTGAGGAACATCGGCGCGGTTTGTGCCTGAACGACAAGTCAGACGGGAGCGACGATTGCCCCGTCGCGATCGAGGACATCGGGCGACTGAAGTGAGCTCTGTGACTCATGATCGTCGGTCAACGCCTTGCTGCCAAAGCATCCATCCGACTGGGACTGCCAGGGCCAGGCATGTGGACCCCGTTTGCTTAATTCAGGCGCAACGTCCGCCTTCGTTAAGGAATCCTGGTCCATGTTCTGAAGCTCGGTCCAGATGCGTTTTCTGCTCGCTGCAACAATCCACCGTTCAAACCATGCGGAGATCCGAGTTGTTGTCTTCATCTCAATGCTCCAGTGTTAAGTGAACTTACTTGTCGAGTTTTTTTCCGGGATAGTTGCATCTGAGCACATGTGCCTTCATCGCGACAAACGAGCATTTTTCACAAGCCCAGGTGAGAATTCTTTGAGGAGCAACCAATGAGACAATCCTTTCCATCACTGAACGCACTGAAGGCATTCGAGAGCGCCGCCCGACATCTGAGCTTCAGCAAGGCCGCAGCAGAGTTGAATGTCACATCTGCGGCAATCAGTCACCGGATTCGAACCCTGGAGGAACACTTGGGCGTAGAGCTTTTCTACCGCTTGAACAAGGGGGTCGCGCTGACCGACGCCGGGATCTCCGCCTTACCTGATCTGCAACTGGGGTTTTGCCGCTTAGCCAAGGCAGTTGAGCGCCTTCGCGGCGGGGGACAAACGAGGTTTCTAACCGTACAGTCTGCCCCTTCGTTCGCCGCAAAGTGGTTGGTGCCGCGCCTGCGCGGTTTTGCGGCAGCGTTTCCGGATATCGACGTCAGAATTGTTGCAAGTCTGCAACGTGTCGCGGATTCTGCGGGAGACGTGGAAATCGGGGATGAATTTCGAGAAAGAGATTTCGATGTCGCAATTCACTTCGGACGCGGTAGATACGAAGAGTGTCGGAGCGATCGGCTCTTTGGTGTCGCTGCAGTACCGATCTGCAGCCCCGATCTACTAAAGGGAGAGCGGGCGCTACGGACTCCCGCTGATCTCTGCAAGCACACGCTCTTGCATGATGACACTCCATACGAAAACCATCCCCAATGGAAGACATGGCTCGCGCAGGCAGGGGTTTCGAATGTGGATCCTGAACGCGGTCAACGGTTCAGCTCAGTGGCAATGGTGCTCGACGCCGCCGAAAGGGGGCACGGGGTTGCACTGAGTCTCGAAGCCCTCGCAGCGGACGCCATCGCCGAGGGGCGGTTGGTCACACCGTTCGACGTTCGACTCCCTGTGCGGAGCGCGTACTATTTAATAAGCCTTGAGAAGACCGCAAACATTGAGCGAATTGCGGCATTTCGCGCCTGGATACTGGATGAAGCCGAACGCTTCAAGAGCGTTTTCCCGGAACCGACATTCGTCTAGGCATTGCATGACTGCTTGCCTCTGTAATCAAAATCTTGGCGGGGCCGATGGCGTCCCGCCGGCAGCAACGCGAATCGCCGTTGAACCCCAGGGCTCTCAAAGCCACCGTGCTCTCCTCCGAGCTTCGTGTGCCGCCTGTCGGCGACTGGCCGGCGACAAGCCGGCGGTCCCGGATCAGGCGGCTATCGGCGACGGCTCGTGACTCAGGCACTTCTTCGGACAGACCCGGGAGCAGGCCTGGCAGCCGATACAGTCCATCAGGTCCTTCAGGCTCATGACCATGCTGGTGTCGTCAGAAAAGCCGTCGTCGTCATCATCGTAGTCGTCATCATCCAGATCGAGATCCTCCCGGTCTACGAGATCGAAAACGTCGCGCGGGCAGACCTTGAAACAACGGCCACAGCCGATGCAGGTGCCTTGGTTGAGGTCGGTGATAAAGGCAGGGATCCACTCGATCCCGCCGCGGGTGATTCCGGTGATGGTGCTCATATGCGCTTTACTCCTAGGCCACCTCGGCCTCGGCATCCTGCAGGCGCGCTTTGGCCTCGGCCCAGGACAGGCAGGCGTCGTAGGTTGCTTGGGAAATGGCAGGGATGTCTTCGTAGGCCGCTGGCAGGCGGTCCTCCACCAGGTCGTGCAGCTCGCCTGCCCGTTCGGTCGCGATACGCTTGGCCCGCTTGACGGCCTTCTGCAGATCTTTCAGCTCTTCGGGGGTCATATTCCAATCATCTCTCCAAACTGGACATACCATTCGTACGTCGGAATTCATTCCGACACCTCGATACCGTCGCGTGCTGTCTGGTTGAGGCGATTGCCGGAGTTTGACAGAAATCGCCTCAATTCCGACCCGCACATTTACATTCCCGCGACCTTCGGATACTCGCCGACGATCTCAAGGGCCACGGACAGGATCTTGTCTGCCTCGTCCTTCATCTTCGATAGGGTCGGAAAGCTGAAGCGGTGCACGTCGCGCAGCGTTCGGTCCATTACAACGAGCTTGCCGACGGTAATCAGCGCCCGGCCAAAGCCCTCGTGGGTCAGGTTGATGGTAGGGACGGCCATAAGTCCGCATTCCTTCTCGATCATCGCGGCGATGGCGTTATAGAAGGCCTTGATCCGCGACATGACGATCTCGTCCGGATCGCCGACCACCGGGATCTCTCGCTTCTGCTCCTTGGTCAGGACGAACGGACCGAGGATCTTGGCCGGCGACCAACTGTCGTAGGTGCCGTAGGCATCGATCGCGCGCATCTGGCGCACCATCTCGACGCCGAAATCCGTACCCAAAACCGGATCGGCGTCGGCGATATTCGTAACTGTCTCTGTCATGATCCGTTACCTCGTTTGCTATGAAAATCACGTCGTCGGAATGGCTATCGGGCGCAGGTCGGCTCTACGCAGGAGTACCGGCCGATAGCGCGCCCGACCCGCCTCACCCCCGGTTACCCGCCGGGTGGTCCATAAACCAACACAAAGGCCGAGGATGCCGATCAGGGCGCCGAGGCCTTCCGACGCCCCGGCGAATTGAGCGATGAAGGCGGCGAGCATCATTGCAATCAGCGGCCATAGATAGGCCAGCAATGAGGCGCGAATCAGGGTGCCGTCGGCGATGCCGATCACCACGAGATCACCGACAGCCACGCCGATGGCGTCGGACACCTGCAGGCGATTGGCCCGCTTGCCGAACAGCTTTGCCACCAGGGATGCCCCACAGCCGGAAGCGGAGGGACAGCTCCCGCAAGCGCTCCTGCTGCTGGCTTCCACCAAGGCGAATCCATTCCCGACTGTCAGGACGCGGGCCTGCTCCTCGATCATGCGCCGATCCTCCGCCCATACATCACTCGACCCATCCCTCTTGCTCCATGTCTTCGAACCGCCGGGAATTCCGCGGCTTCTGCAGCTCGATGGCTCGAGCCAGCCACGCACTCGGTCCAGCCCGCAGCTCTTCCTGGAGGGCCTCGATCAGTCCCGGTATCTCAGAACCGGACGACACTTTCACTGCTTGAATGCCCTTTGCACGGAGCTGATTGACCGCGGAAGCCCCCACTGCCTGACAGTACACGGCGATGCAGTCCCCGAGGGCGGAGATCTTCGCCGCAAGCTTGCCCTCGTTACCGTCCAGCGCCCCTTGACCGAACTGGACCGCCTCCACCAATCTCGCCCATTCCGGGTCCAGGGCGTAGACGGCAAAGGACTCGGCCGCGCCGAAGTGTTGGTCAACCTGAATCATGTCGCTGGTGGCAAAGGCCACCTTTACAGCAGTCTTCATGTCGATCGCCTCCGTACCTGTCGTCACCAGCCGTAGTCTGCGTTCGAGTGCCATGTGGGCCGTCCCCGACTGTTATCGTGAAACAACATCGCCGTAGCCTGGATGCAGCGAAGCGTCATCGCCATGATGAAGGCTCTCGCCCCCTGGATTCCGCCGGTGGTCGCCTCGGAGCTGGTTCCACGATCGAGCGCAGTGGAATCCAGGGACCAACATGCCCGGCCCGGCCGGCTGCATCCAGGCTACGGGGTTTCATTCTCCGGGTGGCTGCCGCTTCCATGAGCGTCAGGCGTTTACTGCTCGAACAGGCTCGCCGTCCCACTCGCTCGCAGGCTTTTGGGAAAGGATAGAGCGACAGGGATGGATCTCGCCCTTCTCCAGGCTCAGCAGAATGTTTGCGAGATCGAACAGGGTCTGGCGTGTACCCCGATAGCCGATCCAGGTGCGCTGGTAGCCGCCCACCTGGTCGTAGAGGGGAAAACCCGCTCTCAGCAGGGGGATACCCAGCCGCTCCGCGGTATTGGCCGCGTGGGAGCTCCCGATCAAGACTTCGGCACCCCGTTCCCGGGCGGAGATTTCCAGGTCTTCGAGGTCGCCAATCTTGACCCATTCGGACCGTACCCGCTTCAGAGACGGGACGTTGGACGGCGACACCGCAACGACCGTCTCGGCGCCCATGGCTGCGAGCATCTCGCTGAAGCCGATCAACAGATCGGCATCGGCAGCCAACGCGAAACGGGACATGCCCAGCATGAAGTGAGCGTCCAACATGGCATCCTGGAGCTGAGAGCGCTGACGCTCGATCCGCGCCGGCACTGGCCGGGCCGATATCCGCGCCAGCTCCGTGACGAGGGAATCGACGGCGTCGAGACCCATCAAGTGCGGCAACCGGGTGTCCGTTACGCCCGTGCGTTCCTCCAGCAGATCGGCGGCGGCGTCCAACGACTCCCCGATGACCAAGGTCCGCACCGAATCGCCAAGGGAGATCAGATCCGACGCCAAGGCACCACCGACGGTTAGCGGGCTGAAGTCCTGCTCGGTGAGATGGCCATCGAGGGAATCCGAGACGTCCGGAATCACCACCGGGTGCAGGTCGAACAGCTCGATGAGCTCCTTCAGGTGCTCCAGGTCCCCCGGAGTAAGATGGGCCCCCGCCAGAACGTTGACTTGCCGCGGGCGCCGGCCGGGTCGAGTGCCCGCCGTCTCAGCCGCGGGTACCAGGTCTTCGATGATGGCCTTGACCGCCAACGCATACCCGGACTCCATCGAGCCGGTGAAGTCGGGCGTCGACACCGGCACGACGGCAATAGAATCGAACTGTGGGTACTTGTCCCGAAACATGCGCACCGCCATGCGAATGTCCGCACCCTGGGTCTCGGCAAGCCCGGTGGTGGGCACCCCGATCAGGTCCGGACTGTTCTTCTCGCAGATGGTCTTGAGTCCCTCGACCACGTTATCGTCCGCGCCCATCACAGAGCTGATCTGGTCCATGGCGGTGGACTGCAGGGGGATGGGCTCGCGGAAATGACGCACGAAGAAGACCTTGCCGAAGGCGGTGCAACCCTGGGAACCGTGAAGCATGGGAATGGAGCGACGGAAGCCGAGAAAGGCCAGGGCGGCGCCGATCGTGGAACTGGCCTTGAGCGGGTTGACCGAAAGGGCCTTCTTCCGCTTTACGATCTTAGCCATTGGCCACCTCCCGATTCTGAACAGATGTTCCAAGGATGGAACTTCCGCTTACTCTCTCTCCCCCCGAGAGAGGGCCGGGGTGAGGGTCTTCGCTCTCCAGCCCAACCCCACTCCCCCCAAGTACCCAGGGCGCCGGCCGGCGCACCGCCTCCCAAACAGGGCTCTCGATGGTCAGGCACATCTGGCGGGCCAGCTCAAGCATTCCCTGGTACCCCTCGTAACCGAAGTCCCGCTCCTGATTGATGTCCAAAAATGGAATCCGCGCCTTTAGCGCCGTGTACATGTTGCGACCGCCGGCGATGAGTAGGTCCACGTCCTGGTCGCGCACGATCTCGATCAGGGCACGGGGGTTGCCGTCCTCGATCATCAGGGCGTCCTGACCCATGAGCTCGCGGATGCGGGCCTTGTCGTCTTCCGTTGACTTCTTGGTACCGGTGGCGACCACCGTCATGCCCAGATCCTGCAGCGCAGCAATAATGGACCAGGATTTCACGCCTCCCGTATAGAGCAGAACCTTGCGCCCGGCCAGACGCTCGCGCCAGGGTGCCAGCAAGGCGTCGATCCGCGCCTCCTCGCGGTCGATCAGGCACTCGGTGCGCTCGGTCAGGTCCGGGTCGTCGATCAAACGGGCGAAATCTCGCAGCGCCTGCGAGACGTCCTTCACGCCGTAGAAACTGCCTTCGAACCAGGGCGTGCCGAAGGTATCCTCCAGCCTGCGGGCCACGTTGATCATGGCCTTGGAGCAGACCATCATATTGACCTCCGAACGGTGCATGGTCTGCACCTCTCGGAAACGGGCGTCGCCGGACAGGGTGCAGAGCACGCGCAGACCCAGCTCGTCGAGCAGGGGCAGCACGTGCCAAAGCTCGCCGGCGATGTTGTACTCCCCGACCAGGGTCACATCGTGGACCTTGAATCCATCCCTTTCGATCCCTGGCGGAAGTGGGTCGGGCTCCCTGCCCCCGCAGACGTGCTTGACCATGGAGTCACCGGCAATCCGGTTGCCGAGGTTCTTGGTGCCGTAGAAGCCGGCACCGTCCACCGGCACCACCGGCTTACCCCAGCGGCTCTGGGCCTCCTTGCACACCGCCTCGATGTCGTCGCCGATCAGCGCGGGGATACAGGTGTTGTAGACGAAGACCGCCGCGGGATCGTAGGAATCGATGGCTTGCTTGATCGAGTGGAACAGCCGTTTCTCGCCGCGGCCCATCACCACGTCCTGTTCGGTCAGGTCCGTCGTCATGCCAATCTTGTAAAGAGTGGGGCCGGAGGACCTGGTGCCCCGATTGTCCCAGGAGTTGCCCGCGCACGCGATGGACCCGTGGACGATATGGGCTACGTCGGCAACGGGCAGCAAGGCGATCTGGGCACCATCGAAGGCACAGCCACCTGCGGTCGCGCCGGGCTTGGGCTTGGCACAACCGGACTTTTCCTTCTTGTTGTGGGCGCAAGCCGGCTCGTCGAGCAAGGCGGCAACTTCTTTTTGCTTCATGGAGACTCCTCGGCTTAAGGCGCTGAGAGTTCCTATGCAGGGCTTGTGCCAAACAGTATCTATCTGATCTAGCTTAGAAAATTCAGAGCCTGACCTTGTATGGTTTGCGACATTCCCAAGGGCTTGCAGGATCGACGACATTGGAATCCCCGATTTATTCTTGAGAACGAAACCGAGCTGGAGTTCCTGGCCAACCCCGACGGGCACGATCACATCGCGCTCGGCGGATTCAAGCCTCCGTCGACGAGCCGGGCGATTCTGGTGCGATGACGTCGATCCATGCACTCAAATCGCACGAGTAGGACGAACAAAACACCGAGAAAACACCCGATTCTCGGCGATGGTCCGCTTATTGCCTAACGACTCTGGTCAGACGTCGCAAACCAGCGATGACCAAGTAGTCAATTGACGAGGGAAAGACGACATGTTACCGCTCTTTGAGTCCGCGGCCGCCGACGCTTCAGTGAATCGCCATCACATGCGCCGAAATGCGCCCCCACGAATACTCAACCACGACATCATGGGCTGCACGGCGGATGGCGTGCGTGGAAATCACCTGTACTCCGGCCGCGCACTCGGTATGACAGAGCCCGGCGACATCATCCAGCTTCACCCCGACTTGAAGTCCCAATGGAACTACCTCGGGGCGCATTACGATCAGGTGGGTCTGAGCTTTACGGACCGCGTTATTTGGAATGTCGAGCACCGGGAGCTATCCAATCACCCGAACCGGGAAGTCTCGGTGTTCTACTTCGGCGTGGCCGAGCAGGCGGCGCGCCCGGACAGACCCTGGTATGGGGTGGTGGAGTACATCAATTCCAAGAACAACTTCATGGCCTCGGCCGAAGAGCTGGGCGTCCGCGTCCCCGTGACCCGGTGCTACGGGGACGTCATCGATATCGACGAGACCGAGATCCGCCAGCTCGCCTTTCCTTGTTACCTCAAGGCGGCGGTGTCCGTTTCCGGCGTCGGTATCTATCGCTGCGCCGACCGAAGGGAGCTGCGTGCGGCCCTGGGACACTTTGGACCCGGGATTCCGGTTCAGGTCCAGGCAGAGGTCTCAAGCGACTGCTTCCTCAACCTCCAGTACGAGGTGAATGGTGAAGGGCTCTGCCGGCTCGCTGCCACGGAGCAGGTGCTTGACGGCCCGGTACACCAAGGCAACCGCTTCCCCGCCCGCGCCGAGCCCTGGGACTGTGTGGAGCCCATGGCTCAGTGGCTTTACGAGCGGGGAATGAAGGGGGTCTTCGCGTTCGATGTAGCGGTTATCGAAGGGGACGGGCGCATGGAGTATCTGGCCATCGAGTGCAACCCGCGCTTCAACGGAGCCTCCTATCCCACCGCCATCGCGAAGAAGCTGGGCATTGGGCACTGGCTTGCCAAGACCTTCAACACGGAATACCGGTCCTTTGCCGACATCGACCTCGCCGGATTGGAGTACGACGCCGCAACCGGACAGGGCATCGTCCTGGTCAACTGGGGACCAATCCTCGTCGGCAAGCTCCTGGTCCTGATCGCCGGGCCAACCGACGTGCAGGAGCGACTGGCCCTGGAGCTGAACTACAGGCTCCGATAATTATCCTTTCCAGTCACCGCATCGGTTTCTGCGTCGAGAAGGGCACCGGTTTCGGTGCCCTTTTCTTTTGACGAGGAGTATTCCATGCTTCCCGATCAAAGTTGATCTCCCAACGACGTTGAGAGGCGGTTCACTTCCAACGCGGAAACTTTCGTCCTTCACCAGTGAGGCCCCATGCCGAAAGACAGCTTCTCCCTGATGATTCACGGCGGCGCCGGTGCGCTCGACAATGTCAAGGACGAAAAGACCGCTGTTCGCTACCTCGAAAGCATTCGCATCGTCCTGGAGCACGGCCGGGAGATACTGGCCGGCGGCGGCAGCGCCGTTGAGGCGGTGGAGACCTGTGCTTCTCAGCTCGAGGACGATCCCCTGTTCAATGCCGGTCACGGCTCCGTCCTCAACGAGTACGGTCGGGTGGAGATGGATGCGGGCATCATGGATGGTAGAGACCTAGGCGCGGGTGCCGTAGCCGCCGTCTCCAACATCGCCAATCCCATACAGCTGGCACGTCTGGTCATGGACGGCAGCGAGCATGTGATGCTCATCGGCGAGGGCGCCATGCGATTCGCCGAGCATTGCGGCATGCCGCATACCCCGGACCACTACTTCCTCACCCCGGAGCGTATCGCCCAACTGGATCAGGCCCGCTTCAAGCACCGCATCATGCTCGATCACGACGAAGCGGACGAGGACGCGGAGGAGCAAAAATACGGCACCATCGGGGCCGTGGCGCGGGATCTGGAAGGCAACCTGGCCGCGGGCACCTCCACCGGCGGCATGGTCAACAAGCGCATGGGGCGGGTAGGAGACTCCCCCATCATCGGTGCGGGCCTGTACGCGGACAACGAGACCTGTGCCGTTTCCGCCACGGGTTTCGGGGAGGATTTCATGCGTACCGTCATCTCCAAAACCATCGCCGACGCCATTTTCTACAAGAGCTGTAATGCCCGCGTCGGTGTCGACGATGGCATCGCCTATCTGCAACGCAAGGTCAGCGGACGTGGCGGGGTCATCGTCATCGACAAAGACGGCAACTGCGCGAGCGGTTTTACAACGAAGCGGATGATCCACGGCTCAATCGACCACGGTGGGGAGGCCGTTTGCCGCTTCTGAGCGGGAAAAATTCCAGACCGGCGTGACTGGCTCGCGGCCTGAGGAAACGCTCCAGGATCCCTCAATCCACAAGTCGCCCCCGTTTGTCGGTCAGTAACAGGGCACCGTTGTGCTCGACGATCTTCAAAGGTGTGAGGGACTTACCCGCGCAGATCTCACTTTGGCAGCATCCCGTGGCCGGCTCGTAGGTAATACCGTGCATCGAGCATCTGAGAAATTGCCCGGTCTCATCGAACACCTCATGGTGCTCGCAATCGAGGGGTCTAGGCATGTGTACGCACCGGTTGAGATACCCATACGCCACGCCGCCATGCCTAATCAGGATGGCATCCCGCTGCTCGCCCCGGTAGATCACTCGAAAGCCGTAGCTTCCTTGCTCCCCCAGGTTCCGGGATGGACAAATGACCTGCGGCGAGCGGCGTGACAGTCCCGGGGCCATGCTGCGTTCTTTCATGCCGCCGATCTGTGGATCAGGCGGTCAACGGCTTGTCCGGGACCTCGGTTCCCGGCTTGAAGGTGATGCCGATGTTGATGTCGATCATTTCGTATTCCAGGTTCTCCAGGTTCTTCTCCAACGCTTGGAGGATCTCGTTATCGGCCGAAGCAGATTATTCGCAACGGGATTTGTAGGGTGCAATTGGTGCCTTTTCCGGCAACCTGCCATCCATCATCAACGTGACCGCGGTGTGCGGATCCTGCTCGGTGGTGATGTGCACCTGGGTACCTCTTCGGGCGAGTCTCTCGCGAAACCCCTCGCCAGCCTCCGCGGTAATCAGTGCCATGCCGTCCAAGGGGTGGAAGGTTTCGTCGTCCTCATGCAGATCATGGTAGGTGGGACAATCCGCCGGCAGTTCGAAATACCTTTCCAGCTGCGGACGCCTTCCTTTCTCCGCTTCGAATAACAGAAAACGCCGCGCCCTGCCGGCCGCACCCGAGAGAGACCGAAAGTCTTCACTGACAACTGCAACTTTCATGAGTTACCTCTAGATGCTTGATCACTTGCGCTTCGGACACTTCTTGCAGGCCCTAGCATCCTTGTAGTTCTTGCAGCACTTTCCCGATTTCTTAGACATTCAACGAACCTCCGCGTGAGGAACTCTTTGACGTATGTGTATGAAAGTGGTCACCCGCACGTCCTGTCACAGACTGTAAGGAGCGTCGTACCAGTCCTGCAGCACGGCGATATCCTTCGCCGGGAGATAGTCGAATGCTCCCATGAGATCCGAATGGACCGCATCCGCCAACCGGTGGGACACCCGTCGCCGCGTGAGCATGTGAAAATACCAGGCGAAGTGATAATCGCAATGGCGGTCGAAGCCATGGATGAGATTGGCCAGCGCCGCTCCGCGCTTGATCTCTTCGTCGCGTAAATCCCGTTCTTCCGCTTTCAGCAGAGGGATCGGCTTGGCGCTCAACCGACCATCGCCCTGCGTGTCCAGATACTCGCGAAAGCTGAGGATCCAGTGATCGCAAAAGCAGGTGGACTCTCCCGCGCTGCTACGATCCCAATCTTTCAAAAAGCGTTTGATCTGCCAGCCGGCGTCGTCCGAGGCGAGGAAATCCGCCACCCGCACCAGGCGCCGAAACAACAGGCGCGGGGGCCCAACGGCCTCGGGATCCAGACGTGGGAAATCGAGGGGATCGACAAAGTCTTCTAGATCGTCCGGCATCCAGTCCGGATCCGAGAGGGGCCGTTCGATGACCTCCTGCACCTGCTCGATCTCGACCTGGATGAAATCCCGTGCCCGGTCGCCGGTTCTCGCGGTGACGTAGTGCGTGCAGCCCTCGAGTCTGGTGACGAATCCACGTATGCCGGCGCAGGTGTCCAGCAACGCATCCAAATCCCCGTCCGACTGTTGCTCGGCCCACTCCCTGACGTGGGCCGCAATGCGCCGGTAGTGCCGATCAACCACGCCGCCGAGCCGGTGCCAACCCGTACGAGCCATGGCATAGCGCAGGTTTAGCTCCGGAGATTGCGCTTGTAGCCGGGCGAGAATTTCCTCAGGCGATACGGACGCCACCGGCTGATTGCAGGTCTCGGCAATGCGTATCTCCAGTGGAAGAGGAACAGAGTCGGTACCGGGCGGTGCCGATGTCATTGGGGTCGTCATTGGTCATCATCCAGTTTGCGCGCTTCGCCGTCGCCGCCGGCAAGTCGGGACGCGGCCGCTGCGCGTACATCCGCGTCGTCATCGACTTCGGCCAAAACGATACCCGTTGCCGACGCCAAGTCTGTCGTAAATTGCATGCAATGGCCGCGGCCGTCCACCAGGTAGATTTTGAAACCGTCCGCGTGCCGCACCGGCCGGCCGACCCCGATATCGTCGTCCGCGCAATAGGTCAGGTGCATGTCCGTGAATGCCTCGCGCAGGGCGCCCAGGGTCTGTTCGTTGAGCCCCGCCCGTTCGACGATCCGGGTCACCTGTTCAAGGCGCTCGGACCGGATCATGCCTCGTGTTCCTCGCTCTCCGATCGCTCGAAGCGGACGCGCTCTTCCGGGGTCTGCCCCATGACCTTGGCGAGCCAGGGCGGCGCCTTGGAGCCGAGCACCCGCTGAAGAGCGGAAACGCGCTCGCGCGCAGAACCGCCCCCGGGGTCCTTGATGGGATGGACGTCGGCCTTGACGACCTTGGCCGCGGCCGGCCCCCCGATCGAGGCGACGTACAAGACTTGGCAGTCCGCGATCAGACCCGCGCGATAGGCGTTCTTGTCCTCGGCGCCGGAATCGTCCGGGGCGCGCACGTCGACGAGGCGATTCCCATCCGCGGACACCTGGTAGATCAGGAAACGCTTGGCAGAACCGAAGTGGCCGTCAAGCCGCTCTCCGCTGTTGGAGGCGCAGGCGACCCGGATCGAGCCCGGCATCTCGGCGTTGCCGCAGGGTTCCACAGGTGGCGCGGGATCGGTGTCCGTGTCCGTGTCCGTGTCCGTGTCCGTGTCCGTGTCCGTGTCCGTGTCCGCCTCACCCTGAAGGATCGCAACCGCGTACTTCAAGGCGTCAATGTCGACATCTCCGAACTCTCCGTCCAGGGCCTCCTTCAGGGTTTTGACCTTGAGGCCCGAGAGTCGCTTCAAGGTGGGTGGCGATCCAATCGCATCGTCAAGGACTCGTACCATGCGAGCCGCGTCCGTATCCGGCAGGGTACGTGCCGCAAGGGCGATGCGCAGGGCGATGTCGTCGGAGATGGGAGTTAGACTCATGGGTATGTTCCTCCGGAGCGCCGGCGTCTCGCCGGCATGTCACCACTTGGCGACCGGAAGGGCCTTAGGACCGATGGCGCTCCGGATAACGCGAGTACGACGCTTTGCGTCGGGGCCGTCCGTCCCGGCTCATTGGCCGGCGAGACGCCGACGGTCCCGGGCAGGTCCCGGTCACGCCGCGATGATGCAGTCGTCTTCCATGCAGGCATCGAGGCACTGGGGAAGATCGAACTCGCCTTCGCACTCGGTGCAGGTCTCCGCGTCGATCTTGTAGACACCCTTGAAGGGGGTGATGGACTTGGTCGGACATAAGGGCTCGCAGTCGCCACAGGCGGTGCAGACGTCTCTTACGATTTGAAAGGCCATGGAATCACTCCACTTGTTGACGGTGAAAAGTCTGTCGCGCTCAATTCAGTTTCCGCGTTTGAAGCGCAGCGTGGTGGGAAACTCGGGGCGCGGGCTTACGGGATCGATGTACCAGGTGGAGCCGTCCGTCAGCTCTACCGACCCGCCCCACTCCGCATCCGTATCCACTTCGACGTTGGCAATGGTCTCCTCCATGTCCTTCTTTGCGACATAGAAAAGCAGGTCTCCCGCCTCGCTCGTTCGAATCATGACGTTGGGCATTTGAACCTCCAACTTTTCGGGAATTTCCCTGGACGGCGTTGAGAACGCCGTCTAAGGCCAATGGAGATTACCGAATCAAATCGTAGTTGTAGTCGGTGGTACCCATGCCGCGGGTCTCTTCGTCGAGCCGCTCCAGCACCGCGTTGACCAGGGTGGTGAGGATATACATGGCTCCCTCGTACCCCATGGTCGTCATCCGGTGCAGATGGTGACGGTCGAAGATCGGGAAACCGATACGGATCAGCGGGACCTCATACTCCTTGCCCTTGTGCAGGGTGTCGCGCTGGATGAACTTGCCGTAGCTGTTGCCGATCATGAAATCGGGCTTGTCCGTGAACACCAGCGAGCGGAAGTGCCACAAGTCCTTGCCGACGTGCACCTGGGTGCTCTGCCCGTAAGGCGACTCGGCGCAGAGCTTCTCCAGCGCCTTCTTGTACCGCTTGTTGGCGTGGTTCACCAACACATGGGTGGGCTCCGCCCCCAGCTCAAACAGGAACTTGGTAAGCCCTATGGCGAAATCGGCGTCACCGTAGAGAGCGAATTTCTTGCCGTGCAGCCAGGAATGGCTGTCGGTCATCATGTCCACCAGACGACCACGCTCCTTGGCGAGCGATTCGGGGATCGGCTTCCCGGTGAGCCCGGAGATCTTCATCAGAAAGTCGTCGGTCCATTCCAGACCCATCGGGATGTGAATGTCCGAGACGGGCTGGTGCCAGGTGTTCTTGGTGAACTTCCTGGACTTCACCGACTGCCAGGTCTGCAGAAACAGGGTATCGATGGCGTTCGGCGCATCCTTGATCTCATCCAGGGTGGTGCCGCCGGAGTACATGCGGAACTCGCCGTCGGCCGGTGTGTCCAGCACCTCGCTGGGGTCGCACAGCAGACTGTAGTCGACGCCCATCTCGGCCATCATGCGGTGCATGACCCGGTAGTTGCCCAGGTAAGTCTCGAAGCCCGGCACGATATTGATCTTGCCGTTGGAGCCCACCTCTTTGTCGTCCATATAATTCAACGTGAAGTAACGCTGAATGCCCTCGAACATGTTGTCCCAACCCGTGGTGTGGCTGCCAACGAAGCTCGGTGTGTGGGCGAACGGGGTCGGGAAGTCCGCCTCGATGTGACCTTCTTTCTTGGAGTTGCCGATGAAGGCGTTCAGATCGTCGCCGATGACCTCGGCCATACAGGTGGTCGAAACGGCGATCATCTCCGGCTTGTAGAGCGCCTTGGCGTTCTCCAGACCGTCGAACATGTTCTTCTGGCCGCCGAACACCGCCGCGTCCTCGGTCATGGAGTCGGAAACGCAGGCCACGGGCTCCTTGAAGTGACGGTTGAAGTAGGTGCGGAAGTAGGCGACGCAGCCCTGGGAACCATGCACGTAGGGCAGGGTCTTTTCAAAGCCCAAAGCGCAAAGCACAGCGCCGAGGGGTTGGCAGGCCTTGGCCGGGTTAACGGTCAGGACCTCGCGGTTGAAGTTCAGCTCCTTGTATTCCTCGGTCGTGGTCCATTCGAACACCTCCTGGATCTTGTCCATGTCGTGGCGTTCTTCGACCGTATTCTGCTTGGCCGCGAGATTCTCCTTGTACTCCTCTTCACGGAACAAGGGGTAGCTCGGCTTGATGTCTTCGACTGTCTGGCTCATGAGTGTTCTCCTGCCGCGCCGCTAATCCGCGGACAGACGGCAATCAAAAGATGTCAGAGGACGTGATCTCCGAGTCCCCCTCTCTCCCTTGGGGGAGAGGGGAGCTAATCAGGCGCTGGCAGCTACCGCCTCATCGGCTTTGTCCTCGGACTTCTCCCAAGGGGCTTGCATCTTCTTCCAACAGGGATTGTTGATCGTCATGTCCATGTCACGGGCAAAGATGGCAAAGCCGTCATAGCCGTGATAGGGACCCGAGTAGTCCCACGAGTGCATCTGGCGAAAAGGCACGCCCATCTTCTGGAAGATGTATTTCTCCTTGATGCCGGAGCCGATCAGATCGGGTTTGACCTTCTTGACGAACTCCTCAAATTCGTAGCCCGTCACATCGTCATAGAGCAGGGTCGCATTGCCCATCTCCTTGATGGTGCGGTCGTAATCGTCGTTGTGGGCGAATTCATAACCCGTGCCGACGACTTCCATGCCGAGGTCTTCATAGGCGCCAATGACGTGGCGCGGACGCAGACCTCCGACATAGAGCATGACTCGCTTGCCCTGGAGGCGCGGGCGGTACTTGGCAATGACCGCGTCGTACTCGGCCTGGTACTTGGCGATGACCTTCTCGGCGTTCTCCTGAATGCTCTCATCGAAGAAAGCGGCAATCTTGCGCAGGGACTCGGCGATCTTGGTCGGTCCAAAGAAGTTGTACTCCATCCAGGGAATACCGTATTTCTCCTCCATGTGCCGGCTGATGTAGTTCATCGAGCGGTAACAATGGATGAGGTTGAGCTTGACCTTCGGGGTCAACTCGATTTCGGAGAGGCTGCCGTCGCCGGACCATTGGGCAACCACGCGCAGGCCCATCTCCTCGAGCAGGATGCGCGAGGCCCACGCATCGCCGCCGATGTTGTAGTCGCCGATGACCGCCACGTCGTAGGGCGTAGTTTCGAAGGACTCGTCACCGTCCCGATTACCGATGACCCAGTCGCGGATGGAGTCGTTGGCGATGTGGTGCCCAAGGGACTGAGACACGCCGCGAAAGCCCTCGCAGCGTGCCGGCACGACCGGCTTGTCGAGCTCCTTGGCCTTCTTCTTGGCTACGGCCTCGATGTCGTCGCCGATCAGGCCGATGGGGCACTCGGATTGGATGGTGATGCCTTTGCTCAGGGGGAACAACGCCTCGATCTCGGTGATGATCTTATCGAGCTTCTTGTCGCCGCCGAACACGATGTCCTTCTCCTGAAAGTCGGAGGTGAAGTTCATGGTGCCGAAGGTATTGATCCCGGTGAAACCCACGTAGTAGTTTCGGCGCCCGGCGCGGGAATACTGACCGCAGCCCACTGGACCGTGGGAGATATGGATCATGTCCTTGATCGGTCCCCAAACGACGCCCTTGGAGCCGGCGTAGGCACAGCCGCGCACGGTCATGACACCGGGCAGGGATTTGCGGTTCGAGGTAATGCACTTCTTGGACTGTTCGACGGACTGGTCGTTGACCGCCAGATGCTTGGCCCGATCCTTTTTGGCCTTTTCCGGGTAGACCTCCAGGACTTCCTGAATCAGGGCCTGGGTTTCTTCGCGCGTTAAATCTGCCATGTTGGCTCTCCAGTTCGGGTGCCGCGGCCAATCCGCCGACGGTCGTCCCATGAGATCAAGTTGGACTGTGGGATGGGGGAACCGCATCCCGCCGCGAATAGGCTCACGAAGGATCTATTGCTGCCAATCGCGGCTGGAAGGCGCTCCCACCAGGCTCGATCCGCTCAGGCCGCCGCCGCCGCGGTCTGACCGACGATGGACTCGTCCTCCTCTTCCAGGACGCCGAACTCCATCAGCAGCTCCTCGAGCTGATCCATGGTGATGGGCGTGGGGATGACCATGTTCTTGTTGTCGATGATCTTCTGGGCCAACTGGCGGTACTCCTCGGCCTGCTTGGCCTTCGGGTCGTACTCGATGACCGTCATTCGCCGAATCTCTGCGCGCTGAACCACGTTGTCGCGTGGCACGAAGTGGATCATCTGGGTGCCCAGCGCCTTGGCCAGTTCCATGATCAGCTCGTCCTCTCGGGCGGTGTTGCGGCTGTTACAGATCAGACCGGCAAGACGGACACCTCCCGAGTTGGCGTATTTGACGATGCCCTTGGAGATGTTGTTGGCGGCGTACATGGCCATCATCTCGCCGGAGCAGACGATGTATATCTCCTGCGCCTTGTTCTCGCGAATGGGCATGGCGAAGCCACCGCAGACCACGTCGCCCAACACGTCGTAGAAGACGAAATCCAGGTCCTCGTCGTAGGCGCCCTCCTCCTCCAGGAAGTTGATGGCTGTGATGACGCCGCGGCCCGCACAGCCGACACCCGGCTCCGGGCCACCGGACTCGACGCACTTGATGTCGCCGTAGCCCATCTTCAAAACGTCCTCGAGCTCCAAGTCTTCAACAGATCCCGCCTCGGCGGCCATTTCCATAATGGTGTGCTGCGCCTTGGAGTGTAGGATCAGTCGGGTGGAGTCGGCCTTGGGGTCGCAACCGACGATCATGACCTTCTTGCCAAGCTCGGCCAGACCGGCGACCAGGTTCTGGGTGGTGGTAGATTTGCCGATTCCGCCTTTGCCGTAGATGGCGCATTGACGCAGTGCCATTGGTAGATCTCCTGGGTTGCTCGCTGCTCGCAGCGGGTTGAACAAAATGGCGTTCACCCCATGTTCAGCAAAGCCCGTGCCAACGGGATAGGAAGAGATCAAGCTACTGTTTTTTATTGGGTATTTTCTGGATATGGGTTGTACCGACTTGGTAGCATAGGCAACAATGCCGCGAAACCTTTATGGATAACAACAGACAATCCTCCAAATATCGGCCTTGCAGTCAGCCCGCGCTGCCGCCATCGGCACGCCTGTCGTTGAACCGCTGCAACCTGCCCGCTGTCATCCTCGGCGGTCTCACCTATCAGGCGCATCCGGTGCCTCTGGAATTGGACGGAACGTGTCCTCTGCACGGGGACTTATTCGCGTCGATTCGGGGGATCGATTCTCATCTTGAGCGCACCCGGCTTTTCATGGCCCACATGAGGGCCCACTTCTGTCTCGACCACCTGGAGGACGCGGGGATGGAACCGCGCCGCAGGGCCAGGAAGCGAATCAACGCGAACTACCTGCGCATGGTGCGGGGCTGGTCCTTCGACTCGGACGGACGCGAGGGGGCGGTGCTCAAGCACTGGGTGGAGACCCGTTTCGGACTCCTCGCGCGCCACCATGCCGGCCCCCTCGGCGACCGCGACAGCGACGCCCGTCATGCATACATGCATCAGGCCGCAGCGGGCATCTACGCCACGAACGCCGTCGAGGCCCAGTTGGACCTGCTCTTTACTTATTGTCAGTACGAGCTCGCCCGTCAACATGCCCACGCACGGCACCTGACCCTGTATCGCGGCGTCAATCACATTGACGAGCACGAGGTCCTGGAACGCTGCGGACGCGGCCGATATCGAGTCCTGCTCAACAACCTGAACAGCTTCAGCGCCAGCCGGGAGCGAGCGGAGGAATTCGGCGACTACATCCTTGAGGTCACGGTCCCCCTGCCGAAGATCTTCTTCTTCAACCGACTCCTTCCGGGGATGCTCAAGGGAGAGGACGAATTCGTGGTGATTGGCGGGGTCTACGAGGTGGCAATTAGCACGCTTTAATGCTCGACCGCGCTTCGACTCGGACGATCTACCCTTGTGACGATCCCGAATTCTCTCGCCTTGTCGCGATTGCGACAGATTGTCGCCTTACATCCCTCCAGCCCGTTCCGTTTGCGTTGATTTGCCATCAGTTTTTGCATTGGCAACTTTCTTGCAACTCGCTAGGCATTCTTAGAAAGGCGGGTGAAGCGGAGTGTCAGAACAACTTTTTGAGCTAGCCGGCGGCATCGAGCGCGGTGAGTTGGTCCCGTACCTGGGACCCGGTGTACTGCAAGGCGTCATCGACCCGGCTACGGGCACCGCCGTCCCCGCAGACAGCGACAGCTTGATCCTTGCGATGAACAATGGCACGCCCATGGCACCACGGCTGATGTGGGAGTTCCCCCGGGCAGCCATGGACGTGGAGTTGAAGCGCGGACGCGGAGCTGTGACCCGATTCCTGGATGCCACCTACGGCGACGACCGAAACTGGACCCGTTCCCCGGTTCACGACTGGATTGGATCGATTCGCCCACCCTATGTCATCGACATCAATCGGGACACACAGCTGCAGGACTCATATGGGCATACGCCGCATACGCTGGTGCGGGGCATCTCCCGAGTGGGCGGGACCGACTACCGCTTCCGCATCCATCACTACGATGGCGGGAGTTACCACGAGGTAGAGCGGCAAGAGATCGATACAAAGCTTCCGATCCTGTTCAAGCCGATGGGCAGCCCTCGACCGGACTCGACCTATATCGCTTCGGACGCGGACTACGTGGACTACATCACCGAGTTGATGGGCGGCTTTGCGATCCCTGACTTCCTCAAGCTCTACCGCCGCAATCGTCAGTACCTGTTCCTGGGACTGCGCTTGCTGCGGGACACCGAACGCATGGTGCTGTCCGACATCATCTATGCGTCCAGCGTCCCGTCGGGCTATGCCTTGATCGCGGACGCGACGGAAAAGGAACGGCGTTTCTGCCGGAGCAAAGGTATCCAAGTCGTAGAAGCGGACATCCATGATCTGCTGCGGGCGGCCGGGTTCGGCACAGAGGACGTCAGCGAGGTGCAAGAAGCAAGGTGCCGATAGCGGACTTCGTCGGCTTGGAGCCTGTCCGGCTTGCGCGTTCGTAGCGAGGGATCGCGGGGCTGAGACCGATTTTCGTCGCGATCGAGGCGAATAGCCTGCCCTATTTAACGAGATCGCGGCGGAAATCGGACCGGCAACCGCGCTTCCGCAGTAGAACAGTCGTAAGTCGGATAGGCTCCTAGGCGCAGCCTCGGCAAAACGGGGAGAGACGCAAAAGGGCTTCCGCCTGCTCCAGACAGGCGGCACTCACCTCCCTATCCAGCGCGGACAACCAACGTTGGGGTATGCCACCAACCCCGCAAAGGGCACCGGCGATCATGCCCAGGATGGCACCCGTGGTATCGGAATCCCCGCCCCTGTTGATCACGTCCACGAGCGCAGCCTCGAAGCCATTGGTGGCGAACAGGGCCTGGAAGACCGCATGCAGGGTGTCGACGATATAACCGCTCGGGTTCTCCATGCGCTTGGTGTCGTACCGATACTGCGGCCGTGCCGCGGCGAGGTCGTCCGCTAGGCGTTTGAGCTCGTCGCGACCGCCGTTCAAAAGAGCGGCTTGGACCATCCGGATGACGGTGAGGGTACCCAGATCCGCCAAGCTATTGTGGTGGGTGACATGGGACTGGCACCGAGCCGCCTCGGCGACGGCCGAATCATGGTCGCCAAGGTAGGCAAGGGCGACCGGCAGACAGCGCATACAGGCGCCGTTACCGGCATCCTGCTCGCTCTCGGGCAGCTGGGTCTCCCCGGTGCGGCGGTATAGCGAAATGCCACGCCTCACCGTGCTACCGATGTCCACCGGTTTGGAGCGCATCCAGAGACTGAACGCCTCCGCCGCCGCTCGGGGATCGACTCCTCCAGCATCCAGAATGCTACCGCCGAGCGCAAGACTCATCTCCGTGTCGTCGGTGACCTGCCCCTTACGTAGGCGAAGCCAGCCGCCGCCGACGATGTCCCGGTGAACGCCGTGGCGATCCCGGATCTCGCGCGGGGTGAGAAATTCCAGAGTCGCCCCAAGCGCATCGCCAACGGCCAGTCCCAGATAGGCCCCGACGGCCCGGGACTTCAGGCTGATGTTGGGCTCGCTTGTCGTCAGGAGCGAGCTGGTCTCAATCCTCGGGTCCAAAGCAAACATGGTAATCCACACAGGCCTCGCAGGAAGGTACGCGGCAGGTATAAATCCCTTCCGCCTCGCACAGCTGCTTGTAAAGAAAGCGCTTCCACTTCATATCCTTTACATTGCGCCCTGCCAGGGACGGAAAATTGCGGCGCATCAGCTCCGTCAGGTCCGCCCGCGACCAAAGCCCGAGGTCCTGCCAGAGGTGGTCGGAACCCATGCAGCCGCTCGCGACCACCTGCGCCATCCATACCTCTGACGGCGAATCGCCGGCCTTGTCGATCAGCATCAGCCGCACCAAGTCGCCGACCTCGTCTGTACGCTCATCGACGACCACCTCCGTCTCCAACGTCAGCACAAGCATGGCCGCGTCCGAAAAGTGGTGCTCCATCAAACATCGGTACGCAGCGGGCGCGAGACCCAACCGGGCAGGCATCGAGCCCCTGCCCGCCTGCCGACTGGTGATCATACAGGCGAGCACATGATCGTTTCCGTCGCCCAAGGCCCGCGACATGAGCTCACCGTAAATTCCTGTCGCAGGATCGGCCGCGGCCACGGCGAGGGCAGACACGCTCAGAACTCCACGAGCAGGTCTTCGTCGCGGACGATCATCTGACAGGCCAGGCGCCATTCGCTCGGCAGGTCGTCGACGATCATCTGCTCCAGTTGCTCCTTGCTGATCTTGCCCAGCTCGCGCAGGACTGTCTTCTCCTTCTCGGTCAGGGGACCGCCCATGCGGCCCTTGCCATCGACACTGGTCACGCGTACCAGGCAATGGCCGCACTCACCGTCCTGGCAGTCGAACTGAACGGGGACCTTGTGCTCCTTGGCGAGCTTGAGGACGGTCTCTGTGTGGCTGCCTGCCACGGCGTAGACGGTTTTGTCTTTGTATTCGGTATTGCTGAAAGTTACTAGGGCCATGAGGGTTCTCCGGAAGCGCTGCGGTTTTTAGGCGGGCTTGACCTTGCAGTTGCCAAGGATCTGCGCCTGGCAGGCAAGGCGATCGTGACGGCTGGCCATGTTCTCGCGCAGGATCTTCTCCTCGAGCACCGACGGCTCGGTGAGATTGTTCCAGCCGTCGGTGACATGCATCATGCAGGTGCCGCAGTCTCCCTCGCGGCAACCGTAGATGATGCCGGCCCCGATCTTTTCCGAGACCTCGATGACGCGGGTGCCCGCGGGAACATTGACGGTCTGCTCGATGTCCTCGAACGTGATCTTTGCTTTTGGCATAGTGTCGGACTCCTAAGATATCTGGTTGACGATTCGGAACCTGTCTCCCCCTCGTTGAGGGTGGATTGTTTTTGTCTCGATTCGGTATTCGGTCCTGCGCTTCGGAACTCGGGAACGTGCATCAAGCGAGGTCGGCGAAATCGATGACCCCACCTTCGGTCTTTTCGCCGAGCAGCGCGCCGGAGAGGTTGCGGCCGAAGTCGCGGCATCCTTCGATCTCCTCGTCCGTGGGAATGAGCTTCAGCCGAAGCCCGTTGATCGGGATACGCATCTTGAGCCCCCGCATACGATCCTCGATCATCCTCACCGCTTCCCCGCTCCAGCCGAAGGAACCGAAGGCCGCGCCGATCTTCCCCTTGAGGTTGACCACCGCGAGCGAAGAAAGCAGGTCCCAGACCGGCTTGACCGCATCCCCATTGATCGTCGGCGAGCCGAAGGCCAGGGCATCCGCGGCCTCGATCAGATCGACGAAGGGATCGGTCTCACCGCCCTCCAGATCGTAGAGGGAGACGCGCACCCCGCCCTTCTCCTCCGCGCCCGCGCGAATGGCCTCGGCCATGCGGGCGGTGTTCCCGTAGGAGCTCATATAGAAGACGATCAGCGTCTTCTCCTGACTGCAGATGTCCTCTGCCAGACTGGATGTCGACAGCTCCCGGTAATGGGTGACGTAGCGGCGCGGCCGGTCGCGCAGGACTGGACCATGGGTCGGGGCGATCATCTTGAGCGCGAGGGGCTCGATCAGCTTGAGTGCATCCATCACATGCTGTTTGAAGGGCCGCATGATGTGGGCATAGTAATAATCGAAGGAGAAACGAAAATCCCCGACCCGATCATTGAACAGGCGGCTGTCACAATAGTGGCAGCCGAAAACGTCCCCGGAAAAGAGCACCTGCTGCTCGACCAGGTAGGTGCACTGGGTATCGGGCCAGTGCAGGAAGGGCGTGTGCAGAAACCTGAGCGTGCGATCACCCAAGCTCACCTCGTCGCCGGTGCTTACGGTGGCGTAGTCGAAGGGCCGATCGGCTTCCTTCGGCTTGAGCAGCGCCTTGAGCATGGAGGTGGCCCGCGTGGAGATGTAGAGCTGGGCCTTCGGTGCGCGACGCATCAGCTCTGGCAACGCCCCGCTGTGGTCCGGCTCCAGGTGATTGAGCACGATTGCGCGAATCTCGTCGTAGCGGGCGAAGGACTCCAGGCGGGCGAAGAACTCGTCCGAAAACTCGCGTTTGACCGTGTCGACGATGGCCACACCCTCGCTGCCGCGGATGGCATAGGCGTTGTAAGTCGTACCGTTGGCGGTGCGCAGGATGATGTCGAAGGTCCGCAGCGTCGGGTCGAGGGCACCGATCCAATGGACCCCGGGAGCAACCTCTACGGAGACGCGATGGCGCGAGACATCGACAGCGGCGTCGGCTCGGCCCTTTGCGGATTTCGACTCCGGGATCAAGTGCATCAGGCAACCCTCGGAGGAGCGCAAAAGGCGTCCTGCCCGGTCTCAGAGAACGCAGTCGTCGGTCGTGGATTCGCAGCAGACATGTCTGATCCTCCTGCGGCTGGACGCTAACGAGCCTGGATCTCGGCCATGGCCGCCGCCATAAGATCCGGAGGAATCCCGGTCAGCGATCCCGGCGGATTCACCGCCATCCCGCAGCCATCCAGAATGACCCCTTCGACGGGACAGATACTTGCGCACTGGGTCTCGGTGGAGTCGCCCTCGCACTCGGTGCACTTCTTCTCATCAATCAAAAAATGTGGCCCGGACGAAACGGCCGCGCCATCTGGCAAGTAGATTGCCTGACGGGGGCATAGGGGCACACAGGCCCAACAGTTCACACAACCTTCGACGATCTTGAATGCCATGGATACAGCCCTTTTGATCTGTTTTTGAAACGACCTGCGCGGGTGGAAAGGCGAAGCGCAGCGCGCAGATTCGCAGCCGGCCCCGCTTTTCAGGCACTCATCCGCAACTTCGAGGGTGTAAACGCCGCCAGCCCCCCAGCCTCCGCCATCTCACGGTAGACGGACGCAACCGCCTCCTCGATAGGCTCCATGGCGTGCTCGCCGTTGGGAGTGATTCCGGCATCCTCCAACATGCCCCAGGGCTCGTAGCCGATCTTGGAGCAGAGCACCGCCTCGCAGCCCTCAAGGGCTCGGATCGTCTTTTGCAGCGCAGTCTCCGCATCGCCGCAGGTGTCGCCGCCGGAGCAGCAGAGATCCACCTTGCGGTGACCGATGAAGCGCACGTCCGTGGCGCTGGCCTCGTAGACCAGAAACTCCCGCGCGTGACCGAAATGCTGGTTGATCAGGCCGTGGCCCTCGGTGGCCACCGCCATCAGTACCGGGCGTGTCTCCTTCTTTCGCGCACCCTTGATCTGGGCAAGAGAGACGAAGCCCTCCGGGGACAGCTTTCTCTGCGCCTCGCGGTTCGCCTCAATGGCGGCATGCACCTGCTTGCGCGCCTCCATGGCCTTCTCGTAATCGATCTCCATATCCTCGATCTTGTCCATGGTGAACTCGGCCCCCCGGTCCTCGCCGAGCAGGCCCACGGCATCGGCCCGACACTGGCGGCAGTGCCGCATCATGTTCATGTCTCCGGCGCATTCGTCCTGGAGCGCTTGGAGCTCATCATGGGTCGGACCGCGCTGCCCCATGACCCCGTAGAAGGTACCGTGCTCCGCCTCGGCGATGAGTGGCATCACATTGTGCAGAAACGCACCCTTGGCCTTGACGATCTTGGACACCTCCTTGAGGTGCTCGTCGTTCACGCCCGGGATCATGACCGAGTTGACCTTGACCAGGACGCCCCGCTCGACCAACATCTCAAGTCCTTTTTGCTGCTGCTCAATCAGAATTTTCGCTCCTTTGGCCCCTTTGATCCGGCGGTTCTTCCAAAAGATCCAGGGGTAGATTTTGGCGCCCACTTCGGGATCCACGCAGTTGATGGTGATGGTCACATGGTCGATGTTATGCTCGCACAGCTCGTCGACCAGGTCGGGCAACGCCAATCCGTTGGTGGAGACGCAAAGCTTGATGTCCGGGGCCTTATCCGTGAGCTCCCGGAAGGTCGAGAGAGTGCGCTCCGGATTGGCCAGCGGATCTCCGGGACCGGCGATGCCGAGCACCGTCATCTGGGGGATGCTGGCCGCCACAGCCATGACCTTCTTCACGGCCCGATCCGGGGACAGCAGCTCCGAAACCACGCCTGGGCGGGACTCGTTGGCACAGTCGTACTTGCGGTTGCAGTAGTGGCACTGGATGTTGCAGGCAGGAGCGACGGCCACGTGCATCCGGGCGTAGTGGTGGTGCGCCTCCTCTGAATAGCAGGGATGGTTGTGCACCTTCTCCCGGATCGCGTCCGGCAGGTGGGAAAGCTGAGAATTGCTCCCATCGGGGCTGCTACCGCACCCGCTCGAAGCGCATCCTCCGCCCGCCCCCGGCTGCGCCGGCGTGTCTTGCCCCAGGACTTTCAGCTCCATCGGCTGGCCTCCAGAAATGTCGGGCACCTTGGCCCCGGTGATTCGAAATGGTTCTGGAAGCCATTTAGCAAGACGCGTGCCTAGTCGGAACCACCTGCATTTCCGATTGTTTTTCTTACGATTTCACCCCGGATGAAAGCGCTTCTGTCGCAAGTGCGACAGACGCGGAACAACCTCCTGTCGCAAGACGAACAGCGGCTCCTTCCCCGGGATCCGGGTCGCCGGGAGACCCGTCACTCATCTAAAACCTCAAAAGGAAACCCATCGTCTAACCGTAGTTGGCCCCAAGTAAGAGCTGATGGTAGAAGGGTAGAAGATCATTCTACAAAGGCGGAATTCGAATGTCACTAAACATCAAGAGCGCCGACCTGGAGGCGGGAATCGTCGTCGACAATCAGATCGGAGCAACGGCGGGTAGGCAGTTTGATGCTTTGGTCTCGCGGGCGGACATCCGCGTCGAGGCCGTTAGCCGCGAGCATGCCGACATTGCCCGCCAAGCCTATCTCGACTTCGGCAAGGGCAATCATCCGGCACGCCTGAACTTCGGCGACTGCTTCGCGTACGCGCTGTCGAAGTCCTCGGGCCTTCCGTTGCTGTTCAAGGGCGACGATTTCTCGAAGACGGACGTTTTGCCTGCGCTGGGCTGACTTTCGCCGAAGCGAACACCGAAGCGGGGCGAAAAGACACGCAAGGTGGTACGAGATTTGACAGGAATCGCCTTAGATCGGTGTTGCCTCCGATACAGTTCTGCAAGGCGCGATGGCAAGAGTCAGGGCGATTGCCTCTGACGTGTTGCCTGCAGTTCAGCGGCGCAAGATGTCCTGACACGCTGCGAAGGGAAAAGGCGAAGCCGCTACCGGCCATAAACGGTCATTAGTGCTTCGCTTTGTTACTTCCGCAACAATTCACTTCGCGGACGTAGCAAGTGGGCTTGTGGAGCCCGCAATATACCGAGCTTGCTGAGAGGAAACACGAGTGAGATTCACCGAGAATCGCTTAAGTGATCGGCGACAATCTGTTACGTCGGATGAGTTGCAAGTAAGCTGAATGCGCTGCGCGGTCGCTAGTCCGCCAATATGCGAGTTGGATCCCGAAACCTTGGCCATGGACGCGATATACCACGATCCCACGCAAGCAATGCTCCGTGCCCTTGGCCTGGAAGCACAGGTCGAGAATCGATGATTTCTTGGGAAGTTCGATCGATCCTGTGTTTAAAAAGAGACCTTCTTGACTGAGGTTTTGAGTCCAAAAACGCCCCAATCGGCGATTTCGACAATAAACGTCAAAAGGCACGCCTGTCTTTTTTCGCTCGCTGCGGCGGCGGTTCATAAAGACTGTTCCGACTTCGCGTCAAAGCCTTTGTGCTCGTGTTGATCTGCACTTGGAGAAGTGCCCCGGGTTTTTTAGTCATCTACTCCAGGGGGCAAGCTTAAGAGTCGTCGTCAATGCTCCGTAGTCAGCCACCGGCGGTCCTTAACCCTGATGACAGTGATCAAAAGTGAGCAATTTGCAGGCCGAGCTGCCAACAATACGCTATTGGCATCGTGAAAAATGGGAACTGCTTCAAATGCGGATTTGGTATCTGCACCCAATGATTGCTCGGAGATCCGAAGAAGCTCTCTGGTGGTCCTTCAGCTTCGCGTTGCGGAGGCAACGCCCCACCAAACTTTCACTTACTCGTTACCCCGTTCAAAACAAAGCGGCAATCGCGACGGTTGAGCATCTCAAGCTCTCGATCATTCGCTTTCAAGACCTCGTAGTGGACCCTGTTCGCGGTGTCTGGTGGTACGGGCTTGCTATCGATTAGAAGCACTGGGGATTTACCTTGCTCGGTGGTGATAACTGCGTCTTTGGTATAAGAAGCGTCCACCCAATGCCCCGCGAGTCTCGTCATTCTGGCTAATAGTCTCATTGGAAGGAGTCCTGTGTAGGGACGGCCGAAAAAGATTCCGAAATTCAATCGCGTACTCTGGGAAGCCGGATAAACGACTCTTAATCTCTTCTACCTGACGCTGCTACAACCCTGCCTGCTGGCGGAACCTCTCTTGGTTTTCTCAGCTGCCTACTCACGAGCGTGCGGTAGGTAATTTTCGTCAATCGTTTCCGCTCCGCGAAATGGCCGCATTTGTTCTATGGTGTCTACAAACAAAAAGTGCAAGAACCTTGCCCGTTCCTGGGAAACCGTTTTTGGCAACTGATTTTTCAGTCTTTCTGCTCCCGACGAACCGATTACTAAGCTGGTACACGCGTTTTCGCTTTTGTCATTCTTTGACATTCTTCGTCCGAACTCGACGCTGAGCGAAAACAACCGTTGTTTCGATCTCCGTCGCAGCCGCAGGGTTCTACGGTCTTGGTTCGGCTAGAAACAGACAATAGCGACTCATAGTCCTCGACCATCGAATCGGGGTTCTTGCTGCGGATACGTACGAGACGAATCAGAACGTAGTTGAAGGCGTTCGAGGCGAACGTCAGGGAATCTTACGGGCGCAGATCAGCGGGGGGCTCGACGGTCTCTTTCCGGCCAAACGCTGCCTTTGACATCGTTCGAGTGACCGGCAGGTGTCACTCTCAAAGCGGACCATACGGAAACACGGAAGTTGCGTATATTCGCAAACACTGATACTGTGCTGGTTGGAGGTGGCGCACAAAGATGTCCCCACCTGCATCATTCAGACACATACAACTGAGGAAATACTCAATGAAAAAGCTTGCTACTGCTGCTGCTATCGCCGCCCTTCTTGGCGTTTCCGCTTCTGCTTCCGCCTTCTGGGGCGGGGGTCCCTGGGGCGGTGGTCCGGGTTACGGGGGCGGCGGCAACGACTGGTGGAACGACATGATGGGCGACGGTTACGGCGACTTCAACATGAACATGTCCGGCGGCGGTCGTGGTTGGGGTCGCGGGCGCAACCGTTATTATGATCATTACGGGTACGGCCCCTACGGCTATGGCGGCGGCCCTTGGGGCGGCGGCTATGGCGGCGGTCCCTGGGGCGGTGGCTACGGCGCTCCCTACTATGGCGGTGGCTATCCGTACGCCGCTCCGGCTGCCCCGGCAGCTCCGACTCCCGCCGAGACCAAGTAAGAGAATCTGCCAATCTGAACGCGGTGTAATGCACAGGGAGGTGCATTTGCGCAGCACGGGTTTCGCGAAGCGTATTGAATCGTAACAGTGCAGCACCGCCGCCCGTACATTTTGGCGTCGGTGGATGGCTGGTACGCAGCAAACAGTACCGCAGTAGCAAGCTCCTTCCTCCGACGCCACCTCCACCTCCACCTCCACCTCCACCTCCACCTCCACCTCCACCTCCACCTCAAAATAGCGTAGCCCTTCTACGCTCCACATTTCCATAAGGCACTGCGCTATACGCTATTGCTTAGCCGAAATAAGGACGATAGGCAAAGCCAGCGAGCGAAAGCCGATCCCGTCCAATGCGCTTTTCGATGCAATCTCAGTCGGCGGCTCCCGGCTGCGCGCGTGCAACTACCTACTCCGGCCATAAGCGTCGGTGGAATCACGCGCATTTCAGGGCAGGATATGCAAGGCCAGTGACACCTTCAATCCGCCGAGCGGCGGGTCCATCCTGCGCCCTGCGCGAGCTGCACGGCGGCTCCGTGCCCAACACCAGAGTCGAGCCCCAACCGTCGGGTGACACGGACGTGAGGCGACAGGACGGTGCCGGCAACCGGACGGGCCGGGAACCGGGAATGCGCGCAGTCGATGTCTGTCCCCACCCAAGCGCTTGGCGGGTTGCGGCGTACGCATTGAAGGACGGAACGAAGACGAACGAGCCCTGGAATCGCGCTTGCTCCCCACAAAGAGTGTGCGGGGAGGCAAGTGGTTAGCTGATTTTATTTTTCAGCAGTAGCGGTAGGCGGGGTGGCAACCACCGGCGGCGTCAGGACCGGATAACCGGCATAGGGGTAACCCCAGCCATGGCCATAGGGATAGCCGCCCCAGCCATAGCCGCGATAGCCGCCCCAGCCGTAGCCGGGATAGCCGCCCCAGCCATAGCCGGGATAGCCGCCCCAGCCATAGCCGGGATAGCCGCCCCAGCCGTAGCCGGGATAGCCACCCCAGCCATAGCCGGGATAGCCCCAGCCGCCCCAGCCGCCGCCCCAACCACCCCAGCCGCCGAACATGCTATTCATCATGCCGAAGAACGCGTCAGCGGGGAGTGAGACGAGGGCGGTAGATCCGGCAACCACCGCACTTAAGAGGAAACGCTTGGTTCTTGTCATGGCGCTACTCCTTGTTACTTTCTACTACAAACCTACAAACGATGAACGCCCGTTCACCGGTCAACCTAAAGTATAAGTATCTGGCCGGATTCCGGTACGCGAGGATGCCGGAAAGTTAGCGTATGTTTATTTACTGAAGCGGTTTTGTTGAGCCGGCTCAAGTCTTCGCGAATAACTCTCCCGATTTTGACCGGTCTCGGGCATCTGCTCGGTTGTGCACAAGGTCCGCTTCCGCGGCAAAGCGGATCGAAGGGAAGTCGTCCTTGAAGGGCAGAAATGGGTCGATACCGGGCGTTTCCACGGGCTCGCTGACGGTACCGCAGTCTGGGAAAATACGCCGGTGTCGGAAGCAACACCCACCCATGCCCGCTGGTAGCCGTACCCCCCCACCTGTGGAGGGGGAATCATTCACGCGACGTGATAGCCCGCGTTCCTGTAGCCGGTAGCCTGCCCTCAAGCCCTAGCCCTAAACCTGCCCGCCAGCACGCCCCCCCTGCCAGACGCCCCCTTTGCCCATTTGCGCCCTGTAAATGGCCGTTTTAGCGGTCTTGCAGGCCCTACCCCTGCCCCCACCCCTACCGCCTTGGCCCCCAAAGCCGCCAGCGGTCCGCCTACGCGGCCCTATGGCTATTAGGCATAAGCTATGCTAATATCGGTATCAGTAGTATTTTGCTAAAGACATCCACATGAAGACGTACCACACTCCCGCAGACGTCGCCGGCATCCTGAACGTTTCAGTCGCTACACTCCGCAATTGGCGCGACACGGGCCAAGGCCCAGCGTTCATCCAGCTTTCCGATAGAACAGTGCGATATCCCAGGACAGAGTTTACTAACTGGCTCAACCAACGTTCATCTCATAAAACTATTGGATCGCGGGCTGTCGCTGAGAGCGATACCCAGATCACCGCGATATGCGAGTTCTGCGATGAGCCTGCATTCGAGAAAGAGAACGGGATGGACCTCTGCCCTGCCCATGCACTGGAAGCGAGAAAAGAAGGGTACAGGGCTCGCGGGTACAGGGTGTAAAGACATGCCACAAGAAAATCAACTCCAAGGCGTTGTCCACGCGACAGGGCGAGCCCTGCGTGACCTGAAAGCTGAGCAGCAGGAAACCAATCGTGCTCATCTACAGGGGATAGCGCGTGCCCTAAAGGATGTGCAGGACCAAGCCGCATTGTCCCTGGAAAAGCACACGTCCGAGATAGAGCAGCGGTTTGCCAACCAAAACCGGTCCCTCGCACAACGGTTCATCCGGCAATTGAGTGAAGGGAACCATCTAATGGAACAGTTGGAATCCGAATTTCAGCAATTAGTCGCAGAATGGGAAGGGACGGCTACCCTCGGCGCCAGAGCCTACGCTGCCATTAGCACCAACAAAGCCCGTCTCATGGAAATCACTGGGTACCATTATCAAAAGGATATGCGCCTCACCGTCTGTTCTGCAATCGAGCAAGAGTATTTCGGTGTCGGGCAACGCATTGCCAGAATCGCCGCTGGTTGCGGGATGGCGCTTAAGGTTGGAACTGCACGCCTCCCCTGAATTTCAGCGATCCCCCTGGTGGAGCCCTCTACAACAGCCTGGCGATCCGCGCGCTGACGAACTTTGTGGACGTTGAGGATGGCTTGGAATCTTTGGGCATCAATGACGTTGCTATCCCATTCGACGCAACCCGTGCCCGCGTCTATGAGATTTGCCAGCTAACCCTGCAGATCCGTGACTGGATTACAACGTATGTGATCGATCTGAGGAAAGGGGTTCTCCCGGTCGGTGCAGATACCCCGCTCAAGGATGTGTTCGATGAGATCAAGGATCAGGATGATAAAAACATGATCGCGGCGAGCCTCCTGCTGGAGAAATATCACGATGATTAGTGGTCACGTATTGCGCCATGAAGTCGCTCACTATTTTCAAGGCAAGATCTTGGGCGTTCAATCCGAGATCTTTTTGCCCCCTGTCGGTGGCCTTTGCCGGATAGACCCATCCACAGAGGTAAGCCCTGAAAACCTCTGCAGGATTAAGTTAGCCGGGGTTGCCTATGAGCATCACGTTCGCGGCGGAACTGGCGCCCTCAATAGCTTCCTGTGGATGGATGATCTACAAGATGCCCACTTGCTTGCTCAGGAACATGGTCTTGACCTCGATAACCTCTGGTGGTTGGCCAAGAACTTTATCGAAGTAAGCCTCCACGCTATCGACGTGATCGCCGATACCACGATCCTGCCCGAAGAGGAAATACCCGGTACCCCGACTCATTATTGAAGACCCGGAGGCATTGCTCCACGAGATGAGGCACATTGGGGCCGCACTGGTCGCGGCTGCACTGGTTGCCCCGGTGGCGTTAACCCTGACCAAGGTAAAGCTTTACCCACGGCGTGCCGAGCTTACGTACCTGTCTCCGGGGGTTTGGGGTGGGTCCGATGCACACGCCCCAGCGGCGATTCTGTTAGCTCCGAATCTTATTAGCGCCCGATTCAATATGGCCCGTGCGTTGGATTCCAACAGACTGGCTGATCCCTTCGCAAGTGAGGATGTACGGGAAGCAAAAGTGTTCAGTATTGATGCGGCGTTCTGCATCCGTATTGCCAAACTTGCTGACTACATTGTTCCGTATATTCCAGTCGCAGACTTACAGGCTGGGAGATTCATTACCCTGGCCGGCTTGCTGCCGTTGGCTACGCTTAAACGGATGATCGGTGAATACGATAGATCATGAAATTTATCGGCCTAGAGATGGACGCGGCAACGATGGCTCGGTTTGCCACTCGCGAGAATCCCGTGAAGCTCGTGTGGTGCGATGTGTTGGGCCACTCGGACCCCTGCGAAGTGATGGACTATGACTGGCTAGTGGAGACCGAAGCCGAGGTACGCCCACAGGTTGGGGGGTAGGCTTGGCAGTACCTTGTGGCGCAGGCAATGGCCCGTACCGGTCTTGCCCGGTTTCAGGGGACCGTTATGCCCGCTGAGCAAGCGCAATGCATGATGCAGTCGGATAATCCTGTGGAAGAATATCTGGGGGCGCCCGTTCCCCATGCTCAAGCAAAAGAGCAGATGCCTGGACGCCTCTATGTCTACTGTGCCCGCAGAATGAGTTAAGTAGTTCCCTCCGACGCGACGAGCCAGTTGCGTCAACCTCTTGGCGGTAAGCTAGCTGCCACATTTAACCCCGGTCACTTGGTGGCCGGGGTTTTCTTTTCCCCGACGCGACGTTGATACCCCGGCGTTACCCTGCGCACGGGGTAATGCTCTAACCTATTGATTTGCAAATGGCGGAGAGAGAGGGATTCGAACCCTCGATGGGCTTTTAACCCATACTCCCTTAGCAGGGGAGCGCCTTCAGCCACTCGGCCATCTCTCCGAATATGGACTCGATTCCGGTACTTAGAAAACACCCACAAGCGAGCGCTAGCGCGAAGCCGCGGTTTTCCCGCCACCTCGCGGTGACGCTTGAGTACCGAAACCGGTAACCGCCACGAACGGTGCCCGACGCGGCGGCAACCTTAAATTTGCTCAGCGGGTCGGGGAGTATATCCCCGCCCACCGTTTTTTACTACTGATCTCGTGAAGCTTAAAGCGCGGGCTCGGAGCCGCCGTCACCTTGCTGTGCCGCGGCCTTATCCGCATTCTCCCGCTTTATGCGCTCGTAGATCTCTTCTCGGTGCACGGCCACTTCGCGCGGCGCGTTTACACCGATGCGCACCTGGTTTCCCTTGACGCCGAGGACGGTCACAGTAACGTCGTCACCGATATTTAGGGTTTCACCAACCCGACGGGTGAGTATCAACATGAAAATATCTCCCTACTTTCCTTTTCCAGAACGCGGTACGTCACCTGCTCGTTGCGGTTCTCGCTCCCGCGCCGCCATGCGGTGGCGTGTCCGCGGCCAACCAAGCACGGAAGTCGGAAATAGACTTCTCGTGCAGCGATTCTAACAACAGCTCAGACCACGCCAAAGACCTTTTTGTTGCGATTTACTTACCTGCGGTACGGGTATCGATACGCTTTATGGTCTAGCTGGCCTCTTGAAGCTCGAAGGCATCGTGCAGTGACCGCACCCCGAGCTCCAGGTACTTCTCGTCTACCACGACGGAAATCTTGATCTCCGAGGTCGAGATCATTCGGATGTTTATGCCCTCTTTCGCCAAGGCGGCGAACATCTTGCTCGCGATCCCTGCGTGGGAACGCATCCCCACTCCGACCAGGGAAATCTTGACGATCCGCTCGTCTCCGATCACCTCCCGCGCAGCCAGCATCTGCGCGGTGGAGTTGAGGATCTCCAAAGCCCGCCCATACTCGTTTCGGTGGACCGTGAAGGTAAAATCCGTCGTGGCCTCGTCGGCGGCCACGTTCTGGATGATCATGTCCACCTCGATATTGGCGTCGGAGATGGGACCTAGAATCTTATGGGCCACGCCCGGTTGGTCCGGAACACCCAGTATGGTTAGCTTGGCCTCGTCGCGGTTGAAGGCAATGCCCGAAATGACGGCGTCTTCCACTGTCTCCTCCTCAAAGCTGATCAGCGTACCCTCCCCCTCGTGAAAGCTGGAGAGCACCCGCAAAGGTACCTTGTACTTGCCCGCGAACTCCACGGCGCGGATCTGCAGCACCTTCGAGCCCAGGCTGGCCATTTCCAGCATCTCCTCGAAGGTGATGCGGTCGAGCTTGCGCGCCCGGGGCTCCACGCGGGGGTCGGTGGTGTAGACGCCGTCCACGTCGGTGTAGATCTGACACTCGTCCGCGGTCAGGGCAGCCGCAATAGCCACCGCGGATGTATCCGAGCCGCCGCGTCCGAGGGTGGTGATGTTCCCCCAATCGTCTACGCCCTGGAACCCGGCTACCACCACCACTCGCCCGGCGTCCAGGTCCGCCTTGACGCGGGCGCCGTCGATGTCCCGGATGCGCGCCTTGTTGTGGGCGCTGTCCGTACGTATGTGGACCTGCCCGCCGGTGTAGGACTTGGCGGGGCAGCCGTGGAGCTCCAGTGACATGCTGAGCAGGGCGATGGTGACCTGCTCGCCGGTGGAGAGCAGCACGTCCATCTCCCGCGGATTGGGCTGCTCCTGTATCGCCTTGGCCAGCCCCAGGAGACGATCCGTCTCTCCGGACATGGCGGAGACCACGACCACGACCTGATCGCCGCGATCGCGCAAGATCTTCACCCGTTCAGCTACGGCGTTGATCCGCTCGATGCTGCCGACGGACGTACCGCCGTATTTTTGAACGATCAGGGACATACGAATACCTACGGTGTCAGGTTGGAGGGCTGAGGGCGCAGTGCCAAGGGCACGGACGCCTCGCGGGCGTCTTTTAATTGAGCTCCCCGTTGGCGCTCGGGACTCTCATGCCAGGCAATGGATTCAATCGGCATCACAATAGCCCTATTCCCTATTCCCTATTCCCTATTCTCTAACCTCTCTCGCACCCATCCGTCCACCAGGCCGAGGGCTTCGGGAAGTCCGCTTGGATCATTCCCTCCTGCCTGCGCCATATCCGGGCGGCCGCCTCCCTTGCCCCCCACCTTCTGCGCCGCGACCTTGACCAAGTCGCCGGCCTTTATACGGCCGGTAAGGTCCTTGGTGACGCCGGCTACCAGGCTCACCTTGCCTCCGGACTCGGCGGCCAGGACCACCACCGCGGAGCCGAGCTTGCTCTTGAGCTGATCCAGGGTGTCACGCAGCCCCTTGGCGTCCACCCCGTCGATCTTCGCCGCCAGCACCTTGACGCCGTCGACGTCCACGGCCCGGGAGGCCAGATCCGCACCGGCGCTGCTCGCCAGCTTGGCCTTGATCTCGCCAAGCTCCTTCTCCAGCCGCTTGGAGCGTTCCAGAATCTGTGCGACCTTGTCGTCCAGGTCCTCGCGCCCGCCTTTGACCAGATTTGCGAGACGCAGAAGACGGTCTTCGTCCGCCTCGACCCAGTCGAGGGCACCCTCGCCGCTGACTGCCTCGATGCGTCTCACACCGGATGCGATGCCGCTCTCGGCCAACACCTTGAACAGCCCGATGTCGCCGGCTGCGCGAACATGGGTGCCACCGCACAGCTCGGTGGAGAAGTCGCCCATTCGCAGCACCCGCACCTGCTCGGCATACTTCTCGCCGAACAGAGCCATGGCGCCCGATGCCTTGGCGTCCTTCAGGGACATGATCCGAGTCTCGACCATGTGATTCTCGCGGATCTCCCGGTTGACCAGTCGCTCGATGGCCAGGATCTGATCACGGCTCAGGGGCTCAAAGTGGGAGAAGTCGAAACGCAGCCGCCCCGGCCCGACGAGGGAGCCCTTCTGCTGCACATGATCGCCCAGGATCTCGCGCAAGGCAGCGTGTAAGAGGTGTGTCGCTGAGTGGTTGAGCGCAATCGCAAGCCGGCGCTCCCTGTCCACGCGGGCATCCACTCGGTCGCCCACGTGAAGCTCTCCCTCCCGGACACGGACGATGTGACCGATCACATCCCGGCCCTGCTTCTGCGTGTCCAGGACCTGACCGACGAGCCCCTTTGTCTTCAGCGTTCCGGTATCACCCACCTGACCGCCGGACTCGGCGTAGAAAGGCGTGACGTCCAGCACCGCGAGGCCTTCCTCGCCGACACCGAGACTGTCCACGCACTCGCCGCCACGGTAAAGGGCGACGGCGGTCGCCTGATCGGCGAGCTGCTCGTAGCCGGTGAAGTCGGTCTCCCCCTCCAGCTCGAGCACCGCACCTTGGGCCGCACCGAACTGGCTGGCCGCGCGGGCGCGCTCCTTTTGCTGCTCCATCTCGCGCTCGAAGCCGGCCATGTCGACACTCAAGCCCCGCTCACGGGCGACATCGGCCGTCAGATCCGTGGGAAAGCCATAGGTGTCATAGAGCTTGAACAGGGTCCCGCCGGGGATACGGCTGCCGTCCATTCCCTCGATCGCCTGCTCCAGTATGCGCATACCCTGCTCCAGGGTCTCGGCGAAACGCTCCTCCTCGATGCGCAGCACCCGCTCCACCAGGGCTTGTGCCGCGGTCAGCTCCGCGTAGGCCTCCCCCATCTGCACCACTAGCGTCGGCACCAGGCGATAGAAGAAGGGCTCTTCACAGCCGAGCTGATAACCGTGCCGCACGGCGCGGCGGATGATACGCCGCAGGACGTAGCCCCGCCCTTCGTTACCGGGGGTGATGCCGTCGGTAATCAGAAAGGCCGAAGAGCGGATATGGTCGGCGATGACCCGCAGGGATTTGCTCTGTCGGTCCGCGCAACCGGTCAGCTCCGCAGCGGCCCCGATCAGGGCGCGGAAAATGTCGATATCATAATTGTTGTGGGTCCCCTGGATGACGGCCGCCAAGCGCTCGAGCCCCATACCCGTGTCCACGGACGGGTGCGGCAGGGGCGTGAGCCTGCCCTCGGCGTCTCGATCATACTGCATGAACACCAGGTTCCAGATCTCCACGAAGCGGTCACCCTCTTCGTCAGGGGATCCGGGGGGACCGCCGGGCACGTCCGGACCATGATCGTAGAAGATCTCCGAGCAGGGACCGCAAGGACCCGTATCCCCCATGGACCAGAAGTTGTCTTTCTCGCCGCAGCGCGAAAAACGTTCGGCGCTCACGCCGATGGTGCCGAGCCAGATGCTCGCAGCCTCGTGGTCGTCTTTGTACACGGTGATCCAGAGCCGCTCTTCGGGCAGGCCCAGCACCTGCGTCAGATAATCCCAGGCATAGCGGATCGCTTCGATCTTGAAGTAGTCTCCGAAGCTGAAGTTGCCCAGCATCTCGAAGAAGGTATGGTGACGCGCGGTGTAACCCACGTTTTCCAGGTCGTTGTGCTTGCCGCCGGCGCGCACGCAACGCTGGGAGCTGGCGGCAGTCCTGTAGAGGCGCTTCTCCCGGCCGGTGAAGACGTCCTTGAACTGCACCATGCCCGCATTGGTGAAGAGCAGCGTCGGATCATTGGCCGGTACCAGCGGGCTGCTTGCCACCACCTGGTGTCCGCGCTCGGCGAAATAGTCGAGAAAACTGGTTCTTAGCTCAGCGCTGCTCTTCATGGGACAGACTCGGAATTGAAAATTCAGGCGGAAATGAAAACTCTGGTTCGCTCGGGACTCCGGGGCCTCACGACCCGTCGTCCCCGCGCAGGAAAGCGGCGATCAAGTCCGCGGGAAACCCCCGATATTCCAGGAAACGGGCACGCCGTGCGCATTCTTTCGCGTCAAAGACGCGGGCGGGTCCAAATTTCTTGTCGTGCGCGGCAGCCATCAGCCCCAACCACTCCTGCTTCGATTTATCGAGGTGGGAATCGATGAGGTCGTCCACCAGGCCGCGCCGGTGCAGTTCCTGGCGAATCCGCACGGGCCCGAAGCCCTTGCGCACACGCTCGGCTGCATAGGCCTCGGTCATCCGCTCTTCGTTCAGAAGGCCGCGGTTGCTCAGGTCATCGAGCAGCTGCTCGATCAGATCCTCGGCATGGCCGCGGGAGAGGAGCTTGCGCTGAAGCTCCCGGCGGCTGTGCTCTCGTATGGCTAAAAGCCTGAGCGCGTCGCGCCCGATGTCCCGGTCCAGGGTCAAGTCTCCGCCGGCTGCTGGCCCGTCCCCTCACTCGGGGCCTGCGGCAACAGCAAGGCGCGGATCTTTTGCTCGACCTCGCCCGCCATGTTGGCGTTCTCCTTGAGGAAGTTGCGCACGTTGTCCTTGCCCTGCCCGATACGGTTGCCGTCATAGCTGTACCAGGCCCCGGACTTCTCGATAACGCCCTGCTGCACGCCCAGATCGATGATCTCGCCCTCACGCGAGATGCCCTCGCCGTAAAGGATATCGAAATGGACCTGCTTGAAGGGCGGCGCCACCTTGTTCTTGACCACCTTGACTTTGGTCTCGTTGCCGATGACCTCGTCACCCTTTTTGATGGCCCCGGTGCGCCGGATGTCCAGCCGTACCGAGGAGTAAAACTTGAGCGCATTGCCGCCGGTGGTCGTCTCCGGATTACCGAACATGACCCCGATCTTCATCCGGATCTGGTTGATGAAGATGACCACGGCGTTGGAGCGCTTGATGTTGGCGGTGAGCTTTCGCAGGGCCTGCGACATGAGCCGCGCTTGTAGACCCACGTGTGTGTCACCCATCTCGCCCTCGATCTCCGCCTTGGGGGTCAAGGCTGCCACCGAGTCCACGACCACCACGTCCACGGCCCCCGAGCGCACCAGCATGTCTGTGATCTCCAACGCCTGCTCGCCGGTGTCCGGCTGGGAGACCAAGAGCTCGTCCATGTCGACACCGAGCCGCTCCGCATAGGAGGGATCCAGGGCGTGCTCGGCGTCCACGAAGGCCGCGGTCCCGCCCTGCTTCTGGGCCTCCGCGACCACGTGCAAGCTGAGCGTAGTCTTGCCGGAGGACTCGGGTCCGTAGATCTCGACCACGCGCCCCTTGGGTACGCCGCCGATCCCCAAGGCGACATCCAGACCGAGGGAGCCCGTGGAGATGACTTCCAGATTGCGCACTGCACCCGTGTCACCCATGCGCATAACCGAGCCCTTGCCGAACTGCTTTTCGATCTGGCTCAGCGCGGCTGCCAATGCCTTCTTGCGATTGTCGTCCATTTGATCTCCAGGCCCTCGCCCCTTTTGAAGGGGAGTCGAGGTGCGCCAGCGGCGCGATTTGAAATTTCCAAGCCCGATGGCGGCCCGGCTAAGCCGAGCGCCACAAACCGCGGATTATCCCATAGGAGAGCAGCGGCGTCATGAAACCAGTGACCATTCACGCACCAGCCGGTAACGCGGCCGCTCACCCGGCCGGGCGGTCACCAGTGCAAACTGCGACACGGGCCATGGAATGGGATGGGTCAGCTCCCGTGCCGGCAAGGGCCGCGCTTTTCGCGCCAGAGTCACGTGAGGCTTGAAGGGGCGCCGCTCGGGACGAAAGCCGCATCCCAGCAAGCCACCGTTGAGGGCGTGCAGCAAATCCAGCAGCGGCTGCGGGCGCTCCGAGGCGCCGCACCATAGGACCCTCGCCCGCGGAAAACATCCGAAGCGGTCCAGCGACAACGCGAAAGGGGTGCCCGAGACCTGGTCGGCGGCCTCCTCGGCGCAGGCGCGGCGATCCCGGTCCAGATCGCCGAGGAATACGAGCGTAATGTGGAGATCTTCCGGGTGAGCCAACCTTCCGGGATGGTTCGGTAACTTCTGCTGAACCCTGGTCAGCGCCAACCGCTGCTGATCCCCCGGCCAAAGGGCGAAAAAGAGGCGCTCAATCACCGTCCTCAAGCAGCTCGAGCATGCGCTCCAGGGCCAGACGCACCGACTGGTGGCGCACCTCCTCCCGATTTCCCGCGAACTGCACGCGCTGGGTCAAGGGCTCGCGTCCCTCCAGAGCCCAAGCGAAGCAGACGGTCCCGACCGGCTTTTCCTCGGTGCCGCCGCCAGGGCCCGCAATTCCGGTGACGGCAACCGCCGCGCCGGCGAGGCTGTGCTCCAGAGCACCGCGTGCCATCTCCCTGGCCACCTCCTCGCTGACCGCGCCGTGCCTGTCCAGCGCGGCGGCCGAAACACCAAGCATGTCCTGCTTCGCGCCGTTGGTGTAGGTGACGAAGCCGCGGTCGAACCAGCTGCTGCTGCCCGGAATATCGGTCACCACCTTGGAGACCCAGCCGCCGGAGCAGGACTCTGCGGTGGCGAGCATGAGGCGGGCTTCCAGGAGCCGGTGTCCGAGCTCTGCTGCGAGCTTATCGAGTCTCTCGGTCATGTTGGTGAGTTTCCCCCAAGCGCCGTGGCCGGGCAAGTCGCGCAGGTCAATGTCGATGGAGAAAACCACGAATTCTCCATATACCGCGAGTCTGCTTGGAAATCTCTACCACCCCCTCTTATATCTTCCTCTTCCCTCCCGGAGCCCCCGGGAATCGAGAACCAGGTCGTCATCGCCATCGACAAGGACCAGCGGATCCGCGCAGGCTTTCGGCTCGAAGTTGCTCCGGACTGGTCTCCGGCGAGTGGCGCCCTCGCAGCTCGACCATGCGCTGCAGGCGCTCGTTGAACGCCTGCAGATCGCCAAATCCGTCAACACAATGCGGACAGTAGCGGCCGCTTTCGACCGGCATCGCACAGCTCTCACAGCGGTTTTCCATCTGGTCCTCCTCGTCGTTGGGGTTGTAGTTGACAGCCCGCCCGTTCGGAGGGGCCCAAGCTTGCGCTCTGCAAGAAGCGGGCTAACCCCGGCTCGCCCCCGAGTTCACTCAATCTCGACGATCGTTGTCGTCTGCTCACCGGGCAGCCACACGTGAATCGCTTCGAAGCCGACCCGGCACAGCGGGCGGCGGCCAGGGTCGTCTTCGATGCGCGCGTCAGCAGGGTCGCCGGGGCTGCAGCCTGCGTAGTGCCAACGCAGCTGCTCATCGACGAGCACTCGCAACTTGGTCAGCGGGTCGTCGCGGTTACCCGTCAGCTCGCCGACAAGATAGCCCGCCACCGTAGCGTCCATGACCGTCTCGCTTTGGTCGACCCAGTGCACTTTTACGCGTGCCGCCGCGCGCTGCGTCGTTAGCTTTCGCCCCGCTCTAGCTCCTCCACGTCGGCTAGGTCCTTGTAGCGCCCAGCAGACTTCTTGTTGCGGATCAGCGCCGACCTACCAACATAGGGGATAGAACGACCCATCCAGGCGGAAGCGTTGAGCGTCAGTCCGAGCGTCATCGACACCGAAATGCTCCGTCAGGCTTGGGGCGACGCTGCAGGCTCCAATGAAAACGCCAGTCAGTGGGCGCCCGGCGCCGCGAAGTTCATTCTGGGACTGGGCCCGAAGGACAACGGACGGTCGCTCAGTGTGCCGAGGTAGGGCGGGTATTTGACACGCCGATCCGGTGCAATTGTGCAGGTCGGAGACCTGCCCTGCACGGATGTCGGAATCAATCGCGGCTCTTCGTATCCAGTATCAGCGTCACCGGTCCGTCGTTCACGAGCGTCACATTCATCATCTCGGCGAAGCGGCCCGTGGCGACCGGCCGTCCGAGCGCGGCGGCCGCCAGGCGACGAAACGCTCGTAGAGCTCGCGGGCAAGGTCGGGTGGGGTGCGTCGGTAAAAGACGGTCGCGTTCATATGCAGACGGAGCCGAACAGTGTGAACTGGCTGACGACAAGCAGACCGCCGCCAATGTCAGTCGGCAGGCAGTTCATCTTGCCATCGCCGTCTTCGAATGCGAGTGCGGGCAGCTTCGCTGCAGGCCCATTGCCGTCGTCGTCAATGTCGTCCCCGCCGACGCCGGGGAGGGACGAGAAGACCGAGTCCGATCTCGCCCGTCACTACTCCGTCAACCGTTACGCGGGCTCAGGAATACCACCTTGGACCACACATCGGGCGCGCATCGCGCGCGCGTTTCCACGTGCGGATCCGTATCCGCCTCGCAATTGACACCGTCGATGCCCAGGCCGAAGGCCGGAGAGATTCGGGCCGGTAGCCGGCAGTATCTAGTGAGTTCACCGAGATTC